>CALMED010000005.1 GCA_937862815.1 uncultured Chitinophagaceae bacterium | reverse complement strand
CCAGTTCAACCACTCCTGCACTCCTCCGAAGATTCAATATAAAATTAAGACCTTATCTTTTTTCACACTTTCTCCCGGCCTTCAGCCGGGACTCCTTCAACCACTCGGACACGTCTCCTTAAGGGCTGCAAAAATAACAGATTCCGGCTTAGCCTTCGAATATTTTTAATGCATTGGCCGTCGTAATACGGGCCAGTTCCTCCGTGCTGCGGCCGGTGGCGGCCGACAAGTCCTCCAGGATGTGTACCAGGTAGGAAGGTTCGTTGCGTTTGCCCCGGTGAGGAACCGGACTGAGGTAGGGGGCATCGGTTTCCAGTACCAGGTGTTCGGGGGGGATTCCGGACAGTACCTCCGCCAGCCCCGATTTCTTATAGGTGAGCACCCCGCCGATACCCAGCAGGAAACCCTGGCCGATGATCTGTTGCGCTTCTTCCCGGCTGCCTCCGAAACAGTGGAAAATTCCCCGCAGCCGGCCGTCCTGGTACTTTTGTACCGTGGCAATGCATTCGGCCATGGAATTGCGGCTGTGGATCACAATGGGCAAACTGTAGTGCAGCGCCCAGCGGATCTGCTGCTCAAACACTTCCTGCTGCTGGGCGGTATAGGTCTTGTCCCAGTAGTAGTCAAGACCAATTTCCCCTACCGCCGAAAACCGCCTTTTTCCGAGCCAGGACTCCACCAACTGCAATTCTTTCTCGAAATCAGCGTTAACCGAGCAGGGATGCAGGCCCATCATGGCCACGCAATGGGTGGGGTGCCGTGCTTCCAGTTCCAGGAGTTGGTGGGTTGTTTCGCTGTCAATATGCGGCAGATAAAAGCGGCCCACACCGGCCCGGATGGCCCGTTCCAGCACCGCTTCCCGGTCGGCGGAAAAGGAATCAAGGTACAAGTGTGTATGGGTGTCAATGAGTTGCATGAAATGCAAAGGTACAGGAGAGGCTTTTACCGGATCCGGCCAACCCGGGTACCTGCAGGATTTTTTTTTAAGGATTTTAAACCAGCACTTCCTTTAACGGTCTTTACTTTGTTTCCATCATTTTAAACCAAAAAAGGCGTATAACATGAAAACAATGAGCATGATTACCAAAAGCATACTGCTGGTGTTGTTAACCGGCGGTATCCTGTTTACTTCCTGTAAAAAAGAGGGAAAAATATCGGCCCAGGATGAAGAAGCCACCCTGGAAAGCACCGTGAACGACGCAGAGGCCGACGGCGCCTTTGATGAAGTATTCAATACCACCATGGGCATTGGCGTGGAAGCCGGTGACGATATCGGTCTGACCGGTGGCATTGGCGTTTTTGGCCGGATGGAAGGCGATGTATCCGGTCGCGGACAGCGTTGCTTTACCCTTACGGTAACACCCACCGCTCCCGGCGCTTTCCCCAAGACGGTTGTACTTGATTTTAAAGACGGTTGCCTGGGACCCGACGGCAAACTCCGCAAAGGCAAAATCATTACCGTATACACCGGTCCCATGCGGGCTCCGGGCAGCAAGGCCACTACCACCTTTGATGGCTACAAAGTTGACAGCATGAAAGTAGAAGGCACGCACGAAGTGGTGAATAACAGCACCAGCAATAACCGAATTCTCACCGTACGGGTAATTGGCGCCAAGCTGACCTGGGACAGCGGCCGCTGGGTGCGTTGGAGCACCGTTCGTACCACCACCCAGTTGGAAGGCAATGGTACACCTGCGTTTCCCATGGACGATGTATTTCAGATAACAGGTGCCGGTCGCGGCGAAAACAGCCGGGGTATCACCTGGGCGCATGAAATTACAGAACCCCTCATTAAGCGCTTCGCCTGCCGCTGGATTTCAAAGGGGATTGTTCGCATCAAATACAACGCTGTATTCGGTTTGCTGGATTTTGGTGATGGCCGGTGCGACAACAAAGCCACCCTCACCATCAACGGACGAACCAAAGAAATTACACTCCGTTAAAAATTTCACTTGGAAGTAATCTAAAAGTTATTGTACCTTTAGATCAGTTTTCATAGGGTACGGATTAAAAACGGGCCAGGGTGTCTACCCCGGCCCTCCTTTTTTTTAGCCCTTTTCCTATTCTATCGTCTTGAAAACGAATCCTTTACGTTTTAACTCCTCCAGGGCAGGCTTTAGTATTTTTACGATTTTTGGATACGTCTTTTTACTATCGTGAAATACGATAACCGAACCGCTCCTGCTGTGTTTTTTCAGGTAATGCAGGCTTTTTTCGGCCGGAACCCGTGCATCAAAATCGGCGCTCAGCAAACTCCACATAATAATCCGGAACGGCCGTTCTCCTTCCTGCAGCAGTTTAGCCTGGAAGGGTGTAATGCGGCCGTAAGGTGGGCGGAACAGGTCTGAATCAATCCACCGGGCGGCTTCCTGTACATCGCCCAGCCAGGTGTGGTCATCGGTCTTCCAACCATTCAGGTGGTGGTGGGTATGATTGCCGGTACGATGTCCTTCCAGCAGGATGCGCCGGTAAATATCCGGGTGCTCCTGCACGTTTTTCCCCACGCAGAAAAAGGTGGCTTTGGCCTCAAATTCCTGCAGTACATCCAGCACATACGGCGTTGCTTCCGGATGCGGTCCATCGTCAAATGTGAGATAAACGACCTTCTCCCGGGTGGGTTGCTCCCAAACGAGCCCCCGCGGGTACATCCGTCGCATACACCAGGGCGCTGTAACCAGGTAAAACATAGGGTGAAGTTACTTGATTCCTCACGGATGCTGCAGCAGCAGGCGTCAAAGAGTTGAATAAAATACGGGGGAAAAAGACTGCAGGATTGCCTCCGATACACCAGCTGTATCCAATCAAAAGCCAGTTATCTGGATCAGTTGTCCCTTGAAGTACAACCGCTTGCCTCTCTTTGCCAGGAAGCGTTGTTGCGAAGCAGGGCTGAGCATCTCGGCTGCATATGCTGTTGCGTTCCGGTAATCCTCTTTACCGGCAGTGCTACCCAGCCAGGCTTCTGCCAGGTATTTCTCCAGCAGGAGGGGAAGGGTTTGATAAAACAGCGACTCGCTCAGCAGCAGATCGGCCCCCAGCACCTTCCCGTTGGCCACCGCCAGAATGCCGCAGTAGTTGCTGTCTTTCCCAATGAGTTGCTGCTGCAGTTCCGCCAGACAGGCACGCAGGGTATCGGCTGTTTTTCCCTTATGTGTCAAGGCTGCATACGATGTGCTGCCACGCTGGTTGCGTTCCTGCAACAGTTGGCGGATAGCGTTCCAGATAAGTGTCTGGTTTTGCGTACTGTCAATTAATTGCTGCAGTCCTGTTGCCACCTGTCCACCATAGGCAAAGGGTTTTTCCCGTTTGCTCCAGCGTCCTTCTTCAATGCAGAAAACAGGTACCGTATGCACCTGGGTGCCCGGCTCCAGGAGGGTGTCTCTGGCAAAAACACGATCCTGCCGGCCGCCTAAGAGGATGTCTCCGCTCCGGATCAGCAGGGGCTTGTTGGAATTGTTTTCCACCAGCACCTGCCCGATGTTGTCCAGCATAAACGGGCCTCTTTCTTTTATGGCAACACTACCCGTTTTCAGTCCTTCCCGCAGCAGGAGAAAACGGGAGCTGCCTGTACTGTCAGGCGCTGCTTCAGCAGCAGTAACCCGCTTGATGGGAAACAAGGTGAGCCGTCCGCAAACAACAGCACTGTCGTGCAGCACGTTCACTGCCGGTAACCGGAAGGCTTCCTGGGCCGTTACCTGCGCCAGTGACAGGATGAAAAGTAAGAGTATGGGGTAGCGCATGTCTGTAACACAACTGCTGCCGCAGCCGTTTTCCGCGGTTAAAATAGTTCATTTCTGCTGAAACCATTCGGGCGGAGAGGAAAATGCCGGATACGGTTATCTTTGCCGCATGAGTGTACGTGTTCGATTTGCACCCAGTCCCACCGGTGGCCTCCACCTGGGCGGCGTGCGTACGGTATTATACAACTACCTGTTTGCCCGTCACCACGGTGGGGTCTTTGTGTTACGTATTGAAGATACCGATCAGAGCCGTTATGTGGAAGGGGCGGAGCAGTACATCTACGATTGCCTGCGCTGGTGTGGCCTGGAGCCGGATGAGAGTCCGGTTCATGGTGGCGGCTACGGTCCCTACCGCCAGAGCGAGCGGAAAGACCTGTACCGGAAGTACGCCCAGCAGCTGGTGGCCAACGGGTATGCCTACTACGCCTTTGATACGCCCGAAGAGCTGGATGCCATGCGGCAGGCAAACAAAACAGAGAGCAATCCCACACCGCAGTATGATCACACCCTGCGGAAGAAGATGCGGAACAGTCTTACGATGACCGATGCGGAGGTCCGCTCCCTGCTGGAACAGGGCACACCCTATGTAATACGGATCAAAATGCCGGAGAACGATGTGGTTTCCTTTGACGACATGATCCGCGGGGAGATCCGCTATGAAACCGGCCTGGTGGACGATAAAGTGCTGCTGAAAGCGGATGGAATGCCCACCTATCACCTTGCGGTGGTGGTGGATGATTATCTCATGCAGATCACCCACGCCTTCCGCGGTGAGGAATGGTTGCCCAGCGCGCCGGTACACCTGCTGCTGTGGAAGTACCTGGGCTGGGAGCAGGAAATGCCCCGCTGGGCGCACCTGCCGCTGATCCTGGGACCAGGCGGAAAGCTCAGCAAGCGCGACGGAGCGAAATACGGTTTCCCGGTATATGCCATGAACTGGACTGACCCGCTTACCGGCACCATCACAGAAGGTTTCCGGGAACGGGGGTTTTTGCCCGAAGCCTTCATCAATCTGCTGGCCTTGCTGGGATGGAACAACGGAACGGAACAGGAACTGTTCAGTACGGAAGAGCTGGTGGCGGCTTTTGATATGGAGCGGGTACACAAGGGTGGCGCCCGGTTTGATTTTGAAAAAGCCCGCTGGTTCAACCACGAATGGATCAAGCGTCTGCCCGATGCAGAACTGACCGCACTGGTTGCCCCCTTGCTGCAGCAGGCCGGGTTGGATGCCCTGGACGACACGTATCTCCGCGTGGTGGTGGGCCTGGTGAAAGAGCGCTGCACCCTGCTGCCCGATTTTGTGGAGCAGGCAGCATTTTTCTACCGCGATCCGGAAACACCCGATACAGATGCGATACGGCCGAAGTGGACGCCGGAGAAAACGGCTTTCTTTACGGCATTCTGTACGGGGCTGCAGGAACTTGCTTTGTGGGACCTGGCTGCCATAGAACAGTTGTTCAAAGATCTTGCCGCTGAAAAACAGATCAAACCCGGCGAACTGCAGTTGCCGCTGCGCATTATGCTGGTGGGGGGGAAGTTTGGTCCGGGTGTGTTCCAGATTGCCGCCTGCATTGGCCGCGATGCCGTGATCCGCCGCATCGAAAAGGCTATTACGTTACTTTAACCCTGCTCCCGTATCAGTTGCATCAGGGGAATGAAAGCAGTGCTTCCCAGCGATTCGATCCATTCCCTGTCCGTCGCTTCCAGCTGAAACAAACCGCTGGTATTGGCCGCTACCTGTTCCGGTGTGCGGATACCGGGAATCACCACCGACACTTCTTCATAACTGCATACATAACTGAGTGCCAGTTGGGTGCGGGTACAATTATATTTTTCACACAGTTGCCACAAAGGTGCCGTTGCTTCGGCCGCTGCGGCCAGCACTTCCGGCGTGAGCCGTCTTTTGCGGTGATCGGCAGCTTCAAACCGGGCTTCTTTGTCAAATTTTCCCGTAAGTAATCCAAACTGCAACGGCATGCGGGCAATGATGCCGTAACCCTGGCGGGCTGCCCGCCGCAGCAGGGGCAGGGCCGCCTGGTTGATGAGGTTCAGTACCAGTTGGAAACCATTCCCTTTTTGTTGGTTCATCAGAAAACCGGCATCGGCTTCCGGTTCAAACGTGTTGAGGGAAAGTCCCCAGTACCGGATTTTCCCCTGCCGTTGCAGCTGTTCCATGGCTTCGATGCAACTGCCTTCCTGCAGGTGGGGAAACCGGGCGGTGTGCAACTGGTAGTAGTCAATCGTATCGCGCCGCAGACGCCGCAGGGAGGTTTCGCAGGCGCTTACGATATGAGCAGCGCTGTAATCAACCGTAAACCGGTTGTCGCGGGCCACGTTACCCACCTTGGTGGCAATGATCACATCGCTCCGCAGGCCAATGGTTTCACCCAGCAGCGCTTCGGAGTGTCCCAGCCCGTAGATGTCGGCCGTATCAAAAAAATTGATCCCCGCGTCCAGTGCCGCATGAATGGCAGCCCGGGACGTGGCATCATCGGTCTTACCCCAGCCGATGGGCGTCGTTCCCACCACGGCATCGCCCCCGATGGCCCAGGCACCGAAACCGATTTCGCTTACGTGCAGATCTGTATGACCAAATTTCCGGTAGCGCATGATCTAAGTTACGAAGCGGTTTCCCGAAAGGCTGTATTTTAGCGCATCAATTTATGCCATGAAACGACCAATACGGGTATTAGTTGCCAAAGTGGGACTGGATGGCCACGACCGGGGCGCCAAAATCATTGCCACTGCTTTACGCGACGCGGGGATGGAAGTTATTTACACCGGGCTGCGGCAAACGCCGGAGATGGTGGTACAGGCGGCCCTGCAGGAAGATGTGGATGCCATCGGTATCAGTATTCTCAGTGGCGCTCACATGACCATATTCCCCAAAGTGCTGGCCCTGATGCAGGAGCACAAGATGAATGACGTTTTGCTCACCGGTGGCGGCATTATTCCCGATGAAGACATGGAGCAACTGGCTGCCCTGGGCGCAGGGAAGCTTTTTCATCCAGGGGCCAATACCCACGAAATTGCTGACTATATAGCCGACTGGGTAGCCGCTCACCGTAATTTCTGATAACGGAACGGGGTTTGTTTTTTTTGAGTATTTTGCTCCAAAATACCACATGAAACAACTTATCACTTTCATCCTGGCCGGCCTCTTATTATCAACCGGCACAACGGCTCAAAGCGTTTCTTCCAAAAATAAATCTAATTGGTATGTAACCGATGCCGGTGACCTGGCCACGGTTTCCTTCAGCAATGTGTCGCGGAATGGCAACCAGCTGACCAATATGCCCCGCCTGGTGATGCTCTACAGCAGCACCCTCATCAACCATGATTTCAGCGAGGACGTGGGCGTATTCTTTGGGTTTTCGGGACGCAACCTGGGATTGATTTACAACGACAACGACAGTGTGCGCTTTAAGAGAAGGGTCATAACCCTGGGTGTACCGGCCGGCTTTAAATTCGGAAACCTGGAAAAGGGAACCTATTTATTTGTGGGCGCCGAAGCCGATTTTGCCATTAACTACAAAGAAAAACGTTTCCTCAACGGAAAGAAAACAGACAAAAGCAATACCTGGTTCGGCAAGCAGACACCGTTGTTTATGCCGTCGGTATTCGCCGGCTTCGTGGTGCACCACCTGGGCCTGAAAGCGCAGTATTTCCCTAATAACTTTTTCAATCCTTCCTACCAGTCGAATAACCAGCAACCCTTTGCCGGCATGGAGGCGCAGATTTTTGCCTTGTCGCTCTGCTATGATCTGCCCCGGGGGAGGAAGAAATAATTTTTTTATGCAGCAAGACCTGTAAGGTTTGCCGGGCGGCGTAGCTGCGCTGCCAACCTTATAGGTCTTTTTTTGTCCGGGCATTGTTCTGCGCTGCCATCCTTTTAGATCTCTTTTACTTCAGGTTGCTTTTCCTCCTTGTTCTCATCACCTCGTATCTTTACCCAAAAATTGCCATGTCATTTGAAACCCTGCTCACCCACCTGGAAGAGGGCATCTTTACCATCACCATCAATCGTCCCGATAAGCTCAATGCCCTCAATAAAACCGTTTTTGCCGAACTCAACCTGGCCCTGGATGAGGTGGCATCCAACCCGGCCATAAAGTCGGTATTGCTTACCGGCGCCGGTGCGAAAGCGTTTGTGGCCGGAGCTGATATTTCGGAATTTGACAGCCTCGACAAAGCAGGCGCCATGGAACTTGCCCGCCGTGGGCAGGAAACTTTCTTCCGTATCGAGCAGGCGGTTAAACCCATCGTGGCGGCCGTCAACGGTTTCGCGCTGGGAGGGGGCTGTGAACTGGCCATGAGTTGCCATTTCCGCGTGGCGGCCGAAAACGCCCGCTTTGGTCAGCCCGAGGTGAACCTGGGTTTGATACCCGGATATGGCGGCACGCAGCGGCTGGTGCAACTGGTGGGCAAAGGAAAGGCACTGGAGTTGTTGCTCACAGGGGCGATGCTGGATGCCCGGGAGGCCCTGCACTGGGGGCTGGTGAACCAGGTGGTGCCGGCTGATCAACTGCTGGAGACGACCAGGAAATTACTGACTACTATCAATGAGAAAGCGCCGCTGGCCGTAGCGGGCTGCATCCGGGCAGTTCAGGCCGGCATGGAAGATCCGGTGCGGGGATATGTTGCCGAAGTGGAGGAATTCGGTGCTGCTTTCGCCACCGAAGACCGCCGGGAGGGAACGGCCGCCTTTCTCGAAAAACGGAAGCCGCAGTTTTCGGGAAAATAGGCGCAGCGACTACATCCCGCGGCCTACCTTTGCCATGCATTTATTCATCAAAATCAGCATATGGACTACAGAATTGAAAAGGATACGATGGGGGAGGTGAGAGTTCCCCTTGAGGCTTACTACGGAGCGCAGACCCAGCGCAGCATCGACAACTTTAAAATTGCACAGGACATCAACCGGATGCCCAAAGAAATCATCCGGGCTTTTGCCTACCTCAAACATGCTGCTGCACTTACCAACCAGGAGGCGGGCGTGCTGCAGAAAAAGAAAGCCGCCCTCATTGCCAAAGTGTGCAAAGAGATCCTGGCCGGCAAACTGGATGATGCGTTTCCGTTGGTGGTGTGGCAGACGGGCAGCGGTACACAGAGCAACATGAATGTAAACGAAGTGATCGCCTACCGGGGACATGTACTTGCAGGCGGAAAGCTCACCGATAAGGAGAAATACCTCCACCCCAACGACGATGTGAATAAGAGCCAGAGCAGCAACGATACCTTTCCCACGGCCATGCACATTGCCGCGTACAAGATCCTGGTGGAGACCACCATTCCCGGTATCCTCAAACTCCGGAATACACTCGACAAGAAAGCCAAAGCCTTCCGTAAAGTGGTGAAGATCGGACGTACGCATTTCATGGATGCCACACCGCTTACCCTGGGACAGGAGTTCAGCGGTTATGTATCGCAGCTCGATCACGGCATCCGGGCAATTAAAAACTCACTGGCACACCTGAGCGAGCTCGCACTTGGGGGTACGGCGGTGGGTACAGGCATTAATACACCACCCGGCTATGATGTGGCTGTGGCAAAGCACATCGCACAGCTAACGGGGTTGCCTTTCCGTACAGCTGAGAACAAGTTTGAAGCCCTGGCAGCCCACGACGCCATTGTGGAAGCACACGGAGCGCTCAAGACCGTAGCCGTAAGCCTCATGAAAATTGCCAACGACATCCGCATGCTGTCGAGTGGTCCACGGAGTGGCATTGGCGAAATATTCATCCCCGATAACGAGCCTGGCTCTTCCATCATGCCGGGCAAGGTAAATCCCACCCAGTGCGAGGCGCTGACGATGATCGCTGCCCAGGTGCTGGGCAACGATGTGGCCATCAATATCGGCGGCGCCACCGGTCATTTTGAGCTGAACGTGTTCAAGCCGGTGATGATTTATAATTTTCTGCACAGCGCCCGCCTGATCGGCGATGGCTGTGTGAGCTTTAACGATAAGTGTGCGGTGGGCATTGAACCCATTGCCGCCAATATCCGCAAACACGTAGACAACTCCCTCATGCTGGTAACCGCGCTCAACACCAAAATCGGTTATTACAAGGCAGCGGAAATTGCCCAGAAAGCGCACAGGCAGGGCACAACGTTAAAGGAAATGGCGGTGAAACTGGGGTATGTAACACCGGAGCAGTTTGATGCGTGGGTTCGCCCCGAGCAAATGGTGGGGAAGATCTGAAAAATGGTACAATAAAAAGATAAAGGAGAGGGTAACCTCTCCTTTTTTTATTCGTAGCTGCTGTAGTAATCGGGTTCCGTTGGTGCGGCCTGTTCTTTTGCCTGTCCGGATCCGCGGGTTGTGGATCCGAAGAACAGGTGGTAGAGGAGCGACACTTTCCCGCTGAGGTCTTCGCCGGTTTCCCGGAGGAGGAGCAGGTGGTTTTCGGCTGTCTGTATGGACCGGATCCCCGGCATAACACCGGAAAGAATGGAGGCAGGTACGATGGATTTTTTCATATGGGCAGGTTTTGGGAAACAGCACCCCGGCAGCTGCCGGGGTGCTGTTGGGTGATTATTGTTTCAACAGTTTTTCTTTCTGGCTGAAGGATTTGCTGCTGATGTCGAGGTAATAGAGACCGGAAGGCAGGTTGCCCAGGTCGAGTTCATAGTTGTTGCGGCCTTTCACCACGGTAACGGATTTCTGCAGTACGGTGCGTCCGGTTTGATCCATTACCCGGATGGTAGCCAGTTCATCGGCCGGTGCATCCACCTGCAGGGTGGTGCGGTCGGTTACGGGGTTGGGCACCAGGCGAACAAATATATCGGCCGGGGTGAAGTTGATCCGAACAATGGAAGAGTAGCGGTATTGTCCGTTTTGTTCTTTCACCTTCAGGCGGTAGTACACCACGCGGCTGAACTGGGCCGCTTTGGCATCGTTATAGGCATAGGTGAACCGGTCGGTGCCCACTCCTTTTGCTTCCAGCGTGGCGATGGTGCTGAACTGCCGGTTATCGGAGCTGCGTTCCAGTTCGTATGCCGTTACGGCATCTTCATCCGTTACGGTCCACTGCAGGCGGCCGGCTTCACCCCGTGCGGAGCCTGTAAACGAAATCAGGCGGAAGGGCAGGGTGGAGTTGGCATTGGCAATGTAGAAGGTGGAGAAACTGCTGATGCTGGCCTGCAGGGCGTGTCCGAAAGTGCCCTGGGTATACCGTCCGGTAACTGCGGGTTGGGTAAGGGTGCCGCCGCCGTAGGTACTGCCGCAGTTATCGTTGTTTTTCAGGATGGCCAGGTCGTTGGTGGTGGTAACGGTGGGGTCTGCTTCCCGCAGTTTGTTGAACTCGCCGCGGGTGAAATAGAGGCGGATGCTCACGTTGGACGAAGGCTGGAACTGGGGGGTGATGGTGACGTTGCGGTTCATATAGGGCATACCGCCAAAAAAGCGGCTGTCGCCGGTCTTTACGAAAAATGAAGTGGTAACCGTTCCCAGGTTATTGCCGTTGGCATTGATTTCGGCCACTACATCGCCGTTGGGTCCGGTGATGGGGACCCAGAGATTGGCATTGCCTTTGGCGGTGCTGATAACCACGCTGGAGCCGGGTATACAACTGTTCGTGGTGGCAGAGTCAATGGCGATGGTGTTGGGAATGCTGCTGGTGCCTCCGGAAGCTTCGTAACCCAGGAAGGTATACTTAACGATACAACCCGCACAGGCACTGGAAACCGGATTGTCGGAAGTGGGACCCGACGTACTGCCGCTCCGGTCAATCACGGCATAGATGCTGGCCCCATCTGGATCAATAGCCAGGTCGCGGAAGCGGTTCTGTGTATTGAATACAGCAGACGTGTCGGATCCGCCGATCGGATCTACCCCCGTACCCGCAGCATTGGGTTTAATCCGCATCATATACCCTTTTTTCAGCGAAGCCAGTATCAACGAGTTTTTCCAACCCGGAATGGCTGTACCGGTGTAGCCGTCCATGCCGGAAGGTGCAATGGACAACCAGCCGGAGTTGGGTGGGTTACTGTTATATACATTCAGAACGGTATTCAGAGTTCCGGCCGGACCGTTGGGTGCGACGAAAAACGAATAAATGGGATCCACGTAATTCGCCAGGCCAGCTGCATTGGCAGATTCGTTTGTGATCAACGGAAGAGAACCGGTGCTGGTACCTGCTTTTACATTGTTATAATTATTATCGGCCGCAAATCCGATCACAAGGGGATGACCGTAGTTTTTACCTGCTTCCAGGAGGTTGACTTCGTCATCGCTGAAGGGGCCGTGTGAGGCGGCATAAAGCTTATTATTAATCACCGAAAAGCCCTGCACGTTACGGTGACCGATATTGTATACAGCGCTTTGCCCGGTTACCGGTGCAACATTGTTGTATGGGTTGTCGTTGGGAATCCATTGGTTGTAGTCCACTGCACCCTGGTCGGCATCGGCATCAGGTTCGAGGTTGAAGCGAAGCATTTTACCTTCGTACGACTGAATGTTCTGCGATTTAATGGCACGGTTGGAATTGGCAAACTGGCCGGATCCCATATCACCCTGCGCATAAAACAGGTAAGGTACTCCGTTCACGGGAGCAATGATCATGCGACCGCTGTTGTGGTCGTTACTGCCGCGGATGGTGTCACAGATCACGACCGGACTTTCCAGCTGGCCCGTACCGGTATTGTAAGTAAAACGTACGATATTGTTCAGAAACAAGTGCCCGTTTACCGTTTCACCGGCATAACTCTGGTTGAGGCCCAGATACTGGCGTACGTAACCTACATATACAAATTGTTTGGACGGATTGGTGCTGAATTCGGGGTGAATGGCCAGGCCCATCAGTCCTCCCTGCGGGTCGGGTGTGGCTGTACCGTTAACCGTTGCGCCAACTGTATAGTTTCTGCGGATACCGACAGGCCATGTGGCGCTTGTAAGATCCAGTACCACGGTGGAGGCGGGTGGTGTAGTGGTGTATTTAGCGGTGGGACTCAACCGGCGCACCAGGAAGGTTTTGGATTCGGTGATCCAGAGGTGGTTGTCGCTCCCGTAGGTTATTTCCCAGGGGCTGTTGAGGTTGGCGCCATTGGTGGCCAGCACAGTGTCGGTAAACACTTCCCGCATCCGCGATGGAGCCGGGTGCTGTACACATACATTAAAAGTGTTATTGCTGTTATTATTACAATAAACACGTAAAAGATAGGTTGTGCCAGGCGTGAGACCTGAAAATGCTGCTGTGCCGGCGGTGCTGCAGAATACTGACGTGAGGCTGGCACAATTACTGGTATAAACCTGGAAGCGGGGGGCCGTAAGCGCACCTGTTACTGAAATGGTTGCCTGCGTTGCCTGGGCGGTAAAGCGGTACCATACATCATTGCGGTTACCGGAACTGGCCCCGCAGGGGCTTGTTATGGTGGTGTAAGTGGAAGCTGCCAGGGTACCCGCTGTTGTTACACAGGTTGAATTGGAATTCAACGTAACCGCGTTGGCGCAAAGATTATTGGCGGGCTGTGCATAGCTGATTAATGATCCGAGACAGATCGAAAGCGAAAGCAGTAGTCGTTTCATGATTTTATTACAGGATTTTGGATGGCACAAATGTAATTGTATTCCTGAACAATGTCTATAGGGGTTCTCCTTTATCTTATCGTATAAATACCATGTGAAAATATTAGTGATTTATCTATTGTCGCATTATCAGACATCATCTATTTTTGCCTCAAATCTGATTCCTTTGAAACGTGTTTGTATTCTGCCCGCCTGTACCTGTTAGATGGATTCTCTTATCTGCAGGTAGTTATTCCCGGTAGTATTCATTCCTCTTTTCAGGTGTCTGATTGATCAGGTTGCTGGCTACGGCAACTTTAACCACCCAATACTGTACCTTATTTATGAAGCACACTCGACTATTCCGTACGCTTTTACACATCGTATTAGCAGGTGTATTTCATCTGTTTTTACAGCCTGTAAGTGCCCAAACCTTTTTTGGGTACTCTTCAGCACCCGCTACAGATAATGCATCACAAGCAGGACCTACTGTGGCTGTTGTTCCGCCGGCTGCCATGCAGGTGGGTGATTTAGTGGTAATCTATGCACAATACCGGAACACTTCCGGAACATTGACTATTTCGGCTACTGGTGGTCAAACCTGGAACAGTGGAACCACCGGCGCCGGAACAAATTTCAGGTACAACGTTTTTTGGTGCCGCTTCAATGGAACCTGGTCGGCCAACCCCTCTGTCACCATTACAACAGGTACGAATGCGCTTTCAGTACACTTGTATGCATTCCGCCCCACCAACCCCAACAATCATTGGGTGGTGGACAATGCTCAGAATAATACCAGTGGCACCGGTACAACCCAGAGTATAGCAACATTTACCACCCTTCATCCCCGCACCGTTACTTTGGGTTTGTGGGGCAACAGTTCTGCCAATACGTGGTCAACACTGAGTGGAACCGGGTGGTCAAAAACCGGGTTACCTGATCAGTTGCGCAATTCGGCAACCGGCACGTTATCGCACACTGGCGCATATAATATACAGGAAGGTGTTGCTTCCATTCCTGCTGTTTCCCAGGTTCAGTCGGCAAACACTAACACTACACGAACCCGCATGTGCTGGGCCGAGATTAGTGATGCATGTGAAGGTGCAATAGAACTTACTTCCAATACTTCGTGTACGAATATCCGTAGCACGGTGGAAAGTGCCACCAGCTCGGGTATTGCGGCCCCCTCCTGCGGCGGCACCCCCAACAACGATGTCTGGTTTCGCTTTTCAGCTGCAGCCACCGCTTCAACCATCACCTTATCATCTCTGGGTACTAATCTCAGCAGTTCCGGCACACGCACCGAACTCTTTTCAGGTAGTTGTGGCACATTAACATCGTTAGCCTGCAGTAATACGGCCACATTAACGGCAACCGGATTAACAGTTGGCGCTACCTATTTTATAAGGGTTTATTCAGCAGGAGCCTCAGCAATTACAAGTGCAGGTAATTTCAATATTTGTGTAACACATCCAATAGTACCGATTGTTACCAGCGGGAAAAGCTTCATCAACGTTTCCCGTCCCAATGGCGGAACCGTAACACCCGGCGATACACTGGAGGTAAGGGTTTCGTTAAACGTTCGTAACAACGGCTCTACGTATCATATTTTCCGTACCCGCTTCAACGACACGATTCCCGATAACCTGAACTATGTACCGGGTAGTCTGCGCCTGGTAACCAACGAAGGCTTGCCCTATGCATCTTACACCGATGGTCCCGGTGATGATTTTGCCATGTATCAAGCGGCCAACAAAACCATCCGTTTCAACCTGGGCCGTGACACCATTTTATCTCCCACGAATATGCCCGTTGGTTTTGTTACATCCACCGTACCCGATACTTCGCAACGGGGTGGTTATTATAATTCGAATACCCACCGCCCCCGGGCAAGTGGAATGCTTATCGTTATCACTTACCGCGTACGGGTGGACCCTTCCGTTCCCTTTGAAACACTGATCAATTATGGACCCGGCGCCATCCGCTACCGCAACCAGGTGGGGTCCGCAGGAGCAGCTGAATACACCCTTTCCCCCAACCCCCTTTCGTTCCGGGTGTACCCGAACTATGGTTTATGTGAAAATGCAACCGGTACTAATAACGTGATTGCCGGAAGTGGCGATTTTGGGTCGGGTACGGCTCACAACGGCGCCAACCCGGGCACGGTACCTGGCTATAACTATGTATCACTTACTACAGGTAACCCGGGCGATGGTAATTATGCGGTGGTGAAGAATCTCAGTCCCAGCGAGAACACCAATTCCTTTGTGATACGTCCGCAAAGCCCCAGTACGGACCGGGTCTTTGGGGTATGGGATATCATCGGCGACCACACCGGTGCTGCCGATCCGCTGGCCGGCAATCCGCCTCCCGCCAGCGGCGCCAACGGTGGGTACATGCTGGCGGTGAATGCGGCCTACGACCTGGGGGTGGCCAACAACCAGACCATCACCGGTCTCTGTGAAAACACTTTCTATGAATTTTCGGCCTGGTTCCGTAATGTTTGTAAACGCTGCGGCATCGACAGTGCAGCCAGGGGAGCATCAAGTCCCAGCGTACCTGCCGGTTATATTCCTTCCGGTCCCGGCGATTCGTCTGGAGTAAAGCCCAATCTTACGTTTCAGATAGACGGTGTTGACTACTATGTTTCGGGTAATATTGATTACATCGGACAGTGGGGTCAGTGGGTGAAGAAGGGCTTTGTATTCCGCACACTGCCTGGTCAAACCTCAATTACCATTTCCATTAAAAATAACGCACCGGGCGGCGGGGGTAACGACTGGGTGATGGACGATATCAGCCTGGCGACCTGTTTGCCGCAGTTGCAGTTCTTCCCTACAATTTCAAATGAACTCTGCCGCAACTCGCAGGTTCGGGTATCCTCTATCGTTAGCACCTTCTACGAGAATTACCGCTACTACCAGTGGGAGCGAAGCACCGACGGGGGCGCTACCTGGCATCCGGCACCTTTGAAAAGTGATATCGACAGTTTCAGTTATTCGTACAATGGCGTCAGTTACCGCGATACCATCTTTTACCCCGAGTTCCTGGCCAACGTATCGCAGGATGGGCACCAGTACCGCCTGAAAGTGGGTACAACCATTGACAATCTCAACAACAGCAACTGCAACTCCTATTCCGCGCCCGAACTGGTGCAGATCAACATTGGCGCCTGTGACGTATTGCCGGTGGAAATGGGCCCCTTCAAAGGTGCTGTAGCGGATCGCCGCGCCCACCTGAAGTGGGAAACCCTTACCGAACAGCAACACGGGTGGTTTGACGTGGAGCGCAGTACGGATGGCGTTCGTTTCGAATTGGCCGGCCGTGTTCACAGCCGGTACGGTACCTCCACCACGGTGCAACACTACCAGTTTACCGATCCGAAGTTGCTTACGGGCAAGACCTGGTACCGCCTGAAAATGACCGGGGAAGGGAATATGGGAACTACCTACAGCCGGATTATTTCGCTGGTTCCACCGGATGGTGATTTTGAACTGCACAGCGTGGTGAATCCCTTCCGCACCCAGTTGCAGTTTGAGCTGGTGGCTCCGCGTGGAGAACAGGTTCAGATCCGGTTGCTGGATCTTTTCGGACGACCCCTGCTGGAACGGAAACAAGTGGTGGAAGCCGGCCTGAATCCCGTTACCCTTACCGATGTGCATCGCCTGCCGGCAGGCACCTATGTGTTGCTCGTGACCACTTCGCGTGGCATAGTGCAGAAGCGGGTAATGAAACTCTGATACCATATTTTCTGTAGCAAGCCGCCGGTAGTTCCGGCGGTTTTTTTTAGATTACCTGCAAGTGTATTCAGCAGAAACAGGGCCTGTCGGTACAGGTTCACCTGTATCGGCCAAAAAAAGTGATGGCTGGCTTGTTGAAGTGTTTTTCCCATTCAACCCGTGGCTGCATGCTAAAGCCCGTAAAATCAATTACTAAGCCTTTTTTACCCGTGCCTCTTTCTCGTTCCGTATTTTCCCGGTCCGCGGATTTGGCGGGAAATCCTATTGTTTCGGCCAACCCGGATATCTACATTTGTTACAAATCCCGACCCCATGAAAACTGAAACTCTACACTTTCTTTCTGTTGTATGCCGTACACAACTTGTTCCGGACCAGCTCACCATGCATTGCACGGGTTAACCGTTGTTCATGTTTGTTGCCTGATCTTTTCTGAACATCCAATCCCATCCCTATGCGTGCGTTACGGACATATCTGTACCCCTTTGCCACCCGATTACTGCTGGGTTGCGCTTTCCTGCTGGTAGTCTTTTCAGCAGAAGCCCAGACTTTCTTTGGTTATGGCTCCACCCCCAACGACAATGCCGCTTCTGCCGGACCCACCATCACCATCAATCCTCCGGCCAATATGCAGGCAGGCGACCTGGTGGTCATTCATGCCCAATACCGGGCTAACAGCTTTAACCCCGCGATAGGTAATGCAGGTGGTCAGTCATGGGTAGCGGAAGCCTCTTACTCTGCCAACACCCAAAGCACCCGCATCATCTGGTGCCGCTACAACGGAACCTGGAGCGCCAACCCCACCGTTACTGTAGGTGCAGGAAATACCCTGGCCCTCACCGCAGTGATGTATGTCTTCCGGCCCACCAACGCCAATCATATCTGGGCGGTGGATGCGTTGCAAACAAACACATCTTCCAATGCCAATCCCAATATCATTACCGGCGTCACCACCACTTTGCCCAACTCCGTAACCATGGGTTTCTGGAGTGGCGCTAATTCCTCCACCTGGGGATCCCTCAGTGGTACAGGGTGGAGCAAGACCGGACTTGCCAACCAGATCCGCAACACAACCGGAACCCAAACACATACAGCCGCCTACCGCATCCTGGCGGCCGCGGGCGCCACGGGAAATGTGCAGCAGGCGCCCGGTACTGCCACGACTTTCTCGCGGAGTATCATGACCTGGTACGAAATTTCCAATGATAACTGTTCCGGCGCCATTAATCTCACACCCGGCAACAGTTGCACCAATGTGCGGGGAACGGTAGCCAGCGCCACCAATTCCGGCATTGCCGCCACCTGCGGCGGTACAGCCAACGATGATGTTTGGTACCGGTTTACGGCACAGGCAGCCGACCAGGTGATCACGCTCAGCAGTCTTGGCACCAATCTCAATGCGGCCGGTGTACGGATGGAACTGTTTTCCGGCACCTGCGGTTCGCTCACCTCGTTACAATGCGGCACCACCACCATCGGGGCACATGATCTTACTGTGGGACAGGAATATTTCATCCGCGTTTACTCCAATGCAGCCGGCTCCATCACATCACTGGGCGGTTTCAGTATCTGTATCACCAACATCCTGGTAGACATCGGAAAGAGCTTCATCAACCTGAGCAAGCCCGGTGGTGGCAGCATTGAAACAGGCGACCAGCTGGAAATCCGCACCTCTGTGGTGGTTCGCCGGGGAACGATTGACAGCGTAGGATTCTACGATAATATTCCCACCGGTACCACGTATATCCCCAACACCCTGCGCATCCAGACCAACGAAGGCAAGGTATACAAGTCGTTTACCGATGCCGCGGGCGACGACCAGGCTGAAATTGTGGGGGGCGCCTTGTCGTTCCGCATTGGTTACACCGGCGCCAGCCAGGCAACGGCCTTCCGCCGGGGGCAACTCACCAACACCATGCGCCCTTCTTTCTTTAACAGTGCCTGCATCATGCTGGTAACGTACCGGGTAACAGTAACCGCAACTACGTTTACCTCCATTAATATCGGCGGAGGTTCCGTCACCTATTCCACCGCACTGCCCACCGTCATCAACAAAGTGCTGCCCAACCGTATACTCGCTATTTATCCCAACTATGGTATCTGTTCCAACGCAACGGGCGTAAATACCATTGGTACAGAGTTCAACGGCACGTTTGGTTCCGGTAACCTGAAAAACCGCGTGGCCAGCGCCAACGTGCCCGCCGGGTACCAGTACCTCCATTTTGCCGCTAACGCGCCTAACGATTATGCCTATGGAGTTTCTAACAATACTTCCGGAGTTTACACCACCAACAGCTCGCTGCCTAAGCCCAATGCTAGCCGTGTTTTCACCGTGTGGGATATTATTGGTGATCATACAGGCGCCCCCAACCCGCTGATGGGCAATCCCCCTGCCGATACCACCGGCGGCAATACCGGAGGCTATATGCTGGTGGTGAATGCGGCTTACCGGATCGACTCGGCTTTTGACCAGACCATCACCGGCCTCTGTCCCAATACCTATTACGAAATATCTGCCTGGTTCCGCAACATCTGTTCCCGTTGTGGTTGTGATTCAGCCGGGCGGGGTGCAAGCACGGCCGGCTATATTCCCACCGCGCCGGGCGACTCCTCGGGTGTGAACCCCAACGTCTCCATCGGGATTGATGGTGTTACGTATTATTCCTCCGGTAATCTGCCTTATACCGGCCAGTGGGTGAAGCGCGGTTTTATTTTTGTAACCGGTCCCACGCAGACCAGCTTCACCATGCGGGTGTACAATAACGCCCCCGGAGGTGGTGGTAACGACTGGGCCATTGACGATATTACCGTAGCCACCTGTTTGCCGGAACTGGAATTTTATCCCACCATTGCCAACCAGCTCTGCCGCAATTCGAGTGTAAATGTGCAGTCTATTGTGAGTACATTTTACGATAACTACAAGTATTACGTGTGGGAACGCAGTACCGATGGGGGCACTTCCTGGCACAATGCCCCGTTGAAGCCGGGTGTGGATAGTTTTTCATTTGTGCACAACGGCACGAACTATTTAGACACAGTTTACTATCCCACCTTCCTCGCCACGCCTTTTGTAAACGGGCACCAGTACCGCCTGAAGGTGGCCACCACCATTGCCAATCTCAGCAATGACAACTGTAATACCTATTCCGCCGATGAAATTGTAACCGTAAGCCTGGGTATGTGCGATCTTCTGCCGGCTGAACTGGGCGATTTCCGCGGTACACTTGTGGAGCAGCGCGCCCGCCTCAGCTGGGAAACACTGAGCGAACAGGGGAACGCCTGGTTTGAAGTGGAGCGCAGCAACGATGGGCAACATTTTTATCCCATTGGTAAGGTGGCATCAAAAAATCCCAACTCCACCACGCCACAGCAATACACCTTCAACGATCCCATTGCCCTGTCGGGTAAGGCCTGGTACCGGTTGAAACTGACGGCCGAAAACAGCACCAGCAGTTACAGCAAAACGATTTTACTGCAGGCCAACAGCGGCAATGGTAATTTTGAAATCCGTTCCGTGGTGAACCCGGTAACCACACAGGTGCAACTGGAATTGTTTGCGCCGCGTACGGAAACCGTACGCCTGCAGATGGTGGATTTATTTGGACGTACAATTCGGGAGCAGAAGGTGGCTGTGGAGCCGGGACTTAACCAGGTGGTATTGCCGCAGTTGCAACAGCTGGCATCCGGTACCTACCTGCTGCTGCTGCACACGCCCGGTGGACTGCTGCAGCAACGGATACAGAAATTTTAACACAGCGCAATCAGGCAGCTCTGCATATCCCCGTCTTTACAAGGCGGGGATTTTTTTATGACACCTGCGATTCGTCGCTGATGGAAGTATTGGTCTCTACAGTTGTGGGGTGTGCTGCTGCCGGCTGCGGCCGGAAAAACCGCTTCTGAAGCAGGAGGATGGTGAAGATGCCCACCGAAATGGACGCGTCGGCTATGTTGAAGATGGGTTGAAAAAAGGTAAACGGTTTGCCCCCGATGAACGGCAGCCACGAAGGCATCACCTGGTTATCAACCAGGGGGAAGTACAACATATCCACCACATGCCCATGCAGGAATCCTGCATAGCCCTTTTCGGGGAACATAGTTGCCAGTGGTCCGCCGATTTCACTGCCGGTAAACAGCATGCCGTAAAAAAGACTGTCGATCAGGTTGCCCAGTGCGCCGGCATAGATGAGTGCGGCGCAGAAAATGAAACCGCTGTGGTATTTCTGTTCCACGATCCGCTTCAGATACCAGGTACCAAATAAAACCGCTGCGAGCCGGAACAGGGTCAGCAGGATCTTGCCCCATTCGCCGCCGAATTTCCAGCCATAGGCCATGCCTTCATTCTCGATGAAATAGAGCCGGAACCAGGTTCCCAGCACCATGCGTTCTTCGTGGTAAAACATGGATGTTTTTACCCATATTTTCAGCGCCTGGTCGGCCAGCAACACCAGCAGGATCACTGCTGCAACAGTTCGTAGTTTCACCGCTCAAGGATTTAAGTTGCAAATATAGCCGGAATGTACACAGCAGCGGCAGGCGGAACCTATTCCTCAAAATAGACCCGCTTTACCCGCCGCGGAATGCCGGTGATGATTTCGTAGGGAATGGTACCCGCCCGGGCGGCCACCGTTTCCACCGGCAGGTCCTGGCCAAAAACCAGTACGGCATCGCCTTCAGCGGCGCCGGGAATAGCTGTTACATCCAGCATGGTCATGTCCATACACACCGTCCCGATGACCGGTGCCGCCTGACCCCGCACCAGCATGCTGCCGGCCCCGTTACTCAGATTGCGGGGATAGCCATCGGCATATCCAATGCGCACCGTGGCAATCCGGGAAGGCCGTGTGATGATTCCTTTTCGGTTATACCCCACCGTTTCTCCCGGCTGAAGCTCCCGTACCTGGGCGATGGTGGTGCGCAGGGTTAGGGCGGGTTCGGTGTGCGGACTGCCGATGCCGTAGAGGGCGATGCCCATGCGCACCATCTCGTACTGCAGCGTGGGGTGGCGCCGGATGCCGGCAGAATTGCATAAATGCCGCAGGAAGGGTGCCGGGCATACCGTGGCCAGCTGCCTGCTCAGCTCTTCAAACAGGCGGGCCTGCTCAGCGGTAAAAGCGTCGGCAGCCGGATCTTCTGCGGAGGTGAGGTGACTAAAGACCGATTGTACGTTCATCCGTTCATTGCCCGGGAGTCGTTGGGTCAGTGCCTCCATTTCACCGGCGGTAAATCCCAGCCGGTGCATGCCCGTATCCAGTTTGATGTGCACGGGGTAGCGGGAGGCGCCCTCCCGTTCCAGGAATGCATCGAATGCATCAAACAGGGCAAGGCTGTATAACTCGGGTTCCAGCGCATGTTGCAACAGTGTGTCGAAGCTGCGCCGGTCGGGATTCATCACCAGGATGGGCAGTGTGATGCCGGCTTTGCGCAGTTCCACGCCTTCATCGGGGAACGCTACAGCCAGGTAATCTGCTCCCTGGTCCTGCAGCAGGTGGGCAATTTCATAACTGCCGCTGCCGTAGGAAAAAGCTTTCACCACGGCCATCAGCCGCACACCGGGTTGGAGCAGCTCCCGCACCGACCGGATGTTGCGGGCCAGCGCCGTAAGATTGATCTCCAGTACGGTTTCATGCACCTGTTCTTCGAGCAGCGGCAGGATCCGTTCCAGTTGAAACGAGCGGGCGCCTTTGATGAGAAGGGCTTCGTGCTGGAACTGGAGCGCAGGCAATGCGTTCATGAGCTCCTCCACGCTCCGGAAGGGCAGTACCGGCACCCGGGGTGCCAGCAGCGGGGTGAGGTATTGCTGCGCCTGTTCTCCCACGGTGATCACCCGGTGGATGTCTTGCTGCCTTATTTGTTGCGCCAGCACCTGGTAGGCGATGGCTTCGCGTCCGGGGCCGGTGGGAAGATCGCTCAGGACGATGCTCTTTTGCGGGTGCTGCGTCTGCCTCGCCAGCAGGGCGAGCGCGTTCTCGAACGACTGCAGGTCGGCGCTGTAACTGTCGTTCAGCAGGGTGCAGTGGTTGATACCTTTTTTCAGTTCCAATCGCAGCTGCACCGGTTGCAGCAGGGGCAGTTGTTCCCGCAGTTGCGCTGCCGGCATGCCCAGGAATAAACAGGTGGCGATGCAGGTGAGGGCGTTCTGTACCGATGCTTCATCGGCAAAAGGGATAGCAGCATCAAAGCGTTCCTCCTGCCATTGCAGTTGCAGCCTCGTACCGGCAGCCAGCTCTTGCCGGTTCAGCACCTGCAGGTCGCTGCCGGGAGCGGATCCCCAGGTGATGAGCCGGGTGCCCGGCAGTGCCGTGAGCGGGCCCCCGCATACGGCGGGATTGTAGATAACGGTATTGCATTGACGGAACAGGCGGATTTTTTCCTTTCGCTTTTCGTCGTGATCCCGGAAGCCTTCGTCGTGGGCGTCGCCCAGGGTGGTGAGGATACCGATGGTGGGCCGGATCACCGCTTCCAGCGCTGCCATTTCCCCGGTTTGTGAAATGCCGACTTCAAAAATGCCCAGCTCATGTTCCGGTTGCAGCAGCCACACGCTCAGCGGAACACCCAGCTGGGAGTTGTAGCTTTTAGGACTCCGGGCCACCCGGAAGCGGTTGTGCAGCAGCTGGTACAGCCATTCTTTCACGATGGTTTTGCCGTTGCTGCCGGTGATGCCGATGACGGGTTTTTCCCTGCCCCAGTTCTGCCGGTGCCAGGCGGCGAGTTGCTGCAGGGCGGCCAGCGTGTTGCCGGACAGCACCAGGTTGGCTTCGGGAAAGCGGGCAGGATCCACCGGTTCCTGCACCAGGAAATTGCGGATGCCTTTCTCATAGCAGTTTTCCAGGAAAGCGTGTCCGTTGCGGTGCGGCGTATGCAGGGCTATGAAAATACTGGTGGGCGCGTGTATGATCCGGCGGCTGTCGGTGCAGAGATGTTCAATAACGCTATCCGCTTGTCGTAACTGCAGCACATCGGCCTGCAGTACACGGGCGAGGGTGGAGATCGTATAGCCGGTGGGGTTTTCCATCATGTCTGTTCCTTGATTTCCGGGGGCAGCCCTTTTTTATTGTGGTAAACCGAATAGAGGATGGAGCCGGTGATGCAGGTGACAATTACACCCAGCGAAAGCAGCACCTGGGTGCTTTTGTCCACCACCGTGCTCACCAGCTCTTCGCCCAGCATTTTGATACCGATGAACACCAGTACGATGGCAATGCCCTGCTGCAGGTAGTCGAATTTGGTGACCGCTCCCCGCAGAAGAAAGAACAGCGAGCGCAGGCCCAGCACCGCGAAAATGTTGGACGTGTAAATCACCAGTACATTGCGGCTGATGCCCATCACGGCGGGAATGCTGTCGAGTGCAAACACCACATCGGTGGTGGCCAGCATCACAATCACTACAAACAGGGCGGTGTACACGGGACGGCCGCGGTAGCGTATAAAATAGCGGCCATTACCGTCGCTGAGGGTGATGGGCAGATAGCGTTTCAGGAAGCGGTAGACCTTGCTGTCGGCCGGACTGAATTCTTCGTCCTGGTTGCTGGTAAACATGTTAAAGCCGGTATACACAAGGAACACGCCAAAGAGGTAGAGGATCCAGTGGAACCGGTTCACCAGTTCCACCCCCACGGTGATGAAGAGCACCCGCAACACGATGGCCATGAGAATGCCGATGAGCAGTACGCGGGGGATGAAAGCTTCCCGTACCTTGAAAAAGCCGAAGATCAGCACAAAGACGAAAATGTTGTCAATGCTCAGGCTCCACTCCATCAGGTAGGCACTGATGTATTCGAGGGCTGTGGTCTTGCCTTCCTCGTACCACACAAAAGCGCCGAAACCCAGTCCCAGCGATACCCAGAACAGCGTTTGCAGCAGGGCCTGCCGCATAGTCATGGTGTTGCTTTTGCGGCTCAAAAGTCCCAGGTCCAGGATGATGGCCAGCACCAGGACGATGCCAAATACCAGGTAGGTTATCTGTGTGTGTGTCATATTGTGTACGTAAAGTTAAAAACGGGAACTGATCAGGGTCTTGTATGAGCGGAACGCCGCCAGGCGGCATAAGCGATTCCTGCCAGGACCAGCAGCAGCAGGGGTGTCAGGATGTTGATGAGTTGCCAGGTGAGCCGGTCTTTTTCGAGTTTCGCTTTGCTGAGCAGGCGCACGGTAATTTCTTTGTTGCGCAGGTCAATGATGCCTTTGTTACCGGTGAAGTACTGCAGGCTGTTTTGCAGGAAGCTGCGGTTGGCAAAGGATCGTTCGGCCGAGCGGCTGTACCCCATGGGGAAGGGTTCGCGCTGGGTGAAGGGATTCAGTACCAGGTCGCCGTCGGCCACCACCAGTTGCAGGCCGGTTTCCGGCGCTTCGGTGCGGAAGGATCCGTATGCCGCACGGAAATAATTGCGCATGTCTTCCGTAGCCCGGTTAGCGTAGAGGCTGGCAAAGGGGCCTTCCAGCAGCACCCCCACAGGCAGCTGGCTGCGGTTGAACAGTGCGGGGTTTTCGATGGTGCGGAGCTGCTCCAGGCTCACCAGTGCCGGCGTGCTCACCACTTTGGCGTTGGGGGAGGAGGTCAGTAAAATATGTTTGCGTATACCCGGGGCTTTCACCGTATCGAGGGTGTTGGCAAAGAGCGCCAGCACGGGTTCCAGGTTGCGGGTGAGGGGGTGTGAGGCGGAAGGTTGCAGCAGGGGGTAGTAGTTGAAAGGCACATCAGCCAGCTGGGGTTGTCCCCCGGCGGTACCCACTACCATCTTGCTGAGGTCGCACTGCAGATCCTGGAGCAGGTCGCGGTTGATGCGCACCCCGTAGCGGAAGAGCAGCTCATCGAGGTTGAGGCCGCGGTCGTAAGCCAGTGTTTGCGCTGTAAGAGCCAGGCTGTCTTTCTCGGCGTGCAGCATGTCGAGGAACCATAGGATCTTCCCGCCCTGCATGAGGTACTGGTCCAGTTTCATTTTCAGGGTATCGCTGAAGGGCTGCGACGGTTTCACCACCAGCAGGGCATCGAATTCCAGGGGAATATACGGTACCTGGTTGGGGTCGAGGATGTGAAAGGTGTATCCGTTTTCCAGCACCTGCACGAGGTCGTACGTTTCGGGTCCCACGGGTTGACCGTTGCCCACGAGGTAGCCGATAACGGGATTGTCTTGTCGTTGTATCTTTTCTATCGCTTCGGCGAATTTGAATTCGAGTAACGCCTCAGCATTGCCGATGCTCTTGGCTTCATCGAGCTGGAGTCGTCCCGTCAACGGATCGCGGCTGTATTCGGTCTTGCCGCTCAGCAGGTCCACCGCCTGAACCTTGTTCCCCCTGCGTACCAGGGCCGAGGGGAAGATGAGGCGCTGAGTGCTTTCATTTTCCTGCTGCTGCACCTGCAGGGTGTAGGGCAGGATGCCCAGCGTTTTGAGCGAGTCGGCCACCAGTTGCTGGAGCAGTTCCTCCCGGAAACCGGGACGGTGTTGCAGCAGGCTGTCAACCGGAACACCCCGGGCCCGCAGGCTGTCGGCTGCTGCCAGGAACAGTGTGTTCTGTTCGTTTTCGCTGATGAATTCTGTGGGCCGGATGTAGCGGATGACGAGGTTGTTGCCGGCATAGGAACGCATCTCCCGCAGCAGGTCGCCGGTGCTGCGCTGCAGCTTTCGGAAGACGGCGGGAAATTCGCCGGTTAGGAAGAGGTCAATGGTGACGGGTTCTTCCAGGTTGCGCAACAGGTTGCGGGTGGGACCGCCCAGCGAGAACCGCTGTTCGCGGGTGAGATCAACCCGCAGGGGAAACAGCGAAGCCAGGATGTTCACCGCCACCAGAATGGCCAGCACCACGGGAATCGCAAAAGAAGAGGCGGCAAACTTTTTCATGATTGGTTTCAGGATTTGGTGCGGATGCGGCGGTAGGTGAGGAACAGGAAGAAAAAGAGGATGCTGGCAAAAAAGAGGAGGTCGCGGCTGTCGAGCACACCCCGGGCCATCGACAGGTAGTGTTGTTCCATGCCTGCCTGCTGGAGGTAGTAATCGGCGCCCGAACGGAAGACTGGCAGGCTGGCGATGGCGCCGGGGCCGAGGTAGAGCAGGAGGCAGCCGGCGGCACCCAGCAGGAAGGCGGCCACCGCGTTCGTGGTATAGCTGCTCATGCAGAGGCTGATGGCGGTGAAAGCGGCGCTCAGTAACAGCAGCCCGGTGTAGGAGCCGGTGAACCCGCCGGTATCGGCCACTGTGCCGGCTTCCGCCAGTACAGCAATACTCACGGCGTATACAGCGGTAGGCAGCAGGGCCAGCACTACCACCAGGAAGGCTGCCAGGTATTTACCGGTGAGGAGCTGGCGGCTGGTGAGTGGCCGCGTTTGCAGAATTTCCATGGTGCCGCTCTTCCACTCATCGGGCAGCAGGCGCATGGTAATGGCTGGAATCAGTACCAGGAGGACAAACGGGGCCAGGGTGAAAAAATTTTCGAGCGTCGCATACCCATAATCCAGGATATTATAACTCGAAAAAACAAAGAGCAGCAGCCCGTTGAGGAGCAGAAAGCTGGCGATGGCCAGGTAGCCGGTCAGGGTGCTGAAGTACTGCCGGATTTCTTTTTTACAAAGCGCCCACATAGGCTGCAAAAATAGCGGTTTCGGAGGCTGTCTGGCTTTCTTTATGGACATGAGGCCAGATCGGGTGACAACTTCCCGGTCGTGGCTGAAAATATTTAAGCCGCTGTTGAAAAATCAATCGGGAAAATTTGCCGGATTCGTTTAGATTTGTAAACATCCAATTTCTCCGAAGAACTGCTGATCCAATTTTCCTCTTGCCGAACCGTTTTTTCGACTTTTTTTTTATAAACCGCAGTTAATTCATTTGTATGAAGCGAGTTCTACTCACGTTTATCAGTTACCTGTTTCTCCTGGCAGCCAATGCCCAGTTTCAGACAGCCGCCATCAACGGCCTTATTGCACCCGGCGAATACGCCAACACCTGGGCCGACGGTGGTGGGCGCACCTTTTACATGACCTGGGACGAGACCAACCTGTATTTCGCCGTGAGCGGGCTGACCAACCCGGGTGATGGCATCCTGTTGCACATTGACACCGATCCCCAGCCACTGGCCAACAGTGGAACTCCTGCCAATGGCAGTATATCCGCACCCTTCTTTGTGGATGGGGTGGAATACGGCCAGCTGCCGTTCCGGTCCAATTTTTATTCCTTCTGTTTGCTGGGCCAGTCACGCCTGTTCCGCAGCGATGGCGCCGGCGGATGGATTGACCCATTTGTAAGTTTCCCCCGGGGCGAACCCGATCCCGGTGATCCGCAGGATGTGCGGGAGTTCAGCATTCCCTGGACGGAGATCAACGGCGTGGCTGGTCTGCCCGCTTCCTTCAACATTTTTTTCTGGCTCACCACCACCATTCCCTCCAGCGCTTACTACGGAGGCTGCAGCAATCCCGCCGATAACGACTTTGCCGATATCACCAATCTCACCGGCCGTCATTATTTCAATGTTGGAGCTACCGACAACCCGCTGGCAGGTGATGCGTTCAGCCGCCTCTGCTTTATTAACTCGCGGGTGGACGATGAATTGATCTATGGATTTGGTGCCACCAATACCTACTGGGATGTGGCGTCTGCCGATAACCGGATACTGTTGATTGATAAAGACATCACTGTACAGAATCAGCTCCGTACCGAAGGCGGCTCAGTATTACGTCCTGCCGGCGACCGCACCGTTACCTTCACCGGCACCACCGGTTCCATCTTCAACAGCGGCTTCATGGATGCCAATCCTTTCTTTGGCAATACGCTCAATTATATCATAAATGGAACCGTTACACTGGATGCGGCCAGCACCAGCAATATTGATGTGTATAACATGACCATCAACGGTACCCTCAACCTCAACGGGGAAACCCTCCGTACCGGTAACTTCGGAACGGTGACGGTAGGTGCTGCCGGAACCCTCAACGCCGCTACCGGTCTGCTGGGTACTTACGGCACAGATCCTTCCAACTTCGTAATGTCCGGTGCTGCCAGTCTCATCATCGGCTCGCCCGATGGCATCAGCGCGGCCCCGTCGGCCACCGGCTCAGTGCAGACCAGCAGCCGTACCTTCTCCACCACAGGTGCCTATACCTATACCTCCGCTTCCGCACAGGTGACCGGCAGCGGTCTCCCGGCAACCGTCGGGCAGCTCAACGCGGTGAATACCCCCAACGTTACGCTGAGCAACCCGGTTGCTGTAACCGGGTCGGTTGCCCTTAACAACGGCTTTTTGAGCCTCAACGGCAACAACCTCACCCTCACCGGCGCCACCATCAGCCGCACGGCGCCCGGCCATATTGTCACCTACAACGGGACTACGGCCGCTTCGGTGATCCGTAACAATATCACCGGTACCTTCACCTTCCCGGTGGGGACCTCACTGGGAGCGTACACCCCCGCAACGGTGGCACCCGTGAGTGCTTCCACCTTCAGCGTAGGGGTGTTTTCGCCGGCCGCCGCAAATGGTGTAGCTGGCGGACCGGCCTTTGCCCCGGCCGACCTCGTTAAATTTGTAAACGCCACCTGGAATGTAGACCGCACCGCCGGAACCGGCGATGCACAACTGCAGCTGGGATGGCCGGCAGCCCTCGAAGGGTCAACCTTTACCACGCTCACCGATGCACAGCTGGGCATCAGCCGTTACGACGGCAGCAGCTGGCTGGGCTTTGTCCAGGACCCCGGCACCGGCGACAACACGCTTAATACGGTGGCTGCCACCTTCAGTGCTTTCTCGCCGTTTATCGTTGGGCCGGCCAACCTGGTACTGCCCGTTACCTTTACTTCGTTCCGCGGTGTGCTGGAAAATGGCAAGGCCCGTCTCAACTGGACAGCCGAGGAGAGCGATAACCTCAGTCACTACGAAGTGGAACGCTCCACCAACGGATCGCTATTTGGCAAGACTGCCCGCGTGGACCTGAGTGCCGCCACCGGCCGGGGCAGTTACCTGGCGTTTGACGAAAAAGTAACACGGGGCGCCAATTTCTACCGCATTGCCGCGGTGGGCAAGGACGGCGACCGTCGCTATTCGGCCACCATCCGGCTCAATGCCGCTACGGGTGTGAAGACCCTGCAACTCCTGCCTTCGGCCGATGTCGGTATCCTGGCGTTCCGCCTCAATGGGCTGGAGAAGGGTACCTACGCCGTGCAGGTGTTTACCAGCGGTGGACAGCTCGTGTACAGCACCCAGCTGCCCCACGACGGTGCTGAGCAGACCCGCACCCTCAATCTCGGCCGCTCCCTCCCTGCAGGTGTATACCAGTTGGTAATCAAGGGCGAAGGCACGGTGCTGAGCCAGGGATTTGTGAAGTGAGATAGATAATACCTGATACTAATCATGCAAGCGCCCGCGGAAAAACGCGGGCGCTTTTTTACGTCCGTTAGTTTATTGTTTTGTACCTTACTAATCCTGAAAATCCAGTACTTGTGAAGCGCTGTATAAATACTCTAACTATTGATTGCGTATGCGCTTGCTCTTTTGGATATTGCCTGCCATGGTATGGCTGCCTGTTTACGGGCAGGGCGACTGGAATGCCTATGCATCGGCGGTATACATCTATTCCCAGAATAACGGAACCAATTTTTACAACTGCCTGGCCCCGGGAGGAGGACAGAATATTGGTACGCTGACCTACAATGGGAACCTGGGTACCTACCTGTATAACTCCAATACCTTGCGGTTGGAGGGAGGAGAATTAAAAACCTTTAAGACCGGCACGGGCAACGTGTGCAGCGCCACGATGTGGTACCGGGTGTACCGGGCCGGCAACCCGGGTGGACCCTTTCTGCCCGTGAACCTGCCATTTTACTGTGATTGTACCGCCCCTGTATTTCCGTTGGCTTGTGGTGGAGGGCCCTGTAACGCTGGGGATCAGAAGTGGCAAAACCCGGGTGGGGCCGGCAGTACTGGTACTCCTATTGATCTTACCAACCGCGTGCTGGGCCGCTATACCCTGGAAGTGTATTTCGAAATCACCGGCTCCGACAGCGGTGGAGGTTGCGGCAGTACAAAGTTTGAAAATAACAACGGCGCTAACTGGTTCATGGATTTCACCATTGACTACCCCTTGCCGGTTACATTTGCCGGCTTGAAGGCCGGGCGCGATGAGAGCCGGGTACGGGTAGAATGGACGGTTACCGGCAACGATGCAGTAGCCGCCTACCAGTTGGAGCGCAGTTACGATGGACGGGTATTCCGGACTGTTTACAAAACGGAAGCCATGACGGGTAAACGGCAGTACACGGCCTGGGATGCGGCCGGACCCGGTTATGAGGGCACCCTGATTTACCGGGTGACGGCTGTAGCCCATTCGGGTTTGCGTACCTACTCCCCGGTTATTGCCGTGCCGCCCTCCAGCGGACGGCAAGAGCTGGCCGTGGTGGCCGTGCCAGGGAACAGCGTACTGCAGGTGCGCACCCGGGGGCTGCAACCGGGTATATACCGGGTGCAGGTAGTAAGCGCTTCGGGACAAATTGTTGAAAATCAGAAGATAACAATTACCGGAACCGGCAGCCAGACCCTGCAGCTGCTGCTCCGGCAACCTTTGTTTGCCGGCTGGTACCGGTTGGTGCTGGACGGTGCGGGAACATCCCGGCAAGCATCCTTTCTCTGGCCCTGAGGGCAGTGTCCTTACCGGTAAGCCCTCCCCGCCTGCCAGGGGCGAACAGCCGTATGCTTTTTTTTGCTTAAATTGCTGCTCTGCAATTAATTAATCTGCGTCGTTGCGTCGGGTATCATCATTGTCCGGCCGCAAATTGTTGCAGATTCCGCCCGAGTCCAATCCCTGCTGAAATCTCCTGCCTGAAAAGACACCGGCACGTTCCCTTATTGAAAATGAAAAACGGATCTGATCCGGATACTATTGATTATGAAAAGGCAATCAAACTTGCGATTACTTGTTTGTTCAAGGAAGGGGTCCTTCTTATGGTCCTTTTTTTATGCATTGTTTTTTTTAGTTTGCTTTACTGGTTTTGGACAAGTTACAACAACATACCCCCTTCGTATCACAAATTTCTATGATGAGTTTAACAGCTCTGGCGGTGCTTTTAACCAGGGTTCATTCCAGGTGGGTATGTTTGCCAATGGGGTGGCACCAAGACAAACTGTGCGTTGGCGCAAATTCCGCACAGATGCAAGCGGTGCTGCAACCAGTGACCGCGCCATGCAGGTAGGTGATGAACTGGTGGTGCGTCTTTCCGCAACACGGGCATTTGGGAAAATCGGATTTGCATTGCTGGCCAGTCCGGCAACGGGTACCTGGGCTAACCGCGAAAGTAATTATGCAATCTCCGTTAATCTTGATGGTCCGGCATATACGGGCGGAGCCTGGGGAAACTGGTACATCCGTTTTAATACGGGTTCAACATCGGCAGCAAGCTTTGGCGGACTTGAAGGTACATTCAGAAATTTTACGTTTACTATGCGGCTCACAGCTCCCAACCGCATGAATATTACTATAACAGACGGTACCAATACCAGCACGTTCAACGATGTTGCGCTCAATACTACTAACCCGATCACCGATTGTTCATTTTTCTTGGAAAATGATTGGGATAATTCCTTCAACAGAAATATTTTCTGGGGCCTGGGTGCCGATAATACACAACATTCCCTCACCAACACCCTCGCATTACCTGTTGGGCAAAGCAACAACAACTTTACCATTGGCACGGTTATCTCCAATGGGCTGGTGTCTAACAGTACATCAAGCGTTTCTGTCAACAGCCTGACAAAATCCGGTACCGGTAATGTGACGATGACCAATAACAATACCTACACTGGACTTACTACCATAACAGCCGGCACGCTTACATTGAACGCGGCACCGGTTCTCCCTGCAACCAACGCCATTACCATCAACGGCGGCACGCTCACCATCGCCAATGCCGGTGCGCTCAGTTCCTCTAACAATATAACTCTTTCAACAGGCACACTGGCGCTTGGTGCAGTTGCTTCCGCCTCCACGTCCAACATCGGTTCACTTACGTTCAGCGGTGGTACAACCCTCAGCCTTGCAGCGGCTCCTGCGTCCTGTTCGCTGATGGTGGCAGCCACGGCCGGCTTTGCTACCGGCAACCTCACCATTACCGGCTGGGTACCCACGAAACGTATAATCATCACCGATATCTCCCATATTAACGATCCGGTGCTTTTGGGCCGCATCAATTTCTTTGGTTACGGGGTGGGGGCCAAGCTCATCAACGGCAATGAACTGGTGCCGCAGTTGCTGTTTGTGACCAACGGCACCAATGGCGGTAATTTTGATGTTGACGGGTCATGGTTAAATAATGATCGTCCCACAGCCAACAACGGCACCGAGTCCATTTTTGTGCAGGCAGGGGATGTGCTGGTACAGAATACCAACTTCAATGTACTCAATGCCAACGTTTCTGGTACTCTCAGCATGAACGCCGTTAATACGATCACCCTTGCCGGCACCGGCGCATTCAATCATTCCGGCAGTATTAACATGGCATCCGGTAGTGTAATCACCATGAATGCCGGCGCCACCTGGAACAATACGGGCGGTACGTTTACCGGCTCCCCCACCGGGCGCATCACCTTTGTTGGTGCGGGTACCATCACCGGTTCGGGCACTTTTCCCGATGTACACATTGGCGGCGGGGTGAACTTTGGTACAGGTACCATCACCATCGGTAACGGATCCACGCTCACCATTAACGGTGGTGGTTTTGTTGCCACCAATGCGCCTTTCTACGCTACCGGATCCCGGCTTACCTATAATACCGGGGCCGGCACTTTCCAACGGGGTGCCGAGTGGCAGCCCGGCATCAGTGGCCGCGGTGTGCCGCACCATGTGCAGGTAAATACCGGTGCCACGCTCAACCTCGATGTTAGCCCTGCCTTTAACGCCAACGAAGCCCGCACCTGTCTGGGTGATCTCGATTTATACGGTATATTGACTATGGGTGGAACGGTGGCGGAAGGCGGCAGCATGGATGAGGATCTCAGTGTACGGGGTAATGTTACGATTTTCAGTACCGGCACGTTACGGTTGGGATGCCAGGAACCCTTTACACAAGTTACAGGCGATTTACTGCTGGGCGGCAACTGGCTGCGCCTGTCAGGGGGTAACTTTTTTGGCAGCCAGCGCGCCATCATTTTCGATGGATCCAACGCCCTGCAAACTGTTGAACGCGTGGGTGACGCCGAAAATATACCGTATTTTATCATTGCCAAACCAGCAGCAGGAACGGTGCGGCTCCTGTCGGACGTGAACGTTAACGGAGAAAATCAGGGCCACCCTTTCCAATTATTAAACGGCACACTCGACCTCAACGGCCGTACGCTTGTATTCCGCACGTTTAATACAACGGCGCATGAAGGCATCCGCATTGACGGTTCGGCCGGTAACCTGGTCCGAAACGTGATCAGCAGCGCCGGCCCTGCCAGTTTCACTTTCACCCATGGTAATGCAACAGACCGCATTGCTACCGTCAGCCGCAACAGCACCGCGTTATCCACTCTCTCGTTCGGTACCAATGTGGTGGTACAGATCAGCCGCACCGGCGGCGGGTTAAGTGGTGTTGATTTCGGGAACGCCCTCACCACCATCAATGGCACCCTGCAGATAAACGGGGGGGGCTTTGTGAGCACAAACCCGCCCACGTATACGGATAACTCCCTGCTGCAATACAATACCGGCGGTAATTACAACCGGAGCGTGGAGTGGAGTACAGCGGCCAGCGGACCGGGACATCCTTTTAATGTGCAGATATCTAATTCTGGCACCAATTTCAGGGCCGGTCGATTCGATGGCACGTATACCGCAATACCACTCAACCTGAGGGGCAGCATTACCGTTGATGCCGGCACTACCTTTAATATGACCACCTTTGATGGTGGAACCAACATGACCGTCCCCTTAACGGTTGGTTTTGATGTGATTATCAACGGTACCCTGTTGGCTTCGCAGGCAGGTGGGGGCGGTATTGTGCTGGGCCGTAACTGGGTCCGTAACAGCGGAGGCGTATTCACACCTTACCAGCGGACGGTTACCTTTAACGTGAGCCGGGACGCGACCATAACGGCCCCGGCCCCCGGCGAAACGTATTACAACCTTGCCATTAATAAGCCGGGTACCGGCATCATGGGAAATATGACAACACCTTACCTGGGTTACCGGGTGACATTGAACAGTCCGGTGGTGGTAAGCAATGGTCTCACGCTTACCTCCGGCATTTTTGTCACCACGGCCACCAACATCATGACGCTTAACGATGCGGCCACCGCTACCGGCGGCGCTGTTGAGTCGTTTGTTTCGGGGCCCCTCCGCAAAAACGGTACGGCCAATTTCCGGTTCCCGGTGGGTAAAATTGTCAACACGGTACCTCCCTTTGCATACCACTACCGGCCCATCGAAATAGGCGCGCTGGGCGGAACTTCCTTTGCCTACACTGCGGAATTTATCCGGCAGGATCCCTATACACAGGGCCTGATCAGTGCGCTGGCAAGGGCGGCTAATCTGCAAAGCATCAGCCGCTGCGAGTATTGGGATCTTACACGAACAGGTGGCCCCACCACCATACAGGTGACGGCTTCCTGGTCCACCCACTCCGTCTGGCCCAGCCAGTGTAATGTGGGTTCTTATGTGAATGATGTACCCTCCCTGGTGGTGGTGCCGTTCAACGGGCCCAGTCCGCTACCCGGTCCCAGCCAATGGGGGGATGCCGATTTCGGTCAAAGCGCAACCGGAACCGGTAACCAGGCTTATATCAATACCATCCGGTGGGACGGCCCATTGAATTACAATAAATTTGTGTTGGGTACCATAGATGCCAACTTCAACCCCCTCCCCTTTAAACTCGTCCGATTTGAAGGCCGTGGCCAGGGAAGCGCCATTGCCCTGCAATGGGAAGTGGAGGGCAACCACCTGCAGCAGGAATACCAGCTGGAGCACAGCACCGACGGCCAACGCTTCACCCGCATTGCCACCGTGCCGGCCACCGAACTGCTCACCCGGGCCAACTACCGCCACCTGCACGGGCAACCCGCGGGCGGACTCAACCACTACCGCCTCTCCGTCATTGACCGCGAAGGCCGTAACCGGCAATCCCAAACCATACAGGTATGGGTACAGACGCCAGGTGTCCGCCCCGGTCTTTATCCCAACCCGGTAACCGGCAGCCATGCCACCTTCTACACCGGCAACCTGCCCAAGGGCACTTACCAGGTGCAGTTGCTGGGCAGCGACGGCCGCCTCCTGCTGCAGCAACGACGGGTGCACGATGGGCAGCAACCGGTTTGGCAGATTGACCTGCCACCTGCTCTGAGCGGCGGGGTGTACTGGCTGCACATTGCGGGACCCCCGCAGGATCCCATCCGCATAAAGCTTGTGCGGTAGCAGCCGGAAAATGAAGAGGAGGGAAACAGAATTTTTTACCCGGGCAGCATTTTAAAAATAACGGCTGTCTATATCGTAACCCGGTTGTGATTGCTATTGATTATTGCAAACCGGAGCCAAAACCAACTGCTGCGATGCCCCTCCTCCGGAGGGGTGTCTTTTTTTAGCCGGTAGATAAAAGAGTTAAATCGGGAAGGTTCATACCCCCTGCAGGAATCTTTACACGGCAAAACTTTCCCCGCAACCGCAGGTGCGGCTGGCATTGGGATTGCTGAAATGGAAGCCTTTACCGTTGAGCCCGTCGCTGAAGTCGAGGGTGGTATTGTGGAGGTAGAGAAAGCTTTTCAGGTCGGTGACCACTTTCACGCCATTGTCTTCAAACACCTGGTCGTTGGGGTGCGATTCGTTGTCGAAATCCAGCTTATAACTCAGCCCGCTGCATCCGCCGCCCACTACCGACACCCGCAGAAAATAGTCCTGCTGGCCGGCAATAGCCGCCTGCTGCATGAGATCGGCTACTTTTTCTTTTGCTTTATCGCTCACAAAGATCATAACTGCGTTTTTAGAAAGACCGCGGCTATTTACCAGTTCAGGTACACAGCCAGACAGCTACAAAGGTACAACTACCGTTTAAAACACAAATAGAACGGGTTTGGTTCTGCACGGCCGGCTGAAAATCAGGTTGAGCGCCAATGTCCGTCACCCGGTAATTACCGCGGGTGCCTTACCTTCCGTTAAAATTTCTCCCATGCGCAAAGTGGAACATATAGGAATCGCGGTCAAAGACCTGTCGGTGTCCATCCCGCTCTTTGAAAAGCTGCTGAACACCCCTTGTTACAAGACAGAAGAAGTGGCCTCCGAACACGTTAATACGGCCTTTTTCCGCTCCGGCGATACCAAACTGGAATTGCTGGAAAGCACCATGCCCGACGGGGTGATCGCCAAATTCATTGAACGGAAAGGGGAGGGGCTGCACCACATAGCCTTTGATGTGGAAGACATTGAGGCCGAGATGCGGCGCCTGCAAGCCGAGGGATTTGTGTTGCTCAACGAAGTGCCCAAACAGGGTGCCGATAACAAACTGGTGTGTTTTCTCCATCCCAAGGGCACGCAGGGCGTGCTGGTGGAGCTGTGCCAGGAGCGTTCCTGAAAAACTTACTGCAGCACCTGTTCCATCTGCATACTCCTGGATCCTTTCACCAGGATATGGGCCTGCTCAAATGCCTGCTTGCTGAACCAGTCCCGGGCTTCCGCTGCTGTATCAAACTGCAGGTAGGGGTGCCCGGCTTCGCGAAAACCTTCGCCCACCAGGGCCACCGCCGTCCAGTCGTGCTGCTGCAGCAGGGCGATGATGCCCGCATGCTCGGCCCGGCTTTCTTCGCCCAGCTCGGCCATACTGCCCAGGATCACCACTTTTTTTCCCGCAGGTAACTTCACCAGGTTTTCAATGGCGGCCCGCATGCTGGTGGGGTTGGCGTTATAGGCATCGAGGATCACCTGGTTGCTGCCCAGTTGCACCAGCTGGGAGCGGCTGTTGGAAGGTGTGTATGCTTCAATCGCTTTGTGGATGTTTGCTGCCGCAACGCCGAAATAGAGTCCCACGGCCACGGCCGCCAGTACGTTGGGCAGATTGTAATCGCCCACCAGCCGGGTGTGGAGGGTGCCCAGCTCCGGGTGACTGGTGATGCGTACCACCAGAAAGGGTTCGCTGTGCATCAGTTCGCCCGTCACATCGGCATTACGGGTGCCGTAGCTGAAGCGGCGGTCAATGCCCCGGCTCATCTCCTGCAGGTAGTCAAAATCGTTGTTGATGAAAATCATGCCGCCCGCGTCGCGGATGAAATCGTAGAGCTCTCCCTTACCTTTTTTCACGCCCTCGATGCCGCCAAATCCTTCCAGGTGGGCCTTGCCCACGTTGTTGATAAGGGCATGGGTGGGCAGGGTATAGGTGCAGTAGCCCGCAATTTCACGCTGGTGGTTGGCGCCCATCTCCACCACGGCCATCCGGGCGTCGGGCCGTACGTTCAGCAGGGTAAGGGGAACGCCAATGTGGTTGTTGAGATTGCCTTCGGTGGTATAAGTGGTGTAGGTGGAAGAGAGGACGGCGTGAACGAGTTCTTTGGTGGTGGTTTTACCGTTGCTGCCCGTGATAGCCAGGAAGGGGATGTTGAACTGCCGGCGGTGATGGAGGGCCAGGGTCTGCAGGGTACGCAGCACATCATCGGTGCGGATGACGCGTTCATCGGTCAACCCCGTCTCCTCATCCACCACCACGGCGGCGGCGCCCTGCTCCAGCGCCTGCTTCGCAAAGGCATTCCCGTTAAACCGGTCGCCCTTGAGGCAGAAGAAAAGTTGACCCGGCTGCAGTTTCCGGGTATCGGTCTGCACCTGCGGATGCGCTTTGTACAGCTCGTAGAGTTGTTCGATGGTCATGCGTCAAAGATAAGCGGCCCGGCAGATTCAAAGCAGCGGCCCGCTGAACAAAAAAGCCGCCCGGTTGAGGGCGGCTCTTCGTATGTATGAAACGGAATGCTTAGCGTTTGCGGGTGTTCTGCCTTCTTTGCTGGAACCAGTTGCCGGTCTTGTACCCGTTGCCTTCCTGGCTGCCGTAGCGCGTCATGGCGCAGCGGAAACCAATCATGGAGCTGCTCTGGTCTTCTTCCAGGAAGCGGCGTGCGCCGGGGCTCAGCCAGTAGGCGCGGTCGTTCCAGCTGCCGCCTTTGTACACGCGACTCTTGTCGCTTACGAGGGTGGTGAGTCCGTAGCCGTATTGCACGGCGCTCAGGGAGTCGCCATCGAGGTAATCAATTACATAACCTTTCTGGTAGTTGCGGCGGTTCTTTACTTCCTCGTCGGTCTCGTCGCGGTAGATGATCCGGCCCAGGCTGTCGCGCTCCGGCTTTCCGGTGCTCAGGTCCATGCGCTGGAATTTGTTACCGCGGAAGTAGTTAAAATCATCGCCGTCGGTGGGTGTCAGCGGACGGTATACGTCGGCCACCCATTCGCTTACGTTGCCGGCCATGTTATACAGGCCGAACCCGTTGGGGTAAAATGCTTTGATGGGGCCGGGGATGGCGGAACGGTCGTTCAGACCACCGGCCACACCCATATTATCACCGGAACCCCGCTTGAAGTTGGCGAGGAACTGGCCCTGCCAGCTGCTGTTTTTGGCATCGCGGAGACCGTTCACGTTCTGTGCCCAGGGGTATACCTGTTTGTTGGCAATCAATTCTTCACCACGACGCTTTTCGCTGCGGCGGGGATTGGGGTTCTGGGCTACGTAGCCATAAGCGGCGTATTCCCATTCAGCTTCTGTGGGAAGGCGGTACTCGGGCAGGATCACACCCTCTTCAAAGCTGATGCTGGTGGGTACCTGTTTGGTGAGGTAGTCTTTGTAGTTGTTGAGTCCTTTGCCCGGTGTAGCCTGGTATTCGCCCAGCAGGTAAGCCTTGGTGTTAAAGTTTTCCTGGCCACCTCCCTGCATTTGTTTCTGCAGTTCGGCTTTTTTGTTGGTAATGCCTTTTTCCCAGAGAATGTTTTCGTTTACACGGTCGGTACGCCAGAGGCTGTAGTCGTAAGCCTGTTTCCAGGTTACACCCACCACCGGGTAAAGATTGTAGGAGGGATGACGGAAATAGTATTCTACATACGGTTCGTTGTATGCCAGCTCACTGCGCCAGCAGAGAGTATCGGGCAGGGCGCGGTTGGTGATGGCGGTGTCGTCGAACACCCGGTGCAGCCAGTAAAGGTATTCGCGGTAGTGCACGTTGGCCACTTCGGTTTCATCCATATAGAAAGAAGCAACGGTTACGCGGCGGGGAACGTTGTTCCAGTCACGCATCACGTCTTCTTCCGTTGCACCCATGGTGAAGGTGCCACCTTGTACAAATACCAGTCCGGGACCGGTTTTCTGTTCTTTTTCTTTGGAAACGCGGAAGCCGCTGCCGGTGGGATCGTTGTAGGTCCAGCCGGTGTTGGAGGATTTTTCAGGCTTTTTCTTGAAAAGACCGCCGTTTTTACAGGAGGAAAACAACACCACTCCTGCCAATAGGATACCGGTTGTGGAAAGCGGGAAAAGGTTTTTCATCTTTTCGTTTTGGGATTTAACGCTGTTGGGTCAAAAATATTGTATTGGATTTTAACGTCCCAAAAATTCATTTGGGAAGGGCAAACATAGTAATTTAATCCACAAAATAAAAGGCCCCCCGCATTTTCAAGTATTTTTGGCCGGTTCCGCTATGAGGAAAATACTGTTTTTATTGTTGTGCCTCCTGGTTGGCACGGTCTCTGCCCAGCGCAGCTATCGTGCCAATTCGGTACTGGCATCCGGCAACTGGTACCGGCTTTCGGTGAAGGCGGAAGGGGTGTACCGGGTGGATGTGGCCACCCTGCAATCGCTGGGCATCAACACCTCCAACATCGCCAGCAGCAGCATCCGTCTCTATGGCAACAGCGGACAGATGCTTCCCGAATCCAACCTGCCGGCCCGTCCCGACGATCTGCAGGAGAACGCCCTGCTGGTGGTGGACGGGGGCGACGGCGTGTTTAATGGCAGTGATTATTTTCTTTTTTACGCCCCCGGCCCCGATGCCTGGCTCAAAGACTCCCTCAACCGCCGGTTCCGGCACCAGAAAAACCTGTATGCCGATTCCTCCTACTACTTCCTCACCATCGGCGGCACCGGCCTCCGGATCCAGAACCGCTCGGTTACCCAGCCCGCCAACCAGGTGGTAACGGTGTTCCGCGACCGCTATTTTCACGAACTGGATACCATCAACTTCCTCCGCAGCGGCAAGCAATGGTACGGGGAAGAGTTCAGCAATGCCCCCGGGCGCACGGTAAGCCGCACGTTTACCGTGAGTCTGCCTAACCTCGTTACCAGCGCCCCGGTGACCCTGGTATCCCAGGTGATCTCCCGGAGCGTGGGCACCGGCAGCAATTTTTCGGTGCGGGCGGGTACAACAACCGTGCTCAATCAATTTGTGCCGGCGGTGGGCTCGGGTCAGTACGACCTGGTGGCCGCCACCAGCGAACAGGTAACCCAGTTCCTGCCGCCGGCATCCCCCCTCAGCCTGCAGTACCAGTACCAGCCGGGCAGCGTCAATGCCCAGGGCTGGCTCAACTGGTTTGAACTGTTCCCGCAGCGCCTGCTCAGCATGAGCGGGGTGGACCAGCTGCTGTTCCGCGACTGGGAGTCGGTGGGCCCCGGCAATGTGGCTGAGTTCCGGGTACAGAACGCCCCTGCGGGAATACAGGTATGGGATGTGACCAACCCCCGGCAGCCCTTCCTGATGCAGGGCGCCCTTACCGCCGGCGAGTTGCGTTTCAGCAATACCGCCGAACAGCTGCGTGAATATGTGGCTTTCGGTACACAAAACTTTCTGCGTCCACAACCGGCAGGCACGGTGCCCAACCAGGACCTGCACAGCCTGCCGGCCCGCGACTATGTTGTTATAACGCACCCAGCTTTGCTGAGCGAGGCACAGCGGCTGGCCGCCTGGCATCAACAGAACCAGGGCCTGCGCACGGTTGTGGTTACCACCACGCAGGTCTTCAACGAATTTGGTTCGGGCACACCCGACCCGGCGGCCATCCGCGACTTTTTAAAAATGCTTTACGACAAGGCCGGAACTGTTGCGGCTAACCGGCCCCGTTACCTTCTGCTATTCGGTGATGCCAGTTACGACTATAAAAACCGCGTTCCCGGCAACACCAACCTGGTGCCCTGCTGGCAGCACGAAAACTCGCTGGACCCCCTGGCAACCTATACGTCGGATGATTTTTACGGCTTCCTGGACGATGCCGACAATGTGAATCTCAACTTCCCGGCCCCGCTGCTCGACCTGGGCATCGGGCGCATTCCTGCCCGCACCCTGCCGGAAGCCCGGCAGGTGGTGGACAAGATCATCCGCTATCATGCCCCCGAAAGCTACGGACCCTGGCGCCGGGAGATCACCCTTGTGGCCGACGATGAAGACAACAACCTGCACCTCGACGACGCCGAATTTCACGGCGGCGTGATTAACAGCCGGCCCCTGCACCAGCTCAACAAGATTTACCTGGATGCCTACCGCCAGCAGAGCGGCAGCGGCGGCAGCCGGTACCCCGATGTGAACCAGGCCATCAACAACCGCGTTTTCTCCGGCACCCTCATCTGGAATTACAGCGGCCACGGCGGGTTCCGGCGGTTGGCAGAAGAGGTGATACTTGACCAGGAGATGGTGAATGCGTGGAGCAACAGCAACCGACTTCCGTTGTTTGTTACGGCCACCTGCGATTTCGCACCGTACGACAACCCCGCCATTACCTCTCTCGGTGAAAACATCCTGCTGCGGGAGCGCACCGGGGCCATCGCCCTGATGACCACCACGCGGGTGGTGTTTGCCTTCAGCAACCGGATCATCAACAACGCCTATTTCCGGGAAGCGCTGCAGCAAGATGCCAACGGGGTGTATCCCACCCTGGGCGAAAGCATTCAACGGGCGAAAAACGTAACCTACCAGACCTTTGGCGATATCATCAACAACCGCAAGTTCACCCTGCTGGGCGACCCCGCGCTCCGCCTCGGCTTCCCCACGTTGCGGGTGCGCACCACAACCATCAACAACCAGGCCCCCGGTGCCGATACCCTGCGGGCGCTCGACCGCTACACCATCCGCGGGGAAGTGACCGACCTGGCCGGCAACCGGCTCACGGGTTTTAACGGAAACGTATACCCGATTATTTACGATAAAGTACAGACCCAGCGCACCCTTGGCAATGATCCCACCAGCATCCCGGTGGACTTTACCACGCAAAACAACATCATCTTTAAAGGCAAGGCACGGGTGATCAACGGCGAGTTTACCTACACGTTTGTGGTGCCCAAAGACATCAACTACCAGTTTGGCAACGGGAAGATCGCGTACTATGCCGACAATGGCAGCACCGATGGGGCCGGAACAGAAACCACCATCGTGGTGGGGGGCGTGGGCAGTTCTCCCACCCAGGATGAAACCGGCCCGGACATCAAGGCCTTTCTGAACGATGATAAATTTGTGAACGGCGGCATCACCAACGAAACACCCGTGCTCTTCCTGCGCCTGTTCGACTCCAGCGGTATCAACACGGTGGGTACCGGCATTGGGCACGACATCACCGCCACGCTCAACAACGACAACAACCGGTTCTTCATCCTGAATGATTTCTATGAGTCCGAGGCCGACAGTTACCAGCGGGGGACCGTCCGGTTTCAGTTGCCCAAACTGGAGGAAGGACCCCACCAACTGCGGATCAAAGCCTGGGATGTGGCCAACAACAGCAGCGAGTACCTGCTCGACTTCCGGGTGGTGAAAGATGCCGAACTCAAGCTGGAGCGCGTGTACAATTATCCCAATCCCTTCACCACCAGCACCACCTTTATGTTTGAGCACAACCGCCCCGGCGACCAGCTCCAGGTCACCCTCCGCATTTTCACGGTTTCGGGGAAATTGGTGAAAAGCATATTCCGCACAATAAATACGACCGGAAACCGTTCATTTGAGATCGAATGGAACGGAACCGATGAATTTGGCCGGAAAACAGGACGCGGCGTTTATATTTACCAGCTCGATGTGAAGGACTCGAACGGGAAAAAACAGTCGGCCCTCCAAAAACTGGTCGTTTTTTGATTCCGGCCCATTAAAAGAGAGTTGAAAGCCGATTCCCTTATTTTTATGCCCAAAACCGCGACACGAATGAGAAAACTGACAGTACTGCTTTTTCTATGCACCGGATTGATTTCCCAACAGGCCATTGCCCAGAATGATTCCATCAACGTAGTCACCACGGCCGTACCGATGTTGCGCATTTCGCCGGACGCCCGTTCGGGCGGTATGGGCGACCTGGGCATTGCCACCACGGCCGATGCCAATGCGTCGTTCTGGAACCAGGCCAAGATTCCCTTTGCCACCCAGCAGTCGGCCATCGGCATCACCTATACCCCCTGGCTGAAGGATCTGGGGTTGAACGACGTGTACATCGTAACCGCCGCCGGCTACCACCAGTTTGCCGAAGGGCAGGCCATCTCGGCTTCGCTGCGGTACTTCAACTTGGGCAACATCCAGTTCACCGACTTTGCGGGCAACGACCTGCAGTCGTTCCGCCCGCGGGAATGGTCGCTCGACGCCGGCTACAGCCGTAGCCTCAGCGACAAGATCGGGGTGGGCGTGGCGCTGCGCTTCATCTATTCCAACCTGGCCAACGGCAATACCAACGGGGTGACCTACAAACCCGGTACCGCGGTGGCGGGTGACCTGTCGTTCTATTACAACGGCATCAACGAAAACGGCCAGGGCTTTACAGCCGGTGCGGTGATGAGCAACCTGGGCAGCAAGATATCGTACACCAACGACGCACGGGGTCGCGACTACATCCCGGCCAACCTGGGCATCGGTGCCATGTACCACGCGGTGCTGGACGAGACCAGCAAGCTGAGCTTTGGGGTGGACATCAACAAACTGCTGGTACCCACGCCCCCCACGAGCCGCTCGCCGGAGGCGCTGGACGCCTACCGCAACAAGAGCGTGATCAGCAGCTGGTTTTCGTCGTTTGGAGATGCACCCGGCGGTTTTGGTGAAGAACTCAAGGAGTTCCAGATCTCCACGGGGATGGAATACAACTACAGCGACCTGTTTTTCGCACGTGCAGGTTATTTCCACGAGGCGCGTACGAAGGGCAACCGCCGCTTTTTCAGCGCGGGCCTGGGCGTGAAGTACAACAAGCTGGGCTTTAACTTCTCGTACCTGGTACCCACGGGCCAGGGCATCAACCGCAACCCGCTGAGCAACACCACGCGGTTCAGCATCCTGTTCGACCTGGGAGGCGACGATAACTGAATCAACGGCAGGGATAAAAGATTTTTCTGAAAGCGAAGGTGTGTTACCTTCGCTTTTTTTATGTACCGGCTGCAGAGAAGCCGGTTTAAATCGCAGGCGGTTATGGGGTTCCGGATCGGATCAGGTATTGATGTTCATCAACTTACAGCGGGCAGAAAGCTCATCATTGGCGGGGTGGAGATTCCGCATCACATGGGAGCCCTTGGGCACAGCGACGCCGATGTGTTGCTGCATGCTATTTGCGATGCCCTGCTGGGCGCCTGCGCCCTTGGCGATATCGGCATTCATTTTCCCAATACAGCACCCGAATACAAAGACATTGACAGTAAAATCCTGCTGCGGCTCAGCTACGAAAAAGTGCAGGCGTTGGGTTACAGGGTGGTGAATGTAGACAGCACCCTGCTGCTGGAAAAGCCCCGCATCAAGCCCTATGTGGCGCAGATGCAGGCCACCATCGCTTCCCTGCTGGGCGTGGACACGGATGCGGTATCAGTAAAAGCCACCACCACCGAAACGATGGGGTATGTGGGACGGCAGGAAGGATTGGTAGCCTATGCAACCGTTTTACTGGAAAAACCGTAATGGCTGTAGCATGAAAGTAAAAATCGTTAACCGCTCCCGCAATCCGCTGCCCGCTTATGCCACACCCGGTTCCAGTGGCATGGACCTGCGGGCCGATCTGGATACAACGATTGTGCTGCAACCGTTGGAACGTACCCTGGTACCCACCGGCCTGTACGTGGAATTGCCGCAGGGGTATGAAGCACAAATACGTCCCCGTAGCGGGCTCGCCTTTAAACAGGGCATCACCTGCCTCAATACTCCCGGCACCATTGACGCCGATTACCGCGGCGAGATCAAGGTGCTGCTGATCAATCTGAGCAACGAACCACAGGAATTACTTCCCGGCGACCGCATCGCCCAGCTGGTGGTGCAGCGGGTGGAGCAGGTAAGCTGGGAAGCTGTAACCGAGCTGGCGCCATCGGTCCGCAATGCCGGCGGATTCGGAAGTACGGGAAAAAATTAAACTGCATGAAGCCCTTACACATTTTTATTGTATTGACCGGCATTGCCTTGCTGGCTGCCTGCCGTTCCACCAAAAATATTCAACAGGCCATTGTGAAGAAGGATACGGTGGAAGTGATAAAGGTGTACAATCCCACGCATGCCGACACACTGAACATGGTGTACCAGTTACTCGACAGCGTAGCGCGGAAGCAGATCAGTTACCAGACATTCTCCGCCAAGATTAAAGTAAGTTATTCAAATCAGAAAGGCAAGCAACCCGACTTTACCGCCAATATCCGCATGCAGAAGGACAGCCTGATCTGGATTTCACTCAGCAACGATATTGGCATAGAGGGCCTGCGGATTGTGATCAATGCCGACAGCATCATGGTGCTCGATAAACTGGCTAACACGTACCAGCAGCGTCCGTTGAGTTCCATCCAGGAAGTGAGCCAGATACCGTTTGCCCTGTCCGATCTGCAGCGCCTGCTGGTGGGCCTGCCGTTGTTTTTCAACAAAGACAGCATCCTGGCCTATGCCAACAAGCAACCAGGCGGGTACACGTTGCTCAGTTCAGGCGATCTTTTCCGGCACCTGCTCTCCATCAATCCTGATTTTACCCTGGAACGGAGTAAGCTGGATGACACGGATCCGGTGCTCAACCGCACGGCCGACCTGTTTTACCGCGATTATGAAGAAAAGACCGGCGTGGTATTCTCCACGTACCGTGAAATTTTTATTTCGCAGCAAAACAAACTCAACGTACAGCTCAAGTTTAAAGACTACCGCTTTAATGAAGCCTTAACATTCCCCTTCTCAATCCCTAAAAGATACAAAAGAATTGACTGAGGCATACGCATTTCCAGGATAAGCCGTTACAGTTCCCGGCCCCGATCCCTTATTTTTGTACCACTCAACCCATGCGTATGCGTACACTTGTTTTCATCGTGTTTTTGTTGCTGCCCGCTTTTTTGGCAGCGCAAAGCAACGAGCGTGCCGAGTTGGAAAAAAAGAAAAAGCAAACCCAGCAGGAAATTGACGTACTCAACCGGCAATACGAAGAGATCAAACGCAGTAAGAAAGAGAGCCTGGGACAACTCACTCTCATCCAGAGTAAAATACGCCTCCGCAACCAGGTGATTGATAACATCAACAAGCAGGTACGGGTGATAGACGGGCAGATCAATGAGTCGTACCGCGAGATGCGCCGTCTCCGCAAAGATCTTGACACCCTTAAGATGGATTATGCGCAAAATGTAGTGTACGCCTATAAGAACCGGAGCAAATATGATTTTCTTAATTTCCTGTTCTCGGCTACCAGTTTCAACGACGCCATGCGCCGCGTCAATTATATGCGGGCCTATCAGAGTTACCGTACCCAGCAGGTGGAAGCCATTCAGAAAACGGAGGTATTGTATAAGCAGAAAATAACCGAACTGACCAATAACCGCAAGGAGAAGAGCAGTGTACTCCAGGACCAGACGAAAGAAATGGGAGAACTCGTAAAGGACAAGAAAGAGCAGGATGAAGTGGTGAACAAGCTCAAGAAGCGGGAGAAGGAAGTCAATAACATGATTGCGTCCAAGCGCAAGCAGGCCAACCAGCTGGAGGCTGCTATTAAAGCGGTGGTACAGCGGGAAATCGCCGCGGCCCGCAAGGAAGCCGAGCGTAAGGTCAAAGAAGACCGCGACCGGAAAGAAAAGGAAGAAAAAGACCGGTTGGCCCGTGAAAAAGCGACGGCAAATCCTGCAGAAGACCCGGCCGTCTCCAAACCGGTAACAACTGCGCCCGTTGCCACTGCGCCGGTAAAAAAAGAAGAACCCAAACGCACGGCCAGTTACCTCGAATACAATAAGGAAGACCTGGCACTGGGCACCAGTTTCGAGAACAGCCGCGGCCGGTTGCCCTACCCGGTGGATAATGGTTATGTGGCCATTCCCTTTGGTTCTTACACCGTTCCGGGTACGAGCATCAAGGGCAGCCAGGACTTTATCACCATTGCCTCACCGGTGGGCACCAATGTAAAATCTGTTTTTGAAGGTGAGGTGGTGAGTGTATTTGATGTGGGTGGCATGAGCGCCGTCATGCTCAAGCACGGGAAATATTTTACTACCTACAGTAATCTCTCGGCCGTAACCGTTAGTAAGGGTCAGCAGGTAAAAGTGGGCCAGGTACTGGGGAAAGTGGGTTCGAACCTCGAAGGAGATGGACAGCTTGATTTTATTCTCACCCGGGAGGCGCAGATGCTGAACCCCCAATCCTGGTTACGGGGCAACTGATGCAGGCACAAAGCGGTTGTACAGCTTTTCATAGTAGGGTACAATGTTGTGTATGTCAAAGCGGGCCGCCTGTTCCCGCGCTGCTATTTTCATTTCCTCCAGCATTCCTTCATTCCCCAGGAGTTCAGACCCCAGCCGGGCCATTTTTTCCACATCCCCTACCGGGGCGAGATAGCCGGTTGTTCCGTGCAGGTTGATCTCGGGTAAACCGCCGGCATTGCTCGACAGTACCGGTACACCCGCCGCCATGGCTTCCAGGGCCGACAGTCCAAAACTCTCGTATTCCGAGGGAAGCAGGAACAGGTCGGAGATCGCAAGAATCTCTTCCATTTCCTGCTGTTTACCGAGAAAGCGGACGTCTTCGCATATTTTCAGATCACGGCACTGCTCTTCGGCGTCGGGCCGGTCAGGTCCGTCGCCTACCATCAGCAGTTTGGCCGGTGTTTTCATGTGTATGCGGGTAAAGATGTCAATTACATCGTGTACCCGTTTCACTTTCCGGAAGTTGGAAGCGTGCGTAATAATTTTTTCGCCGTTGGGCGCCAGTACTTTGCGGAATGCGTCCAGCGGTTTTTTGGAAAAGCGGACGGTGTCTACAAAGTTGTAAATGACCTCAATTTCCTTTTCTATTTCAAAGGAATGGTAAGTCTCTTTCTTCAGGTTTTCGGAAACAGCCGTGATGGCATCGCTTTCGTTGATGGAGAATGTAACCACAGGTGCAAAGGTCTTGTCTTTGCCCACCAGGGTGATGTCGGTGCCGTGCAGGGTGGTGATCACCGGGATGTCCTTCCCTTTTTTCTTCAGAATCTGCTTGGCCATGTAGGCGGCCGATGCATGCGGAATAGCGTAGTGTACGTGCAGGAGATCGAGGTCATTGTTGAGTACCACATCCACCATGGTGCTGGCCAGCGTGGTTTCATACGGCGGGTAGTCGAACAGCGGGTAATGCGGTACCCGTACTTCGTGGTAAAAAATATTGGTGAAAAAACCGCTCAGCCGCACCGGCTGCTGGTAGGTGATGAAATGCACCATGTGACCTTTTTCAGCCAGTGCCTTACCAAGTTCTGTGGCCAGCACACCGCTCCCTCCGAAAGTGGGATAGCAAACAATACCAATTTTCATACGCGTAGATGTAAAGCGAAGGTAGGATTAATAACAGATCGGCCGGACAAGTGGTTTTGCCGTTGATTCCTGTTTTGGTACGTTTGTACAATTAAACCCGACTGTATATGCGCTTCTGCCTGTTTGTTTTCTTCGCCGCCTGCTTCCTGGCTCCTGCTGTTTCCCGGGGCAACGACTCCCTGCAGTTCCGCCGCATGGCCCACCTGGTACTTACGCAGGGAAAGGCCTATGACAACCTGCGGGTCCTGTGCAAGGAAGTGGGGCACCGCCTGAGCGGATCCCCCGGCGCTGCAAAAGCCGTACAGGAAACCTTCCGCATGATGAAGGAGATGGGCGCCGATACAGTGTACCTGCAGGAATGCCTGGTGCCGCACTGGGTGCGGGGAGCAAAGGAAGAAGCCATCCTCACCGCAGCTGACGGAAAGCCGGTTACGTTAAACGTATGCGCCCTGGGCAACAGCGTGGGCACCGGCCGCACCGGCCTGCGGGCACCCGTGGTGGAAGTGCGTTCGTTCAACGAACTGGATGCGCTGGGTGAAAAAGGTGTCCGTGGTAAGATTGTGTTTTATAATTTCCCCATGAACCCCACTCACATTGAAACCTTCCGGGCGTACGGAGAGGCCGGCCAGTTCCGGAGTCGCGGCCCTTCGCAGGCGGCCCGCTACGGTGCGGTGGGGGTGATGGTGCGTTCGCTGGCGAGTAACATAGATGATTATCCGCATACCGGCGCCACCACCTATAACGATTCGTTTCCCCGCATACCGGCCATTGCGGTTTCCACCCGCCATGCAGAATGGGTAAGCGCCGAGCTGAAGAAAATGCAGGGCCTGCAACTCTACTTCCGCACCGAATGCGAAATGCTGCCCGATGCGGTGAGTCACAATGTGATTGGTGAAATACGCGGTACAGAATTTCAGGACGAAATCATCACAGTGGGTGGCCATCTCGACTCCTGGGACCTGGGCGAAGGAGCCCACGACGACGGGGCGGGCTGCGTACAGAGTATGGAAATCATTCACATCTACAAGAAACTGGGCATCCGCCCCAAACGCACCATCCGGGTGGTGATGTTCATGAACGAGGAGAATGGTTTGCGGGGCGGTCGCAAATACGCCGAAGTTGCCGCGAAGGAAAACAAACAATTCATTTTTGCACTCGAAAGCGATGCCGGCGGCTTTACGCCCCGGGCCTTTGGTTTTTCCGCCGGGGGGCCGGTACTGGAACGCCTGCGGCAGTGGCTGCCCCTGTTCAAGCCGTATGGGGTCTACGAATTCCAGGAAGGCGGCGGTGGCGCAGACATCGGCCCCCTGCGGCCACTGGGTACGTTGCTTTGCGGACTGCGCCCCGACTCGCAACGCTATTTTGATCATCACCACGCCGCCAACGATACCTTTGAATGGGTGAACAAACGGGAACTGGAACTCGGCGCACTGAACATGGCATTCCTGGTATATGTGGTGGACCAGTACGGTCTGCAGCCCTGATCAGTCGCATTCGCGGTTAAGCACTTCCACCACTTTGTTGTAAAACGCTGCTGCCCGTTCGGCCGTACTGCCAATGCACACGAGCCCGAGTTTGCCGTACTGTGAAAGGGCACTGATGAGGTGAAACACCACGCCTTCTTCCGTGGCTCCGTTGTAGTGGAGCCCGTTGCACATGGCAATATCAATCAGGTCGTGCGGCGTAAGTCCTTTGTAGCAATCCCGTTGCAGGTTATCGGTTGCAAAATAAAAGCGCTGCTTGTTGTCGTGCATGAAATACCTGCCCTGCACCGCGTCGTAGTTGCCATCGGTGAGAAACTGCAGCATGAGGTAGGGATGGGTGGTACCGCCTTTGCGCAGGTTGATTTCAATGGCATAATGTTTCCAGGCGCCGTTCTCTTTCACGCTCATGAAATCAACGCCCAGTCGTCCGAGTGCGCCGTACTCCTTCAGTTTATACGCTACTTTTTTTCCAATGGTTCCGAGTTCCCCGGCATAATCGATGTGTGCCGGGAAGGTGGCGCCCAGGAAGACCTGGTGGGTATCAGCATCCAGCACCTGGTCGTGCGTGGATACCACATCCACTTCTCCCAGCGGGTTGATGCGGCATTGTACCGAGGGGGATGATTTCACTTCTCCGTCCAAAAAGGCCTCCACAATACCCCCCATTTCTTCCAGTTTTTCAAAAAAGCTGAGATAGCTGAGCCGTTCGGCCACGATGCGCAGGCGGATGGGCATTTCCCGGGCAATCCAGGGTTCCAGTTCTGCATCCGCCGGGGCATCGTCGAAATGGAACGTTGCATTGCCTTCGCCGGAAAATCCTTCGTTGAGTTTGATCACGGCCTTCCGCAGTTCCGGGTTTTTTTGTTTCAGACGGGCCAGGCAATGCACCGCTTCTGCTTCGCTTTTAACGTCTTCATATCCATCGGGCATCAGGATGCCGCATTCGCGGAAGATGCGGCGGCTGCCGGTTTTGGAGCCCAGGTAGTTGAGCTGCGGATCGGTACCGTACAGGGGAAGGTCCAGCTGTACCGCCAGTTCTTTCTCTTTATCCGTAATGTTGAAGAAAGCAATGTGGGCGGGGTGTCCCGATGGGATGCTGCTTTTTATGCGCTCAATGAGCCGGGGGCGGGCCAGGATCTTTTCGGTGAGCGACACCGGCGACGCGTCGAAGCAACTCAGCAGGGTGATGCGTTGCCGGGCGTGATAGCCGGTAATGCCGGGCAGCAGGTGCAGGTAGTAATCCACAATCACCGGGTCAATGGGAACACTGGTCACATAGGTGATGTGTGTGCGGGGCATGTGCAGCAGCATGAGCAGGCAAAGCATGCGCTCTTCGTAGAAGAAATGACCTTTTACCCGCTTCAGGATTTCCCGGTCGAGCGTGAGGCTGGGAATGATCACCACCGTACGGGGTGCCATCTTATCGTGAAAAATTGCTTTGTACTGGTGAAGAAATTCATCCTGCAGTTGCTGGAAACGGTCGTGCACCGGGTCAGCCGGCACAACGGCCGGGAGCATGGAATGGTATGGCTGCAATCGGGTTTCCGACACTTCGTGACAAAATAAACCGGAAGATAAAAACCGCCGGCAACCTGTCAACTGATGACCATCAGTATAAAACCTGATTTAATTAAAGGGTGCTTACCAGTCCTGGCCCATCCAGATGGCGCCGCCCACGCTGCTGCGACGGGCGCCCGTAACGGTGTGCCACACATTGTTTTCCTCGCGCCAGCGCAGGACGGCCATGAAGGCCATGATGAGGGCTTCTTTGTATTGTACCAGCTGTTCATCGGGTACCACCAGTTCCAGCTCCGGCACTAAGCTGCGCATCCGCTCCAACAGGTAGGTGTTGAAAGCGCCCCCTCCGGTTACCAGCAGGCGGGCGGGACCGTCAACCGGTGGCAGTACCTGTATGGCTTGTTGTACCTGTTGGGCAATGTGCTCCGTATAGGTGCAGAGGCTGTCGGCCGCCGATAAGTCCGCTGTTTGCAGGAGCGGAAACACAACATCGGTTCCAAACGAATTGGCCAGTGATTTGGGCGGCGATTGGCGGTAGTAGGGCAGTTGGCTGAGTTGCTCCAGCAGCCCGGGATGCACCTGGCCGCTGCGGGCCGTGGCGCCGCCGGCATCATAGGGTTGGCCGGTTGTGGCAGCGAGGAGGTTGAGCACCCGGTTGGCCGGGCATACATCAAACGCCATATATGGATCGCCGTTGCGGGACAGGTTGGCAATTCCGCCGATGTTGAGGAACCAGCTGAAATCGCCCAGCAGCCATTTTTCCCCGATGGGTACGATGGGGGCACCCTGTCCGCCCAGGGCCACATCCATGCTACGGAGGTCGCTCACCACATTGATGCCGCAGGTGGCGGCCAGGGCCGCGCCGTCGCCCAGCTGGTGGGTCATGCCCGATTCCGGCCGGTGAAAGGTGGTATGACCATGGGATCCAACCAGCTGTACTTTGTAATGGAGCTGGTATGTTTCCACAAAGCGGTTCACCTGCTCACCCAGGTAACGCCCGTAGTCGCAGTGCAGTTGCTGGTAATCGCCGGCCGGCAGAGCGGTGGCCGTTTCCAGCCGCTGCAACCACTCGGGCGGGTAAGGGTAACAATCGGCTGCGAGGATCTCATAGGTCCAGCTGGACCCACTCACGTCAAACGAAGCAAAAACCAGGTCCAGTCCGTCCAGCGAACTGCCGCTCATGATGCCGATTGCACGATATACCATAAACTGTTTTCAGATTTTGAGGTCCTTCGGGGGAGGGTTACACGATTATCAATTAGATTTGTAAAAGTAAGCTATACGGTGGAGGAATCGCTCCGCTTACGGATATCTGGATACTGGAATTTACAATTGGAAAAATGGTTATCAATTTAAGTGAACAACATTCGCTGCTCAGCAACTGGGTGGCCGAGATCCGTGACACGTCCGTGCAAAACGACCGGATGCGCTTTCGTCGTAACCTGGAGCGTATCGGCGAAATAGCGGCGTATGAAATCAGCAAGGTCCTTTCCTGGAAGGAAGCAGAGATCACAACACCGCTGGGAATCTCCGTTTGCCGGGTGCTGGAACAGCAGCCGGTGCTGGCCACCATCCTGCGGGCCGGCCTCCCCCTGCACCAGGGCATGCTGAATTATTTCGACAAGGCCGATAACGCATTTATCTCCGCCTACCGCAAGCACCACCGCGACGGCAGTTTTGAGATCAGCCTGGATTATGTGAGCTGTCCCAGCCTCGAAGGCAGGGTGGTGATCATTTCCGATCCCATGCTGGCAACCGGCAGTTCACTGGTCAAAACCATTCAGTACCTGCGGGACGAAGGGCAGCCCCTTGAAATTCACATCGTTTGCGCCATTGCCTGTACGGTGGGGATCGAATATGTACGCCGCAACCAGCCCGAAGTGAAGATCTGGTGCGGTGCGGTGGACGAAGAGCTCACGGCAAAGGGGTACATTGTGCCCGGCCTGGGCGATGCAGGCGACCTGGCTTACGGCGAAAAGCGGCAGAACTGATACTATTTTTACCAGCGATACGTTACAGAAAAACACCCGGCGCCCCATGTTTATGCGAATCTCTCTTTTTGTCTTTCTGATGGGTACTGTGCTGCAGCTGCAGGCGCAGGATCCCAACTTTTCGCAGTTTTTTGCCTCGCCGCTCACCCTCAACCCGGCCCTCACCGGCAAATTTAACGGCGTGGTGCGGGTGGCCGGTAATTACCGCAACCAGTGGCCCACCATCAATTCCGCTTTCCGCACCACCACGGCCTCCGTGGACGCGGGCATCCTGCAAAACCGCATCCCCGAGTTCGACCAGTTTGGCGTGGGTATGATGGGGATGTATGATATGAACGGCAACGGGGTGATGAAGAACAGTTACCTCTCCGCCTCCCTGGCTTATCATAAAGCGCTGGATGCGTACGGATACCACCAGCTGGGGGTGGGTTTTAGCGGCACCTATGCCCAGCGGCGGCTGGATGTGTCCAAGCTCAATTTTGAAGACGAACTCACCAGCCTGGGCTTTACAGGTAATACCGCCGAAATTTTCGGGAGCAACGGTTTTCTCAACATCAACTATGCCGATGTGAATGCAGGCATCATTTATAACGGCGCTACCAACGACTACAACAATTTCTACGTGGGAGCTTCGGTGTACCACATCAACCGACCCAAGGTCAGTTTCCAGGGAGCCAATTTCCTGCTCAATCCCCGTTTTACCATCCACGGTGGCGGTTACTTCCCCGTGGCAGATGCCACAACGGTATTTGTAAGCGCAAATCACCAGCAACAGGCCGGGGCCAGTGAAACCATTTTCGGGGGGGCGGTGGGACTTACCGTCAACGGCGACTACGAGAACCCTGTTGAGGTATATGCCGGCAGCTGGGTACGGTTGGGCGATGCCATCATCCCTTACCTGGGACTGGAGTTCAGCAGCTGGCGGATGGGGCTTTCCTACGACGTCAATACCTCCCGGTTAGCGGCTGCATCCCGCCGGCAGGGTGGAATGGAGATTTCGCTGATCTACATCCAGAAGCATGCCGATCCCAATAAGAAAAAGCTCAACTGTCCCCGGTTCTGATCCCCTCAGCGGATGTCTTCCAGCTCGGCGTCCGTCAGCCGGCGGTTCACCACCAGTTTATCATTCTTCCATTCCCCGGCTTTTTTGATTTTACCGTTCTTGCCGATTATGCACCCAACCCCCTCCCGCACATCCTGGTGCCAGTAGCCGTTGTAATAGTCGCCGTTTTTGAAATAGTAAATTCCTTTACCCGTGCGTTTGTTGTTTGCAAATGTGCCGCTGAATTTTTCACTGTTGGGAAAGTAATACGTTCCCTGGCCGGTCTTGGTATTTTGCTGCCACTGCCCTTCGTACTTGTGTCCGTTGTCCCACAATCCCATTCCAAAGCCGTGTGCGTTTTCTTCTTTTATTTCTCCCACGTAGCGGATGTTGATGCCCTGGGGACTTTTAAAATAGAGGATACCGGTTTCCGTTCCCTTGTTTTCCAGGATCGTCAGCAGGGAATCACTCATTTTGCGGAAGCGGTCAATTTCGCTCCGGGCCAGGTCTTTCTCCATCTCCAGCAGCACCTGTATTTTTTTCAGGGAGTCTTCCAGCTGGTGGTTCGTTTTCTCCGTTACCCCGGTTGCTGCCGGACGGATCACCGTCATTTTTTCCGGCGAAGCCGGTAGGTACAGCGGGTTGTTTCCGGCCGGTTGTTGGTTAGCCAGGCGGCTGATGGCCTGCAGTACCAGGCTGTCGCCTGCAACTGCCGCCGCATTGTATAGCGATTGCAGCAGACTGTCGGTGGTAGCGGTGCCCGGGTTGGTTGCGGTTGCTTGCTGCAACAGGAGCAGGGTTGCAAAGCGGTGTTGCTGTTCCTGCTGCCGGCGGGCAAGTTCATTGCTTTTGCACCACAGCAGCACAAGGGCTGCACCGCTGCAGAGCAGCAGAACCGTTAGCAGGTAGATGCGTGTTTTCATCAGTCGGTGTATTGTATTTTGTAGGAATCCTGTTTGCCCATGCCCGTGATCTGGTCAACAAACAGCGTGAGCATCAGGCCTCTTCCGTGGTCAAACTCAAGGCCGGTGCTGCCCCGCGTGCGGATACGGTTCACATACCGTGCTTCGGCCCGCACGGTGTTCAGAAAGCGATAGCCAACACCGGCATAAAAACGGTTTTGGTTGAAGGTGTTGTACAGCACATTTTTTCCGAAGTTGATGCCGATTTCGTTCGACACCATGGCGTAGAGGTTGTTGTTTTCGTAGAAATCGGTTCCCTTGAAGGTGTACCGCAACCGGTACCGGATGCGGAAGCGGTTGAAGTAACGCCAGTTGTCGGTGACCGGATTTTCCTGCCAGCGCATCTCATAGCGGTAGCGCCAGGTGTGCATGAAGCGGGGGTTGCCGGGTTTAAAATGATGAAAGAACTGCAGGGTGGTGCGCAACTCCCGGTAAGGCTGGCGCAGCAGGTCTTCCGGTTTTGCGAGGTATTCGTGGGTCTTCATGTAGCCCAGCGGGCTTACAGAAAGCCGGGCATTGGGCGAAAACTGGTAGTTGATCCAGGGGCGGAAGCTGATGCGCAGGGGTTCGCTGAACATATTCCGGTCTTCCAGTCCAGATTTGCGTCTGTACACCAAATCGGCACCATACCCCCAGCGGTAGTTTTTATCGAGCTGGTTGATCTCCACTTTTGACCAGAACACCTGGTGCGGATAAACCTGTTTTAATTGTGCCAAAACCGGCAACGACACCCACAACGGGAAAAGCAGTAGTGCGCAGTGGCGTAACGTTGTCTTCATCGCGTGCATGCTGCAAAAATAGTGCCTTGGGCCGGAGGATAACCGCCGAATGTGCACGGCTGGTTTTTTCACAAAACCTTAGCAGGGGCGGGGGCGTTGGGGTTTGTACGAAATGAACCACATTTGCAGCATGAATCATCCGGCTTCTCTCCGCATACACGATTACAGTTACGAACTGCCTCCGCACCGCATTGCCGTTCACCCGCTGGAAGAGCGCGACAGCAGCAAACTGCTTGTGTACCGCAACGGGGTGATGACGGAAACCGTTTACCGGCAGCTGCCCGGCCAGCTGCGGCCCGAAACCCTGCTGCTGTTCAACAACACGCGGGTGGTGGAAGCACGCATCTTCTTCCGGAAACCCACCGGGGGCCAGGTGGAGTTGTTTTGCCTCGAGCCGGCCGGTGCGCTCACCGTGGAAGCGGGTATGTGTACCACCACCAAAGTGCGGTGGAACTGCCTGGTGCGGGGCGCAGCGCGCTGGAAGGAGGGATTGTTGGAGAAGGTGATTGAGATGGAAGGCAGCCCGGTGCGGCTTTATGCAGAGCTGGTGGAACGGTCCGGCGATCATTTTGTGGTGGAGTTTTCCTGGCATCCGGCAGCACTATCTTTTGGTGCCATTCTGCACGCAGCGGGAGTGATTCCCCTGCCGCCCTACCTGCACCGCAACGCGGAGGCCTCGGATTATGAACGCTACCAGACCGTGTATGCCCGGCGCGAAGGCAGTGTGGCGGCGCCCACAGCCGGACTGCACTTTACCGATGCCCTGTTGCAGCAGATCAACGGCAAGGGGATCGTTACCGATTTTGTGACCCTGCATGTGGGGGCCGGTACGTTTCAGCCGGTGAAGTCGGATACCATCGGGCAGCATACCATGCACCGCGAGTGGATCCAGGTGCAGAAGTCCACCATTGAACACATCATCAACCTGCATCCCTACGATGTTATCCCGGTGGGCACCACATCGCTGCGCACCGTGGAGAGCCTGTATTGGATGGGGCGCAAGGCATTGTTGCGTCCCGACAGCACCGTGGAAGAACTGGCGGTGCAGCAATGGGATCCGTACGACACCACCGCACCGGAGATGACGGCCGAGCAGGCCCTGCAGGCCTTGCTGGCCTGGCTCAACGACCGGCAACTCGACGAGTTGGTGTGCACCACGCAGCTCATGATTGCCCCCGGCTACCGCATGCGTATCGCCGATGCCCTTATCACCAACTTTCACCAGCCCAACTCCACCCTGCTGCTGCTGGTAGCCGCCCTGGTGGGCGATGATTGGCGGAAGGTGTACGCCTATGCGCTGGAAAACGATTTCCGCTTTCTCAGCTACGGTGATGGTTCGCTGCTCTGGGGAAGCCCGGTGGGGGGAAGAAGAACTCCCCGGTAACGAACATACGATCGGCTGTTTGGGCAACTATTTCTTGCTGGATTCTGTTCAAAACCTACCTTTGATTCTTACTTGTGTACGCTTGCGCAATTCAGCGTGTGCACATTTAATTTCTTCCCGTGGGAAAACAAACTGCTTCTGTAACACCGGCCGGTCTGTTAATTGCTTTAGGAATCATTTACGGTGACATTGGTACCTCACCGCTGTACGTGTACAATGCCATCATCGGTACCCGGGTGGTAACTGATACACTGATTATTGGTACGCTTTCGCTGATTTTGTGGACGCTCACGCTGCAGACCACCCTCAAGTACGTGACCATGGTGCTGCGGGCCGACAACCGGGGGGAAGGCGGAACGTTCTCACTTTATGCCCTTGTTCGTCGCCGGAAAAAATGGCTGGTGCTCCCCGCCATGATTGGCGGCGCTTCACTCCTGGCCGACGGCATCATCACGCCCCCCATCTCCATCACTTCGGCCGTGGAAGGATTGAAAGTTTTGCCCCAGTTACGGGGGATGCACACCGATACTATTGTGATCATTGTGCTGGCCATCCTCACGCTGTTTTTCTTTACCCAGCAATTTGGCACCGGTTCCATTGGTGTGTGGTTTGGCCCCATCATGTTTGTGTGGTTCAGCATGCTGGCCGTACTGGGCGTTATCCATGTGTTCGACGATCTTTCCATCTTCCGGGCGCTGAGCCCGTATTATGCCATTGACTTCCTGCGCAACTACCCGCATGGATTCTGGCTGCTGGGCGCCGTGTTTCTCTGTACCACAGGAGCCGAAGCCCTGTACAGCGACCTGGGGCATTGCGGCCGGCAGAACATCCGGGTTTCCTGGGTCTTTGTAAAGATTGCGCTGTTGCTGAACTATTTCGGCCAGGGCGCCTCACTGATGGCCCATTACAACGGGAAGGAAATCACCGATGCCTTCCGGGCAGAAACCGGCATCCACGCCTTTTACGATCTCATGCCGCACTGGTTCATCATTCCCGGTGTGCTCATTGCCACCATTGCAGCCATCATTGCCAGCCAGGCCATGATTGCAGGGGCTTTCACCCTCATATCGGAAGCCATGCGGCTCAACCTCTGGCCCCGCCTGAAAATCAACTACCCGTCGGAGGAACGCGGGCAGTTGTTCATCCCCTTCATGAATCTCTTCATGTTTGCCGGCTGTGCCTTTGTGGTGCTGTATTTCCGGGAATCCTCCAAAATGGAAGCGGCCTACGGGTTGGCCATCATCGTTACCATGATCATGACCACCCTGTTGTTTGCCAACTACCTGGTGCTGCACCGGGTGAAGTCGGTCTTCATTTATATTTTCCTCATCGGCTACCTCATCATCGAATTCGCCTACCTGGTAGCCCTGCTGGATAAATTCATGCACGGCGGTTACATCACACTCATCATCGGTGCAGGTATGTTTGTGGTGATGTATGTATGGTTCCGTTCAAGAAAGATAAAAAACCGGTATGTGGAGTTTGTGCGGCTGGAACATTACCTGCCCCTGCTGCAGGAGCTGAGCAACGACATGACGGTGAACAAGTACTCCACTCATCTCGTATATCTCACCAGTGCCAACAACCCGCATGAGATTGAGCACAAAATCATGTACTCCATTCTCAACCGCAAACCCAAGCGGGCGGATATCTACTGGTTTGTACACGTGGATACACGCGATGATCCTTATACCTGCGAATACGAAGTGTCCACCATCATCCCCAACGAAGTGATCCGGGTGGAGTTCCGTCTCGGTTTCCGCATGCAGCCCCGCATCAACCTCATGTTCCGCAAGGTGGTGGAGGAAATGGTGGCCAATAAGGAGGTGAACATCACCAGCCGGTATGAGAGCCTTCAGCGGAACAACGTAGTGGGCGATTTTCAGTTTGTGGTGATGGAAAAATTCCTCAGCCAGGACAATGAACTGCCTTTCTTTGAGCGGGTAATCATGCGGCTGTACTTCCTCATCAAGCGGGTGTCGCTGAGCGAGGAAAAAGGATTCGGGCTCGACCAGAGCAATGTGTTTATAGAAAAATTCCCCCTTATTGTTGCCCCCATCAGCAACCTGAAGCTGAAGCGCATTTACACGGATGAAGAGTAAGCGCTTTCATCTGCGGGAAGTTGAACCGGCGGATGGATAATCCGGTCTCATCCCCGCAATTTGTATTAATTTCAGCCGCTCAAGCAACGCGTTCCGTGTCGGTTATTCTCTATATCACCCTGGGGTACATCCTTATTGGCCTGGTAGCCTATTTTATCCAGGAGCGGTTCATCTTTAAACCCGAAAAGCTGGATCCCGATTTTGAATTCCGCTACGATACGCCCTTCCGGGAGATCCGGTTTATGCCCGAACCCGGCGTTACCATCAGCGGGCTGCATTTTCATGTACCCAACCCGCTCGGACTGCTACTCTATTTTCACGGCAATACCCGCAGCATCAAGGGCTGGGGCAAATACGCCCGCGATTTCTTCCGTTTCGGGTACGATGTGGTGCTGGTGGATTACCGCGGCTTTGGCAAGAGTACGGGCAAGCGCAGCGAGCGGGCCCTGTACAGCGACATGCAGTATGTATACGACCAGCTGGCGCTGCAATTTCCCGAGGACCACATCATTGTGTACGGGCGCAGCATGGGCAGCGGATTCGCCACCCGGCTGGCTTCGGATAACCATCCCCGTTACCTGATTCTCGATGCGCCGTATTACAGCTTCCGCAAAGTGGCGGAACGCTTTCTTCCTATTCTTCCCATGCGGTACGTGCTGCGTTACCAGTTGCGAACCGACCAGATGATCGCCCGGGTGAAATGCCATACCTACATCCTGCATGGCACCCGCGACTGGCTCATTCCCCTGCGGCACAGCGAACGGCTGCAGGCCATCAACCCGCGGCGCATCACCCTCATCCGCATACAGGGCGGCGGACACAACAACCTGCCTTCCTTCCCCGAATACCACAACTTCCTGCGGGACATCCTGAAAGTCTGACCCCATGCAACTCAAAAAATTATTCCGGAGCCGGATACTCCAACTGGTGCTCGCCATTTACGGCGTAACCGGTCTTGTGCTGTGGTACCTGCAGGAGCGCCTGCTCTTTCATCCCGTTCCGCTGCCGGCTTCACACACGTTCCGGTTTAAACAGCCTCACCGCGAAGTGCAGGTACGTCTCAATGAAAAGGATGTACTGCATCTGGTGCAGTTTTACCCGTCCGATACCTCCCGGGTGCGGGGTATTGTGCTGTATTTCCACGGCAACCGGGAAAACATCGGCCGCTACGCGCCCTTCGCGGAATTGTTTACACAGGAAGGCTATGAGGTTTGGATGCCCGATTACCCGGGCTATGGCAAAACTACCGGCGAGCGTACCGAGCAACGCTTTTACAGCGATGCCGCCCTGGTGTACCGGATGGCGGCGGGTCGCCTGGCTGCTGACAGCATCCTTATTTACGGTAAATCACTGGGTACCGGTGTGGCCTGCGAACTGGCGGGCCGGCAGCCCTGTAAAAAATTGCTGCTGGAAACGCCTTATTACAGCATTCCGGCCCTGGCCTGGTATCATTTTCCCCTCTATCCGGCCAGCCGCATGAGCCGCTACCGGTTTTCCAACTACGAACACCTTGCACATGTACAGGCCCCGGTGGTGATTTTCCAGGGCACACATGACCGGATCGTTCCGTACCGGCATGCTGCTACCCTGCGGCCTTTGCTGAAGCCGGGCGACCGGTTCATCACCATCAAAGGGGGAGGGCACAATAACCTTGCGACTTTTGATTTCTACCGCCAACAGCTACGGGCTGCGCTTCGCTGAAGCGGTCAGTGCAGCTGCACCTGCATGTCGAAGTTGATCACAATGAGATCGTTGATGCGGATCATGTTGAACGGCGTGCGGGGCTTTACGTCAAACTCGCTCATCAGGATGTCTTTGCTGGCCAGCAGCCGGTAAGTGGTGGGTGTTCGTTTGTTCAGCTGTACGGTGATATCAATGGGTTTGGTAATCCCCGCAATCGTGAGCAACGCTTTGGCCTTGTAGGTGTACCAGGTGTGGAGTTCCAGTGCGGCAGCGTTATGCAGCGGATGCGCTTCCAGCAGCTCCAGTTTGATATGGGTGTGCTCATCGGCTTTCAGCGCTTTGTGCAGGTCTTTGTTCATGAGCTTGTTCTTGCAGCTGATGAGGTTGGTCTGGATGAGCAGGCGGCTGCGGGTGAATCGGATGTCACGCGAACCTTCCTGCAGGTTGCCGGTGAGGGTGGCAGGCTGAAACACATCGTTGCAGAAGCACTGAAACGTGTTAATGTTGGTGGAACCGTTGAGGAACAGGCGGCTGTTTTTGGCGTCAACCTGGTACACCACGGTAAACGGCGGCGTGCCGGCCAGGAGTGCAACAGACAAAAAGAGTACCAGCCATTTCATGCAATAAATATAAGGGGGAAAAAAGAAAGCCCTGCGGTAACAGGGCTTTCGGTGTCTTGGTTGCAGGGTTTAGAATCCTACCACGGCCTGGATCACATAGCCATTGAATTCACCTCCGTTGAAGAGGCTGTTGCTGGCATAGCCTTTGTAGTTCTGATTTACATATTCGCCTTTCAGCAGAACGTTGCGGGTAAGGAACCAGCCGGCGCCTACGGCTACACGGCTAACGGTTTGTTCAGTAGCGGCACTTACAAAATTGCCTTTGGCCTGGTTGTAGCGAAGACCGACGTACACGTTTTCTTTTTCACCAAACCGGTAGATACCATCCACGGCAATCTGGCTGAAATTACGCTGGGCGGCATTGGCCACCACTTCGGCGCGGGTGCGTCCGTTACCGCCTTCGTAGGTGCCGAAGAATTCAAATCCGTACACTTTGGCAAACGCGTTGAGTTGGTAGGCAGTAATCTGGTTGGCGCTGGGGATGGGGTTTACGCGGCCGCTGGTGAAATTAGCCACGGCAGTAGCTGTGGAAGATTCCATCACCATTAAATAATTGCTGCCGGTACGGTCGCCGCCAAACAGGGTGCTGCGGCCGGAGCTGTTGTTGGTGTACAGTGAAGCGGCACCGCGTACCCGGATTTTTTCTTCAATCTGTTTATCGTAAGCAGCTTTGAAATAGTAGGAAGGGTTGCGCTTAAACGTGTTGGTCTGGCTACCGGGATCCAGTGGACGTTGCACATTACCGTTGATGAGACCGTTGCTGATACCCACCATACCCATGAGGCCGTTTTTCTGTACATAGATCTCACCGCCTATTTCAGTGGTAAAGGCGTCGATGATGTAGTTTTCGATAAAGGGATTCCAGAGTGTCTGGCCACCATCGGAACGGCGGAAGTGCTGATCGCCGTAGTTGATTTCCATGTGACCCACTTTAATGGTGGTCACTTTCATGATGTCTTCCCATACTTTGCCTTTGAAGGGCAGTTTGTCGAACTGGATGTAACCACCTTTCACCCAGGCTTCGTTGTGGTGCCGGGAGGCGAGATAGGTCACGAGATTCAGTGAGATACCATCGGCCAGCTGCACGTCAATGTTCAGGTTGGCGGCTGCCAGGTTGAAGCCGGGAGCGAGGCGCGGGTAGAGGGCCGGGGAACCACTTGCGTTTTTGTGATTCAGCCCCTGCATACCCTGGGTAAAGCCGGCGCCGAGTTTCACTTTAAATCCGTCGTATTTAACAGTATCGGATTGTTTAGGTGTTTCAAATACATTAACGCCCCGCTGGTCGTAGTGACGGAAGTATTGAATCTGGGCCTGGAGACTGTTCATGAGGCCCAGTAATACTACTGCCAGCGCCATGGTTTTGAGTGTTCTGGATTTCATATACCTTGTTGTTTTAGTTGTGAAAGATTTAAATGGTGGTTTATTTTTTGTGAAGAACTACGTTGAAATCAATTTTTACTTCATCGCCCACTTTCAGGGCGCCCAGCATAAATACCGGGGCCTTGATGCCGTGATCCGACATCAGCACTTTGCGGTTACCCTTAATCTCAATATCACCGTTGGGCAGCACTTTCGACTTCAGCACCAGTTCCGTGGGCTTGGCCACGCCGGCGATGGTGAGGTTACCGCTGACCGTGATGGTGGCCTCTGTGCCGTTTTTCTGTACGTTGGTGATTTTTGTAAATACGTAGGTGATGTTGGGGAATTTGTCGGCTTTGAGTGTTTCATGCGTACGGCTGTCCATCAGCCCGGAATTTTTGTGGCTCTTGATGGACTTGGTGACTACGGTTACGGTGGCTGCATTTATTTTTTCAATGACGCCATCGGTAACGGAAAAATCGCTCTGCACATTCACGTTGGTGGCGGAGGAAGACCATTCGTGCATGGTGGAACTGCCTTCGATGGTCAGTTTATAGGATGTGGCAGAATAAGACTGGGCGGAGGCCATACCGGTTGCCAGCAGGAGGGCGGCGGAGGCAAGGCAGGTGAAGAGGAACTGTCGCATGCGTGCAGATTTTATTAGTAATAAAGCAGGACAAAAGTTGGGAATGCCCGGCGGGCAGGAAATGACGGATACTTCCTTTTACTGTGATCTTTATCACCAGATGGGTTGATCATTATCAACGTTCCGACATTGACTTTTAAGCAAACGGGAGTTAACGGTTACGTACAGGGGCGCTTACAGTTCTTCCAGTAAAACACGGTTACTGGTTACCGTTAGCCGGCAGGGTGCGCCATGTTTCAGGGCGTAGTTGCGGGAGGTATGACTTACCGGGAAATCGAAGCAAACGGGGAAGCGGAAAGGGTGGAGGTGGGAGGCTATGATCCCAAAGGCCGTCTGTCCAAAGGGGCGTTCGGTGTCCGCATTGTCGGTAAAGCCCCCAACAAGCAGTCCCCGCAGCCCCTGCAGTTTTCCGCTGCGGCGAAGCTGCGTCAGCATCCGGTCAATATTGTAGAGCTGTTCGCCCACATCTTCCAGGAACAGGATCCGTCCGCGGGTGGGCAGATCCGATTCCGTACCCACCAGGTGGGCCAGCAGGGCCAGGTTGCCGCCCACCAGCGGACCTTCTGCTGTACCCGGCCGGTTGAGGGTATGCGCCGGGCAGCTGTACTGCAGGTGCCGGCCTTCGAGCTGGTGGCGGAGCGACTGCACATACCGGTTGCGGTAACCCCCGTCGTTGAAGGCGGCCGCCATGGGGGCATGCAAGGTGCTGATGCCAAAGTTGCGGTAAATATGGGCGTGCAGCACCGTGATGTCGCTGAAGCCGATGATCCACTTGGGGTGCTTGCGGAAGGCGGTAAAATCGAGCTGTTCAATGATCCGTCCTGTACCGTAGCCCCCCCGCCCGCAGAGGATGGCTTTCACCTCCGGCGCATCCAGCATAGCCTGCAGTTCCGAGCGTCGCTCCTCATCCGTACCACTGAAATATGTGGCAGAGCCGCTGCCCAGCGTACGTCCCACCAGTACTTCATAGCCCCAGCGTTGCAACTGTTGAATGCAGGTGGCGGCTTTTTCGCGGGGCATATAGCCCGCCGGGCAGGTGATACCTATAAGGTCGCCCTTGCGGAGGAAAGGAGGAAAACGGGTGCGCACCGGATAAAATTAGGGAATTCCGGGGCACTACAAACCCGGAATACAAAATTGCCATGTGGTTTTTACGGTTTTTTACCCGATTTTTCTATCTTGTGCCAGCATTCCGTTAATCCGATCCTGATCAACCGCCCTTTTTTCCAATTTCTTTTGTGCAAGATTCCAATTTCCGGGGAAGCCATCATCTTCCAAACCACTAATTATGCAATTCGCTACCATGCCACCCCGGGCGATCACCTATTCGACGCACCCGATGCAATTCCTCCGTACTTTTTGGATCACGGCCCTCCTTGTGCTGCTTGGATTCGCTGCCTTTGCCCAACCCGACCCCAACCAGGGTCCCGGCGGCCCCATCCTGGTTGTAAGTAACCCTTCCAACCTCTTTGGGCGCTATACCGCCGAAATCCTCCGCGCCGAAGGCATCAACGCCTTCCAGGTGCTGGAACTGCCGGCCGTGGACGCCACTGTACTGCAGAATTATGATGTGGTGATCCTGGGCGAAACGGCCTTGTCGCCTGCGCAGGTCACCCTCTTTACCAACTGGGTGAACAACGGCGGTGTCTTCATCGCCTTCCGCCCCGATAAAAATCTCGCTTCCCTGTTGGGCGTGACCGATGCCGGCACAACGCTCTCCGATGCTTACCTGCAGGTGCAAACTGCTACGGCACCCGGGCTGGGCATCACCGCCGCCGCCATGCAGTTTCATGGCACCGGGGATCTGTACAACCTCAGCGGCGCCACGGCCGTGGCCACTTTTTTCAGTACAGCCGCTACGCCCACCCCGCATCCGGCCGTTACCTGGCGGGCCGTGGGCGCCAACGGCGGTAAGGCCATCGGCTTCATGTACGACCTTTGCCGCTCCATCGTGTACACCCGCCAGGGCAATCCCGCCTGGGTGAACGATGACCGTGACGGGGAAGGAGGGGTACGGCCCAACGACCTGTTTCACGGACCCAAAACCGGCGATGTGCAGCCCAACTGGGTCGACTTCAACAAAATTCAGATCCCACAGGCCGATGAACAGCAGCGCCTGCTGGCCAATATCATCCTCAAAGGCAACGAACACCAGCAGCCGCTTCCGCGCTTCTGGTACCTGCCCCGCGACCTTAAGGCGGCCATCATTCTCACCGGTGACGATCATGGGGGCAACAATGGAACAAAGGGACGGTTCGACTACCTGCTCTCCATCAGCCCCTCCAACACTCCGGCGGCCGTGGAAGACTGGATCGCCCTCCGCACCACGTCGAGCATCTACGCCACCAATGAACTTACTCCTGCGGAAGCAGCAGCCTACGAAGCAATGGGATTTGAAGTTACGTTGCACTTTCCCACCAATTGCGTCTCGTATGATCCGCTGCTGCTGGGGGCCGATTATGCCCTGCGCATTGCTGAATTCACCACGGCATATCCTACCATCCAGTCGCCCGCCACCGTACGCACCCATTGCACCTTGTGGCAGGACTGGGCCGGTCGCCCCAAGGCTGAATTGCAGAATGGCGTGCGGCTGAATACCGACTATTATTATTTTCCACCCAACTGGGTGCAGGACCGCCCGGGTTTGTTTACGGGATCTGCGCTCGCCATGCGCTTTGCGGATACAGACGGCACGATAATTAATAATTACCAGTTGTCAACGGTGTTGTCGGATGAATCGGGACAGACCGTCTCCACCCATGTAACCACGCTGCTCGACAATGCGCTGGGTACAAACGGGTATTATGGGGTGTTCTGTGCCAACATTCATACCGATTTTGACATCCTTGCAGACCTGTACCCCGTGGTATCGGCTGCCCAGAGCCGTAATGTGCCGCTGATCACGGCCCGGCAACTGCTCACCTGGCTCGATGGCCGGAATGCTTCTTCCTTCGGCAATATGGTGTGGAACAACAACACGCTGGATTTCACCATCACCGCCGCTGCCGGTACTAAAAGTATGCGGGCCATGCTGCCCCGGTTCACAGGTACAGGCACTACGCTCAGCCTGCAGTCGGTTTCCCGCAACGGGGTGCCCCTTACGGTGCGGTACGAGGTGATCAAAGGAATCAGCTATGCTTTTTTTGATGCCACCACCGGCAACTACACAGCTGTGTATGCCAGCAGCACCTGCTCCACACCCTCCGCCAGCCTGGTAGCCAGTTCTTCCGCTGCCTGTTCCGCTGCACCCATCAACCTGCAGCTTACCAATGCCAGCGGAAACGCGCCCTACACCGTGGTGGTGAACGGAATTACGTACGAAAACGTAACCAATAACTCCATCTTTGCCTCCATCGTTCCGGGTGAGGTCAGCCTCTGGGGCAACGGCACACCGGTACTGGCTGTTACCAACGCCCAGGATAACGGGGGCGGCATCGGCGCCACCCTGGGCATGAAGTTCCGTTCCACCGTAGCCGGATATGTTACGGGTGTGAAGTTTTACAAAGGATCTTCCAATACAGGGCCGCATGTGGGACGTCTTTACACCGCTTCCGGTACCGAGTTGGCTGTTGTTACCTTTACGGGTACCGACAATGCCTCCGTTGGCTGGAAGACGGCCCGTTTCAGCAACCCCGTGCTGATCAATCCCAATACCACCTACGTAATCGCTTATTACTCCCCGTTGGGTTATTTCGCTTATTCCGATTTCTATTTCCAGACATCCGGTTTCACAAACGGCCCCCTTACAGCGCTGCAGAACGGCGTGGACGGACTGAACGGTGTGGGCAACTACGGACCCACATTCCCGGTCTTCTCTTTCCAGTCGCGGAACTATTGGGTGGATGTACTCTTCGCGCCGCTGGCAGTGGACAATCCCTCCCTCTACAATTTCACCATTACCAGCATGGAGGAAAACAACGGCTGTGTGGCTACCGGTACGGTGGCAACGGCGTCGCTGAACTGCGGACCGCTGCCGGTGGAGCTGCTATCGTTCCGGGCCGGTGCGGTGGGGAAAGATGCCTTGCTTCAGTGGACTACGGGCAGTGAATCGAACAACAAAGGCTTTGACGTACAACGCAGCCGCGACGGCAGCCGCTGGGAAACCATCGGCTTCGTGGAAGGAGCCGGCCAATCGGCTGCCCTGCGCCGTTATACCTACAAGGATCCGTCGCTGGCCGCCGGGCGTTATTACTACCGCCTGGTGCAGGTGGATTTTGACGGGCGCAGCAAGACATCATCTGTGGAAGCGGTGACCATCACCGGCAAGCTGAGCTTCGAGCTGCGGCAGAACTATCCCAACCCCTTCCGGGGCGCCACCTCGGTGGAGCTGATCCTTCCGGCACAAAAGAAAGTGCACCTGGGACTGTATGATGTGAACGGCCGGCTCGTCAAAACCCTGCTCAACGAAACGCGTGCCGCCGGCTACCACCTGGTGCAGTTCGATGCCGGCTCGCTCAGCAGCGGCATGTACTACCTGCGGCTCGAGACCGATGATTACCGGGCGGTGCGGAAGGTGACGATTGAATAATGGCACACGCCATCACAAGACAAGAACCTGTGCGGTTGGCAGCGCTGCCAGCCGCACAGGTTTTTTTGGGGAAGAAGCAATATAATTATTCGAAGCCAGACCTATAAGGTTTGCCGGGCGGCGTTTCAGCGCTGGAAACCTTATAGGTTTTATTCCGGGGTCGGCGCGTTATCCTTTTTAAAATGAATCCAGACTTATAAGGTTTGCCGGGCAGCGCTAGCAAACCTGATAGGTCTTTCATGATCGATCATCACCCATTCAGTATACTACCGGTGTTGGACACCCGAAGATGGTGCGTCATGCCGCAGCGCAGGGCGCGGTTGTTTCGCTGGTGCCCCACGGGAAAATCAAAGCAAACGGGATAGTTACAGTCCGGCAACACATCCAGCACAATCTCTTCCAGCTTTCGTCCGAATTCCTCGGAGGGGTCCTCGGAGGGTTTGATCTTAAACCCGCCGATGATGAGTCCGGCCAGGTGATCCAGCTTGCCGCTCCGCTGCAGGTTGCGGAACATGCGGTCGATGCTGTAGAGGTACTCGCCGGTATCTTCCACAAAAAGAATTTTGTTGACCGTGCGCAGGTCGCTGGCGCTGCCGGCCAGGTTTTCGATGGTGCGCAGGTTGCCGCCTACCAGCGGTCCGCTGGCATGTCCCAACCGGTTCAACGGGTGGGGCGGAGCGCTGTATTCCATGGGTTTGCCCAGCAGGGCGTCGCGGATTGTGAGGATTGTTTCCTGCTGCAGGGCGTCGGCTTTGTTCCAGTCTTCGGGAAAGCTGTTGGTCATCTTGGCATGCAGCGAGGCGATGCCGTACCGCCGGTTGAGGTGGCAGTGCAGCACGGTGATGTCGCTGAAGCCGATGATCCATTTGGGATGGTGGAGCAGGGGCGAGAAGTCGAGCCGGTCCACAATCCGCACCGCACCGTAACCGCCGCGGGCGCAGAGGATGGCTTTCACCTGCGTGCTGTTGATCCAGTGCTGCAGGTCGCTGGTCCGCTCCTCATCACTGCCCCCGAAACTGCCCGCCCGTTTGCCGATGGTGCGGCCCAGCTCCACGCCAAAGCCCCAGCTGCGCAGCAGGGCCACAGCGGGCTGTACGTCTTTTTCCGTAACGAAGCCAGCCGGCGAGGTGATGGCAATGCGGTCGCCCTCCCGCAAAAAGGGCGGGCGGATGATGGCCGCGCTTTCAGGGGTGGAACGGGCGGCAAGGGGAAGCCCCAGTGCGCTCAGCAAGGTGGTGGAGAGAAAGTCAAGGCGGTTCATCCTTAAAAGTAAACGTGTTGTGCTATTGAAAAAAATCTATACCCCTTTGTGGAAACTTTTGCACCTGAGGTTAAAGAGTGAAACCACAGTGTACACGGAGTTTTGCACAGAGTTCTACAGAGTGATACGTTTGAAAATCAACTTCATTCAATGGCACAACACGTTAAAAGTAAGGATTCCCCTTCGTTACCGCGAGTGCGTATATTGCTGTAAAATTTCCCCATGCGACGCCTGCTGCTGCTGTTATTACTTCCTTTCGTCATTCCCGTTTTTGCCCAGGATTCGTTGTATCAAAAAAAGGAGTTTACCTATTCCCCGGGCCAGGTACTGCCGTACCGCATCCTCTTCCCGGAGGGCTACGACCGCACCCGTGCCTACCCCTTGCTGCTCTTCCTGCACGGCGCCGGTGAGCGGGGTACAGACAACGAGCGCCAGCTCATCCATGGCGGCAAGTTATTCAGCAGCGCCGGAAACCGCAGCCGCTACCCGGCCATCGTGGTACTGCCGCAGTGTCCGCGGGACGAATGGTGGGCCGCCCTCAAACCCGACACCACCCGCCGGCCGCTGGGACTGGCGTTTGACTACACAACACCCGCCCGCTGGCCCCTGCAGGCCGTGGCGGCCTTGCTGCAGCAACTGGTGCGGGAGGAAGGGGTGGACGCCCGCCGCATCTACGTATCCGGACTTTCCATGGGCGGCATGGGCACGTTTGAACTGGTGTCGCGCTACCCCACCGTATTTGCCGCCGCTCTGCCCATCTGCGGGGGAGGCGATACACTGTACCGCAACCGGCAGTTGCGGCGCGTTCCTTTCTGGATCTTTCACGGCGATGCCGACCGGGTGGTGGACGTGCGCTATTCCCGGGCCATGGAGCATCACCTCCGCTCGCTGGGCGCGCCCGTGCGGTACACCGAGTACCCCGGGGTGGGACACAACAGCTGGGACCCGGCTTTTGCCGAGCCGGATTACCTCGACTGGATGTTCGGGCAACGCCGCAGCCGCAAAGCCCGCTTCTGAGCGCCTGCTTCTTTTGGGCAGTGGGGGTGATTGCGGTATTTTTGCAGCCCCCGGCACAACGGCCGGTGTAAACCCGGTAACAGATGCAAGCTCCCAAACGATACCTCATCACGTCCGCCCTGCCTTATGCCAACGGCCTCAAGCACGTGGGTCACCTGGCCGGCGCCTATATCCCGGCCGATATCTACGCCCGTTACCTGCGGGCGCAGCAACGCGATGTGGTGTTTGTGTGCGGTAGTGATGAACACGGCACCGCCATCCCCATCCAGGCGGCCAAAGAAGGCACCACGCCCCGCGCCATCATCGACAAGTACCACGAAGCCATGAAGCAGGATTTTGATGATCTCGGCATCAGCTTCGACATCTACCACCGCACCAGTGATCCGCTGCACCACGAAACGGCGCAGGAGTTCTTCACCTACCTGCACGAACGGGGAGAGCTGGAGGTAAAAGAAACCGAACAGTTTTACGACGAGGCGGCTCACAGCTTCCTGGCCGACCGGTACATCAGGGGCACCTGTCCCGCCTGCGGCAGCGACCGCGCCTTTGGCGACCAGTGCGAAACCTGCGGCCGCACCCTCAGCCCGGACGAGCTGATCAACCCCGTGAGCACCCTCAGCGGGCAGCCCCCCGTGAAGCGCAGCACCACCCACTGGTACCTGCCCCTCAACCGGCACGAAGCCTTCCTGCGGGAGTGGATCCTGGAACAGCACAAAGACGACTGGCGGCCCAACGTGGTGGGACAGTGCAAGAGCTGGATTGAAGGCGGACTGCAAGCCCGGGCCGTTACCCGCGACCTCGAATGGGGCATCCCCGTACCACTGCCCGGCGCCGAAGGAAAAAAACTGTATGTGTGGTTCGATGCGCCCATCGGCTACATCAGCGCCACCCGGCATTGGGCGCTGGACAACCAGAAAGAGTGGGAGCCTTACTGGTACGACAACGACACGCAGCTGGTCCACTTCATCGGAAAAGACAACATCGTCTTCCATGCCATCATCTTCCCCGTGATGCTGAAGCTGCACGGCAACATCCTGCCGGCCTTTGTGCCCGCCAACGAATTCCTCAACCTGGAAGGCGACAAGATGAGCACCAGCCGCAACTGGAAACTCGATATGCGGGATTACATCACCGACTTTGTGAAGAAAGACAACGGCGGTCCGCAGGCGGCCGATATGCTGCGGTATTACCTCACCCAGATAGCGCCCGAGACCAAGGACAGCGAGTTTACCTGGAAGGGTTTCCAGGACGCCGTGAACAGCGAGCTGGTGAGCGTCTTCGGTAACTTCGTCAACCGCACCTGGGTGCTGATGCACAAACTCTGCGGCGGCAAAGTGCCCCGCCTGCACAACGAACTGCTGGATGCAACCGACCACGAACTGATGGCCGACATCCGGGCAGCGAAGGAAAAAGTGGAGCACCTGCTCGAAACCTTCAAGTTCCGCGAGGCCCTCTTTGAGGTGATAGACCTCAGCCGCAAAGGCAACCAGTACATGCAGAAGAAGGAGCCCTGGATCGTGGCCCGCCAGCTGGCCGGCAATCCCGCGGCGCAGCAAAGCATTGACAATACCCTGCACCTCTGCCTGCAGCTCAGCGCCAACCTGGCCATCCTCATCAATCCCTTCCTTCCCCATACGGCCCGCAAAATGCTGTACATGATGAAGGTGGTGGAGCGCATGCTGGAATGGCGCAATGCCGGCAAGCTGCAGCTGCTGAGCGTGGGCTATGCCCTCCGGGCCCCGGAACTGCTGTTCCGCAAGATCGACGACGACGAAATCACTTACCAGGTGGAAAAACTGAAAAAAGGAATGATACAACCAGAAGCTTCCGCGCCGGCACCGGTACCCGCTGCCGCCGCACCCGCCAAAGCGGAAATTGTGTACGATGATTTTGCCAAACTCGACCTCCGCGTGGGCACCATCACGGCCGCCGAAAAAGTGGAGAAAGCCGATAAGCTGCTGAAGTTGTCGGTGGACATGGGCACCGAAACCCGCACCATCGTGAGCGGCATCGCCCTGCATTTTGCCCCCGAAGCCATCGTGGGCAAGCAGGTAGTGGTGGTGGCCAACCTGGCGCCGCGGAAGATGCGGGGCATCGAAAGCCAGGGTATGATCCTGATGGCCGAAGACGCGGCCGGCGCCCTTCATTTTGTACGGCCCGAAACCATCGTCAACCCCGGAGCGGCGGTGAGCTGATGGTGCGCTGTTAAGATTTTTCAAATGCCTCCGCTTTTGGGGGCATTTTTTATGCACCAAATGCGAAAACGCCTAACTTCGAACTAAATAGTTGCATAACTAACTAATTTTTTTCCAGGCGTGGCACGATCCCTGCCGGCAGGTACAACCGGGGCCGGGACCGTGGCTCCGCTCCTCTAACAACAAGCTGTATGAAACGTAAGATCAGAAACGTGGCGGTGCTGGGTTCCGGCGTGATGGGTTCCCGCATTGCCTGTCATTTTGCAGGCGCCGGTGTGCAGGTGCTGCTGCTCGACATTGCCCCCAAGGCCCCCGAAGGAACCGTGCTGTCCCCGGCGGAAAAAAACAAGATTGTAAACGACGCCCTCGCCGCCGCGCTCAAGAGCAATCCCTCGCCGGTGTACACCAAAGACGTGGCGAAACGTATCCGCACCGGCAACTTCGACGATCACATGAAAGACATCGCGTCCTGCGACTGGATCATTGAAGTGGTGGTGGAGCGGCTCGACATCAAACAACAGGTGTTTGAACAGGTGGAGCGCTACCGCAAGCCAGGTACGTTGGTTACTTCCAATACGTCCGGTATTCCCATTCATATGATGACGGAAGGACGGAGTGAGGATTTCAAAAAGCATTTCGGTGGCACGCACTTCTTCAACCCGCCGCGGTACCTGCGCCTGCTGGAGATCATCCCCACGCCGCATACCGATCCGGCGGTGGTGGACTTCCTGATGGAGTACGGCGATCTCATCCTGGGTAAGACCACCGTGCTGTGCAAGGACACCCCCGCTTTCATTGCCAACCGCATCGGGGTGTTCAGCATCATGAACATCTTTCACCTGATGCAGCAGCAGGGACTGAGCATTGATGAGATAGAAGCGCTCACCGGTCCCGTGATCGGCCGTCCCAAGTCGGCCACTTTCCGCACGGCCGACGTGGTGGGCATTGATACCCTCGTGAAAGTGGCGAAGGGCGTGGCCGATAACTGTCCGCACGACGAAGCCCGCGGCAAGTTCACCATCCCTTCGTGGCTGGAGCAACTGGTGGCCAACAACTGGCTGGGCGACAAGAGCGGACAGGGATTCTTCAAGAAAACAAAAGGGCCCGACGGGGCGAAGGAGATCCTCACCCTCGACCTGGCCACCATGGAATACAAGGCCCGCAGCAAGCCCCGCTTTGCCAGCGTGGACGCCGCCAAACCGATCGACGACCTGCGGCAGCGGATCCAGCTGCTGTACGCGGCACCCGACAAGGCGGGCAACTTCATCCGCGAATTTCATTACGGTCTTTTCTCTTATATCTCACACCGCATTCCCGAAATCAGCGAGGAACTGTACCGGGTGGACGATGCCATGATGGCCGGTTTTGGCTGGGAGATCGGCGCGTTTGAAACATGGGACCTGGTAGGCGTGGCCAAAGCCGCCGCGGCCATGAAAGAAGCCGGCTACAGCGTGGCGCCCTGGGTGGATGCGATGCTCGCGGCCGGCCATGCGCAGTTCTACAAAGTGGAGGGTGGCAAGCGTTACTGTTACGATCCGGCGAGCGGCAGCTACAAAGCGATGCCGGGTGCCGAAACCTTCCTGGTGATGAAGAATTTTGAAGGGCAGACCCTGTGGAAGAACAGCGTGTGCCGTCTTTATCACCTGGGTGATGAGGTGCTCGGACTGGAATGGAACACCAAGATGAACAGCATCGGCGCCGAAGTACTGGAAGGCATCAGCAAGTCGGTAACGTTGGCCGAAGAAAAATACAAAGGCCTGGTCATTGCCAACGAAGGCGCCAACTTCAGCGCGGGTGCTAATGTGGGTATGATCTTTTTGTTTGCAGTGGAGCAGGAGTACGACGAGCTCGACCTCGCCATCCGCATGTTCCAGAACGCGATGATGCGGGTGCGCTATTCGTCGGTACCCGTGGTATCGGCACCCCACGGACTCACGCTGGGCGGCGGATGTGAGCTCAACCTGCACGCCGACAAATGCTGTGCGGCCGCTGAAACCTACATCGGGCTGGTGGAACTGGGCGTGGGCCTCATCCCCGGCGGGGGAGGCACCAAAGAGTTTGTGCTGCGGGCCGCCGATGAGATGCACGAAGACGAACCCGAAACCATCACCCTCAAAAACCGCTTCCTGTCCATTGCCACCGCCAAAGTGGCCACCTCGGCGCACGAAGGCTTCGGCATCGGTGTTTTCCGGAAGGGACTGGATGAAGTGGTGATGAACCAGGGACGCCGCATTGCAGAAGCGAAACGAAGTGTGCTCGATTTGTACGATAGCGGGTATGTGATGCCCGTGCAGCGCAGCGATATCAAAGTGCTGGGCCAGTCGGCCCTCGGCGCCCTCTACGCCGGCATCAACGGCATGTGGCGGGCGGGCTATGCCACCGACCACGATGCCCTGGTGGCCCGCAAGCTGGCATATGTGATGTGCGGCGGCGATCTCAGCGAACCCACGCTGGTATCGGAGCAGTACCTCCTCGACCTGGAGCGGGAAGCTTTCCTGAGCCTTTGCGGCGAACGGAAAACCCTGGAGCGTATCCAGAGCGTGCTCAAAAGCGGGCGGCCGGTACGGAATTAAAAGTCTCTCTGTAAGAGAAAAGAACACGGAGATGAGGAGCATAAGAGGAACACGGAGAATTGGTTCAATACATACCGTTCTCCGTGCCCATCGTGTCTCATTTCCTCCGTGTTGAATACAACCTTTTTAAATGATGTTCTTCCTATGAGTATTCTCACCATCCACCAGCTCGCCAAAACCTACGGCCGCGTTCAGGCCCTGAAAGGGGTTTCGTTTGATGTACCCGAGGGGGCCGTTTTTGGCATCCTGGGTCCCAACGGCAGCGGCAAGACCACCCTGCTCAGCATCGTGCTGGGCGTGTTGGGCGCCGACAGCGGCCATTATGAATGGTTTGGGCAAACCGCCTCACCGGATCTGCGCAATCAGATCGGCTCCCTGCTGGAGACGCCAAATTTTTACCACTACCTCTCGGCCGTGAATAACCTCCGCATTACCCACAGCATCAGCGGCCGGGGCGATGCCGATGGCATTGAAGCGGTGCTGCACAAGGTGAAGCTGCACGAGCGGCGGCGCAGCCGGTTCAGCACCTACAGCCTGGGTATGAAACAACGGCTGGCCATCGCCGCCGCCCTGCTGGGCGAACCCCGCATCCTGGTGCTCGACGAACCCACCAACGGGCTCGACCCCGTGGGCATCGCCGAAATACGGGAGCTGATCATTGAGTTGAGTCGCAAAGGCCACACCGTTATCATGGCCAGTCACCTGCTCGATGAAGTGGAGAAAGTATGCACGCACGTAGCCATCCTCAAAACCGGTACCCTGGTGGCGGCCGGACCGGTACACGACGTGCTGGTGGACGAAGACATCGTGGAACTGGCGGCAGCCGACATCCCCCGTTTGCGTACAGTAGTGGAGGGCTTTCCCGGCGTTCACCAGGTAGTATCCACCGATCATTTTGTACAGCTGTATTTTCCCAAAGGAACGGCCGCCCTCGACCAGGTGAACGAACACTGCTTCCGCAAAGGCGTGGTGCTGCATCACCTGCTCCTGAAACGCAAGCGGCTGGAAGAAAAGTTTTTTGAGCTAACCGGGTAAGATGCAATTATTGTGCGTCTCCGGACCCCGTCAGGCCCCCCCTCAATACGAAACCCGCAACGCTTAACCCGCAACAAAAAAAACATGCTTTCTCTTCTCCGCACCGAATGGCTCAAGATCCGCAACTACCCGGGCTTCTGGTGGGTCACCGGCCTCACCCTGCTGTCGTACCCCGGCATCAACAGCCTCTTTTACTTCATCTACAAACAGCAGGTGAACAGCAAGGAGATGGCGGGGCAGGTGGTGCAGATGCTGGTGGGCAACCCCTTCGCCTTTCCGGAAGTGTTCCGTACGGTGGCCTACACCTCTTCGGTGTTTATCTTCATCCCGGCCATCCTCATCATCATGCTCATCAGCAATGAGTTCACTTTTAAAACGCACCGGCAAAATATCATTGACGGCTGGAGCCGCGGTGAGTTCCTGCTGGCTAAGTTTTTCAACGTCGTGATCATTACCCTGCTGGTGACGGCGCTCAACGCGGCGGTGACCCTGGTAATCGGTTATCTCAACAAAGAAGCCGGTACGGAGCCCTACTGGAAACTCGCCCATTACACCGCCCTTTTCGGTCTGCAGGTTTTCTCCCAGCTTTCCTTTGCTTTCCTTCTCGGGTTGCTCATCCGCCGGGCCTTCATCGCGTTGGGCGTTTTCATCTTTTACATGATGATCCTCGAACAGATAGCGATGGGGTTGCTGAAACAGTTTGCCCGAGACGCCGGGCGTTTCCTGCCCCTGGAAGTGTCGGACCGTATCACGCCCGTACCTGCTTTCCTGGGCCGGCTGAATGAAAAAGTATATGAGAAAAGCCTGCAGCTCGTGAACGAACACGTGTGGTACACCCTGCTGTACACCGGGGTGTTCTGGCTGCTTTGTCTGTGGATCTATAAAAAAAGGGATCTCTGATCCGGCTCACCTATGCAACGCATTATTCTGATTACCATCGCTTGCTTTTTTTGGAGCCTTGCGCTGGCCCAGCCACACAGCACGGCCATCAAACAGCGCGGACTGGACATGGCCCGCGCCCTGTTACGCAGCGATTTTGAAGGCTATGTATCGTACCTGCATCCGAAGCTGCGCAGCAACCCGGCCGACCAGCAGCAGATGAGGCAGGGCATTGACTCCGCCGAAAAGTACCGGAAGCAGCTGGGCATCAAAATCAGCAAAGTACTCATCGGCAACCCCGTGCCGGTGCAAACCTATAAGACGGTGCTGCAGTCGGCACTCGTGCAAACCACCACCATTGAGTCGCTGATGGGCAGCATTGTAACGGAGAACGTGCTGGTTGCTTTGTCGGAAGACGGCGGCCGCACCTGGTATTTTGCGGAAGGAACGCTGTATGAAAAACTGCAAAAGGAAAAGGGGCTTCCGCCGCTCAGTCCCGACCTGCAACTGCCGCCCGTTAAACCGCCGGTGGTGAAGCCGGCCGCTGTGCCTAAATAAGTTCGTTGAGCGCCGCCTGCAGGGTGGGGTAGAGGAACTGGAACCCGCTTTTGCTGATTTTTCCGGCGCTCACGGTGCAGCTTTTCAGCACTTCGTCGCTCATCTCTCCCAGCACCAGTTTCAGCAGAAAGGCCGGCACATACACCGGTACAAAAGCACGTCCCCGGAGGTGCTGTGCCAATCCCAACGTAAGCGTTTTGTTGTTTACCGGGTGCGGGGCCACGGCGTTGAAGGCACCCTGCAGCGGCTGGTGGAGGGCGTGGAGGAACATGCGGCAAAGATCGTCGATGTGAATCCAGCTGATGACCTGCCGGCCGTTACCCAGAATAGCAGCAATACCCCCCCGTAGCGGTTTCCGGAATTCGCGGAAAGCGCCGCCCTCGTTGCTCAGCACGATGCCCGTACGCAGCTTCACCAGCCGGATGCCCAGCTCCGTCACCGGCTCCATGCTGCTTTCCCAGAGCGAGCAGGTGGTGCCCAGAAAATCGGTGGCTGCCGGGTCGTTTTCGGTGAAGGGAAGCCCGGTATCGGGGCCGTACCAGCCGATGGCCGAGGCGCTGATGACGGTGCGTACATTGTGTGGATGGGTGCGTAAAGCCTGCACCAGCAGTTCGCTGCTGTGGGTGCGGCTTTCGCGGATCTCGATCTTACGCCGGGCGGTCCACCGTTTCTCCGCCACCCCTGCACCTGCGAGGTGGATGATGGCCTCCGCACCCTCCAGGGCGGCGGGATCGAGTGTGCCCGCTTCCAGGTCCCAGTGGAAAAATGAAATGCCGTTGCGGGTGCTGCCCCCCGGCTGGCGGGTCAGTACCCGTACTTCGTGTCCCTGTTGCAGCAGGAGGCGGGTGAGCTGTCGTCCAACTAATCCCGTGCCGCCTGTGATACAAATGATGGCCATGCAGAATTTTTAATGCAGATTTGCACCACAAGATAATTTTTAACGGGTTCTTTGGAACGAAATCTGCGCTTTGCGTGTAATTTTAAAAGAGTGGTGTGCCGGAGTCACAATCGCAGTTGGAAGGGAGAGCCGGCTGCCACCACCGGAAAACATACAAGTAACATGAAAAGTTTGAAATACGGATGGGTGCTGATGTTGCTGGGCGCATGCCTGTGGCAACAACCGACTACGGCGCAGCGGATTTTTTATTCGGAGCCCGACCGGGACGATGTACGCAACTTGAAGTTTGAAATACTGGGCAAATACGGCGACAATTACCTGGTGTACAAAACCCAACGCTCGCGGCACCAGATCGTTCTCTTTTCCGCCGATATGCAGCCGAAAGAAAAAGTGAACCTCGACTTCATCCCCGAGCGCGTGGGGAGTGTTGATTTCTTTACCGGCCCCAATTCGCTTCTCCTGGTGTACCAGTACCAGCGCAAAAGCATCGCTTATTGCATGGGGGTGCAGCTCGATGCCAACGGCCGTACGATAGGTGAACCCCTGGTGCTGGATACCACGCATACCAGTGCAACCAGTGAAAGCAAGATTTATTCGGTCATTGCCAGCGACGACAGGCAGAAGCTGATGGTGTTCAAGATGCGCAACCGCTTCCGCGATGAGTTCCAGTTTCAGACCCTGTTACTCAGCAGTACACTCATGCCCATCCGCCGGGCCGGCTTCGTCTACGTACTCGAAAACAACAAAGAGTCCATCGCCGATTTCTACCTCGATAACGACGGTAACTTTCTCTTTACCCATGTGATCCGCCCCGGGCAGCGGGAGTACATCAGCAAAGCCCGCCTCAGCGTGCTGCGTACCTACGACGATACCGTAAAGACCTACCCGCTCACCATCAACAATGTGTTTCTTGATGAACTGCGCATCAAAGTGGATAACACCAACGGCCGCTACATCCTTGCTTCGTTCTATTCCAAATTGCGGCGCGGTAATATTGACGGTCTCTTCCTCGCCGTGGTGAACAAGGACCTGGTGAGTCCGGATGTGGAACGGGTCTTCGAATTTGGCGATGATTTCCGCAATGCGGCCCGCGGAGAAGCCAAGTCCGCCGTGGCTTTCAACGACTTTTACCTCAAGCATTTCATTGTGAAGAAAGACGGCGGCGTACTCATGACCGCCGAAAGTTCCTACAGCAGTGACCGGGGTAATAATTTCAACCGGTGGGACAATCCCTGGATGTGGGGTTCTCCCTGGGGGCCCGGCGGTTACTGGGGCTGGAACCCTTACAGTCCCTGGGGCTGGGGAGGTTGGAACAATCCCTGGGGCTGGAACAGTTTTGGCGGCGCACCCCGGCAGATGGTGCGCTATTTTGCCGATAACATCATGGTGTTGTCGTTCGACAAGGAGGGCATGATGGAATGGAACAACATCGTAACCAAATCCCAGTTCAACGATAACAGCGACGACCTGCTTTCCTACCAGATCATGAACTCGGGTGCTGAACTACTCTTCCTGTACAACGAATGGAGCCGCCGCAACCCGCTGCTCGCTGCCCAATCGCTGGAACCCGGCGGAAAGGTCAATCGCCAGCAGCCGCTGCGGAGCCTCGACAAAGACTACCAGTTCCTCATCCGGTTTGGCAAGCAGGTCTCGGCCCGGGAGATGCTGGTGCCCGTGATGTACCGCAACGCCTTCTGTTTTGCCCGAATCGAATTCTAATCCCCTGAAGCAAGCCGGAGGCTGCTGCAGGGGAATTCCTGATTATATTTGGAAAGTTGGGTTTCTTTCGAAATGTTTGTGGCTCAATTGGCATAACAGGTGATCCGATTTTTTTCCGGTAACAATCCGCTCAACGTACTGCTGCTCTTCTTCCTGGGGGTGTTGCTGAAGCTGCCCTATTTCCTGGAGCCGGTGGTACCGCAGGCCGATGATACCGATGGATTTCTGTACAGCCTGCTTCTGGGCTGGCTGCAACCGGCCGGCACTTTTTTCCCCTCGCTGTACCCCATCCTCAGTTACCTGCTGCTGTTTGTGCAGGCGGTGACCTTCAACGGTCTCATCAACCGGCAGAAGCTGTTTCCGCAGCCCAACCTGCTGCTGGCCTTTTCCTTCCTGCTGATCACCAGCCTGGTGCCCGACTGGAACGTGCTCTCACCCGGTCTCCTCATCAACACCGTGATGGTTTGGGCCTGGCCCCAGATGGTGGGCTTGTACCACAACAGCCAGCCCAAGGGCAACCTCTTTAACCTCGGCTTTGGGTTCGGGGTTTGTTCGTTCATCTATTTCCCGTCGGTCTACTACCTCGTGCTGCTCATCGTGGCCCTGGCCATCTACCGTCCGGTGCAGATCACGGAGTGGCTGGTGGCCATCATCGGGGTACTGACCCCGTTCTATTTTCTGCTGGTGTATTTCTACGTATGGGACCAGTGGCACCTGGTGCAAAACCTCATCCCGGTCCACAGCCTGCGACTGCCCAACGTGCCGTTTAATACCTCTTTCTGGATCACATTTACCCTGGTGAACCTGCCCCTTGTGCTGGGCGTCCTGCTCAGCCGCCGCTTCGTGGCGCGTATGCTGGTACATGCCCGCAAGAGCTGGAGCTTTATGCTGGTGTACCTGCTGGTGGCGCTCTTCCTGCCCTTCATCAACAGCCATGGCGGCCTCAGTCACTTTGTACTGGCGGCCGTGCCGGTGAGTTTTTTCCATGCCGGCTTCTACACGGCTCCCCGTAACAAGCGCATCCCGGAACTGCTGGTTTGGGCCGGCATTGCCTGGGTGGTTATAAATTATTTTACCGTCCACGGATAGACGGGTTACCTTTGCGTTTTTACCGCGTATGAAATTCGGAATTGTTGTTTTTCCCGGCTCCAACTGCGACCGCGACATGCAGGATGCCCTGCAGCAGGACCTGCAACAGGAAGTGCACATGCTCTGGCACAAAGACCGCGACCTCAGCCATTTTTCCACCGACGACTGCATTGTGCTGCCGGGCGGTTTTTCCTACGGCGACTACCTCCGCTGCGGGGCCATTGCCCGCTTCAGTCCCATGATGCAGAGCGTGATTGATTTTGCCGGCCGCGGCGGCAAGGTGCTGGGCGTGTGCAACGGCTTCCAGATCCTCTGCGAGTCGCACCTCCTCCCCGGCGTACTGCTGCGCAACGCCAACCAGAAGTTCATCTGCAAAAACGTGTACATCACCCCCGGCAACGGGCAGGCGCTTAAAATCCCCATCGCCCACGGAGAAGGCCGCTATTTTGCCGACCCGGCGACCCTCGACCAACTGGAGGCCAACGGCCAGGTGCTGTTTCGTTACTGCGATGCGGCGGGCCAGGTAACCGACGCCGCCAACCCCAACGGGTCGTTCCGCAACATCGCGGGCATCCGCAATGCGGCGGGTAATGTCATGGGGATGATGCCCCACCCGGAACGGGCCGCCAACCCCCTCCTGGGCAATACCGACGGACAAGTCCTGCTCAACGCCCTGTTCCCCGCAACAGCAGTTGTGGCCTGAAACAGCCCGTTGGTCACCCGGAAAAGGCCGGATGACACAGTTTTGTAACTTTTGCAACATTTCCTCCGGATATTTGGAAGCATCTTTGCAGTACCATTCAAAACAGTACGATGAAGCAACTTTTTACCACCGCCGTCTTCCTGCTCGCCGGCTTGCTGGCCACCGCCCAGAGCGGCACCAAAGTGAAGTGGAACTACAGCGCCAAAAAACTGGCGGCCAATAAATACGAAGTGCGCCTCACCGCCACCATCGATAAAGGCTGGCACCTTTACAGCCAGCAGCAGAGCGAAGACGCCATCGCCCTGCCCACCACCATCAGCTTTGCGAAGAACCCGCTGGTGACCCTGGTAGACAAAACCAAGGAGGTGGGCAAGCTGTACGACCAGTACGACAAGGCCACGGCCTCCCGTTCCAGGTTTTATTCCGATAAAGTGGAATTTGTGCAGGTGGTAACCACCCGCGGTACGGTAAAGACCACCGTGAGCGGCGAAGTGGAGTTCATGGTGTGCGACGACAAACAATGCCTGCCGCCCGATAAAGTGAAGTTTTCGGTTGCCCTGTAAACGGCTGCCAGGTGATTGAGTGCGCATGATTGGTGCGGTGTGCAACCCCTGTTACCGTTCCGGATGATTCCGTATTAACCGCGCTGCCTGACAAGCACCTCTACGTTCAATTACCTGCTTATGCGACTGTTTTTTCTACGTCAACTCCTCCCCGTTGTTTTCTTCCTGTTTTCCGGATCGCTGGTTGCGCAGGAGGCCGCGCCCGTGAGCTGGCAGGTTCGCAGTGAAAAACTGGCGGCCCAGGAATATGATCTCATCTTCAGCGGTAGAATAACGGCTGGAAAATTTCTTTACCTCTTTACCCAGGATGCCGAAGGACTCGACTCGCTCACGGTGTTGTTTGCCGACAGCGCCATCGGTAAGCCCGAAGCCCTGCAGGTGCTGCGGGGAAGCGCTCCTTACACCGATCCTCTTTTCGACCAAAAAAAGGTGATCATTGCCCGGGAATCCGTTGAACTGCGGCAACGCATCCGCATCAACGGCCCGGTGCCCGCCAACTTACGCGGCACCCTGGTGTTCACCACCGGAGCCCCCGACGAGTTTCTTCCCGCCCAGGAGTTTGCCTTCGAAACCCCGCTGGAAGGCGGCGTATCACAGCAGGCCCGCATCCGCATCGAAAGCATTGACGTGAACAACCCGCAGGTGAGCTGCGGCGACGAGGGTACCGAAGGCAAGGGCCTTTGGGGCATCTTCCTGCTGGGACTTATCGGCGGGTTCATTGCCCTGCTCACGCCCTGTGTGTTTCCGCTGATACCACTCACCGTTTCGTTTTTCACCAAGCGCAGCGGCACCCGGCAGCAGGCCATTGGCCGGGCCTTGCTCTACGGCTTCTTCATCTTCCTGATCTACCTGCTGCTGAGCATCCCGTTCCACCTGCTCGACCAGACCAACCCCGAGATCCTCAATAACATTTCCACCAACGTGTGGCTCAACCTGCTCTTCTTCGTCATCTTCGTGGTGTTTGCCATTTCGTTCTTCGGCTATTTCGAAATCTCCCTGCCCGGCAACTTCGCCAGCGGTACCGATTCCAAGGCCAGCATTTCGAGCTTCAGCGGCATCTTCTTCATGGCCCTCACCCTGGCCATCGTATCGTTTTCCTGCACCGGTCCCATCCTCGGCTCCCTGCTGGCCGGCGCCCTCACCAAGGAAGGCGGCGCCTGGCAGCTCACCTTTGGCATGGGCGGCTTTGGGCTGGGACTGGCCCTGCCGTTCGGCATCTTCGCCCTGTTCCCGCAGTGGCTGCAGTCGCTGCCCAAAAGCGGCGGCTGGCTCAACACCGTGAAGGTGGTGCTGGGCTTCCTGGAGCTGGCCATGGCGGTGAAGTTTCTCAGCAACGCCGACCTCGTGGAGCAGTGGGGCTTCCTGAAGCGGGAGACCTTCTTCGCCATCTGGATCGTGATTGGCATTGCCATCGTGCTCTACCTGCTGGGCGTGATCCGCTTCCCGCACGACGATAAGAAGATCTCCATCGGTAAAATGCGCTGGGCCTTCATTCTGCTTTTTGCCGCCATGACCATCTACCTCCTGCCCGGTGTCACCAATACAAAAGCCGCCAACCTGGGCCTCATCAGCGGCTTCCCGCCGCCGCTCTGTTACAGCCTGTACAAACATCCTGTCAACTGCGACCATTCGCTGGAACCCCTGCGGGATTACGACGAAGCGCTGGCGCTGGCCCGGCAAACGAACAAGCCGCTGTTGATTGACTTCACCGGCTGGGCCTGCGTGAACTGCCGGCGCATGGAAGAGAACGTGTGGACCGACCCCGGCGTATCGGAACTCATGCGCAAGGAGTTTGTGGTGGTGAGCCTGTACGTGGATGAGCGCCGCGTGCTGCCATCGGCGCAGCAGCAGACCTTCACCACCAAAACGGGCGCAAAGAAAGCGATCATCACCGTGGGCGACCAGTGGGCCACCTTCCAGAGCGAGAACTTCAACGCGGTGGCCCAGCCCCAGTACGCCATCCTCGACGGCGCAGAGCGGGCCCTCACCCGTACCAAGGGCTATACCCCCACGGCCGGCGAGTTTAAAGCCTGGCTGGAATGCGGGCTGGAGGCTTACCGCCGCCAGCAGTAATTGCCGCGGAGGTTTTGTACATTCAGGCATGAAAGGAAGTGTTCTTCACCTTTGTTATTTATTTATTTTCCTGGCTGCCTGCCAGCCCGTACACCGGATTGCCGTACCCGAACGCCGTTCCAGCCTTTCCGGTTCGGCTTTCTACCGGCAGGTGGCGCCCTGGCCGGCGGCCCGCGCCGATTCCCTGGCCCGGCAGGAACTGCTGGCCGGCAATCTCCCTTCCTTTCTGGGGCGCTTTCAACGTATCTGGCTTGCTGTTACCGACAGCTCCACCGGGCGCCGCTACCGGGCTGCTGTGTTTGTGGCGCCCGATTACCTGGCGGTGGGCACCGATGCCGACTGGGCCCGCATCCCCCTGCAGCCGGGAACGGCCCAGCAGGTGGCCGACCGGCTGGACTGTTTTTTACCCACCCGCGCCCTGGTGGATGCTATTTACCGCGCTGCTGCCGTGCGGCTGGAGCCGGTGCCGTTGTTTGCCTACCGCGACAGTACCCCCACCTGGTGGCACCACCACCTCATCCTCGAAGGGCAGCGCCGCGGACGGAGGGGGCTGGTAGCTGGTCATAAAAAAGATGTGGTGATCAGTGGGGCCGTGCTGCGGGACCAGCGCCCCAACCGCGTGGCTATATACGGCTGGCACCGCACCGACGGCCGGCCCATACAACCACTCTACACCGGGCATGTGAACACCTACGTGGATTACAGCCACGGCATCCGCCTCGTGTACCGCCGCCTGCGGGTGGATGGCAGGTGGATGGATTACACCGAACTGCTGCGGCATCCCGTGCTGCGGCGGCTGTTGTGTGATGAGGCGGATTGCGGGATGGAGCGCTACAACTAAGAGCGGCGTTCAGTCCCCTTACTTATTTCCCTGTTTTACAAACCGCATCCGTTGTTCCCCCTGCCGCCCGATGTGCAGGGTGTAGATGCCTGCCGGCAGTTGTTCCAACTGCAGGGTGGTGGTGGCGGCCGTAAGCAGACCGCTGCGCACCTGCCGCCCCAGCGCATCCCGTATCTGGTAGGGCTGTCCTGCGAGGCGGGGATCACCTTCCAGCACCAGTTGATCCAGCACCGGGTTGGGGTAGAGGCGGAGCGGTAAGCCGGTGGGTCGTTCCACCACCCGCGTGGGCAGGTTCACCCGCAACAGGGCGCTGCCCGATTCCGTGCTGCAGCTGCTGGCCGTCACCACGCAGCGGTACAGATCATTGTTGAAGGCGAGTGTAAGGGGTGCTACGGTAAGTGTTGCCGTGTTTGCGCCACTGAACGGGGGGCTATTGTCGAGGTCCTGAAAGCCGCTGCCTGCATCCCGCTGCCAGCGGAAGGTGGCGCCGCCGGCAGATGTACTTACGGTGAAGCTGGCCGATTCATCCACCACCGCCGTCACGGGCGCCGGTTGCGCCGTAATGGGTACGCGGTTGATGGTGAGTTGCAGGCGGGCAAGGCTGTCGCACCCCGCCGCCGTCAAGGTTGCAAAGGAATAGGTACCCGATTCGGTGTAGGTCTGCCCGTTCCAGGTAAATGCATTACAAGCGGTAACAGTGGTGGTGCTGGTGACGGGTTCGTCGCTTTCTTCGAGCGTAACATGCAGGTTGAAAAACAGGTCGCTGCTGTTACCGGCGTGTTGGTGTACCTCCACAGCCAGCAGGTTGGTGCCGGTACGGAAAAACGAAGTGTCGGTTATACAGAACCGGAAGGTCTGCCCCCGGTTGGTCACCACATCACTGGCGGGCGTGAGGTGGTTGTAAGCGCCGGCTGCGAAGTTGGCCCGGCCCACTTCCCGGTTGTTGAGATACAGGACAGCGCCATCGTCCACACTCAGTTCGAGGTACGCGGCTTTCACCCGGCATACATTCGCAACGGTGAAGGCTTTGCGAAAGTAGGTGGTGATATGTTTGTTGTTGGCATCGCTGCCGAAGGAAACGGTTGTACGCAGTCCCGTCATTGCGTAGCCCAGGGGTGCGGGCCCTTCCGCCCAGCCGGCATCGTTGAAGCTGCCGGCCCGCCAGGTGGTACCCTGGTCGCTGCCGTTGTCGAGGTATTTCCAGCTATCGCCGGTGGTGACAGGTGTGCTGCGGTTGCTGGCTGCGCCGAGATGGCGGCTGAAACTGTAGGTGCCCAGCACCGACTCCACACCCGTATCGGGGTGCACCCGGTACACGGTGAAACGAACCGTTACGGAGTCGCTGCCGTTATCCGTCACATCCACTTTGGCGTACTGGCCGTGGTGGTCCTGCCCGGTCATGGGCAGGATGTTGGTGACGATTCCTTTGATGGAAACCGTATTCGACAGGCCGGCTGCCTGCAGCAGGGGATAGCGGGGATTGAGGGAGCAGGTGAAACGGGGGCAGGTGTGTGTGTCGAGCACACCGGAGCAGTCGGTGTTGGCGCCGTCGTCAATACCGGCGGCATGGGCATCCCCGGATAGCACAAATAAGTTGTCGATGTTATTGGCGGCAAGGAAGCTGAACAGTTCGTTGCGTTGTGCGAGGTTGGCAGAAGTGCCGCCCCAGGCATCGGTATTGTTGGCAGTGATGCCGAAGCTCGACACCCAGCAGATCAGTTGCTGCTGGGCCTTTGCTTCCAGGCATTGCTGGCGGAACCATTGCACCTGCTGGGCGCTCATCACCGCATCGTCGGTTTTTTCGGAGCGCAGGTCGGTGAGGAGGAAGCGCACCCGCCCGATGACGAAGGACTGGTAGATGGCGGAGTTGCCGCTGGTGATGCCGGTGCCAAAGGGATAATGGGGCACGTATTCGCGGTAGGCTTGTTTGGCGCTGTTGGCGCCGGTGGAGGATGCGTTGGAATCATCGCCGGAGAAGTCGTGATCATCCCATACATAGGCGATGGGTACGTTGTTGAACAGCGTTCGGGTGTTTTCGATGCTCAGCACGCGGTCTTCGTAGGGGATGCGGTGCACGTTCACGTTGGTGCTGTTGGGGTCGGAGTAGTGCAGGTCGCCGCTCACCAGCATGAACAACGGGTCCTTTTCGCGGATGCGTTGCCATACCGGGTTGCGGGAGTTGAGGTTGCAGGCCCCCGCGGTGAATGAAAAAGAATGCGGGCCTTCCAGGGGCGTCTTAAAGCGGCCGGTGGCGCCTGGGCGCGGGTCCAGCAGGCCGTTGGATTCGATGCCGTAAAAATATTCGGTGCCGGGTGTCAGTCCGCCGATGCTGTAAGACCCTACAAAGTTGGTGGCGGAGGTAACGTTGATAGGTTGGCTGTAGATGGGGTTGCTGAAGGTGGGACTGGTACTCACCACCAGCCGGGTGTTGGTGGCGGTGAGGGAAAGCTTGGCGTTCACTTTGGCCGAGGTGGGCGTGAGGGAGCCGCTCCATTTGTACTGTACAAAATTGGGAACGGGGTTCGGGTACAATCCTTTTTCGATGCGGAGCTGGTTGAAGTAGAGGTTGCGCTCACCATTGGAGCTGCCCTGGGCGCCGATGTAGAAATTGATCCCGTTCACCGGGTTGCTGCTGCTGAATACGGTGGTATACTCGCCCCCTCCGGCGAGTCGCCGGCTCATGCTGAAGAAGTACTGGGTGGTTGACATACGCACCACTGTTACCAGCATGGGCAAGATGCCAAAGGCCGAGCTGGCCAGCCCGTTGCTGCCCGTGATCTGGGCATTGCCCTGGTTGTTGATGTTGAACACGGTGGTACTGCCGCTGCGCAGGTCAAATCCCTTACTGCCGGTGTTGGCATCCCAGTTAATGACCCAGTAAAACGAGAAAGCGTCTCCTATTTCGAGGCCCTGTGCAAAAGGGCGGTAGGCGGTGGAGTAGTTTACGCTGCTGGTGGCAAACATCCCGAAGGCGGTGGTGCCGATGCCGGTAGTTTGCATGCCGTCATTAGCGGGGTTGCCAATAAAGCGGCCGGTATTATTGCCGGCGCTGAGCTGCCAGGCCCCGAAGCCGGTGCCCTGGTTGGAGCCGTTGCTCCAGCTGCCGCCGTAGTTGGCAGCCACATCGGTGAACACCTGTGCCTGCAGGGGAAGGCTGCCGAAGGTCAGCAGCGCGAACAGAACGAAGGGAATGTTACGCATGCCTAAAAATAATTCATTCAGGGGATTTATTGCACGGCATATCGGGTGACAGGCAGGTGATACTGCAGGGCCCGTCTCCCTGTTTACAGCTCCATCATCCCCCGGAAACCGCGGGCGGCGTAGTAGGAGGAGGCGCCGTTGTGGTAGGTAAACACCTGGCCGTAACGACGGTCGCCAAAGAGAGCGCCGCCCAGCTGACGGATGGCGTCGGGCGTCTGGATCCAGCTGGAGGTTTTGTGGTCGCAGGGCACCTGTTCCTGCAGCCGGCGGTACTGCGCTTCGCTCAGCAGTTGGATGCCCATGCGGCCGGCCGTGTCGAGCACGTTATCCGCCGGGCGGTTTTCCTTGCGTTCGGTCCAGGCCCTGCGGTCGTAGCAAAGGCTGCGGCGGCCGGCCGGACTTTCCACACAACAGTCGGCAAACGTAATTGTGCCGGTTCCCAGGTCCACCACATCGGGTTCGCCACCGGTGGCTTCCATCTGCTGAAGAGCGGCCAGTTTCTGTGGCTGCGCTTCCAGCTGTGCCGCTACCTGTTTCCAGCTGATACCGGGGTGGCGGTCCGGGTGCTGTTCGAACCGGTTGCGGAGGATGTGCAGCAACGATTCTTTTTGTGTGGATGAGAGCGGTTTCATGCTTATATGTTGTTAGTGTTATCAATAAAGTCTGTGCCGGCTTGACCGGAATACAACTTGTCGAACCCGGTGGCAGATCAACAGGGAGGCAAAGAGGCACAGTGCCAACGGAATAGACTTGCTGAAAAAATATGCTCCGTGTTCTCCCCTCCTCCTTGATCTCCGTGTTGCAAAACTCAACACTTCAACACTGGGACACGGTGGGCACGGAGTGGACTTGCTGAAAAAATTCACTCCGTGTCCTCCCCACCTCCCCATCTCCGTGTTGCCAACACTATGTTGAAAACATAGTTTTAGGGCAACTCACGCTGCTCCCGGTGCCTGCGGCTTCACCGTTTTCATCTGGATCACATCCACCAAAAAGGCGAACGCCATGGAGAAATAGATGTAGCCCTTGGGTATTTCAAACTGGAATCCTTCGGCGAGGAGGGATACGCCGATCATCATCAAAAAGCAAAGCGCCAGGATTTTGAAGGAGGGGTGCTTGCGGATGAAATCGCTGATGGGTTTGGCCGCTACCAGCATGATGATGACCGTAACAATTACAGCCGTGTACATCACCCACAGCTCCTTTACCATGCCCACGGCGGTGATGATGGAGTCAATGGAGAACACCAGGTCGAGCAGGATCACTTCCCCCAGCAGCTTGCCGAAGGTGGCGGCGCCGGAAGCACCCGGCCCCTGTTTGCTCACTTCTGTTTTATGGTAAATTTCTTTGGTGCTCTTGTACACCAGGAAGAGCCCGCCCCCGATCAGGATCAGTCCCTTGCCCGAGAAGTCGGTTTCGAAAAGGCGGAACAGGGTCTGGTCCAGCTGCAGGATCCACGAAATAAAGGCCAGCAGGATCAGCCGCATCACCATGGCCAGGCCAATGCCCCAGAAGCGCAGTTTCTTCCGTTGTTTGTCGGGCAACTTATCGGCCAGGATGGAAATGAAAATGATGTTGTCAATGCCCAGGATTACTTCCAGGGCAATGAGGGAGATCAGGGGGATGATGGCTTCTGTCATGGTGGCTATGTGCTGTTTACTTTGGCAACCCGACCGGCTTGCCGGGGTTACGGGCTAAAGTTACGGCCGTCCGGCTTCCGCTACAAATGGGTGGATGCGCCCCGGGCGGGGCCGGCACAAACCGCATCTCCCGTTACATCACTTGGCCGTTCCGGAAATCTGACATATATTTGATATCAAATTAATATCATGGAACAAAACACCCGACTACTTTCCGGCTGGTTGCCCCTCCTGCTTGTCTTCGCGGGCACCGGCAGCGGCATTTACTTTGTCACCCTGCAGGGTCCCTTTTACATTGGCACGGGCGTACTGCTGCTGGTGACCGCCCTGCTGGCTTCGGCCGGCTTCCTGGCCATTGAACCCAACAGCAGCCGGGTGATGATGCTGTTTGGGAAATACGTGGGCACCGCCCGGGACAGCGGCTTTTTCTGGGCCAACCCGTTTTATACCAAGAAGAAGATTTCGCTGCGGGCCAACAACCTCGACGTAAAGCCCATCAAGGTAAATGACAAACACGGCAACCCCATCGAGATCGGTGCTGTTGTGGTGTGGAAGGTGGAGAATACGTTTAAGGCGGCGTTTGATGTGGACAATTATCAGTCGTTTGTGCAAACGCAGAGCGAAGCTGCCATCCGCAAGCTGGCCAGCGCTTATTCGTACGACAACCTGGAAGACGAAGACGCCCGCATCACCCTGCGCAACAGCAGCGGCGAGGTGAACGAGATGCTGGAAAAGGAAGTGGCGGAGCGCCTGCAGATGGCCGGCATCCACGTCATTGAAGCCCGCATCAGTCACCTGGCCTATGCCACCGAAATTGCCGGCGCCATGCTGCAGCGGCAGCAGGCAACCGCCATCCTGGCCGCCCGCCGCAAAATTGTGGAAGGCGCCGTGGGCATGGTGGAAATGGCGCTGGAAGAGCTGAGTCGGAAAGACGTGGTGCAGCTCGACGATGACAAGAAAGCGGCCATGGTGAGCAACCTCATGGTGGTGCTGTGCAGCGAACGCTCCACCACCCCCGTGGTGAATACAGGATCCCTTTATCAGTAAGTATGCAGCAGCAACCTTCGTATACCCTTTTTGAGGAAGAGCAATCGTTCCGCAACACCTGGGTCTGGAACCTGGTGCTCGTCTCCGGCTTCACGCCCACGCTCCTCATACTGGTACTGGGCTTGTCGGACCCTGCCATGAAAAAGGACCTGTGGTGGATCCTGCTGGCGGTGATCGGCATCCAGGCCCTGAACATAGGCGTTTTCTCAGTCATACGCCTGCACACGGTGGTGGCGCCCGAGGGGATTTATTACCGCTGGTGGCCGTTTTTCCGTAGCTGGACCTTTCTGCCGGCCGGCGACATAACCGAATGTGTTTACCGCAAATGGGACCGGTTTAAGTGGGGCTTTTCTGTTCGAAAGGGTTGGGGCCGCTGCCACAACGTGAACGGTAAAGATGGCTTCCGGGTGGTATTGAAAGACGGACGGCAATTTTACATAGGCACCCAGGCGTTGCCGGCTTTTCAGCAGGCCCTGCAGCGGATGGAGCGCCCGAAATAAGCGAGCAGGTGGCAGACAAAAAAACATTCATTTTACGCATTAACACCGATACCTACCGGCAGCTGGAAAAATGGGCGGCCGACGAGTTCCGCAGTGTGAACGGCCAGTTGGAATGGATCATTGACCAGGCCCTGCGGGAAGCCGGACGAAAAAAACCGGCGGCGGTTGGTGAGAGAAAAGCAAAGAAATCATAATACGGGGTGGGAGTGATCAAACGGCTGGCCCATGACCGTCGGCAGTCGTAACATGTGTGACCACAGGGGTTCGCTGCTGCGGCCGCAGGCCCGTTCAGTCTTCACCGGGCACGTATTCCAGGATATCGGCCGGCTGGCAGTCCAGCGCCTTGCAGATGGCATCGAGGGTGCTGAAGCGGATGGCTTTTGCCTTACCGGTTTTCAGAATCGAAAGATTGGACAGGGTGATGTCCACTTTGGCCGACAGTTCGTTGAGCGACATCTTGCGCCGGGCCATCATCACATCCAGGTTCACCACGATGGGCATGCGTTATACGGTTAAGTCGGTTTCCTGTTGCAGTTCAATTCCCCGTTTCAGCACCAGGGCAATGGCAAACAAGATGGCCGCCATCATGAAGTAGGCATCGCTGTCGTTCCAGTAGCGTTCCACCTGGTTCACCCCGTATCCTTTCTGTGTAAGCCGTTGGGTGAATTGATGGGCCAGGTAACTCAGCGCCCCCACCGAAAAGGCTACGGAGCTGATGGTGGTGACCAGCCCGGCAACGGTAGCGGTAAAGGGCCTTGTAAGTGTCAGTTTTTTAAACAGCCGCAGCACAAAATAAAAGACGACGGCTTTGAGGGCCGAGAGTGCCAGCAGCAGGCCAAAGAGCAGGATGTACAGGGAGAGGCTCTGTTCGTAGAGTTGCGACAAGTCCAGTCCCAGGTGCAGGTTGTGCGTGGCCACGGGCCGGAACAGGCTGTAGATGAAATTAAACAGCAGCGCGCCGGTCTGCACGCAGAGCCCGGCAAAGATGAGCCAGCAGAGGGTCTGGATGGCTTTGTAAATGAAACCGTTTCGTTTGGACATATTGGTTGCGGGTTGTATCTGACCGCAAAGATGATAAAAATTTATTGAAAAACAATAAATTTCTGATTTTTTTCAAAAAATATCATTTGGTCTTGTAGCCGTAATGTTAAAGGGGTTTGAAAAGGAATTTGGCGGATGGTGGGGGATAAGGATACCAGAGCGACGCATGTGCAGGTGCAGCCGGGACTACCCTGGAAACGGGCGGGCAGTTTATGGCGGCTGCGGCTTTCGAAGCGGTTCTTTGTCCGGATTGACTGAAAAGATGTAGATAAAACTAAGCGTTACAACATTAGCCCCATGCATATCTTGGCAAGCAATCACCAGGGTCTTGTTAGAATACACGTTTAGCCGTTTGAAAGAAGGGTTTATGGCGCCTTAAATTCGTTCAACACCGGCAAGGCTTTATTGTTGAAATCAAACAGGGCTTGGTTTTCCCACGGAGAGCCGGTGGAGGATTGATTGCCTTTCCAGGCAATTAATTCCGCGCCCCAATAACAAAAACCAATTCCGTTTTTTGTATCCCGGATGGTTTTTTTGATTTGATGAATAAATTTCTGCTGTCCATCAGGTGTTGCCGGATAGTCCGGTAAAATCAGTTGATCGGTTTGGCCAACAATATTATTTGTCCAGTCATTCCAGCCAAGGGTGAACGGGTAAGCTGTTTCAGCAATCAGAATTTTCTTTTTGTAGGTAGTGCTCAGTTCCTGCAGTTTTGCTGCAAGATCCGGTACGGATTTGCCGTGCCAGATCGGGTAGTAGGATATACCAATGATGTCATAATCAACGGTGGATACCTGGTTAAAAAACCAGTTTGCGCCTTGAAAGCCGGCAACATGTAAAATAATTTTACAGTCTGCTTTGGTTTCCCGTACAGCCGAACATCCTGCCCGTACCAGTTGAATAAAATTTCCGGGGTTGGTGGTAATATTCCCATGCGGATGCAGCATCCCGGAGTTGATCTCATTGCCAATCTGGATCAGTTCAGGTCTGATTTCCTGCATTATTTTTTTCGTGTAAGCATACACGCTGTCTTTCAGCGCCGGAAAATCAAGCCCTTTCCAGGCGGCAGGTAATTCCTGGCTTCCCGGGTCTGCCCAGGTATCGGAATAGTGCAGTGTCAGCCAGATTTTAAATCCTTTTTCCTTCAAACCCGTTGCAAATTGCCGCACTTCATCCAGGCCGGAGTGTCCGTTAACCGGATGTACCCACAGCCGCAGCCGTATGGTGTTCACTCCGTTTTCTTTTAGGAGCTGTAAAAAATCCTTTGGATTCCCGTTTACATCATAAAACAGGGGGTTTGCTTTTGAAATTTCCGGGTAGCTGGAAATATCAACGGCAGCAATAAAACCAGCCTCCGGATCTGTTGGCGCAGGTCCGTTCTTCTCTTTATTGCAGGAAATAAGGAGCAGTAGCGAAAGGGTAATGAGGTGAACTGTACTTTTCATCATGAAATGAAAATGACTGTATGTTGCATTTATGAATTATTTTTTGTGTCAATTTTATTATGACTGATAACGTTTTGCCGCTAGGCGTTCGTGCGGGATTTCGAAACACTTCCCGGTCAACCTACCACTAAAGCCAAGTAGGAGCACCGCACTTGAATTTAAGCACGTCACCCCGCCTGACGCCATACGGCTTTTGTCGGTATTTTTTCTCTTACCATTTAGACTTTTGAACGTCTGTCCACCTAAAAAATCTTTGAAAATCAGGGTTAATAATAAGCTCCCCTTTTTCAAATAGGCTTATTAACTCACCAATTGACATTGGGTAATTTTCGGACTTAAACTCTGTCCGCGTTTTGTCTACTTCAAATATTATTTTCTCTAGTTGTTGCATAATATGTATTGTTTGCGCCCAATTCATGGATTGGCGCTATTACACGCACCTCAAAATACAAATTACCCCTTGATTTTCAATACCTGACCCCAGCCTTTTTTGTGTTGTCGTTGGGACAATCCGACCCGATTTTAAACGTTTCCTGTCGGCTCATCTGGAAAAATATTCGTCAAATGAATATCCGGACTTTATGTAATGCCATCACCCGCTTTTCACCCCCCACATCCGCAATCAATCATCCCCTCACTTCCCCAACACCCCCATCACCTGCGGTAACACATACCAGCAGAACAGGGTAATGAGCACAATGCTCACCAGGTTCATCACCAGCCCGGCCCTCAGCATCTGCCGCAGAGGTATCTGCCCGCTGCCAAACACGATGGCGTTGGGCGGCGTACCCATGGGCAGCATGGCCGCGGCACTGGCCGCCAGGGTCATGGGCAGCCCCAGCAACAGGGGTTCCAGCTGCAAAGCATCGGCAAGGGCGGCCAGCACCGGCGCAAACACTATCACCTGTGCCACATTGCTCATCACCTCGCTTAAAAAAATGGAGAGCACGGTTATCACCAGCACCAATACCAGCCCGTGCCAGAGCCCCGCGCTGGCCAGTCCTTTGCCTATCAGGCCCATCACGCCCGTGGTCTCCAGCCCGTTGGCCAGGGCAATGCCCCCGCCAAACAGCAGCAGAATGCCCCAGGCCATCTTACCGGTATCGCTCCAGTCCAGCACCATGCGGCTGCGGGCCCGGTCGGTCTTTGCCGCCGGCGTGGCAAAGAGGGCCAGGGCACCCAGCACGGCAATCATGTTATCGTCCAGCCGCACGTAGGGGATCTGGTTCACCAGCTCGCGGCTCATCCACAAGAAGGCCGTCCCGCCAAAGATCAGCAGCACCCGCCGCTCGGTAGGGCCCAGCGGTCCCAGTGCCGCCAGTTCGCTCTTGATGTAGTCCCGCGCCACGGCGCTGTCGCGGATACGGCTGGGGAACAGCACATGCGCCAGCAGGCCGTACAGCACCGCCAGCAGCACCACCACCAGCGGCAGGCACACCAGCATCCAGTTAAAAAAGCTGATCTGGTACCCGTATTTTTTTTCAATGAAGGCGGCAAAGGCCACGTTGGGCGGCGTGCCGATGAGCGTGGCCATGCCGCCCAGGTTGCTGGCCCAGGCAATGATGAGCAATAGCGAGAGGGCAAAATACCGCGGGTTGCTGCCGGGCTGCGGATGTTCTTTCAGCACGGCTATCACGCTCAGCGCAATGGGGAAGAGCATCATGGTGGTGGCGGTATTGCTCAGCCACATGCTCAGCAGGCTCGTGGCCAGCACAAAGCCCAGCAGGATGCGGTTGCCGCTGGCGCCGGTACGCGACAGGATGGTGAGCGCGATGCGCTGGTGCAGGTTCCACTTCTCAATGGCCAGCCCCAGGAAAAAGCCCCCCATGAACAGGAAGATCACGGGGTTGCTGTAGGCCTTTGATGTGCCATCTATTCCCTCTACACCCAGCAGCGGAAAGAGCAGCAGCGGCAGCAGGGCCACGGCCGGCATGGGCAGCACTTCGGCAACCCACCAGGTGATCATGAGGGCGCCCACAGCCACGGCCTTGCAGGCCGCCGGTTCCAGTGTAAAGGGGTTCCACCACCAGGCGGCAAGGGCCAGCAGCAGGCCGGCTGCCAGGCCGGCGTAATAACGGCGCATCAGGGGAGGGGTACTCATAGCAGGAGCAGGGCTTTCTGGTTAAAAGGGTGGGGGGTGACATGCGGGTGGCCGGCCACAAAGAACCGGTAGAGCCAGCGGGCGGCGGCGCCGGCATAGTCCACCCCGATACGCGGACTCACGGCCACGGGCAGGGGCGGTGTATCGTCGTCCGCCAGGTACAACTCTTCCTGCAGCAAGCTGAGGCCGTTGTGCCCGCGGCCGAGACCCAGCACGCGGCTCACCAGGGCGGGACCGCTGCCCGGCTGGCGGGCACTCTGTTTACCGGGCAGCAGGCAACCTTCCAGCGGCTCGACGACGCGGATGAGCACGGCATGGGGGATGCCGGCGCGGTTGGTCACCACGTTGAAGAGCTGGTGCAGCCCGTAGCACTGGTACACATAGCTGGTGCCGCCGGGGGCGTACAGCGTTTCGGTGCGCTGCGTGCGCCGGCCCGCCCAGGCATGGGAGGCGCGGTCTGCTTCACCGGCATAGGCTTCCGTCTCCACAATGCGGGCCACGGCGCCGCGGTGCACCACCAGCCTGCCCAGCAACTGCCGGGCCAGGGCCGCCACATCGTCCTGCAGGTAAAAATCAGCGTCGAGCTTGCGCATTTTTTGTATTTTGCCCGTTCAGCCCGTGTAAAGCCCCTTCACCACCAAAACAGGAACCCTTGCTGAAGGAACTCGTCATTGCCATTGAAGCGTATTTCCGGGCTCACCGGTTTATCGTCCGGCACAAGTTATGGAAATGGATTTTGATTCCGGGGCTGCTCTATGCCCTTTTGTTCGTGACGGGCATGTGGCTGTTCTGGACCTCTTCGGGCAGCTTTCTCAACTGGCTTTTTGAGTTGATGGGTATCCGCGCCTGGCTGGAGTCTATGCGCAGTGAATGGCTCAACTTCCTCTTCATCACGGGCTCGCTCATCTTCCGCCTCATCCTGCTGTTTTTCTATTTCTCGCTGTTTAAATACCTCTTTCTCATCGTGGGGGCGCCGCTCTTCGCCTACCTCAGCGAGAAGACGGAAAGCATCCTCGAAGACCGCGACTATCCCTTCAGCATGCCGCAGTTCCTGAGCGATGTGTGGCGTGGCATCCGGCTGGCGCTGCGCAACCTGCTGTGGCAAACGGTGTACACGGTCACCATCCTGCTCTTCTCCCTCGTGCCGGTGGTGGGCTGGGTGAGCCCGCTCATCGCCTTCCTGGTGGAATGCTACTACTACGGCTTTTCGATGCTCGACTACAGCGCCGAGCGGCACAAGCTGAGCCCGTCGCAGAGCATCGCTTTCATCAGCGGGCAGAAAGGCCTGGCCATCGGGAACGGCATGGTCTTTTACCTGCTGCACCTCCTGCCCCTGGTGGGCTGGGTCCTGGCGCCGGCCTATGCCGTGGTGGCCGCCACCCTCAGTCTCTATCACACGAAAGACAATCCCTGATGCCCGCCGTGTACCTAATACCCGCCCCGCTGCACGAGGCGACCCTGCCCGGCAACGCGGACGAACTGCTGGCCGCCGTGCGTCGCTGCCAGGTGCTCTTTGCCGAGAACGAGCGCAGCGCCCGCCGCTACCTCAAGCAGCTCGACCGCGGCATCGTGATTGACGATTTTGAATGGCACACCATACACAAAGCCGAGACCGTGGTACAGCAGCAGCTGCGGGCCGCCCTGCGGGCGGGCAAGACGGTGGGCATCCTCAGCGAGGCGGGCTGTCCGGGTGTGGCCGACCCCGGCCAGCTCCTGGTGGGCGTGGCCCATGCCGAAGGGGCAGTGGTGAAGCCGCTGGTGGGACCCAGCTCGCTGCTTCTGGCCCTGATGGCCAGCGGGTTCAACGGGCAGCAGTTCTGCTTCCACGGTTACCTGCCCATCGAAGCGGGGCAGCGCCGGCAGAAACTGCGGGAGCTGGAGGAACAGTCGGCCCGCACCGGCACCACACAGCTCTTCATTGAAACGCCTTACCGCAACCACGCCCTGCTGGAGAGCATCCTGGCCTCCTGCCGCCCAACGACCCTTCTTTGTGTTGCGGCCGACCTCACCGCTCCCACCGAGTGGATCCGCAGCCTGCCCCTCAGCAAATGGAAGGGACTGGAGGTGGAGCTGCATAAAAGGCCCGCTATTTTTTTGATGTATGCGGGGAAATAATGTGTAAATGCGGGGATGTGAAAAGGTGTAAATGGGGGGACTCAATCTTCAAAAAAGTGACTACTACGTAGTAAAAGATCCTTCGGCGGAGCCTCAGGATGACGTTCGGGGTGGAGCAACCCGCAACCAGCAACCCGCACCCGTCACTCCCCCTTCATCGCCACAATCCCGTCCACAATGTACTTCGAATGGCCCCGCCAGGGCAGGCGCCCGAGGTATTCTTTGTAGTGGAGCTCAAACTCTTTGCCGCTGTTGAGCATGAGGATGTTGGCCAGGCTGTCGTTTACCACGCTGAATTCAAACTCGTAGCTGGCAATGGAGCCGGGGCTCTTGGCGCGGAAGCCGGTCTGGATGAGCTTGCCCTCGTAGGTCTTGAAGACATAGCCTTTCTTCACCATGTAATTCAACTCGCCCGCCTTTACGCCCTCACCAAATACAAAGAAGTAACGCCAGTACACAAAAACGGCCAGTCCCAGCAGCAGGAAGATTAAAAAGTAGGTGCCAAATTTTCGCATGTGTCGGGTTTTGCACTAAAGTTACATGCAACGGACCGAATGGCCGCCGGCCGTCCATAATTTTTGCGATGGTAATCAGAGCATGGAGTGGACATCGTCTTCATCCTCCTGCTGGTTGAGCAGGGCGCCCAGCACCTGGCGCAGGAGTGCTTCGTCGTCGGGTAGTACAAAGGGCATTGCATCCGGTGCAGCAGAAAGGGTGGACGTATAAAGCGGCGCGGCTGAAATGGTGAAGGGCAACATGGCAGATGGCTGTATGCGTGTATGCCACTGCTATACAGTCCATGGATAAAAAAGTTGCATGGGCGGACAAAACAGCTGCTTTTCTACACCAGCCGGAAGGCATCGCCGTCGAACAGTCCCAGGTCGCTCAGTTTCAGGTGGGGGATCACCAGCAGCGCCATAAACGAAAGGCTCATGAAGGGGGCGCCCAGCGTGCTGCCCAGCTCTTTGGCCAATGCATCGGCGGCGCTGTAGGCCCGTGCCACTTCGTAGCCGTCGGCATTGCTCATGAGTCCCGCTACGGGCAGGGCCACCAGCTCTTCCTTCCAGCCCCCGTCAGCCAGCGCCTGCACGGCGCAAACGCCGCCCCGCGCTTCGATGATGCGGTTCACGGCCTGGCAGAGGCTTTCGGGGCTGGTACCCACGGCAATGATGTTGTGGCTGTCGTGCGCCACCGAGGAGGCGATGGCGCCCTGGCGGAGGCCGAAATTTTTTACAAAGCACTTGGCAATGGGTGCGTCGTGGTAGCGGTTCACCACCACCATGTACAGCAGGTCGCGGGCGGTATTGGCCCGGATCACGTTGCCCTCCACCTCAAAGGACCCCAGCGGCTCCACCCGTTTGTGGGTGATGAGCTGCCCGTCGAGGGCTTCCACCACATACACCTGTTCGATGTTTTCGGCATCGGTGTCGCCAAACTTACCCAGGTGGAACTCAAAATCGGCGGGCGTTTTGGGGCTGCACTGAAACTGGTTGATCACCCCGGCGGGGGTGGTGGTGATGAGCGATTGCCCGTTGCGGGCCACCAGCTGGCCGTTGATCCAGGTGGAGAGCACGGTAAAGTCGGTGAGGTTGTTCACCGCGATGAAGTCGGCCGGGTCGCCTTCCCGCAGCAGGCCCACGTCAAGTCCGTAATGCGTCACGGGGTTCACACAGGCGGCCTGCAGCACGTGAAACAGGTCAATCCCCCTGGCCACGGCGCGGGCGCAGAGCTGGTTGATATGTCCTTCCACCAGGCTGTCGGGGTGTTTATCGTCGCTGCAGAAGAGGATGTGGTCGGGGTAGTCGTTTAGCAGGTCGGCCAGCGCTTCGAAGTTTTTGGCGGCGCTGCCTTCGCGGATGATGATCTTCATGCCGTACTGCAGCTTTTCAAAGGCCTCTTCGCGGGTGAAGCATTCGTGGTCGGTGCTGATGCCGGCGGCGATGTAGTTGCGGGCCTCTTCGCCCCGCAGGCCGGGCGCGTGGCCGTCTACCGGTTTGCCCAACTTGTGGGCGGAGCGGATCTTGCGCAGCACTTCCTCATCTCCCTGCAGCACGCCGGGGAAGTTCATCATTTCGCTGAGGTAGCGGATCTCGGGCCGTTCGAGCAGGGCGGCCACATCGGCTGCGTCCAGCACGGCGCCGGCCGTTTCGAAGCTGGTGGCAGGTACGCAGCTGGGGGCGCCGAAGTTGAACTTAAAAGGCACCGTGTTGCCGTTGGCAATCATGTAGTCCACCCCCGCAATGCCGCATACGTTGGCAATTTCGTGGGGGTCGCTCACCGTGGCCACCGTGCCGTGCACCACAGCCAGCCGGGCAAACTCGGAGGGCACCAGCATGGAGCTTTCCACGTGCACATGGCTGTCGATGAAGCCGGGCAGAAGAAAGGGCAGGGCAGGGTCGGTGGCTCCGCCGATGCGGTGGATGGCTGCAATGCGCCCGTTTTCCACCACGATCTCTCCCGGTGTGATGGTTTTTTCCCGGATCAAAACAAGGTTCCCTGCAACGATTGTCTGTGCCATAACGTCTGATTGCTGTTTCGTGGAAAATGAAAGCCGGGGCGAAAGATATAAAATCATCCAATCTGGCCTTACATTTGATACCTGTTTTTGACCGTTAACGAGGAATGCATATGAAACATTTACTGGCGGGCCTCCTGGTACTGGGTGCATCGGCTCTGCAGGCGCAGACGGCCGATGAAATCATCCAAAGCCACATCACCGCCCTGGGCGGAAAGGAAAAACTCCTCTCCATCCAGAGCATCTATATGGAAGGGACCAGCGTATTGCAGAACGGTTCCGAGATCACCCAGAAAATATGGAAACAGCAGGGCAAGGGCATGCGCCAGGAAATTGAATCGGCCATGTTTAATATGGCTACAGTGGTAACGGATAAGGAGGGCTGGCGTAAAAACCCCCGCAACAGCGGCCAGTTTGAACCCATGCCGGCGGAGGCCGTAGCAGCCATGCAAAGCGAGCTCGACTGTGCCGGACCGCTGGTGGACTATGCCGCCAAGGGCCACCAGGTGACCCTGCTGGGCAAGGAAGACGTGGAAGGCGTGAGCTGCTGGAAGCTGAAGCTGACCCTCAAACAGGGGCGCGACATTACCTATTTCGTTGACGCGGCCACCTGGCTGGTGCAGCGGACCGTTACTACGGGTGGCGGTGGTTTTGGCGGTGGTCGTGGTCCGGCCGGCGGTGCACCGCGGGAGTTGGTGACCGACTACGGCGACTATCGCAAAAACGCCCAGGGCTATCTCTTCCCCTACAAAACCACCATCGTGGGCATGGGCGGGGGCCTTTTTTATGAAATTATTGAGATAAACCCGAAGATGGAGCCCCAAAAAATTTTTAAGCCGGCCGACCTGTAACAAACGGTCCGTATTTGCAACAAATAGTTCGTTTATAAACCGATTTTTTCATTTTTAACACATAACCATTGCACATGAAACGCATGTTTTTACTCCTGTTTGCCGGTTTCAGCCTCGTGGCTGCCACCGCACAGACCGCTGACGAAATCGTGAACAAACACCTCGAAGCCATTGGAGGCGCCGCTAACTGGAAAAAAGTGACCAGTGTGGTGCAGACCGGTACCATGTCGGTACAAGGCGCTGAAATCCAGGTGGTGGCCACCGTACTGCACCAGGTGGGATCCCGCCAGGACATCACCCTCATGGGGATGACCGGCTACCAGATTGTAACCACCACCGAAGGATGGTCGTTCATGCCCTTCCAGGGTGCCGCCACGCCGGAAGCCATGACACCGGAAGATGTGAAAGATGGCCAGGAGCAGCTCGATGCACAGGGCAGCCTGGTGGATTATGCCGCCAAAGGCCACAAAGTGGAATACCTGGGTAAGGAAGACGTAGATGGCACCGAGTGCCACAAGCTGTTGCTCACGCTCAAGAGCGGTAAATCGCAGACGCTCTTTGTTGACCCTAAAACCTTTTTCCTGGTGAAGTCGGTTAACAAGCGCAACGTGAACGGCCAGGAGGTTGAAGTGTCCACATCTTTCAGCGATTACAAAAAGCTGCCCGAAGGCATTGTGGTGCCCATGAGCGTGACCGTCCCGCTGGGGCCGGGCATGGACGTGGACATGCAGATTGAAAAAGTGGAGATCAATGCCAAGGTGGACGCCTCCCTCTTCAAACCAGCCAAATAATCTACTCTCACCAGCGTACCCCGGCTCCCGCAGCCGGGGTACGTATTTAATACCTGTTTATGCGCAACCTGATTGCCTTGCTGCTGCTGCTGCCGGCAGCTTTTTCGTTCGCACAAAATCCGCTCAACTCCGCCACCTACGGCATGATGGAAGCCCGCCACCTGGGCCCGGGTACCATGAGCGGCCGCATCACCGATATAGTGGGTGTGAACAACGACAACGGTAAAACCCTTTATGTTGGCACCGCCGGCGGTGGGGTGTGGAAATCGGTCAACGCCGGTTTTTCCTTCAAACCCACCTTTGATAAGTACAACCAGAGCATCGGCGCCCTGGCCGTGGACCAGAAAAACCCCAAAGTCATTTACGTGGGCACCGGTGAAAGCAACATGCGCAACAGCGTGTCCATCGGCGACGGGATGTACAAGTCCACCGATGGCGGCGACAACTGGACCCGCATTGGTCTCGACAGCACCGAACACATCGCCAAAGTGCTGCTGGATCCCGCCAACAGCAACATCATTTACGTGGCAGCGCCCGGACCCCTCTGGAGCGACAGCAAACACCGCGGCCTCTACAAGAGCACGGATGCCGGCGCCACCTGGGAAAAGATTCTCTACATCAACCCCGGCACCGGGGTGGCCGATGTGGAGATTGACCCCAGCCAGCCCAACACCCTTTATGCCACCACCTGGGAGTTCCGTCGCCTGCCCTATTCGTTCAACAGCGGCGGCACGGGCAGTGGCATCTACAAGAGCACCGATGGCGGCAAGTCCTGGAAAGAACTTTCCAATGGCCTGCCTAAAAAACCCTTCGGCCGCGTAGCCCTGGCCCTGGCACCTTCGGCACCCGAACGCCTGTGGGCGATTGTGGAAAGCGAGAATACGGGATTGTACATCTCCTCCGACGGGGGAGCCACCTGGAAAGAGCAGAGCTCCACGGCCAACATCCGCAGTCGTCCGTTTTATTTCTCCACGCTGGAAGTGGACCCCAAAGATCCGCAGCGCGTATACCGGCCGGCCTTTACGTTCTCCTATTCCTCCGACGGCGGCTTCTCCTTTGCCGATGCCAGCGAGTCGGGCGGCTGGATCCACAGCGACCATCACGCCCTCTGGATCAACCCGCAAAACACCAACATCCTCTACCTGGGCACCGACGGCGGGGTGTATTACAGCCTCGACCGGGGCGCCAACTGGAAGTTCTGCAACAACCTGCCCGTGGGACAGTTCTACCACGTGAGTGTGGACAACCAGCAGCCCTACCGCATCTTCGGCGGCCTGCAGGACAACGGCAGCTGGGTCGCCCCCAGTGCAGCCCTGGGTGGGGTGCTCAACGGCGACTGGAAATCCATCTACGGGGGCGATGGCTTCTGGGTGCAACCCGATCCCTTTGACCCCGACATCGCCTACGCCGAGTACCAGGGGGGCAACATGGTGCGGGTGAATATAAAGACCGGCATCGGCGCCGGCATCAAACCCCAGGAAGGACCGGGTGAAGAGAAACTCCGCTTCAACTGGAACACGCCCATCGTTATTGGTGCATCCAATAAAAAAAATCTCTACACGGGCGCCCAGTACCTCTACCGCAGCACCGACCGAGGCGCCAACTGGACCCGCATCTCCCCCGATCTCACCACCAACGACAAGCGCAAGCAGGAGCAGGAGAAGAGCGGCGGCCTCAGCATGGATGTGACCAGCGCCGAGAATCACTGCACCATTTTTACCATCGCGGAATCACCGCTCGATGAGAACATGATCTGGGTGGGTACGGACGACGGAAACCTGCAGCTGACCACCGACGGCGGTAAAACCTGGAGCAACCTTGCCACCCGCTACGCCGCCAGCGGCATCCCCGCCGGCACCTGGGTGAGCAGCATCCAGCCCAGCCGTTTTGATAAAAACCGGGTGTATGCCACTTTCGACAACCACATGTACGGCGACCACCGCACCTATGTGGCCATGAGCCGCGACCGGGGACAAAACTGGGAGCTGTTCCGGAGTGAAGAGTTCACGGGCTTTGCCCACGTCATCCGCGAGGACCTGGTGAACCGCGACCTGCTCTTCCTTGGCACCGAGATGGGCCTCTTTGCCACTGTCACCGGCGGCACCGACTGGTTCCGGATGAAGAACAACATCCCCTGGTATGCCCTCGTGCGGGATATCCAGGTCCAGGAGCAGACCAACGACCTGGTGTTGGCGACGCATGGCCGCGGCATCATCATCGTGGAAGACATCACACCCATGCGCACCATCACGCCTGCCATGGCCAATGAAGAGGTGCTCCTGCTCAACAACCGGCCCCTGGTGCTGCGTACGCCCATGTATGGGGCGCAGTTTCCCAATGCGTCGGGCGAGTGGAACGGCGGTAATCCTTCCAGTGTGCCCCCCGTTACTTATTACCTCAAAGAAAGGGCCCGCAACCTGCAGCTCGAAGTGTACGATGCGTCGGGCAAACTGGTACAGAAGCTGACCCCCTCCAACCGGAAGGGGTATAACAAAGTGACCTGGAACCAGCGGCTCACACCACCCCGGGTTGCCCGCGGCGGACAGATTGAATCGGCGGCTTTCACTGCACCGCAGGTGCTGCCCGGCACCTACCAGCTCCGGATGAAGATGAATGGCAAAGACTATCAACAGTCGCTCGTGCTGGTACACGATTCCACCAACCGCGACTTTTCACCGGCCGACCGGCAGCGGCAATACGAGGCAGGTATGGAGCTCTACCGCATGAACGAAGAACTGGCCACCCTGGTGGACAGCGTCCTCGCTACACAGGCATTATTGAAAAAAAATATCGAAACAGCCGGCAGCAAAAAGACCAAAGACCTCTTGCAGGAATACTGGAACCGCCTCGAAACCTTCCGGCTCACCCTGGTGCCGCCGGTGATCAAAGGTACCGGCGATCTGAAGCGGCTGCGGAGCGACATCAGCGATCTCTACACTGCGGTGGTGGGCCAGGAAGCGGCTCCCTCCAACCTGCAGGTGCAGCGTACCGCCCTGCTGAAGGATGAGCTGGCGAAAGCCGGCCGCACGTATGCCGACCTGCAGAAACAGTTTGAAAAGCGGGTGCAGCAGGCCCTGCAACGCGAATCCAAGCCGCCAACGGTTCAACAGGCTGCGGGTAAAGGATGATCGCCTGTTGATTGCATTCATCAGCGAGGGGGCAGCCGCAGGCTGCCCCCTCGCTGTTACAGGGCCAGCCACTGCCTGCCGGTCATCACATTGCAGCGCCCCTTTGCTGCCGGCACCGCCGTGTTTCGTACTTTCAGTTTTCAAAACGAACTGTCTGTATGAAAAGAATCCTCTTCCTGCTGGCCCTCTCGCTGCCGGCGTTGATGGCAACAGCCCAGAAAAAGAAATCACCTGCCCCGGCTGCTCCCCCCGCCGGGCTGGAACAGTTGTACGGCTCCCTGCAGTACCGCTCCATCGGTCCCTACCGGGGTGGACGCAGCGCCGCGGTGGCCGGCAGCTATAAAAGCCGTACCACCTTTTACATGGGCGCCACCGGCGGCGGGGTGTGGAAGACCACCGATGGCGGCAGCAACTGGAAAAACGTCAGCGACGGATTCTTTGGCGGAAGCATCGGCGCCGTAGCCATCGCCCCTTCTGATGAAAGCATCGTGTATGTGGGCGAAGGCGAAAACACCATGCGGGGCAATGTGAGCGAAGGCCTTGGTGGCATGTGGCGCAGCGAAGACGGCGGCCGCAGCTGGAAAAACATCGGGCTCCGCGACGGTCGCCACATCATCCGCATCGTCATCCATCCCCGCAACCCCGACGTGGTGTGGGTGGCCGTGGTGGGGCATCTCTTCGGTCCCAACGAAGAACGAGGCGTGTACAAAACCACCGATGGCGGCAAGACCTGGAAGCGTACGCTCTATGTCAACAACCAGACCGGCGCTTCCGACCTGGTAATGGAACCCGGCAACCCGGCCGTGCTCTATGCCGGCATGTGGCGGGTACTCCGCACACCCCACAGCCTCGAAAGCGGTGGTGAAGGCAGCGGTCTCTACAAAAGCACCGACGGTGGCGAAACCTGGACCAATGTCTCCGCCAAAAAAGGATTGCCCAAAGGCGTATGGGGTATCGTGGGCGTGGCATTCGCCCCGTCAAATACCGAACGTATCTATGCGCTCGTTGAAAACGCCAACGGCGGGCTCTACCGCAGCGATGACGCCGGCGAAAACTGGCAGCTCATGAGCAACGATAACAACATCCGGCAGCGCGCCTGGTACTACACCAAAGTATTTGTGGATCCCAAAAACGCCGACGTGGTGTATTGTCCCAATGTAGACTTCATGCGCAGCCGCGACGGCGGACGCACGTTCCAATCCATCCGCACCCCCCACGGCGATCACCACGACCTGTGGATTGATCCCGAGGATTCCAACCGCATGATCGTGGCCGACGACGGCGGAGCCCAGGTGAGCTTCGACGGCGGTTCCAGCTGGAGCACCTACATGAACCAGCCCACTGCCCAGTTCTACCGGGTGAGCACCGACAACAGCGTGCCGTACCGCATCCTCGGCGCCCAGCAGGATAACTCCACCATCCGCATCCGCAGCCGCACCAACGGTGCCGGCATTACGGAGCAGGACTGGCAACCCACCGCCGGCAGCGAAGGCGGCTATGTGGTGGCCGATCCCTCCAACCCCGAAATTGTGTCCGGTGGTAACTACGGCGGTTCCCTCTCCCGCCTCGATCACCGTACCGGCGAAAACCGCGCCATCAACGTATGGCCCGACAATCCCATGGGCGCCGGGGCCGATGTGCTCAAATACCGCTTTCAGTGGAACTTTCCCATCTTCTTCTCCCCGCACAACCCCAAACGGCTTTATGCGGCAGGCAACGTGTTGTTTGTAACGGAGAACGAAGGACAGAGCTGGACCGCCCTCGGCGGCGACCTCACCACCAACGACAAGAACCGCCAGCAGTCGAGCGGAGGTCCCATCACCAAAGACAATACCAGCGTGGAGTATTACTGCACCATCTTCACTGCCACCGAATCGCCGCTGGAGAAAGACCTGTTGTGGACCGGCAGCGATGACGGACTGATTCATGTGAGCCGCGATGGTGGAAAAAACTGGGAGAACGTTACCCCCAAAGATGCCCCGCAGTGGATGATGTGGAACTGCGTGGAAGCCGATCCGTTTAAGAAAGGAGCAGCTTATTTTGTGGGTACCCGTTACAAGCTCGACGATTACACACCATACATCTACAAGACCGAAGACTACGGCAAGACCTGGAAGCGCATCACCAACGGGATACCTTCCCTGCATTTTACCCGCGCCCTGCGGGCCGATCCGCTCCGGGCGGGTCTGCTCTATGCAGGTACGGAGTTTGGTATGTACATTTCCTTTGACGACGGCGCCAGCTGGCGGCCCTTCCAGCTCAACCTGCCGGTGGTGCCCATCACCGATTTAACCATCAAGGAAAACGATCTCATCGTGGCCACCCAGGGTCGCAGCTTCTGGGTGCTGGATGATCTCAGTGTACTGCAGCAAGCCGAGGCCGGTATCCTGGCGAAGAGTCTGCATGTCTTCCGCGTACACCCGGTGTACCGCATGAAGACCGGCGGCCGCGGTTTCCGCATGGGCGCTCCCCGCAATGCGGGCGCCAACCCGCCCCCGGGCATGGTGCTGCCGTTTTATGTGCAGGGAGCGACCGATAGCACCAAAGCATCCATTGACATCCTCGACAGCCGGAAGAACCTGGTGCGATCGTTCAGTACGGGTGGCCGCGACCGCCTGGAACTGAAGAACGGCCTCAACCGCTTCAACTGGAACCTCCAGTACCCCGGCTCCGAGCCGGCGGAAGGCATGGTGCTGTGGAACGGTGTACCCGGTGCCATCACGGCGCCCCCGGGCACGTATTACGCCCGCGTCAAGGTGGGGAAAGATTCCGCCGAAGTGGCCTTCATGGTGATGGCCGATCCCACCTACAGCATTACGCAGGCCGACTACGAAGCCCAGTTTGAACTGCTGCGGGCCATTCAGAAAAAATTCAACGATGTGCAGAAAGGCATCAAAGACATCCGCGCCCTGCGTACCCAGGTCCAGGATTTTGTAACCCGGCAGGGCAAAGACTGTCCGGCTGAGATCCGCGAGATGGCCAACGCGCTCACCAAGGAACTCACGGCTATCGAAGAAGCATTGTACCAGACAAAGGCCAAAAGCAGCCAGGACGTCCTCAACTATCCCATCCGGCTCAACGACAAACTGGCCGGGTTGTTTGGCGTGGTGAACAGCGGCATGAACGCGCCCAGCCAACAGGCACGGGATGTATATGCCGACCTGGGCGCCCAGGCCGATGTCCAGCTGAACAGGCTGAAGAAAATTATTACCGATGATGTGCCGAAGTTCAACCAGCTGATCCGCGACAAGCAGCTGCCCGTGATCAGCGTCAAATAGAGCAGCGATCGTTACAGCATCGGATGAAAAGGCTTGTTCGCGGAATGTTGACGATATGAGAAATGCGCCCCGGGCGATGAGCGGCATTTCCCTGTTGCATCAATGAACCAGCGGTGCACGGAGTCATTGTCTTTCTGCAGAATGCTCCGTGCACCGCTGTATCTCTGCGCCTCCGTGTTCTGAATGCAGAGGCGGTCACGAAGTGACAGGGTTTTACCGGTTCTCCCGGCACGTATTCTCGTTCATTCTGTATTTTCACCGCATGAAACTGTCAAAGGCCGCATTGCTGGCAGCCTGGCTGCTGGTGCTGGGTACCGGTATATTGTACTATCCACGCTGGGAAAAAACCGGTACGGAAGCCACCCTCAGCTGGGACGTATTTGGCTATTACCTCTACCTGCCTGCCACCGTTATCTACGGCGATCTCCCGCAGCTGGGTTTCCGCGACAAAGTGCTTCGCAAATACCAGCCTACGCCCGACTTTCAACAGGCTTATCAGCATCCTTCGGGTAATTACGTCATCAAGTATCCCGCAGGACAGGCCGTGCTCATGGCGCCCTTCTTCCTGGCAGGGCATTACATCGCCAAAAAGACCACCTACCTCAACGATGGCTTTTCTTATCCCTACCAGGCCTGCATCGGCATCGGCATGCTGTTCTATGCCTGTCTCGGCTTATGGGTGCTACGGAAAATTCTGTTGCGGTATTTCGATGAAGGCGCCACGGGCCTCACGCTGCTCACCGTGGCCTTTGCCACCAACTACCTCAACTATGCCGCCATTGACGGGGCGATGACGCACAATACGCTGTTTACGCTCTATGCCCTGCTTGTGTGGACAACCATCCGTTTTTATGAAGCTCCTTCTCTGCTCCGGGCGGTACTCATCGGGGCATTGGTTGGACTCAACACACTGACCCGTCCTACAGAACTCTTATCGGTTGTGCTGCCCCTGTTCTGGGGCATCGGCTCCCTGCCCGGTCTGCGGGAACGCATTGGCTTTTTCCGTACCCACTACCGGTACCTCATTGCTGCGGCAATACCGCTCGTTTCCATAGGCAGCCTGCAACTGTTGTACTGGCACCATGTAACGGGCAGTTGGCTGGTGTACAGTTATGAAGAGGGGTTCGACTGGACAAGTCCGCACTGGTGGGATGGATGGTTCAGCGTGAAAAGCGGCTGGCTCATCTACAGCCCGGCCATGGGGCTGGCGGTGATTGGGTTTGTGTTTCTTTACCGCCGGCATCGAACCCTGTTCCCGGCCGTTCTCTTGTTTTCCCTGGTGTTTGTGTATTTGTGCACGGCCTGGCAGAACTGGTGGTACGGCGGTAGCCTTGGCATCCGGGCCATGGTGCAGGCTTATGCTGTGCTGTCGCTTCCCCTCGCCGCTTTTTTTCAGTGGCTGCTGCAACGCCCCTTTGCGTGGCGGGCGGTAACGGGGGCCTTGCTGTTATTTTGTACGGTGTACAATGGCTGGCTTACACACCAGGCCCATGCGGGCGGACTCCTGCGGCCGGGCGAGATGACGCCGGACTATTTACGCGCTATCTTCCTCCGCAACCAGGTGCAGCCGGAAGCGCAGTTCCTGCTCGATAACCCCCACGTATTGCTGCAGCCACCGGTGGCATCCACCGAAATCTTCCGCCACGATTTTGATGCCGATACCACCACGTCTACCACATCGCAGCCGGCCATCCGAGGGCGCAGTGCTTTTGTGAACGGTCCGCAGCAGTTCACCCCCGAACTTAATTTCTACCCACCGGCGGAGCGGGGGCGTGCCCGCTGGCTCCGTGCCTCGGCTTTGTTTTATGCGCCCGAAAAAGAATGGACCACCTGGCGCATGTGCCAGTTTGTAATGAAGTTTTACAACGGGGAACACCTGGTGCAATCGAATATGATACGCGTATTCCGTACACTGGAAGCCGGTGAAACACGCCGTTTGCACCTGGATGCCCGTATTCCGGAAGATGTATTCGACCGGGTGGCGGTTTTTCTCTGGAATGCCGGCAGCGAACGATTGGTGTTGATGGATGAACTGAAAGTATGGATGCTGGAAGACTGATCACTCCTCGTCCTGCAGGAGGTCGGGCCGCCGGGCGCGGGTGCGCTGCAGCGCCTGTTCGTGCCGCCACTCTTCAATCTTTTTCAGATCGCCGCTGAGCAGGATCTCGGGCACCTGCCAGCCTTTGTAATCGGCCGGGCGTGTGTACACCGGCGGGGCCAGCAGGTTGTCCTGGAATGAATCGGTAAGGGCCGAGGTCTCATCATTCAGCACACCCGGAATCAAACGGCCAATGGCATCCACCAGTACGGCTGCGGCCAGTTCGCCCCCGCTCAGCACATAGTCGCCAATGGAAATTTCCTTTGTAACATAGTGTTCGCGGATACGCTCGTCTATGCCTTTGTAATGCCCGCAGATCAGCAGGAGGTTTTGTTTGAGCGACAGTTGATTCACTGTTTTCTGCTGCAGGGGTACCCCGTCGGGTGTGAGGAAGATGATTTCATCAAACGGAGCAGTTGCCTGCAGTTCGAGGATGGCTTTCTCCAGTGGTTCACACATCATCACCATACCGGCACCGCCGCCGTACTGGTAATCGTCTACCTGCCCGTACTCGTTCACCGCCCAGCGGCGCAGGTGGTGTACGGAAACGGTGAGCAGCCCTTTGTCGCGTGCCCGCTTCAGGATGCTGTGGCTGAACGGGCTTTCGAGCAGTTCGGGTAATACGGTGAGAATCTGGATGTGCATAGCGGCAAAGATACTTCTTGCCGGGTATGTCCGGAAGAAGGAATCAGTCGGTCATGAACTCATCGAGGTCGCGCCGCTCTTTCTTGGTGGGCCGCCCCACTTTACTAAGCCGCTTGCCGGTGTGGAAGGAGGATGCGATGGACTGCATCCGTTCCAGTTCTTCGGCCGGGGTGATGTCAACATAGTACTTAATGACTTCGCTGTAGGCCATGCGGTTATGGAGCAGGCCGGTGACCTTGATGCGCCAGCGTTTGGCTTCTGTTTTCACTTCGTATTCATCGCCCACCGCCACCGGGCGGGATGCTTTGCAGGCATCGCCGTTGTATTTCACCTTGCCGCTTTCGCATGCCGCCGCCGCCTGGCTCCGGGTTTTGAAGAGCCGGATGGACCAGAGGTATTTGTCGATGCGGAGTTTTTCTTTTTCGGGCATATTAAAAGTTTCTGGCTTCTTTACGGATGCGATCTTTTAAGTATTGCCAGTTGTACTCAAAAAAGCAAACAGGATCCTGGTCGTTTTCAGCATCCTCAAAATAAAATAAATTTCTGATCGCCAGTTCAGGTGTTGCACGTGGGTATTTTCGTAAAAATGCTTCCAACATTTCTGTCAGACTATAATACTCCAGCAAGCAGTAAATGTCAATAAAATCTCTTTTTTTGCCACGGGCAGTTATGGCACCGATTTTCATCGCAGCTATCTCCAGTAACGAGCCCATCCTGATACCCTCAATTTGAACAGGTTTGTCAATCAGTTCAGCTGGCTGAAAGACAAAATCACTTTTAATTTGATCAATCTGCAATAGCAGCGCATGTCGCAGCTGGGTTCGGACAGAAACATTGAAATCAAGTTCCAGCGAAGTTAATAGGTCGGGAACATTGAATGGCTTGTGTGTAAATAAGTCAATATCTGTAGATGTCCGGTGACCCAGTTGCAATGCCAGAGCAGTGCCGCCCACCAGAAGAAAAGACTGCAGGTAGTCCTTTTTCTGAAGCGCTGCAATCAGAGATAAGGTATGGGGTTCAATTGTTTTTCTTTGTAGCATCGCATGTTTTCTAAAGGAATTTCAAAATAGCCACTCACAAAATGCATCGTGTGCTCGCTGAACCAACGGGCGTTTTTTGCTGCAATACAGATTTGTTCTCTGCCATATAATTGTATTAGTTCCTTTAATTCACTCCATGATCCTCTTTCAAGCACACGTTCGATGATAGATTGCTTATTTACTTGCACATCCAACGTATCTGTATTGGTATCCCAAAAAAGATGTTTGTTTTCAAGAAAGCCCATATTACAAAATTAATCTGTTGTGCTGTTGAATTAAGTTGGTTTTCAATAATGCGCTCAGTGAATTTCTGTTCTTTATTTCATTGACACTTTAGTTTCACTATTTTAACACAGCATCCACAAAGATTTTACAGAAAAAGACAAGGAGTTTTTTGCATTTTAAATAAATTAATTAATACGCAGCAAAGTTAAAAAAATCAAAACCAAAGCAGTCGGATACCCTCATCCATCTGTCCTTTTTCCCAGCAACTCCAGCCGGTACAGGTCCAGCCGCCGGTCTTTCATGTTCTGCACACTGCCATATTCATGCAGTTCATCCAGCAGGGTGAGGTCCACGTCGCTCACTACAATCATCTCGGTATTGGGGGTGGCTTCGGCCTTGATGCCATTCACCGGGAAGGCGAAGTCGGACGGCGTGAACACAGCCGATTGGGCAAACTGCAGATCCATGTTGTGCACCTTGGGCAGATTGCCCACGTTGCCGGCAATGGCCACAAAGCATTCGTTTTCGATGGCGCGTGCCTGGGCGCAGTAGCGCACCCGGTTGTAGGCATTCTGCGTATCGGTAAGGAAAGGAACGAAAAGAATTTTCATGCCCTGGTCGGCCAGCAGCCGGCCCAGTTCCGGGAACTCCACATCGTAACAGATCAGCATGCCCACTTTGCCGCAGTCGGATTCAATCAACGGCAGTTTATCGCCTCCTTTCATCCCCCATTCATATTCTTCCGAAGGGGTGGGATGAATTTTATCGTAGCTGTCGATGCGCCCGTCGCGGTGCAGAAAATATGCGGTGTTGTACAGCGAGTCGTTGCGTATCTCCGGCATGCTGCCGGCTATGATGTTTACGTTGTAGGAGATGGCGAGGCGGGAAATTTCCTTCACCAGCGGTTCGGTGTAGTTGGCCAACTGGCGGATGGCTTTGTGGCCCGGGAGGTGGTTGTACTTGCCCATCAGCGGGGCGTTGAATAATTCAGGTAGCACCGCGAAATCGGATTCGTAGTCGCTCACGGCATCTATGAAGTACTCGATGTTGTTCACCAGTTCTTCCAGCTGGTCCATGGGACGCATCTGCCACTGGATGAGCCCGATACGCACGGACTCTTTTTTGCCTTTGATGGCACTGAAGGTACGCTCGTAAAACACGTTGTACCACACCAGCAGGGTGGCATACCCCATGGATTCGTTGTCTTCGGGGAGATAGTTGTGAATCACCTTCTTGATCTGGAAATCGTTGGCCAGCTGAAAGCTGAGGGTGGGGTCGTAGATGTCGCGTTTTTTTACCTGCTCAATGTATTCGCGTGGTGTGATCTTATCCGCATATTTGTGGTAATTGGGAATCCGTCCGCCCGCCATAATAGCCCGCAGGTTCAGGCGTTCGCAAATAACCTTGCGGGTGTCGTACAGCCGGCGTGCCAGGCGCATACCGCGGTAGTCGGGGTGAATGAATACTTCGATGCCGTACAATACATCCCCGTCGGGATCATGCGTACCAAAGGAAAAATCACCCGTGATCTGCCGGTACGTGTGGCTGTCGCCAAAACGTTTGCTTTCCACAATGAGGGAAAGGGCACAGCCTACCACTTTCTGGTCTACCGTGATGCAGATCTGTCCGTCCGGAAATTTCTCAATCAGCCGTGCCAGGGCTTCCTCCTTCCAGTACTGCCCACCCAGGCTGGCATAGGCCCGGATCATGGATTCTTTCAGTTGCTGGTAATCTTCAATTGTGAGGTTTCTGACTTCAATCTGAGCGGTATCCATATCCTTTCATTTTGCGGTGAATGTGTTGCGGTGCTGTCAGGTAACCCTGTTACTGTTCATTGTGCCAGGATGGTTTGCAGGATGAACAGGGCATAGAGTAAGGTAAACACCGTTCCTTCCCAGATGGAAATCCGTTTGTCCTGTGCCAGGAGGTAAAACAGGAATCCGCTGGCGGCCATCACCGGCAGCGAAAAGCCCAGCAATTCCGGCGGAACGGTGATGCTGCCGAAAAAGGAGGCGACGGAAGGTATCACCAGCGAGTTGAAAACGCTGGAACCCAGGATGTTTCCGATGGCCATCTCCGCCTTACCCTGCCGGATAGCCGAAATGTTAACGGCCAGTTCGGGGAGGGTAGTGCCCAGCGACAGCAGGGTAAGCGCGATGATAGCATGCGGTATCTGCAGGCTCACGGCAATTTTCTCAATGGATGAGATGGTTAACTCTGCCCCGAAGTAGATACCGCCTGCGGTAAGTGCCAGCAGTCCCACATGTTTCCACGGGGTGGGGAGAGGGCCGTCCGGCGAAGGGAGGGAGAGCGCCGAAACATCTTCTTTTTCTCCCCGTATCAGGTAAATACTGTAGAGAATATAGATGATGAGCCCGATAAAGGCTTCGTAGTACACAATTACGCCGTCGTAGGCAATCATGTACAAATAGAAAAAGCTGCCCAGCAGAAAATGCAGGTCAATCTGAATATACGTGCTGCCCAGCTGGATGTTCCTGCGGTGCACCAGCGCAGCGATGCCGGTGATGAGCAGCAGGTTGGAAATGTTGGCGCCGATGATGTTACCCGGCAGTATTTCTGAAACACCTTTGCGCACCGATAAAATACCGGAAATCAACTCCGGCAGCGATGTGCCGATACCCACGATAAAGATGCCGATCACAAAGCCGGGCAGCTTCATCCAGGCCCCTATTTTCTCTGCCGAGTTGGTAAACAGGCGCGCCGAAGTGAGCAGGAGTGCAAGTGAAGCAATGAAGATGAGCAGCTGAACGAACATGCCGGAACTTTTTTGGATGAAGCCAATGCGGCAGCAGGAATGTGCCTGTATGTTATAAAGGTACTTTGTTTTGCCGGAACGGCCCCTGCTGCATCCTGCTCATCTTCTGCATTTCATTCGGCGGGACACCTAAACTTCCGTACCTTTCTTTCATGAGAATAACCGCCATCATCTGCCTGCTGCTGGGCAGCCTGTCTGCCTTGCAGGCACAACGCACACTTCTTCATTGTGGCCGCCTGGTGGATACCCGTGAGGGAACGGTCCGCAGCCAGGTAACCGTCATCATATCCGGTACCTCCATTACAGACGTGGTGCCGGGTTATGCGGCCGTAGCGGCCGGCGACCGGGTGGTGGACCTGCGCAGCAAAACGGTGCTGCCGGGACTGATGGACATGCACGTACACATGGAAACGGAAACACGGCGGGGCAATGCCATTGACCGCTTCACGTTCAACCCTTCCGATTTCGCGTTTCAGAGCACGCTGTTTGCCCGCACCACCCTCCTGGCCGGCTTTACCACCGTGCGGGACCTCGGCGGTTCGGGTGTTAACATCTCCCTGCGCAACGCCATCAACCGGGGCTGGGTTACGGGACCCCGCATCTTTACGGCCGGTAAATCCATTGCCACCACGGGCGGCCATGCCGATCCCACCAACGGCTACCGCAAAGACCTGATGGGTGATCCCGGTCCCAACGAAGGCGTGATCAACGGACCGGCGGATGCCTGGCACGCTGTTCGCCAGCGGTACAAAGACGGCAGCGACTGCATTAAGATCACCGCTACGGGCGGTGTGCTGAGCCAGGCAAAAGATGGATCCGGTCCCCAGTTCACCGAAGAGGAAGTGCGGGCCGTGGTTACAGCCGCCAAAGACTATGGTTTTCACGTGGCCGCCCATGCCCATGGAGCCGAAGGCATCAAGCGGGCCATCCGGGGCGGTGTACACAGCATTGAGCATGGGACGTATATGGATGATGAAGCTATCGCCCTGGCCATTCAGCATGGTGCCTGGCTGGTGCCCACCATCACTGCCGGAAAGAGTACGGGGGACAGTGCCCGTATTCCCGGTTATTACACCGACATCGTAACGCCCAAAGCGTTGGTGGTGGGTCCGCGTATCCAGGCCACTTTTGCCAAAGCCTGGAAAGCCGGTGTGAAGATTGCCTTTGGCACTGATGCAGGTGTATTCTCCCACGGGAAGAACTGGATGGAGTTTGTTTACATGACTGAAGCCGGCATGCCGCCGATGGAAGCACTGCTCAGCGCCACCCGCAACGCGGCCCAGTTACTGGGTATGTGGGACCGGCTCGGGAGCATAGAAAAGGGTAAGCTGGCCGATATCATTGCTGTAGACGGCGACCCCCTCCGCGACATGCGGGTTATGGAAAAAGTGGTGTTTGTGATGAAGGAAGGGAAGGTGTACAAGCAGGACGGGCAACCAGTCTTCTGATGCGGGCCCCGTCATCAGTACCTCTACACGATCACCATAAAAAAAGAACTGCGTGACAAAAGCCGTGCGGTGGGAAAAAGGTGAAATCAATTTTTCCACTATCATGCCTGATACGCAGTTCCATCCGGCAGAAACCATCTGCTTCCCTGCCGTGTAATATCTCCCCGTTTTTCAAAAGGGAATGCCTATTCCTTCATACCTGCAAAGTGCTGGTGGAAATAAGGAATGGTTTCAATGCCTTTGTAGAAATTGAGCAGATCATATTTTTCGTTGGGACTGTGCAGGTTGTCGCTGTCCAGTCCAAAGCCCAGGAATACAATCTTGATCCCCAGCTCCTGTTCAAAAAGGGCGCAGATGGGGATGCTGCCGCCGCCCCGTACCGGGATGGGATCCTTGCCAAACGTATCGCGGATCGCCGCTGCTGCCGCCCGGTAGCCCTTGCTGTCGATGGGCGTCATGTACGGCTCGCCGCCGTGATGCTCAGTGGCTTTCACCACCACGCCTTCGGGCGCCATGCTTTGGAAATACTGAATCAGTTTTTCGGTGATGTTCGCGGCCGACTGGTTGGGCACCAGGCGCGTTGAAATTTTTGCATATGCCTTCGATGGCAGCACCGTTTTGGCGCCTTCGCCGGTGTAACCGCCCCAGATGCCGTTCACTTCAAACGTGGGACGGATGCCCGTGCGTTCGTTGGTGGTATAGCCTTTCTCTCCCCACAGGGTCGGCACACCCAGATCGGCACGGTATTCTTCTCCATCAAAGGGAGCCGCCGCCATCAGCTTCCGCTCTTCGGGTGTGGCTTCCACCACATCGTCGTAAAAGCCGGGGATGGTGATGTGATTGTTTTCATCGTGACAGGCCGCAATCATCCGGGCCAGCATGGTGATGGGGTTGGCCACCGCACCGCCGTACACACCGCTGTGGAGATCGCGGTTGGGACCGGTCACTTCCACTTCAATGTAACTCAGGCCCCGCACCCCGATGTCAATGGACGGATGCTCCAGGCTCAGCATGGCCGTATCGCTGATGAGAATGACGTCGGCTTTCAGCAGCTCTTTGTGTTCTTTCACAAAAGTGGCCAGGTTGGGACTGCCCACTTCTTCTTCTCCTTCGAGGATGAATTTGATGTTGGTGCAGAGGGTGTTGGTCTGCACCATGGTTTCGAGCGCCTTCACGTGCATGTAAAACTGGCCCTTGTCGTCGCAGGCGCCACGGGCATAAATCTTTCCGTCTTTGATCACGGGATCAAATGGTCCGCTGTGCCAGAGTTCCAGTGGATCGGGGGGCTGCACATCGTAGTGGCCGTACACCAGCACGGTGGGGAGGGAGGGGTCGGTCATTTTTTCGGCATACACCACCGGGTGACCGGCCGTGGGGTAGATCACCGCTTTATCGGCGCCGGCTTCCAGCAGCCGCTGTTGAACGGCGTTGGCGCAGGCAACCATGTCTTCCTTGTGCTCGCTGCGGGCGCTCACGGAGGGAATGCGGAGTAATGCGAGAAGTTCCTGCAGGAACCGTTCTTTGTGCTGTTCCTGATACGTTTTCCAGGCTTGCATACAATCGTTTTATTTATGGCGTGAAAAAAACGAAAGTAGCACATTCGGTGCGGCCGGGCAATGATTTTCGTAAGGGCCTGTTGAGATATAAAGGGTCATTTTTTCATCAGGGGTTAAAGAATTGCAAAGAATGCAAACGGTGCCGGTCCGGTGTGCTTTGTAACGGGCCGCCGCTTTATTTTTGCAACACCAATCATAGCAGCCTCTGCCGGATCTACTTCCCGCTTGTCATATGTGAAGATGTTTCCGGTAGGGGCTGTGACTATTTCAGCCCTTTTGCAACTTACCCAGCCAGATCCATACCGGTGAGCAGATGAGCCACACCACCACCGCCAGCAGGAGCGTGAATTTCAGCAAAGCGCAGCACCAGGTGGCCCGGGCCATCCACTCCTCCGCACCCCGCGAGAGCTGCCAGAGCATGCCCGCGTTCTCCAGCACGTCGAGTAAGCCGGCCAGCAACGGCAAAAGGGCCAGGCTGTAGGCGGCGGATTGATGGGCCGGATGAAAGGAACGGGCCACCACGGTACAGGCGGTGTACAAAAACAGGCTGTAGAAGAGGATGAAGGCAAAGTCGAGCCAGGTATTTTGCCGTGCCCGGGCAATGGTATTGGGTACGGGCCTTTCTCTCCAGGCAGACAGGATGGCTGCCGTGGTGGCCTTGGTTTTGGCCAGTTCCAGGGATACAATACCGGCCGGACTTTCCGGGAACCGGCTGAGGGGTGCTCCGTGCCAGCGCATGAGCAGCGTCATGATCAGTGTGCCGGCAAACAGAAAAAGTAGAAGGTTGCGTTGCGACATGGTGCGTTCTCTCAGAGCAATCCAAAACGTTCCTCCACATACGCCCAGTTCACTACCTTCCACCAGGCGTTCACGTAATCGGCCCGGCGGTTCTGGTATTGCAGGTAGTAGGCATGTTCCCACACATCGAGGCCCAGCAGCGGGGTGCCCCGTACAGCACTCACGGGCATGAGCGGATTGTCCTGGTTGGGAGTGGCGCCTATGCGCAGTTGTTTACCGGCATCCGCATAGAGCCAGGCCCAGCCGCTGCCGAATTGACCTTTGGCGGCATCATTGAACTGTTGCTGCATGGCTTCCAGGCTGCCAAACGACTGGTGGATGGCCTCCCGCAAAGAGCCGGCAGGGGTAGTGCCGCCACCCGGCTTCATGCAACGCCAGAACAGTTCGTGGTTGTAATGACCGCCGCCATTGTTGCGCAGTTTGGCCGAATATTTTTGTACCTGTCCCAGCAGCTGTTGCAGGCTTTGACCGGGGGCTACACCTTCGGCTTTGGCTGCATCCTGCAGGTTGGCGGCATATGCAGCCGCGTGTTTGCTGTAATGAATCTCCATGGTACGGGCATCCACCACGGGCTCCAGGGCGTGGTAGGCATAGGGCAGGGGCGATTGGGCAAAGCCGAAATCGGACATTCCTGCCCCCAGCACCCGGGCGCTGCTGCAAGCTGATAGCGTTGTGAACGTCCAGGCAGGCAGCAGGGCCAGTCCGCCCGCTTTGGCAGAGGTGCTGAGAAAATTTCTGCGGCTGAGAGACGATTTCATGCGCTTGATTTGATGGTACAAGTTACGGGCAATGCGGGAAAGATCAGCCGGCTTTTTCGCGGAGGAAGCGGCTCAGGCGCACGCGGCGCAGGATGCGGTAATAGAATTCCGCGTTGAACAGTTGCGAATCCTGCATGGCCTTATAGGTGAGGAAGAGCCCGATGGGAATCAGCACCGCCGTACTCAGCCACATACCGGAAAAGGGCAGCAGCACATCTTCCTTCACCATCTTTTCCCCGCTGGTGTTGATGATGTGAAAGATGATGAAGAAAAGAACGGAGATCACCAGGGGCAGTCCCAGGCCGCCTTTCCGGATGATGGAGCCCAGCGGGGCGCCTATGAGAAAGAGTACCAGGCAGGCAAACGACAGCGTGAACTTGCGGTGCCGTTCCACTTCGTGCAGGCGCAGTTGCCGTTGTTGTTCGCGGTACTCGTAGCTCACCAGCTCCACCTGGCTCTTCAGCGTTCCGGTCTGGCTGGCTGCCACACCGAAGATCGTGCGTTTGAGGCTGTCGGGGATCATGGTGGCGGCGGAGGTAAACCGCAGTGTGTCTTTCAGCGGCAGTTTCCAGATGCTGTCGGGCAGCAGGAAGGGTGTGTAGGCCTTCAGTTCGCGGTCGCTTTTTTCCAGTGTATTGGCCGAGAGCTTCCGCAGCGAATCCACCACGGTGGTGAGTTGCTGCAGGCTCAGCATTTTATAAAAATTCCTGAAGGTGCTGTCGGCCGATTTATTCAGCTTGAACGAACTGAGATCAAACACTTTTTTGTATTCCCTGAATCCCAGCCGGTAGAAATCCGTTTCAATGGTGCCCGAAGCTCCTTTCTCCTGGTACCGCCAGCCGTTGCGCAGGTTGAAATACAGGAACCGGCGGTCGGGTGAAAACATCATACTGCCTTCATCGGCCAGGATCACCTGGTCCTGCAGGGAATAGCTGTGCTCGTAAATCACCACATTCCGGATCAGGGTATCGTTTTCTTTTTTGCCCACTTTGATGGTGTAGCCATCGAGCTTGTTGTAAAACACGCCCTCCTTGATATCGAAGGCCGGTTTGGCCACGCGGATGTCGTACAGCAGGGTGCGCATCTTTAGTTCGGCCACCGGGATCACGTAGTTGGCGAACAGGAAGGCCACCACGGCCAGGCCTCCCGCAACCACCAGCACCGGCCGCATAAACCGCACGAGCGGAATGCCGGCGCTCTTGATGGCTACCAGCTCAAAGGATTCGCCCAGGTTGCCGAAGGTCATGATGGAGGATAAGAGGATGCCCAGCGGCAGCGCCAGCGGAACCACTGTGGCGCTGAGGTAGCCGATGAACTGCACCAGGGTGGTGAGGTCAATGCCTTTGCCCACAAATTCGTCAATGTACAGCCAGAAAAACTGGATCACCAGGATAAACAACGCGATGAAGAACGTGGCCAGGAAGGGCCCGATAAAGGCTTTTATGATAAGTTTGTCTAACTTTTTTATCACCGCTAAATACCTGGTATGCAGGAACAGGCAAATGTAAGTCTTTCGGAGCGGGAGTTGCAACTGGTTTGTGATCCCGGCTGGATTTTAACGAAGAATGCCATTCTTTCCAAAGTGATCACGCTCTTCGGGCAAACAGCTGTAGGATACAGCGAACAACTGAAGCAATCGCGGTTGCCGGAAGCATTGCGTGAACAGTCGCCCAAAATTTCACGCGGGGAACAGTACAACGGGCTGCCCTATGCCATGCTGGATCTGCCCCGCAGTTTCGGGCGGGAGGATGTGTTTGCGATTCGTAGTTTTTTCTGGTGGGGGCATGTGTTTTCGGTAACCCTGCATCTAAAGGGCGTGTACCGGGAACAGTATGCAGCCGCTGTGGAACGGGCTGCTGCCGGCGGCCGGTTGGAGGGAGCCTGGGTGAACCTGGGTACAGCGGAATGGGTGCATCATGCCGATGAGGGCAGCTGGGCCCGGCTGGAGCCCGGCTGGAAACCGGCGGCCGGTAATCCCCTGCTGAAGTTGCAATACCAACTGCCGTTGACCTGCTGGGAGCAGGCGGCATGGTTTCTGCAGGAATCGTTTGGTAAGTTTCTCGGCGTGGTGGACGTTTAGTTACCGAGCCGGTGAAACAGGTCTTTCACCTGGTATTCCCACAACTGGCTCTGGTCTTTGATGTCTTTCTTGTCGGCAAAATCCTTGACAATAAGTATAGTCTGGTTGGAGATTTCCGTTTTTTCTATGCGGAACTCAAAATATTCTTCCTTGCCTGCGTGCAGCCAACGGAAACGCACATATTTATCGGGTTCTTTTTCCAGCAGTTCCGCTTTTTCTTCGGTGCCGTTCCAGTCAAACATAAAGATGCCGTCCCGCTCGTCTACTTTATCGGCAAACCACTCCTGTAATCCGGCAGGTGTTGCTAAGAATTCAAATAAAATCGGAGGCGAGCATTTAACCGGGAATTCCAGTGTGTATAGAACTTTTTTACTCATGAATTTGATCCCTTACGTGCAGGTGAAGTGCAATAATAAATAATTAAAGCAGGATTCAAAATTTTTACCCCTGAATTTTTACCCCACCGGATTTTCGTTTTTTATTCTCAAAAAATCATTGTAAGTGATTGATTTACATATCCTTGAAGATTTTTTTTTGGGAAATGTTAATAGATTGTTTAAATTAGATTCGGAAAATTGCGTCAAATGTTGTGTCAAAGTTGTATGCAACAGGCAGGAAGCAAATTTTCTCAATCAGGTATCCCATTAAAAACATGTAAACCCAAAAACCGAACTTATGAGCATGCGCCAACTTAAAATCACAAAATCCATTACCAACCGGGAGTCCCAGAGCCTGGAAAAGTACTTGCAGGAAATCGGGAAGGTGGAATTGATTTCTCCCGAAGAAGAAGTTAAACTGGCCGAGCGGATCAAGCAGGGCGACCAACGGGCGCTCGACCGGCTTACCAAAGCCAATCTCCGCTTCGTTGTATCTGTAGCCAAACAATACCAGAATCAGGGCTTATCACTGCCCGATCTGATCAACGAGGGCAACCTGGGCCTGATCAAGGCGGCCCAGCGTTTCGATGAAACCCGTGGGTTTAAATTCATTTCCTACGCGGTGTGGTGGATCCGCCAGAGCATCCTGCAGGCCCTGGCCGAGCAATCCCGGATTGTACGTCTTCCGCTCAATAAAGTAGGACTCACCAACCGCATCAACAAAGCTTTTTCGCAACTGGAACAGGAATACGAACGGGAACCTTCCGCCGAAGAACTGGCAGAGATGCTTGAAATTGAAACCGATGAAGTGGCGGCCTCACTGGGTATCTCGTCCCGGCACGTGAGCATGGATTCGCCGCTGGGCGATGGGGACGACAATACGCTGATGGATGTACTGCACAATCCCAACGCCGAATCCACCGACGAGGAAATTGATCACAAAGAATCGCTAAAAACAGAAATTGACCGTTCCCTGAAAACCCTCACCGAGCGCCAGCAGGAAGTCATCCGTTATTTCTTTGGAATTGGAGTGGATCATCCGCTCAGCCTCGAAGATATAGGCGTACGGTTCAACCTCACCCGCGAACGGGTGCGCCAGATCAAAGACAAGGCCATCAACAAACTCAAGACCAACACACGATCCAAACTGCTGAAAGGATACCTGGGATAAGGCCATCACCCGATCCGCACTGTACCTGAAAACCGGAACCCGAACAACGGCTTCCGGTTTTCCTTTACCGCAACTCGCACCGATCTTTTTATCTTCGCTTTCACGCATGAACCGCTTTGCCTCTTACCTGCTGGTGGCCGCTCTTGGCGCGCTGCTCTTCTTCCATTCACTGGGGAAAGTGCCCCTGTTCGACTGGGATGAAATCAATTTTGCCGAAAGCGCCCGGGAGATGATGGTCACCGGTAATTACATGCGGGTGCAGATCAACTACGAACCCTTCTGGGAAAAGCCGCCGCTGTTTTTCTGGATGCAGGCGGCCTCCATGCATATGTTCGGGGTGAACGAATTCGCCGCCCGTTTTCCCAATGCGGTATGCGGCGTGATCACCCTGCTGGTGTTGTTTGGTATGGGTCGTCGTCTCCACAACGAGCAATTTGCCTGGTGGTGGGTACTGCTGTATGCAGGTACGTTTTTGCCTCACTTGTATTTCAAGAGCGGAATCATTGATCCCTGGTTTAACCTCTTCATCTTCCTGGGCCTTTATTACCTGGGGAGTTTCCTCGCCGCCAGCGAAGAACGCTTGCCCGGGCGGATGACGCCCCTGTTGCTGTCGGCCCTGTTCACCGGGCTGGGTATTCTTACCAAGGGGCCCGTTGCCCTGTTGATTGTGCTGCTTACCTACCTGGTGCTGCTGCTGTTCCGTCGCGGAGCGGGCCTGGTGGCGGTTAAGTACTACCTGGTATGGGGACTAACCGCAGCCGCCGTGACCTCCCTCTGGTTTGGCCTTGAAATTCTGCAGCATGGCTGGTGGTTTGTGAACGAGTTCATCACCTACCAGGTACGGCTCGCTCAAACCAAGGATGCCGGTCATGGGGGCTTCCTGCTGTACCATTTTGTAGTGGTACTCATTGGATGCTTCCCGGCTTCCCTGCTTATTTTCCGTTTCAACAACCAGGAACACGAGACGAACCGCCAGTTATTATTCCGGAATCTCATGGTAGCTTCCCTGCTGGTGGTGCTGGCGGTGTTTACCCTGGTAAAAACCAAAATCGTTCACTATTCTTCCTTCACCTACCTGCCCATTGGCTACCTGGCCGCCGCAACGGTATATGGCTTGGTGAACCAGACGGCCCGCCTCCATGCCTGGCAAAAGACGGGGCTGCTGGTGCTGGGGCTGATCTGGAGCATCCTGTTCATCGGGCTGCCGCTGGTGGGCAATCACATCGGATGGCTGCAGCCTTTGCTGCAGAAGGATCCCTTCGCACTCGGCAATATCCAGGCGCAGGTGGAGTGGAACTACTGGCTGGTCCTGCCAGGTGTACTGTTCCTCGCCGCTGTAATACTATCATTTGTCTGGCTCCGGCAGCGGAAAAAAAAGAAAGCGTTGTTGCTCCTGCTGGTGGCCTGCACCGGCGTCATGCAGGTGCTGCTCACCGCGTTCACCCCCCGCATTGAACGGTATTCCCAACACGCGGCGCTGGAGTTTTTTCAGTCCCTGCAGGGGCAGGACGTGTACATCCGCACCATCGGTTACAAGAGTTATGCTCCCTATTTTTACGCCCGGGTGCAGCCGGGACAGCGCAAGGAAGCGAAAGACGAAAACTGGCTGCTGACCGGACCGGTGGACAAGCCCACTTATTTCGTAAGTAAAATCACGGCGAAGGAATGGTTGCTGCGGGATCACGGCCCCCGTCTGCGGGTACTCTATGAGAAAAACGGGTTCGTCTTCTATGAGCGCATCCCCTAAACCTCTCAATACAACCTGCTCTTTATCACCCTCCATTTGCACAGCCGGTATACCACCGATACCTGTAAGCAACCCAAGCCGTATTTCATGCTTCGCCGGAAATTGATGCTGCTGGCTTCCTTAAAATATTTGGTGGGGCAGGTTACTTCCCCAATTTCATAGCCCTTATAGAAAATCTGCGACACCATTTCGTTGTCGAAAATGAAATCATCATCGCAGGCATCGAGCTTTACTGCTTCCAGCACTTCCTTGCTGAACGCCCGGTAACCGGTGTGGTATTCCGAAAGTTTTTGTCCGAGTAAAATGTTTTGTGTAAGGGTTAAAAAGCGGTTCGCTATGTATTTGTACAACGGCATGCCGCCCTTCAGTGCCCCGTTTCCCAAAATACGGCTGCCAAACACCACCGGGTACACATTGTTTCCGATGATGCTGATCATGGCATGCAGCAGCATGGGGGTGTACTGGTAGTCGGGGTGCAGCATCACCACGATATCACCGCCCAGATCCAGCGCTTTTTTGTAACAACTCTTCTGGTTGCCGCCATAACCCTTGTTGTTTTCGTGGCGGATGATATGCCGGATGCCCAGTTCCCTGGCCTTCGTCACCGTTTCGTCCTTGCTGGCATCGTCCACCAGCACCACTTCATCCACGATATCAAAGGGAATCTCGCGGTAGGTAATTTCGAGGGTTTTGGCCGCATTGTAGGCCGGCAAAACCACAATTACTTTTTTGTTGTTGAACATGGCGGCAAAGATAGTGTTCAAAACAGGAAACCGGCACCCCCGGCCGGCGGCAGGTATTTCCGCCGTTGAACGAATGGACGTACATTTGCAACCCTTACATTTTTACGCATGTTTCAGAATCTCAGCGAACGCTTAGAAAGCGCCTTTAAAAACATTAAAGGCGAAGGCCGGATTACGGAACTCAACATCGCGGCCACCGTGAAAGACATCCGCCGGGCCCTGGTGGATGCCGATGTTAACTACAAGATAGCCAAGGAGTTTACCGATACGGTGAAGGAGAAAGCCCTGGGCAGCAAAGTATTGCTGGCGGTGAACCCCGGCCAGCAGATGGTGAAGATTGTGCAGGACGAGCTGACGGGGCTTATGGGCGGCAGCGAAGCCGAACTGGACGTGAAAGGAGCGCCGGCCGTCATCCTCGTCGCCGGTTTGCAGGGTAGTGGTAAAACCACCTTCAGCGGAAAACTGGCCCATTACCTTAAAACAAAGAAAGGCAAATCGCCCCTGCTGGTGGCAGCCGATATTTACCGCCCGGCGGCCATAGACCAGTTGACGGTATTGGGTGGACAGATAGGCGTGGACGTGTACAGTGAGCGGGAAAACAAAGACGCCGTTGCCATTGCGCAGAACGCGGTTAAGGAGGCGAGAGCGAAGAACAAAAATGTGGTGATCATTGACACCGCCGGCCGCCTGGCCGTGGACGAAGTACTGATGACCGAAGTGGCCAATATCCGCCATGCCGTGCAGCCGCAGGAGATTCTCTTCGTGGTGGACAGCATGACGGGCCAGGATGCGGTGAACACCGCCAAGGCCTTTAACGACCGGCTCGATTTTACCGGGGTGGTGCTCACCAAACTCGACGGCGATACCCGCGGGGGTGCCGCCCTCTCCATCAAATACACCGTCAACAAACCCATCAAGTTTGTGAGCAGCGGGGAAAAGATGGAAACCCTGGATGTATTCTACCCCGACCGGATGGCGCAGCGGATCCTGGGAATGGGCGATATCACCTCGCTGGTGGAAAAGGCCCAGGCGCAGTTCGACGAGGAACAGGCCAGAAAACTGGAAAAGAAAATCCGCAAAAACCAGTTTGATTTTGAAGATTTCAAACAACAGCTGGGGCAGATCAAAAAGATGGGGAACCTGAAAGACCTGATGGGTATGATCCCCGGTATGGGCAAGGCCCTGAAGGATGTGGAGATCAGCGACGACGCCTTCAAGGGGGTGGAGGCCATCATCAACTCCATGACGCCCCAGGAACGGGCCAACCCCGACCTCATCAACCCCAGCCGGCGGCAGCGCATCGCCAAAGGCTGCGGTAAAGACGTCGCCGAAGTAAACGCCTTTATGAAGCAGTTTGAGCAGATGAAACAGATGATGAGCATGATGAACAAAATGCCGGTGGGCGGCCGGATGATGCCCGGCATGGGCCGCCGCTAAATAAATTGGCCCCGGGGTTGGAATTTTGCCCCCCAGCCTTTAATTTTGCAGTCCTTATTTAAGATAACCTAATTTTTCACGCATTTAAATTTTAATTTACGATGCCAGTTAAAATCCGTCTGCAAAGACACGGGTCTAAGAAGCGACCCTTCTATTTCATCGTTGTGGCCGATGCAAGAGCCCCCCGCGATGGTAAGTTTATCCAGAAAATCGGCACCTACAATCCTGTAACTGAACCCGCTGTTGTACAGATTGACCGCCAGAAAGCGCTCGAGTGGCTCCATAAAGGCGCCCAGCCCACCGATACCGTGCGCAAGATCCTCTCCAGCAAAGGTGTACTCTACCTGAAGCACCTCCTGCGGGGTGTGAGCCTGGGTCTGTTTGACCAGGCAGCCGCCATGGAAAAATTCCAGGCCTGGCACCAGGAGCACGAAGCGGCCGAAGCCAAAAAGCGCGATGAAGCCCGCAAAGCCCGCTTCAAGTCACGCAGCGGTGGTAACTACCAGCGTCGTCCGGCTGCTCCCCGCAAACAGGAAGAAGGGGAAGCACCCGCTGCAACGGCCGAAGCCCCTGCCGAATAAGCCGTTCAGCAGAAATGCATTACATCCCGAATCCCCCGCTCCGGCGGGGGATTTTTTTTGCCGGTAACCCACTCCCGCGGGCACGTATCTTTGCGCCATGGAACAATACTTCAGCATCGGCCATATTGCCGCCACCCATGGACTGCAGGGAGAAGTGGTTCTCAAACACCACCTCGGCAAAAAGACCGCCCTCAAGGGCCTGGAGGTGTTTTTCATGGAAGAAGGGAAAGACCGCTTCCTGCCGTATTTCATCACCGGCACCCGCATCAAAAATGAAGCGGAAGTGTTCCTGTCCATCGAAGGCATTGCCACCAAAGAAGCCGCCCGGTTGCTGGCTACCCGGAAAGTATGGCTGCGGGAAGCCGATTTCTACAAGCACGCGGGTAAGGCGGCCCCCATATCGCTGATTGGCTACCTGTTGCTTGACGGGAAAAAAGAACTGGGCATCATCCGCGAAGTGATTGAGCAGCCCCTGCAGATTCTCTGCCGCCTGGAGATCGAAGGCTGCGAAGTACTGATCCCCCTGCACGAAGAAACCATCCGCCAGGTGAACCACCGGAAAAAACAGGTGGTAACCGAACTGCCCGACGGATTGCTCGATGTGTACCTGTCCTGATCACAACTCCCTTAACTTGATAAAGGTCCCGCATGTCCCGGCAACGCATCATCGCTCATTTCGACCTGGATACGTTTTTTGTTTCCGTGGAACGGCTCAACGATCCCTCCCTCGCGGGTAAACCCGTGATTGTGGGCGGCAGCCGCGAACGTGGCGTGGTGAGCACCTGCAGCTACGAAACCCGGGTGTTTGGCGTACACAGCGGCATGCCCATGTCGCGTGCGGTAAAACTCTGCCCGCAGGCCATTGTGCTTACAGGCACCCGCGGCGAATACAGCCGCTTTTCCCGCTGGGTCACGGAGATCATTGCTGCAAAAGCACCTTTGTTTGAGAAAGCGTCGATTGATGAGTTTTACATCGACCTCACGGGCATGGACCGGTTCTTCGATCCTGTTCAATGGACCATTGACCTGCGGAAGGAAATCATCGAGCAAACGCAGCTGCCCATCTCCTTTGCCATCGCCTCCAATAAACTGGTGGCGAAGATTGCCACCGACCTGGCCAAGCCCAATAATTTTATCATCATACCCTTTGGGGGTGAAAAAGATTTCCTCGCACCTCTCCGGGTGAACAAAATACCGGGGGTGGGGGAGCAGGCCTTCCACCTGCTGCTCGACCTGGGCATTGAAACCATCGGCGACCTGCAACGCGCCAATCCAGTACTGCTGGAACAGCACCTCGGCAGCCACGGCCGCGACCTCTGGCGGCGGGGGCAGGGCATCAGCACCAGCCCCGTGGCGGCTTACCAGGAATCCAAATCCATCTCCAGCGAAAACACTTTTCACGAAAACCGCAGCGATCTCCCTTTTCTCGAAGCCGAAATGGTACGCCTCACCGAAAAGATCGCCTACGAACTGCGACAGGAAAACAAAATGACGGGATGTATATCCATCAAAATCCGCTATCCCAGCTTCGAAACCCAGCAGCGGCAGACCACCATCCCCTACACCTGTTACGATGATGAACTGATTGCCCACGCCCTCGACCTCTTTCACCAACTGTACCGGAAAGGGCAACCCGTGCGCCTCCTGGGGGTGCGGCTGAGCGAACTCACGTCGGAAGCCACCCAGACCAACCTCTTCCAGGATGTGTCGAAAAAGAATGAATTGTACAAAGCAATTGACGGCGTAAAAGACCGCTTTGGTAAGGCCTTGCTCACCAAGGGACGGGTGGCCGGAAAGCGGAAGGAGCCTTGAGGTAACCCGACAAGGTTATTTCCATTTCCCAAGCTGCTGCAGCACAGCCCGCAGGTCTTTGGGCAGAGGCGCTTCCAGTTCCCGCACTTCCCCCGATAGGTCCTTAAAACGGATTTTCCATGCATGCAGGGCGAGGCGGTTCAGCAACGGCCGTTCCTGTTCCTCCGATTTCGACAATTTAAATTTCCGGCCCTTGAGGCTGCTCAGCAACAACGGATCGGCCGTGCCGTACACATCGTCGCACACAATGGGATGCCCGATGTGTTTCATGTGCACCCGGATCTGGTGCGTGCGGCCGGTGTGGATGCGGAACTCCAGCCAGGCATAACGGCCATAGCTTTGTACCACCCGGAAATCGGTTTGCGAGGATTTACCTTTCTGGTGCGTGAGGTAGGTTCCTTTCTTTGCCGGGTTTTCCATGATGGGTGCATCCACGCTGCCTTCCGGCTGGTAGGGTACGCCGTGCACCAACCCCTGATAATACTTTTCCACGGTGCGGTCTTCAAACTGCTGCGAGAGGTGTTTGTGCGTCGCTTCATCCCGGGCAAAGAGGATGAGCCCGCTGGTCATTTTATCCAGCCGGTGCACCACCCATACTTTCCCATAGCGTTCCTGCAACAGGTCTTTCAGGGAGGGTTCCGACTGCTCCCGGTCGGGGATGGAGAGCAGCCCGGCGGGCTTGTTAACGGCGATCCAGCCCCCGGCTGGATCGCCGGGGCTAAGGGCGAGGATATCCGGCTTATTCTTCATTGCGGTTGCGGGCTTTTTCTTCTTCTTTCTTGCGTACAAACGACTTGTTCAGGAATTTCAGCAGGCGTACTTCTTTTTCGGAGAGATGCCGCCATTTGCCACGGTCCACGTTCTTTTTGCTGAGGTTGGCAAAGAGCACCCGGTCGAGGCCCTTCACATCATAGCCCAGGTGTTCAAACATGCGGCGCACGATGCGGTTGCGCCCGCTGTGGATTTCGATGCCGATGATCTTTTTGTTTTTGGCATCGGCATAGCCCACGGCGTCCGGGGCAATGAAACCGTCTTCCAGCGTAACCCCCTGCAGCAGTTGTTCAAAGTCGCGTTTTTCCAGCGGACGGTCGAGTGTCACTTCGTACACTTTCTTCACCTGGAAGCTGGGGTGCGACAGTTTCTGGGTCAGCTCCCCGTCGTTGGTCAGCAGCAATACCCCCGTTGTATTTCGGTCGAGACGTCCCACGGGGTAAATCCGCTGCGGCGTAACGCCTTTCATCAGGTCCATGATGGTCTTGCGGCCCTGCGGGTCCTCCGAGGTGGTGATGTAATCCTTCGGCTTGTTCAGCAGGATGTACACCAGTTCCCGCTGCACCTGTACGCGTTTGCCGTTAACCTTAATTTCATCCTGCTCCTGCACTTTGTAGCCGGGTTCGGTTACGACCACGTTATTTACCTTCACTTTTTCTTCCTTGATCAGCATCACCGCGTCGCGGCGGCTGCATACGCCGCAGTGGGCAATGAATTTATTCAGCGGCATGGCGGCAGGTGCTGCTGTTGCGGTGGCAGCGGGTTTGCTGCTGCGGGAACGCACTGGTGCGCCGGCCGGTTTTCCCCCGGTGGCCGCGGCCGGTTTACGGGAACCGGATTCCTGCTTTTTCTTCTCTTCAAACCAGGCTTTCTTTTCGGCTCTTGCCTTGCGTTTTTCCTGGCGGAGTTCTTCTTTTTTCTGTGCGTTGGACTTCTGTCCGCTGAATTTCTGAAAATACGGGTTGGCCATGTGTTGGGTTTTGCTGTTTTGCAACAGGAGTTAAAAAGTTGTAAATCTTAAGTTACGGGTTGTAAGTTTTCAGTTCCAATAGAGAAGATTTTCATGGTCTCAGCGGATAACTTACGCCTTATTGCTTAAAATTTCTTTATTCGCCAGCTGTCCGCAGGCGGCGTCAATATCTTTTCCCCTGCTGCGGCGCAGGCGGGCGTTTACACGGTTCTTTTCCAGGTGTTGCATGAACTGGTCCACCACCTTTTCGTCGGGTTTCTGAAAGCGGGCTTTGTCAATGGGGTTGTATTCAATGATGTTGATGAGATCGGCCGGTACCTGCCGGTAAACGCGGATCAGCTCATCGGCATCTTTCAGGCTGTCGTTGAAATCCTTGAACAGGATGTATTCAAAGGTGATTTCATTGCCGGTCTTCTTGTAAAAATAATTGAGTGCATCAATCAGCGATTTGATGTTATTGGTGTCGTTGATGGGCATGATCTCATTCCGCTTGGTGTCGTTGGCGGCGTGCAGCGATAAAGCCAGCTTGAAGCGCACCCCGTCATCGCCCAGCTGTTTGATCTGTTTGGCTACGCCGGCAGTGGAAACGGTGATACGGCGGGCGCTCATGCCCAGCCCGTCGGGCGAGGTGATCCGCTCAATGGCTTTCAGCACGTTTTTATAATTGAGCAGGGGTTCACCCATGCCCATGAAGACGATGTTGGTCAGTTTTTTGTTGTACACCCGCTCGCTCTGCTGGTTGATGAGCACCACTTGATCATAAATTTCATCGAAGCTGAGGTTCCGCCTGCGCTCCATGTACCCGGTGGCGCAGAACTTACAGGTGAGCGAACAACCAATCTGGGAAGAAACACAGGCGGTCTTCCGGTCTTCGGTGGGGATGAGTACGCCTTCCACGAGATGCCCGTCATGGGTACGGAAGCGGGATTTAATGGTGCCGTCGGCCGAATACTGTGTAGCATCCTCTGTTAATGCAGGCAGGGTAAACTGTTCGCCCAGTTTCTGCCGCAGTTCTTTGCTCAGGTTCGTCATATCGGCAAAGCTGTGGGCATGTTTCTGCCACAGCCATTCGTAGACCTGTTTGGCCCGGAATTTGGGTTCGCCCAATTCCCCGAAATATGCCTGCATCTCCTCCGGATCAAGGTCCCTGATATTCTTTCCTTTCACTACCTGCATCCCGCAAAGGTACAAAGCGGCTGCCGAATGCAGGGGGTTGATTACTTTTGACCCATATACGATTGCCATGAAACCCGTTTATGTGATTGATTGTCTGCGCACGCCCATTGGTAAATACGGCGGCGCCCTCGCTTCGGTTCGTCCCGACGACCTGCTGGCCCATACCATCAAAGCCCTGCTCGGGCGGCACCCTTCTCTCGATCCCCAGGCCATTGAAGATGTGATTGCCGGTGCCGCCAACCAAAGCGGTGAAGACAACCGCAACGTTGCCCGCATGGCGGCCTTGCTGGCCGGCTTACCGGTGTCGGTGGCCGGGACTACGGTGAACCGGCTTTGCGCCAGCGGCCTGCAGGCCATCATGGACGCCGCACGTGCCATTGCCTGCGGCGAAGGAGACCTGTACATCGCCTGCGGGGTGGAGAGCATGAGCCGTGCCCCCTTTGTATTGCCCAAACAGGGCGATGCATACGGCCGCAAGGCCGAGTTGTATGATACCACCCTGGGCTGGCGTTTTCTCAACCCCCGCCTGGCGGAGCTGTACCCTCCCTATTCCATGGGCGAAACGGCCGAAAACGTAGCCCGGCAGTGGAATATTTCCCGGCAGGCGCAGGATGCCTTCGCGTTGCAAAGCCAGGAGCGTTACTTCGCGGCGGAAGCGGCGGGGAAGTGGACCGATGAGCGGATACCCGTGGAATCGCTGCGGGGGCGTGACGTGGAGGTGGTGGAAGAAGACGAGCATCCGCGCCGCACGTCACTGGAACAACTCAGCAAGCTGAAGCCGGCATTTGCAAAGGACGGTACCGTTACGGCCGGCAACGCCAGCGGCATCAACGACGGGGCGGCCGCCCTGCTGCTGGCTTCGGAAGTGGCGGTGAAAAACCTGGGCCTGCGGCCCCTGGCGCAGATCCGCTCCCTGGCGGTGGCCGGTGTGGATCCGGCCACTATGGGCATCGGGCCCGTACCGGCTACGCAGAAGGCCTTGCAACGGATGGGTATTGCTGTTGCCGACCTCGGCCTGGTGGAACTCAACGAAGCGTTCGCGTCCCAGAGCATTGCCTGCATCCACGACCTGGGGCTGGATGCGGAAAAAGTAAACGTAAACGGGGGCGCCATTGCCCTGGGTCACCCGCTGGGCTGCAGCGGTGTGCGCATTACCACCACCCTGCTGCACGAAATGAAACGGCGGAAAACCAAATACGGCCTGGCCACCATGTGCGTGGGAGTAGGGCAGGGAGCCGCCATTGTGTACGAGGGCCTCATCCGTTAAGCGGATCAGAGGCGTACATCCGCACTCAATGGGCGGAAGGATGTGCCCAGGTAATGGGTTTTTCCATCGCAGGAATATTCCAGCAACAGCGGAAACAGCCGCAAGTGCCGTGGGTAGGGGGTTCCGTTTTCCCGGGGCACCCCCGGAAATATTTCAATCAGCTCATTGCCGGAACCCGGCACAAGCATCTCATACGCGGTTTGGCCCGGCAGGCGACCCGCTTTTTCTTTCCGGATGGGTCCGGTTGCTTTTTCGGTCACCATGCTTACATCTTTTCCCTGCAGCCAGGCGCGGTTCACCGTTACCGCCCGGCCGGGCCAGGGTTCCAGGTACACGCGGTACTGCAGCACCGGGCCGCGGCGTTCCGCGGCAGGCAGCTGTACTACCCCCGGCTTCACCCGGAAGCTGTACGCATAGATTTTCTTCACCGGGTATTTACCCTGCGCCTGGGAAACTGTGCCGGCCAGCAGCAGCAGATGTGTTATCAACCATGCAGCTTTCATGATAAGGAAGGGATGCACCGCCTTGCGGTCTGCATGCTGTTTTTTAGTTTTTCACAAATTTTTGCAGGTGCTTGTATTGGCGGTTGTCGCTGATGATTTCCAGAACATAGTTACCGGCCGGCAGCTGGCTGATGTTCAGTTCGCCGGCACTGTAGCTGCTGGTTTTTTGCAGCACGGTCTGCCCGCTCATGCCAAACACCCGGATGTTTACGGAACGTATACCGGTGGCCGTACCGGGCTGATAGCGGATGCTGCCTTGTGCCACGGTGGGATAGACCGATTGGATAAAGCTGCGGTCGTTCACGATGAGGTTGGAAACCGGCGTCGTAAAAGGAACCGTGGTGTAGAACATGCCATTACCATGCGTGCCTACCAGCAGCGTGTTATCGGAGGCCCGCAGGGCCAGGTCGTTTATTAGTGCACCCTGCATTACCGGCGGGCCTTCCAGGGTCCACAAGGTGGATGGACCGTTGATAGCAGTGGTGCTGAACAGACCGATGGAGGTACCTACATAGTATTCCACGTTTGTGCTGCGGGGTATGATGGCGCAACTCCGGAATGAAGGCGTGTTCAGGTTGCCCTGCACCAGTTGCCAGGTGGGGGTGGGTGAAGTGGCATTGCCGGTCCAGAAAGCGCTTTGTACGTTGTAGTTGGATACCACCACCATTACCGTATCGGGGTTGCGGGGATTTACCGCAATATGCCGCACGAGCGACTGATTGGTCATGCCGGTTACAGGTGAAATATTTGCCGGCAGGGTGCCGGGCGCAGCATTGCGGGGATCTGCCAGCCGGTACACTTTTCCATCGGTAGTGCCAATGAAAAGGTAGGAGCCGCTTCCGGCATAGGTACCACGGGAGGTGGCCAGTGCAAAGATGCTGCCGGTGAGGGTGCTTTCAATGCCGGTCATCCGCTGCCAGCCGCTGAACTGGGTAACGGTGCTGGCATTGTTGGTGCGCCAAACCTCGTTGAAGGCCGCGAAATAGAGCGTTTCGGTATTATCCTGGTCGAGGTGGAAATACGTGATAAACTCGCCGTCGGAAGATCCGCTGGGTTTGATGTAGGTGAGTGAGGGCGATGTGCGGTTCAGGTTCAGCCGGTAGATATCGCCTTCCTGGGCGGAGCCGTAGAGGAACTGCTGGGTGGAGGTGCTGGGCGATAAACCGCAGGCGCCGCCATCGCCGCCAATCAGTACATAGTGATCGTTGGGGTCGGGACGAACAACTGCCAGCAAACCGCGGGCATCGCGGTAGGTGGTGCTGTTATCCTGCGCCCCTCCGGCGAATGCGAGGGAGCCCGGTGTGGGGTCTATGGCCACGTGATAATACTGTACTGTCTGGAATTGTCCGTTCCGGGTACTCCAGGCCACACTGGTGGCGGTAATATTATCGGTTACCTGCAAGCCGCCATCGTTGGCTACCACCAGGCGGTTGGGGTTGGTGGGGTCGAAAGCATACGCGTGGAAGTCTACGTGGCTCACACCACCGGGATCGGTGTAGGTAGTAGAGGTTTCACCGCCGATAAAGGTGCCGGCTGAAGCAAATCCGTTGGTGGACCGGTAGAGGTTTACTCCCCCCGCCACCACAAGGTCGGGGTTGGTGGGGTGCACGGCCACCATCATGTTGTATTCTTCCTGTGTTTCCATGCGGGTAATGAAGGTGCCGCCCGATACGCGGTCGGCCCGCAGGAAGTTGCGTCGGTTTTCACTCCATACCGGTGTGCCCCCCGAGAGGTCCACCCGGAAGAGATCGGCTTCGGAAAAACCGTTGAAGGACTTCAGGCCGTTTTCATACATCACATAACAAATGGCTGGATTGCTGGGTGCGAGACTCAAAACGGTTCGACCCCATCCGCCAACAAAGCTGCCGCCGGAGATGCTGTTGTTGTAGGCGCTCCATCCCGCCACGGAGTCGGCCTGGCCAAAACGCCCCCCGGCAATACGGGAAAAGTTTACCCCGTTGGTAGAGGTCCACACGCCCACGGTGTCGCGGTCGCTGTTCCGGCCGGAAAAACTGGCATAATAGCGGGTTCCGTCTTTGGAAATGATCACGTCGGTAACCATATTGAAAACGCTCTGGCTGAGATTGCTGTCGCGGAGCACAAAAAACCAGTTGATGCCCCCGTCATTCGACAGGAGGATGTAGTTGAGTACGGCGGCATAAACCCAGCCGTTGGGTGCTACCTGTACGTTGAATACGATGTCGAAGATGTTATCCAGCACGGTGATGGCGCCGCCGGCGGTGGCAGCCAGTTTGGTCCAGGTGAGACCGTTGTCGGTTGATTTTAAGATACCGTTGCCCGGTATGAATGCGTTCGGGTATTCCGGTGATGCGCCCAGCAATTCACCGGTACCTGCGTACCAGGTATCCTGGAAGCCCGGCCGCGGGTCCTGGGCCAGGCAGGTGATGTTGCGTACTTCGGCTGTGGGGTGCACAAAATTCCAGGTGTTTCCGCCGTCGGTGGAGCGGAACATGCCACCCGAAACGCCGCCCGCCAGCATGATCTGGTTGTTGCGCATGTCGTAGGCAACCGCCCGGCTGCGTCCGCCCAGCCGGGATGGTCCGGCCGATGTATAGGTATTATTGATCGTCGTACGGAATCCTTCTGTGTTCTGCCGGGAAAGGATGTCCCGCAGTTGGGCTGCTTCCCGCCGGTGAATATCGCGGGGTATTAAGCCGGTGGCCGGGTCGTGCAGGAGTTTCCATTCATACTCCCAGCGCTTCCCGCTGGCTTCTTTTTCTTTTTCTTCATAATTGACAGAGGCTGTCAGGCTGCGCTCGATCCGTTTTTTTTCAGGCAGGCTGTTGTTGGGTTGCAGGAAAAAAAACAGAACTGCTGCTGCAGCCACAGCCAGCACAGTGGGAAGGAGGAAACGTTTCATAACAGAAGGGGGATGAAGTATAAAGGGAAATTACAGCTTTTTCCGTTACGATCTGTTTTGTGGAATGCATGAAACAGCCGCCAGAAACTTTACTTCCGCAAAGCAACAGTGATTCCCTGATCCTGTTTGTAGAATTCTTTCTAAAAAAAACCAAAGGAGAGGATTTCTGCCGCACCCAGCAACTGCTGCTGCCCGGTGGGCAGGTGACGCACCACGTACTGCTCCTGTTCCAGCTCCCGCGAGCCAATGATGATGGCGTAAGGAATGCCCTTTTTTTCGGCATAGCGGAACTGCTTGTCCATTTTCTGGGGTTCGTGGTACAACTCCCCGGCAATGCCTTTGCTGCGCAGTTGCTGCAAGAGCCGGAAAGCGGTTTGGCTTTCTTCTGCTCCGAGGTTGAAGAACAGGACTCTTGGTCCGCCCTGCACCGTTGCCGGAAACAACTGCTGCGCTTCCAGCACATCGTAAATACGGTCTACTCCAAAGGAGATGCCAATGCCGGGTATGCCCGGAACGCCAAAGAGGCCCGTGAGATCGTCATAGCGACCACCTCCGCCAATGCTCCCCATCTGGATGCCGGGCGCTTTTACTTCAAAGATGATACCGGTGTAGTAGTTGAGTCCGCGGGCCAGGGTAAAGTCCACGGTGAGCGTGCAGCGGCTGCCGGCCGGGAAGTGATGCAGCAGCCAGGTGATTTCCCGGGCGCCTTCCACAGCTGCCGGTTCTTCCCCAAGCAGACCCTGCAGGGCCCGCAGTTTTTCTTCATTGCTGCCTTCGATCAGCAGGTAGCGTTCAATGGCTGCAATCTGACCGGCATTCAACCCGCGTTGTTCCAGTTCTTCTTTTACTTTTTCCGCCCCAATTTTATCAAGCTTGTCAATGGCCGTGGTGATGGCGGTAAGCTGGTTGGCACCGCCGCAACTTTCGGCCAGGGCTGCCAGTATTTTCCGGCTGTTGACGCGGATGTCGGCCGGTATGCCCAGTCGTTCGAAAACAGTGGCATAGATGGCGGCCAGTTCGGCTTCGTTGTACAGCGACCGGCTGCCTACAATGTCGGCGTCGCACTGGTAGAATTCGCGGTAACGTCCCTTCTGCGGCCGGTCGGCACGCCACACCGGCTGCATCTGGTAGCGGCGGAAGGGCAGGGTCAGCTGCTGGTGGTTCATGGCTACATAGCGGGCGAAGGGGATGGTGAGATCGTATTTCAGCGCCCGCTCGGTAATTAAGGCCGTGTTTTTCCCCTGCAGCACCTCCTCAAAAGCTGTACGGGTCTGCTCGTGCTTTTCCGGCCGTTCAAGGCCGTTATTGAGAATTTTAAATATCAGCTTGTCACCTTCTTCCCCGTATTTACCCATGAGGGTGCTCAGTTGTTCCATGGCGGGGGTTTCCAGGGGTTCAAAGCCATACAGCTCAAACACGTCCCGGATCGTGTTCATGATATAGGAACGTTTGCGTACGGTTGCTGCGTCAAAATCGCGGGTGCCCTGGGGCAGGGTCACATTTACTTTTGCCATGTGGTGCGCTTAAATGGTGGACGGGTGAATTTCATGGAGGGATTACTTGCTGATGGAGTTTGCTTCATAGCGGTTGTCCTTGCGTTGTAATATGACTGGCCACGATGCGGTCGCAGGCTTCCGCAATCAGGGCAAACACATCGTGATAACCGGCTTCCGTTCCGTACCAGGGATCGGGAACGCCCCGGTTTTCACCCGGGTAGAGGGCATTGAGCAAGAGGTCCACTTTCCTTTCGTCCCAGTTGTTCCCTGCAATTGTACGGGCGTCCTGGTAGTTAGCGCTGTCCATCACATAGATCCGGTCGAACCGGACAAAGTCCTCCGCTGCCAGTTGCCGGGCCCGTTGCTGGCTGATGTCGATCTGGTTCAGCCGGGCCACTTTCTGGCTCAGCCGGTGGGGAGGCTCGCCGGCATGCCAGCTGCCGGTGCCGGCACTCTCCACGGTCCACGACAGTCCTGCTTTCCAGGCCTTGTCCTGTAAAATACCCTCCGCCAGGGGGCTGCGGCAGATATTGCCAAGACATACCATCAGAATCCGCATGCCTGCAAAGATAATTGTCCGGAGAACGCCACCCATTTTTGGCCACCCTTGCTGTATGGATTCCTGCAGACCGGCGCATCCCTTCATTTGATTGCGGCGGTTGTTAGAAAAACGTTAAAGCGGGGGTCGGTACAACAATTCAGGTCTTCTTCGGCCGGATGCTGAAAGGCACGGGTGGTGGTGCGGTTTTTTTTTAGCTAACTTGCCGCTCCAAATTCGGAGTAGCCGGTGCAACCATCCACACAAAACAGAAATCGCAGAACGCCCAATGTACGGGCCCTGTTTGACATCCTGATGGGATTCATTTATGCGGTGGTGGGCGGTCTGCTGGCCCTGGCCCCGTATATCCACCTGAAGCTGCCGATTCTCTCGGATGCGATGGTGCAGTTGTTTGGTGGCGCCTGTGTGCTGTATGGAGGCTTCCGGATTTATCGTGGTGTGAAAACGCTTTACTCCTCCTGAAACGGTTGTGGTACATATGGGGGTTGGTGCTGGGAGCAGCCGGTGTGGGGTGCAACCTGGATGAGGCAAGGAACCGCGATTCCGCCACCGAAGGAACCATCCGCATCAGTGTGGACGAAAGCTTCCGGCCGGTGGTGGAAGAACAGATCCGGGTTTATGAGGCCAGTCACCCCGGAACGAAGATCCTCGCTACCTACAAGCCCGAGGCAGAATGTTGGGATGATCTCCTGCGGGATACCATCCGGCTGGTCATCGTAACCAAAAAGTTAACACAGGAAGAGGCGTCGTATTATTATGATTCCTTAAAATTATACCCGCAAAGTGGCCAGTTGGCCTACGATGCAGTGGCCCTGGTGGTCAACCGGAAAGCTCCGGACTCCGTCTTCACCACTGCCGATGTGGAAGGCTTGCTCGCGGGTACCAGTTCTTTGCCATACCGCCCCGTATTTGATGGGGTGAAAGCAACCAGCACCGTCCGTTACGCGCTGGATTCCATACTGCGGGGAAAACCGCTGGACCTGGCACGGGTTACCGCGGCCCGCAGCAGCTGGCAGGTGGTGGAATACATCGCACGCAATCCCGGCTATATTGGGTTTACCGGTATCAGCTGGATCGGTAATCCGGAGGACAGTGCCCAGCAGGAAATGCTGCGCCGTAACGTACGTATTGCCTGGCTGGCCTGCCGTGGCTGCGGTGATACGGCCTTCACCAAACCTGTTCAGGAAGAGATATTAACAAACCGTTATCCATACAACCGGGGCATTTTTTACGTCCTGAAAGAGCCGTACCCCGGTTTGGGAAAGGCGTTTGTGAATTTTATGAAAAGTGACCGTGGACAACTTATCTTCCGCCGTGCGTACCTGGTGCCGGCATGGCGGACCTTTGTGGTGCGGGACACACAGATCAAAATAGTAAAGCCGTTCGAACAATAATTAATATTTTTACCATTCTTTAAAACCCACGATTTTCAATGAAGCGCAGAATCAGTTTAGCAGTGGTCGCTCTGGCGGTGGTAGCCCAGGTGTCGGCTCAAACCCTGGAAGAGGGGAAGACGTTTATGTATTACGAACGCTATAACAGCGCAAAGGACGTCTTTCAGAAGCTTGTGAGTGCCAGGCCGGGCGATGCGGTTGCCACCTACTGGTTGGGGCAGGTGTACCTGGCTACTGAACAGGTGGCTGCTGCCAAAGAAGTATACCAGAACGGCTTGCAGGCCAATGGCAACAACCCGCTGCTGCTGGCAGGGATGGGACAGGTGGAATTGCTTGAAAACAAGATCACCGATGCCCGTAACCGTTTTGAAACCGCGCTCAGTCTCTCAAAAAATAAGGACCTCGACGTACTCCATGCCGTGGCCCGTGCCAATGTTTATACCAAGGAAGGCGACGCCAACTATGCCGTAAGCAAGCTCAACCTCGCTACCGGCCTTAAAGGGTTCAAAGATGCCTCCGTTTATATTACCATGGGCGATGCCTACCGCAAACTCGTGGACGGGGGCAATGCTGTTCTTTCGTATAAAAACGCCCTTAACCTGAATCCCAAACTGGCAGCCGCCCGTCATAAGGAAGGGCTCATTTACGAGACCCAGAAGAACCGGGAATATTTTATGCCTGCCTTTGAAGAAGCCATCCAGTTAGATCCCAACTACGGTCCCGCTTATTACTCCCTCTATGCCTACTGGTACTACCGCGATGTGGCCAAGGCGGAGGACTTTCTGAATAGGTACATTTCGGTCATTGACCAGGATCCGCAAAACGATTATTTCCGGATTGATCTCAAATACGCTTCCAAGCAGTTTGAGCAGGCCATCCAGGAATCAGATGCGCTGATCCAAAAGGTAGGCGTCAGCGTGATCAAGCCCCGGATCTACCGGTTGAAGGCTTACAGCTTTAAGTCGCTCAGCGATTTCAGCAACGCCCGCAACAGCGCCGATGAGTTCTTCCGCAAGGCTCAACCCGAGGATATTGTCCCCAAAGATTATGAACTCTACGGCGATATCCTGGCCGGCACACCCGGATCGGAAACCCAGGCCTATCTTTATTACGAAAAAGCAATGAATGCCGACACCTCCGAAGAAAACAAAACCGCTTACCTCCAGAAGGCAGCCGACCTGGCCAAAGCGCTGAAAGACAAAGCAGGGATGGCCTACTGGCTCACCAAACAGTATAACACTAAAAAGAATCCCAATAATGTGGATCTCTACAACCTGGGACGGGCCTATTTTGACGCCGGCGACGCCGAGTTTGGATACTATTCCAAAGCCGACAGCATTTTTACCATCTACACCGAGCGGTACCCTACCCAGCCCTATGGCTACTACTGGCGGGGCCGCAGCAACTGGAGCATTGATACCAGCATGATCAACGGCATGGCCAACCCCCATTTCGAAAAGTTCGTGGAACTGGCCAAGTCCAGCGCCGACTCGGTTTCCTTCCGCCCGCAGGTAAAAGTGGCCTATACCTACTTCATCGGGTACAACATCTTTGTGAAGAAAGATTACCCCACTGCCATCCAGTTCTGCGACAAAATCCTGGAAATTGATCCCAACGACCGGGCGGCCAACGAGTATAAGCGCCAGCTGGGTGGCAATAAACCGCAGAACCAACCCGGCACCACACCGGGCAGCAAACCGGCTGCAGGAAACAAACCCGCAGGAGCATCCGCTCCCCGCCGATAACTTCCCGTTATACAACACTTTGCAAATCCCCTCCCGGTGAGGGGTTTTTTTTGTTCTCCTGCCTGAATCTGCTGTGGCTGTCTTATTTTTGCGCCGATAAAAACCAGCCAATGAACCTTTGGATTTCCATTTTACAGGCCAGTCCGGCTACATCCACCTTATTGCAGGGCGATACTCCTTCCAGCTACTTTCCGGTAGGTATTCAACTTTTGTTTGCAGTGGGGCTGGTGGCATTGATCATGGTGCTCACCCATTGGCTGGGTCCCAAACGTCCTACCTTCGAAAAGCTGGAAAACTTTGAAAGTGGTATTGAAATTCACGGCAATGCCCGGCAACCCATGGCGGTGAAATACTTCCTGGTGGCCATCCTGTTTGTGTTGTTTGATGTGGAAGTGATCTTTTTTTACCCTTACGCAGTCAATTTCAGAGATCTGGGGTGGCAGGGGTTTTTCGCCGTATTGATGTTTGTAGGATTTTTCCTTTGCGGATTTATCTACATCATTAAAAAAGGCGCACTCAACTGGGAAGATTAATAGAACGTTGCGGAAGGGCTGAACCAGATCAATCGGGCAACTTTATGTGATACAGGTTGTTACTCTCTGGAAACGGCTTACTTCCTAAAATTAAAAGCATATGTCACGTCCGGTACAATTTAATATTACCCCCAAGGCTGCCGATATCAACAGCCATATCAGCGTAGTAGGAATGCCCGATGGACACATGGGCGAGGGTTTCTTTGCCACCAAACTCAGCGAAGTGGTGGGGCTGGCCCGTAAAAACTCCATCTGGCCGCTTCCTTTTGCCACTTCCTGCTGCGGCATTGAATTCATGGCAACCGCCGCCGCCCACTACGATCTGGGTCGTTTTGGTTCGGAGCGAATGGCTTTCACACCCCGCCAGTGCGACCTGATGATGGTGATGGGTACCATTTCCAAAAAAATGGGACCGGTGGTGAAGCAGGTGTACCTGCAGATGGCCGAGCCCCGCTGGGTGATGGCCGTGGGCGCCTGTGCCAGCAGCGGCGGTATTTTCGATACCTACAGTGTGTTGCAGGGCATAGACCAGGTGGTGCCGGTGGATGTATATGTTCCCGGGTGCCCGCCCCGTCCCGAAGCCATTCTCGATGGTTTGATGCGGGTGCAGGACCTGGTGGGCAAAGAAAGCCTGCGCCGCCGCAACAGCGAACACTACAAGCAATTACTGAACAGTTACGGCATTGAGTAAGTGATAGGGCCGGCTATGCTGCAAGGCAGCCCGGCCACGAACGGATCAACTAAATCGAATCATGGGATTATCCAACGAACAGATACAACAACGGCTGACGGAGAAATTCGGCGACCAGCTCAGCGCTTTCTCCGAACCATACGGTATGCTTACATTTGAAGCGCCCAAAGAACTGAACCTGAAAGTTCTGCAGTTCCTCTACGACGATGAAGAGCTGAAATTCCGGTTCCTCACCGACCTGCAGGCCGTGCACTACCCCGGGGATCAGGGCCGTGAGCTGGCGGTGGTGTACCACCTGCACAACCTGGTAGACAATGTGCGGATCCGCTTTAAAGTGTTCACCGACATCCGGCAGCCCGATGTGTTTACCGCCACCAAACTCTTTGCCACGGCCAACTGGATGGAGCGGGAGACTTACGATTTCTTTGGGGTGAACTTCCTGGGGCATCCCAACCTGAAGCGCATTCTCAATGTGGATGAAATGGATTATTTCCCCCTGCGGAAAGAGTTCCCGCTGGAAGACCAGACCCGTATTGATAAAGACGATGAAATGTTCGGACGGGGCGGCAGCATTGCATAATGCAGTCCCTTGTCACCCGATTGTTGACTTGAAACCTGTTCCTGACGCACCATGACCGACGTACAAAACATATTGTTACCCGAGGGTTCCATTGAAAAGAAGACCACCACGCTCAACCTGGGACCCACGCACCCGGCCACACACGGTGTGTTCCAGAACGTGCTGGAGATGGACGGTGAGCGCATCCTCAGCGCTGAGTCCACCGTGGGCTATATCCACCGGGCCTTCGAAAAACTGGCCGAACGGCGCCCCCTCTACCAGGTAACGCCCATCACCGACCGGCTGAACTACTGCAGCAGTCCCATCAACAACATGGGCTGGCACATGACCTGCGAAAAACTGCTGGGCGTTCAAACGCCCAAGCGGGTGGATTACCTCCGCATCATCATCATGGAGCTGGCACGCATCTCCGATCACCTCATCTGCAATTCCATCATCGGGGTGGACACCGGCGCTTTCACCGGCTTCGTGTACCTGATGGAGTACCGCGAGCTTATCTACGAAATCTATGAAGAGATCTGCGGCAGCCGCCTCACCACCAACATCGGACGCATCGGCGGTTTTGAACGCAACTTCACGCCCGTTGCCTGGGAAAAACTCGAACGTTTCCTGAAAGAATATCCCAAGGCTCTCAAGGAATTTGAGAACCTTTTCACCCGCAACCGCATCTTCATGGAACGCACCATCGGCTGCGGTCCCATCAGCGCCGAACGGGCCCTGAACTACGGCTTCACCGGCCCCAACCTACGGGCCGCCGGGGTGGATTACGATGTGCGGGTACATACCCCGTATTCCTCCTACGAAGACTTCGACTTTATCGTACCCGTAGGAAGTACCGGCGATACTTACGATCGTTTCCTCGTGCGCAACGAAGAAATGTGGCAGAGTCTCAGCCTCATCAACCAGGCCTACCAGAAAATACAGGACATGAAAGGGGAGGAGTCGCAGGTGTATCACGCCGACGTGCCGGAATATTACCTGCCCGAAAAGCAGAAAGTCTATACGAACATGGAAGCCTTGATCTGGCATTTCAAGATCATCATGGGTGAGATTGACATGCCCACTGGAGAAGTGTACCACAGTGTGGAAGGCGCCAACGGTGAGCTGGGCTACTATTTCATCAGCGACGGTGGCCGCACCCCCTACCGCCTGCATTTCCGCCGGCCCTGTTTCATTTATTACCAGGCCTATCCCGAACTGATCAAAGGGGCGATGCTGAGCGATGCCATTGTGGTGATGAGCAGCCTGAACCTGATTGCGGGCGAGCTGGATGCCTGAGCAACTGCAGCAAGAACGGAGTAAACAACGAACTCAACTATTAACGATACACGCACATGAGGTTGACAGACGACAAATTGAAGCAGGTGGACGAGCTGATTGCTCACTACCCCGAAGGACGGCAGAAAAGTGCCCTCCTGCCCCTGCTGCACCTGATACAAAAAGAAAACGGCGGATGGCTCAGCACCGAAGCCATGGACTATGCCGCCGGATTGCTGCAGATCAAGCCCATTGAAGTGTATGAAGTGGCTACCTTCTACAGCATGTACAACCTGCAGCCCGTGGGTAAAACGGTACTGGAAGTGTGCCAGACCGGCCCATGTATGCTTCGTGGCAGTGATGACATTCTTGCACATATTTATGACCGGTTGGGCATACGGCCCGGCGAAACCACGGCCGATGGCTTGTTTACCCTGAAGGCAGTGGAATGCCTGGGCGCCTGCGGTTATGCACCCATGCTGCAGCTGGGTCCCGACTACCGCGAACACCTGACGAAAGAAAAAGTAGACGCCCTGATTGCAGAAGGAAAAGCAAAGGCCAATTGATGATTAGATGAGATACTGTACCATCATACTCGCTTTCATTTTTCTCACGGCTTGTAACAATAACGAGCCGGCCGGAAAGAAAGAGACCGTACTAACATCGGCTGATTCCACCGTGCCGGCAGCGCCCGATATGCACGATGCCCGCACGGCCCTCGACTGGGCCGGAACCTACTCCGGCGTGGTACCCTGTGCCGGCTGTGAAGGAATCACTACAACCGTAGTGCTTCATACCGACAGCACCTACCGCTACACCACCAGCTACCTGGGCAAATCCCCGGCTGCCGGTGTGAACACCGAAGGCCGCTGGCACTGGTTGGATGGTAACACGGTGGAGCTGGAAGGCATCACTAACGCCCCGGCCCGTTACCACGTGGGCGAGAACAAACTCTTTCAACTGGATATGGAAGGCAACCGTATCACCGGTGAACTGGCAGATAAATATATTTTAAACAAACAACCCTGATGGATCCGAAGCGGTATAAAAAAATCGTGCTGGTCAGTTTTGTATTGTCCCTTACCGGGGTGGCGATCTTCCTGTCGAAATACCTCACTGCAAACGAAGAAGCGCAGCTGGTACTGGGCGGCAGCGGGCTGGGGCTCATGGTAGCTTCGATCATCCTGCGCTGGACGGCTAAACTCAGGCCCGGATGGTTTGAACGGAAAGGACCCAACACATAATTCAGAAGCAAACGGAATATGGCAAGAAAATTATTATTGGAAAAAGCACAGGTCGAAGGCATCCGCCAATACGAGGTGTACCGCCGCGAGGGAGGTTACCGCAGCGTGGAGAAGGCATTGAAGCAGTTGAGTCCGGAAGCCATCGTGGAAGAAGTGAAGAAGAGCGGCCTGCGGGGCCGGGGCGGTGCCGGTTTCCCCACCGGTATGAAATGGAGCTTTTTAGCCAAGCCCGAAGGGGTACCCCGTTACCTGGTGGTGAACGCCGATGAGAGCGAGCCCGGTACCTTCAAAGACCGCTACCTGATGGAGTTCATCCCCCATCTGCTCATCGAGGGAATGATTGTTTCTTCTTTTGCACTGGGCAGCAACCGTTCGTACATCTACATCCGCGGCGAATACTGGTGGGTGAAAGAGATCCTGGAACAGGCCATCGCGGAAGCACGCCAGGCCGGATGGCTGGGCAAGAATATCCTCGGCAGCGGGTTCGATTGTGAAATATACGTACATCCCGGCGCCGGCGCCTACATCTGCGGCGAGGAAACCGCTCTTATTGAGTCGCTGGAAGGCAAGCGGGGCAACCCCCGCATCAAGCCGCCCTTCCCGGCTGTGAAAGGATTGTGGGGCTGTCCCACCGTGGTCAACAACGTGGAAACCATCGCGGCGGTGGTGCCCATCATCAACGACGGGGGTGATGAATACGCCCGCATCGGTATCGGCAAATCCACCGGCACCAAACTTATATCCGCCTGCGGCAACGTGGCCAGGCCGGGTGTCTATGAAATAGAAATGAACATCTCCGTGGAGGAGTTTATCTACAGCGACGAATACTGCGGCGGTATCGCCAGCGGCAAACGCCTCAAAGCCTGCATTCCGGGTGGTTCGTCGGTACCCATTCTGCCGGCCAACCTGCTGCTGAAAACAGCCAGGGGGGAGACCCGTATGATGACCTACGAAAGCCTGGCCGATGGCGGTTTTGCCACCGGCAGTATGATGGGAAGCGGTGGGTTTATTGTGCTCGACGAAGACCAGTGCGTAGTGAAGCATACATACACGCTGGCCCGTTTCTACCGCCACGAGAGCTGTGGGCAGTGTTCGCCCTGCCGTGAGGGAACCGGGTGGATGGAGAAGATCCTGCTCAACATGGAAACAGGTAAGGGAAAGATGAGTGATATTGACCTGCTGTGGGACATTCAGCGTAAGATCGAAGGCAACACCATCTGCCCGCTGGGCGATGCGGCGGCATGGCCCGTAGCAGCTGCTATCCGCCACTTCCGCGATGAGTTTGAATGGCACGTGACCAACCCCGCAGAAGCGCAAACGCGGAATTACGGGCTGGCGAATTATGCCAAGCCGTTGGAGGTTTTGGCCTGAGGGTTTCACGCGGCGCACACAGCGGGGCAGAGAACGCAGCTAACATATGAAAAATACCGAAAATGAAATCGCCACAAGGGCGCAGGATATCTGCTTTGGCATACACAGGCAATACGGTTCAGGACTTTTTGAGAGCGTGTATGAAGAGATCTTTTGTTACGAATGGTCTGAGCTTGGAGTTCCTTATCAGCGGAAAAAGGGATTCCGCTCATGCATGAGCAGGTATTTCTGGAAATTGGATTCCGGGCCGACATCATACTCGACGATAAAGTTATTGTTGAGTTTAAAAGCGTTGAAACTCACAGTGATCTGCATTTTAAACAGGTTCTGACCTATTTAAAATTGACAAATCTGAAGTTGGGGCTTTTGGTAAACTTTAATGTGATTTTTTTGAAAGACGGAATAAAGCGAATTGCTAATCATTTATAAAACGTTGCGCCGCAAAATCTTTGCGTGCGCCGCGAGAAACAATATATGAGCGAACAAAAACAACTCTTCAAGGTCACCATCGACAACATCACCGTCGAAGTGGAGCCGGGCACCACCATCCTGCAGGCTGCCCGTAAAGTGGGCGGCGAAGTGGCTCCCCCGGCCATGTGTTACTATACCACCCTCAAAGACAGCGGCGGGAAATGCCGCACCTGCCTGGTGGAAGTGGCGGCCGGATCGGCGGCCGACCCGCGGCCCATGCCCAAACTGGTGGCCAGCTGCCGCACCAACGTAATGGACGGCATGGTGGTGAAGAACATCACCAGCGAACGCGTACTCGATGCCCGCAAAGGCGTGGTGGAGTTCCTGCTGATCAACCACCCGCTCGACTGTCCCATCTGCGACCAGGCCGGCGAGTGTCACCTCCAGGACCTCAGCTACGAACACGGCGCCGGAGCGGGCCGTTACGAGTTTAAACGCCGCACCTTTGAAAAGCACGAACTGGGCGACTACATCCAGCTGCACATGACCCGCTGCATCCTCTGTTACCGCTGCGTGTACGTGGCCGACCAGGTGAGCACTGAGCGTAAACACGGTATTCTCATGCGGGGCGATCATGCGGAAATCGCCACCCTCATAGAGCAAAACCTCAACAACGATTTCATCGGGAACGTGATTGATGTATGCCCGGTAGGCGCCCTTACCGATAAAACCTTCCGATTCAAGAACAGGGTGTGGTTCACCAAGCCCGTGGATGCACATTGCAACTGCGACACCTGCAGCGGCGAAGTGCAGCTGTGGATGCGGGGCGATGAAGTGCTTCGGGTAACGGCCCGTAAAGACGAATGGGGCGAAGTGAAGCAAAGCAGTAAGGGTACGCCGGGCTGGATCTGCAACAAATGCCGTTTTGAACGCAAGAAAGCCAGCGACTGGGTGATTGAAGGTCCCAGCCAGGTCAACCGTCACTCCGTTATTTCACAGGGCCACTACACCGGGCTGAAGAAACCCAACGAAACCGTGGCAAAGGTGATGGGCGGACGCGATCCCAAACTCCTGATGAACATCAAAGACGTGAGCGAAGTCAACCAGGTGGAACTGAGTGCCATCAACGGTCCGGCCACCTCACAGGTTTTTAAACAAATCAAGAAAGATAATTAATGGACATCACTTTGTTATCCGTAGACTGGTTCCTGGTGCTGGAGAAATTTATCTTCATCGCATTCATCATCACCGTTTCACTGCTGGTGGCCATGTACACCACGTATGCCGAGCGCAAAGTAGCCGCCGTGATCCAGGATCGCCGCGGTCCCAACCGGGCCGGCCCCTTTGGCCTGCTGCAGCCGGTGGCCGACGGAATGAAACTGTTTTTCAAGGAAGAACTCATCCCCAACGCTTCGAATAAAATCCTTTTCATTCTGGGACCTTCCCTGGCCATGATCACCGCCATGCTCACCGGTGCCGTTATTCCCTGGGGCGACAAGGTGGAACTCTTTGGCCGCACCATTGATCTGCAGATTGCCGACATCAACATCGGTGTATTGTACGTGTTTGGCGTGGTGAGCCTGGGTGTGTACGGCATCATGATCGGCGCCTGGGCCAGTAACAACAAGTATTCCCTCATGGGTGGTCTGCGGGCTGCTTCACAGATCATATCGTACGAACTGGCCATGGGGCTGTCGCTCATTGCCCTGTTGATGGTAACCGGTACGCTCAGCATCCGCGAGATGGTGGACCAGCAGATCACCGGCGCCTGGAACATCGTGTACCAGCCGCTGGGCTTTTTCATCTTCCTGGTGTGCGCCTTCGCCGAGTGTAACCGCACCCCGTTTGACCTGCCCGAAGCCGAAAACGAACTGATTGGCGGTTACCACGCCGAATACTCCAGCATGAAGCTGGGCTTCTACCTGTTTGCCGAGTACATCAATATGTTCATCAGCAGCGCGTTGATGGCCAGCCTGTATTTTGGGGGTTATGACATCCCCTTTGTGAACGAGCAGGCCTGGGGCCTCTCCGCCAACGTACTGGCCATCATCGGCGCCGGGGTGCTCATGGCCAAAATCGTGTTCTTCCTTTTCCTGTTCATGTGGGTACGGTGGACCATTCCCCGTTTCCGCTACGATCAGCTCATGAACCTGGGCTGGAAGAGCCTGATACCGCTGGCACTGGTTAACATGCTGATCACAGGAGCGGTTATCCTGTTTTTGAAGTAACGGATTGCGGAGCTGTTCTCCGCACAGATAAATATATTTGCACACTTTTTAAAAACGACGCATGCAACTCACCAACCGGGCAAAAGCCGTAGACCGCCGTCCACTCAACTTCATGGAGCGGATTTACATGCCGGCCATTCTGAAGGGGATGGGCATCACGTTCAGTCATATTTTTAAGAAGAAGGTCACCATCAATTATCCCGAAGAAACACGGCCTTTCAGCCCCGTGTTCCGGGGACTTCACATCCTGAACCGCGATGCCGAAGGGCGGGAAAACTGCACGGCCTGCGGGCTCTGTGCGGTCGCCTGTCCGGCCGAGGCCATCACCATGGAAGCTGCCGAACGGCTGCCGGGCGAAGAACACCTGTACCGGGAAGAAAAATACGCTGCGAAGTATGAAATCAACATGCTGCGCTGCATCTTCTGCGGCCTCTGTGAGGAAGCCTGTCCCAAAGACGCGATTTACCTCACCGAAACGTTTGCTCCGGCCAATTACAGCCGCCAGAGTTTTATCTACGGCAAAGACAACCTGGTGATCCCGCATCCGCAGCAGGATCCCGAAGGGTTCGCCAAATCAAAGGGCCTGGTGGAGGAACGGAAAGCGCAAGCCAAACAACAACCGACTGTATAACATGACTATCAGCGAAATTTTATTCTGGTTTCTGAGCGCATTGGCGCTGGGTAGTGCACTGATGATGGTGTTCAGCCGCAATCCCGTGTACAGCGTGCTCTGGCTCATTGTCGTCTTCTTTGCCATCAGCGGACATTACATCCTGCTCAACGCCCAGTTCCTGGCAGTGGTAAACATCATCGTGTACGCAGGCGCCATTATGGTGTTGTTCCTCTTTGTGATTATGCTCATGAACCTGAACGCCGACAATGAGCCGCAGAAAAACCGGTGGCTGAAATTTGCCGGCGCCATCGCCGGCGGCAGCTTGTTGCTGATCCTGGTGGCGGCCCTGCGCCAGAGTGAAACGCTGCTGGACCAGAAAACGGTGGACACCGGCGCGTCTGGTCTCATTCATAACCTGGGTAAAGTGCTGTATACCGATTATGTGCTGCCTTTTGAAATAAGCAGCATTCTGTTCCTCAGTGCCATGGTGGGAGCAGTGGTGATCGGGAAAAAAGAAGCCGAACAGCCGAACCAATTGTAAACGATTAAACACTCCCGCGGGAGTTTTACTATGCCTATTAACTATTACGTCATACTTGCAGTAGCCCTGTTCAGCATCGGGGTGGCGGGCGTTTTAACCCGCCGCAATGCCATCATCATCTTCATGTGCGTGGAACTGATGCTCAACGCGGTGAACCTGTTGCTGGTAGCCTTCAGCAAGATGCATTATGCCAACGCGGTGCAGGCCAACCCCACCGATATTATCACCGGTGTGGAAGCCCAGTTGTTTGTATTCTTCATCATGGTGGTGGCCGCGGCCGAAGTGAGCGTGGGGCTGGCCATCATAGTAATGATGTATCGCAATATTCATAGTGTGGATATCAACTTTTTGAACCGATTAAAACACTGAGACCACCCCTGGTGATCCCGGTACAGCTTGAATCTTATGAGTAAATTGGTATACCTGGTTCCGTTGTTTCCCCTGGTGGGCTTCCTCATCAACGGGCTCGGAAGAAAACAGTTGGGCAAGTCGCTCACCGCCCTCATCGGCAGCGGAGCGGTGCTGGCCTCTTTTGTGGTGAGTTGGCTCATCTTCAACGAAACAAGGGCCGAAAGCAGTCCCGTTATTGTGACGTTGTTTGATTTTATCAAAACAGCCACGGTGGACATTCCTTTTGCCTTCCAGGTGGACCGGTTGTCGGCGCTCTTCCTGCTGGTGATTACGGGCGTAGGTTTTCTCATCCACGTGTATTCGGCTTCCTACATGCACGAAGAAAGCAACGAGCACTATGCCCGCTACTTCTCCTATCTGAACCTCTTCGTGTTCAGCATGCTTCTCCTGGTGCTGGGTGCTAATTATCTCATCCTTTTTATAGGCTGGGAAGGTGTGGGACTCTGTTCCTACCTGCTTATTGGCTATTGGTTTAAGAACCATGAATACGGCAACGCGGCCCGCAAGGCCTTTGTGATGAACCGGATTGGCGACCTCGGCTTCCTGCTGGGCCTTTTCTTCATTCTGCAGCAGTTCGGCTCCCTTACCTTCACCACGGTGTTTCCGCAGGCAGGCAGCGCCGGCACCGGTATGCTTACCCTCATCACCCTGCTGCTGTTCATCGGCGCCACCGGTAAGAGCGCCCAGATACCGCTCTACACCTGGTTACCCGACGCGATGGCCGGTCCCACACCCGTTTCGGCCCTCATCCACGCCGCCACCATGGTAACCGCGGGTATTTACATGATTGCCCGCAGCAACATCCTCTATACCCTGGCTCCCGCCTCGCAAACCGTTGTGGCCATCACCGGCCTGGCAACAGCCCTGCTGGCAGCCACGATTGCACTCAAACAAAACGACATCAAAAAAGTACTGGCCTATTCAACGGTAAGCCAGCTGGGTTATATGTTCCTGGGCCTGGGCGTAGGCGCTTTTACCGGTGCCGTTTTTCACGTGATCACCCATGCTTTCTTCAAAGCCCTGCTGTTCCTGGGCGCCGGCTCGGTCATTCATGCCCTGCACCACGAGCAGGACATCCGGCGCATGGGCGGCCTCGGGGGTAAAATGCCGGTGACCCACTGGACCTTCCTCGCCGGCTGCATTGCCATCGCCGGCATCCCGCCTTTCAGCGGCTTCTTCTCCAAGGATGAAATTCTCATGCACGCCTTCGCCGCCCATCCGCTGTATTATGTGCTGGGCCTCGTTGGTGCGTTGCTGACAGCTTTCTACATGTTCCGCCTCTATGCCATGACCTTCCGCGGTTCGTTCCGCGGTACGCAGGAGCAGGCGCAGCACCTGCACGAAAGTCCGCGAGCCATGACGTTACCCCTCGTGGTGCTGGCTGTGCTGGCGGTAGTGGCCGGCTTTGCGGGCATCCCCGCCCTGTTTGCAGCCGATGCACACTGGCTGCAGAACTACCTGGCACCGGTATTTGCCGAATCAGCCACTTATGCCACGGCTCACGACGTGGCCCACTCCACCGAGTGGATCCTGCTGGCCGTAAGCGTGGCGCTTATCCTGGCCGTGGTGGCCTATGCCTGGAATCGCTTCAGCAAGCAGCCCGAAACGGGCGAAGCTTCCGGTTTTGGCCGTTTGCTGGCGCAAAAGTGGTATGTAGATGAACTGTACGATACCATTATCACGAAGCCCCTCAACGGATTTGCCCGCTTCAGCAACCGCTTTGTGGAAAAAAGCGGCATTGACGGGGTGGTGAACGGTGTAGGTAAAACCGTGCTCTGGGGCGGCCGCCAGCTGCGCCTGCTGCAGAGCGGTCAGGTAGGCAGTTACGTATTGTGGATGGTACTGGGGCTGTTGCTGTTCCTGGTGCTGAGTATTTCCTTTTAATCATCTTTAGATAACCCTCGTATGGTAGCACTCCTGTTGATCCTGATTCCCCTGGCCGGTGGCCTGCTCGGCTTTCTGCTGCGGGACGAAAAGACGGCGAAGATGTCGGCCCTTCTGTTTTCCCTGGCAGCGCTTGGTGTGATGGTGTGGGGACTGGCCGGCGCCAACGCGGCCGGCGGTAACCAATGGGTGGCCGACTGGTTGCCGCAGCTGGGCTCCCGCTTTGCCCTGCAGATGGACGGCGCATCCGCCGTTTTGTGCCTGCTTACGGTGCTGGCTTATCCCCTGATCCTGCTGGGCACCTGGAACAACCACCCCGCTTCACCCGCTAACTACTTCGCATTGCTGCTGCTGGCACAGGCGGGCATCCTGGGTGTGTTCCTCGCCGCCGATGGCCTCCTGTTTTATTTCTTTTGGGAACTGGCCCTTATACCGGTCTATTTCCTCTGTTCCCGCTGGGGAGGGGAGAAGCGGATTGCCGCCACGTTCAAGTTTTTTATTTACACGTTCCTTGGTTCGCTGTTGCTGCTGGTAGGATTGCTCTACCTCTATTACCGCAACCCCGAAGGCTCCTTCGCCCTTGAGTCGCTGTACCGCGTGCAACTCTCAACTGCCGAGCAGGGCTGGATGTTCTGGCTGTTCTTCGTTGCCTTTGCCATTAAAATGCCGGTGTTTCCCTTCCACACCTGGCAGCCCGATACGTACGAGCAGGCACCTGCCGGAGTAACCATGGTGCTCAGCGCCCTCATGGTGAAAATGGGATTGTTTGCGGTGATCCGCTGGCTGATCCCGCTTTTCCCGGAAGCAACGGCCCAGTTCGACAATGTAGTGATTGGTCTCAGTGTGGTGGGCATGATCTATGCAAGTCTCCTCGCCATGCAGCAGGACGATATTAAACGCCTGATTGCCTATTCTTCGATAGCCCACATCGGGCTGATGAGCGCCGCGCTCTTTGCCAACAATGAAAGCGCCCTGCAGGGTGCGCTCATCCAGTTCTTCAGCCACGGTGTAAACGTGCTGGGCATGTGGATAGTGGTGGATCTGATTGAGCAACGCATGGGCACCCGCAACATGCGGGAACTGGGCGGACTGGCCCAGCAGGCGCCCGGACTGGCGATTTTACTGGTGATCGTGGCCCTGGCCAACGTGGCCCTTCCGCTCACCAACGCCTTCATTGGGGAATTCCTGATGTTCAACGGACTGTTCCAGTTTAATGTGTGGTATGCCGCGGTTGCCGGGTTGAGCATCATCCTGAGTGCTGTGTATACACTGCGCATGATCCAGAAAGTATTTTTCGGCGAGGTTAACGAACGTACGGCAAAGATGCCTGCCATCCGCTGGTACGAACAACTGAGCCTGGTGGTGATTGTGGGCGCTGTTTTCGTTTTGGGTGTATACCCGGCGCCGGTATTTGCGCTGGTGGGCGATACCGTAACCATGCTGCTGGCTGTATTCAACTGATGCCGGCAGAAAACAACGAACTGATCGGAGCATCCGGCGCAACAACCGGTTGCTGAAACTTAAAGACAATACAACATGAACCTGATTTTTCTTTCGGCTGTTTGGGGCATTGTGATGATGTTCAGCGGCGCTTTTCATGCCCGTAAAGCAACAGCCCCGCTGCTGGCGGTTGCCGGTGCTGTGCTGCTGCTGGTCGCCAACCTGCTCGACATGAACGGTTTCCGGTTGTTCGATACTGATTTTGCCGGTATGATGGATTACAGCCGCTTTGGCTATATTTTCCTTACGCTGGTTACCGGTTCCCTGCTCCTGTTCTTCCTGCTCAGCGGCCGGGCCATCAGCCAGGTAGGCAATCACCCTTACGAATATTTCACGCTCATTTTCTTCATCATGGCCGGGGTGGGACTGGTATCCTTCTTCAACAACCTGCTCATCCTGTTCCTGGGCATTGAAATCATCTCCATACCGCTTTACATTCTAACGGGCAGCGATAAACGAAACCTCAAGAGCAACGAAGCGGCCCTGAAGTATTTCCTGATGGGTTCTTTTTCAACGGGTATTCTCCTGCTGGGAATTGCCTTCCTGTACGGCGGCAGCGGTTCGTTCATGGTGGCCAACCTGCAGCTGAACAGCTCCGATCAACTCTTCCTTTTTCACCAGATCGGGTTGGTGCTGGTGCTGGCCGGACTGGCATTTAAAGTGTCGGCTGCCCCGTTTCATTTCTGGACGCCCGATGTGTACGACGGTGCTCCCACGGTATTTACTTCTTTCATGGCTACCATTGTGAAGCTGGCTGCCATGGTGGCCTTTGTCAATCTGTTCCTGCATGCATTTGAACGGGATACCGCTCTCTGGCGCCCCACGCTGGCCATCGTAACGGCCCTTACTTTATTGATTGGCAACATTACAGCTGTTTACCAACAGAGCGTAAAGCGCATGCTGGCTTATTCCAGCATTGCCCAGGCCGGCTTCATGCTCTTTGCGGTTTTTGCCATTAACGACATGGCGGTACAGGGCATGCTGCTGTATACGGTGGCGTATTGCCTGGCCACCATCGGCATCTTTGCCGTACTCATTCATATGAAGGATTATACGTTCGAGGGCTTCAACGGACTGGCTGCCCGCCAGCCCCTGGTGGCTTTTGCCCTGGTGGTTTTCCTGCTGTCGTTGGCCGGCATTCCGCTCACGGCCGGCTTCTTTGCCAAATATTTCATGCTGGCGGCGGCCGTTAAAACCGGCACTTACCTCTGGCTGGTGATCTTTGCGGTGGTAATGGCGGCAGTAAGCGTGTATTATTATTTCCGCATCATCCAGGCCATGTATTTCCGCGAGGGTACCGGTGAAACCCTGCCCCTGCCGGGTGGCTTTAAAGCGGTATTACTATTCTGCGCCGGACTGATCATCCTGCTGGGTGTTTTTCCCCACCAGTTGCTGCTCGACTGGCTGAATGTACGCTGATCAACAGCTTCCGGATGGTTTATCCGGCCGGGTTGCTTACTTTCGGGGTACCATCTATGACACTTCCGGATATTTTATCCCTCGCCTGGCGTACGGTACGTTCCAACCGGCTCCGCACCGGTATCACGGTTTCCATCATTGCTTTTGGCATCATGGCGCTTATTGGCATCATTACGGCCATCGAAGCCATGAACCAGAGCCTGTATGAAAATTTCTCCATCCTGGGGGCCAACTCGTTCAGCATCCGCTTCCGGGAGCGCAACATCCGGTTTGGCGGACCACCCCGCAGTGATCTCACACGGGAGCGCCGTGGCTCCAGCCGCCAACGGGCTTCCACGCTGGGCCGCATCATCACCTGGGAAGAAGCGAAACGGTTTAAAGACCAATTCGCCTATCCGGCCACGGTGAGTGTGTCTAAATTTGCCACCGGAAACGCAACGGTTTTTTTCAATGAACAGAAGACCAATCCCAATGTGCGGATGATTGGCGGAGATGAGAATTACCTGCTCAACAGCGGCTACCTGCTGAAGGCCGGTCGTAATTTTTCCGTCACCGACCTGCAAAGCGGACGCAACGTGGTGATCATCGGCAGCGACCTGGTGGACAAGCTCTTCCGCGGCAAGCACGACCAGGCCATCGGCAAATTGATCCGCATCGGGGCGGGTCGCTACCGCATCATCGGCACCATGCAGCCCCGGGGGGCGAGTTCCTTCCTGGCGCTGGACAACATTGCTATAACCAGCACCAACAACGTGCGGCGGGTGTTCAGCAGCGAGGGAAGTTATAACATCACCATACGGGCAGAGGATTTCCAGCACATGGATGCAGCTGTGGGGGAGGCCACCGGCCTGTTCCGGCAGGTGCGGAAGTTGCATTTCCAGGATGCCGATAATTTTTACATCGACCGCAGCGATACACTGGTGGAAACACTCAAGAACACCCTGCGGTATGTGCGGTACGCGGCCATGGTCATCGGCATCATCACCCTGCTGGGTGCCGCTATTGGTCTTACCAACATCATGCTGGTGGCGGTGAGCGAACGTACCCGTGAAATCGGTTTGTCCAAATCAGTGGGCGCCAAGCCGGCCACCATCCGTTCGCAGTTTCTGTGGGAAAGTGTACTCATCAGTCTGCTGGGTGCCGGTTTTGGTATCGTGCTGGGCATTTTGGTGGGCAACCTGTTTTCGATGTACCTCAAAACCGGCTTTGTGGTACCGTGGATATGGGTGCTGATAGGGGTGTTTATTTGTTTTGCCACCGGGCTGGTGGCCGGATTGTATCCGGCCGTCAAGGCCTCCCGCCTCGATCCCATTGATGCCCTGCGCTATGAGTAAATGAAACATGCTGCAATAAAAAATGCCACACCCAGCGGTGTGGCATTTATGTTATAGTGCCGGAGATTTATTTCGGCTCTACGGCCTGGGTGATGCGGTCGGCCAGGTCCTGGAGGTGCAGGCGGGTCATGGGGTCGGTCACCAGCGGCAGCCCGGTGCGGATGTCGTTCCGGATGGTACGGAGTGTACCCCGCAACACAGAATAGGCATCGGTATTTTTGACATTAAGTGCCGGCCCTATCTGGATGGAAATACCACTGCTGAGCACCGGTACCGGTGCAGAGGAGGGCAACAGTGAAATCATGCGTTCCACAAAAAGTTTCTGGAGGTTCCGGCGGTAGATGTCCGTTGCTTTGCGGGCATACAGTTCGCCGAAAATAGAGCGGCGCAGGTCGTCCATCATTTCCGTGGCCCGGTAGGCGTTGGCACCCTGCTGGGCTTCCATGGCAAAGAGTTTGTACAGGGTGGACGTACTTACGATCCGGTTCAGTACCGACTCCTGGCGGGTGCCAATGGTGATCAGCGGGTTGTCGCCTGTCTTGTTCAACACGTCCGCTTCCAGCAACCAGGTGGGGGTGTTAAAGATCTGCTGGTTGAGGAATTGCATGGCCTCTTTCTGAATGCTTTTGGGGGTGTATTCGTACACCGGTCCTTCCTGTTCCCGCATGCGGGGTGTTTCATAGATGCCCCCGATGTTTTTAGCCACATGGCCCAGGTAACGCCCAAACTGACCGGTTACCTGTCCGTACATCTCGCCCAGGCTTTCATAACTTTCGTTTGGCTGACGGGTCCATTTTACAAGGTTGGGTACGATGCGCTGCAGATTTTTAATCCCATAGAAACCAGCTTTCATGGCATTGTTGCCCAGGTCTTCGTTCTGGCTCCGGGGGTCATCGGGGTTGGTTTCGGTGCCAAACCAGAGACGTTTATTTTTCAGGCGTTCGGTGGTGAGTTGCTGGAGGTAGGGTACTTCTTCGGTGGCCGACTTAAACTGCGGCAGCCAGCGGTACCCCCATTCAATGGCCCACTTATCGTAATCCCCGATCCGGGCAAAAAGCCCCCCCCTGCTGATGTTGTCTTCCGGCTGGGCTACATAGTTGAAGCGGGCATAGTCCATGATGGAAGGCGTATGGCCGTTTGCTTCCACCCAGCGTTTGTTGCGCAAACTGTCAACCGGAACGGTGGAGGAGGAACCGAAGTTGTGCCGTAATCCCAGGGTATGGCCCACTTCATGGGCTGCAACAAAGCGGATGAGCTCGCCCATGAGCGCATCGTCAAATACCATTTTCCGGGCGCCCGTATCCACAGCGGCCGTCTGGATGAAATACCAGTTACGCAGCAACTGCATTACATTGTGGTACCAGTTGATGTGGCTTTCCAGGATCTGGCCGCTGCGGGGGTCGTGTACATTGGGTCCACTTGCATTCTGTACCGGCGAGGGTTTGTAAACGATGGCGCTGAAGCGGGCATCTTCCAGGCTCCAGGTGCTGTCTTCTGCAGGGGTGGGGGCCAGCTTGCCCATGATGGCATTTTTGAAGCCTGCTTTTTCAAACGCTACCTGCCAGTCGTTCACTCCCTGCATGAGGTAGGGCACCCATTTTTTGGGGGTGGCGGGGTCAATATAATAGACAATGGGTTGCTGGGGTTCCACCAATTCTCCCCGCAGGTATTTATCTACATCCTCCGGTTTGGGTTCCAGCTTCCAGCGGACGGCCATTTCAATTTCCTTCACGCCCTGTGGGTTGGCATCAAAATCGGTATAACTGCGGGTGAAATAACCCACCCTTGGATCAAAATAGCGGGGCCGGGCGGGTTTGGCCGGTAAAAGCAGCAGCGAACTGTTGAGGGTTAAGGTATACAGGCCACCGGCGGGGGCAGCGGCAAATGGATTGGAACCTCCACCGGTGGATGCGCTGCGGGCATAGGTTTTTACTGTTTTGATTTCGATGTTGATGGGGTAGGTGCGAACCGTTTCCACGTACGATTTGTCGGCCTGCTGGGTTCCCAGCTGGAAGCCGGACTTGGTGCGGCTGTTAAAGAATAACACATCGTTGTCGCCCGCGAGGTAATCGGTGAGCTCTATGACCGTTGAACGGGTACGTGTTACGGAGTCATTGCCGTACGACCGCACATCAAAGGCCTGCATGATGGGGGGCATGTTGGAGTTAACCACGGCCTGGTACATGCCGTTTTCATCCGTTCCCCGTTGGTCGTAGGAGATCCGTTTCAGGAAGACCTTGTTATTGGGTCCTTTTTCAAACCGGATCACGTTGTTGTTGATGATGTCGCCTGCATAGCCCGAAAAGCCGTTGCTGAGACCGGCGGCCGCTTTGGAAATCCGGCTCACCACGAGGATGTCGCGGCCCATCAGAGAGTCCGGAATCTCAAAATACCACTTGTCATCAACCTTATGAACGGAGAACAGGCCTTTTTTGCTGATGGCTTTGTCGGTAATCACATCTTTATACGGCCGGGGGCCGGAGCGTTGGGCAGCAGGCGCCACGGGAGGAACCTGCTGTTGCGGGGTGCCGTTGACCGGTGAAGGTGCCGGTACCGGGGGGCGGTTTTGCGCAACGGTAATACCCGCCAGGTACAGGCCGGCGGTTACCAGGAGCATGCGGGCGAACGTAACAATCATGGAAGTGTTTAGATTTTCTGTGAATGAATAAACGTTTAAACCACCAAAGTAAGAATCCCGGGCCTGATTTCGGGACGGGAAGGTATTTTTAATGATAAACGGCAGGTTTGCCGGCGGGGAGAATGCTTTAAAAAAATTAAAACGGCTGGATTTGGTGAAAATAAATATTTCCCTAACTTGTGCCACCCCTGACAGGGAAAAAGGTTTCATTACCCAAACGATTTTTTTCATAGCATTGCGTCAAACTTTACCGTAAATACTTAAAAACAAAAACCTAAAAATTCAATTGTCATGGCTGAAACAAAACCAACTGCAGCAAAGGCAGCTACTTCGGTTCAACCCAAAAAAACCAGCAACATGGTGTCGTGGATTGCTCCCATTGTGTGTGTGCTCATCGGCTATCTGATCTGGCGCTTTATCCTCGGAAATCCCTCTGGTTTCAAAGAGCCCGATACAACCGGTGCCTGGTTCTGGCCCACACACAAAAAGCCCCTTACTCCGCTGAACCGTGTTTACGAAGGCGGTATCGTGGTTCCCTTCCTCATTGGTTTGTTCCTGATGGTGTTCGCTTTCTCTATTGAGCGCTACCTTACGATCCGCAAGGCCCTGGGTACCGGCAGCGCATCCGACTTTGTGCGCAACGTTCAATTCCACCTGGCCAATAAGAACATTGAAGCTGCCATGGCTGCCTGTGATAAGCAGAAAGGCTCTGTTGCCAATGTGATGAAAGCCGGTTTGCGCAAATACAAGGCCATGACCGAAGAGGCTGGATTGGATACAGACCAGAAAGTACTGGCCATCCAAAAAGAAGTGGAGGAAGCTACCGCGCTCGAGCTGCCCATGCTGCAGCAGAACATGGTATTCCTTTCCACACTTACTTCGCTCGGTACACTGATAGCCCTGCTGGGTACGGTAATGGGAATGATCCGTTCCTTCGCGGCCCTGGGTGATGAAGGTGCCGGAGGCGACGCTTCGCAGCTGGCCGTTGGTATCTCGGAAGCCCTGTACAACACCGCCCTGGGTATTGCCACTTCTTCCTTTGCCCTGATCATGTACAATGTGTTTACCACCAAGATCGACTCTATTACGTACGGCATTGATGAATCAAGCTTTACGCTTACGCAAAGCTTTGCTTCTTTGTACAAATAAGCCAGCGGAAATCTGTGGAACTGCATTGTTATTGCATCTAAGGACTTTAAATGATCATACATGCCTAAATTACAAATACAGAAAAAGAGTACCTGGGTGGATATGACCGCGTTCGTGGACGTAGCCTTCCTGATCCTGGCCTTTTTCATGCTGGCAACCAAATTCAAGCCCCCGGAATTGGTCAGTATTCAAAACCCCAAATCCGTTTCTTCTGAGAATGTGGCTGAAAAGGATGTCTTTAAAATTACATTCGACAAAGAAGGCCGCACGTTCATCAGTTTCAGTACAGATGAGGATTCCAAGGAAAGGGTCTCCAATATGCTGGAGGTGTTGAAGAATCAGAAAGGTCTTACCCTGACCAACGAAGAACGTGCCACCTTCCTGCGCTTTGGTATTTCCGGTATCGGTGTTCCCTTCTCCAAGCTTAAATCGCTGCTGGCCCTCAGCGACGACGAATACAAGGCGTTCAAGCAGCCCGGTATTCCCATCGATTCGGCCAATAACGAACTGGATGGATGGATCAATGCCCTGCTCACCGGCAGCGGCGGACGCCGCCCGGCCAACGTGATGCTGAACGGAGACAACGCTGCCAAATACCCGGAGTTTAAAAACATCCTGGCGGCCTTTAAAAAGAACGGGGTTTTCTCCTTCAAGCTGATCACTTCGATGGAGCCTGTTCCGGCCGGAACTCCCTTGTATAAGTCACAGGGGCAACAGATCAAAGAGTAAATGCATTGTAAACTTTAAAAAAAATCAGGCTATGGGAGCAGATGTAGATAGCGGCTCACAGGACCATGGTAAGAAAGGCCCGGGCGTCAAGAAACAGAAAAAGGTACCCGTACGGGTGGACATGACCCCCATGGTGGACCTGGGTTTCCTGTTGATTACGTTCTTCATTTTCACCACCACCATGAGTTCGCCCAAGGCGTTCAACCTGAAAGTGCCCGATGATACGGCCAAGCAGGAAGAACAGACCGAGGCAAAGGCTTCGGGCGCCTTCACCGTATTGCTGAGCAAGGAAAACCGGATCTTTTATTACGAGGGGCAACTCCAGTCAGACGGATCCAACTTTAAGTCCACCAACTTCAAGGAGTTCCGTTCCGTTCTTCTCGATAAAAAAGCCCGGACACCCGAAAAAGATCTCGTGGTGATCATCAAGCCCAACGAAGAAGCCGAGTATAAAAACCTGGTAGACGTGTTGGATGAGATGACCATCTGCGAAATCAAGCGGTATGCAATGGTGGAAATTTCCCAGGGTGAAAAAGACCTGATCAGCGTATCGGAGGGGGCCTCCGGAAAGTAACTCCGGTATGTAATTGCAACAGTTATTGCATCTTTAAATAAAACGCTTTATGGACGTTAATAAGATTCTGAAGTCAGATTTCCTTGACCTGCTCTTCGACGAACGTAACAAAGAGTACGGCGCGTATGAGTTGCGCAGGAATTACCACCGTCGTCTGAAGATTGCGTTGGGCATCACAGCCGCCTTCGCCCTCCTGGTGTTTACCATGGCATTCGTCAGCCAGAATGCCGCCAAAAATGCCAAAAACAAGGTAAAAGTGCAAGATGTGGAGCTGAGCGATATCAAGCAGGAAGAGGAAATGAAGATTGAACCTCCCCCGCCACCTCCGCCCCCCGCACCGGAGCCGCCCAAAATTGAGATCACCAAGTTCACCCCTCCCAAAATTGTGGAAGATGAAAAATTCCAGGAAAAGAACGAGGTAAAAGAACAGGAGCAGATCACCAACGTGGGTAAAATTGACCAGGAAGGGATCAAGGATCCTGAGGTGGTGAACCCCCCCAAAGTGGAGCAGGAATCCAAAGTGGTGGAAGCACCCCGCGAAGATCCCAACCAGATCTTCACCAAAGTGGAAGTGGAAGCCCAGTTTCCCGGTGGTGAAGAGAAATGGAACAAGTACGTGTACAACGAAATCATGAAGCGGATTGACGACCTGGTGGACGATGGCCAGGCCGGAACCGTGGAAGTGCAGTTCATTGTGGACCGTGAAGGAAACGTGAGCGACGTACAGGCCCTGAATATGAAGGGATCGGTACTGGCCCGTGTTGCCACCGATGCCATCAAGAAAGGACCCAAGTGGATCCCTGCCATCCAGAACGGCCGCCAGGTGAAGGCATACCGCCGCCAGAAGGTAACCTTCCGCCTGCCCGATGAATAAGACCTTTATCAAGAAGGAATATACAAGCAACCATCCCCATCGGATCTCCGGTGGGGATATTTTTTGGTGGCAACAGAAAGCATTGCCTGCCCTCGTCCGTTAATTCCACCCCCCGGTAATCCGGTGCAAGAGGTACCTTTGCAACATGTTGGGTAAACTGACCGGATGGGACGATACCATTGTTGCACTGGCCACACCGCACGGCGTTGGTGCGATCGGTGTCATTCGTGTAAGTGGTGGCAGGGCCATCGACATCATCAATAAATTATTCCCGGCAAAAGATCTGCACAAACAAGGTTCACACACGCTGCATGTAGGACTTCTTAAAGAAGGGGAGAAGGTCTTGGATGAAGTGGTACTGGCGCTCTTTAAAAACCCCCGAAGCTATACCGGCGAGGATGTGGTGGAAATCAGTTGCCATGGGTCGCCGTTTATACAGGAGCAGGTTATTCATGCTGTTTTAGCCAAAGGCGCCCGGCTGGCAAAACCCGGTGAATTCACACAACGGGCATTTCTCAAGGGTAAACTTGATCTCACCCAGGCCGAAGCCGTAGCTGATCTGATTGCCAGTAACACCGAAGCCAGCCGCAACACCGCGTTGCACAGTATCCGGGGAGGTTTCTCCACCGTATTAAAGGAACTCCGGGAACAACTCATCAGCTTTTCCGCTCTCATTGAACTGGAACTCGATTTTTCGCAGGAGGACGTGGAGTTTGCAGACCGGCGCAGCTTCTACGCGCTGGTGGACAGCGCCCGTACAACCGTAACGGAACTGCTGCAATCGTTTCAACTGGGCAACGTCATCAAAAACGGCGTGCAGGTGGCCATTGTGGGCAAGCCCAATGCCGGAAAATCCACCCTGCTCAATACCCTGCTGAACGAGAACCGCGCCATCGTGAGCGAGATCGCCGGCACCACCCGCGATACCATCGAAGAAGTGCTCAACATCAACGGTATTCTCTTCCGGCTCATTGATACCGCCGGTATTCGCGAAAGCGGTGATGTAATTGAGAGCATCGGGGTGGAAAAAAGCCGTGAAAAAATGCGCTCGGCCGACCTGGTCCTTTATTTGTTCGACGCGCTCACCGAAACGCAGGCCGGCCTCGAAGCCGCGCTGCTGGAAGTGCAGGCGCTCAACAAGCCCTACCTGGCGGTGGGCAACAAGACCGATGCCCTGGGTGAAACAGCCGCACAGGAAAAATTTGCCGGCGACGGGGTGCTGTTTATTTCTGCCCGCGAAGGATTGCGGGTGGATCTGCTCAAACAACGCATGGCCGACCGCGTGGTGCAGGGGTCTGTGCAGACGGAGAGCACCATCGTCACCAACGCCCGGCACTACCAGGCGCTGCAGGAAGTACAGCGCTCACTGGCCGATATCCGGGCCGGTCTGGATAACCAGCTGCCCGGCGATCTGCTGGCCCTCGATATCCGCCGCTGCCTCCACTTCCTGGGCGAGATCACCGGCGAAATCACCAACGAAGACCGGCTGGATTACATTTTCAGTAAATTCTGCATTGGAAAGTAACGATCTCCCCTTTGTGTTGTAAGCCGCCTACCGTATCAGGCTGAAGGTATTCCTGAACAGCTCGATGTTGTTCTCTTCGCATTCAATCTCAATGGTGTACACATACACACCCGGTGGCAGGGGCATACCCCGCTGCGTACCATCCCACCCCTTGCTGCGATCCGTCACCGGCAGGTTCAGTTGCTCGTACACCAGTTCCCCCCAGCGGTTGAAGATGCGCATGGAGCGGATCACGCTGTAACCTATGCCGGACGGCATGAACCGGTCGTTCAGCCCGTCGTTGTTAGGCGTAAACGCGTTGGGGATGTAAATTTTCGATTTATTGCACAACACCACTACTTCCGTGGTGGAGCTGTTTACGCAGGTATTTGAATCCACCACATTCACCCGGTAAAGGGTGGTGAAAGGAGGATCTGCTACCGGTCGCGGACAACCGCTGCAGTTGAGCGTGGCGGCGGGTGTCCAGCTGTACGACCGGATGCCCGTTGAGAAGCTTGCCGGCAGCACGATGGGTACACCCGCCTGCGTAACAACGGAGGGGGGCAGGGTAATCACCGGCAACGGGTGCACCCGGAAGGAACGGTTCACCGTATCGGCACAGCCGCTGCCATTGGTTACGATAACCTGCATGGTATAATTGCCGGCTGCCGTATAGGCGAGTGGGGGAGGCGCCTGCACAGTGGCTGCTGCTCCGTTGGCCAGTGTCCAGTTCCACCGGAGCGTGGCGGTGTCGTTGCGCAGGAGAATACCGGTGTGCCGGGCCGATTCATTGACGCAGATCGCTGCAGGACCGGTAATGTCGGCAACCGGGCTGTTCACCACCTTCACCCGGTTGGGTAACAGGAAACTGTCGCGGCAGCCCGCCTGCGATTCAACGGTCAGGGAAACGGTGTAGTTACCAGCCGACCTGTATACATGTGTTGCATCAAATGTGCCGGCTGCAGCGCCGTCGCCAAAATTCCAGTTGCTGAAGGTGATGGGGGCGGAAGCGGTGGAGAGGTTGGAAAACTGTACCCGCCCGCTGTCGCAGAACAGGTCCGGCCCGGGCGTGAATCCGGCCCGGATGTCGTGCGTGATGATGCGGTCACTTGATAGAATAAACTGGCAGCCGGCCGGGTCGGTAAGGATCAGCTTGGGCTGAAACGTACCTGCGTTGGTATACGTGTGCGTGATAGTGGGTGAAATGGCGGACAGTATGGTTCCGTCGCCCAGGTCCCAGATATAGGTATACGGATTGGTGGTGTTCACCCTCAATGTTACCGGAACGGGAACGCAGTTGATGGGAGGGGGTAATTGAATCCGCAAACCAGCCGTGTCGTACACGAAAATATTCGCGTAGCTGGTATCGGAACAACCGCCGTTGTTGAATGCGGTCAGACTCACCCGGTACATGCCCGGAAAATTATAGGAGTGGGCCGGGGCCGGCAGGTTGGCCGTACTGCCATCGCCAAAATCCCACAGCAGCGAATCGGCGAACTGCGACTGATTTTCAAATTCCACCAGGAAGGGGGCGCAGGCGCTGGCGGTGTCGCTGAGAGTAAAAGCGGATACCGGGTTTGTAACGCGGATGTACTGTGTACGGACGAGTGTATCCCTGCACAACAGGTTGTCAACAGCGGTGAGTGTAACGGTGTACAGTCCGGCATTCACATAGGCATGTGCCGGGCTGCCCTGTTGCGAGGTGGTGCCGTCGCCGAAGTTCCACGAAAAGCCTAGACCGTTGCCAGTAGATATATTGCTGAACTGAATGGCCGTTGCCGGGCACACCACGGTGTCGCTGGCCGCAAAGGCAGCCTGCGGCGCGGAAATAAACACCAGGTTGGGAACAAGCAGGGTATCGGAACACTGCGAGGCATCGGTAACGATCAGCCGCACACTATAAGTGCCGGGCTGGAGATACCGGTGCTCAAACGGCGGGGCACTGTAGGTTCGCGTGGTGCCATCGCCGAAGTTCCAGTTCCAGGAAGACAGGGCATTTGTTCCGTCGGAGGTGGACGCGTCATTGAATGTTACCAGGTGGTTTCTGCACCCGTTATTATCGGGAGCCGTAAAGGCGGCTTTGGGTCCACGGATGGTTACCGGGTTGGTGCGGGAAAGCGTATCGCGGCAGCCATTGATGTTGGTAATGACCAGCTGCACCGTATATAAACCGGCCGTATCGTACGCATGATTAACAACGGGCAGGTTGCTGGCCGTGTTACCATCGCCAAAGAGCCACTGGTAACTGCTGATAAACGCGGTGTTGGCGTTGAGCAGCGAAAACGTAACTGGTGTGCTGTGGCAGGCCGATTGCGTGGATACCCCGATGGATTCTGTGGGCACTGCTACCCGCACGTCCCGCCTGATCTCGTGTGAACAGGTATCGTTGAAAACCGTCAGGCTAACGGTATATATGCCCGAACTGCCGTAGGTGTGTACGGGATTTTGCTGCGTGGAAGTATTCCCGTCGCCAAAATCCCAGCGCCAGGCTGTTGCACCGATGGAACTGTCTTTGAAGAAATAAGTTTGCCGGTTGTTGCAGTTCACCGAATCGCGGAAGCGGGCAACGGGCGGCAGGATGTAAAGCAGTTTTTCTTTTGTAAGGGTATCACCGCACCCGTTGTTGATGGCGATCAGCTGAATGTCAAAAAATCCTGTGTCAATGTATTGATAAGTTGGGTTGGTCTGCGAAGAAGTTCCTCCATCGCCGAAAAACCAGATGAACTGCGAACCGGCCGGGGTGGACGTGTTGGTAAACAGGATGGGTGAACCGGCGCAGGATTGCAGCGGTGCCGCCGTGAATCCCAGTGTAGGTTTACTGCCCACACGCACGGCATTGGTGACGATGGCCGTATCGGCGCAGTTGTTATCGAAAACGGCTACCAGTCTTACGGTATACGTGCCTTGTACTGCATAGGTATGGGATGGGTTGGGCGCGGTGGAGGTGTTGCCATCCCCAAAATCCCACAGGTACGACTGCACCGGTACCGCGGGTGTTACAGTGGCCGTAAAAGGCCGGGTAAAGGGAATGCAGGCCTGTGCCGGCAGGTTCTGCAGGGTGAGCCTGGGTTTGCTGATGACAATAAAAGCGGGCACCTGCCGGGTTTGTGTACAGCCCCACTCATTGCTGCCGGTGAGTGTTACCGTATAGGAGCCCGGATTGGTATATGTGTGCACTGGTTGCTGCACGTTGGACGTACTGCCGTTGCCAAAATTCCAGAGCCAGGATGTAACTCCGGTGGAGTTGTCCTGGAAGTTCACCGTAAAAGGTGCCGAACAGGAAACCCGTTCATTGGCCGAAAAGGCGATCTGTGGTCTTTCCCGTATACGTACGGTTTGCACTACCGTATCGCTGCAGCCGGAATAGAAACTGATGAGTTGAACCGTATAGCTTCCGGCAGCCGCATAGTTCTTTACCGGGTTCAGTGCCGTGCTGCTAGTCCCGTCGCCCAGCTGCCAGCGTACACTGTCGGGCAGTGGTACGGATGTGTTCAGAAACGAGACCGCTGTCCCGATACAGGCATCGTTGTTGAACGTGAAACTGCTGTTGGGACCCACTTCAATGGCCTGAACGGTTCGAAAGGTATCCACACATCCGGCACTGCTGGTCGTAACCAGGGTAACGTTGTAAAAGCCGGGCTGCGTATAGGTATGCGATGGGCTGGTTTGGGTGGACGTGTTTCCGTTGCCGAAGTTCCATTGATAGGAGAGGGTACCCGGACCGGCCGACGTGTTGATGAACTGGATGGTTGCCGGCAACTGGCAGGGGGTAGGGGTGTTGTTGGTGAAGCCGGCCCGTACACCCGGGCTTACATTGATGTAATTGGTTTTTACGCTTGTGTTGGAACAGCCTTTATCGTCGGTAACCCGGAGCGTTACAGTAAACGATCCGGTGGTGGTGTAGCGCTGAAACGGGTTCTTTACGGTGGAAACGGTTCCGTTGCCCAGGTCCCATTGCCAGCTTACAAGGGCATTGTTATTGGGAGAACTGCTTAAATCGGTAAACTGTACCGGCAGCGGAAAACAACCGGCAAGCCGGTTGGCGGAAAAATCCACCTGCGGACTGGCATTCACTACCACGTAATTGGCGCGGGTAAGGGTATTGCTCCCGTTGGCATTGGTGACCGTAAGGCTGACGGTGTAAGTGCCGGGAGTAAAATATATAACGGAAGGGTCTTTAAGTGTGGAGGTGTTGCCATTCCCGAAGTCCCAGAGCCAGGCAGTTGGGTTCCCGGTGGAAGCATCTGAAAAGTTCACCACAAGGGGAGCGCAGCCGCTGATGGGTGTGGCTGTAAACCCGGAAACAGGCACCTGAGACGTTGCGGTTAAAGGCAATAAAAACCCACCCGCAAACAGGAGCAACCCAAGCGGTCGAATGACTCGTATTCCAAGCCGTAAAAAAGTGTTTATCGCAGTTGCAGCGCAAAACATGGGTAAACAGATAAGCCGCCGGCTCATTAAAGATAGGCAACAAGAACGGTGCTTTCAAATATAATGCCGGCTAAAATGTTGATTTTCAGATTATTTAAAAAGTATTTCCGGAAAGGCGGTACACAGATAAGTGCCTGGGGTACGAATTAATTTTTCAATAGCTGGTTGGGTGATAGCGAAAGGGGATGTATCTTTAGAACATCCGGCAGCGGGCCAAATTTTACAGGCTAGCTGCACAACCTCTTGAATAGCACATGTCACGGAACCCGTGTTGGTTCCTGTTTTCCGAAAAACACTTGAAGTAACCGGTTGTAGAGGCAAAGCAATGTTGCCTCTGCTATTTTCTGCAAACAATCACGCCACTAAAGCATGCCATTCGTAGCACCAGCCGATATAATGCCCCTGGTTCAGACGCTCTCTTTTTTTTATCCTCAAAGTGAAAAGGTGGTGGCCTATCTGCAGCAACATGCGTCTCACCTGCGGTGCAAGCGTGGCACCTTGCTGCTCCGCGCCGGAATGGTGTGCGAACACATTTATTTCATACGTAAAGGAACCGTGCGGGGATTCATCATTGACGGGGGGAAAGACATCACCAGTTGGATTACAGCCGATGGAGAAATGGTGACGTCCATTTCGGGACTCGACATGCAAACTCCAGCCGTTGAGAACATAGAAACCCTGGAAGATTGCGAATTGCTTGTCCTCACCACGCATGCCGTTAACGATCTTTACCAGCTGCACCCGGAGTTCAACATCACCGCCCGTAAGTTGTTGCAGCAATACTATCGCGATGCGGAAAAACGGGCTTATCTCAGCCGCCTCAGCAGTGCCGAACAGAAGTACTTATACTTTGTGCAGCATTATCCGCACCTCTCCAACCGGGTTCCCCTCAAATACATTGCTTCTTTCCTGGGCATCACCATTGAAACGCTCAGCCGCGTACGGAAGAAGCTGGCTTCCTGAATCACCCGTCGTATTCAGCTTCTGCCGGCAGTTACCGCTTGATTGCAGAATTTTATGCAAACGCTGGTCAAAATGAGGCCGGTACTGGTATTTTTTTTATTTTGTTCTCCCTAACTGTTTATACATGAAGAATCTGCTGCTGGTGTCCCTCACCCTTTTTTCTTTCTTAATTGCCCGTTCCCAGGAAAGCGACTGGAAGCCGGTACAGGAGGCCCAACTCCGCAACGACCTTTTCCGGGAGCGTTACCGACCCGGATCTTTCCGGTTGTATCAGCTCGAAAGCCGCGCCATGAACACCCGTCTGCAGGCAGCGCCTTCGGAAAAAAACCAGGCAGCGGCCACTTCCGCCACTGTTATTGCGGTTCCGCTCCCCGACGGTCGCTTCGAACGCTTCCGCATCGTGGAGGCCCCGGTGATGGACCCCGGTTTAGCCGCCCGCTACCCGGGCATCAACGCCTATGCAGGCAGCAGCCTCGATCATCCCGGCAGCACCATCCGCGTCAGTATGGGAATGGGCCGCTTTGACGCGATGATTTTCTCCCCCGACCGTCCCACCATTTACCTCAGCGAAGTGGATGAAAGCACCCGCACCCTGATGGTGTACTCCCGCGACGGCCTGGTGGATTATAAACGCGAATTTGCCTGCCTAACCCCGGGCGGTACAGCACCCGTGCCCGGCTTGCCCGACGGACTGCAGCAGCGCAATGCCGATGACGGCCGCCTCCGAACCTACCGCATCGCCCTCGCCTGTACCGGCGAGTTTTCGCAGTTCTGGCTCAACGGTTCCGAAACCACCGATGCAGAGCGTAAAGCCAAAGTGCTGGTGGCCGTTAACGCCGCCCTCACCCGCGTGAACGGCATTTTTGAAAAAGATTTCGGCGTGCGGCTCCTCCTCATTCCCAACAACGACATTATCATCTATCTCAACGCGGCCTCCGACCCCTGGACCAACAACTTCAACAGCGTTACCCAGCAGGTGATTGATACCAACATCGGCGATGCCAATTACGATGTGGGACATTGCCTGCACCGCGCTGCCGACAACGGCAATGCCGGCTGCATCGGCTGTGTGTGCCGCTCGGGTCAGAAAGGCAGCGCCTTCACCGCCTATTCCAATCTCAATAACTTCGATCCCTTCGCGGTGGATTACTTCGCCCATGAACTCGGCCACCAGTTCGGCGCCAATCACACATTCAGCTTCAGCAACGAAAACACCGGCGCCCAGATGGAACCCGGCAGCGGCTCCACCGTGATGGGCTATGCCGGCATCACCGGCTCCACCACCGACGTGCAGCCCAACAGCGACGATTATTTCCATGCCATCAGCATCCAGCAGATAACCAACTACATCAAGTCGCCCACCGGTGGCGCCGCCTGTACCGTGGCGCCTCTCACCGGCAACAACCCGCCAACGGCCAATGCCGGCCCCGACTACACCATCCCCCGCTCCACACCTTTTATCCTTACAGGTTCCGGCAGCGATCCCAATGCAGGCGATGTGCTCACTTACTGCTGGGAACAGATGGATTCCCGGGCAACGGGCTTCTCTACCGTGCCGTCCACCACCGCCACGGCCGGGCCCCAGTTCCGCTCCTTTAAGCCGGGCCCCTCACCCGTGCGCATCATTCCGCAGCTGAGCACCATCCTCAGCGGCGCCAACGGTCAACGCTGGGAAGCCTTGCCGGCTGTAAGCCGGGTGCTCAACTTCCGTCTCACCGTACGCGACAACCACCCCGCCGGCGGCAACAACCAAAGCGACGACATGATCGTAACCGTTACCAACGCGGCCGGCCCCTTCCTCATCACTTCGCATAACAGCACGGGCGTGAGCTGGAACGCCGGCAGCAGCCAGACCATCACCTGGGATGTGGCCAACACCACCGCCGCGCTGGTCAGTTGTGCCAACGTAACCATCGAACTTTCCACCGACGGCGGACAAACCTTCCCCATCGTACTGGCGGCTTCCACACCCAACGATGGCAGCGAAACCATTACAGTGCCCTCCCAGGCCACCACCCTGGCACGGGTGCGGGTGCGGGCAGTAGGAAATATCTTTTTCGACATCAACAACACCAACATCAGTATCACCATCCCCGACCCGGGCTTCGACTTCACTACGCCGGGTCCCGCCAATGTAACCTGCGGAACGGCCACCACCGCTACCATCAGCCTGGGTACTGTTTCCCTGCTGGGGTACAACACGCCCATCAACCTCAGTGCCACCGGCGCGCCTGCCGGAACAACGGTGCAGTTCTCGGTTAACCCGGTAACACCCGGCGACCCGGTAGCCGTAACCCTCACCAATGTGAACACACTGGCCCCGGGTACGTATCCCATCAACATACAAGGGAACAGTGGCATTCTGATACGCAACCGGGTCATCAATTTCGTGGTACAGCCCGGCATAGCGCCCGTTATCACCCTGCAACCGCTCACGCAAACAGTGTGCGATGGCAGTTCGGTCACCTTCACCACGGCCGCCACCGGCGCCACTTCTTTCCAGTGGCAGGTGAGTACCAACGGCGGAACCAGCTATACCAACATCGACAATGCAACGGGCGTTTCCTACAGCATTGCTTCCGCCACCACAACGCAGAGCACCCACCGGTTCCGCTGTGTGATCACCGGCCCCTGCAACACCAGCACCACCACGGCGGCTGTACTCACCGTGAACGCCCTGCCCGCACTCACCGCCCAGCCCCAGCCGGCAGCCATCTGCGCCGGCAGCAATACCCAGTTCAGTGTAACCGCCACGGGCACCGGTATCAGTTACCAGTGGCAGCTGAGTACCGATGGCGGCAACAATTTCAATAACATCACCAATGCCACCGCTGCCACTCTTGATGTCAATGGCGCCGCCGTGGCCCAGAACAACCACCGCTACCGCTGCGTGGTGAGCGGCGCCTGTACGCCCCCGGCTGTCTCCAATGCGGCCGTTCTCACCGTGGTGGCTCCGCCAACCATTGCGGCACAACCCTCCAATGTAACGCTCTGCGCCTCCGGTACCCAATCGGTCACCTTCAATGTAACGGGCACCGGCACGGGTACGCTCTATCAATGGCAGGTGAGCACCAATGGCGGCACCAGCTATAGCAACATCGCCAATGCCAACGGCACCAGTCTCACCGTTAACGAGGTAAGTGTGCTGCTCAATAACAACCGCTACCGGGTGCTGCTGAGCAACAGCACCTGTACCACACCGGTGGTGTCGAACGCGGCCCTGCTTACCGCCAACCCGCTGCCCATTGTATCACTCACCGCATCGCCGTTCACCAAAATTTTCCCGGGTCTCACCACCCGCCTCACGGCCAACGTTACACCGGCCAGCGGCGTGTTGCTTACCTGGGAACGCAATGGCAACCCCATCAATGTACCGGGTTCGTCGCTGGATGTAAACGTAGACCTGCTGGGAACCTACCGGTTTACAGCCGATGCCGGCTTTGGATGCGTTACGGTGTCCAATTTTGTCACCATCAGCGATTCGTCCACCAACCGGATCTTCTTCTATCCCAACCCCAACCAGGGCCAGTTCCAGGTGCGGTACAACAACCCCGTAAACCCGGGCACCGTCAGCTCCATCCGGGTGTTCGACAGCAAGGGGGCCCGCGTGCTGGAGCGGCGCTTCAACCTGGTGCGTCCGTACGACCAGATGTGGATTGACCTCCGGGCCCGTGGCACCGGTTTGTACATCGTGGAGCTCAACGATGCCTCCGGCAAACGTCTGGCCGTGGGCAGGGTAGTGGTAAACTGATAAGGAACAGATAGAAATAACAGCCGCTCACAACCGGCGAAGCGGTTCATAAAAAACACGGAGTGCTATGTTCAATACATACACGCTCCGTGTTTCTTTTTGTAGCGGAAGAGCAACACGGAGCCGCGGAGAAATGGAGAAGCACGGAGCTGCTTTCGCTCATTCATTATTTTCCCGCGAATTTCGGGAATCCTTTTCTAAGATGCATTTAAAATAATCAGCAACGCCTTCATGCCGAGACCCCCCATTCATTCATTAATTTTCCGCAGATTTTTTGCAGCTTTCTCGGAATCCTTTTCTAAGAAGTATTTAAAAATAGACAGCAGCGCCTCCATCCCTACACGCCCCCCATTCAATCCTTCATTCATTCAATCCTTCATTCCTTATTTTCCGCCGGAAGAGGGAAGTACCGCTGCAACTGGTACAGTTCCAGCCAGCGTTCAAATAGGTCGCGTTCCATCATGCGTAGCAGGGCCGGGTCTTTCCCGTAAGCTGTGCGCAGTTGCTGCAGCTGCTGGCGGATGAGGGCTGCATCCTCCGGCAGGGGAAGGATAAACGAATAATACGCCATCAGTTCATGCTGCCTGCTGTCGGCCGGGTACACTTTCCAGCGCACCAGCCGCGCCTGCACGTTCTCCGTTTCCATCCAGGCCAGCGGAACCGGGAACCCGGAAGCGCGTTGCAACACGGTGTCGTATAACCGATCATTCAGGATGAACTCCAGTTTCATGGGTGTGTTTCCCTGCTTTCTCCAGGTGAGGGTAACGGGAGCATCTGCTGCAAAGCTGCTGTCGGCCGGCTGTTGCATGAATTGCGGGGCCCGGAAAACAGCTGCGGTGATCTTTTGTTTGTGATCACCTTCTTCCTCTTTCAGGAATTTTTCAAAAACATAGGCGAAAAAGGAAGAGACCACCCCCGTGTTCTTTTGTTCTTTGAAGCGGTTTTTAATCTGTGAAAAACTGTACAGACCAGCCGATTTGAGCAGCATGCTGCGGCCGTCGTTCCCTATGAGCATGGCTTCGGCGTTGGCCGCTATCTGCAGGCTGTGTTGCGGGCGCACAAAAATACCCCGCCGGGCGGTTTCCTTCTTTCCGTCGTGCACCCAGATTACTTTGCGGTTTACGTGGTACAGCAGGTATTGCTCCGGAACCACGGTTGGTCCGGCGGAAGCGGTTGCCAGCAGCAGGTAAAAAAAGTGCCAGATCATGATGCGGGTTTACCTAAGAACTGTGAACGGAATGGTAGTTTGAGTTTATAATGGAGGAACATCAGAAATGCCTCATACAAATTTATAAAAGTGGGTAGTAATACAAGACAGGCGGTGAGCAGTCCCGGATCAAACTTGATGTTGAAATACCGGTACACGAGAATGGATACAAAAACAATGAGAATACTGCCTGTCAATTGCACGAGGGTACCCACTGCATTGAACCAGATGTCTCCTTTCAGAAAGAGATTGCCCATCACGGGCAGCAACAACCAGATGGCGAGGGAAGAAATCAGTATCACTTTCCAGGGAGGCACCACCCGCACATAATCTTCCTCCAGCATCATCCGCAGGATGTTGGCGTGGATCACACTGCCGTACATATCGGGGTAGCTGCGTCCCGAAAGCCGGTCATTCAGCGGCGTGAAGAATTTGTCTTCATCCAGTTTCACCACTTCATCTGTTCCTTCGGGACCCAGGTACCCTACTACCAACAGTTTGTCCTCCAGCTGTTGCAGGTCAAAGGAAGGATCAAGCAGTTCGCCCGCCTGGTAATAGCGGAAATTGGCGAGGTTGCCCCAGTAATGAATTTCCACTTCCTCGGTGCGGCTGCGGGGGATGCGCCGGTATTTACCGGGATCAAACTGGTGAATCAGCGTGGTGGTAAACGCTTCTTCGTTGCGGAAAAACGGATGGAAATAGCGGATGGTGGCATTTTCCCGGTCGCTCCCCACCAGGTTGGCATAGCCGCCGGAAGAGCGGGTGAAAAAGCTGTCGGTGCGCACCGATGTACCGTCGGGATCGAAGAGGGATGCATGGCTGAACACAAAGGCCGGGTGCCGGGCAAAAACCTGCTGCAGCAAACTGTCGGCCGGCCCGCGCCGTTCCCGGAAAATCACGTCCAGCCCTATGACCCGGGGTTTGCCTTCGGCCACCCGCTCCAGTACGGCTGCCAGTTCGCTGCGGTCGCGGTTACCAATGTTCACCAGCACCAGCGGCCCGGCGTAGATCGAGTCGCGGTTCTTGATTTTGGAATAGTAGAGATCGGTGAGGGTGAGGTCTTCAAAGGCCTGGGTGAAGGGATCAAAGAAAGAGAGGTTGAGAAAAACCAGCGACAACAGACCAACGCAGCCGAAGATAAAACTGTTCAGCAGCAGGTACTCAATGAAAAAACGTTTAAGGGCCTTCACAGCCCGAAAGATAAAGAAAAAAGAAAAGGGTATGAACCCGCTTGTTCATACCCCTTGCTTATGTTGTTGCTGAGCGTGCGATCAGCGCTTCAGGTTGAGGGTAAATACCCGGCTGTCGTTGCAATAGCTGCTGTTGCTCCAGTAGAGGCTGCCATCGGTGGTTTGTGCATACCACTTGGTCCAGTTACCGGGAACCCAAACGTCGATGCGTACCGACTTGGCATAAGGAGACAGACGGCCCTGGTAGATGTTCTCTACCCATACATCCACGTAGTTACCGGTGAAGTTGTCGAAGTACACGTAGCAATAGCCACGGGTGCTTTTTTCACGGGGAGCTGCATCAGGACCGGGAAGATCTTTCTTTTCTTTCACGGGCTGGGCTTCAACGGCCACTTTCTTGGGAGCGGGTTTTGCCTGGGCAGAAGCGGTGGTGCCGAAGACAACGGACAAACCGATAACGGTCAACGTCATGAAAACGAGCTTTTTCATACTGTTTTGTTTTTGATGGTTTAAAAATAAAGATTGATAAAAATTTTTAAATAGCAAATTGTTTTATTGTTTTTTCGGGATGATCTCGTAGTCAAGGAAGAAGGTGTTCATCACATCCATTTCCACACCGCCTTCGTCACCCGACCCCCGGCTTTTGGTGTTATCCGGCTTGCGCAGGAAGGGGCGGTAGTCGAGCGGCTCCCGGCTGGCAATGAGCAGCAACCGGTTTTTGCCGTAGGGAGGACCAATGCTGAACACCTTGTTGGTATTGCGCCGGGTTTCGTCGGGTTCCATGAAATAGTCGGTTGGCTTTTCATTGATCCGCGTGCCGGGCATCAGGGGCCCTACCATATGATCGGGCATGATCTCCAGCAGGGTGAAGTAACACCGCTCCTGACCGCTGTTGGTGAATTCCAGGTTGTAGGCTTCTCCCACGGCCATAACGATGTTGCCGTTTTTATCCCGGATGCTGCTTTCGGGCAGATCCTGTGTTTCGGCTATCCCACCCCGCTCGTTCCGTTTGGTCACTTTCACCGGCAGCATTTTAAAGGAGACCCGGATGTTGGGATCCACTTTGTTGAGCTGGAGAAAGTAACGGCTCCAGGCATAGTGCCGCAGGCGGTACTGCAGGGTATCGGCCAGCCTGCCATCGTCCATGTTCACCGGCAGGCGCAGGAAAGCTTCCTGTTCGTGTTTAAACACGTAGTAACTGTTGCCGTCATCTCCGCTGATTGTTTCCACGTTCAGCGAAGCAGGTACCTGCGACAGTTTCACTTCCTTGATCCGACCCAGTACCGCTTCCAGCCGGGCACGGGCCGCATCCGGAATGTTCTTCAGAAACACGCCCGCCTGCAGATCGCCGAAATTGATCTCGTCGAGAAACACCCAGCTGTCGGTCAGCACCGCGGGGTCGATTGCTTCGTTCAGCTTTACTACCGACTGAAAGTTCTCCGCTTTGATGATGGTGCCGGTGGCCAGGGGGGCAACACCAAAAGTATCCCGTGTGTCGGACGGGTACACCCGGATGGTACTGCCTTCAAAAACATTGTAGATAAGACCGGTGGAGATGGTTATTTCTCTGCCTTTCACGTCCAGGGGAACATAGTAATCGGCCTTGGTAAGCAAATTGCCGCCAAAGATCAGCTTGTCCAGTTCGCCCTCCGCATCGGGGTTTTGCGGCAGGCCCCAGTTGCGTATCTGCACTTTGATGCGGTCGGAGATGGTTTTGTAACTCATCTGCTCCGTGGCATTGTTCACTACCTTGAAAAAGGCCATCGAGAGGCTGCCGTATTCTTCGTCCTTCACTTTCACCTGGTAGTTTAACTCCATGGAGCGGGAGGCGAAAAAGGCAATCATGGGAGCCAGGCCCTGCCGGCGGTCACCGAGACCAAAGAGTTTGTCGTCCACTTTATTGACACCGGAAGCTGGTCCGGCGTAATTCTTCGGGGCATAAGCCTTGGTGGTGCCGCGGTGGGTGGTGGGGGGTGGGTTGTTGCGGGTGCCAGAACCCGAATGACAGGCATCCACCAACACGATCAACTCCCCGTTATCGCCCAGCTTCCGGCGCACTTCTTCCAGCTTCAGGCCAAAATCATCGTCCCGCAGGTGCCGCTCCACACCCGGTACATAGTCCATGGGGGAGTCGTAGGTCACCAGCGCTTCGTCGTAGCCGTCGGCTTCATCCCCGTTATTATCATATACCTGCTGGCCGTGACCGCTGAAATGAAACACGCAGATGTCGCCGGGTTTCGCTTTGTCAATCAGGTGCTTCTGGATGCCGTTCAGGATCCCCTCCTTGGTGGCCTGCTGGTCGCGTAGTACCACAATGTTCTGTTCCGGGAAACCTTGCTTCTTCAGGGCATCCCGGATGAGCGGAATATCTTTCTCCGATGCCAGGTTGTTCCAGCCGGTACCCGGCTTGTACCGGGAGATGGCCACGATCAGGGCGAACTTATTGGGCTTGTCCTGCGCCACCAGGGCGGTTGCGTACAGACTGAACAGCAGGGTGAACAACAGTTTCATATCAGTTGGTTTGGGTGTACCGTTTTAAGGTACACATCCATCCGCATTCCGGAATTGTTTCCGTTTACAGATGCAATATTAAATCGCTTTTCACCACAACGGCATACCCTCAAAATGGTATTTTTCCACTCCGGCGGAAGAAAGCCCCCTATGAACGCAATTCCGCCGCTTCTGTTGCACCGGCAATAAAAAATTACCCTATCTTGAGCGCCCATGGCTGCATTTGTTTTCTGGCTGTCGCTGGGAATTTTCCTCTATACCTACATCGGGTACCCCCTGCTGCTCCGGTTCGTTGCCCCCCGGCGGCCGGTTGACCCAACGGGCACGGAACAGCCTGCTGTAACCGTTCTCATTGCCGCCTGCAACGAAGCCGCCGTCATCACCGCCAAACTCGAAAACACCTTTGCGCTCGATTATCCGGCAGATCGGTTACACGTAGCCGTGGTGGCCGACGGCTCCACCGATGCCACCGTGGAATTGGTACAGCGCTTTCCTGCCGTGCAACTCCTGTACGAACCGGAACGCCGGGGAAAGTCGGCCGCCCTCAACCGGGGCGTGGCGCAACTCACCACGCCGCTGGTGGTGGTGACCGATGCCAATACTTTTCTTCCGCCCACCGCCCTCCGCGCCCTGCTGCAACCCTTTGCCCATCCGCAGGTGGGTGGTGTGGCCGGCGCCAAGCGGGTGATCGGCGGGGCCGATGCTGCCACGGCCGGCGAAGGACTTTACTGGCGCTATGAATCACAGCTCAAAGCACTCGAATCCCGTTTTTACAGCACCATCGGCGCGGCGGGCGAACTCTTCGCTTTCCGGCGGGCCTGCTTCCGGGAGATTCCCGCCACCGCCATCACCGACGATTTTTTCCTCTCCCTGTCCATCAACCTGCAGGGATACACCATCGCCTACGCGCCGGAGGCGGTAGCTACGGAAGCGGCGTCCCTCTCGCTCCGCGACGAATGGAACCGCAAAGTGCGCATTGCCGCCGGCGGCTTCCAGTCGCTGGCCTGGTTCCGGTCGGCCCTCCATCCCTTCCGGCACCCCCGCCTCGCCCTGCAGTTCTTCTCGCACCGCGTGCTGCGCTGGGTGGCCTGCGCCCCCGCACTGGTCTTGCTTTTTACCAGCAACCTTGTATTGTTTCTCTATACAGACAGCTGGTTTTACAGCTGGGCCTTCGGGGCGCAAAGCGTTTTTTACGGCGCGGCGCTGGCGGGCTTTCTGCTGGCCCGGACTTCGCGCCCTGTGCCATTCTTCTTCCAGCTGCCCTTCTACTTCGTGCTCATGCACGCCGCCCTGCCCGTGGGCTGGTGGCGCTTTGTAAGGGGAAAGCAGTCGGCTATCTGGCAGAAAGCCCAACGTTCTGTTGCCCTGTAAGGGGAGGTTCGCTAATTTCACGGCCAAACGCACTCCCATCGCTGCCACCGCATCCATACTGGCCAGTCCCATCGAATACCTCAAAGGCGTGGGTCCCCTGCGGGCCGACCTGCTGAAGAAAGAGCTCAACCTCTTCACCTTCGGCGACCTGCTGGAGCATGTTCCGCTGCGCCACCTCGACCGCACCAAAGTGCTGCGCATCGGCGAGCTGAGCCCGACGCATGACTACGTGCAGGTGCGGGGCCGCCTGCTGAGCATGGAAGTGGTGGGACACCAGCGCTCCAAGCGGCTGATGGCCGTACTGCAGGACGGTACCGGCACCCTCGAGCTTACCTGGTTCCAGGGCATCAGCTGGGTGCAGAAGCGGCTGGAGACCGGGGCCGACTACCTCGTCTTTGGCAAGCTGGGCTTCTTCATGGGCAAACCCCAGCTGGTGCATCCCGAACTGGAACCGGTTGAATCCGAAAAAGCCGACGGACGTCCCACCCTGGAGCCCATCTATCCTTCCACTGAAAAACTCAAAGCCAAAGGCCTCAACGGCCGCGCCCTCGGCCGCCTCATGGCCGCCCTGCTGCCCCAGGTACACCCGGCCGACCTGCCGGAAAACCTGCCCGACACGGTGTTGCACGAGTTGCAGCTACCCGGACGTTACGAAGCCTACTGCAACCTGCACTTCCCGGCCAGCCCGCAGCACTACGAAGAAGCCCTCCGCCGCCTCAAATTTGAAGAGCTGTTCATCGCCCAGCTGCGGATGGCCCTGGTACGCAGCCGCCGCCACCGCTTCTCCCGCGGGGTGGTGTTCGACAAGGTGGGCGACCTCTTCAACGACTTCTACAAAAACCACCTGCCCTTCGAACTCACCGGCGCCCAGAAACGGGTGCTGCGGGAGATCCGCACCGATACGGCCCGCGGCCACCAGATGAACCGCCTGCTGCAGGGCGATGTGGGCAGCGGAAAAACCATGGTGGCCCTGCTGGCCATGCTGCTGGCGGCCGGCAACGGCTACCAGAGCTGCCTGATGGCGCCCACCGAAATCCTCGCCCAGCAGCACTTTGCCAGCATCTCCCGCCTGCTGCAACCCCTGGGGGTGGACGTGCGCCTGCTCACCGGCTCCACCCGCAAGGCCCAACGCAACGAACTCTTGCCCGCCTTGCAGGAAGGACGGGTGCCCATCGTCATCGGTACCCATGCGCTCATCGAGGAAACGGTGCAGTTTCACAAGCTGGGACTGGCCGTGATTGACGAACAGCACCGCTTTGGCGTAGCCCAGCGTGCCGAACTGAAGCTGAAAGGCGAAGTGCCGCCCCACATCCTGGTGATGACGGCTACGCCCATCCCCCGCACCATGGCCATGACGGCCTACGGCGACCTCGACTACAGCGTGATGGACGAACTGCCGCCCGGCCGCAAACCCGTTACCACCGTACACCGCTATGAGTCGTCGCGGCCTTCGGTGATGGACTTTGTACGGAAACAGATCGAAGAGGGCCGCCAGGCCTATTTCATCTACCCGCTCATTGAAGAAAGCGCCAAAGTGGATTACGAGAACCTGGAGAAAGGTTACGAGGAGGTAAAAGCTTTCTTCCCCGAGCCCAAATTTTACATCAGCATGGTGCACGGCCGTCAGACGGCGGAAGTGAAGGATACCAACATGCAGCGCTTCAAGACGCACGACACACAGATCATGGTGGCCACTACCGTGATAGAAGTGGGGGTGGATGTGCCCAACGCCTCGGTGATGGTGATTGAAAGTGCCGAGCGGTTCGGCTTGTCGCAACTGCACCAGCTACGCGGACGGGTGGGACGGGGGAGCGCCCAGAGTTTTTGCATACTTTTAACAGGGCGCAATTTAAGCCGCGAGAGCCGCGAACGGTTACAGATCATGTGCGCCACCAACGACGGATTTCTTATCGCCGAAAAAGACCTCGAACTCCGCGGCCCGGGCGATATTGAAGGCACCCGGCAGAGTGGGGCACTCAACTTTAAACTGGCCAGTATTGTTACCGATAAGCCACTGCTCGAAACGGCCGCCGCCATCTGCCAGCGGCTGGTGGAAGCCGACCCCGACCTGAATTCGGCAGCAAATTTGCGGTTGAAGCAGTACCTGCAGTCACGCAAAGGAAAAACGGAATGGAGCCGGGTGGCCTGACTCAACAAAGCGATGGTTTTTACGTTGAATTATCGTACTTTAAAGATTCAGACCCGGGACCCTGCCAAAAGAATGATACGAATGAAACGACAGCTGATACTTGTTACGATCGCGCTTGCTCTGTTACCCTGCCTCACCCGGGCACAACTATCTTTTACCGAAAACAAAGGCCAGTGGGACGATCGCGTACTCTTCCGCACTGACGGCGGCAACAGCGCCTTCTTTCTCAGCCCCGGCGGCTACACGGTGCTGATGAAACACCCGGCCGACTATGAACGCCTCTCCGAATACTACCACGGGCACCCGCACGACTCCGCCACCGCCAAAGGCTTCCGCCTCAGTACCAAGGCTCCCGTGGTACGCGGCCATGCCTACCGGGTGCGCTTCCGCGGCGCCGACCCCAACGCACAGGTGATCAGAGAGAAACCGCTGCCCGGCTACGAAAACTATTTCATTGGCAACGATCCCTCCAAATGGGCCAGCGAATGCCGTTCCTACCAGGCCATCACCTACAAGAACATTTACCCCAACATTGATCTGCGCTACTACGTGCAGGACGAGCGCCTCAAATACGACCTCATCGTGTATCCCGGCGGTAACCCCGCAGCCGTACAGCTTGAATACGAAGGCGCCAACGGCCTCAGCCTCAAAAACCAGGAGCTGGTGGTCGCCACGTCGGTGGGCGATGCCCGGGAGGGGAAGCCCTACACCTACCAGTTTGTGAACGGCCAGCGCGAAGAGATCGTGTGCCGCTACAAAGTTGCCGGCAGCACGGTGGGGTTCGATGTGCGGAACTACGACAAGGGCACTACGTTAATCATTGATCCTTCGCTCGTGTTTTCGTCGTTCAGCCGCTCCAGCGGCGATAACTGGGGCTTCACCGCCACACCGGGTCCCGATGGCAGCATGTTTGGCGGCGGCATTGCGGCTCCCACCGGCTTCCCCGTTTCGCCCGGCGCCTTCCAGAGCTCCGGTGGCGGTCCCACCAACGCCGAAGCGCCCCCCGATGTGGTGATCATCAAACTCTCACCCGGCGGACAGACCCGCCTCTACGCCACCTACATCGGTGGTAGCGGCCTCGAGCAACCGCACAGCCTCATCGCCGACGCCCAGGGCAACCTGGTCATTGCCGGCCGCACCAACTCGGGCAGCACCTTCCCCGGCACCCAGTTTGGTCCGGGTGGCGGCTACGACATCTTTGTCACCAAACTCAACGCCACCGGCACCGCCCTCATCGGCTCGGTGAAAGTGGGGGGCAGCGGCAACGACGGCGTCAACATCACCACCAACCGCGCCAACGGTCCGCAGAGCCTGCTCCGCAACTACGGCGACGACGGCCGCAGCGAAGTGATCCTCGACGCTGCCAACAACATACTCGTCGCCTCCTGTACCCGCAGCACCAACTTCTTTACCCTCAACGGGTTCCAGTCGACCCTCCTGGGACAACAGGACGGCGTGGTGCTCAAGCTCAACGCCAATGCCACCACCGTTATCTGGAGCACCCTGCTGGGCGGCGCGGGCGACGACGCGGCCTTCGTACTCACCCCCAACCCCATCAACGGCGATGTGTACATCGGCGGCGGTACCTCTTCCCCCAACTTCCCCGGTACGGGTGCGGGCGTGTTGCAGGCCACCTACAACGGGGGATCGGCCGACGGCTTCATCAGCCAGATACGCGACAACGGCGGCAGCGTGGCCCTGGTGCGCTCCTCCTACTTAGGCACCAACCAGATCGACATCGTGTACGGCGTGCAGTTCGACAGCCAGGGCTTCCCCTACGTGATGGGCACCACCACCGGCTCCTGGCCCATAACCAATGCCACTTATTCGGCCACCAATGCCCGCCAGTTCATTGCCAAGCTGCGACCCGACCTCTCGGCCTTTGTCTATTCCACCACCTTTGGCACGCCCAACGCGCTGGCACCCAACATCTCCCCGGTGGCCTTCCTGGTGGATAACTGCGAAAACGTGTACGTTTCCGGCTGGGGCGGCGGCGCCAATACCTTCTCCACCCCGCAGTATCCCACAGCGGGCACGAACGGACTGCCCGTCACGCCCGACGCCTTCCAGAACCAGACCGACGGGAGCGACTTCTACTTCTTTGTGCTGCAGAAAAACGCGGCCAGCATTCTTTACGCCAGCTTCTTTGGACAGCGGGGCGGTAACGGGGGCTGGGACCATGTGGACGGCGGCACCAGCCGCTTCGATGCGCAGGGCGTGATCTACCAGGCGGCCTGTGCCAACTGCAAGAACGTGCCCAGCGGACTGCCCGCCCAGGGACCCTTCCCCATCACCGCCGGTGTGTACGGCAACATCAACCCGGCCACCGGGGGTGGGGGCTGCAACCTGGGTCTCACCAAGATCCGCTTCGACCTCGCCGGCATCACCGTAGGCCTGCGGGCCGTGGGCGCCCGGCAGCTCAACTTTTGCCTGCCCGCCACGGTGGAATTCATCGACACCCTGCAGCAGGCCCGGCAGTACATCTGGATCTGGGGCGATGGAACCCCCAACGACACCACCACGGCCAACCCCAACCGTCATACCTATACCTCGGCCGGCTTCTTTGATGTGAAAGTGATCGGCATCGACAGCAATTCCTGCAACGTGAAGGATTCGGCCATCCTGCGCATCCGCGTCACCACCGACTCCGTGGCCCTCAGCTACACGGCCACCCGCCTGCCGCCCTGTACCAGCCTGGCCTTCCAGTTCACCAATACCACCGACCGGCTCTCGTCGAACCCGCCCTTTGGTCCGCGTTCTTTCGTGTGGCAGTGGGGCGACGGCACGCCCAACGATACCGTGCCCGGCTTTGCACCCAGCCCGGTGACGCACGTATTCCCGGGACCCGGTACCTACAACGTGCGCCTGGCACTCATTGACTCGGCCTTCTGCAACCTGGGCGATGTGTTTGGCACCGTCAACTTCCAGGTGGCTTCCACCATCCGGGCGGGCTTCCGCGTGAACGATGGCTGTGCGCCCTACACGGCTGCCATCACCGACACCTCTTTTGGCGCGGTGACCTACCTGTGGCAGACCAGCAACGGGCTGAGCTCCACCAGCGCCACCCCCAACTTTGTGTTTACCAATCCGGGTACCTACACCATCCGGCAGTACATCTTCAACAACAACAGCTGCAACCTGGTGGATTCGGCGGTCCGCACCATTACGGTGGTGAATCCGCCAACGGCCGGCTTTACGTTCAGTCCCAACCCCTCACAGGAAAATACGCCCACCCGCTTTACCAGCACGGCCTCGGCCGATGTGGTGCGCTGGTTCTGGGACTTTGGCGACGGTGATACGTCCAGCCAGCGCAACCCGCTGCACCAGTACACCAGCGCTGGCAGCTTCAACGTATGCCAGGTGGTGACCAACAGCCAGGGCTGTACCGATACCCTGTGCATACCGGTGGAATCCATCATCAACATTGTAAACGACCTCCCCAGCGCCTTCACGCCCAACGGCGACGGGGTGAACGATATCTTCCAGGTACGCGGCTTTGGCATTACGAAAATGACCCTGCGGGTGTACAACCGCCAGGGGCTGATGGTGTTTGAGAGCCGCAGCCAAAACATTGGGTGGGACGGCACCTACAAGGGCGTGCCCCAGCCCATGGATGCCTATGCGTGGACCCTGGATGTGGAATACTTTACGGGGGAGAAAGTGAGGAAGAAGGGAGACGTAACGTTAATAAGATAATGTGTAAATGTGTAAATGTGGCAATGTGTAAATGGGGGTGTACGTTCCCCCGCCAGCGGTTTTCAACTCTGGCGGCGGGTTCCCGGAGAAGAAGCTTCAGGTGAGCGGGAAAAACAAACAGTAACGTCATCCTGTGCGATAGCGAAGGATCTCACCAGGTGAGCAGGATTTAGAAGTGACTTTTGAAAGATTGAATCTTCTTCGTAGCAAAAGATCCTTCGGGCAAGCCCTCAGGATGACGTTCGGGGTGGAGCGAAGCGAAGGATATCTAAAGGTGAGCAGGATTTAAAAGTCATTAAAAAAAACCTGCTCCATGATAAAAAATGAACATGATGAAACGCATTTACATACAACTCCTCACCGCCCTCCTCCTTACCGGGAGCCTGGGAGCGCAGGACCTGCACTTCTCGCAGTTCATGAACTCACCGCTCACCACCAACCCGGCCAACACGGGCTTTATCCCGGAGGCCGACTACCGGCTGGGCATTCATTACCGCAGCCAGTGGACCTCGGTGCCGGTGCCGTTTAAGACGGCCAGCGCCTTTGGTGATTTCCAGGTGCTGCGCAACCGCATTGAAAACGGCTGGGTGGGACTGGGCTTTGTGGTGCTGAACGATGTGGCGGGCCGCGGTAACCTGCGCAGCAACAAGTTCTACGGCTCGGTGGCCTACCACCAGATGCTGGGTCTCAGCAGCCTCATCTCGGCCGGCTTCAACGCGGGCTATGCCAGCAAGCGCATTGACATCACCAAGTTCACCTTCGACAACCAGTGGAACGGTAAGTTCTTCGACGGGGGGCTGCCAACCGGTGAAGGCTTCCTCACCAATGCCAACACCGATTATTTTGATCTGCAGGTGGGCATGAACTACGCGTACTTCCCCAACGAAGACGTGTACATCAACGCCGGCGCTTCGGTGCACCACATCAACCAGCCGCGGGAGACCTTTTTCTCCACGGGCGACAACCAGGTGCCGCGGCGCTACATCGGGTTTCTGAACGGCAGTTTCAAACTCAACGACGACTGGATCCTCAACCCCAACTCGTATTTCTCTTCGCAGGCCCGGGCCAATGAGTTTGTACTGGGCGGCAACGCGGCCTACAACCTCACCGGCGACGGGCGGGTGGTGGTGTTTGGCGGCGGTTACTACCGCTGGGGCGATGCCGGCATTGCCATGGTGGGGCTGGAGATGAACAACATCCGTTTCACCTTCACCTACGACGCCACCATGAGCCCCCTCCGCAGCTTCAACGGCTCGCAGGGCGCCTGGGAATTTGCCCTCCAGCGCAATGGCTATTATCAGCAGGGTTTCACCGACAAGAATTTGAAGCGGCAGAGTTTGTGTCCAAGGTTTTAGTTATTCGTTTTCTGCGGGAGGGGAGAAGATACAGCCGAAGTATATCATGCATCCGGATGCGGAAAACGGGTGGAACTCTTTTCAGACTTTTTTCTGCAGAAAAACCTACTTTTTTTTGGGGATGATTAGCCATTCCGGCCTGTGAAGCGTGAAACCCCTGCCTGCGTGCGGGTGCTGCTGGCCGCTCTGCCACCTGATAGATACAGGGTTTGTTATCTCAGGGTAAAATAATCAAAGGGGTTTGTCCCTTATATACTAATTCGTTAATTAAAAATCGCCTGAAAAGCTGGTCGCTTAAAAGACGTGAACCTTTTTGAGCAACCAGCATTTCTTCTTCCTTGTTGTTTATTACATTTTTGATGTCTTCAAATGGATTATTGCCTTCATAGATTGCCGTGTTTGTATTAAATCTATCGGCGAATAAGTTAGACAGGTCGGCGAGTTGTTTTTTTACTCCCGTAGTTGTTTCGTTTGGCTGTGCCAGATAGAAAAAGGTAATGAGCGTATTGTTGCTGTCAATAAAATTCAGGAATCTGTTCAGCTCTGAAATATCTAATGGGTATTTTTCCGTTAGGGCAACAAATATTCTTTCGTGGGAAAATGCTGCAATTTCTTTGGGCATTGCAACAATAATACTTTCTGTGTTCTCAATAACATCAATCGCCACACTTCCAAGAAATATCTGCCTGAGCAACCCTGTTCTTTTTATTCCGGTAAAAATTAAATGATCAAAAGGTTCTGCCAGCAGCTTGTTTAATGCGGTTTGTAAATGACTTTCTGATACCAAAAAGGAAACGGTTACAGTAGGGGGAATGAGTTCTTTTGCGAGTGCTCTTAATTTATGAATCGCTTCTTCATAGCTGTGTTGGGCAATCTGTTGTCTGCTTTTATTATCGGTTAAAGCAGGCGCTGCTACAAAAGGGTGATGCACGAGTAGCAATTCAGCGTTTACCTGTTTACTCCAGTCACAAGCGTACTTTATTAAGTTATCTGAATACGCGGAAAAATCAATGAGGAGGATAAATCTTTTTTCATGTGCTATAATTTTGAACTGTAAATGGGCTTGTGTAAAGAGGCGTTCACTTTTGCAAAATCTTCCTGTCTGTCTGCAAGTACCATCAATATGTCATTTGCCTTAATTACAGTTGAGCCACCCGGACGGATAAATTCATCATTTCGTTTTATCATGATAATGAAGGCTGATTTGGGGAAGTTGAGGTTGACGATTTTTTTGCCTACTGCATAAAAGTCGGGTAGTATTTCAAATTCCTGTAATGATGATTTCGGAAGTTCTAGGACAAGTTGGTCGGTTTCTGTAATCTTTTTTACTTTTTCCGGTAATGCAACTTTGAGCCACCTGGCTACAAGGGATAAAGTTGTTCCCTGGATAAGCACCGATGTGACCGAGATGAAAAATACAATATTGAAAATCATGTATGCTTTGTCTATGCCTGCCAGAAGCGGATAAGTTGAAAATACGATAGGAACAGCACCGCGTAAGCCAACCCACGAAATATAAAACCGCCTGCGTAATCTCATTCTGAAGAACATCAAGCTCAGGAATACACTTACAGGCCGGGCTACAATAATCAGGAAAATTGAAATCAGTAAGCCAATGCCCATATAGGGAAGTACTTGTGACGGAAAAACAAGCAGGCCCAATGTGAGAAACAATACAATCTGCATCAGCCAGGCTAAACCGTCGTACATTTTAAAAATCGTTTTCTTATGGATCAGGTCCTGGTTGCCCAGGTAAACCGCACAAATGTAAATGGCGAGAAAGCCGTTGCCGCCCACCGTATCCGTTGCGGAGAACGTGATGAACATCAGGGCGATAACCAGTACGGGGTAAAGTCCTTCAAAGTCGAGTTTGATGTTATTGATAATGAATTTGCTGAGTTTGCCAAAAGCGAAGCCTCCAATACCACCAAAAATCATTTGTTGAAAGAACAGCGGTACAACAGAAACCAGGCTTTGATCCTGGTTGATGACCAACGTCAGAAATGCAATGGTTAGTACATAAGCCATGGGGTCGTTGCTGCCGCTTTCCAGTTCCAGTGTTGGTCTCAGATTTGTTTTTAAGGCAAGGCTCTTTGAGCGCAAGATGGAAAATACAGCTGCCGCGTCTGTTGATGATACAATGGAGCCCAGCAGCATGCTTTCATAAATGGTAAAGTCGGTAACGTACCAGACAAAGGTGCCCAGGGAAAGGGCTGTCAGTAAAACGCCTAAAGTAGATAATACAAATCCTTCCCTCAGTATGGGCTTTACAGAATTCCAGTTGGTGTCAAGACCGCCTGAAAACAGAATAAAATTGAGGGAAATGACACCTATGAATTGGGCAATTTGCGGATTGTCAAACCGGATGCCGCCGATGCCGTCGGAACCTGCCAGCATTCCGATACCCAGAAAGAGCAATAAAGTAGGGACGCCAAATTTATACGAAGTCTTACCTACAATAATGCTTACAAAGAGTAATAAAGAGCCTACTAATAAAATATTTTCAATCGTTAAATTCATGCCTTGCTGAATATTTATATTTCTGCATAAAGTTATGTTTTAATGTTAGTTCGTATGTTAAAATATCTTCTTGTTTTCCTCCTTGGAGAAACCGGTTGATCCGGTTGCACGGACCCTATTCATGCCCGGTTGGCCTTATAAATTGTGGTATGACAACGGCCGAAGTGGTGGATCTAGAAGCTTTTACTGCCGGTAGGGAACATAGGTTTTTCCGGAATAGCGAACGTTAATATTGATCTGGATACGGCGATTGTGCACAACCGCTGTGTTTATGCTGCCGGTTACAATGGTGATGGATAATGAACGCCTGTTTTTATGACGGTCACCAGCAACAAACTGCACGTTTGTGCGGGTTAATGCATTGGTGATTCCACCGGATGTCCCCTCCGCAGCTTCAACGGCTCGCAGGGCGCCTGGGAATTTGCCCTCCAGCGCAATGGCTATTATCAGCAGGGTTTCACCGACAAGAATTTGAAGCGGCAGAGTTTGTGTCCGAGGTTTTGAGGGGTGGACTTATTGAGGGGGACTGCTGCTGTTGAATGGAGCAGGTATGTAGCAATTAATTCAAGGGAACTTTATTTCCCGTAACTGATCTTTCCTCCCATATCATCTGCAACTTTCTGCAGTAAGCGCCAGGTTTTACTCCCTTTGAAATAGAGAATCGGCTTGTACACTCTCGGTGATGTAGTTACACCAAAATAGTTCATTTTTTTAAGACCATAACTACCCGACAGTATTGCGGTGTTCAGTTCAATTTCTACTCTTGCAATAGCATAACCTGGTATACCGATTAATTCCCGTGGGTAGGTGATAATTGTGTCTTGATTACCGGTTTCTTTAAGAATGTGTCTTAGCCCCCTAAAGGGTTGGACTAAAATGGAAAATCATTTTAGTCACTTAAATTTAGGGAACGATGAGCAAACAACACAGATAATGGAGCGAAGCACAGAAGCTCCAGATCATCCAGGAGGCCGATCAGAACGGCCAAACAGAAACCTTGCGCAAGTACAACTTAGCCCACTCCTTATTTCTGCGATGGAAGAAGGCGTACATGGGTCATGGCGCTGATGGTTTAAAGCCAAAGTACCGCACAGTTGACCCGGAGGTCCGGCGATTGGAAACTGAGAATGAGCGGCTTAAACGCATCATTGCCAAACAGGCGTTGGAGATTGAGTTTAAAGATGAGCTTTTAAAAAAAAGCCTGTAAGTATTGCGGATAAGCGCTCCGCTATGAAGTTCTTTGAAGGCCGGGAAAGCACCCGAACCATGCTGGGGTGGTGCGGATTGTCACACAGTAGTTACTACTACCGGCCAAAGGCTAAAAGACCTGGGCGCAGGCCTTCCACACACACTTTGCTGAAAGATGGCAGCCTGGTGGGAAACGCAACGGTGGTAATCGCCATCCGCTTTTTGCTGAGTGAAGAGTTTATGATTGTAACCGGGTATCACAATCTAACGGCGGATCTGCGGGCGGAAAGTTTTATCATCAATCATAAGAAGGTTTACCGGTTGATGAAGGAAAACCGGCTGCTTTGCGGGGCCGTAATCAGAGGTGACGGAGAAAAGCGCAGGTTCGTCCGTTGGCGGGTTCAGCAGCCAGTAGGTCCGATGGAGCAGTTGTGCATGGATATCAAATACGTTTATGTTCATGCAGACAGGCGGAATGCCTTGTTATCAACAATACAGGATGTGTTCACCCGTAAACTGCTGGCGCAAACCATCTGGTGGCATATGCGCAAGGAGCAGGTTATTTATCTGCTGCACAGGGTCTTGCAGGGCAATACCACCGCCACCACGGAAATCACCATCCGCAATGATAATGGCAGCCAGTTCATTGCGCATGCCGTCAGGGAATGCCTGAAAGAGGTAAATGTTAACCAGGAGTTCACGCATGTGGCTACGCCCGAGGAGAACAGCTTTATTGAAGCGTACCACAGTATCCTGGAGCGTCAGGTGTTGCAGAACACCGAATTTAGCAGTATGGGCCACTGCATGGAAGTGCTGGAAAGATGGAAGAACTTTTACAACAACCGCAGAAGGCATGGAAGCCTGGGGCGTAAAACCCCACAGGCAATATGGGATGAACACGCCCTGCCTGTGGAACCGCTTAGGCACCCATCAGCCGCAAAGCCGGAGCAAAAGTCAAGGCCGGCATCGGAAGCCCGGCAAAGCAGCGATGGCGATGCCGCTTGCATGGCCTTTACTTTTGTGGAGGCGGGGCTAACTTTGCTGCCGGCGGTTCAGCAAACCAATCCAAAATGACTAACCGTTTTGGAAAATCTGTCCAGTTTATAGGGGTCTTAGACATTTTGGCAAACCCCTGTTAGCGGTAGTTATTTTATCATACCAATTAAGTTTGCTAATGTGTTTGATAGGTTATGAGAAATAACTGGTAGTAATATACTTTTTGTCTTAATAGTCATATAACTCCATAATGTCCCAAGAATAAATGTTTTCACAAAATAGAGAAGATTAAATGCCAAGTTCCACTCTTTGTCAAACTGCAATGAGTGAATTAAACCAAAAAGAATCCCGACTATCCAAATAGAAGGTGTGTTAATTACAACTTTACCTAACACTAATTTTTTTTGAATAAAAGTTGAAAATAGCCCTAAAATTATACCTCTGTATGCTATTTCTTCGTCAATACCTGGCAATGTCGCTTGAAATAAGAGAGTTTCTGTATCCCATTGCTGGTTATAAAACAGTATTCCTTCAAGTATTGCAATAGCTGAAATAATTAACAGAATAATGATAGTTGATTTTAAATATTTCGGCTGAGGGCTAATATTTATATATAACTCTTGTCCAAAATCTTGTTTAAACTTGTAATAAAAAAGTATTGAAAACAAAATAGCTAAAAGTTTGCCCAACCAATTCCAATTTAAATTATCGGTTTGCATCCAGGTTATGTAACTTGGTGTTAGTAAAGCAAGCTTGTAAATAAAAAAGTAGAGATAGACTAAGGCAGTATTTTTCTTCCATTCTGGCTTAGTTCTATTTACAACCAATAGAATAAATGGAAGTAGAATAGCAATAAAAATAAGGTTGATTACTATTTCTTTTCCCATTTTTACTTTATTTTATTGATTAACATTTTCCAATTTGCTTGCAACATAGGTGACCAATGTTCACCGTTATCAATAGTTATTAGCTCTTTGTCTAATGAGATTGATTTTTTATAAAGACTTTGTCCCATAAAATATGGTAACTGTTTATCTGCATTGCCGTGCATAATAATCAATTTACCTTTGTAACTTTTTATTTTTTCCGTGTTGGATACATTTAATAGATAATCGTCCGCTGAGAACTTTATAAAAGGTCTAAAAAGTGCTTTAATTCCTCTTGTGTTTTGTTTTTTAAAATACTTGAACAATTCCTTAGTGTTTGAGAATGGTGCTAATAAATATAATGCATCAGTTTTGCTTTCTAATGCCGAGTAAGATGCAAATACTGACCCTAATGAAAAGCCAATTATGAAATCTAATTTGTTTTGTTTTTGTATAATTTCATTGGTTATTAACGAGTTGCCAGAGAATTGTGTTGAAAAAGAAGGAGTTCCCTTAGATTTTCCATAACCACGATAGTTTATTACATAAATTTTAGATTTTGTTTGAGAAGATAGCATAAAGAGATTATCAACAAAATCAAAGATATTTGAACTATTCCCCATATAAAAGAGTCCGATTTTATTTGTTTTTTCAGGTTGAAAGACAAAATATTCGATTGAAATAGTATCATTAATTTATTAGAAGTGCCTGCTTAATTTTATATTTTCCTTCTCAATAATAAATTCATTATCTGTATTCAATATCGTTTCTATAGATTTTTGATTAAGTTCTTTATCTGACAAAGAAACGGTTGATTTTTCTAAGTTTTGTCAAGTTGCTCTTTGCTATATTTTGAAGGTGCAAAAGCCCATTATTCTTGAACTTTAATAGTTTTACAAGATTGAAATAGTCCAAGCAATAATAATATTAGAATTACAGAAAAACTGATAGTTGATTATTTCATTAATTTCATTTTTTATCATTTTAAGATGTTTAACTTACTGATTTGTTACAAAGTGTTGAGGTTCTATAATTACCGCTAACGTTTTGGCGCTTGGCGCAGTGGCGGATTTCGGAGCTCAAAACTGTCAATATACCACAAAAGTTGATGCAAGGTAGAATGTTCAATTAACCACTTAACCCGCCATTGAGCCAAACGCCTGTTATAGCCAGTTGTTATGCTGTTCCGATCCATCTGTCGCTTATTTTTTTCAGTTCATTTGTCTTAGTTGGCTCGTTTACCCAGCCTTTTACAAAACTGATGTCATTGGAGTCTGGCAATTGTTCCGGTTCTAGTTTGTTAATCCTTATTCGACTTGGTAATGCAGCCGCCTCTCCAACAAAAATTGCTTCCCGTCTAGTAAGAGAAGGTAGCATTTTTGTCAATCCCACTAAGCTATCTGGTAAGAATTTAGCAACATGTTCTTGATCATTCGAGTTCGTGAGCCGAAGAATTATCCACGAATTACATTGTGATAAAACAGTTGCCTCAACATCTGATGGTCTTTGAGAAATTAGCACTAATCCGACACCATATTTTCTACCTTCTTTGGCAATACGTCTTACAGCTTCCTGTGCTTCTTTATATTGTGCTTCTCCTTGATTTGGCACATAACGGTGAGCTTCCTCACAGATAAACAAAACAGGGTCTTTCTCCCGTTCATCTCTTGTTTGCCATAATTTGTATTGAAATAATAGTCTTGCGATAAGAGCAGTTAATGGCCCAGCAACTTCATTTGGTAGTCCTGAAATGTCAATAATTCTTAGGTTCTTGTCTTCAACATCGCCTACAAATTGATGGAGCACAGTTTCGAGTGTCGGTGAAGTTGCACCATACTCCTCCATTAAAAATGACAATTGAGGATTAGAGCGTAATACTTTTAGCTTTTTAAGAATGGAGTCAATTTTATCTCTACCTGAACTTGCGGCTAAATTTTCTGACTTTCCAGGCTTTTGTCCTTGAACTTTATCTAAATGCTTAATGAATTCTGATAGTAGAAATGGAATTGGTTTGTCTCTGTCAAAATTTAGAATTTGTTCTGCAGTCGTTGTGCCTTCTGGCACATCATCTTTTGCCTCACCTAGAACAGTTTCACCAAGCTCTTTCACCATCTTTTTGCTGAGTAATCTTGCATAAGTTATAGCTTGATAAACCATATTCGTTTGTGATGTTGCCTCAAACTCAGTTTTACCAATAACAAGCGATCTGAATTCATCACTTGACATAAGCCAATATGGCAATTTCAATTGCTCAGTTTTAACAGCACTTACGGATGCTTCATTATAGGCTTTATATACAACCGCTTTATCCCCAAAAGCCTTAGCATACTCGCCATGTGGGTCAATTATTACAATCCTAGGTGATATTGTTTTGCCTTTTGTTTGATGCGCTAAAACAGAGTGAAGAATTGATGCAACCGTTCCAGATTTTCCTGAACCAGTAGAACCTAAAATCGCACAATGATGCCCAAATAATTTATCAATATTTGCTCGACAAACAGCATTATTTCCTCCAACATAATTTCCGATTGGAACCATCGGATTATTTTCAATGTCTTTTAAGTCTTCGGCTGCTCGATAAATACATTCAAGCTCATCATTCAGGCATAGAAAGGCATCTTGTAAAGGAAGTGGATATGTTTCAACACCTCTCACGAATGATAGTTTCCCATCTTTTGAACTCCATATACCTTGGCCAAATAAATCAGCTTCTAATATCCTTTTATCATCTCCAGGTTGAATTGTAGTTTTGCCCTCTTCAGCAAGAATATCAGACTGCATTCTAAGCATTCTAACATATGCAAAAAGTATTTTTCTACCGAAATGTATTTTAATAATACTACCAATTTGACCTACCGAATATACTTGTCCATAAACAGACCTTGTAAGTTCTGTAATTTTGTTATCAAGTTCAATTCTAATTTGATTACCGCTTACTTCTACAATTTTACCAATTCTTAAAGAAGGAAGTGTTATAAAAAGTTCTTTACTCATGGTTTCCAGTTAAAATGAAATTTGTTAATCCTGAAAATGTCCACCAGAACAAATCTTTCTTATCTGAGGTTTGTAGAGGTTCTGTTGAATTATAGTAAACCCCCTTTTGTCCTGCAACATAAACTCTACTGCCGAATTGTTTGTCTGTGAGCCATGCATCAAGGGTTTTGTTAATCACAATAGTTCCGTCAGGGTTTTCTTGTGCAAAAGCGATTAATGTTGTCCTGTTGTTTCTACTTGTTAGTGCTGCTTCAATTTCAGCATTAATATGGTCGTCACCGAAGCTATATCCACATGTTATTAATACATTGTCTTCATTTGTATTTAGTGCGTTTCTAAAGCCATTAAATAAATATGAAAATGGGTCTTTTTGAGTTTCTACATATTTTGTTGCTTGAGGATAAATCATTATCTCAGACTTATTTGCTAAATATTTGGTTCCATATCTAGTCCTTACTAGACCTTTTTTTTCATCACGATACCAGTCAATTGACCCGTGCAGTTTGTAAAGCAGGCATTTATTAGGCAAGCTATGAGGATCTTGAAATTCAAATTGTGGATTCCAATATGCAATTGCTCCACCCGAAAAACCATCAACAACAGTGAATTTTTCTAACCCTAAAGCATCCTCTAGTAATGTATCATAATTGGTAGAAAAAAAAGTGAGTTTTGATCTAGATAGCAAATTAGATCTATTTGAATAAATCGCTTGAACAAATTTGATATGGTGTTCAATTTCTACGATTGGATTTGAAAAATCACCAATTATTTCGGTTCCATCATTTGAATAACCATATCGAACAGTTTCACCAATTGCAGAAATTATAGATTTATGAAGATTTAAAAGTTCATCTTTTGTGAATGATTTTGTACCCACAGTGGCTGACTGTGTTTTTGACCTGTCAGCCAATGCAATCAAATCACCAATATGACTTAAATAGTGTTCTATATGAGACTTGTCGTGTAATTCAGAAGTAAGTAAATTATAGATTTCAATATCCTTTTCATTCTTGGAATCAACAATAATGCTTTTTACCCTCGCAGTCAATGGGTACATCAAAGGAATATTTGACTTATAGCTTATACCAGCTCCAAAAAGCCAATTTTGTCTACTGGAGTCGAGCTGCTTTCTTAGCTCTTCAGTTATTGATTCAAAGTCATGGTCTGCCATTGTTGTCATTTATTTGGGTTAATATAGTTTGCATTTGATCTTTTGAAATAATCAAAAAATTTGTCGTGTCATATGTATTCTTTTCAACTCTTCTTAAGAAACCTAAATAATTCATAATTCTGATAAAAGTTCTCATGGTCTTTTCAGAATAAGCTACACCAATACCTATCCTTCCTAACGAGGCGGCATTAATTAGACTACCCATAATGTGTTTCTTTGAATTCTCATTTTCTATTTCTATTGCAAGAAAACATCTAGCATTCTGATTTCTGTTAATCAAATCTTCGAATGGTGGAATTGTGATTTCATTGTTTACTTCTAATCCAATATTCTCAATGTGTATGTTATATAGTTGTCGAATAAATGACTGAACGTTCTCATTTACTACTAGTTGATTATAAACCTGGGTCTGATTTTGTCCAGCAACAATACTAAATGGTCCGACAGCAATGTCAACTCGAGGTGAATAGTGATTATGGTATCCAGTAAATGCAGTCCATTCATTTTTCACTTCAAGACCTTCAAGTTTAGTTTGAATTAATGGATGGATAATATTTTGATATTCTTTGGTCGTCATTTTACAATTGGCTATAACTTAATATTTTACGAAAGTTTACACCCTTTATTCATTGCGGCAATTTTTCCAATTGGTTTAAAATGAGTTAATTTTTAAAATATCCGCAATCTTTTGCCGTTTCGCCAATACGCCACAACTAGCCGTTTGTAATCGTTTGTAAACGTTTATAGTCGGTTTCTTCTACTTCCACCCAGACCAGGAATTTCTTCAACGTTTCATTCAGCGCATCCGTCGCCTCCCACATCCCCATGTGGGCAATGCCGGGCAGGTACTCCGCCATGCAGCGGGTCGGCAGGGCGGCCTGTTCCAGCGCGTCGGACGGTAACACGGCTTTGTCTTCGGCGCCAATGAACAACAGCACGGGTACCTGCAACTCCTGCAGCACCGCCCGCCGGTCGGGGCGCAGGCGCATGGCATCGGTGTAAGCCGTCAGGGCCGCGGGGGTAAAGCCTGCTCCCCGCCGGATCAGTTCTTCCACGACTTCGCCTTTCTGCGCTTTAAATCGCTCGCCAAAAAGGTTGGGCAGGGTGGCCCGCAAAAACGCGTCGGTACCATGCTCGTTTATAAAGGCGATGTTCTTCAGCCGGGCTTCCTGCTTCTCCGGGCTGTCGGCATAGGCCGTGGAGTGGATCAGGCCCAGCCCCCGCAGGTACTGCGGATAGCGCTTCGCAAAAGCCAGGGCCACATAGCCGCCCATGGAGTGACCCAGCAGCACGCATTGCTCCACACCTTCCTGCTCCAACAGCAGCTGTACATCATCGGCCAGGGATTCCATACTGATAGTACCGGTATCCGGCAGGGGACTTTTACCGCTGCCGCGGAAGTCGGGGGTGTAAACGGTGTAATATTGCTGCAGGGCCTCCACCTGCCTCTCCCAGATGCGGCGGTCCTCGCCAAATCCATGCAGAAGCACCACCGGTTCGCCGGTGCCGTTACGTTGGTAATGAAATTCACCCGAGGGGGTGGAGACGGTGCCATGCATAGTGCAGGTGCTTTTTCTTGTTTTTCAGGTGTTGTGCGGTTCCGGTTGCAGGATTCTACTCCTGCCTTTGTGGTTTTTTAACCACAGAGGACACTAAGTTGGGCACAGAGGGAATGGGTAGAAGTCAACAGGGGAAAAACACAACGCACTAAAGATAGACGGCGGTTTTGGTATTTGCAAGCAGGGCTGTCAACATTATTTCAACATTGTTTTTCTGAGCCGCCAGCAAGTAGATGAGGACGAATGTGGCTTGGCTGGTATGTTATCGTATCCCATTTTTGGTTTGTTTTTTAACCACAGAGGGCGCAGAGTTGGGCACAGAAGTTACGGAGTTAATAAGAACAGGTGAAAAGCACAACGCTTTAAAGATAGACGGCAGTCTTTATGTAATCAGGGCTGTCAACATTATTTCAATATTTTTTCCGCACCCACCATCCCACCCCCAGCAGCAACACGCTCAGCACCAGGGCGGCCTTGCTCAGCAGGTCGCCGTAGCGGGCATAAAAAGTGGAGCCGTTGGTGGCTGGTATGGGTTGTTTGACGGAGGCGGCCGTCCACCAATCTTGCGCCTGGTACACCGTGCCGGCCGGGTCAATGAAACAGCTAACGCCGGTATTGGCGCTGCGCACCACCCAGCAGCGGTTTTCGATGGCCCGCAGGCGGGCATAGGCCAGGTGCTGGCGGTAGCCGGGGGTATTGCCCCACCATCCGTCGTTGGTGATGATGGCCACGAGGTTGGCGCCCTGCGCCCGGTAGCGGCTCATGTATTCGCCGTAGATGCTTTCGTAGCAGATGGCCGGCGCCAGCCGGTAGCCGCTGCGGGTGTCCACGGGGTTGCGCTCCGCCTGCCGGGCATAGCCGCCCGTGGTGCCGCCAAATTTTTCAAACACCGGCCCCAGGAAAAGGAGGAAGCGGGGCAGGGTCTCCACCCCGGGCACCAGCATGCTCTTGTGGTAAAACTGCCGGGCCCCGCCGCTGTCGAGCAGCACGCTGCCGTTGTAGGCTTCGTACCATTGCCGCGAGTCGGAGATGGGGCGGGCATAGGGCGAGACTTTTTCATTGAACAGCCGGTAGCTCTCAATGCCGGTAAAGAGCTGCAGTCGCGGATGCCGCTGCAGGAAGGCAAACAGGGGAGTGAGGAAGAAATTCTCCCGCAGCAGCGTTTCGTCGAACCCGTTGGGGGAATAGAGGGCTGTTTCGGGCCATACCAACAGGGTGGTATTGCTGTCAATCTTTTCTTCGCTGAGGCGGATGAGTTCCTGCAGCTGTGCTTCAAAGCTGCCGGTGGACACTTTTTCGTACGGGTCAATATTGGGCTGCACCACCACCACGTTGGGTGTTGCGGCCGCATCGGGCGGAGGTACGGAGGGTTGCAGCCAGCGGCTGATAACGAGAGGGAGGGCGATGACCAGCAGGGTGATGAAGCGCAATAAAATTGAAGATTTCAGATTTGGGATTTCGGATTTGGGATTTGGGGTTTGGGATTGCAGATTTCTGAATGCACGCAGACTGCTGTGGTAGAGCAGGAGGTTGACGGCGAGGACCCAGAGGGTGCCGCCGCTGGTGCCGGTGTATTCGTACCACTGCACCCAGGCCGTGCGGACGGCGAAGGCATTGCCGAGGGTGAGCCAGGGCCAGCTGAGGCCCCAGTCGAGCTGGTGCAGGTATTCAAAACTCATCCAGAACACCACCAGCGCGGCCGCACCCGCCTGCACCCCGGCGCGGCGCTGCACCCAGCGGTAGCCCATCCAGGGGAGGGTCATGAGCAGGGAGTTGACGAAAATGGCCAGCCAGGCGCCGAGGAGGGAGGCGTTCCAGATCCACCAGGTGGTAGCGAGGTTCCAGGTGAAGAGGCCCAGGTAGAGGTAGAGCAGGTAGTGGTAGTTGCTGAGGGGACGGTTACTCAGCGCCAGCAGGGGGATGAAGGCCACGAAAAGGGCGGCTGTAAATCCCAGCGGCGGCCAGGCCAGCCAGCAGAGGAGTCCGCTGAGCAGGGGCAGCAGCAGGGGGCGGCGCAGGAGGGAGAGCATGGTGTAAAAGTAATGTGTAAATGGTCAAATGTGTAAATGTGTAAATGGAGGCGTGCGTTTCCCCGCCAGCGGTTATCAACCCTGGCGGCGGGTATTGCGGAGAAGGGGCATCAGGTGACAGAAAAATAATAAAAAAACGTCATCCTGAGCGGGAGCGAAGGATCTCATCCGGTAAGCAGGTTCTAAGAACCATTTTTTAGAAGCAGCAACCTCTCCGTGGCAAAAGATCCTTCGGGCAGAGCCCTCAGGATGACGTTCGGAGTGAAGTTGCGAAGCCCATCCCGCCCTTCTGCGGGAACGTCCATGATTGAGGAACTGCTGCTGCCGGAGTTCGGTGGAGTGGCATCAGGTGACAAAAAAATAATAAATAAACGTCATCCTGAGCGGTAGCGAAGGATCTCACCCGGTGAGCAGAATTAAGAATATTTAAAAGAGAAATCGAGCTTCGTAGCTAGGGGTCCTTCGCTGCGCTCAGGATGACGTTGTGATTGATGCGGCATTCCTTGCTGCAGTTCTCAGATAAATCATCCGGCTAAATAAAATTAAAAAAAGTAATCTCATGCTGAGCGGTAGCGAAGCACCCCACCCGGTGAGCAGGGTTTAAACATATTTTTTAGAATTTGGGCTTCGTACCCCTCCCGGCCGCAACGCCCCCCAAATCCCAAATCCCAAATCGGAAATCGCAAATCAAAAATCCCCCCTACTTTTGCACATGGCAACAAGAAAATCCCGCTCCAACCAGGCAATCCTCCAGAAATTTTACGGCGAAGGCTTCACGTTTGACGACGTGCTGCTCATGCCCGCCTATTCGCAGGTGCTCCCCCGGGAGACCGACATCAGCACCCAGCTCACCCGCTCGCTGCGGCTCAACATCCCCCTGCTGTCGGCCGCCATGGATACGGTCACCGAAGCAGGTCTCGCCATTGCCCTGGCACGGGAAGGCGGCCTCGGCATTCTGCATAAAAACATGAGCGTGGAAGACCAGGCCGCCCAGGTGCGTAAAGTAAAACGCAGCGAGAGCGGTCTCATCATCGACCCCATCACCCTCCTCAAAGACGCCACCATCGCCGACGCCCTGCGGCTGATGCGGGAAAACAAGATCGGCGGCATCCCCATCGTGGATGAAAAGAAGAAACTCGTGGGCATCCTCACCAACCGCGACCTCCGCTTCGAAACCAACATCAAGCGCAAGGTGAGCGAGGTGATGACCACCGAAAACCTCATCACCGCCCCCGAGGGTACCGACATGAAGAAGGCCAAGACCATTCTCAGCCGCTACAAGATTGAAAAACTACCCGTGGTGAAGAAGGACGGCACGCTGGTGGGGCTCATCACCTACCGCGACATGCTGCAGTTGCAAAGCCATCCCAACGCGGGGAAGGATGCCTACGGCCGCCTGCTCGTAGGGGCCGCCCTGGGCATTACAGCCGACCTGTTCGACCGCGCCGCCGCCCTGCAACAGGTGGGCGTGGACATCGTCACCCTCGACAGCGCCCATGGGCACAGCAAGGGTGTGATTGACGCTCTTAAGGCACTGAAGAAAAACTTCAAAAAACTTTCCGTCATCGCGGGCAATGCCGGCACCGCCGCCGGCGCCAAAGCCCTGGCCGATGCCGGGGCCGACGCGGTGAAGATTGGTATTGGCCCGGGTTCTATCTGCACCACCCGCATCGTGGCCGGCACCGGGGTACCCCAGCTCACGGCCATCATGGAAGCCGCCCAGGCCCTAAAAAGCAAAGGCATCCCCGTTATTGCCGATGGCGGCATCCGCTACACGGGCGACCTGGTGAAAGCCCTCGCCGCCGGCGCCTCCACTGTAATGATGGGCAGCGTGTTTGCCGGTACGGAGGAAAGTCCGGGTGAGACCATCATCTACGAAGGCCGCAAATTCAAGCAATACCGTGGCATGGGCTCCATCGGCGCCATGCAGCAGGGCAGCAGCGACCGCTATTTCCAGGATGTGGAAGACGGCATCAAGAAGCTGGTACCGGAAGGCATCGAAGGCCGCGTGCCCTTCAAAGGCAACGTGAGCGAGATCGTGCACCAGTACACCGGGGGGCTCCGCTCCGGTATGGGCTACTGCGGCGCCCGCACCATCCCCGAACTGCAGCAAGCCCGGTTCGTTAAGATCACCAATGCCGGCATGAAGGAAAGCCATGCGCATGATGTGGAGATCACGAAGGAAAGCCCGAATTATTCGAGGTGAGGCAGGAGGGGTAAGGTAGCAGCGCGTTCTGCCTTGGGGACAAGTTTATTACACGGGATGTTATTTTGCCGAACTCCGGCAAGGAATGCCGCATCACCTCGAACGTTCCCGCAGCATTGCGGGAAGCGCAGCGAAGGACCCCTTGCTACGGAGCTCGATTTCTCTTTTTAAATATTCTTAATTCTGCTCACCTGGTGGGGTGCTTCGCTTCCGCTCAGCATGACGTTACTTTTTTTTTATT
>CALMED010000004.1 GCA_937862815.1 uncultured Chitinophagaceae bacterium | reverse complement strand
GCGCCGTTGCCTGCCTGGCGGCTTTGGGTAAAATAACCGCCACGAACCCGTAACAAACAACCGGCAACCCCTGACAGCCGGGCCCTCCCATATTTTTAACCAAACCCTGTTCCACTTGTTCCCCGGCCGCTGTTACCTTTGCACAACTATGTTTTCCCCTGCCACACGTTCCCGCTTTTTCCTGCTGCTGGCCGCCCTGTTGCTGGGCAGCGGTATCACCGCCCAGAAACTCCGCAAACCCGACCGGCTCACCTTTTCCCAGCTGCAGCTGCACACCGGCTACCTGGCCGACGACCGCCTGGAAGGCCGCCGCACCGGCACCCCCGGCGAAGCCCTGGCCTACAACTATATCCGGGAACAGTTCACCCGCTATGGCCTGGAGCCCAAAGGGAGCGATGGCTGGCTCCAACCCTTCGACATCAACGAAGGGCGCGAACCCGGCGCCGGCACCTTCCTGGTGCTGGACGGCACACATTTCAAGCCGGGCACCGACTTCTTCCCTTTTGCCTGGAGCGTGAACGGCAGCGTGGAAGCCCTGGCCTCACCCTCCCTCGCCGAAAACGGCGGACCCTGGTTCTGGGACCTCAACGACCTGCTGGAAGAAAACAAAACCAACCCCCACTTCGATTTGCTGCTGGCCATCCGCACCCGCGAAAAACTGGCGGCCTCCAAAGGAGCCTCCGCCCTGCTGGTGTACAACAGCGGCAAGGCAGCCACCACCCTGGCTTACGACGGCAAGGACCGCGCCAACCCCTCCACCATCCCCGTGCTCTACCTGCAGGCACCCATCGTGCGGCGCCTGCTGGAAGACCGGGCCCATACCTGGGACATCCACCTGCGGGTGGAGCAACAGGATCGTTTGCGTAAAGGCCACAACGTTATCGGCTATATCTCCAACAACGCCCCACACACCATCGTGCTGGGCGCCCACTACGACCACCTCGGCTACGGCGAAGACAACAACTCCCGCCACACCGGTGGCCCCGCCATCCACAACGGGGCCGATGACAACGCCAGCGGTACCGCCGCCCTCCTGGAACTGGCCCGCCTCCTCAAACAAAACGGTCCCCGCAACTTCAACTACCTCTTCATCGCCTTCAGCGGCGAAGAGCTGGGCCTCTACGGATCGAAATACTTTACCGAGCACCCCACCATCCGGCTGGAAGAGGTGAGTTACATGATCAACATGGACATGGTAGGCCGCCTCAACGACTCCTCCCAAACCATCACCATCGGTGGCGTGGGCACTTCGCCCGCCTGGGGCAGCCTGCTCTTCGCCGAAAAGAAACCACCCTTCCGCATCAAGGTAGACAGCAGCGGTACCGGTCCCAGCGACCATACCTCCTTCTACCGCAAAGACATCCCCGTGCTGTTCTTCTTCACCGGGCTGCACAGCGACTACCACAAGCCCGGCGACGATGCCGACAAGATCAACCACCACGGCCAGCTGCAGGTGGTGAACTTCATCACGCGGCTCATCCAGCGGTCGGTGCCCGAAGGCAAACTGGCCTTTCAGAAAACCCGCGAACAGGCCACCACCACCTCGGCCCGCTTTACCGTGAGCATGGGCATCATGCCCGACTACACCTTCAGTGGCGGCGGCGTTAAAGTGGACGGCGTAACGGAGGGACGGCCGGCGCAGAAAGCCGGGCTTAAAACAGGCGATGTGGTGGTGCAGTTGGGCCCGCATCCCATTGCCTCGGTGGAAAACTACATGCAGGCGCTGAGCAAATTCAAAAAAGGAGATGCCACCAAAGTGAAAGTGCAACGCGAAGGAAAAGAGCTGGAGTTCGACATTGAATTCTGATACCGCGGACCCTTAATCCCGGGACGCCACCATGAAACTGAAAATTGACAACGACCAGATTGCCGGGGAGTTTTTTGAAGACACCTTCCTGCTGGGCATCATGGCCCCGGTGGAAGCCCACCAGTTTGTGTGGAACCTCAACCAGGGCCTGCGGTTCGATTTCCGGCTGAGCGACGAGCTGGAAATCCAGCTCACCAAGAAAAAGCGCGACTACTTCTTTTCCGTGTACACGTACCGCGAACCGCACCGGGCGCTGGACTATTACCTCTACAAAAACCTGTTCGACGGCGAATACCTCCTGCCCGAATTCCGGCACCTCGACTACCTCTTCCTCGCCAAGGGCGACCTGCCCACGCGGGAAGGCGAAGAACAACTGATGAGCGACCTGCGCCGCCTGCCGGGCGTACAGCTGGTGGTGGAACTCACGCCCGACAAAATCCGTAACAAACAACACCTCGTGCTGTAAAGGACAACTGCATCATTTTAACCGGCAAGGTCAACCCTTTCGGTAAAAGGATTGTATATTGAAGCGGCAAAACCACTATTCACCTTCCCAAAACCAAAGCGCTTTGAGAAACCTGCTGCCCCTCCTGCTTTTGTTAGCCTTCGTTTTCACCTTCCCTCCACCTGCCGCCGCCCAGTGCACCCGCTACCCCGTGCCGCTGGAACAACGCGTGGCCCGGTCGGCCTACATGGTACAGGGCACCGTGGTGGAACAGCAATGCTACACCGATGCGGCCACCGGCCATATCTACACCCGCAACACCATCCGCGTAAACGCCTGGCTCAAAGGCCACCGCGCCGATACGGCCCTGGTGGTGCTCACCATCGGGGGGGTGGACGGTAACCGCGCCCTGGTGGTGGAGCCCTCGCTGGAGCTGGACCTCCACCGCAGTTATGTGCTGCTGCTGGAAGCCGATAACCGGCAGGTAGACGACAAACAACTGCGCCGCAGCCGGCCCGGCCTGCTGCAACTACTGCCCTATGCCGATGCGCAGGGAGCCCTGGTGGAGGAGAACCTCCGCTACCACGACCTGCTCTACCCCGGCACCCCTACCGAAGGAGAGCTCTTTGCCCGCCTGCAAACCCTCACCGGGCTGGCGGTGCGTACCCCCGCCGGCAAAACCTATCTGCCCCGGGAACCCCTGCCCGAAAAAAACACGGGCATCGCCCGCATCAGTTCCATCAGCAGCTTTACGCCCACCACCACCAACGCCGGCACCACCATCCCGGGTGAGTTCATCACCATCACCGGCACCGGCTTCGGCGCCACCCGGGGCACCGGCTTTGTGGCTTTTCCCAACGCCGACGACGGGGGCGCCACCACCCAAACGCCCCCCAACGCCAGCGACTACGTATCGTGGAGCAACACCAGCATCACCGTTAAAGTGCCGCGCCGCGCCGGTACCGGCACCATCACCGTCACCACCAACGGGGGTGCCAACACCTACACCTCCGCCAGCCCGCTCACAATCGAGTATGCCCACATCGAAGTGAATAACAACTTCCTCAACTTCGCCAGCAACACCCGGCAGCGTGCCCACCTGCGCAACCTCAACACGCTGGGCGGCTACACCTTCACTTACAACACCACCTTCGCGGCCAACACGGCGGCCACCGCCTCCTTCCAACGGGCCCTCAATACCTGGCGCTGCGCCACCAACGTCAACTTCCGCATCGCGGCCACCACCACTGCCATCGCCACGGCCGTGGGTGACGGGGTGAACGTGGTCACTTTCAACACGGCTATCCCGGCCGGCGTGCTGGCCCGGGCTTTCAACTATTTCAACGCATCGGGCATTAGTGGTACCTGCGACCTGTTTAACACCGTGTGGTGGACCCCCGAACTGGACATGGAGTTCAACAACCCGCCCTTCACCGGTTTCACCTGGCAGTACGGGCCGGCCGCTCCTACTGGCAGCCAGTTCGACTTCGAGACGGTGGCCGTCCACGAACTGGGTCACCTGCACGGGCTGGGGCACATCATCGCGCCCGGCGTGGTGATGCATTATGCCCTCTCCAACGGTATTCAGTCCCGCACCCTGCAGGCCCGCGACATTGCCGCCGGGCAGGCCAAGATGAGCTATTCCACCGCCGCCACCTGTTTCAACCCGGCTGCAGCCGGCACCCCCATGGTGGCCATCAGCGGGGCCTGTGCCCTGCCACTTTCTTTCCTGGCCTTCGAGGGACGGCGGACAGGATCCGGCGAGAACCTGCTCGAATGGACCACCGCCTTTGAATACAACAACCGGGGCTTTGAAGTGGAACGCAGCAGCAACGGCACCGCCTTTACGAAGATTGGCTGGGTGTCCGGTGCCAACGGCAACAACGCGGAGAGCCGCTACCGGTTCACCGACGCGGCGGCGGGCCGCCTCGCCTGGTACTACCGCCTCCGGCAGGTGGATGAAGACGGCCGCTCGCAGTACTCCTCCACCGTGCAGCTCCGCGGCACAGAAAACGCCGGCTGGCAGGTATGGGCCGAGGCAGGCGCCAACCGGCTGGTGGTGCAGGGCAGCACCAGCGCGCCTTTCACCCTGCAGCTCTATAACGCCGGGGGGCAGCTGCTGCTGTCGCGTACCCTCAGCGGCAGCCCCGTGGTGGTGAACACCGCCGGACTGCCCCACGGCCTCTGCCACTACCGGGTGATCCAGGAGGGACGTACGGTGCACAGCGGTTCGGTAGTGCTGGGGGGCGACTGATGCTGCCGCTGCGTATATTTGCCGCCCATGACTGCAACCAAACCCACCCTCTTCACCAGCCTGTCGCCCGCGCTGCTGCATCTCTACGACCTCAGCAACGCCGTGGTGGTGATCATTGACGTATTCCGCGCCACCTCCACCATCGCGTCGGCCCTCGCCAACGGCGCCCGCTGCGTGGTGCCCGTGGATACGGTGCCCAAGGCCGTGGAGCTGGGCAAACAACTTAACGGCATTGCCGCCGGCGAACGCGACGGTAAGATCGCCGACGGCCTGCAGCACGGCAACTCCCCCCTCGAATACCATACGGATTTTGTTGGCGACCGCGTGCTGGTGCTCACCACCACCAACGGTACCCGCTTGCTGCAGATGGCGCTCGACAACAACGCCGACACCATCATCACCGGTTCCTTTCCCAACCTGGGGGCGGTGTGCAGCTTCCTGCGCCGGACGGGCAAAAACGTGGTACTGGCCTGCGCCGGCTGGAAAGACCGCTACAACCTGGAAGACACCCTCTTTGCCGGCGCGGTGATAGACGCGGTGGAGAACGACTTTACCATCCACTGCGACAGCTCGCTCACGGCCGTGAGCCTCTACCGTTCCATGAAAGACGACCTGCTGGCACACGCGCCCACATTCACGCACTACCACCGGCTGGTGGAGCGGTTCGGACTCATTGAAGACATCCGCTTCTGCCTCACGCCGGACGTAGCCAACGTGCTGCCGGTATACCGGGAGGGAAAACTGGTGCGGGAAGAATAAAAAAATCCCGTAAGATACGGCCTTTGCGCCGAACAGCCCCGCTTTGTTTCTGTTGATTTTTCTGCGCATTTTCTGCTGCAAATGCCTTTACTTTTGCAGATTGTCTTCACCGCAACGGCGGTGCGGAAATTAAATCTCACGTATCGGCATGGCCTTACCCCATCTCATCAAATTCGCCTATAACCACGGCACGGAAGAAGTGGTGCGCCGCGGTAAAAAAATTCACGCGATCGGCTTTGTAGACCTGGTGGATCACGACGACCTTATGGGGTCGGTGGTGTTCCGCGTACGCGACGACGCCTACACCACCTTCTACAAAGTGTACATCCAGAAGTACAAAGACGAAAAAGCGATGAACCTGCGCTGCAGCTGTCCCTACAACCTGGGTGATATCTGCCGGCACGAAGTGGCGGCCCTCTTTCAGTTGCAGGACCTGCTGGAACGCAACATCCTGGGGGTGAAACAACAGGCCTACGACCAGCGGCACACGGTGCTGAAAATGAAAACCATCGAACTCAAGACCCTGCGTACCCTCGCCGCTCCGCAGGCCCTGCAGGACGCCGAGCAGTTCCTGCGCACCCACAAGGCCTCCATCCTCTCGGCCAAAGACGACCGCGTGCAGGCCGAGGTAACCATGGGCGGCACCACCTGGCCCGTGGTGCTCCAGAAAAACGAAGAACGCAATTTCGACACCTCCTGCACCTGCGGCGAAGCCGAACACCCCCTTTGCGAACACAAGGCCATCGTGTTCCTGCAGCTGCTCAACGCCTACGGCCCGCAGTACTTCGACAGCATCCGCAACCTCGACCGCGAAAAAGGCAAGCTGCTGTCGATGTACGGCTATGCCCTCACCGACGCCTGGCAGGATAAGTTTGAATTCCTCTACAAGGAAGGCAAGCCCTTCCTCCGCGTGCTCGACCCCACGATCAAACGCGTGGAACCCTCCAGCCTGCGCAAACCCGAACCCGTTACCCCGGCCAACTCTGTTGCCGGGGTGGCCGGTGTGGATGTGGCGCCCCCGCCCGCCGCCGCCCCCAAACGGCTGGGCGTGGTATTCAACAACAACTCCCGGCAGTTTCCCTACCTCAGCATTGACGTGGTAAAGGGAGAGGCCGACGAAGAAAACGATACCCTGGTGGGAACGGTGGAAAAACTCGACGTGAGCAAGTTTGTGGAGATCAACGGGCTGAGCGAAGCCGACCAGCAGCTCCTGCAGCTGCTGCGCCGCCTGCAGCCGGCCGAGATCAGCAAATTTGTGAACCGCAACTCACCCTTTGCCGGCATCTGGGAAAACATCCTGCAGAACGAAGACGAGGACCTGCCGCCCGACACGCGGCAGCTCATCACCGATTACATGCTGCCCCGGCTGCAGAAACTGTTCACCGATCACAACGTCCCTTTCTTTGTGCTGCACAAAGGGAAAGACTTCACCACCCGCCACCTGGTGCCCGTTACCGCCTCCTCCGTGTTCCTGCATCCCGCCTTTGAACTGCGGGCGAAAAAAACCAAATGGGAGTGGTGCTACCTGGTGAAGCTCAACGGCGCCACGGTGGAAGTGCAGGACAACGAATGGAACTGTCCGCTCCTCCTCCTCCTCAACGGCGAGCTGCGCACCTGGCAGAAACCCGAAGACGCCCTGCTGGCCGACGAGTGCAGCAGCAAGGGGAATCCGTTGATCGGCAAAAAAGACCTGCCGGCCTTCCTGGAAAAAACAGCCCTGCGGCTCTCCCGCGACTACTCCGTTACCTTCGACCCCGCCCTCATCCGTGAAGTGAAATCCGGCGAACCCGACGTGAGCCTGCAGCTGCAGGAGCGGGGCGACTACCTGGTGCTGCAACCCCGCTTCAGCTACAAAGGCTACGCGGTGCGGCCCGGCGATAAAGACGAAATCATCCTGCCGCAGGACGACGGCCTCATCCTCGTGCACCGCAACCGCGAAAAAGAACAGGAGTTCCTCGGCCGCATCGAAAACCTGCACTCGCAGTTCATCCGCCCCGAAGGGGGCAGCCAGCTGGCCCTCAAGGGAGCCGACGTGCTGCGCAACAACTGGTTCTTCCTCTTTGTAGACGCCATGAAGGAGATGAAAGTGCCGGTGGAGGGTTGGGACGTGCTCAAGAACTTCCGTTTCAACACCGCCCGGCCCCGCACGCAGATCTTCATCAGCAACGGGATGGACTGGTTCGATGCCAAGGTGGATGTGTTGTTTGGCGACCAGCGGGTGACCATCAACGAAGTGAAGAAAGCCCTGCAGAACAAGCAGAGCTTTGTGCAGCTGCAGGACGGCACCCTGGGCGTGCTGCCCGATGAGTGGATCAAAAAATATTCGCTGCTGTTCCGCCTGGGCGAAAACAAACAGGAGCACCTGCGCCTCTCCCGGTACCACATCAGCGTGATTGACGAGCTGTACGAAAACCGCGATGAAACGGAACTGCTCATAGAGCTGGAAGAGAAATACGAACGCCTGCGGGAATTCAAACGCATCCGCAAAGTAGCGCCGCCCGCCGTGGTGCAGCCCATCCTGCGGCCCTACCAGGAGACCGGCTTCCACTGGCTCAACTTCCTGGCCGAAGTGGGCTGGGGTGGTATCCTGGCCGATGATATGGGCCTGGGTAAGACCATCCAGGCGCTGTCGTTCCTGCAGCACGTACGCGAGCAGCAGGGCAGCCTGCGGGCGCTGGTGGCCTGTCCCACCACCCTCATGTACAACTGGGAAAATGAGATCCGCAAGTTCACGCCCGAACTCCGCTTCCACATCCACCATGGCGCCCAGCGCAGCCGCGATAAACAGTTTTTTGAGGCGTTCGAGGTGGTCATCACCACCTATGGTACCCTGCGCAGCGACATCAAGCTGCTGAGCGAGCAGCCCTTCGACGTGGTGATCCTCGACGAAAGCCAGGCCATCAAGAACCCGCAGAGCAAGGTGGCCAAGGCCGCCTGCCTGCTGAAGAGCCGGCACCGCCTCTGCATGAGCGGCACCCCGCTGCAGAACAACACCTTCGACATCTACGCCCAGATGAACTTCCTCAACCCGGGCATGCTGGGCACGGTGGAGCATTTCCGCAACGAGTTTGCCACGCCCATTGATAAGTTTGGCGAGAAGGAGCAGAAAGACCACCTGCGCAAGCTGCTCTTCCCCTTCATCCTGCGGCGCACCAAGGAGCAGGTGGCCAAAGACCTGCCCGAAAAAACGGAGACCGTGCTGTACTGCGAGATGGACAACGCCCAGCGGCGCATATACGACGCCTACCGCAACGAGTACCGCAGCAAGATTCTGGGCACCATTGAGGAGGTGGGCATCGGCGGCTCGCAGCTCACCATTCTGCAGGGGCTGATGAAGCTGCGGCAGATCTGCGACTCACCGGCCATCCTCAACGAAACCGAGAAGCTGCCCAACGATTCCATCAAGCTGGAGGAGCTGGCGCGGGAGCTGGAGGAGAACATGGGCAATCACAAGGCCCTGGTGTTTTCGCAGTTCCTGGGCATGCTGGCGCTGATCCGCGAAAAACTGATCGAGCTGCAGATTCCCTTTGTGTATTTCGACGGCAGCACGCCGGCCCCCGAGCGGGAGCGCGCCGTGCGGGAGTTCCAGGAAAACGAGAACATACGGGTCTTCCTCATTTCGCTCAAGGCCGGGGGCGTGGGCCTCAACCTCACCGCCGCCAGCTACGTGTACATTGTGGATCCCTGGTGGAACCCCGCCGTGGAGCAGCAGGCTATTGACCGCACCCACCGCATTGGACAGACCAACAACATCTTCGCCTACCGCATGATCTGCAAGGATACCATTGAAGACAAGATCCTCGTGCTGCAGGAACGCAAGCGCGCCCTTGCCAAGGACCTCATCACCGATGATACGGGCTTTGTGAAGTCGCTCACGCGGGAGGATGTGGAGTATCTCTTCAGTTAGGTTTGCGGCACCCTGCCGGCTATAAATCGTCTGTGTATATCCGTGTACAAACGTTTACAAACGCTTAAAAACGGATAGTGGTGTTGTATTTGCGAAAAGGTTTATGGTTGCGGCAATTTTTATATTCCGTTCATATTGTATCTTTTAGGTGAATTGCCGCAATGGAAAATGGCGGCTAACTTTCGTATATTTAAGCGTTATGCCTCATGCTAAAAAGACACCACGGACAAAAACAAAACGACAAGAATGGAAATTGACGCTTTACTAAAATTGATACAAGACTGGACAAATCGAGTTCCGTTGATAATTCTCGGAAGTGGAGCTTCTGTTCCATTTCGACTTCCTTCAATGTGGACACTTGGAGAGCATTTAAAAAATAACATAACATTTTCAGAGCCTGAAGACATTACCCAATTTGAAGAATTCAAATCAACACTTGACAAGGTTGGCGACTTAGAAACAACATTACTTCAAATACAATTAAGACCAACAGTATTAAAAAAAGTGATTTTTGAAACATGGACACTTGTAAACAAGCATGACATTGAAGCGTTTGAAAATTTATTGGACGGAAAGTTGGAATTTCCATTAGCCGAATTGACAACTCATCTTTTAAAAGCTGCACAAAGAAAAGTATCAATTGTAACAACTAATTACGACCGACTTGCAGAATATGCAGCAAGTTTTTCTAATGCTTTTATCTGTACTGGATTTTCTCAAAATTTTGTAGGACATTTTTCCAAAAGCATACATCAACAAGACTTAACAAAATTAAGTGGTTTCAAAGGACAAATAAATATTTGGAAGGTTCATGGTTCTTTGGATTGGTTCAAATCTCATGAAGAAACGGACAGGCAATTACCTTATCGGTCAACTATTCCTATAAATCATAAACCATTAATAGTAACACCAGGGCTTTCCAAATATTATGAAACACAGTTGGAGCCATTCAGGACAATTTTTACCGAAGCTGATAATGAAATCGAAAAGGCTACTTCTTTTCTCTGCATTGGTTACGGCTTTAATGACATTCATGTACAACCTAAATTAATAGCACAAATTAAAAGTGGCAAACCAATAATTGTTATAACAAAAGAGCTAACACCGAAAACAAAGCAATCAATAATTGATGCAGGCTGTAAACAATACATTTTGATTGAAGAAGCCAATGGAAAAGATACTCGAGTTTACTCATCTTCATTTACTGGAGAATTGATAATACCTGATGTTAATTATTGGACACTTTCTGAATACCTCAAACTAATAAAAAACTAAAATGGCAATATTTAATTTTGACGACAGTCAGGCAATTGGAACAGTTTTCAGTGTTGATACTGCAACAGTAATTATCAAAGTTCAAGAGTTAGAGAAACTTAGAAAACTTCATGTAAACCAACTCGTAGCTATTAGAAGTGCAAAAGCTGGACAGCATTTAATTGGGTTGATAAATAGAATAACTCGAAAGGCATCAGATGAAGAAAATCCAGTTGAAAGTGATTTAGGGTTAAGTGGATTCCTATTTACAGAAAACATTCTCAAAGTTAATCTTATTGGTACTTTACTTGACAGACATGGACTAAAAGAAAACGTATTTAAACGAAATCTTGATACTGTTCCTGAAATTGAAGCTCAATGTTTCCCAATAGATGGCGAGAACATTACAAAGTTTATGACAACAATTTCAAGTCAAGAAAACTACAAAATACCGTTAACAGTTGGGAAATATTCAATTGACGAACAAGCACAAGCATTTTTAGACGGTGATAAATTGTTTCAACGACATGCTGTAATAGTTGGAAGTACAGGCTCAGGAAAATCATGGTGTGTTGCAAAACTAATTGAACAAATTGCACAGCTTCCAATGGCAAACTGCATACTTTTTGACATTCATGGAGAATACAGCGGAAAAGAATTTAAAATGGACGGTTTGCAACACTTACGTGTTGCAAATCCTTCCGATTTAGGAAAGACTGGAAATTTAGAGAATGATGTTTTAATGTTGCCTTATTGGCTTCTTACATATGAAGAAATGCTTGCAATGCTTCTGGATAGAAGTGATAGCAACGCACCAAATCAGGCTATGCTGTTTTCTAAAACAGTGTTTGCAGAAAAAATGAAATATTTGGATGAAATTGGAGATACGACTTTCAAAAGTAGCATCACAATTGATAGTCCAATCCCATACAAACTTGAAAATATTCTAAAAGAACTTGCAGACTTAGACCAACAAATGGTTGAAGGAGCAAGAACAGAAAAGCAAGGCCCATTTTTCGGAAAACTGACAAGATTTGTTCAAAGACTTGAAGCCAAAACACAGGATAAGCGACTTGGCTTCCTTTTTCAAATTTCTGAAGACGAATTAGACATTAATTGGTTGAATAAACTTTGTGAGAGATTAATGTTAGGAACAACATCTAATCCCAAAAAAGCTGGAGTGAAAATTATTGACTTTTCAGAAGTTCCCTCTGACGTACTTCCATTAGTTATTGGTTTAGTCGCAAGGCTTGTTTTTACTGTTCAACAATGGACAATTAGGGAAAATCAACATCCGATTGCATTGCTTTGTGATGAAGCTCACCTATATATTCCCGAAAGAACAAATCAAGACGCAGCCGCTGAATTGGGTTTGAAAAGTTTTGAAAGAATTGCAAAAGAAGGAAGAAAATACGGAGTTAGTTTGACAGTTATAAGCCAAAGACCTGCCGAAGTAAATAGAACCGTTTTAAGTCAATGTAACAACTTTATCGCATTGAGATTATCAAATGCAGAAGACCAAGCAGTAATTAAACGTTTGCTTCCTGACAATTTATCTGGACTGACAGACGTACTTCCCATTTTAGATATTGGAGAAGCTTTAGTTGTAGGTGACGCATCGTTACTTCCTACAAGAATTATAATTGATGAACCAAATATCAAACCTGAAAGTGCAACAGTGAAATTTTGGAAAGAATGGAGTGCTGACACATCGAAACAAGATATTGCAACAGCAGTGAGTGGACTAAGAAAACAATCAAAATCTTGAAAGAAGCACGAAGGCATAACATCGGTTTTGCAAAATGGCGGGTTCAGTGCTTCTATGACAGTTTAGTGCAAGGTTCAAGTTCAGATTTTCAGATGAACATTTGTGCTAAAAGTCCGCCACTTCGCAAAGCCGAGAAACGTTGGTGGCAATTATTTGACAGCCTATGAATATTGACGACTTTTCCTTTCACGACTCACAAATATTAGAAGTTAAAGAAACTTCGGAGCAGACAATTGATTTCCTAATTGACTTCTGTACTGACTGGCAGAATAACATTTTCGAAAAGAGAATTTTAAGGTTTAAGGACGTTATCAATTATCATATTGATGAAATCCCGTTTGCCGGACAACCCACAATTTTAGATATTGTTAATCTTGGACAATTCACAAAAACATTTGGGACTGGAAGAAATCAAATCGAAGCAGTTAGAAATAAAATTGAAATGCAAACCAATGCTGGAAATAGAACAATTGAATATTCTGAATGCGAATTAATAACACCTCAATAAAATGGCTTTGACAAACGACTTGATTATTGTAAAAGCAAAAATTTATTTGAAGACCGCCAAACAAGGAGGCAGGACGAGTGGCATTAAATCTGGGTACAGACCCAATCATGCTTTTGAACAGCCGATAGACATTAGGAACATCAAAACTTTTATAGGTGACATTCAATTTGACGACCAAGAATTTATTGAACCTGGAGAAACAAAAATTGTAATAGTACGATTCTTAAGAAATGAAATAGTTGAAAAATTTATCACCGTTGGACAGAAATGGTTTATCTATGAAGTTCCAAGACTCGTAGCAGAAGGCGAAATCGTAGAAATATAACTGCCACCAACATTGGGTTTTATGCAAGTTGGGCTTGACCTTGTAACATCAGCTAATTGCAAATCCAAGCTGTGGTTCGGGCTGGACAAACAACTTTCAACTTTAGTTCTTAAATTCAACTTTATATTTTCAATCAGCAGCGGTTGTGGGCAGACGGAATACTAATTCCCAACCTGCATAAAGCCCCGACCGTTGAACTAACATTGCTACGCAATGAAGTCCGCTGCATGATGCGTACCTTTT
>CALMED010000003.1 GCA_937862815.1 uncultured Chitinophagaceae bacterium | reverse complement strand
GTAGTCAATGGCCGAAGGATACGGGTTGGGAATGAAGTGGAAGCCTGCTGCCAGGCCGGTGTTGCTGAACCCTCCCTGGTAGAGCGTACCTGTAGCCCGCAGGGTGGTGACGGATGCGCCGGCGGTCATGTTGCCTTCATTAATGCCCGTCTTGTGGTGATCGGTCACAAAAACCAGGTAGGGTACCGGGCGGCCACCGGCAAACAGATTGGTAGCATCGGTGGAAGCGGGCGTATTAAAGCTGCCAGTTGAACTGGAAGAGCCGGTTCCGTTGTTATAACCGCGGATGTTGGCGGTGGCGCCGGTGGCGGTATTCTGGGTGAAGCCGCCGGTGCCGGCAGGGCTCCACAGTAATGCGCCCTGGCCCGCGATCACCGACCCATTGTTCTGCCAGCTGTTGAAGATGGTGTTACCGGGTGTAGCACTGCTGAGTGGGTGACTGACTCCACGCCACTTGCGGTTATTGGGAATATAAAGCTCGGATGTTATGTTGCCCGATAAAGTCCAGCCGGTTGCATTACCGATGCTGGCAGTGCCGCTGCTGGTGGACTTAATTGTGAACACCACACTGCCCGGACCATCAAAATCAATGGTGCCAGCCGTGCCTGAAAACGTCATGGTACCTGAAAACGATCCATTGGAAGTAAATGATTTTGTACCAACAGCCGAACCCGAAAACGCAATGTTTACATACTCAAGACCGGCAATACTTTGTGTTGCACCATTGAAGCTGACGTTGTTGGGAACACTGACCGCACCACCCGAAACGGTGAAGTTACCGGCGATGCCTATATTATCGGGCAATGATTTTGTGCCGGCATTGGACAAAGTCAGGTTGCCGTAATTTGCCAGCAATACATTTTGAGCGGTTGCTCCGTTGTAAACAACCGTACCGGATGATGCTGATGTAAGGCTGCCCGATGAAGCGGTAATAGTTCCGTTAATTGTTAACGTATGTGTTCCAACTGCAAAAGTGCCGCTTTGTAATGTTATAGTTCCTGGAATGGTCCGGCTGGCATGAAGGGTAACGGTACCTCCCACTGCCATTTCAAAATCCTTTGGACCGCTGGTTGCGGGGAATATCCGGTTAAACAAGGTATAGTTCGTGCCTCCGGTAATAATCAATTTGCCATCAGGACCGTATTGTATCTGTCCGTCACCAATAATCGAAGCGCCCGGGGTTATTGATAAAGTACCATTGATGGTTAAGGTTCTGCCGGATGCAATGGTGATAGTTCCGGATGTGATAGTAATATCCTGCACCGTTTCATTTGCATCAACGGCAAAAGTGCCTCCGCTGATGTTGAATACGGCGTCATCAGGAATGATATTATTGTTTGTAGTGATTCTGAATGTACCGCCTGTAAGCAGATAATTCTTTGATGCCATTGCAACAGAAGTGGAAAGTTCGCCACCATCAACAGTAGTAGAGCCTGTATAGGATTGAGTTCCATATAAAGCCAGCGTTCCAGCCCCGTTTTTTACCAGACTTCCAGCTCCCGAAATACTGTTTTGAAAGAAGCTGCCTGCAATACCACTGATGGTTAATGTAGCGGATCCCAATGCAACTGTTCCGCCGTTACCAGTACCTGTTTCAGATATTGAACGTACGGTTGTATTTACGCCATTGAGATTCAGTGAAGCACCACTGCTTATCCGTACATCTGAGTTAGTGCCCACTGTTCCCGTGCCGCTCAATTGAATTGTTCCAGCGGTGATGTTTGTTTGACCCGAGTAGGTGTTGGTTCCGGTTAACGTGAGTGTTCCTGCGCCCAGTTTAGAGAGGGAGCCAGAACCGCTGATAACGTTTGAAACGGAGATATTATCCGACCGATCAAATGTAAGGTTCCCATTATTTGTTACATTACCGGAAGGAAGTGAACCGGTTGTGCTTCCTGCACCAATTGCCAGCGTACCTGCATTGATTGTGGTTCCACCGGTATATTCATTGGTACCGGTAAGAACCAAAGCACCTGCACCTGCTTTCGTGAGTGAGAAAGCTCCGGAAATTATCCCACCAACCCGCAATGTATTACTTGAAACAGTAACCGTCCGGTTGGCATTGATGGTCACAGCACCTGTACCCATGTTCAATCCGTTGGAACCAACATAAGTAAAATTGCTGTTCCAGGCCTGGGGATTGTTATTTGATAAGGTTACAGTACCACCACTGGTGTTATCAATATTTCCGCCGGAAAGCGTCAAGGTACCGGCAGCACCGCCAATGGCAGTGGCACTGTTGATATTTAACTGACCACCCGATACTGTTGTCCCCCCGGTGTAAGTATTAGCACCGCTGAGCGTGAGTGTACCTGCAGTTACAGAAACGCCGCCGCTGAAACCGGTAAGATTACCGGAAAGAACTTGTGTTCCACTATTCTGTTTTACAATACCTCCGGTTGTACCGGTAACTGTTCCGGAATATGTATCAGTAGCAGAATTGTTAATCGTAATTATACCGGCGCCCAGTGTCGTAGACCCGGATCCACGCAGCGCAAGGGTTTGATTGAAACCATTCAGGTTAAAGGTTCCATTGTTTTCAAGCAAGGTGCTCCCAAACTGGTTCGCTGCATCTGTTCGCAGGGTGGTGCCGGCATCAATCGTGGTAGTACCTGTACCGGTAGCACGAACTCCGGCTGTTTTATTGAAGACAAGGGTACCTGCGGCAACTCTGGTGGTATTCGTATAAGTATTTTGACTGGAACCTGAAATAATCACCGTTCCAGGTCTTGTTTTGGTGATAAATCCTGATCCTGAAATCACACCACTGAATACAACGGTTCCACCGGCAAACGCTTCTACATCAAGCCCGCCGGTTGTACTGTTGTTGGTAATATTACCTGAAAATGTATGTGTTCCGGAAGTATTCAAACCTCCTACAATCCGGGTAGTTGCGTTTCCATTATTGATGGTAAAATTGTTAGTGAATGTAGTTCCACCAGAAGAATGGCTCAACCACAATTTTGTGACATTTGAAAGTAATGTCCCATTCCCAACAAAAATACCACTAGAACTAGAAATAGAGCCTGAACTTTGGATCCACAATTCTCCATTATCAATTTGCGTTTGTCCTGTATAGGTATGGGCGGCGTTAAAGAGCAAATTTCCCGAACCTTCTTTGCGAACTGTTGCACCTGTTCCCGAAATAACTCCTGAAACAGAATTATTACCTGACCCTTGAAAAACGATTGTATTGGCATTTCCAAAAATCGCCCTGTTATATTCCGTAACGCAGCCACTGTTTAATGTGGATAAATTTATTGTTGCAGCATCTATACCAATGCGAGTAACGAAGCTGTGAGTGACACCACTATTTGAATTATTGTAAATTCCATTTGATAACCCAATGCCCCTGGTATTATCGTCCACAGAACCTGTAAATGTTCTATTAGATGTTGCACCACTTGTAAGCGTTAAGGAACGTATGCCCCAGAACGTATTATTGATGGTCATCGCAGTTTGATGATTGTTCCCAATTTCTAAATTATGACGAGTAGTACTTCCATCTGAACAGTCAGGTCGATTACGTGCTGAATTGCTTCCAAAATTTGGATACCACCATTGGCTGTTTCCATTACCAATTTCAGCACAGTTTCCATTTTCCCAATTTCCATTGGCAGCTTCAGACCTCCATATCACAGGTTGTTGTGCAGAAACTTCACTATTCATACTTGCTGCAATTAGAATAGCAACTGAAATAAGTCCAATATTTCTTGTTATGTAAAAAGCTTTCATAATGCTATTTTTTGTTTCGTTCATTTTTGTTAAAATCTAATTATTTCAATTAAAAATATATTGACGGAAATGATTGTGTTGCAGGAGCGGAAAATTTTCAATTTGCCCATACATGTGATTTGTTGCAGGGCAATAACGATTGGACAAGACTTTAGAAGCTCGGAGTAAGCAAAGTGTTGAGAATAAAATCCCCATGGCAATAATTTGTAATCGATTTTAAATAATCAATAGTGGCTTTCCGGATACGGGTTGGGTGTTCGCAGGTCAGTAGGTGTGAATCGGAGGTTAGTCGGGCCGTTGGTCGTTGGCAGGTTCCGGAACGGAAAATCCCGGACGGGTAAAAATAATGGTAAAAATTCATACAGAATTAACAGGCGCGTTGATTTTTTTCAAAAAATAACGGGCGTTAGGGTTTGGGAATGAGGGGTTTGGGGAAGAGGCGTTGGCCGTGGGCCGTGGGCCGTGGGTCGTTTGAGCAGACCGGCCGAAAGATGCTTCTCATGAAAATGGCCCGTTTTTGCCGTGAGCATCATCCTAAAATGCCTTCCTCTGGGACGACCCCGGTGTCCGAAGCGTTGGCCGTTAGCCGTGGGTCGTAGGCCGTTTGAACGGATTGGCCGGTAGAAACTTCTTAGAGAAACGGCCCACTGCCATCAATAAACGGAGATCCTGCTCACCGTATGGGGTCCTTCGCTGACGCTCAGGATGACGGTCTTTTTTTTTTATTTTTACTCACCTTAAAAATTCCCCGGTGATCTCCGGCAAGTAGCGGTTCTCCACCCCGCACGTCATGCTGAGCGGAGCGAAGCACCCCCTGCTACGAAGCATATATTATTTTGAACGGTGTGCTAAATGTAGATAATCGCCGGACAGGACTTTATCATGTACTCCGGGGTCGCCCGCTTCCTGCGGGCAAGTCTGCGACAGCCCCCAGGATGGGCGGATGTTAGTTGACGGAGCACTGTGGACAGATGACGGATAGTTTCATGCGGCCGGTAGTTTCTTTCCGGCCCACGGCAAGCGGCCTGCCGCCAGCGATCCTCCTCCCCCGTTTCAGCAGCCCTCTGCCTCAGCACCTTACCCCTCCCAAGGGGGACAATACAGCACACCGCATTTTCAAGAGCCTGGCAACAGATGATGCTACGAAGCCTGTCCCCCGCTGGAGGGATGATTTGGTTGACGGAGCACTGCGGACAGAAGACGGAATGTTTCTTGCGGCAGGAAGTTACGATCCGGAAAACGGCCCACCGCCATCAATAAACGGAGATCCTGCTCACCGTATGGGGTCCTTCCAGCCCGTGCAGTGGCTCGGGCGGGCACGCGCTGACGCTTCCCGAAGGGAGTTCGGGAACGTTCATTTTTTTTATTGCTACTTACCTTAAAAATTTGCCGGCGATCTCCGGCAATGAGCGGTTCTCCACCCCTCACGTCATGCTGAGCGGAGCGAAGCACCCCCTGCTACGAAGCATATATTATTTTGAACGGTGTGCTAAATGTAGATAATCGCCGGACAGGACTTTATCATGTACTCCGGGGTCGCCCGCTTCCAGAGGACGGGTCTGCGAAAGCCCCCAGGATGGGCGGATGTTAGTTGACGGAGCACTGCAGACAGATGACGGAACGTTTCTTGCGGCCGGAAGTCACCATCCGGCCTGCGGCCCACGGCCTACGGCTCAGCTATGAGCGCGGGATATCAGCCCGTTTTCCGCTTCACGACCGACACCTGGTGGCGCGGCACTTTCACCTGCATGTGCAGTCCCAGCGAAGGGATGTTGAGGATGGCGTAGCGGTGCTGGATATCCACCACCTCCCCTTCCATGCCCATGAGCACGCCGCTGTGTACGCGGGCCACATCGCTCACGCGAACGTCGGTCTCGTCGAGGATGGTCTGCTCGATGTCGTTGAAGAAGAGGCGAACGGTTTCAATTTCCCGGGCGGGGATGCGGGCGGGTTTGCCCTCGTGGCATACAAAGTTGAGCACGCCGGGGGTGGCCAGCACCGTCCAGCGGATATCGTCGTGGATCTGTACAAAGACGTACCCCCGGAAGGCGGGCACTTCCAGTACTTTGTACCGGTCGCTCCACCGGCGCCGCACTTTGTGAACGGGACAATAGACCACAATGCCTTTGAGGGCGAGGGCTTCGGCGATCTTTTTCTCCATGTTAGGGCGGCTGTACACCGCGTACCAATGAGGCGTGGAGGGAACAGGCATGGCTGGTAATCAATAGTTGCGGATAAAGTTAACAGAATTTTGAGAAAATGAACGAAATGAATAATTGATAAGGATTTGGTAATGGGGGGGAGAAAAGGCAGGTTCAAGAGGTTCAAAAGGTTCCAGGGGTTGGGTATCGCGGTTCCGGAGCATCGGGGTGCCGTTTTTTTGTTACGGGTTATGGGTTACGGGTTATGTGAGAATTCCGGTTTCTGCGCATGGGGTTCAGAGTTCTTTTCGTGTGGGTTCTTTTACCGCAGAGAAGCAGAGAAAAGAGCTAAAGAAAAGATGCTTCGCATCATTAAAGGCAAGGGCGCAGAGGGATTTTCGCTGGCGCGAAAATGGTTGGTGTACCCTTTAACGCTTCCGCTATTCAAAGTAAGCCTGCAAGGGACCCCGGGGATTCAAGGACTTTCATGAACTCCGGGGTCCTCTGCGAGAGACCCCGGAGGGGCGAATTTTTATTGACGGAGCACTGCGGACAGATGACGGAATGTTTCTTCCGGCCGGAAGTCACCATCCGGCCTGCGGCAAACGGCCAACGACGGTTTTTTGTTGACGGAGCACAGCGGACGGATGACGGAAATTTACAACCACCTGCCAGTATCTCTTTCCCGATCGGTCACTCACTCCCCTCTCCGGGGGGAGTAGGCCGCAGGTCCCGGATGAAGTCACGGGAGGGCGGGGGTGAGGCGCACCTGGAGCTTATCAAGCGCCGGAAAGCTAATTTTAAGATTCGTCCTTCAACCAGAAATGTACAACTCCCCTTCCGCCCGTCCATCGGGCGGAGAGGGCTCGGTGAGGCGCTCCCCAAAAAAAACTGCCGCCCATCCGGACGGCAGTCTTCTTTATTGACGAGAACGTTTTTTACTGCACATTCAGCTTCACCTGCTCCCTCCTGCCATCGGCGCCGGTGATCTCGGCCAGGTAGGTGCCGGCTGCCAGTCCGGGGGCCAGCTGCAGTTGCTGCACCGCCGTGCCGCCACCATGGGTCACCACGCTCTGCTGCACCTGCATGCCCAGCATATTATACACCACGATGG
>CALMED010000002.1 GCA_937862815.1 uncultured Chitinophagaceae bacterium | reverse complement strand
TTCCGGACGAACGCGTTGCCATAAATCCGAAATCTGAAATCGCAAATCTGAAATCCAAAATCCCAGCTTCCGGACGAACGCGTTGCCATAAATCCGAAATCTGAAATCGCAAATCTGAAATCGCTCCTACAGCTCACTCGGCAGTATCCCGAACTCTTTTTTAAACGCCAGTGAAAAATTACTGAGATTGGTGTAGCCCAGCTTCATCCCCACTTCCTTCACCGTGCAGCCGTTGCTGGCCAGCAACTGCCGGGCCCGGTGCATCCGGTTTTTCTGGTAGTACTCGTAAATGCCCGTACCATAAATGCGCTTAAAGCTGGTCTTTAGTTTGGACACACTCATGTTGGCCCGTGCCGCCAGGTCGGCAATGGTAGGCGGGGTGCGGGAGAAATCCTTCACCAGCAGCGACTCCACTTCCATCAGCTGGTGCAGATCGGCCGGGTTCATCTTCTGGATGGGCGAATCCTCCACTTTGCGGATGCGCCGGTGCAGCCGGGTAAAGAAAATTTCAATGAGCATCATGATGGCGTTGCGCAGATGCAATTCCCGTAAGGGCTTGTTTTCCGGCGTCTCAAACACTTCGTTGAAGTATTTCCGGTAATCGGTATTGAAGGGCTCCCGGTTGAGGTGTTCCGAACGCAGACTCAGATAGGTTTTAAAGATTTCATCGTTATCGTCCAGTTCCATGTACTGCCTGATCCAGTTCTGGGTAAGAATGATATACACACTCCGCACCGTGGTTTCCGCCGGCAGCATGTAACAAAAATCGAAATGATTGCAGGTCATCATGATGTTGGACAGATGCCGCCCGCGTGAATTGATCACTGTTCCGTCAATCTTCACCATAAACTGATCGCCCGAACGCAACTCATCGAAATGCAGGATGTAAAATGTATCGGCGCGTTTACTCCGGCAGAACTTAACATCCACATCCGCCGTGAAGTTGCGCACGGAAGCATACAGTTCATCGCCGAGGTTCAGGAGCTCCAGGTAACCACTGCCCACCCCCTTCGGCAATACAATACGGTTGTCTTTAAATTCCGTGGAGAAAGCGGCCGCAATTTTGGGATAGAGTGTTTTGTAACTCGTATCGTTGTAGTCAATCGTAATCATGGGTGAGCAAAGTTAAAGGTTAACAAAACCCGGGAGCAGTCATTCCCGGAATTTACAAGCCTATGACGGAATGAACTCGTGCGGCGTTACCCGGAAATGCTTTTTAAACGCTGCCGAAAAATTACTTACGTTGGGATAGCCCACCTGTTGCCCGGCCTGCTTCACACTGCAGGTGCCCGACCGCAGCAGCTCCGCGGCCCGCGCCATCCGCTTGTTCTGGTAGTATTCATACACCGGCATGCCAAAAACCGACTTAAACAGGTTTTTAAACTTGGTGGCGCTCATGGCTGCCTGGCGCGACAGATCGTTGATGGAGGGCGGTTTTTCCGACAGGTTGCCCAACATCTCTTTTTCAAGGGCCAGGATGGTGCGGATGTCATCGGGCTTGAAGTTGCTCTCCACATCGGCCAGCGAAACGCGGCTGTGGATGTGATTGAAGAACCGCTCCATCATGAGCTGTACACGGTTGAGCACGTACAAACCGGGAAACGGCGTTTCCGGATCCTCATCCATGATCTCCTTCATCAGCTCCTGGTAATAAGGGTCCAGTGGCTCCATACTAAGGCTCCGGGCCTTGAGCGCTATATAGGCAGGAAGAATTTGCTGGTACAGCTCCACGCCCAGGTATTTACCCAGCCATTCTTTGGGGAGCAGGACGTTTACGCCCCGGATGCTCGTTCCTTTGGGCGCCACATAACCCCACCCGAAAACGGAACTGGTAAGATAGGCGGCCGCGAAACGCTGTTCCTTCTCCGTTTCCTCTCCCTGTGCCTGTATTTGCAGGGAACCCGGTATCTGCACATCATCGAAGCGGAGGGTGAAGTACTCCTCGTCACCTCCCTTACGCGTAAAAAACCATTCGGTGTGCGCTGTGCAGCGGATAATGTTTACCTGCAGTCCGTTGGGAAGACGGATACTCCGTAGATAGCCATCGGCATACCGGTCGGGAAAGAAAAGCCACCCGTCTTTTGCCCGTGTGCCCATGGCAGCAGCAATAGCATCGAGCAACTGCATATAATCGCCGGTTGTATACTCGAATGTAAACATTGGCTACATAAGGTACAACTTAATCCCTGTATCGGAAAAAAAACTTAATGCCGGATGGGGTTGCGCCGGCTAAACCAGATGTACTGGCGCAGGTTCATCCAGAAACCAATGAAAAAATAGAGGATCAGGGGGGACCCCATGGTGAGAAAGCTGATATAGATAAAATACTTACGGATGGTACTGGTGGAGATATGCAGCTTTTCCCCGATATAGGTGCACACACCAAACACATTCCATTCGATGATCTGACGCAAACGGTTCATAGCAGCTGTTTAAGTTGTAAAGCTAAAAAAAATAAACAAACCCGGGCGGAGAAAGGTTCGGGAAAAGGCATATTTTGGTACTTTTGCACCTCTAATTCACCATCTAAAATCCAGTTGCACCATGGTTTTTGATCTCGACCTCATTAAAAAAGTATATGCCGCCCTGCCGGCCCGGGTAAACGCCGCCCGGCAAAGCCTGGGACGCCCCCTCACCCTGGCCGAAAAAATCCTGTTTTCCCACCTGTGGGAAGGTGTGGAAGTCAAAAATTTTGAGCGCGGAAAATCCTATGTGGATTTCGCCCCCGACCGGGTAGCCATGCAGGACGCCACCGCCCAGATGGCCCTGCTGCAGTTCGATACCACCGGCCGCAAAAAAGTGGCCGTTCCCAGCACCGTGCACTGCGATCACCTGATTGTGGCCAAGAGCGGCAGCAAAGAAGATCTGGCCAAAGCCATCACCGATAACGAAGAAGTATTCAACTTCCTCTCCTCCATCTCCAATAAATACGGCATCGGGTTCTGGAAACCCGGCGCCGGCATCATCCACCAGGTAGTGCTCGAAAATTATGCCTTCCCCGGCGGCATGATGATTGGTACCGACAGCCACACCGTAAATGCCGGCGGCCTCGGCATGATCGCCATTGGTGTGGGCGGCGCCGATGCCTGCGACGTGATGGCCGGCCTCAGCTGGGAACTGCTGATGCCCAAACTGATTGGCGTGAAGCTCACCGGTAAACTGAACGGATGGACCTCCCCCAAAGACGTGATCCTCAAAGTGGCCGGCATCCTCACCGTAAAGGGCGGCACCAACGCCATTGTGGAATATTTCGGCGAAGGCGCCACCAGTATGAGCTGCACCGGCAAAGGCACCATCTGCAACATGGGCGCGGAAATAGGAGCCACCACTTCCACCTTCGGCTACGACGACAGCATGGGCCGCTACCTGCGTGCCACCGGCCGCAGCGAGGTGGCCGATGAAGCAGATAAAATCAAAGAATACCTCACCGGTGATACCGAAGTATACGCCAACCCCGAAAAATACTTCGACCAGGTAATTGAGATCAACCTGAGCGAACTGGAACCCCACCTCAACGGTCCCTTTACACCCGACCTGGCCACCCCCATCAGCAAGATGAAAGAAGTGGCCGCCGCCAACAACTGGCCCACCAAAGTGGAAGTGGGTCTCATCGGCAGCTGTACCAACTCTTCGTACGAAGACATCAGCCGCGCCGTGAGCCTGGCCCGCCAGGTAAAAGAAAAAGGACTGCAGCTCAAATCCGAATTCACCATCACCCCCGGCAGCGAGCAGGTGCGTTACACCATTGAGCGCGACGGCTTCCTCGACACCTTCGGCAGCATCGGCGCCAAAGTATTTGCCAACGCCTGCGGGCCCTGCATTGGCATGTGGGACCGCATGGGTGCCGAAAAGCAGGAGCGCAACACCATCGTGCACAGCTTCAACCGCAACTTTGCCAAGCGGGCCGACGGCAACCCCAACACCCTCGCTTTTGTGGCCAGTCCCGAACTGGTGACCGCCCTGGCCATTGCCGGCGACCTCAGCTTCAACCCCCTTACCGACACCCTTACCAACGACAAGGGCGAGCAGGTAAAACTGGATCCCCCGGCCGGTGATGAACTGCCCGTGCGTGGTTTTGCCGTGGAAGATGCCGGCTACCAGGCCCCCGCGGCCGATGGCAGCGGCGTGGTGGTGGATGTGAAGCCCGACAGCAAGCGCCTCCAGCTCCTCTACCCCTTCGCGGCCTGGGAAGGCACGGATCTGAAAGGACTGAAACTGCTGATCAAGGCCAGGGGCAAGTGCACCACCGACCATATTTCCATGGCCGGACCCTGGCTCAAGTTCCGCGGTCACCTCGATAACATCAGCAACAACCTGCTCATCGGCGCCACCAACTTCTTCAACGAAAAGACCGACAATGTGAAGAACCAGCTCACCGGCGAATATGGCCCGGTACCCGCCACCCAGCGGGCCTACAAAGCAGCCGGCATCGGCACCATTGTGGTGGGTGACGAAAACTACGGCGAAGGCTCCAGCCGCGAACACGCCGCCATGCAACCCCGCCACCTGGGCGTTCGGGTGGTGCTGGTAAAATCCTTTGCCCGCATCCACGAGACCAACCTCAAGAAGCAGGGTATGCTGGCCCTCACCTTTGCCAATAAAGAGGACTACCAGAAAATTCAGGAAGACGATGTAATTGATGTGCTGGGACTGACCCGGTTCACCCCCGGCGAACCCCTGCAGCTGGTATTGCACCATGCCGACGGCAGCAACGATACCATCACCGTCAACCACAGCTACAATGCCCAGCAGATCGAATGGTTTAAAGCGGGCGGCGCCCTCAATGTGATCCGCGCCGAATTTGCGAAAGGTTAACCGAACGAAATACGAATGGAACCATAAATCCCCCGTTCGCGGGGGATTTTAATTTAACACAAAAAAATGCACCCATGCAGCAACCGGAAGATTTCATGCGGGAAGCCATCCGGCTCTCCGTTCAGAACGTAACAACCGGCGGCGGCGGTCCCTTCGCCGCTGTGATCGTTAAAGACGGGCAGATCATTGCCACCGGGGTAAACGAGGTAACGGGCAGCAACGACCCCACCGCCCATGCCGAAGTGGTGGCCATCCGCAAAGCCTGCCGGGAGCTGAACTCGTTTCAACTGGAGGGGTGCGATATCTATTGTTCCTGCGAGCCCTGCCCCATGTGCCTGGGCGCTATTTACTGGGCGCGGCCGGCCCGGGTGTTTTTTGCCAACACCAAGGAAGACGCCGCGGCCATCGCGTTCGACGACCAGTTTATCTACGAAGAACTGGACCTGCCCTGGAACCAGCGCCAGCTACCCACCCGCCAGCTGCTGCAGGAAGAGGCGCTGGAAGCATTCCGCGCCTGGGAACAAAGTCCGCTGAAAGTGCCTTACTAACGGAATGGCGTTGACGAATACATTGTTTAACTCGACATAAACCGTGCGGCGATGCTCAGGGGGCGGAAGGTATAGCGTTTCTTCACATGGTGCCCGCCACTTCGCTGCAGAATATCCTTTAGCATTTCAATGACATGGATGGTGAAGTCTCCTTTGTTGATCATGACGCAATCGGCATGGGCCGCATAGGCCGCATCCGTAACTTCCGAACGCGTGGCAATGCCCGACTTGTTGAGGTTTTCCAGCACCTGCGTGGCCCAGATCACCGGCACATGCGCCGCTTCGCAGATCCATAGAATTTCTTCCTGGATTTCACTCATCCGTTCAAACCCGATCTCGACGGCCAGGTCGCCCCGGGCAATCATCACGCCGGCAAACGTATCCTGCATGCCGCTGAAGAGCAACGAAGGCAGGTTTTTCACCGCTTCCGGTGTTTCGATTTTCAGAATGATCGAAGGTCTTTTACCGCTGCCCATGGCCTCCCGCAGCTCATGCAGGTCGCGTGTGGTGCGCAGAAACGAATAGCCCAGCAGATCGGCATGCTTCTGTACAAAGGGGAGGCACGAACGGTCGAAATCGGTAAGTGCGGAAAGCGAAAGATTCGATTCGGGAAAATTAATCCCCTTCTCGTGGCGGATCACCGGCTTTTTCGATGAAATACGCATCACCTGCAGGGTGGCACACAGGGCTTCTGTTTTTTCCACCCGGGCTTCCACCAGCCCGTCGTCAAACAGCACCGTTTCGCCTACCTGCAACTGCGCTGCAATGCCTGGTATCGTACAACCGATGGAATGTGGGATACCGGCTTCGAAGTGTGCTTCATCGGTGAGGCAGAGGAGTTCGCCCTCCCGTATTTTGAGTTTACCCCCACCCGGCACCACGGTGCGGATCTTGGGACCGGCCAGGTCCATGTAGATTTTACAGGGCATGCCCGTAACCCGGGAGGCCCGGCGTACCTGCTGGATCATGCGGAACCAGGCCGACTCGTCATCGTGGGCGCAGTTGATCCGCGCCACGTTCATACCCGAGAGCAGGAGGTTTTTTACAGATGCATAATCATCGGCATGGCAGGTATCAAAAGTCACCATGATGTACGGTATACCCTGCCGGCTGCGCTTGCCAAAGAGGCCTTCCGATTTGCGATGAAGCGAAGCCGCCGCCGCATCGTAGGTGAATACGCCGGAGGGTGTTTTACGCCTGCTGCCCAACCGTTGCAGAATGGCCAGCACCTGTCCGCGGATATGACTTTCGGAACTGGCAAGGGAAGAAAGGCCGGTAGCGTGCAGTACATCCTGCATGTCGCGGATATCGAGGCTGCGGAGAGCCATGTAATGCAGGAGGTTGGCCGCATTACGGCGGTTGGTGGGATGTACCTCCCGGATGTACTCACGGAAAGTTGCTTCGGTGCGCTGCATGAGCGCATCCACCTGTGTAAGGTCGGCGATGAGCCGTTTCAGTTCTTTTGTCATAAACAGGTTGTTAGGAGAACAGGTACAACATACCTGTCCGGGAATTCCTGTCCTTAAGCAAAACCCGCTTGTGCATACATAGGTTGCAAAATTGGCGACGGGTAACAAATTCAGAAAAGCAAAGTACGTACAGCAGGCACGTATTTATGCTGATAAAAGTCAGCACAACTGCGGAAGTTGGACAGTCAGATATATTTCACGGCATTGAACCTGCCCGCCAATTACCCGGGTGGCCCGTTAAAAGATGCGACACTTGTCTCAACCAAAATTGCATGCCCGGGCTTAACCCTTATACAAAAAAAAGCCCCCCTTTCGGGGGACTTGCCGGTTTGAACAGGTCTATCCTAATCTGAGAAAATCCGTTGGAAGAGGATCTCTTTGGAGCCCCTGGAAAGGGGCTCCGCAAAGAATCCGTACCCTAAGAAAAGCGCTCTGTTTCTTTCTGGTTCTCTTACTTCACAAAGCGGGTACTGGTGCGCACCGGACCATCCACCACTTCAAGGATGTAGAGGCCGGTACCGGCGATAGAGCTGATATCCACGCCGATGAGGTTGGTGCCTGTCATGGTAGCAACGGTTTGCTGCAGCAGGGTACCGCCGTTCATGTTCAGCACCCGGAGGGTGATCTGGCGGTTGTTGGTCTGGTACGATACGTTCAGCTGTCCGCCGGCCGGGTTACCGGCAATGCGCAGCGTATTGGCAGTGGCGGCGCCGGCAGCCTGGAAGGCCAGGATGCGGGAATAGCTGATGGTGCCGTTCTTATCCACCAGTTTCAGGCGGTAGAGTTCCTTGCCCTGGGCAGGAGCGGCCGCATTGTAGATATAGCTTTCAACCCCTTGCTTGTTGGTGGGGAATACCAGGGCCACTTTGCTGAAATCACGGCCGTTGGTGCTTTTTTCCACCTCGTACGAGTCGGCGTCTTCGTTCATGTCCACCATCCAGTTGAGGGTTACTTTCTGGTTGTGACTGTTGCCATTAAAGCTCAGCAGCTTCACGGGCAGGATCAGGGGCTGCTGGTAGTTGAAATCGCGGAACCAAATGGAATACATCCGGTTTGTGTTGCTGGCGGATCCGGTTGTAGCGGCCCCCATCCGGACCGTAATAGTGCTGCTGTTTTCATACGTGAGTGTGGTCATGAGTTCTGTGGCAGCCGTATCAATTCCCGGATGTTCCTTTACAATTCCATCAAATCTTTTTCCTATAACCACTCCGGAATGAACCAGATTGCTGACATTTAAAGCACTGTTAGCTTCCAGCTTGTACATGTTCGTGTTGTGAAAAGCCACCCATTCGTTCAAGCGGGAATTATCACCGTCAATGTCCAGTGCCGTTACTTTCAACTCATCCACAAGTGTGGCAACAGATGTTCCCTTGTTCACAAATGTGATCTCAAATTCCATCCACCAGGATTGGGCACTGCTTACAGAGCCACTGCCCCAGCGGATTTGCGGTTGAAAGGCCTTTTGGAAACCAGTACTGGTAAGATCAATAGAGGTAAGGTTAACTTGTGAAGACGAGCGGCCTTTGATGGTTACGAGCGCATCGAACGTTGCATTTACATTCGGGAAGCGATACACGGCACCGTTGGCACCTGCCGAACCGGAAACTAAACTGGGATTAGAAAAAGAGAGCTCTCCGACCTGGGCAGTTGAATTACCATAAAAAAAGGTGAATGCTACAAGCACAAAGGCTTTCAAAAAGGGTACAAAATGTTTCATTTCTCAGGGTTTGAATGATAAATGTTGATTCAATGGCCCACAGAATTATTGGATACGGTTGCGGAAAATCAGAGGACTGGATCTTAAGCGAGTTCTTTGTTGGGAAAAAATAAAACGTACAGAAAAGTACTTAGTGCAGCTTTAGGGTACGGTTTATTTTGGGGTGAACTCCGGGGGTATTCCGCGAATTCGACCGTAAAATTACGGCGTGGTTTTGGACTGTGCAAGCTTTTCACTAAAAAAAATGAAAGTAAACCCTTAGCCGGAAAAACAAACTCTTGATTTTCAACGATTAATGCAATAAAAAAATTTAGGTGTTTTTTTGTAGATAACCGCTTCCAACGACCATATATCCAATTTTTATCATCGCTTCCATTCCCTTCCTACCTTTAAATCAAATCCATTTTATGCGCCCGTTATCGATCGTACTCGTCCTTATGGCCGGGGTCCTTACTGTATCCGGTCAGCAAACCCAGAAACCTGTTTTACATGGTAAAAACTGGATGGCCATCACCGGTAAACCACTGGCCGCCACGGCAGGGGCCATCACCTTTCAGAAAGGGGGCAACGCCGTGGACGCTGCCTGCGCCATGCTGGCAGCCACCTGCACCATGTGGGATGTATTGAGCTGGGGCGGCGAGACACAGGCGCTGATTTACAACCCCAAAACGGGTAAAGTAATCGGTATCAACGCCCTGGGCGTGGCCCCCACCGGCGCCACCCCGGCCTATTATAAAAGCAAAGGCTACCAGTTTCCGCCGGAATACGGTCCGCTGGCGGCCGTTACACCCGGCACCTTCGGCGGTATCTGCCTCATGTTGGCCAACTACGGCCAGCTCAGCCTCAAAGAAGTGCTGGCACCGGCCCTGCAGCTGGCAGCCGGCTACCCCATCGAGGCACAGACAGCCAACAGCATCGAGCGGCAGAAACAACGCATCAAAGAGTGGCCCTACAGCGCCAGGGTATTCCTCCCCCATGCCGGCGGGAAGCGGGAAGCCCCCGAAGCAGGTGAAATCTTTGTGCAGAAAGACCTGCTGGAAACCCTCACCAAACTGGTGGAGGCCGAGCAGCAGGCCCTGAAGAAAGGGAAAAGCCGCCGGGACGCTATCATGGCGGCCTATGACCGCTTTTATAAAGGCGATATTGCCCGGGAATTTGTGCGGGGCTGCCAGGAACAGGGCGGATTGATTACCATGGAAGACCTGGCCAACTGGAAACCGGTGGAGGAAGAACCGATGCAGGTTACCTACAAAGGCATTGAGGTGTACAAGCTGCAGCAATGGACCCAGGGCCCGATGCTGCTGCAATCGCTCAACATCCTCGAAAACTTCGACCTCCGGTCCATGGGTTACAACAGTGCCCGGTACATTCACACCCTGTACCAGACCATGAACATGGCCTTTGCCGACCGCGACTTTTACTACGGTGATCCGGCCTTCCCCCCTGCCGAACCCATGCAGGGCCTCCTGAGCAAGGCATACGCCAAACAACGGGCCGGCCAGATCCGGTGGGACCGCAACGACCCCCGCGTGGGACCGGGCGACCCCTACCCCTTTGAAGGAAAAACAAATCCCTACCTGCCCATCCTCCGGCAACGGGGCTGGGGTGCCGACAGCAGCAACCCCCAGCGGCCGGGCTTTATGCCGGCCCACGACAGCCGCGAAAATACGGTTGCCGCCAACGATCCCGCCTACCAGGAACGCCTCTGGATGGGTACCACCAGCGTGGAAGCCGCCGACGCCGAAGGTTGGGTGGTGTCCATCACCCCCAGCGGCGGATGGATCCCCGCCTGCATTGCCGGCAACACCGGCATCGGCATGAGCCAGCGGGGCCAGAGCTTTGTGCTCGACTCCACCCTCAACCCCTTTAATGTGATCGAACCGGGCAAGCGCCCGCGGGTAACCCTCACCCCCACCCTGGCACTCAAAGACGGCAAACCCTTCCTGTCGTTTGCGGTACAGGGTGGCGATACGCAGGACCAGAACCTGCTGCAGTTCTTCCTCAACGTAGTGGAATTTGGCATGAATGTGCAGGAAGCCTGCGAAGCGGCCAACATCAACACCAACCAGCTGTGGTTGTCGCTGGGCGGCAACAAAGTGGAAGACCGCCGTCCGCGGGCCGGGCAGCTGCTGCTCCACAACAATACCCCCGAGTGGGTGCGGAAAGAACTGCGGCAGATGGGGTATACCCTCAGCTTCGGCGACCGCACCAGCGGCCCCATCAACGCCATCTGGTTCGACTGGAAACACGGGAGTTTCTGGGGTGGCAGCAGCAACCACGGGGAAGACTATGGTATTTCCTGGTGATACAGCTCTTGCCGAAACAACAAAAAGGAAAGTTGAAGAACCAGTACAATGTGGAACTCGCTCCTGCCTGTTTCTTCACAAACACATGGCGCTGTACTGATACGAATTCTTATAAAGCAGCCTGGCTGATGGGGTAGTGTCGGATGCAGTTATTTATGAAAGGACCCGTAATAACGCCTGCCTGTGGGCGGGTGGAAAAACTCCACGAGGTAGAAGCCGGATTGCAACCGGCGCAGGCGGATACGGGGGCGATCGGACGGTGTACGTTGCAGGGAGCTGAGTTCCCCGCTCCGGTTATAGATACGGCATACATAGCTGCCACCGGCTGCCGGCAGTACAGGCTGCAGGTAGCTGCTGCCGGGTTTGTAGTTTATTGCCGCCGGATTACGTTGCACATCGTTGAGGGCTACGCCTATGATTTCGCTGAAAAAAACAGCCCCCCCCGCCTGTATGGTCTTGATACGGTAATATAAAAAGCCTTCGCCAGCCGTGATTTTATCCCTGAATTCATAGGTCTGCACAAAGCCGGGCACATCGCCCAGCACCAGGCCAATGGTGCGGAAGTCGCCACCCCGGGAGCGGCGCTCCACCACAAAATGATCGGTCAGTGAATCGGAAGACGACCAGCAAAGCCGTACCTGGGCAGGTTCCACCAGGGCTATGAGATCCTGCGCCGGCGTGCAACGGGCAGCCAAAAGGCCGAGGCAGAACAGGAACCATCGTTTCATAGCGGTGTACGGCAATAGAGCCATATTAAAATTAACGTGTTGTGCTATTAAAAGCCTTGAATTATTTGAGACTAGCTAATAATGAACAAAATCAGGGCCCTTCTGCTGGGCACTACAGTAGTAATGCAGCTAAATCCCCGCCTCAGCGGGGGACCCGTCCGCCATCGGGCTGTAATCGATGGCGGGGCCCTTTTTGGTTACTTTTTGGAAGCAAGTCGAAGATCCCGGCCGACAGAGTCGGGGCAAAAAGTAACATAGAGACAATAAGTAATTAATAATCTAAGCGTAACTATAGAATCATTTGAGTATTTCAATAGCACAACACGTTAAAATTACGGATTCTGCCGTAACCAACTTTTTTACGGGACTGCATGCACGATAGCCTTTTAGTCCGAACCGGGCGCAGCAGGTGTAAACCAAACCGGATCGCCGTTATCGAAACTGCCGTTGTAATTGACAAAGAGTTCTTCGCCCGGTTCCACCGGCCGCACCGTTTTGATAAACATGCTTTCTTCTTCAAAATCCATAAAATACTCGCAGTTGGCGGTTGCGGAATGGTTGTAAAGGGAAATCCACCCAAGGGCCACGGCGCAGCCCCGGTTGTCGAAGCCCCACTCAAAGATGTAATCGTGCAGGAGGGTCTGGTCGAGCAACACCCGCTCTTCGGGCGACATCACAATCACGGGGGCGGTCTCCACCACTGTATCGGCGGGTATGGCTTCGGCGGTAAAGACACCCCGCCCCCTCTCGGGCGACTGTTCGATGTATAAAAAAGGTAACCGCATGCGTCTGTTTGTCTCCGCCGGCAAATTAGGACAACCATTTTGCAATTGCAACCACCTCCGGGAAGTGAAAAGGTAACCGGGGCTACACAGATATTTGGTTACCTTAGCGGCACCATTCACACTGCAGCCATGGAACTGGAACTGGAACAGGAACTACCGCTGAAACAACAATTTGCCCGGCTCATTGAAACGGGTGATAAACTGGCCATCCAGGACTTCCTGAACGACCAGAATATCAGTGATGTAGCCGAACTTATTTATGAACACCCCGACTACGAAAGCCAGATCCTGGCCAGCATGAGTACGCACCGGGCGGTGGGTGTGTTTAAGATCCTCGACATACCCACCCAGCAACAGATCATCCGCGAACTGCCGCCCAATAAAACAGCTGAACTGTTGAACGAACTGCCGGCCGACGACCGTACCGCCTTCCTGGAAGAATTGCCCAGCAGCGCGGTGCGGGAGCTGATCAAACTGTTAAACCCCGACGAACGTAAAGTAACCCTTTCGCTGCTGGGCTACCCGGAAAACAGCATCGGACGGCTTATGACGCCCGATTATGTGTACGTGTATCCCCACAACACCATTGAAGAGGTGTTTGCCACTATCCGGAAATACGGAAAGGACAGCGAAACCATCAACGTGATCTATGTGATTGATGATAAGGGAGAACTGATAGATGACATCCGCATCCGCGATTTCATTCTCAACCCGCCCGATAAAAAGGTGGAGGAACTGATTGACGGACGTTTTGTAGCCCTGCACCCGGAAGACGACCAGGAAACGGCCAACGAAGTGTTTAAGATGAACAACCGCGATGCCCTGCCGGTGGTGAGCCGGAGCAATAAACTGCTGGGCATTGTAACCATTGACGACGTGCTGTGGGTGGCCAACGAAGAGTTCAGCGAAGATATGCAGAAGATGGGTGGTACCGAAGCGCTGGACGAGCCGTACATCGAAACGCCCATTTTCAAGCTGTTTAAAAAACGGGTGGTGTGGCTGATCATCCTGTTTTTTGGTGAACTGATGACCATCAGCGCCATGCAGAGTTACGAAGATGAAATTGCCAAAGTGGTGATCCTCGCCACCTTCATCCCCCTCATCATCTCCAGCGGCGGCAACAGCGGATCGCAGGCTTCCACCCTCATCATCCAGGCGATGGCGCTGGGAGAAATAACGATTGAAGACTGGTGGCGCATCATGCGGCGGGAAATTCTTTCGGGCCTGCTGCTGGGCGCTTCCCTGTTTCTTATTGGCTTCAGTGTAATCTCCGTCTGGCACCTGTTTTCCGACAAGTTCGGGGAACATTACCTGCGCATTGCGCTGACCGTTGGTTCCTCGCTCATTGGTATTGTATTGTGGGGAACTCTTATGGGCTCCATGCTGCCCCTGGTACTGAAGCGGCTGGGAGCCGACCCCGCCGCTTCTTCCACGCCCTTTGTGGCCACGCTGGTGGATGTTACCGGACTGCTCATTTATTTTTCCATGGCCTACCTGTTTCTCAAGGGCGTACTGCTCTGAGGCGGCGGCCTTACGTATACAACCCATGCTGAAATTATACCTGATTGGTCTTTCAATCCTGGTGGTGGCTATTGGCGCCAACGTGCTGGCCCACCTCATCGGCGCCCGCACCTGGTACGACTTCATCGGGTTGCTGAACAAGGACGGCATGGCGGCCGCGTTCCGGCAGCTCAGCTGGAAAGACCTGCTCTGGCTCTTTGTTGTATATCCCTTCCTGCTGGGTTGCAGTTACCTGCCCGGGAAGTGGTTCTACGAATGGCTTACGGGCAACGCATAAAAAAGCCGCTTCCGCAAGGGAAACGGCCGGTGGTTTCAGCCATAATTTTTTACAGGGCAATCCCCACTCCCAGCTGAAAGCCGGTGGACTTCCATTCGCCCGGAACCGTTGCGTCACTGATGTCGCTCAACCCGATGGCATACCTTCCGTATACCCGGAACTTGAGCAGGTTCAGCTGGGCGCCCAGCAGCAGCGACAAGTCGCCGTTGCGGAAGGCCTCCTGTCCGTTTTGCAGCAGGTTCCTGTTTTTGTCGATCAGCACGCCAAACTGCGGTCCCGCCTGCAGGGCCAGGATCTTGGTGGGGCGGTAGCTGAGCAATACGGGGATGCTGAGGTAGTTCAGCCGGGGGTTGGAAAAATCATCCCCGTTGATATTCTGGTAAATGGCATCAAAGCCGCTTACCGTATCGGCGCCGATCTGGTTCCACAGCACTTCGGCCTGGATGCCCAGCTTCTTGCTGAAATCAATTTCCGTAAAGCCACCCACGTGGTAACCGAGGGTGTACATGTCGCTGAAGCCGGCTCCCTCAATTTTGCCGATGTTGGCACCCAGCTTGGGACCGATTTTGAAACCCTGGGCCAGGGCGGAAGAAGCCAGTGTGGCTGTAAAAATGAAAAGGATGAGATGTTTGTGCATACAGAAGGATTTAATGCAAATGTAAACGACGAATCTTATGCCAAGAATACCCGCTGCACGGTAAATAAATGTTAACGTGTTGTGCTATTGAAAAAAAGCTATACACCTCTGTGCTTTCCTCTATGAAAACCTTTGTGCACCCTGTGGTTAAACAACAAAACCACAGCGTCCATGAGTTTTGCACAACGTTATACAGCGTAATACAATTGAAAATCAACTTCAATCAATAGTACAAACCGTTATATGTTAACCCTGCGCCGGTCTTCAGAAAAAGAAACCGGTCTGCAACTGGAAAAACCCGGTCCACTTACCTGTACTGCTCAGCAGGTAATAATCAATGTACAGGTTGGGATTTAGGTACCATTTACCCCAATAGACCGCCGCATCCAGGGACAAACCCAGCGATTGCAGGTTGAAATCCGTACTGCCCAGGAAATTCCTTGTTTGGTTGAGGCCCGGAAACTGCTGTTGCAACTGGCGCACCAGCTGATCACGCAGTAAGGGGCGGTTTTGCAGAAAGATGCGGGTGCGGGGATCCAGTACGCTCACCGACGTGTATTCCACCTCGTAGCGGTTCTGCAAAAAAAACAGAAGCAATGCTGGGGTGAAGGTGTAATAGGTCTTCCGGTTGTGACTGGCCCACTGGTACTGGTGCCGCAGGGTAAAGATTACGGAGAAATCACGCAGTCCGATTGAGAGGGTATCATAAATGCTGAAGCGGATCAGCGTATCCGGGCGCGGAAACGGAAGCGGGATGCGGATGCTGCTGTCGGTCTTGCTGGTCTCCGTAAACCGCCCCGTGGAATAACCCAGCGCCAGAGAAGGCTGCAGGTACCAGCGCTTGTATTCGGCATAAGCGTACCAATCGTTCCGGTAAGGGGATGAAAACTCATCAAAGCGGTTGTTGCCCAGGAAGCGGGTGTAATACAAACCAAAGTCAAAATGCTTTTGCCTTGAAAATTCAAAGCCGGGCGTAAGGGCATGCTGCATGAAACCCGACGTTTCCCGGCTGGTGAGCAGGTAACCGGTATACGAAAGGTTCAGCCCGCTTTTGTGCATGTACTGGAGGGTAGGCAGCAGGGTAACTCCCCGCGACTGCTGCTGGGCGTTCAGCGCCAGGTTGCTGAGGCTTGACTGGATATTGGAGAGGCCCGCTCCCACGAGGAAATACGATTGTTCTTTTTTAGGGCCGTATAATTTCAGAAAGGCATCGAGCTCCCGCTCGATGGAATCGGTGTTCAGCGGAATGGTATCGGGCAGCTGGGCAGAGGCACCCAGCGAGACGCCAAGCAGGAGGAAAAGGAAAAAATGCTTCATACCCGGAACCACTCTAACGTTCTTTGGTACCAAGTTAGTGCAGGCGGGGCAAAATCAGCTCAGTTCAATCAGGGTTATTTCGGGAAGGATGCCCACCCGGCCGGGATAACCAATAAAACCAAAGCCCCGGTTGACATACAGTTTCTGTGCCTCCTGTTCATACAGACCGGCCCACTGCCGGTATACGTATTTCACCGGGCTCCAGCGGAAACCGGGCAGCTCTACCCCAAACTGCATACCGTGGGTATGCCCAGAAAGGGTAAGGTCCACATCTTTGAAGCGGCTGGTAACTTCGGCATTCCAGTGCGACGGATCATGGCTCAGCAGGATTTTAAACGGAACGTCCTTTGTGCCGGCATGGGCTTCTTCCAACTTCCCAAAGGAGGGAAAGTTGGCTTTAGCGCTGGTATTGTCCACCCCCAGCAAAGCAATCTGTTGCCCGCCGGCATCCAGCACTGCATGCTCGTTGCGCAGGGTTTTCCAGCCCAGTTGGCTGTGTACCTCCGCCACGGCAGCTGCGTTGGCCAGTTGCAGTTCCCGTTGTTCCTCCCGGGAGGAAGCCCGCGGAAAACCATAGTCGTGGTTGCCCAGGGTGGCATATACGCCGTGCCGGGCCCGGAGGCCGCGGAACACATCCATGTACTCCCGCATTTCCTCCGCGGAGTAGTTCACAAGGTCGCCGGTAAACAGGATGACATCGGGTTCCTGGGCGTTGATCTTATCAATGCCTTTCTGCACAGCCGCTTTATCGGTAAAACTGCCGCTGTGGATATCGCTGATGTGAATGATCTTAAAGCCGCGGAAAGCAGGCGGCAGGTTGGGAAACTGCAAAGCAATGCGCTGAAGATGGTAACGGTACTTGTTGCTGAAACCGTAGAGAAGGGTGCCGAATAAACCGCCGCCGGTGGCAATGCCCACCCAGCTGAGGAAGACCGAACGGGTTATGCCGTTACCGGTGGCAGGATCGGACTTCCAGGCAGGAATGAAAAAACTGCCGGTCCATTGCACAAGACGACGTGTGTCATCCATCAAAAAGAAAACACTGGCCAGCACTTTGGCGATGAACAACCCGGTGATGGTGGCAAACACATAGGTACGCAGGAGGCGATGCCAGCTTTCATAACTGGTATAGGTAAGGCTAAGCACCAATGCCAGCGCCATCACACTCACGGCCCAGTACAACCCGTACACCGTCCAGCGGACACGGGGTGTCCAGCCAAAAGCCACTGATTTAAGCGCCTGGAACACGTAAAAGTCCACCAGGATGAAAACGAGAAGAAAAATCCAGGATCCGGCAAATCGTTGCATGGCGCAAAGTTCAGTTTTTCGATGAAGAGCGGCCGTTAAGATTTCTTCACATCCAACGGTCATCACACAAACAGGCAGGGGGATAAGAATGTTCCCGGAATTTAGGCCGAACCCGTATTTTTGTTGGAATGGCAAACCCCGCTTCCCGGGCGGGATTATCTGCCGGTTTTTTGTTCACAATCAAGGTATTATGAAGTACACATATTACGGTCATTCCTGTTTTTCGCTGGAGATCAAGGGGAAAAAATTATTATTCGACCCCTTCATTACACCCAACGACCTGGCAAAAGGGATAGCAGCCGACCAGGTGGAAGCCGATTACATTCTTGTGAGCCACGGGCATGCCGACCACATAGCCGACTGTGTATCCATTGCCCAACGCACCGGCGCGCTGGTGATCTGTTCCTGGGAAATCTACCAATGGCTGCAAAGCCAGGGCGTGGAAAACATCCATCCCATGAACACCGGTGGCAAGAAATCCTTTGACCTCTTCACGGTGAAATGTGTGGTGGCCCAGCATTCCTCCTCCCTGCCCGACGGCAGCTACGCCGGTAACCCCATGGGCTTTGTGATCATGGCCGATAAAAATATTTATTACAGTGGTGATACCGCGCTTACCCTCGATATGCAACTGGTGCCCCAGGGTGCGCCCATCAGCTACAGCATCCTGCCCATTGGCGACAACTTCACCATGGGCTTTGAGGATGCCGCTAAGGCAGCCCACCTGATGCAGTGCGGAACAGTTATCGGCGTACATTACAACACCTTTCCCTACATTGAAATTGACACGGTAAAGGCAAAAGATCACTTCAGCAAAAACGGGTTGACCCTGCTTTTGCCGCACATTGGCGAAACCATTCAACTGTAAGCAGCAGGAATAACACAGCAGTAAACGGAACAGCGGCAAGCAGACAGAAATCAGAAATTATGGCACGAATCATAGGCATTGCGAATCAGAAAGGCGGCGTGGGAAAAACCACTACGGCCATCAACCTGGCAGCGAGTTTTGCGATACTGGAATACAAAACCCTGCTGGTGGACGCCGACCCCCAGGCCAACAGCACCACCGGTGTTGGGTTTGATCTGCACAACGTACAGCAAAGCCTGTACGACTGTTTTGTGAACGGCGCCAACGCCCGCGATGTGGTGCTGAAAACGGAAATCCCCTTCCTGGATCTGATCCCCTCCCACATTGACCTGGTTGGTGCGGAAATTGAAATGATCAACCAACCCAGCCGGGAAAACGTACTTAAGCAACTGCTGGAGCCGGTGCGCAATGATTACGATTTTATCATCATTGATTGCTCCCCGTCGCTGGGACTAATCACCGTAAATGCGCTGACTGCGGCGGACGCGGTGGTTATTCCCGTGCAGACCGAGTTTTTTGCCCTCGAAGGGTTGGGCAAACTGCTTAACACCATCAAGATTGTGCAGAGCCGGCTCAATCCCGAACTGGTTATTGAAGGCATCCTGATGACGATGTACGACGGCCGGCTGCGCCTGTGCAACCAGGTGGTGAGCGAAGTGCGGCGGCATTTTGAAGGCATCGTATTCGACTCCATCATCCATCGCAACACCCGCCTGAGCGAAGCGCCCAGCTTCGGCAAGCCGGTGATCCTGTACGACAGCGACAGCAAGGGCGCCATCAACTACCTCAACCTTGCCAAGGAAATCCTGCAGCGGAACAACCTCACCCGGATGCGGCAGGAAGACAAAATCATTGAAATCGACAACGAACAGCCATAAGAGGGCTGCAGCCGCTTCCCTTACTTTTGCAGCATGACTGCCACCGCTCCCCAGCCAATCGACTACCGGAAACTGCGCATTGTGTTCATGGGCACACCTGAATTTGCCGTTGCCTCCCTGGATGCATTGGTACAGGCCGGCTGCTCCATCGTGGGGGTGGTAACGGCCCCCGACAAGCCGGCCGGCAGAGGTATGCAGCTGCGGGAAAGCGCCGTTAAATCCTATGCCCTTGCGCACCAGCTGCCGGTGCTGCAACCCATCAAACTACGCGACCCCGCCTTCCTGCAGGAACTCCAAAACCTGCAAGCCGACCTGCAGGTGGTGGTGGCTTTTCGCATGCTGCCGGAACTGGTGTGGAAGATGCCGCCCCTCGGCACCATCAACGTACATGGCAGCCTCCTGCCCCGCTACCGCGGTGCCGCGCCCATCAACTGGGCCGTGATCAACGGCGAAACAGAAACCGGGGTCACCACCTTTCAGCTGCAGCACGAAATTGATACAGGCGGGATCCTATTGCAGGAAGCCTTTTCTATTGGTCCCGATGAAACCGCCGGCGAAGTGCACGACCGCATGAAAGAGATCGGGGCCCGCCTGCTTGTCACTACCATCCAGGAGATGGCAGCGGGAACCCTCACACCACAACCACAGCCGGCAGCGGCGCCGGGAACCGACTTGCCCCATGCCCCCAAACTGTTCACCGATACCTGCCGCATCCACTTCGACCTGCCGGTGACGCAGGTGCACAACCTGGTACGGGGCCTCTCCCCCTTCCCGGGGGCTTTTACCACCCTGCAGGGCAAAATCCTGAAAATTTTCCGCAGCGATAAAGAAGAAGTAAAACCGGCACAACCGCCCGGCAGCGTGGTGACCGACGGCAAACAGTTCCTCAGGTTTGCCTGTGCCGACGGCTATCTCCTTTGCCGGGAGGTGCAACTGGAAGGCAAGAAAAAGATGGGAATAGAAGAGTTTTTACGGGGCTACCGCCCGGATGCGGGAAACGCCTGAGGCAGACCATAGCTGATCATCCCGGGACACGTACCGTTACTTACTCCAAACCAGTTCTGCCGCAAAGCGATCGGCACTGATGCCCAGCTGGGCCACCGCTGCGCTGCTCAGTAGAAAAGCTTCCTTGCTGCCCGGACGGGTTTCCTGCACCGAAGCCAGCACTTTGGCATAAACCGATTTACCATTAGCCGGGTTTTTCACCAGCACAATGGTGCCTTTTTCGGCGCCATCCACCAGGATGTAATACTTGCCGTCGCTCCAGCCGCTTGTGCTTTTGAAAGAAGCGCCTTCGGTCGCATTGCTCTGCACATAGCGCCCGTTGTTGGTCTGGCGGTTAAACTCATCGCGGAAGAAGCCATTGCCTGAATAGGAGGCCGTTGTGGTCGTTGGTACCACGGGTTCTTTTTTGGGTTCGGGTTTGGGTTGATCTTTGGGTGGCGTTTCCTTTACGGGTTCCTGCCTGGTTTCCTTCACCGGTTCCTGTTTGGTTTCATTTACCGGCTCCTGCCGGGCCATGGGCGGATCCTGGCGCACCTGCATACCCTGGGCGGCCAATGAGGACAAGGTCTTGTCCACTTTTAAAAAACCGATGATGAGTTTTTTACCTGCGGCCGGTTCGCCGCTCAGGTTGTTCCAGGATCGGAGCGAAGCCGCGTCGGTTTGAAACAGGCGGGCAACGGCTGCCATAGTTTCACCACTGCGAACCGTATGGTAAACGGGCACAACCACTTCATTGTCTTTGCGGGTGCCGCTTTGCCAGAAATTGGTTTCCTGCAGAGGGATGCGGAGCACCTGCCCGATGCTGAGGCCGCTGGTGAGTTCGAGTTTATTGTAGGGGGCAAAAACGCGGGGACTGATGTTGTAAATACGCCCGATGCTGTAAAAGTTTTCCTGCGGTCCTACTGCATGGTTGAGATAGGGTTGATTGCGCCCATCCAGTTGTACCTCCAGGGGAAGCTTCTGTGCCAGCAAACCCAGGTGCAGCCCAAGCAATCCAATCAATACAGCGGCTCTCTTCATGGGAAACAATTTAGAAGGCAAAGATGCGGAAAACGGCCAAAGAAAGCGGGATAAAAAACCGGCTGAATTACTAACATTTTGTTAGTTTGTCGCCCGCAATGGGGCAGCAGCATGAAAAAATCAAAATACTACGTGGTATGGAAGGGACGGGAACCGGGGGTGTACACCTCCTGGGACGATTGCCGGCAACAGGTGGAAGGATTTGCCGGCGCGATGTACAAAGCCTTTGAAACCAGGGCCGCGGCCGATGCGGCGCTGCAGGAACCGCCTGCACGGCATGTGTTCAAAAAAGACAAACAACCTGCAGCCTCCCGACGTACAGGTGCTGGCACACCCATTCACGACAGCATCGTGGTGGACGCGGCCTGGAACAGCGTGCAGAAGGACATGGAATACCAGGGCATTTTCTACAAGACGGGGAAACGGATCTTTCACAACGGTCCGCTGGCCAACGGCACCAACAACATCGGGGAATTTCTCGCCATCGTACATGCCCTCGCCTACTGTCAAAAACACCAGCTCCCCACCCTGCCCATCTACAGCGACAGCCGCAACGCCATCGGCTGGGTGAAGCAGAAAAAGTGCAAAACCAACCTGGAGGAATCGGCCCGCACCCAACACATTTTTGAGCTCATCCGCCGGGCGGAGCAGTGGCTGCAGCAGCACACATACCGCAATCCCATCCTCAAATGGGAAACAGCGGACTGGGGAGAGAACCCCGCCGACTTCGGCCGTAAATAACAGTCTCCTGTAAACGAAATTTATTTAAGGATGCGCCACTCCTTCGGGTAGTAGTTGTTGATGCGGTTGCCCAGCAGCTTCATCCAGCCGAGGTTATAGCCTGCGTAACGGGCGAGTGTCCAGCCCCTGCCGTTTGTAGCCAGTGATAACTCCTGCTTGCGCAGGTACTGCAGCGCTTCTTCGCGGGAGAGATCCACAGCCGGCAGGTCGGGCCGCAGCTCCACCGACAAGGCGAGGGGGTGATCGGGCAGCAGTTCGTCCCGCACCAGCGTACCCACTTCCACACCGGCGTACCGCACCTGCAACTGCTGCTGCAGCAGCCGGATGGTTTCCCACCAGCGTGCCGGTACGGCGGCGAGCTGCCGGCCCTGCCAGATCCAGTTCATCGCGGCCGCATGCCGCAGCCAGGGAGCGGCTACCGCTACTTCCCGCTTCGTGGGCAGTGCAACGGTTTTTGACTTCAGAACGGGAGTGGTTGCAGTTTCCTGCTTCCGGAAGGCCGCGATAAAGAAACCTTCACACTGCAAACGGTGCGGCCAGAACCGGTAACCCCACTGGCCCGATTCGCTCTGCACTTCGGTGATGTTCCACTCCGCCGGCACTTCCAGCCGGCAGGAGGCAACCGGAAAAGTGGCTGCCAGCCAGTCGAGCAGGGCTTCGTTTTCTTCGCGGGAATAAGAGCAGGTGGAATAGATGAGCAGGCCGTCTTCCTTCAGGCAGGACCAGCTGTCGGCCAAAATGCGCTGCTGGCGGGCGCTGCACAGCTGCACCAGCCCCGGCGTCCATTCGCTGATAGCGGCAGGATCGCGCCGGAAAAGGCCGCTGCCGCTGCAGGGTGCATCCACCACCAGCACGTCAAACAAACCGGGTACGCGGGAAAAGTCACGGGGATCGTTGTGGGTCACCACCGTTTGCGGCAACCCCCACTTGATGAGATTTTCTTTGAGCACCGGCACGCGTGTCTGGATCACTTCATTGCTCACCAGCAGGCTGTTGCTGCCGAGGACCGATTGCAGCAACGTTGATTTACCACCCGGTGCGGCGCAGAGATCGAGGGCCAGCAGCGGATGCGACAGGTCGGCTGTTTGCCGCAGCACGGCCTCCAGGAACATGCTGCTGGCTTCCTGCACGTAATACGTGCCGGCATGAAACAAGGGATCCAGCGTAAAGGAGGGACGTTGTGGTAAGTAATACCCTTGTGAACACCAGGGGACGGGAATAGCTTCTGCCGATACCGGCACAGGCTTGGCGGGGTTGTATCGCAGTGAAGTTACCTGCACGCCGCTTTCGTGCACCTCCCGGAAGGAGGTGGCATCATAACCGGGAATGCCCTGCAGCGAGGAGGTAAAAGCAGCGGGAAGCGTCACCGGGCAAAGCTACACAAGTTCCGGCGTTGCCTCATAGGCTCTTCACTTCGGTAATCAGGTCCTGTAAAACTTTTTTGGAGTCACCAAAGAGCATGCTGGTCTTGGGACGGAAGAACAAATCGTTTTCAATGCCCGCGTAGCCGGGTTTCATGCTCCGCTTGTTCACAATCACGGTCTTGGCCAGTTCCACATCGAGGATGGGCATGCCGTAGATGGGCGAAGCGGGATCCGATTTAGCGGCGGGGTTCACCACGTCATTGGCGCCCAGGATGAGTACCACATCGGTGGTGGGAAACTCTTCGTTGGCCTGTTCCATTTCGAGGAGCTTGTCGTAACTCACATCGGCTTCGGCCAGCAGTACATTCATGTGACCGGGCATGCGGCCGGCAACCGGGTGAATGGCGTACTTCACTTCCACCCCTTTTTCGGTAAGGATTTTCTCCAGTTCGTGGCAGGCATGCTGCGCCTGTGCCACGGCAAGTCCGTAGCCAGGTACGATCATGACCTTGCTGGCATAGCTCATCACCACGGCAGTATCGCTGAGGTTGATTTCTTTGTAGTTGCCCTGGGCCTTGGCGCCACCGCCGGCAGCGGCGGCTGATCCGCCGCCAAAGGAACCAATGAGTACGTTGGTGAGCGAGCGGTTCATGGCTTTGCACATGAGGATGGTGAGCAGGGTGCCGGCTGCACCCACCAGGATACCGCCGGTGAGCATGGCTTTGTTGTCGTACAGAAAACCGCCGCAGGCAGCGGCCACACCGGTAAAGGAGTTGAGTAGCGAGATGACCACCGGCATGTCGGCGCCGCCGATGGGCAGCACGAAGAAGATGCCATACACCAGGGCTCCCGCGAGGATGATATAGAAGTACAACGGTGTTTGAGCGGGACCTGCAAAGATGATATATGCCGCAAGTCCCACAATAACCGCGAGGATGAGCAGGTTCACGATGTGCTGTCCCGGGAAGGAGAAGTCGCTGATGCGGCCGTCCAGTTTGCCCCAGGCAATCATGCTGCCCGCAAAGGATACCGACCCGATGATGAGGCCGGCAAAGATCACCAGCAGGGTACCGCCGTTGAGCAGGGTGAAGAAGTCGGCGCTGCCATCATAGCCATGCACGAGGTGGCGGAATTCAATGATGGAAATAAGGGCCGCACAGGCGCCTCCCATGCCGTTGAACAGACTTACCATCTGCGGCATGGCCGTCATCTTAACTTTTCTGGCGGCAACGGTTCCCACCAGGGTACCGATGGCCAGTCCGCCAAAAATCCAACCATAATTGTGCAGGCCGGCACCTTCTTCCTCGTACAGAAAGATGGTGGCAAAAATGCCGATGGCCATACCGGCGGCGGCCACCAGGTTGCCCCGGCGGGCGGTAGCCGGACTCGACAGCATTTTCAGACCTATGATGAAAGTAACCGAAGCAACCAGGTAGGCGATGGTGAGTAAGCTAAGTTCCATATTCAGACAGTTCGTTCAGATGTAGTGATTGGATGTTGAATGCGGTGGTTGGCTGCAATCAGTGTTTGCCGGGTTTGGGTTTCGATTTGAACATTTCCAGCATGCGGTCGGTCACCACAAATCCACCCACCACGTTCAGCGTACCGAGGATCACCGCCAGGAAGCCGAAAATGAGGGCCGGGTAATTATCGGCTTCCGCCTTGCCCATTACAATGATGGCGCCGATGATCACCACGCCGTGAATGGCGTTGGCGCCGCTCATGAGGGGTGTGTGCAGCACGCTCGGCACGCGGCCAATGACTTCGATCCCTACAAAAACCATGAGCACAACGATGTAAATCATTTGCTGGTTGTCGGAAATCCAGGAGAGCAGTTGTTCCATATGTTTCTGATTATGCGGTTAATGGTTGAATCCGTTCGTGTACAATGTTACCGTCGTGGGTGATGCAGCAGCCCTTCACCAGGTCATCGTCCCAGTTGAGGTGCAGCCCGCCTTCTTTGGTAAGCAGGAGTTGCAGGAAATTGAGTACGTTTTTCCCGTACATCTTGCTGGCGTCGCTGGGCATGCTGGCGGCCAGGTTGCTGTTGCCGATGATACTCACACCGTTGAACACCACGGTTTCATTGTTCTTCGTAACGGGCGTGTTTCCGCCGGTGGCGGCGGCCAGGTCCATGATGATGCTGCCATTGCGCATAGGCCGGATCATGTCTTCGGTGATCAGGATGGGCGCTTTTTTACCGGGTATCTGGGCGGTGGTGATCACGATATCGGCCTTGGCGATGGCTTCGGCTATGCGTTGCTGTTGGCGCTGTTTGTATTCTTCCGTCTGTTCCACCGCGTAGCCGCCTGCCTGCGAGGGATCGGCGGCGCCCTCCACTTCCACAAATTTGGCGCCCAGGCTCATCACTTCTTCTTTTACGGCGGGGCGGGTGTCGAACACTTCCACCACGGCGCCCAGGCGGCGGGCTGTGGCAATGGCCTGCAGTCCGGCTACTCCGGCGCCGAGGATCAGCACTTTGGCGGGGGCAATGCTGCCGGCGGCGGTCATAAACATGGGAAAGTAACGGCTGTAGGTGGCAGCAGCCAGCAACACGGCTTTGTAACCGGCGATGTTGGCCTGTGAGCTGAGCACGTCCATGCTTTGGGCACGCGTGGTGCGGGGGATCATGTCGAGGCTGAAGCTGGTGATGCCGCGACCGGCCCATGCCTGCATGCGGTTGGGGTGGTACAGGGGCTGATACACGCCCACCAGCACGGCTTTGTCTTTTGCATCCTCCGGTGCATGAATGGCCAGCAGCACATCGGCACCGGCGATGATGCCGGCGCGGTCGCTGACCTGGGCACCGGCCGTCTGGTAGGCTTCATCGGCTGCAAAGGCCGCGGCGCCGGCGCCGGACTCGACCTGTACGGTAATGCCTTTTTTCGTGAGTGCCTGCACCTGTTCGGGCAGGAGGGAAACCCGGGTTTCGTGAGCGGGTTCTTTTAAAATTCCGATTGTAATTGCCATGCAGGTAAAGTTCTGTGCGCAAATGTAGCGGATGTAACCATTCTGTCAGAACCGGATCCGGAAATGTTCCCGCTCCAGTTGTTCGGTCCGGAAAAATACCAGGCCAATGAAAAACAGGTCAATGGTGAGACGTACGCCCGAAGCCGAGCAGATCTCGTTCCAGGCTTCTTCCATTTCCCGGCTCCAGTGAATGTCGTCGAACACCAGTACCGTATCAGGGCCAGCCTGTTCTGCCAGTTGGCGGAAATAGCGGACCGATGGTTCGTAACGATGGTTGCCATCCACAAAAACGAAGTCGAAAGGTAGTGCATTTGCGGCAAGCACCTGCGCCAGGGTGCTATCAAAATTGCCGGAAACGATTGCAGTATTGTCTGCCTGCAAGGCGGCCAGGTTAGCCGCTGCCAGCTTGGCCACCGCGGGTGCGCCTTCCAGGCTCACCACTTCGGCCCCGGGGGCGCCTTTGGCCAGGTAGGCGGTGGTAATACCCAGGGAGGTGCCCAACTCGAGGATGCGGCGGGGCTGCAGGTGGCGTACGAGGCGGTAAAGAAGTTGAGCGTATTTGGGTGGCTTGAGTGAGCTGCGGGCAATGCCGCACACCCGGCGTTGCCGCCGCAGACCGGTAACCGAACCGGCACCGAAATCATCCACTTCCACCACGCGCCTGTCCTGGAGCAACTGCTGCCGCAGCGTTTCCACCGGCCCGTAATCGGCATAAACTGTGCGGTCATTCAGCACCCGGGTTACCAATTCAAACACAAAGGGCGAATGGATGCCGTGCCCCTTCCCGTTGGAGGCGGTACAGTAATAACGGGCATACTTAAGACCCAGTTGCAACGGCGTGTACATGAATAAAAAAATGAGATGAAGAAGAGTTGAATTACCCAACCTGCTTTTTACGTTCCCACACCTGCACATTGAAGGGGTAGGCGTGCTTTTCGTCGGCATTGAAATGATTGCTCTGCAGCAGGTCCCATGCAGTGGCGTCAATAGCAGGGTAAAACGCGTCGGCTTCAAAAGCGGCGTGTACACGTGTCATGTAAATGCGGTCGGCCTGTGCAAAAGTTTGATCATAGATCTGGGCACCGCCCGCAATGAAAATTTCTTTGGCCCCGGTGGCTTCGGTGGCTGCCTGTATGGCGGCCGCAATATCGGGCACAAACACCAGGTTCTCCTGTGTGCCCGGCAACGGGTCCTGCCGGGTTACCACGATGTTGTACCGGCCGGGCAGCGGCTTGCTGCCCACGGCCTCAAAAGTCTTGCGCCCCATGATCACCGGCATGGCCCAGGTGGTGTTTTTGAAAAATTTCAGGTCCTGCGGCAGGTGCCACAGCAACTGGTTGTTTTTTCCGATAGCGTCGTTGGTGCCGGCGGCGACGATGTGCGAAAGAATCATGAAATGAAAAATAAAAAATTAAGAATTAACGTGGTGTGCTACTGAAAAATTAAACTGATTTTATAGCTGTGTTTAGATTATCAATTACATTTTGTCTCTTCGTTACTTTTTGCCCCGACTCTGTCGGCCGGGATCTTCGACTTGCTTCCAAAAAGTAACCAAAAAGGGCCCCGCCATCGATTACAGCCCGATGGCGGAGGGGTCCCCCGCTGAGGCGGGGATTTAGCTGTATTACTACTGTAGTGCCCAGCAGTAGAGCCCTGATATCGTTCATCAATAGCAAGTCTAAAATAATTCAAGACTTTTAACAGCACAACACGTTAAGAATTAGATATGAAAAATAGCCCGGCTTACTGCCTCTTTCGTCTTTCGTCATTTCTTTCAGCTGTTTCAATACTCGTCAGAAAAATGGCCATTAACTCATTGCTTTCATTAAATGCTCTTTCAACATTCTCATGAACAACAACAGGTTTGCGGCGTATGATTTTTAAATTAATTCTTGACTCTTTGATTTCCTTCAAACACATTTTCATTTTATGAATAAAGTCAGCTCTTGATTCAGCAGCCTGAGCTTCACCGTAGATCAGAGCAGGTGCTGTACTACTTTTTGACAATTGATATTCCAGATTCTGACCAGATTTTGTACCGGGCAGCTTATCACAAACATCGAGACACATGCAGGCAAAATCAACCAACCTGTCTTCCAAGTCAAACTTGTGTTTTTCCTTAGCCATTTTTGTGATGTTTATTACACTTTTAGAGGCTGCCCAACTTTTTAATTCTTAATTTTTCATTTCCCATTTTTCATTTCTATACCGCAACAGGTGCTTTGATGGCGGGATGACACTGGTAGTTATGCAGCGTGAAATCTTCATAGCGGAACGCGAAGATATCTTTCACGTCCGGGTTCAGTTGCATTGTGGGCAATGGATACGGCGTGCGGCTGAGCTGCAGTTTCACCTGCTCCAGGTGGTTGTTGTAAATGTGCACATCGCCGAAGGTGTGTACAAAGTCGCCCACCTGCAGGTTGCACACCTGGGCAATCATCATCGTCAGCAACGCATACGAAGCAATATTGAACGGAACGCCCAGAAAAACATCAGCACTACGCTGGTATAACTGGCAACTGAGTTTGGATTTTACTTCCCCCTTCAGGGGGTTAGGGGGTGCTACATAAAATTGAAACAGTGTATGACAAGGCATGAGTGCCATCTTTGGCAGTTCGGCCACATTCCAGGCGCTGACGATGAGCCGCCGGGAGTCGGGGTTGCTACGGATCTGCTGCACCAGTTCTTTGATCTGGTCCACCACCACCCCGTTGGGCCCTTCCCAGCTGCGCCACTGCTTGCCGTACACCGGTCCCAGTTCGCCGTTTTCATCGGCCCATTCATCCCAGATGCTTACCCCGTTTTCTTTGAGGTACCGGATATTGGTTTCCCCTTTCAGAAACCACAGCAGCTCATGGATGATGCTGCGCAGGTGCACTTTTTTGGTGGTGACCAGCGGGAATCCTTCGCTCAGATCAAACCGCATCTGGTAGCCAAACACACTGATGGTGCCGGTGCCGGTGCGGTCGTGTTTTTGTGCCCCGTTGTCGAGTATATGTTGCAGTAAAGCTTGGTATTGTTGCATGGACGCAAGATAAGGAGAATACAACCCGGGCCCGAACAGGCGGTGGCCCCTGTGCGAAAGTTGTGAACGAATAGCGGGGAAGTGGTGGACTGCACTGGGCTCGAACCAGTGACCCCTACTCTGTCAAAGTAGTGCTCTGAACCAACTGAGCTAGCAGTCCGTGGCTGCAAATATTATAAATTCCGGCGTTTCTTTTCTTTCTGCAGCAGGCTTAATTCGCGGCCGGTCTGGCCCTTAACCGAGCTGTTCTCCTGCGCCCGGCGCATAAGGTAGGGCACCACATCTTTTATGGGACCAAAGGGCAGGTACTTGCTTACGCTGAAGCCGGCCTTGGCCAGGTTGAAGGTGATGTGATCGCTCATGCCGTAGAGCTGACTGAGATGCACATGCGGATGATCGTGCCGGATGCCCCGCTGGTCCATCAGGGTGGTGGTGAGCATATTGCTGTGTTCGTTGTGCGAAGCAACGATGAGCGCCACGCGGTCAATGTTGTTGATACAGAATTCCACCGCGGCATCAAAGTCGCGGTCACTGCTGGCCTTATCCGGCTGGATGGGTGAGGGATAGCCTTTTTCCGCGGCCCGCTTCCGTTCTTTCTCCATGTAAGCGCCCCGCACCAGTTTCATCCCCAGGATGAAGTTGCGTTGTACCGCCGCCTCGTGGCAGTCTTTTACAAACTGCAGGCGGTCGTGCCGGTACATCTGGGCCGTATTGTAGACGATGGCTTTTTCTTTGTTAAACCGGTCCATCATCAGCATGGTGAGTGCATCTACCGGGTCCTGGATCCAGGTCTCTTCCGCGTCAATCAGCACGCCCACATTTTTGGCCGCCGCCGTGCTGCAGATCAGTTCCATGCGGTCCCAGATGCGCTGCCACTCCGCCTTTTCCTCACGGCCCAGTTGTTCCAGCACCTTCTCATACCGTTTGATGAGTGTACCCGTTTCGGCGTGCATCAGGTCGTCCATTTTTGCCAACAGGTCAAACCGGGAAATACCGGTTACCTTGATGCTCATAAAGGGGATATTAGCCTGGGTGGCGGCATAATCAATCACCCGGATGAACTGATCGCGGGAGTGATCTTTTTCGGCTTCGCCGTAGTCGCCGCCTTCCACGCCGTAGTCGAGGATCACCTGCACATGAAACTTTTCCAGCATATCGGCCACCTGCGCTGTTTCCTCCAGCGTTTCGCCGCCCACAAACTGTTCAAACAGCGTTTTTTTGATCAGCCCGTTGATGGGCAGTCCGGCTTTGATGGCCCAGGGGGTGATGCGGGCTCCCACCTGCACCAGCCAGCTGTACGACATGGCGGAGAAAAGAAAATGGGCTTTTTTAAGCTGACGGTCCGACTTGTATTCAAATGCGTTGGCCGTGTTGTCGAAGGAGATGGATTCGAAGGGCGACATAAACAATCGTTGTCCTGCAAAGATAACGCAAAAGCAGCGCAGCCGCTCAGGGTCCTTTGCGCCGGAATCGAAGAACCGGGGTCCGGGAGCCGGTGCATTCCAGCTCCAGGGTTTCGGTGGAAGTACCGGTCCGGAGGGTGACCACAACCCGGTTAACCGAAGGCCGGAGCGATCGGTTCACCACCTGCAGTTCCTGATCGCTGTCGTCGGGCAACTGCAGACGGATGCGCAGGGTTTGCATTCTCAGTACCCGTGGTGAGATCACTTCATTTCCATTGACCAGTACCTGCATGCTGTCGGTGGCCGTGCTGTCCTTTGCCCGCAGTTCCAGCACCACTTCCGTTTCCGGCGTTACCACCTGCTTCACCACCTGCTTCCAACGCTGTTCCGGAGGAAAGCGCATACCCGCGGCATCGTAACCGTCGTGCCGGCGGCGGAGCCAATCGTCTATTTCTTCTTCCAGCAGGTACGAGGGTTCCGCTGCTGTTTTGCGGAGCTGGAGCGGCAGGGCTTCGCCGCCCACCCACACCCAACTGCCTTGCAGTGTGGTCACCGTATCGGATGTGCCGCCGTTGAAGCGGAGGTAATGAAACTGGAGGCAGTCGGCCATTTCAATGTCCACTTTCCGTTGTACGTCCACCGCCCGCAGCAGCCAGGTATTGCCCTGGCGGCCACCGGTGACGATGTAGTCGCAACCAAACACCGTTCCTTCGTTGTAGCCCCGGGTGTACAGCATGCCAAAAGCGGCGCTGTCGCCGTTCATCCATTCCAGCCGCAGCTGCAGCAGGGGCGCTTTACGGGCGGATCCCAGTTTGATCTGTCCTTCCCATTGGCCGGACAATCCCTGGCCGGTCACGCCCGAGGTGTACAGGAAAACAAAACAGGCAATAAAACACCATGATTTCATTGCCTGAAAGTAAGGAATATTCGGTGCTGTCAAATCGCCTGGTGATTGAAGGGTTGCAATACCATTTCGCTCACTACGCCACTGGCCGGTTGCTGGCACAGGAACCAGATAGCTTTGGCCGCTTCTTCGGAGCGGATCATTTTTTCGCGCTGCACCCGCAGGTCAATCTGGTCCCAGAAGGGAGAATCCACCCCGCCCAGGAAGAGGTTGGTGATGCGGATGTCGGTGCGCTTGAGCTCTTCGCGGATGCTCTGCATCATGCCGGTGAGCCCGTACTTGCTGGCGCTGTAAGCAGCCGCGCCCGCCATGGGTACTTTACCCAATACGCCGGGGATGTTAATGATCAATCCCTTCTTCGTTTCTTTCATGGCCGGCAGAAAAGCCTTCACCAGCAGAAAACTGCCCAGCAGGTTGGTATGAAGCGATGTAATGAAATCTTCTTCCGAAAGCTGCTCCACCGGACGGATAATGCCCACACCGGTGGCGTTGATGAGGACGTCTATAGCCGGGAAAACAGAGAAATAAGCCGTGCGCAGTCCCTCAACAGAAGCAGCCTGGCTTACATCCACCACACAGATCCGGTTGGATGGCAATTGCAAAGAAGTGGCCACCTGCTGCAGCTTTTCGGCGTTACGGCCGGCGAGGAACACCTGTGCACCGCTGCCGGCGAGCAGCCGGGCCGTAGCCGCGCCAATGCCCCCGGTGGCACCCACAATGAGAACGTGTTTTCCTTTTACGGATTCCATGTGTTTTGTTTGGTGTTACAACAATAGACCTGCCGTATTGTTGATAGGACTGGCATGAAAAGCGTTGCCCTCATCTTTCCACACCAATTGTTTGAACAACACCCTGCCCTGCAGCGGGGCATGCCCGTTTACCTGGTGGAAGAACAACTTTTTTTCCGGCAGTATGCGTTTCACCAGCAGAAAATCGTACTGCACCGCGCCAGCATGAAAGCCTACGGGCACTACCTGCTGAAAAAGAAATTGCCGGTTACCTATGTGGAAAGCAGCCGGCCGGAGTCGGATGTCCGTATGCTCATGAAACAACTCGTGGGCCAAGGTGTACAACACGTGCTGTTCGCCGATGTGGCCGATAACTGGTTGCGCCGCCGCCTGCAGCAGGCAGCCCGCAGGTACGGAGTGCAACTGAAAGAATTTCCAACACCCAACTTCCTGAACAGCCCGGCGGAGACCGATGCGTTTTTCAACAAACGGAAGACCTATTTCCAGACCGATTTTTACATCTGGCAACGCAAACAGCGGAACATCCTGCTGGAAGCCAATCAGCAACCCGCCGGAGGCAAGTGGACTTACGATGCCGACAACCGCCAGAAGTTTCCCAAAAATGAACAGGTGCCCGACCTGTGGTTTCCGGAACCCAACGCTTGGGTGCAGGAAGCAATCCGCTATACGGAACAGCATTTCGGAGCCCACTACGGAAAAGCACAGCCGTTCCGTTACCCCGTTACTTTTGCCGATGCGCAGCGCTGGTTGCGGCTTTTTCTCGAAGAGCGCTTTCATAAATTTGGTGTGTACGAAGATGCCATGGTGGCACGGGAATCCTTTTTGTACCATTCCGTGCTCACTCCCATGCTCAACATCGGGTTGCTTTCGCCGCAGCAGATCCTCCACGATGCGCTGGAGGTAGCCGTGGAGCGGAACATTCCGCTCAACTCTGTAGAAGGCTTTGTACGCCAGATCATCGGCTGGCGGGAGTTCATCCGGCTGGTATACGAGCGCGAGGGCAGCCGGCAACGCACCACCAACTACTGGGGCTTTACGCGGAAGATCCCGGCTTCCTTCTGGAACGGCACCACTGGAATTGAACCGGTGGATCTTGTCATCCGCAAAGTGCTGGATACCGGCTACTGCCACCACATCGAACGCCTGATGGTGCTGGGCAACTTCATGCTGCTCTGCGAGTTTGACCCCGACGAAGTGTACCGCTGGTTCATGGAATTGTTCGTGGATGCCTACGACTGGGTGATGGTACCCAACGTATATGGCATGACGCAGTTTGCCGACGGGGGCCTCATGACCACCAAACCCTACATCAGCGGCAGCAATTACCTGCTCAAAATGGGAGATTGGAAAAAAGGGGATTGGTGCGCCACCTGGGACGGGCTGTTCTGGCGGTTTATGCACGTACACCGCGACTTTTTTGGCAGCAATCCCCGGCTGGGCATGCTGTTGAAAACCTTCGACAAAATGCCGGAAGCAAAAAAACAACAACACCTGCAAGAGGCCGACCGGTTTCTTTCTTCCCTGGGCTGAAAGAAACAAATTCAACATCTAAATAAGAATTTATGAGTCTGCGTAAAAAACCCTGGAACCGCACCAACCAACCGGTTTACTCCGTGAGTTCCCGAAGCGGTGATGCACAAAACATGCACATCCTCACCTACGCCACCGCCATCAGCATGCAACCCAAACGATTCATCGTGGGCATCTACCACGGCACCCGCACCCTGGAACTGGTGGAACAGGAACAGTCCTTCGTACTGCAACTGCTGGCAGCGGAACAATACCCGTTGGTGAAGTTACTGGGGCAGCAAAGCGGAAAAAAAGTGGATAAGATCAGCCGGCTGGAAAAAAGAAAATTGCTCGTGGAATGGAATGGCTATGCGGTACTGAAGGGCTGCCTTGCCGTAATGGAACTACAGATACTGGATGCAATGGATGCAGGTGATCACAAAGCCTTTCTCTGCGATGTGGTGCAGTGGAAAAACCTGCATACCGGCACCGCACTTACGCTGGATGTATTGCGGGAGAAAGGGATTATCCGTGCCTGATCAGTCTTTCACCATCAGCTTGTTCACCTGGTAGGTACCTGGCGCCACTTCTTCAAACACAGAGCCGTACCGCTTTTTGCGGATGTCGGATTTGATGGCCTGGTACATATGCTGGCGGATGAAGTCTTCATCCTGCGCCCGCCAGTAACCGGTTTCAATGGCCACTTTGGTGATTTCGGTATAGTGCATGGGCATACCGGTGGCTTTTAATATTTCAAGCGCCGCCTGCTTGAAGGTAACCGCGTCGAGCGGTTGATAGGCTTCCATTGTTTTGAGCATGGAATTACAACAAAAGAGTTGGCTGATTGTTGAAAAGACGTTTGATTTTACTGCATGAAGGCAACACATTTTAACCCTTCCGAACTCGACCGGATCATCGAAATGGCCTGGGAAGACCGTACTCCCTTTGAAGCCATCCGCTTCCAGTTTGGTGTAACCGAACAGGAGGTGATAGAGCTGATGCGGCAGCAGTTATTGCCTCCCTCCTTCCGGCGCTGGCGCAAGCGGGTGCAGGGCCGGGCCACCAAACACCGGGCCTTGCGTCCGGAATCGGTAGGCCGATTCAAATGCAACCGGCAACGCACCATATCACGCAATAAAATTTCGAAACGATGAGCCCCCGTTCCATGCGGTTCACCTTGCAGGCTGCTGCCCTGTATAATCTTGCCTGGGGAGGCTGGGTCGTTCTGTTTCCGCAACACTATTTTCAACTCACCGGCATGGAACCCGTGAACCATCCCGCCATCTGGCAGGGTACCGGTATGATTGTAGGGGTGTACGGACTGGGTTACTGGTGGGCCAGCCGTCAACCGCTGGTGCATTGGCCAATCGTAGCGGTGGGTTTGCTGGGAAAAATTTTCGGTCCGTTGGGATATGTGTGGAACCTGCTGCAGGAAACCATTCCGCCCGCTTTTGGTTACACGCTGATTACCAACGACCTGATCTGGTGGATTCCGTTCGCTTTGATCCTCCGGGAGGCCTGGCTTGCAAAGCAGATGCAGGAACCTGCAACGGCAACACCTGTTACAGAAGTTACAAACCATTGAAATGAATGCCCAACTGATACGCTTCCGCAAACCCGCCCTGTACCTGCTGGCAGGATTTTATGTTGTGGCCGGGTTGAATCATTTTGTTAACCCGGATTTTTACTTGCCACTGATCCCGCCCTGGCTGCCGGCACACACGGCCATCAACTTCCTCAGCGGCATAGCCGAAGTGCTGCTCGGCATCGCCCTGCTGCCACTGGTCACCCGCCGTTTGGCAGGCTATGGCATCCTGCTTTTATTACTGTTCTTCATTCCCGCACACATCCATTTCATCCGGCTGGGCGGCTGCGTTAGCGACGGACTTTGCGTTCCTGCCTGGATTGCCTGGGTGCGGCTGCTGGTGGTGCATCCCCTGCTGCTGCTCTGGGCCTGGTGGTGTACACTAAAACAATAACCTTATTTGCAATTAAAAAAATCTATAAACCTCTGTGCATTCCTCTGTGGAAACCTTTGTGTATTCTAAGGTTAAACAGCAAAACCACAGAGTCAAGGAGTTTTCCACAGAGCTGTACAGCGTATCAGAATTGAAAATCAACTTCATTCAATAGCAAAAGACGTTAAAATTATGGTTATGCCTTTCTTTCCCACGGATCCCGCCTCCATCCGGCAACGCCTGCAGCAAGCAGACCCCGTTGCATACGGAAAAACCCGCAACTTCATTGATGGAGCGGTTACCCGTTTGTCGCCTTACATTTCGCGGGGCGTAATCACACTACCCGAAATACGGGATCATGTACTCGCACGTGGATACAAACCACCATCCATTGAAAAGTTTCTGCAGGAATTAGCCTGGCGCGAATATTTCCAGCGAGTCTGGTGGCACAAAGGCGATGCCCTCTTCAGCAGCCTCAAACAGGAACAAACGGATGTGCTGCATTACCAAGTTCCGGTGGGCATCCGGACCGCCGCCACCGGTATCGCAGCCCTCGATGAACAGATCCGGCAGTTTTATGCCACCGGCTACCTGCACAATCATGCACGCATGTACATTGCCGGCATCACCTGCAACCTCGCCCGGGCTCATTGGTGGCAGCCCAGCCGCTGGATGTACTACCACCTGCTGGACGGTGACCTCGCCAGCAATACCTGCAGCTGGCAGTGGGTGGCCGGCAGTTTCTCCTCCAAAAAATACATCGCCAACCAGGAAAACATCAACCACTACCTGCACAGCAACCAGCGGCATACCTACCTCGATCAGTCCTACGACACCATTCTCCAGCAACCCGTACCACCGCAACTGCAGGCAACAGAAGAACCGCAACTCAGCATACAGTTACCCACGAACAGCAATCGGCTTTTAACCGACCCCTCCCTCCCCGTCTGCCTCTACACGTCGTACTGGCTTAATCCGGGTTGGCGGCAGGAAACAACGGCCAACCGCATCCTGCTGCTGGAACCCGACCACTTTAACCGCTTCCCGGTAAGCAGCAACGTTCTGCAGTTCATCCTGGACCTGGCCCGGCAAAACATCTCCGGCATCCAGGTCTTTGTAGGCAACTTTCACGAGCTGCAACAACAGCTGCAGCCCGGGCAGCCGGTCTATTACCCCGACCATCCGCTGCACCGGCATTTCCGCGGCACGGCCGATCCCTACCCCTGGCTGTTTCCGGAGGTGCAAGGCTATCACGGCTCCTTCTTTTCGTTCTGGAAAAAAGTAGAACGATATCTGTACCGGGGGGTATAAAAAAACGCAACCCGGGGGCTGCGTTTGAAACAATTAAAACAGGTTGCGTTAATCGAGGCCGAAGATGCCCGTGTTCAGCGCCCGGAGTGTCTGCACTTTATTGTCGGAGGGTACCAGCAGGGAAACGTTGTGCGGACTGCCGCCATAGCTCACCATGCGAACGGGAATACCTTCCAGGCTATCGAAAAGGCGCGTAAGTATTTTGTCGGTCTTTGCAATCTCATTCCCTACAATGGAAACAATGGTTTGTCCTTTGTCTATCTCCACCGATCCAAACGGTTCCAGTTCCTGTACAATCGCGTCGAGATTGGCATCGGTGTCAATGGTAACCGACACGGCCACTTCCGAGGTAGTGATCATGTCAATGGATGTGCGGTACTTTTCAAACACTTCAAAGATTTTTCGCAGAAAGCCGTAAGCCAGTAACATGCGGCTGCTCTTGATCTTAATGGCGATGATGCCGTCTTTGGCGGCTACGGCTTTCACTCCCACGCTGCCGGCATCTTCCACTATTAGGGTACCCTTTGCGTCGGGTTGCATCGTATTGAGCAGCTTAACGGGTATGTTGTAATGCTGGGCCGGCCAGATGGAAGCCGGGTGCAGGATTTTTGCACCGAAATAGGCCAGCTCCGCTGCTTCCTCAAAACTCAGTTGTTCAATAGCCACCGTCTTTCCCACCACCCGCGGGTCGTTGTTGTGCATGCCATCAATGTCGGTCCAGATTTCGCATACGCTGGCCTGGATGGCCGCTGCGATGAGCGATGCACTGTAATCGCTGCCACCGCGCTTGAGGTTATCTACCTCGCCTTTGGAATTGCGGCTGATATAGCCCTGGGTAACAAAAATTTTGGTATGGGCATGTTGATGCAGCAGCTGGCTCAACTTCACCTTAATGGTGCCCACCTGGGGCTCTTCGTAGCTGTCGATGCTCATAAAGTCAAGGGCGGGCAACAGCACATGGTCAATGCCCTGCTCCTCGAGGTAGCAACTGAACATCTTGGTGCTCATCAGTTCGCCCTGTGCCAGGATGTCTTTGTTGAGCGCCTCGTTGAAAGATATTTTCAGGATGATGTTGAGGAATTCAAAATGCTCGGCGATGATGGAGCGGCATTTGGTCTTCATGGCCTCGCTGGCAAGCAGGTGAATGATGAACTGCTGGTAATGGGCCTCCAGTTGGTCGATCTGTGCCTTGGCGGCGCTCTTTTCGCCTTTGGCGAGCGAGTCGCCGATGGCCACAAGCGCGTTGGTGGTGCCGCTGAGCGCACTCAGTACAACAATTTTTTCTTCAGTATCCCGGGTGACGAGTTCGGCTACCTGGTGCATCCGCTCGGGCTTCCCAACAGAAGTCCCTCCAAATTTCATGACTTTCATACAACGCTGTTTGTGCAACCGGTACGGTTGCGGTGGTTGAAATAATTATTCAGCAGGCAGGCAATCGGGGCCCGCGAAATTAAAGATTGACGCCGAATTTCTGTCCCAGTTTTGTCAAATCTTCCCACACAGCCGGTAGCAGGGGGATGCCGTTTTCCAACCGTTCGGCTTCGCAGATTCGCTCGGGATCGCCGGGTACCAGCACCCGCGATTGGCCATTAACGGGCTGTGCGCTGCGGAAACGCCGGAGCCAGTAATCCATGTCGCGTTTGAATTCCTCCGCCGGGCGGAAGGCGTCAATCCGCATGGCGCCGAAAAAGTGACCAATTCCCTTGCCGGGCTGGTTGGTGGGCATGGGCACATAGGCCGGGAAGGGCGGCACCCAGGGTCCGTAGTTGGCCCCGCTGAGCAGGGCCGAAAAAATATCCACGATGGAACCCAGCGCATAGCCTTTGTGACTGCCGTGTTCGCGGTCGCTCCCCAGGGGCAGGAGGGCGCCGTTTTCTTTCAGGGCATGCGCATCGGTGGTGGGTGCACCTGTGGCGTCCTGGATCCATCCCAGCGGTGCGTCTTCTTGTTTACGCTGGAGAATCTCCAGTTTGCCGTTGGCAGCCGTGGTGGTGGCCATATCGGCCACAAAGGGGGGTTCGTTACCAGCCGGTACGGCCACTGCGATGGGATTGGTCCCCAGCATGCGTTCAGAGGAAAAGGTAGGTGCTACCAGGGCGCTGGCGTTGGTCATGGCCACGCCAATCATCCCGTGCTCCAGCGCCATGAGCGCATGATACCCGGCAATACCAAAGTGGTTGCTGTTTTGTACGCTCACCCAACCGGTACCAACGGTAAAGGCTTTGCGAATGGCAATTTCCATGGCGTGGGGTGCCACCACCAGACCCAGACCACTGTCTCCATCCACCACGGCGGTGGAAGGTGTTTCGTGCAGAATGCGGAGTTGTGGCTGCGCATTGATGCGCTTTACTTCCCATAGGCGCACATAGCCGCTCAGGCGGGCAATGCCGTGGCTGTCGATGCCCCGCAGATCGGCGCTCAACAAAACGTTGGCAGCCAATGCGGCATGCGATTCACTGCATCCAATGGCCGTGAAGATGGACCTTGCAAAGTTTTGCAAATGCTCGTATGGAACAGATCTCTCCATGCTTTTTTCCGTAGAGGTGTAAAAAATCAATCCTTCAGGAAATTATGCCTGTGCTGTGGGACCGCCGAAGTTGAGGGGAATCTGCACATCTTCCAGGTCGCGGATCGTACCGTTGGCCTGTTCAAAGCGCTGGATGTTTTCGGTGATGGCATGCATGAACCGTTTGGCATGCTGCGGGGTGAGAATGATGCGGGATTTCACTTTGCTCTTGGGCGTTCCGGGCATCACATTCACGAAATCAATCACAAATTCGGCATGGCTGTGCGTGATAATGGCCAGGTTGGCGTATTCGCCTTCTGCCACTTCTTCGGTGATTTCAATATTGAGCTGGTTCTGGGGTTGTACTTGTTGTTCGTCCATGTATTTCAGTTGAGATTCAAAGATACTGATTGTAGGTCGAGAACGGACATCCGCGGTCATCCCTGCCCTCCACCCGTAAGCCAAAGCGGCTCCAGCACGTCAAACAACTCTTCCCAGCTGCCGGGCTGTTCCGGGCTGCCGCAGGCTGAAGCAACCAACCGGTAAATTCCGGCTGCAGCATGGCCCGTTTTTCTTAAGCTGTAAACCGAAGTGTCGCCTGCCGACTTGGACAGCTTGGTTCCGCCGGGAGCATGCAGTAAGGGGTGATGCACAAAGGTGGTGGCGGAAAAACGATTGGCAGGCAGGTGCCCGGCAAGCCATTGTTGAGCGAGCGTGGAGGGAAGCAGGTCGGCACCGCGTACTACGAGGTCTACATTGAAATAAAGATCGTCCACCACGGATGCCAGTTGGTAGGACGGATACCCGTTTTTACGGCGCACCATAAAAAAGTGCATATCCGGCGGCAGGGGAAGCTGCGTCGGTCCTTGCCGCATGTCCTGCCAGGTAATCCCGCCCGACCGTTCGGTATGCAGACGCCAGTTCACGCCGGGCTGTTCGGGCGGAAGCCCCCGGTGCAGACAGGTGCCGGGATAAGTACTGCCGGCTTGAGCCGCCAACGCTGAGCGGGAGCAGTTACAGGCAAAGATTGCACCGGTTGCCCGGAGATAATCCAGCGCATCCGCATAGGCCTGCATCCGGGTTGACTGGGTAAACAATTGCCTGTGTTCGTTGGCCGAGCGGGGACCTTCGTCCCAGGGAATGTCCAGGAATAGCAGCGTATCGAAAATATCCTCCAGGTAATGATCCCGCACCCGTTCGCGGTCGAGATCATCAATGCGTAACAGGATGGAAGCGCCGGAGCGGCGGGCCAGTCCAGCAGTAAGCACAAACGAAGCCACATTGCCCAGGTGCAGGTAGCCGCTGGGTGTAGGGGCGAGGCGTGTGCGGGTGAAGGCGGGTGTAAGAGGCATAAAACAAAAAAGCCCCGAGGTTCCTCAGAGCTTTTTGCGGACCGGACGGGACTCGAACCCGCGACCTCCGCCGTGACAGGGCGGCATTCTAACCGACTGAACTACCGATCCTTCCGTTTTTGGGACGGCAAAGATATGGAATTGACCATTTTTTCAAAAAATATTTTGCCCCTTTCTTTCCGCCTAACCTGCCCCGGCACCGGAAAAGCTTGATTATATTTGTCCCTCAACTGTAAGGATTATCGCATGCTCAAGATCGGATTGTTTGGCGTTGGTCACCTGGGAAAATTTCATCTCAACAACTGGAAGGAAATCAGCGGTGTGGAACTGGTGGGGTTTTACGACCCCGGCGACAAAACAGCGCGGCAGGTAGTGGAAAAATACGGCCTGCGGCGGTTCGGCCACCCCGAAGAACTGATGGCAGCCATTGACGCCGCCGATATTGTAGCGCCCACCAACCACCACTTTGAACTCTGCCAACTGGCCATCCGCATGGGCAAGCATGTGTTTGTGGAGAAACCCATGTGCGACAGCATGGAAGAAGCGCAGCAACTGATGAAACTGGTGCGGGAGGCAAATATTAAATTCCAGGTGGGACATGTGGAGCGATTCAACCCCGCCTTCCTCGCCATCAAAGACCTGGAGCTCAATCCCATGTTCATTGAAGTGCACCGGTTATCACAGTTCAACCCCCGTGGTACCGAAGTGAGCGTGATCCTGGACCTGATGATCCACGATATTGACATCGTACTCCACCTCGTAAAAAGCGATGTGAAGCAGGTTCATGCCAACGGAGTGGCCGTGATGACCGACACGCCAGATATTGCCAACGTACGCATTGAATTTGATAACGGTTGCGTGGCCAATCTCACCAGCAGTCGCATCAGCATGAAAAAGATGCGGAAGATCCGGCTCTTTCAACGCGATGCCTACATCGGAATTGACTTCCTGGAGAAAAAAGCGGAAGTGATCCGCATGAAGAACAACAGCACGGCGGACGACTTCACCTTCGACATCGAAACAAAGCAGGGTACCAAAACCATTGCCGTTGCCAACCCGCCTGTGCAGGAGGTAAATGCCATCCGAATGGAACTGGAACATTTCCGCAATGCGATCCTGCACAATAAACCGGTTCCGGTTTCAGAAATGGACGGGCTCCGGGCTATGGATGTGGCACACCAGATCCTCCAAAAAATTCAACGTACCGCAATTCTCTGATTCCAGCATGCCCCATTCGTCCCGCATCCATATCGGTTGGTACCTTTTTGCCGATTGGCTGGCTGCCCTGCTGGCCTGGACGCTCTTCTACCTGTCGCGACGGGTGTTACTCGGCGAATCGTCCACCCTGCTGGAACAACCGCTGGACAATCGATTTTTCCTGGGCATCCTGTTCATCCCCGTCGGATGGATTGTACTCTACCACCTGTTTGGCAGCTACCGTAATCTCTACAGCAAGTCGCGCCTGCAGGAACTTACAAGTACTTTTTTCTGCGCCCTGCTGGGAACGGTTGTAATCTTCTTTGCCGTACTGCTCGATGACCGGATATCTTCCTATAAGTTTTACTACAAAGAAGCCCTGCTGCTCTTTTTCTTTCACTTCGGCATCACCTGGCTGTTGCGCTGGTTCATTCTGAACCGGATCAAACACCAGTTTCTCAACGGGCAGGTACAGATCAATACACTCATCATTGGCGCGGGATCAAAAGCCGTACGCCTGTACAAAGACATCAAAGGCTCCCTGGAAACAACGGGCTATCACTTCAACGGTTTTCTTTATCCCGCACAACCCACCCCCAACGGTTTGAGCCGCTACCTCCCTTCGCTCGGCAGCTTGCCGCAACTGAACCGGGTGGTACAGGAACAGCAGATCGAACAGGTAATCATTGCCATTGAAGACAAAGAACAGGACGCCATCGAAACAGCACTCAACATTCTCAGTGAGCTGGATGTGCAAATCAAACTCCTGCCCAATACACTGGCCATTCTATCAGGTTCGGTGCGTACCAGCAATGTAATGGGTGCGGTGCTGATTGAACTGCACAACGGCATGATGAGCGAATGGCAGCAGAACATCAAACGACTGATTGATGTAATGGTATCCGTTACAGCGCTGGTGCTGCTGCTTCCCTTCCTGCTGTTCATCGCCATACGGGTTAAATTTTCTTCGAAGGGACCTGTTTTCTACTCACAGGAGCGCATCGGCCTGAAAGGGAAACCGTTCCACATCCTCAAGTTCCGCTCCATGCGGATGGATGCGGAGTCGAATGGCCCCGCTCTTTCCTCCGAACACGACCCCCGCATCACCCCCTGGGGAAAAGTGATGCGCAAATGGCGGCTCGATGAGCTGCCGCAGTTCTGGAACATCCTGGTGGGCGACATGAGCCTGGTGGGTCCGCGACCGGAGCGCCGCTTTTACATAGACCAGATTGTTACAACAGCCCCCTATTACAGGTACCTGCTGAAAGTAAAACCCGGACTGACCTCCTGGGGAATGGTGAAGTTTGGCTACGCCGAAAATGTGGAACAGATGATTGAGCGCAGCCGCTACGACCTGGTGTACATCGAAAACATTTCCCTGGCGCTTGATTTCAAAATCATGATCCATACTTTCCGGCTCATCTTCCTCGGAAAAGGAAGATAACCCGGATGAATCGGGCACAGAACAAGAATTCTTGCCGCCAAGCGTTTATTTTTGAGAAAACGGATGCCGTGAACTACCTGCTTACCTTTCTTGTGCTTTTTTTGCTGGTCACCCGCAGCGGTGCACAGTCTGCCTACTGGCAGCAGCAGGTCGATTATAAAATCAATGTACAGCTGAACGACGAGGAACATACGCTCGACGGTTTTGCCCGCATCCGCTACACCAACCATTCCCCCGACACCCTGACCTTCATCTGGTTTCATCTCTGGCCCAACGCTTATCGTACCGACCGTACAGCATTCAGCGACCAGCTGCTGGAAAACGGGCGCACCGACTTTTACTTTTCCAACCGGGGAGACCGGGGATACATCAACCGCCTTGATTTCCGGGTGAATGAACAGCTGGCCGAAACGGAAGACCACCCCCAGCACATTGATATCATTAAACTGATCCTGCCCCGGCCCCTGGCACCAGGCAACTCTATTGAAATAACCACCCCTTTTCATGTGCAACTCCCAGCCAACTTTTCCCGGGGCGGGCATGTGGGACAGTCGTACCAGGTAACGCAATGGTATCCCAAACCGGCGGTGTACGACCGTTACGGCTGGCATCCGATGCCCTACCTCGACCAGGGCGAATATTACAGTGAATTCGGGGATTACGAGGTGATGGTGACCCTACCACAGCCCTATGTAGTGCTGAGCACCGGGCGGCTGGAATCGCCCGAAGAAAGAGCCTGGCTGCACAACCGGAAAACGCCGCCTGCGCCCGTAAAAAAGATTGCACCTGCGGGTACCCAGAAACCCGGCCGCAGCACGACGCCAACCGCGGCCGGTCCACGCGAACCGATACCGGTAAAAACGCTGGTCTTTAAGCAGGAGCGGGTGCATGACTTTGCCTGGTTTGCCGACAAGAACTTCATCGTTCAGCACGATACGGTACAGCTGGGTAACGGACATATCGTAGAAGTGTATGCCGCTCACCTGCCCGGCAGTGCCCCGGTGTGGAAGAACAGCGTGCCGGTGATGAAGGAAGTGCTCCGCAGCCGCAGCAATTGGGTGGGTACTTATCCCTACTCCATCTGCACGGCAGTGGAAGCAAAGATGGGTTTCAACGGCGGAATGGAATATCCCTGCATCACATCCATCTCACCGGTGATGTCGGAAGCAGCGCTGGAAAGTGTGCTTGAGCACGAAGTGGGCCACAACTGGTTCCAGGGTATCCTCGCCAGCAACGAACGCCTGCATGCCTGGATGGACGAAGGGATCAATAGTTACTACGGGCAACGCTTTTCCCGGGAACGGAGCCGTTTCCCGACGCGAAAAACCCGCTTATTGCCCACCGAAGAAGTACTGTTGTACACCCGTCAGCAACTGAGGAAAGACGCACCGCTGTCGTTGTCCGCAGATAGCAGCAGTGAAACAGATTACGTACTCACATCCTATGTAAAGGGAGCCATGTTCATGCAACTGCTGGAAAATCACCTGGGACGCGACCGCTTCGACAAGGGCATGCAGTTGTATTATGAAACCTGGAAATTCCGGCATCCCAATCCTGCAGATCTGCAACAAACCCTGGAGCAGGCAACGGGTCAACGGCTCGATTCCCTGTTTGCCCTGGTAAACAAAACCGGTCCGTTACAACCGGTTGAAAAGAAAACCCTGCGCCCCTCCTTGTTCACCGGTTATAATACACCCGGCGAGCGTGCACTGATCCTTGCGCCCTTTGCCGGCTCCAATCTCTACGACGGCCTGATGCCGGGCCTGGCAATTACCAATTACACCCTCGCTCCCACCCGCTTCCATTTTCTTGTGGCGCCCCTCTATGGAACCAGGAGCCGGGAATGGAATGGAGCCGTGCGGCTGGGTTACAATGCATTCCCCGATCAAGGGCGCTTTGAGCGGATTCACGCCTCACTCAGCGGCATGAAATTCTCCACCAACGATTTCACTGATACGGCCGGGCGGCAGTACATCACCGGCTTCCGCAAACTGGTACCCTCCGTTCGATTGGTAGTACGCGAAACCAACCCCCGCAGCACAAGGGAGCGGTTCATACAATGGAAAACATTTTTGTTTTGGGAAGACCGCCTGCGCTTCCGGCGCGACACCTTCCCCAACGGAAACCGCTTTACGGAGATCACCCGGCAGGTGAATCAACGCTATCTCAACCAGCTGCGGTTTGTGGTACGCGACACCCGTGCGCTCTATCCTTACCAGGCAGAATTCCAGGCAGAACAGGCAAAAGATTTTGTGCGCCTGGCCTTCACCGGCAATTACTATTTCAACTACAACGAAAGGCAGGGTGCCAACGTGCGCTTCTTTGCCGGGAAATTCATCTACCTGGGTGAACGCACCCTCACCAAACGTTTCCTCAACGATCCCTATCACCTGAACATGAGTGGCCCCAAAGGCTATGAAGACTATACCTACAGCAATTACTTCGCAGGACGCAATGAATTTGAGGGATTTGCCAGCCAGCAGATTATGATGCGGGATGGTGGGTTTAAGGTGCGTACCGACCTGCTGGCCGCCAAGGTAGGCAAAACCGATAACTGGCTGGCCGCGATGAACTTCGTGAGCGACCTGCCCGATGCCATCAACATTCTGAACGTGCTGCCGGTGCGCATACCCTTGAAAGTGTTCCTCGATCTCGGCACCTATGCCGAAGTATGGGGTCCTAAAGCCACCGGGAGTAAAATCCTCTACGATGCCGGGCTGCAGCTGTCATTGCTAAGCAATACCGTACAGGTGTATTTCCCCCTGTTTTACAGCAACGTATACCGCGATTATTTTCAGTCCACCTTCCCCGACAACCGGTTCCGCCGGAACATCGCTTTCAGCATTGATATCCAGCAATGGTCGCTGAAAAAACTGGATCGCCGCCTGCCCTTCTGATGCAACAGCTCCGGCACATATCACGAATGGAAGTAAATACGGACCAATGGAATGATTGTATCCGGCAGGCGCCCAACGGACTGATCTATGCTTACAGCTGGTACCTCGATGCCATGGCCGACAACTGGGATGCCCTGGTGCTGAACGACTATGAAGCCGTGATGCCGCTGCCCTGGAAACAGAAATGGGGCATCGCTTATCTCTACCAGCCCTGGTTCTGCGCCAGCCTCGGGGTGTTTGCCCGCTGCGGGATGGATGCGGCGCTGCTGAGCAGTTTTCTGCAGCAGATACCGGCACGTTTCCGCTACATGGATATTTATCTCAACCAGCAGAACCTGTTTGCGGTGGAAGGGTTTCCTCTCACCCAACGGGTGAATTACATTTTATCCCTGCAGCCGGCATACGATGACCTGCGGGCCATGTTCCGCGACAATCTGAAACGCAACATCCGTAAGGCGGAAAGCGCGGGCCTGTACCCCGACTTTAGCTGCAGCCTGGATGAGATTCTGCGGCTGTCCACTCCCACCCTGCAGCAACTGTCCGACATTACCATCGGTGAGATTGACCGTTTCCGGGAAGTTTTCGCAAAGGCTACTTCGTTAGAACAGGCCATGGCAGCAGGCATCCGTAGCACGCAGGGAGAATTGCTGGCATCCGCCGTATTTCTGTACTCGCACCACCGTTGGTACTACATAGTTGTGGGAAATCATCCCAACGGAAAGACGAATGGGGCCTCGCATTACCTGATTGACCGCTTCATTGCCCGGCAGGCCGGCACCGGTACATGGCTGGACTTTGAAGGCAGCGATATCCGCAACCTGGCCTTTTTCTACAGCAGTTTCGGTGCAACGGAAGAGCGGTACGCCGCCTTGCGGATGAACCGCCTGCCGGCATTGCTGCGCTGGCTGAAAGAATGAAGTACTCAGGATGTCTGCATCAGTTGTTCGGCCACCACGAGATCAATGGGCGTGGTGATTTTAATGTTCGACGGATCCCCCGGCACCAGGGTCACTTTTAAACCAAAGGCTTCCACAACGGTTGCTTCATCAGTGAAGCGTTCTTTATAATCAATATCAAAAGCAGCCTGCAGGATCTTGCTGTGAAAGGTCTGCGGGGTTTGTACCAGCCGGATCCGCGAACGGTCCACCGGTTCACTGCCTTCTTCGGTGAGCATGCGCAGGCTGTCACGCGACTCCACAACGGGCACGGCGCTGCCGGTCTCCAGGGCGGAGTTATAACAGCGCTGCAATAAGTCGCCGGATACCAGGCAACGCACTCCGTCGTGCACAAATACGATGGATTCCTCCTGCACCAACCGGAGGCCGTTCTGCACCGAATGAAAGCGGGTCTCTCCTCCTGCAGTGAGGCGTATTTGCCGGTCATCAAAATATCCATCCACTATTTCCCGGCCCAGTTCCAGGTGCTCTTCCGGGAGTACGAGAATCACGTCAATTCCGGGAAAAGCCTGTACAAAGGCCTGGATGGTATGATACAACACGGGCTTCCCCTGCACCAGTAAAAACTGCTTGGGTAACACCGACCCCATGCGGGTGCCGGATCCGCCGGCTACGATAACTGCATATGTTTTCATGTGACACTTGTATTTTTGTTGCAAGTACTCAGCGGTAAATGGCCACTTTCCGGGTGCCATCGCTGCTTTGCAGTCCCCTGTACATACCTTCGCTGTTGAACACGAGCGCTGCATTTCCCCGGGCGTCCACACCAATCATGCCCCCTTCGCCCTGCAGGTGCACTAATTTATCCAGTGTTACAATGTTCATAGCTTCCTGTAAAGTGCATCCATTGTATTCCATCAGGCAGCTGACATCGTAGGCCGCAACAGCCCGGATGAACATTTCACCATGACCGGTGCAGGAAACAGCACAGGTGCGGTTGTTGGCATAGGTACCGGCGCCGATGATGGGACTGTCGCCGATGCGGTTGTAGTCTTTGTTGGTCATCCCTCCCGTGCTGGTGGCAGCAGCCAGGTTTCCCTGCCGGTCGCAGGCCACGGCGCCAACGGTTCCAAATTTACGTTCACCCGGCAGGTTATGATCCAGCATGGTTTGGTCGCTCAAACGCATCTGCTGCCATTGTTCATAGCGGAAGGCGGAATAAAAATAATCGTCGGGTTCCAGCGCCAGGCCCTGCTCCCGGGCAAGCTGCAAGGCACCTGCATTGCTGAGCATGACATGCTGACTTTTTTGCATGACGGCAAGGGCCAGCAGTACCGGGTTGCGTACTTGCTGCACGCCGGCCACGGCTCCGGCCGCCAGGGTTTGGCCGTCCATGATGGCGGCATCCATCTCGTGCTGGCCCTGGCGGGTAAACACCGAACCCCGCCCGGCATTAAAGAGGATGCAGTCTTCCAGCGATACCACGGCGGCAGCAACCGCATCGGTAGCCGTTCCGCCCGTTTCCAGCACCCGGTAACCGGCTGCGAGCGCATCCTCCAGCGCCTGGGTGTACTTCTGTTCGAGGGAAGGATCCATGTCCTCCCGCCGGATGGTGCCGGCGCCGCCGTGAATGGCAATGGAATAACAAGGGTTCATGTTAATGTAGCGGCAGAGGGGGTTGTGAACGACTGCTCTCCAAGCACAAAACTAACCCGTTCCACGATCCGTTCCGGCGATAATTCCCGCATGCAGGCATGCGTACCCAGGTAGCAGGGCTGGTTGCCAAAAACCGAACAGGGGCGGCAGGGAAGATCGGTTTGAACCGCCAGGGCGGCCTCCTGCTGCCAGCCCATAAAACCGGCAAAGGGGTGGGTTGGTCCCCATACCGACACCACCGGTACCCGTACCAGGGAGGCAAAATGCATGTTCGCCGAATCCATGCTCACCATCACGGCCAGGTGGGCCATCAGCTGCAGTTCTTCTTCCAGGTGCAGGGTTCCTGCCACCGACACACAACCGGGGTATCGTTGCTGCCAGGATGCAAGGAGCGGGGCTTCGGCCGGACTGCCAAACAAGAAGACCGTATATTTTTCCTGCAAGCGGGCCACCACCTGTTCCATCTGCTCCAGGGGATACATTTTTTCGCGGAAAGCGGCAAAAGGCGCTAGCCCGATCCAGGGTTGACGTCTCCCGGCCGCGAGTGCGGCAGCAGCTTCGGGCAGTGCCGGGGGTTCGGTAAACAGTCCATTAAACCGGTATGGAAACGAAAAACCCAGGCGGGCCAAAACATCACGGTACCGATCAAACGAAGTGGGCAGCGGCTTCAGCTGTTTGCCTGCTCTGCGTGTCAGCAGCCGTTTCCCGTTCCTTCCCTTTTGAATGACAGCAACCGGGTATCCCTGTAACCGTAGCAAGGAACACAGCACAGCTGCCCGTAAAACGCCGTGCAGATCGGCTACAACTGTTCGTCCGCCTGATTGCCGCAGGAAGGCAGTTACCTCCCGCACCAGCAGCAGCAATCCTTTCCATCCTTTGTGACGTCCTTTTGTATCGGCAGCCAGCAGGGTTGCATCCAGTCCTGCAAAAAGCGGGGCCAGCCGTTCCTGGGTGAGGACGGTTATCCGCAGATCGGGGTATGCAGCCCGGAGTGAATGCAGCACCGGAATGGTCATGGCCACATCGCCGGGAGCGGAGAGCCGGATCACCAATATGTGTCGGGGCAGCGGCAAGTATCTACTTTTTATACAGAACCGGGTTGAGGGAAGGATCGTTGTACATCTTCATCTGCCGGTACAGCTTCATGCGTTTTTTGCCGGTGCGGATATCGTCCAGCAAGGCATCAATGGACCCGGAAAGATCGGCCTGTTGTTCCAGCAGCACCGCCAGTTTGGCGCTGCACCGCTGGCGGTGAACTTCGTCCACATCCGTGCGTTCAGCCTCCACCCGCATGTGGTAAATTTTTAATGCCAGAATGGAAAGACGGTCAATGGCCCAGGCCGGGGTTTCCGTGTTCAAGGGTGCAACCGGGTCGGCTGTTGCCGGGGTTAGTTCCTGGAGCAGCAGGTTGTCGAGCACTTCCACCAGGTCGGTACGGTCCTGGTTGCTGGCATCGATACGCCGCTTAAGTTGTAATGCTTCGGCCGGGTCAATCGCCGGGTTGCGGATGATGTCTTCCAGGTGCCACTGTACCGTATCAATCCAGTTTTTCCGGTACAACAGGTGTTCAGCAGTTCCGGGGGCATAAGGAATGTGCAGCGGCTGGTCTACATGGTCAACTACATGATAATCCCGGATGCAGGACTCAAATACTTGAAAGCATTGCTGGCTGGTGAGCATATAAAAGTTTGTGCAAAGATAACTTACGGCTGCTGCTTTTTCCTGCCGGCGACGGCCCGGAAATAAACGGGAATACCCAGCAGGGTGATGATGAGGCCCGGCCAGGTAAACTGCGGTTTGTACACGATGAGTAGGCCGCAAAAGCTGAGTCCCATCAGAATGTACAGGGCCGGAAGAACCGGGTACCCAAATGCCTTATACGGACGTTCCGTATGGGGTTGCTTTTTCCGGAGAATAAAAATTCCGGCGATGGTGAGCATGTAAAATAATACCACTACAAAAGAGATCATGTCGAGCAACTGGCCATAACGGCCACTCATACTCCACAGGCAGGCAATCACGCACTGCACCCAGAGGCTCCACTGGGGAACGGCAAAACGGTTGAGCTGACCGGCCTGTTTGAAAAAAAGGCCATCCCTGGCCATGGTATAGTACACCCGGGCGCCGGCCAGGATGAGTCCGTTGTTACAGCCAAACGTGGCGATCATAATCATAAGGGCAATGATCACGGTGCCCGCATTGCCGAAGATTTGTTGCGAGGCAGCTACGGCCACCCGGTCTTTTTCGGCGGAAGCAATCTCCTGCAGAGGAAGTACGGCGGTGTACATCAGGTTGGCGGATACATAGATGATGGTCACGATCAGCGTACCAAGAAAAAGACTCAGCCCGATGTTGCGTTTGGGATTTTTAATTTCGCCGGCAATAAAGGTTACGTTATTCCATGCATCGCTGCTGAAGATGGATCCCACCATAGCTGCCGCTATGGCCCCGAGGGCCGCCATGATTGTGTAGGTGCCGTATGTTCCATCTGCATCCAGCGGGCGGAGATTCCAGGCATTGGACCAGTTGCTGTTCCAAACGTCGGGTTTCAGAAAGATCAGTCCGAATACTATCAGCCCAAAAAGACTGATAAGTTTGGTAACTGTAAACGTCGTTTGGATCAGTTTGCCTTCCCGCACGCCCCGGGTGTTAATGTAGGTAAGTAACACGATGAGGGCAATAGAAACCAGCTGTGCCGGTGATACCTGCAAAAAGCCCAGGTCGATGGCTACAAGGTCCTCACTCACACCCGGCACGAGGTAGGCCATGAACTTGGCAAACGCAACTCCTACGGCGGCGATGGTGGCTGTTTGAATAACCATGAAAAAACTCCACCCATACAAAAAGCCGAGAAGTGGATTGTATGCTTCTTTCAGGTACACGTACTGCCCGCCGGCCTTGGGAAACATACCACTCAGCTCCCCATAGCTGACGGCTGCTGTAAGTGTCATAAATCCCGTAATCAGCCATACGGCAATGAGCCAACCGGCACTGCCTGCATTGCGGGTAATATCGGCGCTTACAATAAAAATGCCGGAACCGATCATGGAGCCGGCTACCACCATGGTGGCATCGAGCAGACCGAGGGTGGGCTTGAATTCCTGTTGTGCAGACATAGTAGTCAGTTGGTCATGGCGCTGAAGCCCTTAAAAAAGCGAAAAAGCTTTTACCTCCGGCTCCGTGCGGTTGTTATGAAACAGGAAGGAAAGATAAGAATTAAACCTGCAGCTTATTTCTTTTTAGTACGCTCGTACGCTTCATTGAGGCCGGCAATGACTTCCCGGGTGATGTTGTAGGCAGAATCTTTGTAGTACAGGGTGAGGTTGCCCTCGCCGGTGGAGAAAATAAAATGGTAACCGGCCTGCTGATTGTAATCTTTCAGGTATTCGTTGATTCGCTTCTGAATATCGTCGAGAGCTTTGGCCTGGTTATTCAGATGCTGATTGAGCAGGGTTTCCCGCCGTACGCCCAACTGCTGATACCGGTTCTGGTAATCCCGTTGAAAATTTTCCGCTTCAATCTGGGTAATGGCCTCTCCTTTTTTCAGAAACTCCATGCGGTCTTTTTCCAGTTTGCTGACACCACCCTGGATTTCATTTTCAATCCTCTGCTTTTCCCGGTCTATCTCATCATTCTTCAGCTTGAAGTAGGTGTAATATTCCTTGATCGTGTCGAGGTCAATGTAGGCGATCCGGACCTGTTCGGGCGACGGTTCAGCCGCTGAGGTATTCGTTGCGGGTGTGCCTGCTTTTTTGGGCGCAGCACCGGTTTTGAAATGAAGAAAATAGAGTACCCCAAGTGCCAGCGTTAGCACTACCAGTAAAATAGATTGAAACTGTTTCATACGCGTGAAGCAAGCTACTTTAAATGCCTGCGATTCAGAAAGTCGGTTGAAATAATTAAGAAAGCATTAACAGCGGGATCCGGTCAGTAAAAAGCCCCGCCGCAGGCGGCAGGGCTTTACTTTTTTATGGAATGCTCCGTTTATTCTTCGTCGTCGAAGCTCATGGCTTCCTTGGCCGTCAACAGCAGTTCGTATTCCTCTTTGCTGCCCACAATCATGTTTTCGAATTCGCGAAGACCGGAACCCGCCGGGATGGCGTGACCGGTGATCACGTTTTCCTTCAGACCGAGCAGGTAGTCGGTTTTGCCTTCGATTGCGGCTGTGCTCAGGACCTTGGTTGTTTCCTGGAAGGAAGCTGCCGAAATCCAGCTTTGAACGCCCAGCGAGGCTTTGGTGATACCCAGCAACACAGGTTGTGCGGTGGCGGGATGCGCATCGCGTACTTCGATGAGGACCTTATCGCTGCGGCGCAGCTGGCTGTTTTCTTCCCGCAGTTCACGGAGCGTAATGATCTGACCGGGACGGTACTTGCTGCTGTCGCCGGGGTTGGTCACCACTTTTTTATCGAAGATGCGGTCGTTTTCATCAATGAATTCGAAACGATCCACCAGGTCTTCTTCGAGGAACTTGGTATCGCCGGCATCTATGATTTCAACTTTCTTCATCATCTGGCGTACGATCACTTCAATGTGCTTGTCGTTGATGCGCACACCCTGGAGGCGGTACACTTCCTGGATTTCATTTACCACATACTCCTGAACGGCGAAGGGACCTTTGATGGTGAGGATATCGCCGGGTGCGATCTGGCCATCGCTCAGGGGAGCACCGGCTTTTACGAAATCACCTTCCTGTGCCAGGATCTGGCGGGTCAGCGGAACGAGGTATTTTTTCACCACTTCGTCCTTGCTGGTAACGATGATTTCGCGGTTACCCCGTTTAATTGCGCCAAAGGATACCACACCGTCAATCTCAGATACAATGGCAGGGTTACCCGGGTTCCGGGCTTCGAAGAGTTCCGTTACGCGGGGCAGACCACCGGTGATATCCCGGAGCTTGCCCAGTACGCGGGGAATCTTCACCAGCACCTGGCCGGCCACCACGTCTTCGCCTTCTTCTATCACAATGTGAGAGCCAACAGGGAGGTTGTAGGATTTAACTTCTTTACCGCCCTCTACCAGTACCGCAGGTATCTTTGTTTTGTCCTTGGTTTCGATCACCACTTTCTCGCGGTGACCCGTTTGTTCGTCGGCCTCGTCGCGGTAGGTTACACCGTCAATGATGTTCTCAAACTTAACGGTACCTGCAATCTCGGCGATTACCACGTTGTTGAACGGATCCCAGGAGCAGATCACTTCACCTTTTTTCACCTGCTGTCCTTCCTTCACCTGGAGAGTTGAACCGTAGGGAATGTTATTTGTGATCAGCAGCCGGTCATTCTTCACGTCCATGATCCGAACTTCCCCGGTACGACCAATCACCACCTGGATCTTGTTACCCTCGTTGTTGGTGGTGGTAACAGTACGCAGACCGTCAAACTGAATGGTGCCATCGAATTTGGCATTGAGTGTGGATTCCACCGAAGCAGATCCGGCCACACCACCCACGTGGAAGGTACGCAGGGTAAGCTGGGTACCGGGTTCACCGATCGACTGGGCCGCGATGATGCCAACGGCGTCGCCTTTCTGTGCAAGGATACCGGTGGCCAGGTTCTTTCCGTAACACTTCACGCACACACCCCGTTTGCTTTCGCAGGTAAGTACCGAGCGGATTTCGACCATCTCAATACCCGCGTCTTCAATCCGCTTGGCTACCGCCGCAGAAATTTCTTCACCGGCAGTTATGATCAATTCATCGCTCTGGGGATCGTACACATTATGTACAGAAGTGCGGCCTTCAATCCGGTCGCTCAGGGGCTCAATGATGTCTTCGTTGTCTTTCAATGCCGTTGTGGCAATGCCCCTCAGGGTACCGCAATCCTCTTCTGTAATCACCACATCCTGGGCCACGTCAACCAAACGACGGGTGAGGTAACCGGCGTCGGCTGTTTTGAGGGCCGTATCGGCAAGACCTTTACGGGCACCGTGGGTGGAAATGAAATAATCCAATACACTCAGCCCATCTTTGAAATTCGACAGTACCGGGTTTTCAATGATCTCGCTGCCGGTGGATCCGCTCTTACGCGGCTTGGCCATCAGGCCCCGGATACCGGCCAGCTGCTTTACCTGCTGCTTGCTGCCCCGTGCGCCGGAGTCGAGCATCATGTAAACAGAATTGAAACCCTGCTTATCGGTTGCCATTTCGCGGATCAGCGTTTCTGTAACACGGGTATCCACGCGGCTCCAGATATCAATGATCTGGTTGTACCGCTCGTTATTGGTGATCAGACCGTTGTTGTAGTTATCCCACACTTCGTCCACTTCATCCTGGGCAGAAGCGATCATCTCCTGCTTGATTTCCGGGATGATCAGGTCGTTGATGTTAAACGACAAGCCGCCCTGGAAGGCCATGCGGAAACCAAGCTGCTTGATATCGTCCAGGAATTTTGCCGTTTTGGGAACATCAGTGATTTCAATGATCTCACCGATGATTTCGCGAAGGTTTTTCTTGGTCAGCAGCGCATTCACGAAACCTACTTCTTTGGGAACAAACTGGTTGAAAATTATACGTCCTACTGTAGTTTCTACCAGTTTGCGCACCAGCTGGCCGTTTTCCCGAACATGGGTCTTCACCCTGATGTGTGCATGAAGGTCTACACGGCCTTCGTTGAAGGCAATGATCACTTCCTCCGGTGAGTAGAAGGCCTTGCCCTCTCCCTTCACCACTTCGGTTTCAGTTGTCTTTTTCCCTTTGGAAATGTAATACAAACCCAACACCATGTCCTGCGAAGGCAGTGTGATGGGCGTTCCGTTCTGGGGGTTGAGGATGTTATGCGATGCCAGCATCAGCAGTTGTGCCTCCAGGATGGCGGCGTTGCTCAGCGGCACGTGCACTGCCATCTGGTCACCGTCAAAGTCGGCGTTGAACGCGGAGGTAACAAGGGGATGCAGCTGGATGGCTTTCCCTTCAATGAGTTTGGGCTGGAAGGCCTGGATGGACAAACGGTGCAACGTCGGGGCGCGGTTGAGCATCACCGGGTGTCCTTTCAGAATATTCTCGAGGATATCCCAAACAACGGCTTCTTTTTTGTCGACCAGTTTACGGGCCGATTTCACCGTTTTTACGATACCTCTTTCAATGAGTTTGCGGATGATAAAAGGCTTGAACAGTTCGGCTGCCATGTCTTTGGGCAGACCGCATTCGTGCAGCTTCAGTTCAGGACCCACTACAATAACCGAACGGCCGGAATAATCCACCCGCTTACCCAGCAGGTTCTGGCGGAAACGGCCCTGTTTGCCTTTGAGCACATCGCTCAGCGACTTCAGTGCACGGCCACCTTCGGCTTTCACCGCGTTGGACTTCCGGGAATTATCAAACAGGCTGTCAATGGCTTCCTGGAGCATCCGCTTTTCGTTGCGGAGGATCACCTCGGGAGCCTTGATCTCCAGCAGGCGCTTGAGACGGTTGTTGCGGATGATCACACGACGGTAAAGATCGTTGAGATCCGAAGAGGCAAAACGGCCACCGTCGAGAGGTACGAGGGGGCGCAGCTCCGGCGGAATAACCGGGATGTACTGCATCACCATCCACTCCGGGCGGTTGGTAATATTTTCATTGGCTTCACGGAACGCTTCCACCACGCTCAGACGCTTTAACGCGTCGGCTTTCCGTTGCTGGGAGGTTTCGGTGGCAGCGGCATTCCGCAGGTCGTAGCTCAGCTGGTCCAGGTCAATACGGGCCAGCAGGTCCTGTACGGCTTCTGCTCCCATCTTGGCCACAAATTTCTGCGGGTCTTCGTCGGGGAGGTATTGATTGTCCTTGGGAAGCGTATCGAGCAGGTCGAGGTATTCTTCTTCCGTGAGGAGATCGCCTGCTTTCAGGTTTTCCTTCACCCCGGGCTGGATTACCACGTAGCGTTCGTAATACACAATCGTCTCCAGCTTCTTGGAACTCATCCCCAGCAGGTAGCCGATTTTATTGGGCAACGACTTAAAGTACCAGATGTGCACCACCGGCACCACCAGTTTGATGTGACCCATGCGCTCGCGGCGTACTTTCTTTTCGGTTACTTCCACACCGCAACGGTCGCACACAATCCCTTTGTAACGGATACGCTTGTACTTACCGCAGGCGCATTCGTAGTCCTTTACAGGACCAAAAATGCGCTCGCAGAACAGACCATCCCGCTCGGGTTTGTACGTGCGGTAGTTGATGGTCTCGGGTTTCAGTACCTCACCAAAGCTGCGCTCCAGGATGGTGTCGGGAGAAGCAAGCCCGATGGTGATCTTGGAAAACGTAGGCCGCTGACGATTGTCTTTTCTGAATGCCATATGTGTTATTACAAATTAAATTTTAAGAAGTACGTTCATCCTAACTACCGGCTGCCGTACTTCCATGGAGCACCGGTAAAGCAACAGGCGGTAGCATGTGGCAACCGCTTGCAGCGTTATTCTTCAAATTTCAGATCCAGACCCAGCCCGCGCAGTTCGTGCACCAGTACATTGAAGGATTCCGGCACACCGGGACGCGGTACGTTGTCACCCTTTACGATGGCTTCGTAGGTCTTGGCACGGCCCATTATGTCATCCGACTTGATGGTGAGCAGTTCCTGCAGGATGTTGGAAGCACCGTAAGCTTCCAAGGCCCACACTTCCATTTCGCCGAAACGCTGGCCACCGAACTGGGCTTTACCACCCAGCGGCTGCTGGGTAATGAGGCTGTAGGGGCCGATGGAACGGGCGTGCATCTTATCATCCACCATGTGGTGCAGCTTGATCATATAGATAATACCCACGGTAGCTTTCTGGTGGAAGCGCTCGCCGGTTTCGCCATCATAAAGGAACGTGTGGCCAAACTTGGGCAGCTGTGCCTGCTCGATATGCCCTGCAATTTCTTCAACAGTGGCTCCGTCGAAGATGGGGGTGGCAAACTTGATACCCAGTTTCTGACCGGCCCACCCGAGCACGGTTTCATAGATCTGGCCGAGGTTCATCCGGCTGGGTACCCCCAGCGGGTTGAGTACAATGTCTACCGGGCTTCCGTCTTCCAGGAAGGGCATGTCTTCGTGGCGCACAATCTTGGCTACGATACCCTTGTTACCGTGGCGGCCGGCCATCTTATCACCCACCTTCAGTTTACGCTTCACAGCCAGATACACTTTAGCGAGTTTGAGTACGCCGGCGGGCAGTTCGTCACCAATGCTGATGTTGAACTTCTCCCGCTTGTAGCGGCCCAGTTCCTCGTTGTACTTGATGCTGTAGTTGTGCAGCAGCTGGTTGATCAGCTCATCGGTATGGGCATCACCGGTCCAGCCGAGCGGATTTACATTCTGGTAGTCAATGGTGGACAGATTCTTCGCATTGAACTTGGCTCCTTTACCAATCAGCACTTCCCCGAAGTTGTTGCTCACACCGGCAGAGGCTTTGTCTTTGAGCAGCATCTGCAGTTTACCCAGCAGCACGTCCAGCAGGTCGGCAATGTTCTTTTCGTGGATCTTTTCGGTTTTCTCCAGCAGCGCCTTCTCACGAATCTTTCCGTTCTTATCTTTTTTAGCCCGCTGGAACAGCTTCTTGTCAATCACCACACCTTCGGTTCCGCTCGGTGCTTTCAGCGATGCGTCTTTGGCATCACCTGCCTTGTCGCCAAAGATGGCACGGAGCAGCTTTTCTTCGGGCGTGGGATCGCTTTCTCCCTTGGGGGTGATTTTACCGATGAGGATATCACCTTCCTTGATAGCGGCGCCGATGCGGATGATACCGTTCTGGTCGAGATCCTTGGTGGCTTCTTCGCTCACGTTGGGGATATCGGGGGTCAGCTCTTCCTCACCGAGCTTGGTATCGCGTACTTCCAGCTCGTATTCCTCTACGTGAATGGAGGTAAACAGGTCTTCGCGTACAATGCGCTCGCTGATAACGATGGCATCTTCGAAGTTGTAACCTTTCCAGGGCATAAAGGCCACTTTCAGGTTCCGGCCCAGTGCCAGTTCGCCATCTTTGGTGGCATAGCCTTCTGTGAGGAAGTCGCCATCCTTAACGGCCTGGCCTTTGCGTACGCAAGGCTTCAGGTTGATGCAGGTACCCTGGTTGGTTTTGATAAACTTGGTGAGCTTGTACACTTTGAGATCTTCTTCAAAGCTCACCAGTTTCTGCTCGTCGTTGCGGGTGTAACGCACGTGTATTTCGTTGCTGTCCACATACTCCACCACACCGTTTCCGTCGGCGGTGAGCTGGATGCGGGCATCGCGGGCGGCCATTGCTTCCAGGCCGGTTCCCACGATGGGCACTTCGGGACGGAGCAGGGGCACGGCCTGGCGTTGCATGTTCGATCCCATCAGTGCCCGGTTGGCATCATCGTGTTCCAGGAACGGAATGAGCGAGGCGCTGAGACCCACAATCTGGTTGGGCGCCACGTCCATGTATTCCACCTCGGCCTTTTCTAGGATGGGGAAGTCGCCGCTTTCGCGGGAACGTACTTTTTCTTCAACGATGTTTCCTTTTTCGTCCACGGCAATGTTCACCTGGGCGATCTTGGCTTCATCTTCCTCCTCGGCACTCAGGTACGTGAGATGTTTCATTTCCACTTTACCTTCCTGCACCTTGCGGTAAGGTGTTTCAATAAAGCCCATGTCGTTCACTTTGGCGTGTACGCAGAGCGTGGAGATCAGACCGATATTGGGGCCCTCGGGCGTTTCGATGGTGCAGAGGCGGCCGTAGTGGCTGTAGTGAACGTCACGCACCTCAAAGCCGGCGCGTTCGCGGCTCAGGCCACCGGGACCGAGCGCGGAGATACGCCGCTTGTGGGTAATTTCGGAAAGCGGATTGGTTTGGTCGAGGAACTGCGACAATTGCGAGGTTCCGAAGAATGAATTGATTACAGACGACAGGGTACGGGCGTTGATGAGGTCCACAGGTGTGAACACTTCATTGTCCCGCACGTTCATACGCTCGCGGATGGTGCGGGCCATACGGGCCAGGCCTACGCCAAACTGGGCATAGAGCTGCTCACCCACGGTGCGAACCCTGCGGTTGCTCAGGTGATCAATGTCGTCAATTTCCGCTTTGGCGTTGGTGAGCTTCACCAGGTACTTGATGATGGAGATGATATCGTCCTTGGTCAGAACCTTCTTATCGAGCGGGAAGCTGAGATTGAGTTTGCGGTTGATTTTATAACGGCCCACTTCGCCCAGGTCGTAACGTTTATCACTGAAAAACAGCTTGTCAATGATGCCGCGGGCCGTTTCGTTGTCCGGCGCATCGGCACCCCGCAACTGGCGGTAGATGTGCTGCACGGCTTCCAGTTCACTGTTGGACGTGTCCTTGTTCAGTGTATTGTAAATGATGGCAAAGTCGCCGCTTACTTCTTCTTTCTGGATGAAAACGCTCTTCACCTCCATTTCGCTGATCATCTCAATTGCTTCTGCGTCAAGGATAGAGTCGCGTTCCAGCACCACTTCGTTCCGTTCAATACTCACCACTTCGCCGGTATCTTCATCCACAAAATCTTCCACCCAGCTGCGGAGAACCCGGGCGGCGAGCCGCTTGCCTTCGTGTTTGGCGAGCGCCTTCTTTTCAGCAGGCACTTCATCGGCCATGCCAAAAAGTTCCAGGATGTCCTTATCGGTTTCAAAGCCAATGGAACGCAACAGCGTGGTTACGGGGAATTTTTTCTTCCGGTCGATGTAGGCGTACATCACATTGTTGATGTCGGTGGCAAACTCCATCCAGGCACCCTTGAACGGAATCACCCGCGCACTGTAGATCTTGGTGCCGTTGGGGTGAATGCTCTGACCGAAAAATACGCCGGGGGAGCGGTGCAGCTGGCTTACCACCACCCGCTCGGCTCCGTTGATCACAAATGTGCCGCGGGGGGTCATATAAGGAATGTTGCCCAGAAACACATCCTGTACAATGGTCTGGAAGTCTACGTGTTCCTCATCATTACAGCTGAGGCGCAGCTTGGCTTTCAGGGGCACCGCATAAGTGAGGCCGCGCTCCATACATTCGTCAATGGTGTAACGGGGAGGATCAATGAAATAGTCGAGGAACTCCAGTACAAAGATGTTCCGGGTGTCGGTGATAGGAAAATTCTCCTTGAACACCTTGAAGAGGCCTTCGTTGTTACGCTTGTCGGGGGTGGTTTCTAACTGAAAAAAGTCTTTAAAGGACTGAATCTGGATCCCAAGAAGGTCGGGGATTTCGGCCAGATGCTTAACTTTTCCAAAATTTACTCTCTTGTTTGCTGCAGCTCGAGTTGAAGACATACGTTTAAAACCGGTTTTAAAGTTTGTGCACAAGAATAGCTGCCTGTCTTTTTTCAAAGACAAGTGTATTGATTTTCAGTTATTTATGACTGATTTTGGGCGCCAACTGCTATTCAGCCTAAATTTAGGGAGGGCAAAGTTAACCATTTATCCTGAATGGAACAAAATTTGATTGGGTGGTTTTTGCACCGTCCAGGCCCTTAAGGCGGTCATCCGTCTGCCTGCCGCCGTTCCGGGCAACCTGCGCTCAATCGCCATTGTTCAAAAGCATCCGCCCCCCCATCCGCCGGAAATTATTCTGCTGCTGGGGCTGCTGTCCACGGAACTTGTTGAGCCGGTACTGGAAGGTAAGCATGAAATACTGTGTCAGCCGGTTGATACGGGTGTCGGTGATGAAGTTGGCGCTTACGCTGCGGTTTACGTTGATGTTCTGGTTAAAGAGGTCAAATGCTTCCAGGCGGATCGTACCGTTTTTCTTCTTGAACAGCTCCTTTTCCAGCGACCCGTTAAACAGGGCGATGTTACGGCTCACCCCCTGGGCCAGGCCCAGGTTGAGGGTAAAATCGAAATGCCAGCGCAGGATCCAGCTGCCCGGCAGGTCTACACGGATATCGTTGCTCAGCACCCAGGTTTCCTGGGTCTGAGGCGCCACGTTTTGCAGGGAGAAACTGGCCTGGTTCATATTGTACCGGGCACCAAAACTGAGTTCCAGCCACTGTTTCGCGTTGTAATCGAAATTGAGCCCCTGCACCACCAGCCAGTTGCGGCCGATGTTGCGCTCAGCATCCACCAGGTTGATGTTATTATTATAATTAAGAGTGCCCAGCAGGGTGAGCACGTATTTCCGGTTCTTCCAGGGCTTGCTGAAGGTATAGAAACCCGTTACGTTGTAAAAGCCGTTCACATTCTCCGGCCGGCTCAGCTGGGCCCCGGTAGGCAGCCCCCCGGGGCCTTTGATGTTGATGGTATTGTTAACAATCTGGTCCCTGGCCAGGGTAAGGGTCACCCCGGTAAACAACACCTGCCCGCTGGCAAAATTGAAGTTATTGTAATTGGTGCTGAGCGTGTGGTTGATGGAAGGCCTGAGAAACGGGTTCCCTTCCCGCTGGTTCTGGGGATTGGTTACATCCCGTACCGGCTGCAGCTGTTCAAACGAAGGTTGCTGGGCGCTGCCGTTGTACTGGAAATTAAACGATTTGGTGCGGGATAGATTGTAGGTCATCCGGGCCACCGGGAACCAGTTGAGATTGCGGATGGGCTGGTAGGTACTGTCTTTTGTGATGCTGTACCCGCGGAGACTCACGGGCTGCAGCTGGATGCCGAGGGTATAATTGTATTTTTTCTTCACCGTGCGGATGCTGGCGCCAAAACGGTTGAAGTTGAAATTGTTCTCAAAGGCATTGCTGAGCGAATCAATGCGGTTGAACTGGCCGCTAACCAGGTCCTTCTGGTCGGTACTGCGGTCGTTCACCGCTACGTTGCGGTTGAAGTTGTAACTGAAATCGAGGAACCGCTCTGCCGACAGGGGTTCGGTGTATACGGCCCGCAGGTTGATGCTGTTGTTGCGGTTATCCTGGTTGATGCGCTGCAGTTGGTTCAGCAGAAACCCGTTGCTTCCGTCGGGCTGGAAAAATTGCGTGTTGTTGGCCCGCAGTTGCTCCAGGTCGGTTTCATTGTAGCCGATGTCGGTGTTCAGGGAGAAGTTACGACCCCGTTTGCGGAAGCGGTGGTTGTAGAGGATGCCGGTACGGAAGCTGGGGCGTGTTGACAAAGTCGTATCCTGGTTGACCCCCTGCTGGGCCTTGAGGGAGGCCGACCGGAAGATATCGAAGCTGTTGCTGAGCAGGTTGTTGCTCTGCTGTACCGAAATATTGGGCGTTATCTTGATGTAGTTGAATGAGTCCACCCAGAGCTCCAGGTTCAGGAAAGCCCGGTGGGTGCCCTGCGTATTGTTGGTGAGTTGGTTGGTGACGTTGGTGAACGGCGGATCCGCGATGAGGCTCTGTTGCGAAGTAAACTGGTCCTGCCGGGTATTGCGGTTGGTGTAGGTATAACTTCCGTAAAAGGAGTTCCGCTTGCCAAAGTCGGACCGGAAGTTTGTACCGATGGAGTGCGTGCGGCTGATGCCGTTCTGGTTCTGGCCCTGGTTGCCGCCGAGCAGGTTACCGAAGGCGGCTCCCATTCCCCCGCCCCCGCGACCACCGCCGCCTCCACCAAAACCTCCACCGCCGCCACCGAAATTGATGGTTCCGCCGCCAAAATTACCCCCGCCAAAACCAGACATTTCGCCGAGGTTGAAGTTGGACTGGTTTACATTATTGGAGTTGCCGATGATGGACAACTGGTTGTTGTTGTTGAAATAGTTGAGCGTCACCCCTGCCTGGTACCGATCGCTGGTGCCCACCCCGGCCTGTCCGCGTCCGAACCAGCCTTTGTTCTTGTCTTTTCGCAGCTGCAGGTTGATCACCTTCTCCGGCTCACCGTCACGGATACCCGAGATAGCCGATTGGTCGCCGTAGTCATCCACCACCTGCACTTTGTCAATCATATCGGCCGGAAGCTCACGCGTGGCACTTTTAGGATCACCGGTAAAGAAGTCTTTTCCGTTCACCTTTATGCGGGTTACCTGTTTACCCTGGGCGGTGATGTTACCGTCGCGATCCACCTGTACCCCCGGCAGTTTTTTCAGCAGATCCTCCGTCGTGGCGTTGGGCTTCACCTGGAAAGCGCTGGCGCGGTATTCCACCGTATCTTCTTTGATACTAACGGCCGGGGCTTCCACAACAATTTCGGTGAGCAGCTTAAAAGCATTGCTCAGCACCAGTTCACCAATATCAATACTGGTAACACCGGGGGAAGGCCTGAAATACTCTTTCACCAACGGATTGTAGCCGGCATAGGAAACAATCAACTGGTAGCCCGAAGCCGGAATACGGCTGAAACTGAACTCCCCTTTGCTGTTGGTGATGGTGCGCAGCGTATCGGCGGGCGTGGCTTTCTCCACCAGTTTTACAGTGGCGCCTGTCATTCCCTTCTCGCCGGTGGAATCGGTCACTTTGCCCGAGAGGCCTGCGGGTTGCGCATATGTAAACAAGACAGACAAGACAGCCACCAGCAGCAGGAATGATTTTTTCATGGGTTGATCAAAGATGAAAGCAAGTTGAAACATATCATGTGATATACGGGAGTAAAGATGAACAATCGGAGTGAAAACCATGGTTTTAAGGGGCAATCGTTTCCTAAACCTGACGAATGGCAAAACTAACAGACGGACGGACACCGGCCATCCGTACCAGCGGGTAGTCGCTGCCATTCCGGGCTTTTTGGCAGATCGTTAACAAGAGCCGCGAACGGCGGCGGCCCCCTGCATTCGGGCTGATTTCCCAATAACTCTGTGGCTGATTCATTACCTTTGTCGCCCGCTGCACGAAGCCGGGCTGTCATTTTGACCTTTCCGGAAATCCTGCACTGAATTTGACAAGAAAACGTTTTAACCAGCCCCGTAATATCATTCCCGTATGTTAGGAATCTTATCTAAACTGTTTGGCGGCAGTAAGAGTGAGAAAGATGTTCAGAAACTCAGCCCCCTTGCAGAGAAAATCAACCAGTTTTTCGATCAATACCGGCACCTCAGCAACGATGAACTCCGCGATAAAACGCATGAATTCCGGAAACGCATCCGGGAACACCTGGCAGCTCTCGATGCGGAGATCAGCGCGCTCATCGAAAAGGCGGAAGCGTTGCCGGAGACCGACATCCAGGAAAAAGACGACCTCTACCAGCAGATTGACAAACTCCGTAAGGAACGCGACCAGCAGATTGAAGCTGTTCTTACCGAGATCCATCCCGAAGCTTTTGCCGTGGTGAAGGAAGCTGCCCGCCGTTTCACCGAGAACGAAGAGTTGCAGGCTACCGCCACCGCCCTCGACCGCGACCTGGCACCCAAACGTGCCCACATGCGGATAGAAGGCGACCAGGTGTTTTATAAAAAATCATGGACGGCCGCCGGCGGTACCGTCACCTGGAACATGGTGCATTACGATGTACAGCTCATTGGTGGCACCGTGTTGCACCAGGGCAAGATTGCCGAGATGGCTACCGGCGAAGGAAAGACCCTGGTATCCACCCTGCCCGCCTACCTCAACGCCCTGCCGGGAGAAGGGGTGCACCTGGTTACTGTGAACGATTACCTCGCCCGCCGCGACAGCGAATGGAACGGCACCCTCTTTGAATTCCTGGGACTGACAGTTGACTGCATAGACAAGCACCAGCCCAACAGCGAAGAACGACGGAAAGCTTATCTCGCCGATATCACCTACGGCACCAATAACGAATTTGGTTTCGATTACCTCCGCGACAACATGGTGGTAAACGCCACCGAGAAAGTGCAACGCAAGCTTCACTTTGCCATGGTGGACGAAGTGGACAGCATCCTGATTGACGAAGCCCGTACCCCCCTGATCATTGCCGGCCCGGTGGGCACCGCCAGTACCGAGCAGCAGTTTCATGTACTCAAGCCGCGGATTGAAAAACTGGTGGACCAGCAGAAACGCATGGTGCAGCAGTACCTCAACGAAGCCAAGAAACTCATTTCGGAAGGAGACGACGATCCTAAGTCGGGCGGACTGGCCCTCATGCGGGCCTGGCGGGGCCTGCCCAAATACGGCCCCCTGATCAAGTTCCTGAGCGAACCCGGCATCAAAGTGAAACTGCAGAAAGCTGAAAACTATTACCTGGCCGACCAGCAGAAAGAAATGCCCAAAGTGGACGCCGGCTTGCTGTTTCACATTGATGAAAAAAGCAATGCGGTGGACCTCACCGACAAGGGCCTGGGCATGATCACCAAAGACAACGAAGACCCCAATTTCTTTTTGTTGCCCGACATCAGCACCTCCCTGGCCGCCATTGAAAACGGGCCGGCCGGCAGCGAGGAGAAGCTGCAGCAGAAAGAAGCCCTGCTGACCGAATACTCGGCCAAAGCCGAGCGCATACACACGGTGCTGCAGCTGCTGAAAGCCTACACCCTGTTTGAAAAAGATGTGGAATACGTTGTAATGGACGGGCAGGTAAAAATTGTAGACGAACAGACAGGTCGTATCCTCGACGGCCGCCGGTACAGCGACGGACTGCACCAGGCCATTGAAGCGAAGGAAAACGTAAAAATTGAGGCGGCCACCCAAACCTACGCCACCATTACGCTGCAGAACTATTTCCGGATGTACCACAAACTGGCCGGCATGACCGGTACAGCCGAAACGGAAGCAGGCGAATTCTGGGACATCTATAAACTGGACGTCGTGACCATTCCCACCAACCTGAATATGGTACGCGATGATAAACAAGACCTCGTCTTCAAAACCAAGCGCGAAAAATACAAAGCTGTTATTGATGAAATAGAACAGTTACGGGCAGCCAACCGGCCCGTGCTGGTAGGCACCACTTCGGTGGAGGTAAGTGAACTGCTGAGCAAGATGCTGCAGGTGAAAAAAATTCCGCACAACGTACTCAACGCCAAGCAGCACGCCCGGGAAGCACAGGTGGTGGCAGAAGCAGGCCTGCCCGGCAATGTAACCATTGCCACCAACATGGCGGGCCGTGGTACGGATATCAAACTCGGCCCTGGTGTGAAAGACGCCGGCGGCCTGGCCATTCTGGGTACCGAGCGGCACGACAGCCGGCGGGTGGACCGCCAGTTGCGGGGCCGTGCCGGACGCCAGGGCGATCCGGGTTCATCGCAGTTTTATGTATCGCTGGAAGACGACCTCATGCGCATGTTCGGCAGCGAACGGATTGCAGGCATGATGGATAAACTGGGATACAAGGAGGGCGAAGTGATCCAGCACAGCATGATCACCAAATCCATTGAACGGGCACAAAAGAAAGTGGAAGAAAACAACTTCGGCATCCGCAAGCGGCTGCTGGAATACGACGACGTGATGAACAAACAGCGCTCCGCTATTTACGGTCGCCGCAACCATGCCCTGAGCGGTGAACGACTCGCGCTGGACACAGACAACGCCTTTTACACTGTTGCGGAAGGCCTGGTGGCCTCCTTCCAGGAGCAGAACGATTACGAAGGGTTTAAGCTGGCCTGCATCCTCAACTTTGGCATTGATACGCAGATCCGGGCAGAAGAACTGGACAAAGCTGATGCAAACACCCTGGCCCAGCAACTCTACAACGAGGCAAAGACCTCTTACCTGCGGAAGTGCGAGGCTATGCGGCGCGACGCCTTGCCCGTGTTCACCAACATCCGCACCACCCAGGGCGCACACATCGAAAACGTATTTGTACCGTTTACAGACGGTAAACGCGGACTGCAGGTACTCACGCCGCTCCAGAAAACCCTCGACACCAAAGGACAGGAGCTGATGCACGCACTGGAGCGCACCTCCACCCTGGCCTTCATTGACGAAGCGTGGAAGGAACACCTGCGGGCTATGGACGATCTGCGTACTTCGGTACAAAACGCCACGTACGAGCAGAAAGACCCCCTCGTTATCTACAAAGTGGAAGCATTCAATCTCTTCAGCCAGCTGAACAACGAAATCAATAAAAACATCGTTTCCTTCCTGAGTCATGCCGGTCTGCCGGTGGAACAGGCAGGACCGGTGCAGATCCGGGAAGGCCGCCAGCAAAAAACCGACATGAGCAAGCTGCGCCAGCGGAAAGAAGAAATGGTGGCAGCCGGCGGCGGCGAGATGCTGGAAGCACCCGATTATCACGACCCCTCGCAGCAGGTTAAGCAGGAACCCATCATTACCGGTCCCAAGATCGGGCGCAACGATCCCTGTCCCTGCGGCAGCGGCAAGAAGTACAAACAGTGCCATGGCAGGGATGCCTGAATCGTTAAGCGGCGTTTTTTCGCCGGCCGGACATCCTGAACCGAGCCTTAAACCGATGTATACATCTCACGCACCCGGACCCCGCTGCCGGGTGCGTGCTTTTAGCCCCGCATCCGGGGAACTGGAGATGAACGTCCGACCCGGTAGTTGCAGGATATTGTCTGCCTGAACCTGCAAACCGTTTCAGCAGCAGCAACCATCATTTTTCAGTATGTTTGCCCTCACAACTCAAATGCATGATTGCTGAACGTTCTGCCTCCAGGATTCCCGACTTTGCCCTTTCGCCCCGTGTTGACCAGGTGGGCATCGAAGAACGGGCCGCCCGCGTTACCAAGCGCAGTATCAAAAAAGACAGCAAGCGCAACGCCCTGCTCCTGGCCCTCAACATGATTGACCTCACCACGCTGGAAGGAAAAGATACCACCGGCAAAGTGCAGCAGCTTTGTTACAAAGCCCGTCACCTGCACGATGCCTACCCCGGCTTGCCCACCGTGGCAGCCGTTTGCGTATACCCCTCCATGGTGAAAACAGCCAAAACAGCCCTTGGCGATTCAGGTATCAAAGTAGCTTCTGTGGCTACGGCCTTCCCCAGCGGACAGGCTCCCCGCGATATCAAGATCCGTGACACCCGTTATGCCGTAGATAATGGCGCCGACGAAGTGGACATGGTCATTTCCCGGGGCAAGTACCTGGAAGGGGAATACAATTTTGTTTTTGATGAAATTGCAGCGGTAAAAGAAGCCTGTGGCGCAGCGCGGCTGAAAGTGATCCTCGAAACCGGCGAACTGGGGTCTTACGACAAAGTGCGGCGTGCCAGCGACATTGCCATGTATGCCGGCGCTGATTTTATTAAAACGTCAACGGGGAAGATATCACCTGCAGCCACCCTGCCGGTAACCCTCGTGATGCTGGAAGCCATCCGCGACTTTTATTATACCACCGGTAAAATGATTGCCATGAAGCCGGCCGGCGGTATTTCCCGGTCGAAACTGGCCCTGCACTACCTGGTGATGGTAAAAGAAATACTGGGCGAAGCCTGGCTCACCAACGAATGGTTCCGCTTCGGGGCCAGCAGCCTGGCCAACGACATCCTCATGCAGCTGGTGAAAGAACAAACCGGCCGCTACCAGAGCAAAGATTATTTCTCCATCGACTGATAAACGGCCAAACAGCCAGCACCATTCCATCAAGGTTAAACACATTCTGATATGGCAACCAAAAAAGCCGCCAACACCCTGAAACTGCAGTTTGATACCACCTGGCAATATGCCCCGGCACCGGAAAGCCGCGACATCGCCACCATCCGGGAGCGGTATGAACTGTTCATCAACGGTGCCTTCGTAAAGCCCGGCAGTAAAAAATATTTTCCCAGCATCAACCCCGCAACAGAAGAAAAACTCAGCATGATCGCCGAAGCCGGTTCTGCCGATGTGGATACCGCCGTAAAAGCTGCCCGCACGGCTTCGGATAAGTACTGGAAAAAGATGCCGGGTAAAGAGCGGGCCAAATACATTTACCGCATCGCCCGTATGGTTCAGGAGCGGGCCCGCGAATTTGCCGTGATTGAATCCCTCGACGGAGGAAAGCCCATCCGCGAGAGCCGCGACTTTGACGTACCTACCGCCGCCAATCATTTCTTTTATTATGCGGGTTGGGCCGACAAACTGGAATACGCCTTCCCCAACCGCCGTACAGCGCCGCTGGGCGTTGCCGGGCAGATCATCCCCTGGAACTTCCCTTTGCTGATGGCTGCCTGGAAAATAGCCCCGGCACTTGCCACCGGCAATACCGTGGTGCTGAAGCCGGCCGAAACCACCTCGCTCACCGCCCTTAAACTTGCAGAAATCATCCAGGAAGCCGACCTGCCGCCTGGCGTGGTGAACATCATCACCGGCGCCGGGGCTACGGGGGCCGCCCTGGTGAACCACCCGGGCGTTGATAAAATAGCTTTCACCGGCTCCACCGATGTGGGCAAGATCATCCAGCGGGCCATTGCCGGCACCAATAAAAAAGCCACCCTGGAACTGGGCGGCAAAGCAGCCAATATCATTTTTGAAGACGCTCCGCTCGACCAGGCCGTAGAAGGTGTAATCAACGGCATCTTCTTCAACCAGGGTCATGTATGCTGCGCCGGCTCCCGCCTGTACGTGCAGGAATCGGTTTATAAAACGGTATTGCGCAAACTCAAAGACCGGCTCGATACCCTCATTGTGGGCGATCCGCTCGACAAAAACACCGATGTGGGCGCCATTAACTCGCGGCAACAGCTGCAGACCATTGAACAGTACATCAAAATCGGGCTGCAGGAAGGCGCCGAAATGCACCAGAGCAGCTGTGTCCTGCCCCCGAAAGGATTCTTCTGCCGCCCCACCCTCTTCACCAATGTGGCGCAGAGCAACCGCATTGCGCAGGAAGAGATCTTCGGACCGGTACTGGCCATCCAGACCTTCCGTACCGAAGACGAAGTGATTGAAAAAGCCAACAATACGCCGTTTGGTTTATCGGCGGGCGTATGGACCGATAAGGGTTCCAAAATATTTAATATGACCACCAAAATGCGGGCCGGTGTGGTATGGGCCAATACCTATAACAAATTTGACCCCACCTCGCCGTTTGGCGGCTACAAAGAGAGCGGGTATGGCCGGGAAGGGGGATTGCATGGATTGAGTGCATACGTGAATTTGGTTTGAGAGGTTCAAGAAGCTGAAGAGGTTCAAGAGGTTCAAGAAGTTTGAGATCGAATCCGGATTATTCATTTAACCTATAAAAAAAGCACCATGGCAAAAATTGAAAGATTTGAGGACATCCTTTCATGGCAGGAAGCCGGAAAGTTGAATGAATCGATAGGAAAGTTGATTGATGAAGGACGTTTCAAAAACAGTTACCGACTGATCAATCAAATTGAAGGATCGGCAGGGTCCATTATGGATAACATTGCGGAAGGATTCGAAAGAGGAGGCAACAGAGAGTTCATTCAATACCTGTACATAGCAAAAGCATCTTGCGGTGAATTCAGATCACAATTATACAGAGCAATGGATCGTAAAATAGTAACAGAAGATGAATTTGGCAGCTTCACAATGCAGGCAAAACTAAGTAGCCTGATTCAACGACTGATCAGCTACCTTGAAAACTCATCCTATAAAGGAGTTAGGAACAAAAACATGAGAAATACCTAACCTCTGGAACCTTTGGAACCCCTGGAACCAAAAAAACCTTGAACTTTTGAAACAAAATATATGGCCCGTTCAATTTCGAAAAAAGCAGCAAGTTCTAACAGCGGAACAACCCCGGAATCCCGCCTCGAGGTTTTAAAAACATACAAAATCTACATCGGCGGACAGTTCCCCCGCACCGAGTCGGGCAGGTATTATGTACCGGTAAACGCCAAAGGAAAGAAGCTGGCCAATGTATGCCTCAGCTCCCGCAAAGATTTCCGCGATGCGGTGGAAGCGGCCCGCAATGCGTTTGGCGGCTGGAGCGGACGGGCGGCCTTCAACCGGGGCCAGATCCTGTACCGCATGGCTGAGATGCTGGAAGGACGCAAAGCCCAGTTCGTGGAAGAGCTGCAACTGCAGGATGCATCACGTTCCCAGGCAGAAAAAGAAGTGAACCTGGCTATTGACCGGCTGATCTATTATGCCGGCTGGTGTGATAAATACCAGCAACTCTTTGGCTCAGTAAACCCGGTGGCTTCCTCTCATTTCAACTTTTCGGTGCCCGAACCCACCGGTGTGGTGGCGATCATTGCCCCGCAGGAAACGTCGCTGCTCGGCCTCGTTTCGGTGATGGCTCCCGTCATTGCCGGCGGAAATACCTGCATCGTCCTGGGATCGTACAACAAGCCTCTCTGCAGCGTTACGTTCTCAGAAGTGCTTAACTGCTCCGACCTGCCCGGTGGTGTGGTCAATATCCTCACCGGCAAGGTGAGCGAACTGGCCCCCTGGATGGCCGATCACATGGACGTAAACGCTCTTGTACATGCCGAACATGACGCAGCCACATTGAAACTGCTGCAGGAAAAGGCAGCCGCAAATGTAAAACGGGTGTTTAACTACTCGGAAGTATCCTGGGCCGGTAACGAAGGACAATCGCCCTATTTCATTCTGGATACACAGGAAATCAAAACGACCTGGCATCCCATTGAAAACATCGGTGGAGGGGGCAGTAAGTATTAATTTCCTGCTAAAACCGGCACGCATCCAACGCAACCCTACGCACTTTCGTCATCTTTGGTATGATCTCTGCATTGAAAGTATCCATGCACCTGGACTCAAGGTATATAAAGCCGTTTATTTTGCTGCTGCTGCTGCTGTCAGTTGCGACGGCATCAAACGGCCAGGTCATTTCAGACACCCTCGCAAACGGAATTGTGGTGGAAAACGACCTGCGATATGGTGTGCTGGCCGCTAAAAGAGCCGAGATCAACAAAAAAGCAACCGCCGTACGCAATGTACCCAAGCGGGGTTTCCGCATCCAGGTATTGAACACCACCGATCGGAACGAAGCGCTGAACACCAAATCCCGCCTGCTGTCGCTCTACCCCGATCACAGGACCTACCTGATGTACCAGGCACCCTATTTCAAATTACGCATCGGGAATTTTATTGAACGTAAAGATGCCGATGAACTGCGTAAAGAGCTCAACCGCCTGTTCCCCAGCGGGGTTTTTGTGATTCCCAGTGAAATTGAGGTAAAACCCGCTCCCGAAGAATTACGTTAAAATTGCTGCAGTCCCGGCATGGATCTGCTCTCTTGGGATAAGTTGTACTTTTGCACCCATGCTGCTGCAAACAATCCAGGAACTAGCCCGCGAATACAAACAAGACTGCATCGCCATCCGGCACCACCTGCATGCGCATCCGGAGCTGAGCTACCAGGAATTTGAAACATCGGCCTTCGTTCAATCCAGGCTGAAAGAATTCGGCATTCCTTATACCGTCATGGCCACCACCGGTGTAGTTGGCGTGGTTGAAGGTAAGAACCCGGCGTCCCGCACGATTGCCCTGCGGGCCGATATGGATGCCCTGCCCATCCAGGAAGAAAATAATGTTTCCTACGCTTCGGTTCATCCGGGCATCATGCACGCCTGCGGACATGATGTGCATACTTCCTGCCTGCTGGGGGCCGCCCGCATCCTGCAGGCAACCCGCGACCAGTGGAGCGGCAGCGTTAAACTGATCTTCCAACCCGGCGAAGAAAAAAACCCCGGCGGCGCCAGTCTTATGATCAGGGAGGGCGTGCTGGAACATCCAAGACCGGAAGCCATAGTGGCACTGCATGTACATCCCGGGCTTCCCGTGGGTAAACTCAGCTTCCGCGGCGGTAAAGTAATGGCCAGCGCGGATGAATTGTACATCACTATCAAAGGGAAAGGGGGCCATGCTGCAGCACCTCACCTGGCAGTGGACCCCATCCCCATTGCTGCTCAATTAATCCAGGCGTTGCAACAGGTCATCAGTCGCCACCGCGATCCCCACCAGCCTTCGGTATTGTCCATCACCTCTATTCACGGCGGCACCACCACCAATATCATACCCGGTGAAGTAAAACTGATGGGGACATTCCGTGCCATGAACGAAACCTGGCGCTTCGAGGCACACGACCTCATCCGCCGCACAACGGAGCAATTGGTACAAAGCATGGGCGGCAACGCCGACCTGCACATTGATGTGGGCTATCCAACGGTGTACAACCACGAAGAACTGAATGAAGCCGCCCGGGCAGCTGCTGCCACCTACCTCAGCCCCGACGACATTGAAGAAACCGAACTGCGCATGGGCGCAGAGGATTTTGGATATTATTCGCAGCAGGTACCCGGATGTTTTTTCCGTTTAGGCGTAATGAACCGGGAAAAAGGCATCACCAGCGGTGTGCACACCCCCACATTTAATGTAGATGAAGATGCAATAGAAACCGGCATGGGCTTCATGGCCTGGCTGGGTGCTGCACTGCAGGCCCCTGCACATAAGTAACCTGCCGCACAAGTGGCACAATGCCCTTTTTCGTACCTTGCCCGCCGGCAGTTGCTACTGCCCGATTGCTTTAAACCCACAGTATGAGTAAAGAACAATTACGACGCCAGCAGGCATTGGAATACCATGCCAAAGGCCGTCCCGGAAAGATTGAAGTCATCCCCACCAAAGAAGCCAAAACCCAACGTGATTTATCCCTTGCCTATTCACCCGGCGTGGCCGAACCCTGTAAAGAAATTGCCGCCAACCCGGAAGACGTGTATAAGTACACCGCCAAGGGTAACCTGGTGGCCGTGATCAGCAATGGAACCGCGGTGCTGGGCCTGGGCGATATAGGGCCCGAGGCCGGTAAACCGGTGATGGAAGGGAAGGGGGTATTATTTAAAATCTTTGCCGACATTGACGTGTACGACATTGAGATCAACGAAAAAGACCCTGCAAAATTTGTAGAAATTGTCAAAGCGCTGGAACCCACCTTCGGGGGAATTAACCTGGAAGACATCAAAGCCCCCGAGTGCTTCTACATTGAACAGCGGCTGAAGCAGGAGATGAATATTCCGCTGATGCACGACGATCAGCACGGTACCGCCATCATCAGCGCTGCCGCCCTGCTGAATGCACTGGAACTTCAGAAAAAGAAAATCGAGAAAGTTCGCATTGTGGTAAACGGAGCGGGCGCCGCCGCCATCGCCTGCATGAAGCTCTATGAAGCACTGGGAGCCCGGCATGAAAATTTCATGGTGTTCGACAGCAAAGGCCTGGTTCACGAATCACGGAACGACCTGGACGAGCTGAAAAAAATCTACCTGAGCAAAGGAAAAAACCTTTCACTGGAAGAAGCCCTTACGGGAGCTGATGTATTCATTGGTCTCAGTAAGGGTAATGTCATCAGCAAAGAAATGGTGAAGAGCATGGCCAAAAACCCCATCGTCTTTGCCATGGCCAACCCCGATCCCGAAATCACCTGGGACGATGCCACCAGTGTTCGAAAAGATATCATCATGGCCACCGGCCGCAGCGACTACCCCAACCAGGTAAACAACGTGCTTGGCTTTCCGTATATCTTCCGCGGAGCACTCGACGTGCGGGCCCGCCAGATCAACGAAGCCATGAAGCTGGCGGCCGTAAAAGCATTGGCGGCCCTGGCCAAATCGCCGGTTCCCGACATCGTGAACATGGCCTACAACGAAACGAGCATTACGTTCGGACCACATTACATCATTCCCAAACCTTTGGATCCACGCCTGCTGAGCATTGTGGCGCCTGCGGTGGCCAAAGCTGCCATGGAGAGTGGCGTGGCGCAGAAAGCCATCACCAACTGGGAAGCTTACGAACTGGAGCTCAACAAGCGGCTGGGCATTGACAACCAGCTGATGCGTGCCATCGGCAGCAAGGCCCGCAAGGATCCGAAACGGGTGGTGTTCAGCGATGCAGAAAACATCAAAATCATCAAAGCGGCCCAACTGGCTTATGAAGAAGGCATAGCCTATCCCATCCTGCTGGGAGATGTGAAAAATATCCACGAAATGGCTGCGGCCAATGGAATTGACCTCGACGGTATTCCGGTGCTGGACCCGAAGAGTCCGCACCAAAACCACCAACGGGATGAGTTCGGACGCCGCTTCTTCCAGAAACGCCAGCGAAAAGGCCTGAACCGGTACGAAGCCAGCAAGGCCATGAAAGAACGCACTCATTTTGGCTGTATGATGGTGGAAATGGGGGAAGCCGATGCCATGCTCAGCGGACTGAGCCGCAAGTACGTAGATACCATCCGGCCGGCATTGGAAATTATTGGTACCGAGCCGGGCACCAACAAGATTGCCGGCATGTACATCATGCTCACCAAGAAAGGCCCTCTTTTTCTGGCCGACGCGACGGTGAACTTTAATCCCACTGCCGAAGAACTGGCCGACATCACCCAACTGGTGGCGCGGGAAGTGCGCACATTTGGCATCACCCCCCGTATAGCCATGCTGAGTTATTCCAACTTTGGCAGCAGCGACTCGCCCGAAGCACGCCTCGTGGCCCGTGCCCGCAGCCTTGTGAAAGAACGGGAGCCCAACCTGATCTGCGACGGAGAAATCCAGCCCATCGTGGCCTTCAACCGGGATATCCTGAAAGACAACTACCCCTTCAGCGAACTGGTGCACGGCGAACCCAATATTCTCATCTTCCCCAACCTGGCGAGCAGCAACATTGCTTACAACCTCTTGCAGGAAGTAGGAGAAGCCGATGCCATTGGCCCCATATTGCTGGGACTGAACAAGCCGGTACACGTGCTGCAACTGGGTTCTTCGGTGCGGGCCATCCTGAACATGGTACTCATTGCAGTGGTGGAAGCACAGATGAAAAACAAAAGCAATACACGGGAAGCGATTGCCAAAAGCCCGCTCTGGAAGAAATTCAGGCGGGTGAGCCATGATATCTGAGAAGGGATATCGGTCCATTCTCCGCCTGGTGTTGTATCTTCACGGCACTGGCACGTAGTATTCATGAACCGTTGCCCGATAGTCGTATGAACTTTTTTACCCATCTTGGCCGATACCTGCTCATGCTGCGCCAGATGATCTCCAAACCGGAGAACTGGCGGCTGTACTGGAAAGAACTGATGCACCAGTGCAATGAGATCGGCATACGGTCCATTGGCATTGTGGTCATTATCTCCATCTTCCTGGGTGCCGTAACCACGGTACAAACAGCCTACCAGCTCGTTACGCCCCTCATCCCCAAAACGGTTATTGCCGTGATTGTGCGGGACAACATCATCCTGGAACTGGCGCCTACGCTCATTTGCGTGGTACTGGCCGGCGTGGTGGGCAGCCGCATCGCCTCCGAACTGGGCAACATGCGCATCTCCGAGCAGATAGACGCCCTGAAGATCATGGGCATCAACACCAAGGCCTACCTGGTACTGCCTAAGATTCTTGCGGCACTGATCGTGGTGCCTTGCCTGGTAGTACTGGCCGCTGTACTGGGCATCTGGGGCGGCAAAGTGGCCGGCGAACTCTCCGGCATCCTGCCGCCACAAACATTTGACCAGGGATTGCTGGAAGACTTCATTCCGTATAACGTCTTTTTTGCCATGAGCAAGTCCTATACCTATGCCTTTATCATTTCCAGTATACCGGCGTATTTCGGCTACCACGTGGAAGGTGGGGCCCTTGAAATAGGACGTGCCGGTACAAAGGCAGTAATAGTAAGCTGTATCCTCATCCTGCTGGCCGATTATGCGCTGGCTGCCATCCTGCTTTGATTACCTATGATAGAAATCAAAAACATAAAGAAACAGTTTGACGAAAAAGTGGTGATTGACGGCGTTTCGGCCCGTTTTGACACGGGCAAATGCAACCTTATCATCGGTGCAAGCGGCAGCGGAAAAACCGTGCTCATGAAATGCATTGTGGGTTTATTTGAACCCAACGAAGGCGAAATTCTTTATAATGGAGAGAGTTTCACCAACATGAACGAGTCGGCCCGCAAAGAACTGCGCCAGCGCATTGGTATGCTCTTCCAGGGCTCCGCCCTGTTTGATTCGATGACCGTGGAACAGAACATTATGTTCCCGCTGGACATGTTTACCCGTATGACAACCCGTGAAAAGCTCGACCGCGTAAATGAAGTACTGGACCGCGTAAACCTGAAAGAAGTTAACCGGAAGTTTCCGGCTGAAATAAGTGGGGGCATGAAAAAGCGGGTGGGCATCGCCCGGGCTATTGTGCTCAACCCAAAATACCTGTTCTGCGATGAACCCAACTCGGGACTGGACCCCAAGACCTCCCTGGTAATTGATCAATTGATCAAGGAAATCACGCTGGAATACAACATGACCACCATTGTGAACACACACGATATGAACAGCGTGATGGAAATCGGCGACCACATCCTGTTTATGCACCGGGGTATAAAGGAATGGGAAGGCAGCAACCAGGACATCATTTTCAGTAAAAACGAAGAGCTGAATGCATTCATCTTTGCGTCCGACTTTCTGAAAGACGCCAAAGACATGCGCATGCTGGAAGCGAAAGGAAAAATTGACGACGATCGTAACATGGATGAAATGCTCACATAAACTCACCGCTTATGCCGGTTGCACGACTGAAAAGAGTTCTGCTGCTGTTCCTGGCACTGCTGCTGGGAAACGCCGATGCACACGAATTCTGGCTGGAACCCCAGCAGTTTATTTATTCCCGGGGCGATGTGATCCGCATCCGGTTCCGGGTAGGTGAACAGTTCACGGGAGAAAACTGGAAAGGCAACCGCGATCGTGTGCAGCAACTTCAACTCCACTATGCCGATTTGACCGATGATCTTTCCCCGCTGCTGTCGTACCGGGGGGGAGACTCCCTGCAGTTTACGGTTTTCGAAGAAGGTACCCTCCTTGTAACCTTTCAATCCACCAACTCTTTTCTGGAACTGGAAGCCAGCGCATTTGAGGCCTACCTGCAGGAAGACGGGCTGGAAGACATTCTGCACTTCCGGCGCGAGCACGGGGAAACCGACTCGGCCGGCAGAGAGTTCTACCAGCGTTCTGTGAAAACCCTGCTGCAGGTGGGTGCTGTTAAGACCCACACGTATAAGAAAAAAACAACGTTGCCTCTCGACATCATCGCCCTGGATCCGCCCTATGGATTGCAGCGGGAAGACACGCTGCGTTTCCAGGTGCTGTTCCGGAACAAAGTCCTGCCGGGCGTCAAAATGCGGTTCTGGCACCGGCTGGCCGGATCCGTTACCGATACCAGTCTCCGCACAGATGACAATGGCCTGGTGGCCTTCCCCATCCAGCCAACCGGTGAATGGATGCTCAGCTGTGTACACATGATCCGTCTCGAAGACGACCCCAAAGCACAATGGCAAAGTTTTTGGGGCAGCCTCACCTGGGGCTATACAGGCAAGAACCTGCCCTCGGAAACGAGTCGATAGAAAAAAGCCAGCAAAAAGGGAACTTCTGTTTATGTACAGCCCATGACCGCCACACACCCGGCTCCCGGAACTGTTGCTTTCGATTACCGCTTTCGCTAAATAAACACAGGAAAAGGCTAATTCAAAGCCCCGGGAACAAGCGACATCCCCCTTCGCCATTACCCCGCAACCCCTATCTTTGCGGCTCATCCGAAAATTCAAAAAGCAGGTATATGAGCATTCTGATTGACAAGGCATCCAAGGTCCTGGTACAGGGCTTTACCGGGAGTGAAGGTACGTTTCACGCCACCCAGATGATTGAGTACGGCACCAATGTGGTTGGCGGTGTAACGCCCGGAAAAGGCGGAACCTCCCACCTCGACCGTCCCGTTTTCAACACCGTAGAAGAAGCGGTTAAACATACCGGCGCCAACGTCAGCATCATCTTTGTTCCCCCGGCTTTTGCCGCCGACGCCATCATGGAAGCAGCCAATGCCGGCATTGAACTGGTGGTGTGCATCAGCGAAGGCATTCCCGTACAGGACATGGTACGGGCCAAACATTACCTGCAGGGAACCAAAACCCGCCTGATCGGTCCCAACTGCCCCGGTGTGATTACTGCCGGCGCCTGCAAAGTGGGCATCATGCCCGGCTTTGTGTTCCTTCCCGGACGCATTGGTATTGTTTCCAAAAGCGGCACCCTCACGTACGAAGCAGCCGACCAGGTAGCGAAAGCCGGATTGGGCGTCAGCACCGCGGTAGGCATCGGTGGTGATCCCATTATTGGCACCACCACCCGCGAAGTGCTGGAGCTGTTCATGAATGACCCGCAAACCGATGCCGTGGTCATGATTGGTGAAATAGGTGGAGGCATGGAAGCCGAAGCCGCCCGCTGGTACAGGGAAAATGCCAAAAAGCCGGTGGTGGGCTTTATTGCCGGACAAACCGCTCCTCCCGGCCGCCGCATGGGACATGCCGGCGCCATCATCGGAGGGGCTGAAGATACAGCCGCGGCCAAAATGAAGATCATGACCGAGTGCGGCATCCACGTGGTGGCCAGCCCGGCCGATATCGGAAAAACCATGGCGGCTGTTCTGGGAAAATAAATGATTTTATACCCACCTTATACAAACCGGCTTCCTGCCGGTTTTTTTTATGCCGGCCCCGTATTATTTTGGAAAAAAAACATCCGCCGCCTGTTTATGCTCCTGTTCTTTCCCTTCATCTTTTCCTTCACCGTGAAAGACCAGGGAGGCTTGTCGTCCACACCCCCTTACAACCAGCGCCCAAGTGTGTTTGCGCAGTTGAAACAACGACCCGCTGTTCGGCAGTGGATCCTGCGCAAAGTATTGAAACAATCTGCACCGGAAACCCAAAAACAGGTGCGCCTGCTGGGTGGTCTGTCACTGGGAGGCAGCCTGCTGGGAACCTTGTTTATGATCATTGGATCGTCCTCCACAGTCACCGGTTTAGGAACAGAACAATTCCTGAACCTGTCCGGCTTTATGATCGTTGCCGCCGCATTTGTTCTGGGTATCATGGGCCTCAGTAAATACAAAAAACTGAGCGATAAAACGGGCACCCGAAAAACCACCGCATTAATTGGCACCCTGGTATCCGGAGGGGTGCTCCTGCCGATCCTGCTGGCTGCCATTGCCCTGAGCGGATACGGATTCTGACTCTTTTTAACTGCGGATCAGAACACAAAAAAAGGCTGTCTCCCTGCGGAAACAGCCTTTGGTAATTTCTGTCTTGTTCCTAATCACGGAAATTGGCAACGTAGCGGTTGAGCTCCTGCTTACTGGAGTTAAAGGAAAGTACTTCGTTAATGATGAAATAATTGCCCCGGTCAACAGTATAACGGAAGGCAAACCTGGCCAACTCCAGCTTATTCTTCTCAAACGAGAACAACTGCACGAGTTCTTTCACCTGCTGACTGGTAACAGCGTTATTGGGCAGTACCGACTGAAGCAGGGTCAGTTTGTTGTCATCAAAACTTTCCCGGCGCACCGTCTGGCGTAATTGCTCAAACTGCGTATCGTTCATCGGTTGTCCCCAGCCGTTATTCCCCCAGCCGTTGCCGTTATTATTCCCCCAGCCGTTGCCGTTGTTCCCCCAGCCATTGCCGTTGTTACCCCAGCCGTTGCCCCATTGCTGATCGAAACGGGCATCGTAGGGCTGCTCATCGCGGAACACCCGCCCGAAGCGGTTAATGAGGAGATCAAGATGCATACCGGGCCGCACCTGCACCAGCTGGTTGAAAAGCAGACGACCCTGCTGGTTGTTGCCCCAACCGTTGTTGAACCGGTCCTGCATGTAAATCTGAATCCGGTGGGAACCCGGCTGCAGATCGGCCAGGCGGATCATGGGCCCCTGCTCGTTCACGGGCTGGCCATTGATCACCACCCGCACAGGAGCCGGGCTCATACTGGTAATGGTGACAATGCTGGGATTGCGGAACGCAAAACCCACCAGGGCGAACAACAGGAAGGCGGAAAGTGTAAAGATCTGTTTCATAAAACCTCCTTTTTGCAGAATAAATCCAAAGCACATGCCACTGCGTGCGCAACGTGATTAAAGATACGTTAAAGGACAAGATTACCGGGAAGCGGGTACGGCTGCTGCTGTGCAATGTGCGAGCTTTGTGCATCCCCGGCAAGGATATCTTTTATACCTTTCACTCTTAAGCCAAGCCAATGAAACGCGTTCCCCTGCTGGTACTCCTGCTCCTCCTGCTGCACCAGCTTTCTGCCCAGCCCACATTTTCGTATGATGCTGCCTGGAAAAAAGTAACGGAGCTGGCCGAAGAAAAAGGACTCACCGAGTCGGCCCTCCGGGAAGTACAACGTATTTACGAAGCAGCAAGGGCTGCCGGCAACCAGCCCCAGCTGATCAAAGCGCTGGTGTACCGCATCCGCCTGCAGCAACGGCGGGAAGAAGATGCCGACGTTAAGGCCATCCGGGAACTGGATCAGGAAATTGCCAACAGCCCGGAGCCGGCCCGTTCCCTGCTCAACAGCCTGCTGGCAGGCGCTTATTGGAACTACCTGCAACAAAACCGCTACCTGCTTCACAACCGCACCAACACCACCGGCTTTGAAAAAACCGATATCCGCACCTGGACCAGCGAAGACCTGCATCGTAAAATCGCCGCCCTCTTCCACGCCTCCCTGCAGGAACGCATCCTGCTGCAGCAAACAAATATCGAAACCTTTGACCCGGTACTTCAGCAGGGCAACATGCGGCACCTGCGCCCTACCCTGTTCGACCTGCTGGCCCACCGGGCACTCGCGTATTACCGGAGCGATGACCACAGCCTCACCCGGCCGGCTGATGCCTTTGAGATCAGCACCGCGTCCGCCTACGACCCGGCTGCCGATTTCGTAACCCGCCGGTTTCCCACCACCGATACCAACTCCCTCCACCACCGGGCACTTCTGCTTTACCAGGAGTTGCTGCAGTTCCGACTGAACAACAGCAATACACCCGCGTTGGTGGATGCCGACCTCGACCGGCTGGTCTTTGTTAACAGCCGCTCCACACATCCCGACAAACGGGCCCTCTATCGCCAATCATTGCAACACCTCTGGCATCAATATGCAACCCAACCGCTGGTGGCGCAGGCCGCTTACCTGCTGGCGCAGGACTATGCCGATGAAGCGGCCACCTACGATTACCGGCAGCACAAAGAGGGCAGCACCACCAACCCGCGCTACCGCTACCAGGAAGCCGTAACTATCTGCCGGCAGGTAGTGGCACAGGCCGACAGCAGCGAAGGGAAATTCAATTGCTTCAACCTGTTGCAACAGATAGAACAAAAAGACCTCCGGTTGCGGCTGGAAAAAGTAAACCTGCCGCAGCAACCCTTACGAGCACTGGTGACTTACCGCAACGTACCGCAGGCCTGGTTCCGCGTGGTGCGGATTTCTGCCGGCGGCCGCGACAGCCTGGAGGGACGCAGTTACGATCCGTCTTACTGGAAACGGCTGACCGCTTTGCCGGCAGTGCAGCAGTTTCAGCATGCGCTTCCCGCCACGGGCGATTACCAGCAACACCATACCGAAATTGCTGTGAACAAACTTCCGGCCGGCACCTACCTGCTGCTGGCCAGCACAACAGCCGACTTCAGCACCAGTAACAATCTGCTGGCAGCCGGTTATTTCCACGTAAGCAACATCGCCTGGATGGAGGAAGGTCACCAGCTCTTTGTGGTACACCGTGAAAGCGGCCAGCCACTGCCCGGTGCCCGCGTAACGGTATGGGAACAGCAATACGACTATAACAGCAGCCGCTATGTATCCGTGAAGGGAAAAACCTTTACTACCAACGTAAATGGCTTTGTGCTGTTGCCGGATAACAGCTCCTACAACCGGTACAGCCGTACGCTGGAGGTTTCCTATGAGGCAGAAACCCTGCACCTCGACGACCGGGCGAACAGTTATGTGTACCGCCCGGGCAAGCCCGATACCGACGAGGCACGGAACCGGCAAACCTTTCTGTTCACCGACCGCAGCCTGTACCGCCCCGGGCAAACGGTGTACTTCAAAGGCCTGGTTACCACCCGAACGACAGCCAACGGACGCTACAGAACCGTGCCCCGTTTCCAGACAATGGTTTATCTCTACGATGTGAATTACCAGCGGGTTGATTCCCTGCAGGTTACCTCCAATGCTTTTGGTTCCTATGCAGGTACATTTCTTTTACCCGTGAACCGGGTGAACGGCCAGTACCGGCTGGTGGAAGCAGATAAACAGCAGGCGGCTGCCTTCTCGGTGGAAGAATACAAGCGGCCGAAATTTTACGTGGAGTACAAACCGGTGGAACAAAGCTATCACCTGAACAGTGAAGTAACCGTTACCGGTAACGCCCTTGCCTATGCCGGCAACGCGGTGGATGGAGCCATTGTACGTTACCGCGTTGTGCGCAAGGCCCGCCTGCCCTATCCCTGGCTCTGCTGGCGCTGGGGCTGGCCCGAACTGCGCAGCCAGGAAATCAGCCAGGGCGAGACCCGCACACGTGCCGATGGCAGTTTTGATGTACGGTTCACCGCACAACCCGACAACCAGGTGGCCCGCGAACTGGACCCTGTTTTTGATTTTGAAATTGCGGCGGAAGTGACCGACCTGAACGGCGAAACCCGCAGCGGCACCACCCGCCTCAGCGCCGGCTACAAACAGCTGGACCTTCAGTTGCAACTGCCCCTTGGAGAGAGCATGCCGGCCGATAGTCTCACGCACCTGCTGGTGTTCACCCGAAACCAGATGGGGGTGCATGTACCGGCACAGGTAACGATTGTACTGCACCGGCTGGCAGCACCCGACCGGCTCCTGCGGGACCGTTACTGGGAAACACCCGATCAGTTTGTGCTGAGCGAAGCGGCGTTCCGCAAGCAGTTCCCCTACGATCCGTATAAAGATGAACAGGAAAAAGAAAGCTGGAGCCGAACCGGTCTTTTTCTCGAACAGACCGACAGCAGCCGCAGCAACGGCCGCTTTGACCTGCGTACCACAGCAAAAAAACCCTTTGCTCCCGGATGGTATGTGCTGGAGGCCCGCGCCACGGATGCCGCCGGACAGCCCGTTGTGAACCGGTTGTATGTGGAACTTACCCGGCAGGGCGTACCGGCAACACCCCGCTATACCTGGAAACTTCCCGACTATACAACAGCCCAACCCGGCGAAACCGTTTACCTCGGTTTTGGCAGCAGCGCTGCCCAGGTGCATGTAGTGGAAATTGCAGACAGCAGCGACAGCAGCCGGATCCGGTTTCACCGGCTGAATAATGAACATAAAGCCACCACCGTTAGTATTACCGAAACAGACCGGGGCGGATTGGGATTTTCGTACGCTTTCGTCAAACACAACCGCCTGTTCCGTTTCAACCGGTCGGTGGCCGTACCCTGGACCAACAAAGAACTCAGTATCCGTCTCGAAACCTTCCGCAACAAAACCCTGCCCGGCAGCCAGGAAGAGTGGAAGGTGGTGATCAGCGGGCAGAAGGGCGAACAGGTGGCGGCCGAATTGCTTACGGCATTGTACGATGCCTCCCTCGACCAGTTTAAACCGCACAGCTGGAGCAAGCCCAACCTCTACCCCGTGCACCGTTTGCAGGAAAAATGGGTAAGCGGCGGCTTCGGTACCAGTGAGTCACGGAACAAGAACTTTTACCCGGACGAAAACCGCTACGTGGAAAAAACCTACGATGAACTGAATGACATTGAATCCTACGGCCGTTACCAGACCCTGCGTTATGCCGCCGCCCCACCAGCGGGGGCGGCACCGGTGGCAGAAGACAACCAGCGGAAAGATGTGCTGCAGGAAACCGTGGTCACCGGGTACGGCAAAGATTCAACGGCTGCAATAACCCGGCAGGACACGAAGGCCGGCTTACAGATCCGCAAAGATTTCCGCGAAACGGCCTTTTTCTTCCCCCAGCTGCAAACAGATTCCGCCGGATCCATCACCCTCCGCTTCACCATGCCCGAGGCGTTAACCCGCTGGAAATGGTTGTTGATGGCCCACACACAGGACCTCGCTTTGGGACTGCAGGAAACCACCCTGGTAACACAAAAGGACCTGATGGTGCAACCCTTTGCCCCGCGGTTCCTGCGGGAAGGCGACCGCTTCAGCTTCACGGCAAAAATCTCCAACCTGACCGAACGGGAACTTACCGGCACGACCCAGCTGCAACTACTCAATGCCACCACCCTGCAACCGGTGGACGGCTGGTTTCAGAACGTCTTCGCCATCCAGCACTTTACGGTGGAAGCCGGGCAAAGTGCCATGGTTGAATTCCGCACCGAAGTGCCCTACAACTTCAACGAAGCGCTCACCTACCGCATTACGGCACAGGCAGGCAACCTGAGCGACGGTGAAGAAGCCACTTTACCGGTACTCACAAACCGTATGCTCGTGACCGAAAGCATCCCCCTTACGATGAATGCGCCGGGTACGCGTACGTACCGGTTTAACAAGCTGCTGGAATCGGGTAAAAGCCCCACGTTGAGCCATCACCGGTTTACAGTGGAATTTACCACCAACCCGGCCTGGTACGCCGTACAGGCACTGCCCTTTCTTGCCGAATACCCGTATCCCTCCGCCGAACAGCACTGGAACCGCTTCTACGCCAACGCCCTGGCGTTGTACATCACAAAACAGATGCCCCGCATCCGGAGTGTACTGGAACAATGGCAACAAAAAGATACCGCTGCCCTGCTGAGCAACCTGCAGAAAAACGAAGAACTGAAGGCGGTGTTACTGCAGGAGACCCCCTGGGTGTTGCAGGCGAAAAGTGAAGAACAGCAAAAGAAAAATCTCGCTTTGCTGTTCAACCTCGTACGCATGAGCAGGGAACTGAACAACAGCCTCGAACAGTTGCTGGAGATGCAGGCGCCCAATGGCGGATTTGTATGGTTTGCGGGTGGCCCCGACGACCGGTACATCACCCAGTACATTGTTACCGGCATCGGCCACCTGAAACAACTCGGCGCCTGGCCGTCTGAGCAGGTGCCGGTGCTCAACCGCATGCTGGATAAAGCCATTCCGTACCTGGACGGTTATCTGAAAAAAGATTACGAAGACCTCTTGCGATCAAAAGCAAAACTTTCGCAGCCCCACCTGGGACCAACCCAAATTCAATACCTGTACCTCCGGAGTTTCTTCCGCGACCGCCCGCAAACAGCCGGAACAGGCACCGCGCTGACCTTTTATACCCGGCAAAGCCGGCAGTATTGGCTGCGCCAGGGCAAATACCTGCAGGGCATGATTGCCCTTTCGCTGCACCGGGCCCATGATGCGAAAACGGCACAGGGCATTGTACGCTCCCTGCGGGAAAACGCCCTCGTCAACGAAGAACTGGGCATGTACTGGAAAGAGTGGAACACCGGTTATTACTGGTATGAGGCGCCGGTGCAGGCACAGTCCCTGCTCATTGAAGTGTTCAGTGAAATCGGGCGCGACCCGCTGAGCGTAAGCCGGATGAAGACCTGGCTGTTGCGCCAGAAGCAAACACAACAGTGGAGGAGTACTGTGGCCACCGCCGATGCCTGCTATGCCCTCCTGCTGCAGGGCGACGACTGGCTGGGCAATGAACAATGGGTGGAAGTAAAAGCAGGCCGGCAGCAGTTCAGCAGCCGGAGCGAAAAAACAGAAGCGGGTACCGGCTATTTCAAACGGGCCCTGGAAGGCGACCAGGTAACGCCGGAACTGGGCAACCTGGAACTGCGGCTGCAACGTGAAGCCACAGCCGGCAACCGTGTACAACCCGCCTGGGGGGCAGCCTACTGGCAGTATTTTGAAAATCTCGACCAGATAACAGCTTCCGCCACACCGCTGCAACTGCAGAAAAAATATTTCATTGAACAAAACACTCCTAACGGACCTATATTGATGCCGTTGGAAGAGGAAACCGTTTTGCGGGTGGGTGATAGAATTAAAGTACGGGTGGAACTGCGGGTAGACCGGATGCTGGAGTACGTACACATGAAGGACTTACGCCCTTCCTGCCTGGAACCGGTGCAGGTGTTGAGCAATTACAAATGGCAGGGCGGGCTTGGGTTTTACGAAAGTACCCGGGATGCGGCTACAGATTTCTTTTTCGGGCGGCTGCCACGGGGAACCTACGTATTTGAATACCCGTTGCGGGTGACCCATGCAGGCAACTACAGCAGTGGCATCACCACCATCCAATGCCTCTACGCACCGGAGTTTACCAGTCACAGTGAAGGCATAAGGTTGCGGGTGGAACAGCAGCCATAATTAAGTAACAACCCTGTATGATCCGTGCAGATGATAGTGTGCTCAGAAGCGGCCGTAAAAACGCCCGTTGCTTATCGTAACGGAACTACCCAGTGGAAAACTGTAGAGGGGACCACTGAACGTACCCACCACCTCGGTAGCGGTTCTGCGTGAAACGGTGAGTACGAAGCCGGCGGCCGGTGCACCTCCATTGATCCACTGGTTGCCCACTGCATCGTAAAACACCACTATAATGCCGCTGGCTGTAGCGGCAGCCTGGTTGTAGGTCCCGGGAGAAATCGTTAAAGGAAGGATAATTTCAAAATAGGCTGCCGGTGCAAAAGGAGAAGGTTTCACCCCCTCGGCATACAGAAATATTTCACCGCCCAGCAGGGTGGAACTTTCATCCGGGATGGTGGTGAACAGTGTGTAGACAGTGCCGCTTAACCGGGCGGCTATGTTGCACTTGCCGGGAGCAGGAGCAGGCAATTCTTCCTCGCCGGCCTTTTTCCTACAGGCCGAGAGCAGCACAAGCAGAACAGCTACCTGGTAAAGACATGTACGCATTGACAGTGGCTTGAAGTGTGAATTGTAACGATGTGACCGAAAGGTAGTAAATATCAGCCGGAGAAGGAGCCGGCTGCAATCAACTCACCGTTTTGATTCAGTTTTTCTTTCCGGTTAACCGGAGCAGTCGTCCTCTTTTCTTTGGCGGTTCGTAAAGTAACTTTGCCTCCAGTGCCAGTTGTACCAACTCTTCCTGCAGCACCTGCCCGGGTGCAACACAGGAGGGCAGGAAAGCAAGGAGATCATCCCAGCTGCTCTGCTGCAGGTGGGGTGATTTTTTCAGCAGCATCCCAAACATCGCCACGGCGGCTGAAAGGCGGTAACAGCGGCGTATTTCCGGAAGCGGCAGGTGGTTCATGGGCAGGGTGAAAAATTCGGTCGTCCGCTCTTTTCTGCCGGAAGGCAGGTAGTGAAGATCGGCCGTGGCAAAATTGCCCGTCCCGGTTGGAAGGGGGTTGCGGAGTACCACCTCGAATACAGCCGTACTCACATGCCCCGAGCCGATTTCCCCACCTTCGATGGTACTGCTGCTGTCGGCCAGCACATCCCTCCGGTTATCGTAACCAACTAGACGGTATTGACGAACAAGCGTTGTATCAAAGTGCACTTCCATGTAAGCATCATCGGCCACACTGTACAGGGTGCTTGTCAATTCCTGTACCAGTACTTTTTCGGCCTCGCTGATGTGATCGAGGTAGGCGAAATTGCCGTTCCCCTTCTTGGCCAGCACCTCCAGCCGGGAGTCTTTGTAATTGCCCATCCCCACGCCCAGGCAGGTGAGGTAGATACCCGTTTGCTGCTTTTGTGCAATCAGCTGCATCAGGGCCTCTTCGCTGGACTCTCCCACGTTAAAATCGCCGTCCGTTGCCAGGATCACGCGGTTGTTACCCCCTTTGATAAACGTGTTTTGCGCCAGGGTATAGGCCTGCCGGATGGCCGACTCGCCGGGGGTATCGCCGCCGGCTTCCAGCGAGTCAATCACGGCCATGATTTTCTGCTGCTCGCTGCCCGAAGTGGGGGGCAGCACCACACCCACCATGCCGCCATACACCATAATGGAAACCGTATCCACCGGCCGCAGGTGCTGCACCATCATACGGAAGGCCGTCTTCAGCAAAGGGAGCCGGCTGGGCAGGACCATGGAACCGCTTACATCCACCAGGAAAACAAGGTTGTTGGGCGGCAGATGATCGAAGTTGATTTTACGGGCATGGGTGCGGATGAACAGGAGCCGGGCTGCGGGGTTCCAGGGGCAGTCGCTCACCTGCGATTCCACAAAAAAAGTCTGCCCGGATTCCGGCTCCCGGTACGGAACCGGGAAGTAGTTGAGCATTTCTTCAATGCGCACCGCATCGGGTGGCACCAGCGACCGGTTGCGGATGAAACGGCGGATATTGCTGTAAGATGCTTTGTCTACGTTCATGGCAAAAGAGGTGGATGAAAACCGTGCGGCCTCCACATAAGCGTTCTCCACCTGTTGCATATAGGTTTCGCCGCCGCCCCCCCACCAACGCTTGTGATCGGGCAGCGGGTCGGTTGTACGGGACAGTAACTGCCGGCGTTGCCCCGCTGTAGTGATGGAAGACAGCCTCATTTCAATCTGTTGGTATACGGCACTGCTGAGGAGGATCGTTACCGATTCATACCCGTTCAGCGTCAGCGTGGCCGAGTCGGATGACAGGGAGCTGGGAATACCGTAACCACCACCCGAACCTGAATAATAAAATGTATTGGTGGCATGCAACCGGATGCTTACATACGGCAGTGGTGTGTGGCGGGCATCCCGTATTTCACCTTTGAAATAATACTGTGCCTGTGCGGCCGTTGCGGGCAGCAGGAAGAGGAAAAGCCCGATGGAAAGCGATCGTTTCATAAGCAAGTTCCTCTTTCACAGGTTGGCAACTCTCAAGGAGCGGCCGGCGGTTCGGTGAGCTGGTAAATATCGCGGAGGTTGCGTCCCAGACCGTCGTAGTCGAGGCCGTAGCCCAGTAAGAATTTATCCGGTACCGAAAAGCCGAGGTAGTCGATCTGAACAGGGTAAACAGTCGCTTCCGGCTTGTGCAGCAAAGCGGCGAGTTTGAGTGAAGCCGGCTGTTGGTTGAGCAGCTGGGGCAGGAACTCGTTCATGGTTTTACCGGTATCAATGATATCTTCCAGGATCACCACGTGCCGGCTCACAATATCCGTATCCAGACCAATGGCCGTGATTACCTGTCCCGTAGACTTGGTGCCTTTGTAAGAAGCGAGCTTGATGAAGCAGATCTCCGCATCAATCTGCAGGGCCTTGAACAGATCGGCTGCAAACATGAACGATCCGTTGAGGATGGCAATGAACAGCGGCTTTTTATCCCGGTAGTCATCATCGAGCTGATGGGCTAACTGACCAATACGCTTGATCAGAACTGTTTCATCCATATACGGGATGAAATACTTATCGTGAACCTTGATGGCCGACATACGGAGTTTTGTTGATGATGAGTTCAATGCCTTCGCGGAGTTCATCGCCGGACAAACCGTTCCACTTGCGGAGGTCGCTTACGGCAACGGCATATTTACGGGCAATGCTGAACAGGGTTTCTTTGGACTGTACGAGATGGATGACAATCTCATCGCCTTCTGCACCAGCCGAGGGGGTAACGGGTGGTTGCTGCGCCGCAGGGGCATTTCCCGTAACGCTGAGGCGGGGGGCCACCGGGGCCGGGGTGTGCAGGTACAGTTGCTCCCCCACCGCCGGCATCTGCTTTCCGGTAAGCTGGTTGAGCTGCAGAAGAGCCTCCAGGCGGATTCCCTGGGCCTGTGCAATGTCGTAGAGGGTTTCACCCGGCTGTACCTGGTGCAGGGCGTTGGCGCCGGTACGGCGCTTGCGCTGCAGATAGATCAGCTGGTCTTCACCCAATGTTTCGCGTTCCGGCATATCGTTGAAATCGTACAGGTATTTAAGTGGCACGTTGTACTGCTGCGCTACAGCCAGCAACGAAGTGCCGGCTTTTACAAACACAACACGGGTTTCGTTGATTTTGAATTCACCGGCCGGGTAGTTCACCACCGGCTTTTTCACCACCTCAACCGGCGCGGGAGAGGGTGGCTGAACCGGCTGCGGCACCACCTGTACGGGTTCCTGTCTGGGTTCCTTCCGGGCTACCGGGGCAGCGGCCTTCTTTTCGGGTACTGGTGTGGGTTTTGTTGCAGGTGCAGGACGTTCCTTTTTTTCCGGAACAGCCGCTGTGCTGTTCGCCGCAGGTGATGTTGTGGCAGGAGAAGGGGTTTGCACCAGCACCGGTTCTTCCTGCTTGCGGCGACCCAGTGCCAGCAACGAATACTGGTTGAGGTTGTAGGTCTCTATGTATTTGATCAGCATCTCGGGGTACTTGGGATTGGTGGCATAGCCCGCCTTCTTCAACCCATGCGCCCATGCTTTGTAATCGGCCGGATCGAGCGTAAACAGGAAATTGTAATGCTTGCGGGTGCGCAGGAAGTCGGAGTGATCCTTGTACGACTCCCAGGCATCATTGTACTTACGGAAACACTCTTTGGGCGCATCATCGTCGTGACTTACCCAGGGACCCGTCCAGGTTTCCTTGCACTTGATGCCAAAATGGTTGTTGGATTTTTTCACCAGCGGACTGTTGCCGCTTTCCGTTTCCACGATGCCCTGTGCCAGCTTGATGGCAGCCGGCACCCCGGTTCGGATCATTTCCTCCATGGCAATGTCCTTGTAGGTTTCAATGTACTCTTCAATGCTGATACGTTGGGCAGCCAGGGAGAGCGTCCAGCAGAGTGCCGCGGTAAGTACGATTAATCGCTTCATGCGTCATTTTATTTTTTGCGGATGAGAAACAAACCGTCTCTCAGGGTAAGCATTACTTTTTCCACTTCCGGGTCGGCCGCCACCAGGTCATTAAACGACTGAATGGCCTGGGCATTTTTTCCTTTGAGCGGAGTTTCAAGTACCTGGCCGTGAAACAAAACATTGTCGGCCAGCAACAAACCGCCTTTTCTCAAACGCGGGATCACCAGCCGGTAGTATGCCGCGTAATTCACTTTATCCGCATCCAGAAAAACCAGGTCCCAGGTCTCTTCCAGTTGCGGCAGGAGTTCCAGCGCGTCTCCCTCCAGCAGTTCGATCCGGTGTTGCAGACCGGCCCTTTCGAAATTATGCCGGGCCTGGATTGCATCGCCTGGTCGTTTTTCGATGGTGTATAATTTCCCATCGGTCGCCATGCCGCGTGCTAGGCAGATGGTGCTATAGCCCACCATGGTTCCGATTTCCAGCACCCGCCGCGGCTGAAGCAGCTGGCTGATCAGTTCCAGGAACCGTCCCTGTACATGCCCGCTTAACATATGCGGCTGAGCGTGAGCAGCGGCAGCTTCGCGGGCAATCTGCGCCAGGAGCGGGTCTTCGGCTGTGCTGTAACGGGATACATACGCTTCGGCAGCAGGGTGCAGCAATTCCACGGACTGTTTTTACAAATATAGAACAGATAGGGCACATCGTCCCTTTACGGGAAGCAGGAAAATGTTAATGCCGGGAAGCTCAACAGGGCCGGCCTGTAACTTCCCCAGCGGAAGAAATAGTTCATTCCACCAGGAGCATGTGCCGCCAGGCCGGATTATTCTGCTCCATTTTCAAATTTTATTGCCCGGCTTTGAAATCAACCACAGCCCGCCGAAGGTGAGCAGCCCGTTGATGATGAGCAGTTCGATACCAATGCGGAAGCCATTGAAGATGGAAACTGAAAAGCCTTTCAGGGAAGCGGCGGCAGCCGGCCCCAGCTGCAGTTTGGCGGCAAACCACTCGGCATTGTTGATGAGGTCCACTCCTATTACCAGCAGCGGGGCCAACAGGCACACCACCAAACTGAGCCGGTCGTTCAACTGCCGCCGGGTGAGAATACCAAAGGCAAAGAGCCCCAGCAGCGGACCATAGGTATAGCCCGCCACTTTGAGAATTACATCAATAATGGACTTGTCGTCAATCCACTTGAACACCATCACGCAGAGGAAAAATACAACGGTCAATGTGAGGTGCACCGTCAGGCGGATGCGCTTCTTCTCTTTTTCGTTACGTGTGGTATTGCGTTTCAGTCCCAGGATGTCAATGCAGAAAGAAGAAGTCAGCGCGGTGAGCGCTCCGTCGGCGCTGGGGAAAAGAGCGGAAATGAGCCCAATGATGAAAATCACTCCGATAGCCGCCGGGAGGTACCCGCCCAACGCGATGGTGGGAAAGAGATCATCGCCCTTTACCAGCAGCTGGCTGGCATCGGCGTAGAGGTAAAGCAAACCACCCATCAGCAGAAAGAGAAAGTTCACAAACAGCAGGATGACGCTCAGCGTCAGTACATTCTTCTGCGATCCCCCCAGGGTGCGGACGCTGATGTTTTTCTGCATCATCTCCTGGTCGAGTCCCGTCATGGCAATGGTAATGAACGCTCCTCCAATTATCTGCTTGAGGAAAAAAGCCGATGAATTTACATCTGTATTGAAGATGCGGGTCATGCCTTTGGCCTGCATGGCGTCCATGGTTTGTGTGAAGCTGAAATCCATCTTGCTCATGATGGCGCCGATGCACACCACCAGCCCGATGAGCATACAGGAGGTCTGTAATGTGTCGGTATACACGATGGTCTTCACCCCGCCTTCAAAAGTGTACAGGAGAATAAGAACCAGGATAACCAGGGTGGTGAGCCAGAAAGGAACGCCCATTGAATCGAGAATAAAGATCTGCAGAATGTTCACCACCAGGTAGAGGCGGGCCGTTGCGCCCAGGGTGCGGGAGAGGATGAAATAGGTGGCGCCGGTTTTGTAGCTCGTCATCCCGAAACGATGTTCCAGGTAATTATAAATGGACGTGAGCTGCATCCGGTAATACAGCGGCAGCAGTACAAAAGCGATAACAAGGTAACCCAGGAAATAGCCGATCACCACCTGGAAATACTGCATGGCACCGGCCCCTACCGTTCCGGGAACACTCACAAACGTCACGCCGCTGAGTGAGGTACCGATCATGCCGAAGGCCACCAGCATCCAGTTGCTGTTACGGTTGCCGATGAAAAAAGATTCATTGTTGGCATTTCGGCTGGTGTACCAGGCTACTACCAGGAGCAGCAGGAAATACCCCAACACAAAAGAGAAGAGAACAACGGGCGACATAGCAGGCGGGTTGAAAAATGAAGATAGAGAAATTCGGCAAGCCGCACAGGAAAATTAGCGGTCTTTTACCGCCGTTCCTCCCTTCCATGTGTGTACGTGCGGAAAGAAAGAATCAACTCTTGCAGGCCGGCCACCGGACTGGTTTTGCCCACCCCGCCTGCATCTGCAAAACACTTACCTTGCAACCAAAATTTTTCATGTCGTCCATTCGTTCACTGGCCGTTTTCTGCGGCTCCCGTTCCGGAGCCGATCCACTCTATGAGCAGCACGCCCGCGAACTGGGAACACAGCTGGCCCGGAACGGTATTACGCTGGTGTACGGAGGCGGCAGCAAGGGGTTGATGGGTGCCGTGGCCGATGCCGTGATGGAAGGCGGAGGAACCGTTATCGGCGTGATTCCGGAGGTACTGGTACAGTGGGAACACCAGCACGAAGGCATTACGCAGCTGCACGTGGTACCGGATATGCATACCCGAAAAAAGCGGATGTATGAGCTTTGCGATGCGGCCCTGGTGCTGCCGGGCGGCAACGGCACACTTGACGAACTTTTTGAACTGCTTACCTGGAACACCCTGCAGATCCACAACAAACCCATCTTTTTACTCAACAGCAATGGGTATTACCGTCACCTGGCAGCCCACATGGAGCAGATGTACCGGCAGGAGTTTCTGTACGAACCTCCGGCTGACCGGATGTTGATGGTAGACAACCCTGCGCAGCTCTTCAGCGGGCCACTTTCTTTTGCTTCAGATAAAACGTGAAAGCGGTGCGGAAAACTGGCTGCATCCGACCGAAACGATCCACATAAGGAGAGTTGGGATCTTTGAGCACATCCACCATGAGACTGGTATAAAACTGCGATTGCCCGATGAAACGGTTGCCGTAACCGGCCCCCACCAGCATGCTGGGAGCGGAAAAGGAAGACTTGTTGAAGGTTTGCCCGCTTTGCCGGGTGCTGAAGGAGACGATATTGTATTCGAACTGCCCTCCGAGAAAAAGCATGTTCACCGGCCAGATACGCACAAAGGGACCCCCACCGGCAATGAGCAGGCGGTCGGTAGCCGGACTGTTGATGTAGTTCTGCGTGATGTACGTGAAGTTGGTGGCCAGGCCTACGTCCAGCACCTTGCCCACGGTATAGCCCGCTTCGGGATTGAGGCCCACGATGAAGCCGTTGAAAAAGCTGAGGTTGATACCCGAACCCAGGAAAACCCGTTCCCGGTTCCAGCCTTTTTCCTGGGCCGAAGCAGTAAACAGCGTGAGCGCAAAGAGAGAAAGAAGCAGTGTATGTTTCATGGCATGGGCGCTTGATGTGCGGGTGAAATTACAAAGTTCAACGGGATTGCGGTCGTTTGGGTTTGTAACGATCCGGATTTTAACAGAATCGTTCTTACGTCCGGGCTTCAACGGCACAGTTGCCTGGTGCCGGCACCAGTCCGCACGCGTCTACACCGGCTGTTGCGGCACGGCTTAACCCGTTGCTTTAATCGAAAATTTTTCCGGGGTTGAGGATGTGATGGGGGTCAAAAGCCTTCTTGATACCCCGCATCAGCTCGAAGTGGATGGGTTGCATTACAATGTCCATGTATCCCTTCTGGATGAGGCCAATGCCGTGTTCGCCGCTGATGGTTCCGCCTAAGCCGTGCACCAACCCAAATAAAGCCCGGAGGATTTGATTCATTCCGGGATGGCCGTAACTGTTAGGAATGCCTTCTTTGCGGATACGGACGTGCAGGTTGCCGTCGCCCGCATGGCCGTAACATACCACATCGAAGTCGTGCTCCCGCGCCAGTTGCTTCACACCGGTGATGAGGGCGGGCAGTTCGGCCCGGGGCACTACGGTATCTTCCTCGATGGTATATCCCTCCAGTTTCACCGCTTCGGCTGCCCGCCGCCGTAACTTCCACAGTTCGGCTTTCTGCTGGGCATCGTCGGCAAAGTACAGCTCGCCGATATCGTAGCGGGTGAGTAATTCGCCGATGGCTTCCATGTCCCGCATCAGCTGGTCGAGGTCGTTGCCATCCACTTCAATGATCAGGTGGGCCGCGGTATCGTCGGTCACCGGCACCGCACTGCTGTCCACCATGCGGCTCACAATCTGCAGGGCGTTGATTTCAATGAGCTCAAGAGCGCTGGGCGTAAAGCCGGCCCGGAAGATCTCACTCACCGCCTCTCCGGCCTGCTCCAGCTGGTGGAAAGGTACCAGCATCAGCAGATCGAATTTCGGCAACGGGATCAGGCGCAGCACAATTCTGGTTACGATGCCCAGCGTACCTTCGCTGCCCACCATCAGCTGGGTGAGGTTGTAGCCGGTAACATTCTTGAGCACGTTGGCGCCGGTCCAGATCACTTCCCCCGTGGGAAGCACCACTTCCAGGTTCAGCACATAGTCTTTCACCACCCCATACTTCACCGCCTTGGGTCCGCCGCTGTTTTCGGCAATGTTGCCGCCGATGAAGGAAGAGCCGCGGCTACTGGGATCGGGGGGGTAGAACAGTCCTTTTTCCTTAACAGCTTCCATCAGCACTTCGGTGATGACGCCGGGCTCCGTGATGACCTGGAGGTTGCGCTCATCAATGTGCAGGATGCGGTTCAGCCGTTCGGTGCTGAGCAGCACACCCCCAAAACGGGCCAGGGCACCGCCGCTGAGGCCGGTACCGGCACCGCGGGGGGTAACGGGTATGCAGTTTTCGTTGCAGTAGCGCATCAGGGCGCTCACTTCTTCTGTGCTGCCGGGCTTCACCACCACCTCTGGCGGGAAATGCAGGTTTTCGGTCTCGTCGTGGGCGTAATGCTGCAGCGTATCGGCATCCAGCAGTACGTAGTTGGCCCCCAAAAGGGACTGCAACGCGTTTATATGATCCGGAGTCAGGCGGGTATAGGTCATGTAGTGGTGCGTTCGTAAAGATGCGAAATTCGGCAATGCGTTCGATCCGGAAAAGGAAAAATTAGCGAATGAGCGTTTGTTAAAACTACGTTGCACGCCGCGCCGCTGCTGCTGCAACACAATGCAGGAAAACAGATAAGATGAGCCGGTAAATTACCCTCCGCTCAAAGTCTTACAGTAAGCAAACGCCCGTGGTATTAATTCTTTAAGCCCGTAACCTGACAGGCTTGTTAATTAATTTTTTTTAAAAAGATCGTTTTGCTTTTTGATCCATTTAAGTAACTATGGTAACCCGGCAGGTGCCTATTTTTGTGCCTTTCACAAAAACCAGAAACGCGTATGTGCGGCATCGTTGGATATACCGGTCACCGGGAAGCCTACCCTGTAATCCTCAAAGGTTTGAAGCGCCTTGAATACCGGGGCTACGACAGCAGCGGCGTGGCCCTGCTCAACGGCGGCCTTCATGTGTACAAGAAAAAAGGTAAGGTGACCGAACTGGAAGAAAGCCTCATCGGACAGCCCGTACAGGCCCATATCGGCATCGGACATACCCGATGGGCTACGCATGGCGAGCCGAGCGACCGCAACGCCCATCCCCACCGCAGCGCCAGCGGCCGGCTGGCCATGATCCACAACGGCATCATCGAAAACTACGCACTCATCAAGAAGGAACTGCAGAGTAAAGGCTATACCTTCCAGAGCGATACCGATACCGAAGTGCTGCTGCACTTCATTGACGATATCCAGCAGCACAACGACTGCTCGCTGGAAGAAGCCGTGCGGGTAGCACTCAAACGGGTGGTGGGCGCCTACTGCATCCTGCTGATAGATGAGCAGGACCCGCACACCATCATTGCCGCACGCAAGGGCAGTCCGCTGGTGATTGGCATCGGTAAGGGTGAACATTTCCTGGCCAGCGATGCTTCCCCCATTATCGAATACACCAAGGAAGTGGTGTATGTGAACGATTATGAGCTGGCCATAGTGCGCCCGGATGAGCTCATCCTTAAAAACCTGGGCAACGAAAAAATCACGCCCTATATCACCAAACTCGACATGGAACTGGCGGCCATCGAAAAAGGCGGCTACGACCATTTTATGCTCAAGGAAATTCATGAGCAGCCCGGCACCATCTACGACTGTCTGCGGGGTCGCCTCGATGCCAAAGCCGGCACCATCACCATGGCGGGCGTGCAGAACAACATTGAACAGCTGAAAAATGCCCAGCGGATCGTGATGATCGCCTGCGGCACCAGCTGGCATGCCGGGCTGGTGGCCGAATACATTGTGGAAGAACTCTGCCGCATTCCCGTGGAAGTGGAATACGCTTCCGAGTTCCGCTACCGCAACCCCGTCGTTCATCCCGGCGACGTGATCATCGCCATCTCGCAAAGCGGTGAAACAGCCGACACCATCGTGGCCATTGAGAAAGCCAAAGAACAGGGCGCCTTCGTGTTTGGCGTGGTCAACGCTGTAGGCAGCAGCATCGCCCGCCTCTCCCATGCCGGGGCCTACACGCATGCAGGCCCCGAAATAGGAGTAGCCAGTACCAAGGCCTTCACGGCACAGCTGGCTGTTCTCACCATGGTGGCATTGAAGATCGCCCGCGAAAAAGGCACCATCAGCGAAGAACGCTACCTGCACCTGCTCACCGAACTGGAAGCATTGCCGGAAAAAGTAGCCGCCATCCTGCAGAACGCCGCAGAGGTGGAAGCCATTGCGCTGAAATACAAAGACGCCACCGATGCCCTCTTCCTGGGCCGCGGTTACAATTTCCCCGTAGCACTGGAAGGAGCCCTCAAGTTAAAAGAGATCTCCTACATCCATGCCGAAGGATACCCCGCGGCTGAAATGAAGCACGGCCCCATTGCACTGGTAACGGAAACCCTGCCCGTGGTATTTGTAGCTACCAAAGATTCCTACCACGAGAAGATCATCAGCAACATGCAGGAGATCAAAGCCCGCAAGGGAAAGGTCATCTCCATCATTACTGAAGGCGATGCGATCAGTCCCACGCTGAGCGATGATTGCTTTGCCGTACCGCCGGCCGATGAGATTGTGGCCCCCCTGCTCAGCGTGGTACCCCTGCAACTGCTGTCGTACTATGTGGGCGTGGCCAAAGGATACGATGTGGACAAGCCCCGGAACCTGGCAAAGAGTGTAACGGTGGAATGATCGCAATGTGAATGAAACCGGGATTGCGCTTACCCACCTCGTTCCGGCGGAGAAACAAAAAAGGATTCTGATTGGCAGGCTGGTTGCAACGCACGTGTCAAATCAACCTCATTGCCATTGCATATGATTTCAACCACCTGCCCTGAAAACGCCTGCTCACACAAATAACTGCCCGTATGAACCAGATACGCAAGAGTCCCATTCAAACCCTCGGTTATGATTTTATCCCAACGGCCTTTCTGCCGGAGGGAAAAGACGAATACCATCTCCGTAATAAACAAAACCGCAGCGGTATCAGCTACCGCAAACTTACGGCACAGGAAATAGAAGTGCTGGTGCGCAACCAGAATACGAGCGACAACTGGAACAACCTGCTGGTATCCGACGCTTTTGCACCGGAACTGGTGAAGAACTGCAAGTTCTTTGGATTGGTGCGCATCGGCAAGCTGGAACCGTGGTACCTCGAGTTTCATGCGGTGAAACTGCAGGTGGGCCTGTACAACAGCACCATCATCAGCTGCGACTTTGGCGACAATGTGGTGATTGACAATGTACACTACCTGTCCCACTACATCATCGGCAACGAAGTAATCATCACCAACGTGGAGGAGATGGGCACCACCAACTACGCCAAGTTTGGCAACGGTATTCTGAAAGATGGCGAGGAGGAGAAAATCCGCATCTGGCTGGAAGTGTGCAATGAAAATGCCGGTCGCCGCATCATCCCCTTCGACGGGATGCTGCCCGGCGATGCGTGGCTGTGGAGCCGCTACCGCGATAATACCCGGCTGCAGGAACAGTTGAAAGCCTTCACCGAACTCCGGTTCGACCGGCAGCGCGGCTACTATGGAAAAGTGGGCGACCGTACCGTGATAAAAAGCTGCAAGATCATCAAGGACGTATGGATTGGCAGCGATGCCTACCTCAAAGGCGCCAACAAACTGAAGAACCTCACCATCAACTCCAGCCCCCATGCCAGTTCGCAGGTAGGTGAGGGCTGCGAACTGGTGAACGGCATTATGGAAGAGAAATGCCGCGTGTTCTACGGCGTTAAAGCCGTGCGTTTTTACATGGCTTCCAACTCACAGCTGAAGTATGGCGCCCGTCTCATCAACTCGTACCTGGGCAACAATGCCACCATCAGCTGCTGCGAAGTACTCAACTCGCTCATCTTCCCGGCCCATGAGCAGCACCACAACAATTCCTTCCTCTGTGCCGCCCTGGTGATGGGCCAGAGTAACATTGCCGCCGGCGCCACCCTCGGCAGCAACCACAACAGCCGCAGTGCCGACGGGGAACTGATTGCCGGCCGGGGCTTCTGGCCGGCTCTCTGCGTAAGCATCAAACACAATTCCCGCTTTGCCACCTATACATTGCTGGCCAAGGGCGATTATCCCGCGGAACTGGACATCCCCCTTCCCTTTTCGCTGGTGAGTAACGACGAGAGCCGTAACCGCCTGTTGGTGATGCCCGGCTACTGGTTCCTGTACAACATGTACGCCCTCGCACGCAACGCCGGCAAATACCACGACCGCGACCAACGTCCTTCCATTATACAGCCACTGGAATACGATTACCTCGCCCCCGACAGCATCAACGAAATCATGCAAGCCCTGCCGCTGCTCGAACAGTTCACCGGGCTGGCGGCCCTTCAAAAGGAAAAAACCGGTAACGATTTCAGCGAAACAGCTTGCCGGCGCAGGGGGCGCACCCTCCTGTTGCACAACGATCCGCTGGTGGATGAACTGGAAATCCGGGCCACCGGTTTCGAAAACAGCCAACGCGCCGTGGTGCTGGTAAAAGTGCGGCAGGCTTATCACTACTTCCGCCAACTGGTGGATTACTATTTCGCCTTGCAATTACTAACCGCCTGGCATCCGGATCCGCCCCTGCAACTCAACCGCTGGTTGCAGCAGCGCAACCCATCCGGCCGGCGGGGGGAATGGGTAAACGTAGGCGGACAACTCATCGAGAAAAAACAAGTCGACCAACTGGTCCGCGAGATCGAAAATAACCGCGTTAAAAGCTGGCATGACGTTCATACCTTTTATACCGGACAGGCTGCCGTTTATGCCGAACGCAAGCTGGCCCATGCGCAGGCTGCCTGGATGGAGTTGCATGGAATCCGCCAGGTAGAAAAAGGGCAGGTGGCAGCCTTGCTCGACCAATACATTGTCATAAAAAGACGAATGGTGGAGGGCATCATTGCCTCCCGCTCCAAGGACTACACCAACCCCTTCCGGAGGATGGTGTACGAAAACGAGGCCGAGCTGGAAACCGTTACCGGTAAACTGAAAGAAAACAGCTTCATCCTGCAGCAACAGAAAGAGCTGCAACTTGCCCGGGCACAGGTACGCAAACTGAAAAAGCTGTGGAAAATGGAATAACCGTGCAGCCCTTACGGACGTTCATCCCAAAATTTGTTTGCTGTAGCCGCCCGGATAAAAATAAAAAAGCCACTTTGCACGGAAGTGGCTTTCGGTTATTGCAGGAATTTTTATTCGCCCCAGATTGACTCCCGGCCTTCGATCCATTCTTTTACCAGCTCGGTGGTGATGGACTTAGGCCTTTCGATGGGCAGTCCCAATGCACGATCCCAGATCAGGCTGGTGAGTACGCCGAGGGCACGGCTCACGGCAAACAGCACGGTGTAGAATTCATACTCCACCATGCCATAGTGTACCAGCAGGGCGCCGCTGTGGGCATCCACGTTGGGCCAGGGGTTCTTCACTTTGCCCAATGACTCAAGAATGGGGGGCACCACTTCGTAGATGTTCCACACCGTGTTTACCAGTTTATCGTCGGGCATATGCTTCTTGCCAAACTCCATCTGGGCGGTAAAGCGGGGATCGGTCTTGCGCAGTACGGCATGACCATAGCCGGGTACTACCTTTCCTTCGCTCAGGGTCTTCTTTACGTATTCGGCTATCTGCTCTTTGGAAGGCTCGTTGGTCTGCAGTTGTTCCTGCATGTCAAAAATCCACTTGATCACTTCCTGGTTGGCCAGCCCGTGCAGCGGGCCTGCCAATCCGTTCATGCCGGCAGCATAACTGAGATAGGGATCGCTGAGGGCACTGCCCACGAGGTGAGTGGTATGGGCCGATACATTGCCGCCTTCATGGTCGGCGTGGATGGTCATGTACAACCGCATCAGCTCCATAAAGCTGGGATCGTTGTAGCCCAGCATCTGGGCGAGGTTCCCGGCCCAGTCGAGCAGCCCGTTGGGTGAAATATGTTCGTTGTTTTTGTATTTGCGACGGTAGATATAGGCAGCGATGCGGGGTAGGCGGGCCAGCAACAGCATGGTATCGTCGAACACCGGCTCCCAATAATCCTTTTTATTAATGCCCGCAGCGTATTGCTTGGCAAAATAACTTTCAGTCTGCAGGGCCATTACTCCCACCACAAACATGGTCATGGGATGGGTGCTCAGGGGCAGGGCATCAATAGCGGCAAAAACATGGTTGGGTACATGGCTGCGCCGCTGCCAGATGTCGGTGATGTAGTTGGCGTCTTCCTGTGTGGGCAGATCACCGGTGAGCATCAGGTAAAAAAGGCCCTCGGGAAGGGGTTCATGACCCTTGTGTGCTTTGGGAAGCTTTTCCTGCAGTTCGGGGATGGAGTAGCCACGGAAGCGGATGCCTTCCTTTGCATCCAGGAGGGATGTCTCGGTCACCAGCCCGGTCATGCCCCGCATGCCCTGGTATACCTGGGAGAGCACCACTTCACCAATCACTTTATTGCCGTGTTGCCTGAGAATGTCTTTGATTTCGGCTGCTCTTGCATCCGCTTTTGCCTTGAATTTTTCTTTTAAAACGCCCATATGCAGTGGTTAAAAATGGATGAATCGGGAGAGGTTCAAAGGTAGCCATTCACCTCGATGTTCAACAGGGGCATTGCTGAAAAGTTGGAACGATTGGCTTCCTTTCACAATTCGATAACTTTTGCCCAACCGGCGGTTCAACGGGGAGAGCGTTGATAGAGTCCCCAGGCCAACAGGCCAAACAAAAAGGTGGGCAGCCAGGCGGCTATCAGGGGTGGGAAATTACCCTTGACGGAGAATACCATGGAGAACTTATCAATAACAATAAAACCCACCCCGATCACAAAAGCCAGTGCCAGGTGAAAACCACTGCCGCCGCGAATCTTGCGGGAAGCCAGGATCCCGGCGATAAGCGTCATAACAATCACGGAAACGGCATAGGCATCCCGGCGGTAGCGTTCAAACTGGAGGGCGTTGACCCCCTCGCTTCCCCGCCGCTTTTCCTGGCGGATGAGCCGGTTCAGGGAACGGGTGCCCAGTTTGTCTTTTTTGTATTCGTCGGTGTTGATGTCAACCGGACGATACCCCAGCCGCACATGATAGGTGCCAAGCATGTTCACTTCCTCCTGCAACCCGTTGATACGGCGTTCAATGGCATTATCAAGACGCCAGTCGCTGGTGGCCGTATCCCATGCAATCGTTTCGCTCCGCAGGTTATACACCATCTGGTTGCCCTGCACCCTTTCGAGGAAGAACCCGGTGCCGCTCTGGGCGCTGGTATCGTAACTGCGCATACCGGCATAGGTAAAGGAATCAATGCGCAGATGCAGGTTGTTGATGTACCGGTAGGAGCCGGTTTGCATATTCCCCATGTCAATGTACCGGTGTTCAAAATCGGTGCGGATCTTATTGGCCCGGGGGATGACGAAGTGGTTCGACAGACCCAGGATAAGAGCCAGAATGACCCCGCCCATCCAGTAGGGCACCAGGATGCGGCGCAGACTCATGCCCGTGCTCAGCATAGCCACGAACTCGCTCCGCAGGGCCAGGCGCGAGGTGAAAAACACCACCGAAATGAGTACAAAGACCGGGAAAAGCAGGCTGATGATATGCGGCACAAAGCCATAATAATACTGGCGGATGACTTCCGGGGTTGACAGGCCGCTGCGGATAAAATCTTCGGCTTTTTCGCTGGCATCAATGGCAACGGCAATGAGTGCAAACAGGAAGAGGGAGAAGAAAAAAGTCTTCAGGAAGGTCTTGAGTATGTAAGCGTCGATGCGTTTCATCCGGGTGCAAAATACGGAAAGAGGAAATGAAGCAATGTGTAAATGTGGGAATGTGTCGATGTGTGAATGGGGGCACAGGTTCCCCCGGCGGCGGGTGTAAGGGATGGAATTTGAAAATTTGAAGATTTGAAAATTTGAAAATGGGGGACGCGTCCCCCCTCCGACAGTTCTGTAAAACGGAAATTAAAAATTGGAAAGACGAATTTGGAAATGTGGAAATATACGGATGTGTAAATGCATAGATTCTTTCGGCCGGAAGTGACTTCGCCCTGAAAGCGGATGGGAGGTATGAATTTGAAAATCTGACGAAGAGAAAATAAGTGCTGCGAAACAGGAAAATTCCTGTGTGTAAAGCGGCATTTACATGGGGTGCTTACCTTTCACAACCGCCGCTTCAGCACCGGGATCAATTCTTCCTTCCACGACACAAAATCACCGGCCAGGATGTGCTCCCGCGCCTGGCGCACGAGCCACAGGTAGAAGGCGAGATTGTGCACGCTGGCGAGGGTGAGGCCCGTAATTTCTTTGGCTTTGATGAGATGGCGCAGGTAGGCCTTGCTGTAGTAGCGGCTGAGGGAACAGTCAATACCATCGTCCAGCGGGGAAAAGTCTTTTTCCCATTTTTTGTTGTCAATATTAATCACCCCGCAGCTGGTAAACAGCATGGCATTGCGGCCGTTGCGGGTGGGCATCACACAGTCGAACATGTCCACCCCCAGCCCGATGCATTCGAGAATGTTCCAGGGCGTTCCCACCCCCATGAGATACCGCGGTTTGTTTTCGGGGAGGTGCTCGCAACAAAGCGCCGTGAATTCGTACATCATCTCTTCGGGCTCGCCCACGCTCAGTCCGCCGATGGCGCAACCCGTAAGCCCCGCGTCGGCCACAAACTGGGCTGAGGCCTTCCGCAGATCGGGGTAGGTACCACCCTGAACAATGGGGAACAGGTTTTGGGTGTACCCGTATTTGTCGGGCGTCTGGTCAAATCGTTCGCGGCAGCGGTTGAGCCAGCGGTGGGTCCGTTCCATGGACTGGTGGGCATAGCGGTAATCGCTGGGATAAGGCGGACATTCATCGAAGGCCATCACAATGTCGGCCCCGATGCTGCGCTGGATGTCCATCACCGATTCGGGTGTGAACAGGTGCTTGCTGCCGTCAATATGGCTTTGAAACACCACGCCTTCTTCTTTGATTTTGCGGCTGCCGGCCAGGGAGAACACCTGGTAGCCGCCGCTGTCGGTGAGAATGGGACGATGCCAGCCGTTGAAGCGGTGCAGACCGCCGGCAGCTTCCAGCACCCCTGTTCCGGGGCGCAGGTACAAATGATACGTGTTGCCGAGAATGATCTGTGCCTGCACGACTTGTTCCAGTTGCTGCACCGTCAAGGCTTTCACGCTGCCCACCGTGCCCACCGGCATAAAGATGGGCGTGGCGATGCTGCCGTGGCCGGTGGTAATGGTGCCGGCACGGGCCTTGCTGCGGTCATCGGTGTGCAGGAGTTCAAACTGAAGGGCTGCCATAAGCGGGCAAAGATACAGGGCTGCGGCACATGACAGCGCGGCCCGCCTGTTACAGAAATGTGCAGAAGCTGCCGCATGCATTTGTGCGGGATGCAATATTTTCGCAGCCTTATGATCTACATCCAATGGCAGGACCTGCTGTTCATCGTGTTTTGTGTCATTACCGGTGTACAGTTGTTTTACTACCTGTACTTTTTTATGCGGCTGGCTTTTTACAAAGCGCCGGTGCGGAGCGTGGCGCAGCAGCACCCCGTTTCGGTGATTATCTGCGCCCGTGATGAAGCGCAGAACCTGGCCGACCACCTGCCCGATGTGCTGCAGCAAGAGTACAAAAGCACCTACGAAGTGGTGGCGGTGAACGACAACTCGTACGACGACAGCAAATACGTGCTGGAATACCTTTCCAAGCCCTTCCGTCACCTGCGGCCCATTGATCTGAAGCAGGAAGCCCGGCTCATCCAGGGTAAGAAGTTCCCGCTGTCCATGGGCATCAAAGAAGCCCGGTATGAGTTGCTGCTGCTGACAGATGCCGACTGCAGCCCGGCCAGCCCGCACTGGGTGGAACGGATGCAGCACGCATTTGCACCGGGTAAAGAAATTGCTTTGGGGTACGGCGCTTACACCAAAGAACCCGGACTCCTGAACAAACTCATCCGCTTTGAAACCTTTCTCACCGCCCTGCAATATTTTTCCTATGCCCTGGCCGGCCGGCCGTACATGGGTGTAGGCCGGAACCTCGCCTACAAAAAAGAGCTCTTCCTCCGCAACAAAGGCTTCTCCATGCACAACCAGTTGCCCGGAGGCGACGACGATCTGTTTATCAACCGGGTGGCCACCCGCACCAACACCGCCATCGTACCCGATCCGGAAGCGTTTACCTATTCCAAAGCCAAAAATTCGTGGAGCGGCTGGCGTCAGCAGAAGGCACGGCATTACAGCGCATCGCGGTATTACAAACCCCTGCACAAATTCCTGCTGTCGCTTTACGCGGCCTCGCAGTTCCTTTTCTTTCCCCTGTTGATCGCCAGCGTAATGTTTTATCACGTATGGATACCGCTGGCTGTGTACGGGGGACGGCTGCTGATCCTGGGCCTCGTATACTTCCGCAGCATGAAGCAACTGCGGGAAGCGGACCTCTTCTGGATCTATCCCCTGCTGGATATCTGGCAGTGGTTCTATTACATCCTGTTTGCAGACACCCTCGTACGAAAACCCAAAAACACCTGGTAAAAGAGCATGGACCTTCTCCTGAACTATTTTTCCGGCTTCACCGATGTACAGCGTCGCCAACTGGAGCAACTCCAGAACGTGTACACCGAATGGAATGATAAGATCAATGTCATTTCCCGCAAAGACATCGACAGCCTGTACGAGAAGCATGTATTGCATTCTTTGGCCATTGCGGCGGTTTTCGATTTTCAGCCGGGTACGCAGATCGCCGATCTAGGCACAGGCGGCGGCTTCCCCGGCATCCCCCTGGCCATCTTTTTCCCGGAGGTGGAGTTCCTGCTAACCGACAGCATTGGTAAAAAACTGAAAGTGGTGGAAGCGGTGGTGGAAGCCACCGGGCTGAAGAATGTAACCACCCGGCACACCCGCGCAGAAACCATCACCGACCGCAAATTCGACTTCATTGTAAGCCGGGCAGTAGCCCCCCTGCGGGAGCTTTGGCAATGGAGCCGGCCCCTGCTCAAAGCCCGGGGCCAGGGACAAATGGCCACGGCGGGCACGGAGAAAATCTACGGCGGACTGATTTGTTTGAAAGGCGGGAACCTGGAAGAGGAGATCCGGGAGAGCGGCCTGCATCCCCTGGTATGGGAGATTGAACAACTGTTCCGGGAACCGTTTTTTAAAGAAAAATACATCCTGGCGGTGCCCCGCTGAGCGGGCATCACCAGGAATCATTTGCCCGTTCCTGTTTAATTTCACAGATTTACAGCATGAACCCCATTTCCGTATGCATAGTGGAAGACGTGACGGATATCCGGCACGCACTGGAGCAGATTATTGACCTGAGCGGCTCTTGCCGGTTGGCGGGGTCTTTTGGCGATGGGGCGGAAGCACTGGAAGAAATCCCGAAGCGCAACCCACAGGTGGTGCTGATGGACATCGGGCTGGGAGATTACAACGGAATTGACCTGGTGAAACAACTGAAAAAACAACATCCGTCCATCCTCTTCATGATGTGCACCGTGTACGAAGAGGACGAAAAAATATTTGAAGCCCTGCGGGCGGGTGCCAGCGGGTACATACTTAAGAAATCATCACCCGCCAAATTAATAGATGCCATTGGTGAACTGGTGGAAGGCGGCGCCCCCATGAGCAGCCAGATAGCCCGAAAAGTGGTTATGACCTTTCAGCAACTCCCCGCACAGCCGGCAGCGGTTAACGAACCGTTCAACGATCTGCAACAGTTCCGGCTGCTTACCAACCGTGAAAAAGAAATCCTCGAATTACTGGCCCAGGGGTTGTCGGTGAAACAGATTGCGGAGCAAATCTTCATTGCGCCCGACACCGTGCGCAAGCACCTGTATCATATTTACGAAAAGCTGCATGTAAACAACCGCGTGGAAGCTGTAATTAAGTTTTACGGGCAAACGAAGTAACGGGCCGTACAATCCTTACCAGCCGTTTACCATTTCAATTCAAGCCGGTTGTTGCGGCGGTCTGTATCCGCCATCCGCTGCGTGGGGTCTATCTCAGCCGCAGTAAGGTCCAGCAGGCGGCGGTCAAACTCAATGGTATACGTGGGATGGGTCCACTTCCAGGCGGGATAAACGACTCTGGGCTGGTTGTCTTCCGCCGGCTTGCTGCCAAATAGCAGGTACATGGGTATATAATGCAACTGCGTGCTTCCGTCGCGGAATGTGAGTACCAGGTCAATGGGCATGGGTATTTCTCCCACACGCCGGATCCGGATTTTCGACTTACCGCCTTCTTCCCACAAACTGTCAATGGCATAGTCAATGGTCTTGGTGCCGTTTACCCAGTATTCCTTATACCAGTCGAGCTGCAGACCGCTCTCCTTTTCAGCCAGCCGCATAAAGTCGTTCACATTGGGATGCCGGAAGCGCCACTGCCTGTAATATTCAAGCAGTATGCGGTCGCGTGCAGCCTCACCGGTGATGTACCCCAGTTGCGAGAGAAACACGGCGCCTTTGGAATAGGAAGCCACCGAATAGGCATAGTTGGAACTGAAATGATCGGCATGTGTGGTAAGGGGCTCTTCCCGGCCACTCTTCACCAGGCCAAAGTAACCGCGGTAGTTATCGCTGTGGTACAAGGGAAGTTCCGTTGGTCGCATCTTGGTACCGTTCTTCGCTGCCATCACGCTGTCGTAGTAGTGTTGCACCCGGTCGGTAGCAAACTCCGTAAACCCTTCATCCATCCATGCATAGAGGCTTTCGTTGGTACCCATGAGCATCTGGTACCAGCTGTGCATCCATTCGTGAAACACGGTACCCAGTCCGGGTCCGTTGAGCAGGGTGGCCATGGGGTACTCCATGCCACCGTCGCCGCCCTGGATAAACGAATACTGTTTGTAGGGATATGCGCCAAACTGCCTGGCAATGAACGGATACACCGTTTCAGCCGCATCGGCCACGCGCTGCCATTCCTGGTCGTTGCGGATATTACCCGGTTTGTTTTTGTACAGCACATGGATGGTGGGACCATTGCGCAATTGCCGCACAAGGTGTTTATACCCGGGATCTGCCGCCCACACAAAGTCGTGCACGTTGGGAGCAGTGAACTTCCACGTAAGCTGGTCGCCGGCCGGAAGCGCCAACGGGGTTCCCGGGGTTTCGTACCCATGTCCCACCTGGTTGGCATTGAGCAGGTAGCCGGTGCCCCCGATGGTATAGTTTTTATCAATTGTGATGGATACATCAAAATCGCCCCATACGCCGTAGAACTCACGCGCCACGTAAGGGTTGGGGTGCCAGCCATCGGCATCATATTCGCAGAGTTTGGGGTACCATTGTGCCATGGAAAAGCGCACCCCGTTGGCTGCATCACGTCCGCTGCGGCGCACCTGCAGGGGCACCTGCGCTTCAAACTCCATCTCCAGCAGTACTTTTTGTTTGGGCAGGATGGGGCGGGGCAGTTTCACCTGCAGGATCGTTTCGTGCTCTTCAACCGCCAGCAGTTGCCCGTTCATTTTTAAAGAGCGCACCCGCTGGTAACCGATTTCATCTTCTTTCAGATTCAGAATGCGGTCGCGTACCCGTCCGTCCCAGTCGGGGCGGTTGCCAATGCGCAGGTTGCCCAACTCCCGGCTGCGGGCATCCATCATGCTGTTGGGCTGAAAGGCGTTCCAGTAGAGATGGTAAAAGAGCTGGTCGAGCGTATCGGGGGAGTTATTGGTGTATTCCAGTTTCTGCGTACCGGTGAAGCGGTTGGTTTGCACATCCATGCGGATGTCCATGTTGTATTTCACCCGCTGCTGCCAGCGGCCGGGCTGGGCAATGGATGAAAAAGCAAGCACCAAGAGGGAGATAACGGCAAAGAACAAACGCGGCATATTCGGTATGATTGAAGGATAAAATTCGGTATTAGATCGTTACAAAGTTGTCAAAGCTGTCCGGGATCTTCGGTTCGTTCCTGTTCCCGGTACCCGGCACCGGCCACCACCAGCACGATTTCGCCTTTCACGCCCTTTTGTTCAAAGTAATCGTGCACTTCCTGCAGGGTGCCCCGTTTGTTTTCTTCAAATTTTTTGGTGAGTTCGCGGCTCACGGAACAGGGGCGGGTGGCGCCAAAGTACTGCACCAGGTCGGCCAGGGTTTTCACCAGCCGGTAGGGCGACTCGTAAAACAGGAGGGTGCGCTCTTCGGCGGCCAGCTGGCTGAGCAGGGTGTGTCGTCCTTTCTTGGGAGGAAGAAATCCTTCAAACGCAAAACGGGAAGCGGGCAACCCACTGTTCACAAGGGCCGGTACAAAAGCGGTGGCACCGGGGAGCGTTTCAACGGGTATGCCGGCCTGTAAACAGGCCCGCACAAGCAGGAAGGCGGGATCGCTGATACCGGGTGTGCCGGCATCGGTGAGCAGGGCCATGCGGCTTCCGGCCTGCAATTGCTCCACCAGGCGGGGGACTATCTTGTGTTCGTTGTGCTGGTGATAGGGTGTGATGGGTTTGTGTACCTGGTAGTGCTGCAGCAATACGCCGGAGGTGCGGGTATCTTCTGCGAGGATGAGGTCCACTTCCTGCAGCACCTCCAGTGCACGCAGGGTAATGTCTTTCAGGTTGCCGATGGGGGTAGGTACGATGACCAGCCTGCCACCCGCTGGAATTGCAGCGGCAACCGATGGATCGTGAAGGGAATCAGGCATATGCTAACGGTGACCAGTACCTGTAGCAGGTTTCAGGCGAGGGTGATTTCGAACTGTTCCATCACGGGGTTGGCCAGCAGCTTGCGGGCGGCTTCCCCGGCAATAGCAGTAGCTTCTTGGGGCGAGGCGGCTTCAACCTGCAGGGTGATGTTTTTTCCGATCCGCACGTCCCGCACGGACTGCAGGCCCAGGTTGCTGAGCCCGCCCATCACGGCCTTGCCTTGCGGGTCGAGTAAATCTTTGAGGGGCATTACCTGTACCTGTACGGTGTAAAGCATGATGCGGGAATTAGGTTGATGAAATCTGTTTGCGGAACAGCAAAGATAACGCAACATAGCTCACATAGATGAGCGGCAGGGCTGCCCAGCGGAAGAATAGCAGGAGCAGCAGTGCGAAGCCCAGCAGCAGTAACTGGGGCAGGTTGTTGCGCAGCGATTTGTCTTTGATCTTGAGGCTGAGGATGGGCAGGTCGCTCACCATGAGCGCGCTGAGCACGAGGGTAATGCCGTACAGCACCCAGGGATTGAGCAGAACACCGGTGATTGGCTCACCTCCATACCAGAGGATCAGCGGGAAGGAAGCCACCACAAAGCCGGTGATGGGGGTGGGCACGCCGCGGAAACTGGTGGTCTGGCGGGTATCAATGTTGAATTTGGCCAGCCGCCAGGCAGCACAGCAGGCCAGCAGCAGGGAGGGCAGCAGCCAGAGCTGGCTGGTATTGATGGCGCCCGTATCCCGCAGAAAGCTCATGCGCAGCAGCTGGTACAGGAGCAGGGAGGGCGCTACACCAAAGGTCACCACATCGCTGAGCGAGTCGAGTTGCTTACCCATGTCGGAAGTGGCCTTGAAAGCGCGGGCCAGGAAACCGTCGAGGAAATCCACCAAACCGGCGGCGAAAATAAAAAAGGAAGCATGCACCATCCTTTCGGGGAGGCGGAAGAGCAGGTCGCCCTGCTGCAGGGTTACGATGGCTGTGCTGCTGTCGAGTATCAGCAGGATGGCGATGCAACCGAACACCAGGTTAAAAAGGGTAAAGATGTTGGGTATCTGCTTCATGATGGTAAATAAGTTTAATCCTTTCACCGGCAAACATGCCGCCGGTGAATCAATAACCGGATAAGGTTATCGTTTCATCAGCGCTTCAATGTCTTCCACCGTAATGGGAATTTTTGCCATGAGGTCGGTATTACCGTTGCGGGTGATCCACAGGTTGTTTTCGATGCGCACCCCCATCTGTTCCTCTTCGATATAGATGCCGGGCTCCACGGTAAACACCATGCCGGCCTTGATGGGGGCTGTGCGGGTGCCCAGGTCGTGTACATCTATACCCAGGTGATGGGAGATGCCGTGATAGAGGTACTTGCGGTATGCACGGTTTTCGGGGTCCTCGTTTTTCACCTCGCTTTTGCGGAGCAGGCCTATTTTCAGGAATTGCTGTGTGGCTTCCTCTCCCACTTTATCGGTATAATCCACGATGCTGATGCCGGGCCTGAGCAGACTTTTAGCGTAGTTGTGCAGGTGCAGGCAGGCATTGTACACAGTTTTTTGCCGGCGGGAGAATTTACCGTTAACGGGAATGGTGCGGGTAAGATCGGCACAGTAACCGCCGTACTCCGCTCCAAAGTCCATGAGCAGCAATTCCCCGTCGCGGCACTCTTCGTTGTTGTTTACATAATGCAGCGTACGTGCCCGGTCGCCGCTGGCAATGATGCTTCCGTAAGCCGGACCGGTGGATCCCTGCGACAGGAAGGAATGCCAGATTTCGGCTTCAACTTCATTTTCTTTCACGCCGGGTCGTACAAAGCGGAGAAGCCGGCGGAAGGTACTATCGGTAATGTCAATGGCCCGCTGCAGCACGTCCACTTCGTGGCGTGTTTTCACCGCCCGCAGTTCCTTCATGATTTTTGCCGCCCGCTGGTAGCTGTGCAGCGGGTAGCGTTGGCGCATCTCGTCAATGAAGCGGTATTCCCGGCTGCGGAGCAGAGATGCCTTGCGGTCGTTTTCGTTGCTGTCGAGGTAGATATGGTCGGCCAGGTGGATCCAGGGTTGCAGCAACGCGTCAACCGCGTCAAGCCATACTACGGTGGCGATGCCTGATATGTCGCGGGCTTCCTGGGCGCGGAGCCGGCGTCCGTCCCATTTTTCTTTCAGTTCGTTGGGGCGCACCAGTACCAGCACTTCCCGGTACTTCGGGTCGGGATTATCCGGAAAAAGAATAACCATGCTGTCTTCCTGCTGGATGCCGCTGAGCCAGAAGAGATCGCTGTTTTGCCGGAACGGGTGCAGCGCATCGCCATTGGATGGCCATTCGTCGTTGCTCACAAAGATGGCGATGGAATTGGGAAGCATCTGGCGGATAAACCGTTGCCTGTTTTGTGTAAATAATTCCGGGAGAACGGGTTGGTATTTCATAACAGCTGTTTACTGCTGCAAAATAAGCCATCGCCCCGGCCCGCCCAATTTGAATTTACGTGTCGGGAGAAAACACTAACAGTCGTTTGCATTTTTAGATTCTCTTTACTCCTGATGCGAAATTATTCAATAAAACAAGTCCAGCTTTCCCATTTTTTTTAAAACCTTCAAAAAAATTGAATGAACTTTGAAATTCATCAAAAAAAATAGCCCGCTGCGGTAGATTCAATTTCTGTTGAACCTTTACATTTGAACTTCCGGTAATTGTTGAACCGTGTATTGGGGCAGCCGGGCCGAAAAGAAGAATCTGGTAACAGAAATATATATGCTTCGGCAAGCACGGCCCGACCGTGACGTGCCAAGTGTAGTGGTCGTAATCGATTGTTTGCTAAAAACCCCGTCATTCCTGGCGGGGTTTCTTTTTAGCATGCAGTTCAGAAGAGACCGTAAAGCTGGGAGTCTATTTTGCGGATGATTTCTCCGAGATGTTCTTCATTTTCGGCAAACTTGTTGTTATCGCAGTCAATGATCAGGAGGTTTCCTTCCTTGTAGGTATCTATCCACTTGTTATAATATTCATTGAGCCGCTTGAGGTAGTCGAGCCGGATGTTTTCTTCGTATTCCCGTCCCCGCTTCTGGATCTGGGCCACCAGGGTAGGTACCGATGCCTTGAGGTAGATCAGCAGGTCGGGGGGCGATACCATGGTTTTCAGTGTGGCAAAGAAAGAGAAGTAGTTATCAAAATCCCGTTTGCCCATCAGCCCCATCTCGTAGAGGTTGGGAGCAAAAATGTGCGCATCTTCAAAGATGGTCCGGTCCTGGATCACCGTTTCGGTACCCCGCTGGATTTCGAGCACCTGGTTGAGGCGGTTGTTAAGAAAGTAGATCTGAAGGTTGAAGCTCCAGCGCGGCATGTCCTCATAAAAATCATTGAGGTACGGGTTATGATCCACATCTTCAAACTGGGGAATCCACTTGTAATGTTTGCTCAGCATTTCGGTGAGGGTGGTCTTGCCCGCGCCGATATTACCGGCCACCGCGATGTGTTTTGGTTTTTTTGACTTTGCCATACAAATTATAATTCCGGCGGTATGCCTTTCCTGCATTGAGGTGGTTCAAAATAAAGCTTCTTTTCCGAATTTATTCCGGGCCCGCTTGATTTTTTAAAAATAGCGTAAGCCCATGGCTTCCCGCACCCGTTCCAGGGTGGTGTGGGCGCTCCTGCGGGCTTTTTCGGCTCCCTGTTCCATCACGTGGCCCAGGTAAGCCTGGTCGTGCCGGATTGCTTCGGCCCGTTCCCGGATGGGCGCCACAAACCGGACCATGTCTTCGCCCAGTTGCTTCTTCAGATCGCCGTAGCGGATGACGCAGTTGTTGTAATCGGCGTCAAACTGCTGCACCACGTCGGCGCTGCTCACCAGCCGCAGCAGCTGAAACAGGTTTTCGATGTAGTCGGGCCGGGGGCTGTTGGGTGCTGCCGGTCCCTGGTCGGTTTTGGCCTTCATCACTTTTTTGCGGATGAGGTCATCGCTGTCGGCCAGGTAGATGGTGGCGTTCTGGTTTTCGCTTTTGCTCATCTTACCCGTTCCGTCGAGGCTGGGCACTTTCACCAGTTCCCCGCCGAAGTTAAAAGCCAGCGGTTCGGGAAACACATCCCCGTAGCGGTGGTTAAAGCGGTTTACAAAGTTGCGGGCCATTTCCAGGTGCTGCTCCTGGTCTTTGCCCACCGGCACGTAGCGGGCGCGGTGCAGAATGATATCGGCGGTTTGCAGCACCGGGTAGGTCAGCAGGCCGGCGTTCACATTGTCGGGTTGCAGCCGCACTTTATCCTTAAAGGTGGTGGTTTTTTCCAGCTCACCCTTGTAGGCCAGCATATTGAGGTAGAGGTACAGCTCAGCCGTTTCGGGTACATGGCTCTGGCAATAGAGAGCCACTTTGTCGGGGTCCAGTCCGCAGGCGATGTTTTCGGCCAGCACGCGGTGTACGTTCTCCTTCAGCTCCTTTGTATCGGGGTGGGTGGTGAGGGAATGCCAGTCGGCCACCATGAAATAGCATGTATACTTCTCCTGCAAAGCCACATAATTCTTCATGGCCCCGAAATAATTCCCCAGGTGCAGGAAGCCGGTGGGGCGGATGCCACTCATGACAATTTCTTTCTGCTGACTCATAACAACGGATCTACTGTAAATTGGAAAAGACCGGCGTAATGAGCGTGCCGGCGGGCGGCGAAGATAGCCTTTTCTGCCGTGTTACGGGCATCCGCTGGCGTGTGCGAAACGACTATCTTTGTCACATGGAAGTCACCCGGGACCTCGTGGAACAATTGAGCCGGCTGGCCCGCCTGCAGGTACCGCCTGCACAGCGGGAGCCACTGCGCAACGACCTGCAACAGATGATCGGCTTCATTGAAAAACTGCAGGAACTGGATACTACGGGCGTGGAGCCGCTGCAGCACCTCACCTCCGTATTGAACCAGTTGCGGCCGGATGTCGTGGCCAGTCCGCTCGATCGTTCCGCCGCGTTGCAGCAGGCCGGTCTGCACGACGACCAGTACTTCCTGGTACCCACCATGATCAAAAAACAATAAGCACCACCTATGCCCGAGTCGGTAATTCACCTCGAATCCCTTCGCAAAAGTTATTTCCTTGGCCGCCAGGAACTGCCGGTTCTTAAAGGCATAGACCTGGATATTTACCGCAGTGAATTTGTGGCCCTGATGGGACCCTCGGGATCGGGCAAGAGCACCCTGATGAACATCATCGGCTGTCTCGACACCCTGAGTTCGGGCACTTACCTGCTCAACGGCAAGGATGTGAGCAAGATGCAGGACAACGATCTGGCCGACATACGCAACCAGGAAATCGGGTTCGTATTTCAGCAGTTTAATCTCCTGCCCCGTCTTTCGGCACAGGAAAACGTGGCTCTGCCATTGATTTATGCAGGGGTGCCCAAAAAAGAACGGAACGAACGGGCGCTGCAGATGCTGGAGAAAGTGCAGCTGGCCGACCGCAGCCACCACAAACCCAACGAACTGAGCGGGGGACAGATCCAGCGGGTGGCCATCGCCAGGGCCCTGATCAACAATCCCTCCATCATCCTGGCCGATGAACCCACCGGTAACCTGGATTCCACCACCTCGGTGGAGATCATGAAGCTGCTCTCCGATATTCATCAACAGGGAAACACCGTTGTGCTGGTAACCCACGAAGAAGACATTGCCGCCTACGCCCGCCGGGTGGTACGCCTGAAGGACGGGCAGATTGAAAGCGACCAGGTACGCACCGAAGTCCATCTGCCACACCTGCACAACTGATTTTCAGCAACCTGCACAAACAGGTTTTCAACAGAATGAACCCCAGCACCCAACCATCCGCCTTTTGTTTTGTTAAAGCCATTACCTTGCAACTCCTGTAAGGTATATTATTGTAATTATGGCATTCAAGATTTATACAAAAACGGGCGACAAAGGCGAGACCTGTCTCATCGGCGGCACCAAAGTACCGAAGAGCCACCTCCGCATTGAAGCCTATGGCACCATTGACGAATTAAACTCTCACATTGGATTCTGCAACGACCAGATAACGCACCTCCCCACCAACCAGTTGCTGCGGGAAGTGCAGGACCGCCTGTTCACCATCGGTTCCTCACTGGCTACCGACCCGGAAAAAGAACCCCGGATGAAAATCCCGGATCTGCACGAAGAGGACGTGGTTTTACTGGAGAAGGAGATGGACCGGATGGATACAGAACTTCCCCCGATGAAATCTTTCCTGCTGCCGGGCGGACACCCTGCTGTTTCCGCGCTGCACATTGCCCGTTGCGTATGCCGCCGGGCCGAGCGCTGCTGCGTGCGTATGCAGTACGAACAGATGGAAGTGGAACCCCTGGTGATTCAGTACCTCAACCGGTTAAGCGATTATCTTTTTGTTCTTTCCCGTTTTATAACAAAAGAGTTGCAGGCAGAAGAAATACCCTGGAAACCCCGGGTGTAAACAGGTATTGAACTTTCCCAATAAGAACGATGCTTTTGTTAATTGATTACTCCAACACGGAGGCACCGTGATGGGGAAGAACACACAAGAGCTGTGTTTCAGAAAATAATCTCCGCTTTACTCCTTTTCCCGTTTTCGCCGCGTTGCAGCTTGTAAATGAACGCTACTCATTTAACCAGCTCCGCCTTTTTGTGAGCAAAAGCAGCAAGCAACCATACGCACCTGAGTGGGCACAGCACACCATTTACACATTGCCACATTACCACATTTACACATTATCACATTTACACATTATCCCATACCATCAGCCCGTCTTTCATGTGCAGCGTCCGGTCGCAGCGGGCGGCCAGCTCTTCGTTGTGGGTAACGATCAGGAAGGTTTGATTGAAGCGGCTGCGCAGGTCAAAAAACAATTCGTGCAGATCGCGTGCGTTCACCGAGTCGAGGTTACCGGTGGGCTCATCGGCCAGCACCACATCGGGCTGGTTGATGAGGGCCCGTGCCACGGCCACCCGTTGCTGCTCGCCGCCCGACAGCTGGGCCGGTTTATTCCCGGCCCGGTTGCCCATACCCAGGAGGTCCAGCAGCTCCCGGGCCCTTGCTTCCACCTCCCGCTTGTTGCGCTGGCCCAGCCAGCCGGGGATGCACACATTTTCCAGGGCGGTAAACTCCGGCAGGAGGTGATGAAACTGAAAGACAAATCCAATGTGACGGTTGCGGAAACGGGCCAGGGCCTTGCCCCGCAGCGCGGTGAGAGACGTATCGCGTAGCCAGACCTCGCCCCGGTCGGGCTGGTCGAGCGTACCCAGGATGTGGAGCAAAGTGCTTTTCCCGGCACCGCTTGAACCCACCAGGCTCACCACTTCACCGGCAGCCAGCGACAGGTCAACGCCCCGCAGCACTTCGAGCGAGCCGTACTTCTTGCAGATACCGGTACAACGTAACATAAAACTTCCTCCGGCGCCGAAGATAATACAGTTGTGGCAGTGATCCCGGCCGATGCGTTGCAGAATGAAAAATACCGGTGAAACAGCCCTCGCACGGGGCACCGGCAGCGGGTAAAAAAAGCGGGTTGGGTATTTTGCTGAGTTCCGTTACATTTGCGGAAAATTAAAAAAGGGGTACTACTATGTTTTGGACACTTGAACTGGCATCCTACCTGGAAGACGCTCCCTGGCCCGCCACCAAAGACGAGCTGATCGACTATTCCATCCGCAGCGGCGCCCCCATTGAAGTGGTGGAAAACCTGCAGGAACTGGAAGATGAAGGAGAGATTTACGAAAGCATCGAAGACATCTGGCCCGATTATCCCAGCCAGGATGACTTCTTTTTCAACGAAGACGAATATTAACGCATTTTGACTGCAGCAACAAAAATCCCCGGCGTAACCGGGGTTTTTTTGTTGTGGCAGGAATATCCCGGTCAGGATTTTCCTTTACCAAAATACAGTTTAAAATACAGTAATACCAGCGACAGCAGGAAGATGAACCCGTTGCAGAGCACCACGGGCAACAGGAGGGGTTGGTGAAAAAATCCGTAGATCAGCCACACCACCGTGCTCAACGTTACAATCAGGATCGTATAAATGCTGAGGTCGCCCACACTCCGGCTTTGCCAGGCTTTGTACACCTGGGGCACAAAGGTGATGCTGCTGAGGAAAGAGCCAAACAAACCAACCGGTTCTACCCAGTTCATACATTCCGTTTTTTTTATGATTAAAGCAGGAAGCTGTCTCAAATGGGTTATTTCACACAAAGCGGCCACGAAGACAAAGAAACAAAGGCGGGATCAGTAACGCTTTTTTAGCGCACTTTGTATTCTTTGCGAACGTTGAGTGAAACTTGCTTACTTTTTGAGACAGCCACATCTTATTATTTTTCCATCTGTTCTATTACTTCCGCCGTAACCCCGGTGAAGCTGAAGCCACCGTCGTGGAACAGGTTCTGCATGGTTACCATGCGGGTGAGATCACTGAACATGACCGTGATATAATTCGCACAATCTTCGGCGCTGGCATTGCCCAGCGGACTCATTTTTTCGGCGTAGGTCATGAACCCGTCAAACCCCTTCACGCCGCTGCCGGCGGTGGTGCGGGTGGGCGACTGCGAAATGGTGTTCACCCGCACTTTCTTCTTGGCCCCGTAATGATAGCCGAAGCTGCGGGTCACGCTTTCCAGCAAAGCCTTGGCATCGGCCATTTCATTGTAATCGGGAAACACACGCTGTGCGGCGATGTAGGTGAGCGCCACCACGCTGCCCCAGTCGTTGAGTGCATCCAGGTCCCAGGCCGTACGCAGTACGCGGTGCAAACTCATGGCGCTGATATCAAGTGTTTTGCCGTTCCAGTCGTAATTCATCTCTGTATAATGCTTGCCTTTGCGCACATTCAGGCTCATTCCTATGGAATGGAGCACAAAATCAACCTTGCCCCCGAAGTGTGCTATGGCCTGCTCAAACAGGTTCTTCAGGTCAGCCATGTTGGTTACATCGGCGCCTATCACCGGGGCGTTGCCACAGGCCGCCGCCAGTTTGTTGATCTCGCCCATGCGCAGCGCAACGGGAGCATTGGTCAGCACCAGCTGGGCTCCTTCTTCGTAGCACTTCAACGCCGTTTTCCAGGCAATGGATTTTTCATCCAGCGCACCGAAAATGATGCCCTTCTTTCCTTTCAGTAGTTGATGACTCATAACAATTGATTTGTGCCAAAAGTAAGGAAGATGCCCGAAATGAACCGTTGGACCGGACCCTACCAGCCTGTCACCGCTGGTTCTTACCTTCTGTGCGTTCACAGGTTATGGGCAAAGCCGGGGTTGCGTTACCGGGTAAAAAGCACTACCTTTCTCCAACGCCGCTTTTCTTCACCCTATTCATCAACCATTCAATCACCTGCATGAACCGCTTGCTCCTCTTCATCCTGCTCATCGTCCACTTGCCGTTGCAGGCGCAATACCCCCGGCCGGCCGAGCTGTTCGACGCCGTAGTGCTCTTCGCCATTGACAGCGTGAAAGGAGTGGATTATCTCCAGGCCGGCGACTGGCTGGCCGGAAGCGGAAGTAAGTCGCCTTTCCGCTGGCGCAGTGAAACACCCGAATGGCAGGGCGACCAGCTCGTTCGCAAGGCACAAGCCGTATTGACGATCCGGGGCGTTTCCCTGGTATGTAAACCCGCCACGAATGAACCTTGCAACTGGAACCTTACTCTCAGCGGCGCCCGGGCCGGCTACCTGCAATACAGCCTGGTATCGGCTTTTCACCCCAATAACAAGGGACGTACGCCGCTGGAAGACATCTTCCCGGGAAAAAACTTCAAAGCCCGCCTGCTGAAAACCTGCGACCAGAACGAACGGTTGGGCTTCTATGTCTACGAACTCTTGATCCCCGGTAAACGCAGCCTCCTGCTGAAGCAGTCCTGGCTCTGCCAGCCCAACGGCTGTGCCACCAGCCTGGTGTTGCACCTGGCGCCCGAAGATGCCGACACCCGCTGCCCGGGTGAATCAAAATGAAGCGCCGACGATCGCATCTGCCAAACGCTGCTACGTCGTGCCGTAAGTTTAAGCCGCCACCATCCGGCAACTTAATTTTTTAACAGCCGGCAGTCCCGGAAAATCAGCATCTTTACGGGCGTCATTTATGAGTAACATTCTCGACCATTTCCGTCTTAAAGACGAAAAAGAAGACTTCCAGTTCGTTTTCGCAGAAATCGAAAAAGGCGTGGTGTTCCGCGGCACCAACCTGTGGATCCTGGTATTCGCCATCTTCATCGCATCACTGGGACTCAACGTCAACTCCACCGCAGTGATCATCGGTGCGATGCTGGTATCGCCGCTGATGGGTCCCATCATGGGGCTGGGGCTCGGACTTTCCATCAACGACCTGGACCTGTTCCGCAAAGCCCTTCGCAATTTTCTGTTTGCCACAGGTACCGCCCTCGTAACCTCCACTTTTTATTTCCTAATATCACCGCTGAGCGATGCCCACTCCGAACTGCTGGCCCGCACCGCGCCCAACATCTATGACGTACTGATCGCACTGATGGGTGGCTTTGCGGGCATTGTAGCGGTTGCAAGTAAGAAGAAAGGAAATGTCATTCCCGGTGTGGCCATCGCCACGGCGCTGATGCCGCCGCTTTGCACAGCAGGGTACGGGTTGGCCACCTGGCAATTCAAATTTTTCTTCGGCGCACTGTATCTCTTTTTCATTAACACGGTGTTCATTGCCGTAGCCACGTCTGTCACTTCCCGGCTGTTCAACTTCCCGGTAACACACCTGAGCGACAAAGCAGCCGATCGCAAGCGCAACATCGCCGTGTGGATCATTGTACTCGCCACCCTCATACCCAGCATTTACCTGGGCTACAACCTCGTGCGGGAAAACCGCTTCCAGCACCTGGCCAACCTGTTCATCGAAAACGAGGGCAACTTTCCCAACAACTACCTGCTGAAAAAAGAAATCAGTTATAAAAACAAATCCATCACTCTCACCTACGGCGGCGAATATATTCAACCCGTTGAGGTCAATTTCCTGAAGACGCGCCTGCAACGGTACGGACTCGGATCCACGCAGCTCAACATCCGACAGGGCTTCTCCTATTCCAAACTGGAAAAAAACCCTGAACAAACCAATCCCCTGCAGGCAGAACTGAATGAAAAGAAGTTTCATCTGCAACAACTGCAGGAGCGGATAGACAGCGCAGCCGCCTTACGCAACCTGGCGGGGCAGTTGTTCCGGGAACTGAAAATTCAGTATCCTGATCTGACCTCTCTTTCATTGGATAACAATGCCTTTTTTTCAGACACCGGTCGCCTGCAAACCCTTACAGCACTTGCCGATGTAAGAGGAAACCTGCCGGCTGCCGAACGCGAAAAAATGGAAGCGTGGCTGAAAGTGCGGCTGCGCACCAACAAACTGCGGCTGGTATTGGTGCAACCCTGAGTAAATCGTCGGGCCGCATATTTAAAACTGCATTGCACCGGTACTACCATGTTCTAAATCCTCTGTTTACACCGTAAATTCAATCCGTTTGCGCTGTCAAAAGCAAACGAACAAGCAAACGCCCCGCGCAGTGTACGTGAGCACATATGCCTTTAAAAGAACGTGTTGAATATTACATTTCACCGCACAGATCCAACTCGTCCGGGGTCTTGGTGCTGATGATAACTTTATGGATGACGGCCTTATCGTTGTACAATACCAGGAGGGTACCATAGGCCATCTGGTAAGCTTCCCAGTTGGCATCGCGGTAACGGGGATTGCCCAGCTTTACAAAAAGATCATCCGACTTCTGACCCAGCAGCGGCAGGTTGAAGCTCCCCTTAAAGGCCGCACCGATCACAATGTAGTCGCGCTGAATGAGGAACTTAAAATCCTTATCCGCATAGTACACCCCGCCGCCACATTTCGATTCGTTGCCCTCCGGTTCAAAGGAGGTGAAGCAGGGCAGCTTTGCCTTGATCTGCTCCGGATCGGCATTGGGCTTGGCTTCGTTGATCCATCCTTTGTATACGTCCACCGCAATGGCGCCACAGGCGTTGGCGGGCTTCAATTGCGCCCTGGCAGCGGGAGCAACTGCCAGCAGGAGCAGGAGTACGATCGGAATGATTTGCTTTTGCATGAACGGATTTTTTACAAAGGTACAACTGTAAACTAGCGAAAATGATGCCACACAACTACGGCAGCCGGATGCAATGTCAGCAGGTGGAATTGTTTATCTTCACGCCATTAACCTGTTGCCCATGTTTTTCCTGCTGTCAAAAATTTTGTTATTTTTTATCCAGCCCTTTAACTGGCTCTTGCTGTCTGCACTTACAGCCTTGCTCACCCGTCATCCTGTACGCCGGAAAAGGCTGTGGATCTTCACAGCCGTCCTCTTCCTCGTGTTCTCCAACCCGGCCCTGATCGAAGCCATTACCCTGCGCTGGCAGGCCAAAGAACGGATCCTGCAGCCCGGCGAACAATATGAGGCCGGCATCCTGCTGACGGGCTTCTGTGCCTTTGAAGAAAAAACCGGCAAAGGCTATTTCAAGGGAGCCAACGACCGATTCATCCAGACGGTACGGCTGTACCACCAGGGGCACATCAAAAAAATTATTGTATCCGGCGGCAACAGCAGCATCCGGAAAAGCCGGCAAACCTGGAAAGAGGCGGATTTCATTGTGGAACAGTTGCTGCAGATGGGCATACCGGCAGCTGATGTGTACAAAGACAACCGCAGCCGTAACACCCACGAAAACGGGTTGTTCTCCAAAGCAATCATTGATTCGTTGCAATTGCCGCCCCCTTACCTGCTCATTACCTCGGCCACGCACATCAAACGTTCACAATACGTGTTCCGTAAAATCGGGTTAACGGCAACGGATTACCCGACGCACTTCACAGTGATTGGCAACCCGCTCCGTTTTCCGGGTTCGTTCCTTCCCGCCTACAAGGCGTTTGATCTCTGGGACACATTCATGAAAGAAAACGTAGGTCTGTTGATGTACCGGCTTACAGGAAAAGCTTAAGCCAGCGGCCGGTAGTGCAGGCCCGCGATGGTATCCAGCCGCCGCAGGGTTTCGGTGAGCCGGCTCCTGGGTATGCCCGCCGTTATATGGCAGAACAACTGCACTTCCTGTGAGCGAACCGTACACCCGAACTGCCGGAGTGCAACCAGGACATCGTTCATCCGGTGATAGTCAAATTCGAGTACATAATCCGCTTCCACCTGCTTTTGCACGATGGGCGTTGTTTGCAGCGCCAGAGCAGCAGCCGACTTATATGCATGAATAAGACCGGGAACTCCCAGCAAGGTACCGCCGAAATAACGGATCACCACAACCGCAGCATTGGTGAGCCCGCGGCTGTCGAGCTGCCCCAGGATGGGACGCCCCGCTGTGCCCGCCGGCTCGCCGTCGTCGCTTACGCGGTAGTTATTACCATCGGTGCCCAGTCGCCAGGCAAAGCAATGGTGCACCGCTTTGGGATGCTCTTCCTTCAGCGCTTTTAACCTTTGTTTGAATTCATCCACGGAAGAAACCGGAAACGCGTAGGCCAGGAACCGGCTGCCCCGGTCCTGGAAGGTGGCAGTTGACTCCGCCCCGATGGTATGAAATACAAAAGGTTCGCTCATGCCGCTGTTATTATCCGTAGGCAATGAGGGCGATGGCGCCCAGTGCCAGTACAATGCCCAGCCAGTTCACCCGGCTGAGGTGTTCGCGGAACAGCAGCCAGGCAGCCAGGGTACTGAAGAGTACGATCCCCATATTGTTGATAGGCAGGATGGCCGTACTGTTGCCGGTGTAATTTTTCAGCACCTGCACCAGGCACCAGATGGAGAAATAATTGGGTACGCCAATCATGATACCGGCAGCGATGGCCCGGGGTTGGAACCGCTCCCGTCCTGTAATAAACAATCCTGTCAGTGCCAGTAAACCCGACAACCCGGCTACACCAAAAGCACTGATGAGATAGGCGTTTTTATTATTGTCGTTCAGATGTGTAGCTTCCACGTATTTGATAAGCGTATCGAGCAGTCCACTACCCGCAAAGAGAATCACCGGCAGCAGCAACAGTACGGGCCGGAACGGCTGGCCCGACGGTTCGGTGCCACCCGAAGGCATGCAGGTAAATACCACCGCCACCAGGGCCAGTACAATGCCGGCAATCTTAAGGCCGGTCACCTGCTCCTGGTACAGGTAAATGGAAAAGAGGAAGGGGATGACCAGCGACAGCTTGTTGGCCACCGAAGCCACCGCCACCCCCAGCTTTTGTGCCGTTAAGGCGATGAAATTAAACAGGACGATGAACATCAGTCCCATCACCACCGACCAGGAAAACCAATCTTCCCGCAGCGAGGCAGTCCCCACGGGAAAAGATCCGTTCACCAGCGAACCGGTGATCACACACACGAAATAATTAAACACGATCGCCTGCAGGGTGGAAATACGCCAGCGCTCCACCAGTTTGAACGAAAGGGTGAGCCAGGACGACAAGACAATGCTGCCAAGAAGATAAAGCATATGCAGTTAAACAGTTTGGAGTGAATGAGGATTTTGGTAGTACCGGATAATGTCGGTGTCAAGCGTTTCTTCATGATGCAATACAAGCCCTTCCAATGGAGGAGCTTTTACGCCTGCGCCGGCACGGATGGTTGCGGAAACAATCACCCGCACTTCATCATAAAGACCCGGCCGCAGAAAAGCGCTCAGCAGGGCGGCTCCTCCTTCCACCAGCACACTTTGCAGCTGCCGCTTATACAGCGACTGCACCAGTTGCGGCACCAGGTCGTGCGCCGGCTGCAGGCGCAGGTGCTCCACCGGTAAGGTGGGCGCAGCGTCGGTCGCATGTACCAGTAACGTGGGCGCATCCCGGTTAAAGACGCGGAGATGCGGCGGCAGTTGAAGGGAGGGATCAAGCACCACCCGCACGGGATGCCCGCCCGCGCCAGAGCGGTTGGTGAGCAGGGGATCATCCAGTTCCGCCGTGCGGCGTCCCACCAGGATGGCTGCTTCTTCGCTCCGCCAGCGGTGAACAAGGTGATTGGTGTAAGGGTTGCTGATGTACAGCCGATCGCGGTTGCCGGTGCCGATAAAACCATCATCTGTCTGGGCCCATTTCAATACGATGTAGGGCCGCTGCAGGCGGTGCCAGGTAAAAAAACGGCAGTTGATAGCCCGGCACTCTTCTTCACACAAACCCTCCGTCACCTCCACACCGGCCTCCCGTAGCCGCGCAATGCCCGAACCGTTGACCGAAGGGAAGGGATCGCGGCAGCCCACCACCACCCGCGGGATGTGCTCTTGCAGGATGCGCAGGCTGCAGGGCGGTGTTTTGCCGTAATGAGAACAGGGCTCAAGGGATACATAGAGGGTGGAGTCCGGAACCAGGTGCCTGTCGGCCGGGACAACGGACTGCAGGCAGTTGACTTCCGCGTGCGGACCGCCAAATGCCTCGTGCCAGCCTTCACCGATGATGCGGTTGTCGTGCACCAGCACGGCGCCCACCAGCGGATTGGGGGCCACCCTGCCGGCGCCGCGGGCGGCCAGCGTAAGGCAACGTTGCATGTATAACTCGTGGGAATCCATGGCAGGCCGGCAAAAGTACGCCTTTCAGAAGAAGCCGGTAGCTTTGCTGCATGGAATGGAAGGAGCAATACGAACGCATGCGGCAACGCCTCCAGCCCCTGTACGGAAACGGCGAAGCATCCGCCCTTGCCCGCCTGCTTTGCGAATGGGTGGGAAAGGAACCACTGGGCAAACTCAATGCCCTTGCACTTACACCCGTAGCATTTACGCAACTGGAGTCCGGCCTGGAAGAACTGCTGCTCCACCGCCCGCTGCAATACATTACCGGAGAAGCCTGGTTCTACGGGCGCACCTTCCGGGTGAACCCATCGGTTTTGATTCCCCGCCCGGAAACCGAGGAACTGGCCGATTTAATAATCCGATGGGTGAAAGCAAAACAAGAACTGCGTAAACCGTTGCGTATACTTGACATTGGTACCGGCAGCGGCTGCCTGGCCATTACCCTGCAACTGGAAATACCCGGTGCATCGGTTACCGCGCTCGACATCAGCCCGGAGGCCCTGGCTACCGCTGCAGCAAACGGCCGCCTGCTGCAGGCAGTGGTGGACTGGTGCAACAGCAACTTTCTTGATCCGGAGCAACAGGCCAACCTGGGCAATTTCGATGTAATTGTGAGCAATCCACCTTATATCGCGGCAGCGGAAGCGGATCACCTGCAGGCATCGGTGGTGCAGCATGAACCGCGGGAAGCTCTTTTTGTACCCGACGCCGATCCATTGATCTTTTACCGGGCCATCGCAGATTTTGGAATAACGCACCTGTTGCCCGGCGGAAGAATTTATACCGAAATCAACCAACGCCTCGGGCCGGAAACGGCGGCAATCTTCCGTTCAGCCGGCTATGCCGGAGTGGACTTACAAAAAGATATGAGCGGAAACGATCGCTTTGTGATAGCGGAGTGAAACAACCAGTTTAACGGTACGATGAGGTAAATAGCAGAAAGCGTCACAAGCGCCGATGAATAAAAGAATTTGCTGCAGCTCATCCTGCAGCAAAAAAAATTACTCCACCCCTTTCTTATCCACGCTCATCACGGCCTTTACCCCCAGCCGGTCGGCGGCCCGGAGTACAGCAGCAAAACTTTCGATGGTGGCACTGCGGTCGGCGTTGATCACAATGCTCACCTCTTCCCCACCGGTGCGTTTACTGCGGATGATTTGTGCCAGGGTGGAATCCATCTGCAGGGGATCCACCGGGCGGGCGCCCACGTAGAAGCGGTTGGTGGCGTCAATGGTTACCACCACGGTTTGCTTGCTGCGGGTATTGCTTTTGGCCTTGGGCAGCGAAGCCTTGCGGACGTTGGGATTGGCGAGGGTGGATACGATCAGGAAAAACATCAGCAGGATGAAGAGAATATCATTCAACGCGTCCGTAAAGACCTCGCTTTCGCCCCTGTGTTTCTTACGCAGCTTCATGAATGGCAGGTTTAACGGGTGGGCTCTTGTAAAACGTCGAGGAAGTCGGCAGCGGCGGCTTCAATGCGGTTGGCGGTTTTGTCCACCTGTGTTTGCAGGATGTTGTGCAGCAGGTAGGCCACCATGCCGATGACCAGGCCGGTAATGGAGCTGATGAGTTTGGTATAGATACCGCCGGCGATGGTACTCAACTCGTATTCACCCGTTGCATTGATGTTGAAAAAGAGTTGCATCAGTCCCACCAGCGTGCCCACAAACCCGAAAATGGGAGCCACTTTGGAGACGACCGACAGGATATTGATGTTTTTATCCAGTTTATACAGTTCCAGCTGCGCCACATTTTCCATGCTGGCGCTGATGGCATCAATGGGTTTACCGATGCGCTGGATGCCTTTGTCAATCATGCGTCCCACCGGGTTGCTGGTGTTGCGGGCAAAATTGCGGGCTGCCGTCACGTTGCCGCTTACGATGTTGTCGCGGATGATGTTCATAAAATTATCGTCAATAGCCGATGCTTTTTTGATGGCCATCCAGCGTTCCACAAATACGTACACGGTGGCAATGCTGAGGATGAGCAGGGGCAGCATGATCCAGCCTGCCTTCACAAACAGGTCAATCAGATGCATTTCTTTGGGAGCCACACCGGCGGGTGCCGTGGTGCTGAGGGTATCGGATGCGTTCTGCAATTGCAATAAGAAAAGATCCATGGATGTGCTGTTTTATGGTTGGGATGTTTCCGGGTTGCGGCAAATGTAATTTTTACACCGGCAATCCGGTGGGTTATCCACCGGAATATTTTCCACACACAAATATCCGGCCGGGCAACACACGGCCTGCATTCAATCTGTTAGAGCTTTGCCAAAAAAACCGCCGGTCATCCTTTACGCAATATTTGGGTATACGTTCTTGTTCCCGTAGCTTTAAGAAAAAAATCAATGCAAACCTGTGTCCTTTCTTTTTTTGCTGCACTGTTGCTCTTTGTTGTAACTGACGGATATGCCAATGGCGGCAACTCCATTTCTCCTGCAGCAACGGCTGCTGTGCAGGCAGAAAAGAATACGAAGAAAACAACTGCATTCCGGCAACACAAAGCAGCCTGGGAAAAACAGCTGGGGCGGAAATTGCGGTGGAGCGAACGGGTAGGGCTGCGGGTGCTGCTGCTGGCCGGCGAACCCGACCCGGAGCTGCAGAAAAAAGCCAACAGCAACGCGGTATTGGGATTTGCCTTCGGGCTGGGATCCCTTCTGCTTCTGCCTTTCTTCGCCATCCCCGGACTCATCTTTTCCAACAAGGCCCTCCGTGCCGAACGGGCAACACCCGGCATCCTGGAAGGCGATAAAAAAGGGTTGGCAAAGGCTGGAAAAATCCTCAGCATCATTGGCATCGTGGCCACGTTCATCCTGGTGCTGTATATATTCCTGGCCTTATTATTGGGCCTTGCCTGGGGCTTTTCTTAAAATTAGCGTCACTTCCGGTTTATAACCACTCATCCGGCAACCAGCCTGTTGAGAGGCCGCATGATGCTTCAGGCCTTCTCCTCCCACACCTGCACCAACTGTACCAGCATGGCCACGCTGTCTTCCATATCGCTCACACCAATCCATTCGTGTTTGGAATGGATGGCCTGCATGCCGGTAAACAGGTTGGGACATGGCAGTCCCATGTAACTGAGCCGGCTGCCATCGGTGCCCCCCCGGATGGGGTCCTTGCGTACGGGGATTCCGCAACGCCGGTAGGCCTCCTCGGCAAAGGCCACCACCTGCGGGTGCTGGTCGAGCACCTCCTTCATGTTGCGGTATTGCTCCCGTATGTGCACCTCCACAGCGCTGCCGGGATAAACCTGTACAGCCGCCTGCGCCAGGTCCCGCAGCCGGGTTTCGTGCTGCTGTAGTCCTTCGATCGTGAAATCCCGTACAATTAACTCCACCACCGCCTGTTCGGCTGTGCCCAGCAGACTCACGGGATGCACAAACCCCTCGCGTTTCTCCGTGGTTTCGGGGCTCCAGCTGTCTTTTGGCAACTGGTCCAGAAAATACCCGGCTACTTTGAGGGCGTTTACCAGGATGCCTTTTGCATAGCCCGGGTGGGCACTCACACCCCGGAAGACGAGTTTCACGGCGTCGGCGCTGAAGGTTTCGTCCTCCAGCATACCCCGTTCGCCGCCGTCGAGCGTGTACCCGGCAACGGCGCCCAGTTTTTTCAGATCCACCTGCTCCGTTCCCCGGCCCACTTCTTCATCGGGGGTAAACAGGATGCGCACGGCACCGTGGGGTATTTCCGGGTGCTGCATCAGATGAGCCGCCATGCTCATGATAATGGCCACCCCTGCTTTGTCATCGGCTCCAAGCAGGGTGGTGCCGGCAGCGGTGATGATGTCTTTTCCCACATGCTCCTGCAGGTACGGATAGGCACTTGCCGTCAGTACCTGGGCAGGATCATCGGGCAACACCAAGGGGCCTCCGTTGTAATTGCGGTGGAGCAGGGGCCGTACACCGGTACCGCTGCAGTCGGGTGCCGTGTCCACATGGGCACAGAAACAGATCACCGGCACTTCCTTACCGGTGGTGGCGGGAATGGTGGCATACACGTAACCGTAAGCATCCGTTTCCGCATCAGCAATACCCAACTGCTGCAGTTCCTGCACGAGTAAACGGGACAACTGCTTTTGCTTTTCGGTGGAAGGAAACGTAGCAGCCTGCGGGTCACTCTGGGTATCCATTTGCACGTAGCGCATCAGCCGTCCAGCTGTTCCGTATGAGATCTGCATTTCCATGATCTTATCTTTCGTGTAAAGAAAATTGATTTCCGGCGCAGGGCAAAATTCTGCTTCCTGAGACAGGAACTTTGTTGCAACGACCAAAAAGATTTTTTACCTTACTGGTTCACCAAAACACTTCCACCATGAAACAATGGATCATCGGCAGCCTTGTAGGCGCCCTGCTGATTTTTACCTGGCAATTTGCTTCCTGGACCTTTCTCAACTTGCACCATCCGCAGCAGAAATACACCCCGCACCAGGATACCATTCTGGCGTTTCTCAGCGAGCACCTGGGGGCCGATGGCGGTTTCTATCTGCCTTCCACACCCAAAAGAGCTACCATGGAAGAACAGCAGGCTCTGATGGAACAGTCCATAGGGAAACCCTGGGCGCAGGTGTTCTACCACAAAGCGATGAAAGATAACATGAACCGTAATATGCTGCGGGGTGTGCTGATCAACCTCGTGGTGGTGCTGCTTTTTATGTGGGTCCTCCAGCTGATGCAGCACAGGAGTTTCCGTTCCATCCTGCTGGCCAGCCTGGCGGTGGGACTGATTGTATTCTTCAACGAGCCGTATACCACGCACATCTGGTTTGAGACTTTCGATCTGAATGCGAGCCTGGTGGATGCGCTGGTCTCCTGGGGTCTTGTAGGGATATGGCTGGGATGGTGGATGAAGAAAGAAGGCTGAATAGCAGCGACACAGATCAAAATCTGGTGACGATCTGCCGGCTGTTGTATCGTTACCCTCAACTAAAAAATGGCGTACGGGTCGCGTACGCCATTTTCTTTTCAATGAAACAGGTATTTTACGGAACGATGATCAGGCCTTTGGCATCAATTTCCACCATTTCTATATCAAATACCAGCTCTTTACCGGCCAGCATGTGATTGCCGTCGAGCACCACCACTTCTTCCTTCACTTCGGCAATGGTAACCGGGAACTGCTGCCCGGCGCCGTTGTTCATCATCAGCTGCATGCCCACTTCCGGAATCAGGTCTTCCGGGAAGTTGGAACGGGGAAAATCAATGATCATCTCATCATGGCGCTCGCCATACGCATCGGAAGGTAGCAGGGTAACCGTTTTTTTATCGCCGATGGCCATGCCTACCACGGCCTCATCAAAACCCTTGATCATCATGCCGGCGCCAACCTCAAACTCGAGGGGTTCCCGTCCGGAACTGGAATCAAATTGTTCACCACTTGTAAGTTTACCGGTGTAATGTACACGAACGGTATCGCCTTTTTTTGCTTGCATAATCTGGTATTTAGCGCAAAATTACCGGAATTTGAGCGCCCCGGCCTTAACTTTTTTTTCCCGGCCGAATGCCGCACCTTTGAGTAAACAACCTCACATGAAACAGGTTTTCCTGCTGTTGACCCTGTGCTTACTTACAGGAGCCATCAGCGCACAGGATACCCGCAGAAAAAGCGGATACACGACCGGCAACGTGAAAAACGGAACGGTGCAACCCGGGGCCTGGCACCTCGATCAGTACCTGCCGCTTTTACGGGGGAAAGGTGTGGCGGTTTTTGCAAACCACACCTCCACCATCGGCAAGACACATCTCGTGGACACCCTGCAAAAGCTGGGCATCACCATCCAAGTGATCTTTGGACCCGAACACGGTTTCCGGGGCACCGCCGACGCGGGCGAAAAAATCGGCAACTACACAGACGAAGCCACCGGCATTCCGGTTGTTTCACTCTATGGCAGCAAGCGAAAACCCTCGCAGGAAGACCTGAAAGGTGTGGATGTGATGCTGTTTGATATCCAGGACGTGGGTGTTCGGTTTTATACGTACATCTCTTCGCTGGAATATTACCTGGAAGCCGCCCTGGAGCACAGCAAGCACCTGGTGGTGCTGGACCGTCCCAATCCCAACGGGCACTATGTAGACGGGCCGGTACTGGAAGCTCCTTATAAATCATTTGTAGGCATGCAGCCGGTACCTGTTGTGTATGGCATGACCATCGGAGAATATGTACAGATGCTCTTTGGCGAACAGTGGTACGATAAAAAACTGTACAAATGGAGCGCCGGTGCAGGCGACTTTGAACTCACCGTAGTTCCCTGCAGCAATTATTCGCATACCACCCGCTATGAATTGCCATTAAAACCATCTCCCAACCTGCCGAATATTCAATCCATCTACCTCTACCCCTCCACCTGCTTTTTTGAAGGAACGGTACTGAGCGAAGGAAGAGGTACCACCAAACAATTCCAGATTTTTGGTCATCCTTCGCTGCCCACTACCCTCACGTCGTTCACGCCGCGTTCCATGGAAGGCGCCCGCAGTCCCAAGCTGCAGGATAAGCTTTGTTATGGCTGGGACCTCAGCGGCACGCCGGACGAAGTATTTCAGCAGGTGAATGGAAAACTGCAGCTGGGATGGCTGCTGGAGGCCTACCGCCTGTTTCCCGAAAAGGCCAATTTTTTCCTGGCCCCGAAAAGCGGAAAAGCGGAAGACTTTTTCTTCAATAAACTGGCAGGCAACAGCACCCTGATGCAGCAGATCAAAGCGGGCAAATCGGAGGCAGAGATCCGTAACAGCTGGGAGCCGGCCCTGTCGCAGTTCAAGGCCATCAGGAAGAAATACCTGCTCTACAAAGATTTCGAATAAACACCAGGAATCGGAACAGGATCCGGTATGAACCGGGCCGCGTTTCTGCTTATCTTCGAACGTCTTGTGCTATTGAGTGAATTTGATTTTCAATAGTAGTACTCTGCGAAACTCTGTGCAAAACTCCGGGGACTCTGTGGTTTTGTTTTTTACCACAGAATACACAACGTTTGCCACAGAGGAAAACACTGAGTGAAATAGATATTTTTATAGCACAACCCGTTATCTTCGATCTGCAAAACATCGGATATGATTACGGTAAAACATCCCTGGCATGGGGCACACTACGGTGAAACGGCGCCTGAAAAAGTCTGGGCCCTCATTGAAATACCGCAGGGTAGCCGCAGTAAATACGAAATTGATAAAGACACCGGGCTCCTCAAACTGGACCGTGTGATCTTCTCCTCCTTCATCTACCCCGTGAATTACGGATTTATTCCGCAAACGCTGGGGCAGGACAATGATCCGCTGGACATCCTGGTCATCTGCTCGCAGCCGATTCAGCCGCTTTGCCTGGTGGAGGCAACGGTGATCGGCAACATGCAGATGATTGACCAGGGCGAGCGGGACGATAAAATCATTGCCGTGGCGGCCAAAGATCCCACCGTTAAACACATCCGCGACATTGACGAACTGCCCGAACATTTTTTCAACGAGCTGAAACACTACTTCGAAGAATACAAAGTACTGGAGAACAAGGTGGTGGAAATAGACAACTTCCAGAGCAAGGAAGAAGCCTTCCGCATCATCAGGGAAGCCATTAACTATTACAAGGAAAAGTACCGGAAAGAATAATTCCGCATGCCTGTTAAACGTATGGATACCGTTACCATCATTGGAATTCTCCTGATAGGGTTGGCTGCCGGCATGCTCGGCGGGATGGTGGGTGTGGGTGGTGGGCTGATCGTTGTGCCGGCACTCGTCTTTTTCTTTGGCTTCAGCCAGCATGCTGCCCAGGGTACATCGCTGGGCCTGCTGGTACTGCCCGTGGCCTTGTTTGGAATGCTGAACTATTACAAACAAGGGTATGTTGACTTCCGGGTGGTGGGGCTCCTGGCCATTAGTTTTATGGTGGGGAGTTACTTTGGGAGCAAGTGGGCCCTCAGTCTTCCGCAGGAAACAATCAAAAAATACTTTGCTGTGTTGCTCTTCTATACGGCCTTCAAGCTGATGGGATGGGAAAAAAGCCTGGTGAGCTGGATCCGCAGCTGGGGTTAGTACCGCCGGATCATCCGGAGGCGATGCGTTCGCTGACCACTGGTGCTGTGCAGGATACCGGCATGATCCAACCGGTCTAGCCGCACCTTTCCTGCGGCATGCAGGATGTCTCCGTCGCCCAGCAATAATCCCACGTGCACAATCCGCCCCTCTTCGTTATCAAAAAAAGCCAGGTCACCGCAACGGGCTTCTTCCAGGAAGCCGGCATCACTGCCACAACCGGCCTGCAGGGACGCGTCCCGGGGCAGCCATTTACCAAAAAAACGGAAGACCGTTTGCACAAAGCCACTGCAATCCACGCCAAACACGCTGCGCCCGCCCCAGAGATAGGGACTGTTGCGGTACACTGCCGAAACAGAACGGATGTTCTCCGGTGTAAAGGCAAGGGGCGCAGCGGTTAAGGCCGTACCTGTATACCCGATGCATATGCTGCCCCAGGCAGCCCGGCCCTGCTCCAAACCGCGGAGTACACTTCCATATGGGATGTGCATGGGCTCACCGTTCACCTCCACCTCCTCCACCCAATCGCTCACCAGTTGTTGTGGTGCTTGAACCGCCAATGCTTTGGGTACCCGTTCCAGTTGGTTGGCCATGCACCAGCCGGTGTAACCATCGTAAAGACAACGCACCTCCACCCATTCGCCGGCGGCAGACACGATCTCCACGGCTTCCCCAAAGAGCAACTGGCTGGTCAGTTCCTGCTCATGCCTGGCATCCTGCCGGATGGGGCATACAGGCACAATGCAAAGAGCGGTATCAAGCGACATCGTCTCATGAAAATATGGATTTTAAAAACACCCTGCATCTTTTAACAAAACAGGAAGCGTAAAAGAAGTATTTTAACCGCACATGCAACCGGCTCCCAACCACGAAAACAACCGCATTGACCAGGAACTGCTGGAACGGTACTACCGGGACGGCGACAGCAAGTGGCTGGGCCAGCTGCTCCAGCGCTATACACTGCTGCTGCTGGGCGTTTGCATGAAATATCTCCGCAACGAAGAAGCCGCCCGCGATGCCGTACAGCAGGTGTTTGAAAAAGCCATCCAGGAGTTGGGTAAGTACCGGGTGGACTATTTTAAAAGCTGGATCTACATGGTGGCAAAAAACCACTGTCTCATGCAGCTGCGGCACAAAGACCGGCTGCCCAGGGAGCTGACGGAACAACAGCTGCGCAAACCCGATGAAGAAGAGGCGCTGCTGGAAGTGAAGGAAAAAGAAGCCTTGCTAACCGCCCTGGCAGCAGCGCTGCCCTTGCTGGCGCCGGAACAACGCACCTGCGTTGAACTTTTTTACCTGCAGCAGAAAAGCTACCAGCAGATTGCAGCCCTTACCGGGTACACGCCCATGCAGGTAAAAAGCTATATTCAGAACGGAAAGCGTAATTTGAGACTCCTGGTACGCAAACAACAGGCACATGAATGAACGGTTGCTCCATATCATCCGCGAAAGTGGTGAGGTGAGCGAGCAGGAACTGCTCGACTACATCCACAACCGGCTCAGCCCCGAACAACGTCACGCGGTGGAAGAGCGGCTGGCTGCACACGAACTGCTGAGTGACGCGGAAGAAGGACTGGAACTGATACAAGATAAAAACCAGCTGCCCGAAGTGGTGGCACGGCTCAATCGCCAACTGGCCGGCCAGTTGCGGGAAAAACGGCATCAACCCCGCCGGCCCCTCCCTTCTATGGGCCTTCTCATCATGGCCACCTTTCTGATTCTGTTGCTGATTGTTATGGCCTTCTTTGTGATCTACAACCTGCAGAAAGGTTGATGCAACCCGGCCTTTTATTTCTTCATCAAATGCATGGATAAGCCCCTTTGAAAAAATTGGCGGGCTGGGGTTTTGTTCGTAATTTAATGCAGCTTAACAAACACCCGGGCCGGCGGAAACGCCACCCTGTCAGCTGCCGAAAACATCCACGTTATGCGTCAACTTTCTTTTCTCTGCCTCCTGCTCAGCCTGCAGAGTTTTGTACAAGCCCAGACCAGGGTCACCGTTACCGATATAGAAGGCAGAACTTATAAAACAGCTAAACTGGGTACACAAACCTGGATGGCCGAAAACCTCAGCGTTACCCGTTTCCGAAATGGCGACAACATCCCACAAGCCACAACAAAAGAAGCCTGGCTCCGGGCCGACCTGGAAGGCGAGCCCGCCTGGTGCTATTACAACAATGATTCATCCAATGCTGCTGCATATGGCCTGCTCTACAACTGGTATGCCGTAACCGACCCCCGCGGACTGGCACCGGCCAAATGGCATGTTCCCAACCAGGAGGAATGGAGCCGGCTCATCAACTACCTGGGTGGCAAGGGCGAAGCGGGTGCCAAACTGAAAGACAGCAGCGGCTGGAACAATGGAGGAAACGGCAGCAACGCCAGCGGATTTGCCGCTTTACCCGGAGGCAGCCGTACAGAATCGGCTCAGTTCATTGGTATGGCCCGGTATGGCTACTGGTGGAGCGCTCAGGAACAAAGCAGCCGGAACGGCTGGGGCATTGACATGGGTTTCGGCTACCGGCATGTTAACCTGGTCCCATTTGCGAAAGGGAGCGGGTTTGCCGTACGATGCGTACGCGATTAACTGTCCGTATCAAGCCGATCATTGCAAGTGCAACGAACCGGCAGACCCTTTTTCAAGACAGCAACCAACATATGACTGCCGCTGCCCGCAACAGTCGCATCCACCTGCGGCAAAATCAGTTTGAACACACAAACAAATGTGAAGGATAGGGAGTTTGTTTTGAAACAACCGGATGATCCAGTAATTTTAATGCTGTTTTCACAGTCATTACCCGGTCAATTATGTCGTTACGCCAATTCATCTCCGCCCGGAAAATACTTCGCCAGATCAATCACACCCTTACCGAGGCCGCAACACTGGGCTGGCAGGAAATGGCCGCCCTTTTTGGACTGCACCAGGACCTGTTTCACAACCCGCTGCATAAAAAAATGGACCGGCCCGTTACCGCCATCCTGATAGGAGCGGGACACCGCGGCATGATCTATGCAGATTATGCCCTGAAAAACCCCGACGAGTTGAACATAGTGGCGGTTGCCGAACCCAACGCCAAACGCCGGTACCGCGCCTCTCTGCTGCATAAGATTCCATCGGGTCAATGCTATACCGACTGGAAACAGGTATTTGAGCAAGCCAGGTTCGCCGATGCCGTGATCATAGCCACGCCCGATGCGCTGCACACCGAACCTTGTCTCGCCGCATTGGAAAACGGCTACGATGTGCTGCTGGAAAAACCCATTGCCACCACCGAAGCGGAGTGCCGTCTCATCCTGAAAAAAGCCACCGAAACCGGGCGCATTGTAGGCGTGTGCCACGTGCTGCGGTACTCGCCCTACTTCCGCGAGCTAAAAGAGATTATTGACGCCGGGCTCATTGGCGAAATCATCAGCGTGCAGCACATGGAACCCATCGAGCATGTGCACATGAGTCATAGCTATGTGCGGGGGAAATGGCGCAACAGTAAAACAGCCGCCCCCATCATCCTGGCCAAGTCTTCCCACGATACCGATATCATCCGCTGGCTGGTAAACAACCCGGTAAACGATGTGCATTGCTTTGGCAACCTGCGCTGGTTCAAAAACGCCAACGCGCCTGCCGGCAGCACCGAACGCTGCACCGATGGCTGTGCCGTGGAGGGCAGTTGTGCTTATTCGGCCCTGCAGATTTATTACCGCGACCGGCAACGGCTCTATGTATTTGACGAACTGCCGGAATTTGAACCCGAACGCGGTGAATACATTCTGGAACAACTGCGGAGCACCGATTACGGCCGCTGTGTGTACCGGATGGACAATGACCAGCCCGATCATCTGACAGTTAACATGCTGTTTGAAAACGGCGTAACCGCAGCGTTTTCGATGGAGGCCCATGTATCGCACGAAGGGCGTAAAACCCGTATCATGGGATCCAAAGGCGATATTTCCGGCGACATGGAAACCTTTGTATTAACCGACTTCAAAACCCGGAAAGAGACTTCCTTTTCGCTAAAAACCGATGCCCACGGCGGGGGCGACCACCGGCTGGTAAAAGACTGGGTGCAGGCGGTGTACCAACAGAATAAAGATCTCCTGAGTTCCTCTATTGAAGTCTCAGTAGAAAGTCACCTCGTGGCCTTTGCCGCCGAGCGCAGCCGGCAAAACCGGACGATTGAAAAAATTAAGCCCGACACCAGCGGCAGCCCGGCATCCGTACCTTTACAGCAGGCCGTATAAATTAGCTTTCATGACACAAAAGACTGTAATGATAACCGGAGCCACCTCCGGATTTGGAAGAGCCTGTGCCGAGCGCTTTGCCCGTGCCGGATGGAAACTGATCCTCAACGGGCGCCGGGTTGAGCGTCTGCAACAGTGCAAGCAGGAACTGGAAGAACGCTACCAGGCAGCAGTGTTCCTGCTCCCTTTTGATGTACAGGAGAAAGAACAGGTGGAGCAGGCCATAAGCCAACTGCCAACCAACTGGCTGGAGGTGGATGTGCTGGTAAACAATGCCGGGCTGGCCCTGGGACGGGATGCCTTTGAAGAAGCGGATATGGCCGACTGGGAAACCATGATTAACACCAATGTAAAAGGACTCTTGTACGTAAGCAGGTCTGTTTTACCGCTGATGATCCGGCGCCGGCAGGGACAGATCATCAACATCGGCTCCACGGCCGCCAAGGAAGTGTACGAGAAAGGAAATGTGTATTGCGCCACCAAAGCTGCGGTAGACAGCATCAGCAAGGCCATGCGCATTGACCTGCTGCGGCACCGCATCAAAGTGACCGCCATCCACCCGGGAGCAGCCGAAACCGAATTCTCCATGGTACGCTTTAAAGGCGATACCGCCAAAGCCGATGCGGTGTACGAAGGCTACGTACCCCTTTCCGCCGACGATGTGGCCGAAGTAGTGTATTATACCACCACCCTGCCTGAACATGTGTGCATCAACGACCTGGTACTCACCTGCACGGCCCAGGCCAGCTCTTTTTATACCTGGAAAGGGTAAGGGCTTGCATTTCCGGAAATAGTTGCCTAATTTGTTGACCTTCCTTTGCAGAAGGCCCCTAAGTATTCCTACTTACCAACAGAAAATTCGTGATCAAAAGAGAACCATACAGGCGGATTCTTGCTATCTTGTCAGCGAAAGCGTATACAGGTCAGTACCCACTGCACCTGTGCCCTGCAAAAATCCGTACTGTTATGAAAAGCCTGATTCTAACCATGCTTCTGTGCTGCAGCATTGCTGCATTTTCCCAGAACAACGTCATACGGCAGAAAACCTGCGCTTCTCCTTCCATTTTCTCCCAGGTAGACAGTCTGAAAAAAGAATTCGAACGCAATGGCTTTGTTGTGCTCAAGGAAGCCAGTATGAGCATGGAAAGCGAATACGAAATGCCTGTGATTGTGCCCATGACCCAGGGCGCCTGGTACCACATAGTTTTCGTGGGCGACCCCACCAGCCGGATCCATGAACTGCGGATGTATGATTACGATGAAAAACAGGTTTTTTATAAGAAACTCTGGGGTAACTCGGAAGGAAATATCATCAGTTACGGCTACCAACCCCGGTTCAGCGAATGGCACATGATCAAACCGGTGCAGGTGAATAAAGGAAAAAAAGACTGCTGCGGCTACATCCTGCTGCTTAAAAAAGTTAAAGGCGCCTCCGATACGGAGGTAATTGCCACCAAGTAACACGTTTTGGTTTTATCAGGTTATATCCAAACCCCGGTTTTTACTGGGGTTTCTTTTATATTAAAATTATTTATATATGACTAAATAACCAATTCCCTCTCCCCTATTTAACTTGCAATGGGAAAATTCAGCAGTCGAATAGCTGATATTGGTTTAATTATTATATTCGGCACATCGGCAGAAAATACCCGTAAAGGGCGCTGCAGTTTGTTTGACCCATTTCTAACAAATCGCTATGACAGGGGAATCCTTATTTGCATCGTATCAATCCAAAGAAGGCTTTTGGGATGAGATGTGCGGCATCGAAGGCATCCGGCTCCCGTACAGGCAATTGGCGGAGCAGGTCCACCCCCTGCATCTATCCAACCTGCAGGAGAAAGAAGCCCTGGCCAACCGCCTGTTCATGAACCAGGGCATCACATTTACGGTGTATTCCGATAACCAGGGCATCGAACGGATTTTCCCATTCGACATCCTGCCCCGCATCATCACTGCAGCCGAATGGCAGCACGTGGAAGCCGGTATTAAACAACGATTGCTTGCACTGAACCGCTTTCTCAACGATATTTATCACGACCAGCAGATCATCCGCGACGGCATCGTTCCGGCCGACCTGGTGGCGGGTTGCCCCCACTACAACCGTGAAGTAAAAGGCATTGATGTGCCCCACCAGATTTATGTACACATTTCGGGTATTGACCTGATCCGGGGAGAAGACGGCCGCTTTTATATCCTGGAAGACAACCTGCGCACGCCATCGGGGGTATCCTACATGCTGGAGAACCGGGAGGTGACCAAACGCATTTTCCCGGAGATGCTGAGCAGCAACCGGGTGCGCATGATCAACAACTACCCACTGATCCTGCACAACATCCTGTTGTCGCTTTCTCCGCGTCCCGTTTCCAACCCCACCGTGGTGCTGCTCACGCCCGGCATTTATAATTCTGCTTATTACGAGCACACATTCCTGGCCCGGCAAATGGGAATTCCGCTGGTGGAAGGAAGAGACCTGTTTGTTGACAACCACAAAGTGTACATGAAAACCACCACCGGCTACAAACAGGTGGACGTGATTTACCGCCGCATTGACGATGAATTTATGGACCCGCTGGTTTTCCGAACCGACAGTATACTGGGCGTACCCGGCATCATGAGCGCCTACCGCAAAGGCACCGTAGCGCTGGTAAACGCCGTAGGCAACGGAGTGGCCGATGACAAAGCTGTTTACGCCTACGTGCCGGCCATGATCCGCTATTACCTGAACGAGGAACCCATCCTGCCCAATGTTCCCACCTACCAGTTGGCTAACCCGGAAGAGCGCACGTATGTTTTCCGCAACATCGAAAACATGGTTTTAAAACGCACCAACCAATCGGGTGGCTACGGCATGCTGATGGGCAATAAAGCGGATGAAAAAGAGATTGAAACCTTTCGCGGGGAAGTGGAGAAGAACCCCCGCGACTTTATCGCACAGCCCATCATCCGCCTCTCCACTGTCCCCTGCCTCATTGGAGGAAAACTCGTGCCCCGGCACGTAGACCTGCGCCCGTATGCACTGTGCGGACCAGACGGCATAGAGATTGTACCGGGCGGATTAACGCGGGTGGCTTTACGTGAAGGATCGCTGGTGGTGAACTCCTCCCAGGGAGGTGGCAGCAAAGACACCTGGGTGGTGGACATCTGAAAAGCCGGCCCGGTACCGGTATACCATTTTATACGAACAAAACAAAGAAGTTAACCGCTTATGCTGAGCAGAATTGCTGATTCACTTTACTGGCTCAACCGCTACATGGAACGCAGCGAAGGCATCCTGCGCATCCTGCACACACACTATATTCTTTCGTTCGACACCGGAACCCCGCCCGAAACTGCCTGGCAACCCGTTCTGCAACTGTTCTCCCATGCCGATGCAGCCACCCTGCAGGAACTCTCCCGTTCGCATGCATCTGCCCTGCACCACCTGGTGGCCGATGCCGGCAACATCAACAGCGTAAAAAGCCTGGTGGGCAAAGCCCGGGAAAACGCCAGGGGCATCCAGGACAACATCACCAAAGAAGTATGGGAACAGGTGAACCAGTTGTATCACTGGATGCAGGAACCCGCCTTCGAGGAACGCCTGCGCAGCCCGGAATGCCTGCCGTTGATTGACGAAGCGTTGAGCCGTACCATTCTGTTTGTGGGCATTGCCGATACCACCATGCCACGCGGACTGGGATGGAGTTTCATGAACCTGGGCCGCTTCACCGAACGCTGCCTGCTTACGGTGCAACTCGCCGCGGTACAATTTGCGGCGATTGACTTTGACCTCAACCAGGAACGCGATATCCTGCACTGGCGCCATCTGCTCTTTAATCTTTCCGGCTACGAACATCACCTCAAAACCTACCGCAGCAGCCAGACCAACTACAACGTTGTAGACCAGATCATCCTCGATAAAAACTTTCCCCGCTCAGTCAAGTACACACTCAACCGGATGGAGAAATACCTCAAAGATGTGGTACAGGGTGATGCGGTCCGCTCGCAGGAAGCTGAACAGATGTACCTGGCCTTCAGCCGGTTTAACAGCACCGTGCAGTTTGCCGATATGCATTACATCCGGCAACACGGTTTACAGCCTTTCCTGGAAGGTGTTCGGCAGGACATCTTCCAGTTCTCTACCCGTCTGGGGCAGTTATTCTTTTCATATTCCTAAATTTGGCGGGCACTACATGGCGATTTTCAGCATTCAACATATCACCCGGTACGAATACAGCCGGCCGGTGCGGGAGAGTTCCAACCAGATTAAGATTCATCCGTACTCCTGTTCCACCCAGGAAGTGCTGCAGCATGATGTGCGGATTACGGGTAACCCGGACTTACATCTCTTTCCCGATTACTGGGGCAACCGCACCGGCATCTTCACCGTTGCAGAACCCCATACACATCTTACGATTGAAAGCCGGCTCCTCATCCGTACACTCAACAGTGATCTTACAGCCTTCGATGCCATGGTGCAAAAAGATGAAATTATACCCGAAAATGACCTGCTCCTCACAGAGCTGAAACAACCGGAACTCATCCGGCGGAAAGACGCTATTGATTTCATTGCAACAGAAGTGTACGACGAAAGCAAGAACATACCCCAGATCATCTCACATTGCAGCCATTACATCTTTCAGAACTTCCGCTACATCAAAGGGATCACCGACTACGAAACCACAGTAGACGAGATCCTGGAACACCAGAGCGGTGTGTGCCAGGATTTTGCACATGTGCTGCTGCAGTTACTGCGTTCGCTTGGCATTCCCTGCCGCTACGTTAGCGGTTATATCTGTCCCAATAAAAACGGTATGCGGGGAGAAGGTGCCACCCACGCCTGGGTGGAGGCCTGGGTGCCGGGATACGGCTGGGCCGGCATTGACCCCACCAACAATGTATGGGTGCAACACAACCACGTAAAACTGGCGGTGGGTCGCAATTTCAACGACTGCACTCCGGTGAAGGGAACATTCAAGGGAACAGCCCGGCAACACATGTCGGTTTTTGTATCCGTGGGGTATGAAGACGGACATGTATTTGAAGCACAAACCGATGTATCTTCTGAAACCGCACCGTTCACGGGAGCCGATGAGCCGGAGTTTATTCCTGGAGTGGATCAGCAACAACAATAGACACGTCGGGTACTCAGGCTTTTTCAAGGGCCTGCTCAATATCGGCGATGATATCGGACATGTGTTCGAGCCCCACTGAAATACGAACCAGTCCATCGGTGATGCCAACGGCCGCCTTTTCGTCTGCCGACAGTTTTGAGTGAGTGGTGGAAGCCGGATGCGATGCAATGCTGCGGCTGTCGCCCAGGTTGTTGGTCATGCTCAGCATTTGCAGGGAGTTGAGAAATGTTCTTCCTGCTTCTATACCACCCTTCAGTTCAAAGGTGACAATGCCACCACCGTTGCTCATTTGCTTTTGAGCTATTGCATATTGCGGATGTGTTTCCAGGAACGGGTATTTGACCCAGTTCAATTGGGGATGGTGTTGAAAATGCCGTGCGAGTTTCAATGCACTTTCTGCATGCCGTTCCATGCGGATGAATAATGTTTCGAGGCTTTTACTCAGTACCCAGGCATTGAAGGGGCTGAGTGATGGACCCGTATTTCGAATGAATAAATACAGCTCATAGATCAGTTCTTTTCGACCCACCACTACTCCACCAAGCACACGTCCCTGTCCGTCAATAAACTTCGTGGCACTGTGCAGCACCAGGTCTGCACCAAAGCGGATGGGTTGCTGTACCGCCGGCGTGGCGAAACAATTGTCCACTACAAAAAGAATGTTATGCTTTTTACAAATCGCAGCCACATATTCCAGGTCAATAATGTCGAGCCCGGGATTGGAAGGAGTTTCCACATACAACAAACGAGTATTGGGTTTGATCAAAGCTTCAATCGTTTCCGGATGATTCATATCGAAATACGAACTTTCAAATCCCCACTTGGGCAGGTATTTGGTAAGAATCGTATGGGTGGAACCAAACACCGCTGAGGCTGAAAGAATATGATCCCCTTTGGAAAGAAAAGTCATGAATGTGGCAAAAATGGCTGCCATACCGGTGCCGGTTGCCACACCGTCTTCAGCTCCTTCGAGGTCGGCAATTTTGTTGATGAACTCATCCACCGTTGGGTTTTTAAACCGGCTGTAGATATTCACGCCCAGGGAATCATCGGTGAAGGCCGCAGCCATATCTTCGGCCGAATCATAGATGAAGCTGCTGGTTAAAAACAAAGGTGTACTGTGTTCTTTTTGTGCTGTGCGTTTGGTTTGATTCCGAACGGCCTTAGTTTGCGGATGTTTTGCCATGATCGAGATACTCAGGGTTGATACGTTTGTCCGTTTACGATTACGGTAAATTTGATGGAAGCTCCTGCCCTGCGTAAGGTTTCGGCTACGGAGCAATATTTGTTGATGGAAAGTTCAGCAGCCCGGTACGCTTTGCCCGGTTCCACTGTTCCTTCCAACAAAAAAGTAAGGGCTACCGCCTCCCATACAGAAGGTTCTTTTCCCTGCTCCCGCTGCCCATCCACTTCCATTCGGAAGGAAGTAACCTCCTGCCGTTGCTTTTTTAAAATGCTGATGACATCCACACTGCTGCAACCAATCAATGCTGCCAGCATGGTTTGCATCGGGCGCATACCCTTGCCCGTACCACCCTGGTCAACAGGTATATCAATGTTCATACCGTTGCCGGCAGTATCGGTGAGTGTTAAGCCGTAGTCGCCGTGCGTTTGTGTTGCTGTAATCAATGCCATAGAAAAATTATTTGTAAAGATACGTTGTGATCCAACGTCATTTGATGCCATGTTAACAAACGGACATTCGTTTTTGTGTTAACAGATTCACCAATCCACAACTCAGATAGCACTTACATTTGCACAGATGAAGAAACCTGTACTTGTAATAAAACTGGGCTCGGCAGTTCTTACCGGGAAGAACGGGAAAACAAACACACAGGCCATCCGGGTAATTACCCAGGAAGCTGCCGTACTGAAACAACAGTATCATGTGATCATCGTGAGCAGCGGTGCGGTAAGCAGCGGCAAACATTTTCTGCAGCACTATAAAGGAACACTCACCGAACGAAAAGCAGCCGCAGCCATTGGAAATCCCATCCTCATTCAATCGTATCAAAGGTCTTTCAGCAAACACGGCATCACCGTTGCACAGGCTTTATGCGAACGGCATCATTTCAGCAACCGCCACCAGTTTGTACAACTGAAAAATACTTTTGAAGAATTCTGGAAGAACAACATCATTCCGGTGGTGAATGAAAACGATCTTATCAGTAATTATGAATTAAAGTTTTCTGATAATGATGAATTGGCTACATTGCTGGCGATTGGCTTTCATGCAGAAAAACTGATCCTCTGCACATCCAGCAACGGGCTTCTGGATGCCAACAAGCAACTGATTCCAGTGGTTTCAAAAATTGATGAACAGATTCTTGGCTGCATCAGCTCCGAAACTTCGGGCGTTGGCCTGGGTGGAATGCTTTCGAAAATAACATTTACACAACTGGCCACTTCTTTGGGCATTGATGTCTTCATCACCGGGTTGAATGGACCGAAGCCACTTCAACATACACTGGCATTGCAAAAAGGAACCTGGTTTAAGGCTGGAAAGTCCACCTTGAAAGAACGTCAAAAATGGCTGATGAGTGGTTCTGTAACCGTAGGGCAGATTCATGTTGATGCAGGTGCAGCCAAGGCATTGCAAAACAGAAAAAGTCTGCTCACTGTAGGCATCACTTCAACCAACGGACAATTTAATGCCGGGCAGGTGGTGCAACTGATGAATGAACAGCAGGAAATTATCGGAGTAGCGAAAACAAGACTCAGTAATAATGAACTGAAACAATTCCTGAAAACACGAAACATCATGGCAGCACATGCCGATGATATAGTGTTATTTTAACTGATAAATATGAATGCTATTCAAAAACAGATACAGCGTACACATCATTCTGCTATTTTGCTGCAGCAAGCAAAGCAGTCTGTTATCAAACGCATGATTCTCGATTTTGCCGGCGCATTGGTACAAAGCACAGCAACCATACTTGCAGCCAATAAAAAGGACCTGGCAAAAATGGATGTACAAAACCCCTTGTACGACCGGTTGCTTTTAACGCCAGAGCGCCTGCAATCCATCAGCAAGGGCATAAAGAAAGTGGCCAAATTGAACGATCCTGCAGGAATTATTGAGGAAGAGAAAACGCTGCCGAACGGAATCCTGTTGCAACGAATGACGGTACCACTGGGTGTGGTGGCTGCCATTTTTGAATCCCGTCCCAACGTTGTGGCTGATATTGCAACCCTGTGCCTGAAAAGCAGAAATGCCTGTGTGCTCAAAGGCAGCCGTGATGCCAATCATACCAATAAAGCGCTTGTAAAACTCCTGCATTCGGTTTTACAACGGTATCAACTGCCGAAAGAACTGGTGTTACTGTTGCCACCCCAACGGGAAGTGGTGGAGGAATTATTCACTGCCACCAAATGGATTGATGTCATTATTCCCCGTGGCAGCAACAGTTTGATTCAGTTTGTACGAAAGAACAGCCTGGTTCCTGTAATTGAAACAGGTGCAGGTGTTTGTCATGTATATGTTCACGGGCAGGCCGATTTACTTATGGCGGCAAGAATTGTTGTCAATGCGAAAACGAGCCGTCCGTCTGTATGTAATGCGATGGATACTATACTCATTGATGAAACAATTGCACCTCAATTTTTAGCCCTCTTATCGCCCGTTTTTCGGGAAAAACAAGTGCAACTCTATGCAGATGCAAAATCATTTTCACTACTCAGAAGCTATCCTCACTTACACAAAGCAGCAACAGAAGATTATGACCGGGAGTTTCTTTCGCTTGCCTGTGCGGTAAAACTGGTAAAGAATGAAGAAGAAGCACTTCGGCATATTGCTGAGCATGGCACAAAGCATAGTGAAGCAATTGCAACGGCAAATAAAAAAGCTGCAGAACGTTTCTTACAACGTGTTGATGCCGCCGCTGTTTATCACAACGCCAGCACCCGTTTTACGGATGGTGAGGAGTTTGGTCTAGGTGCTGAAGTGGGCATTTCCACCCAGAAGTTGCACGCACGGGGGCCATTTGCATTGGAAAAGCTGGTGACGGAAAAATGGGTAGCAAGAGGGAATGGCCAGGTACGTTAGTGCACCCATTCATTTCTTTCGTATCGAACCTGGTACAACACTGTTTTATAATAAGTATTTAAACTCCTGAAATAGAAACCCAATATTGTGAGCGTTAACAGCAAACATATATTGACGAATGGATGAAAATGCCATGTGGTAATAAAAATATAGAGAATAATGAGACGGGCATACTCAAGATAAAACACCCAATCTTTATGCTCCAGCATGGCGCCTGTATTAATTACACTAATAAAAATGAATAAAGCACAAAGCATCAATTGCAGACCTCCCAGATAATGTTCAAATAGAATAATAAAGAAAAGCAATGTAAGTGTTATTACAGTTTGTATAGCAATAGCTATAGGCATCGGGCGTTTTATTCCGTGGGCATTACGATTGATCAACTTACGCTCCAGCACCGTACGAATTCTTGGATCAATATCATCCGGACGCCCGAAAATAGCTTTCAGCTTATTTTTAACTCCTGAAGCCCTGAAAAAAGCTATCCCCATTTCTAATGTAAAATGAAAATGCTGCCATAAAAAACTATAGTTTTTGAGCGGCTTCGTTAATCCGTAAACAGGTTGCTCATCTTCCTCTACAAATGTGCCGAATATTTTATCCCATATAATAAGCACATCACCATAGTTTTTATCGAGATATTTTGGATTACTGCTATGGTGTACTCGGTGATGTGAAGGTGTTACAAAAATATATTCGATCCAGCCTAATTTACCAATGAGTTGTGTGTGCGTAAAGAAAGGATAAGTGCCATGAACCAGAAGTAAAGCAGTAATCAGATACGCCGGAAAACCCAGTAAAGGAAGTATGGACCAGAACAGGCACCGAAAGACTGCCTGCACCACTGTAATGCGTGCCGATACAGTATAGTTATAGTCTGTACTCTGATGATGAACAACATGGGCTGACCAGAAAAGATTTACTTCGTGACCAAAACGGTGATACCAATACCATAAAAAATCGGTAAAAAGAAAAAGAAATATCCAATGATACCACATTGGCTTGAAATGAAATAAAGCTGCATTTTGATAAATCCAGTCAAAAAAATAAAAAAATAATCCCGTTGTAAATACATCACAGAGCCGTTCCGCAATGCCTACATTTAAATTAGCCACAGATTCTTCAAAACTGAAAACCTGCTTGCCTTTTCGCTTGCTTACATAAAACTCAAGAAGCATTAATAATATAAAAAAAGGGACAGCAGTAGCCAGCCAGTTTAAAATCATATCACTTTCTTTTTAATGTAATAGTTATTCCTGTTTGTATATCTGAAATAATATAAGTTGTGTCATAATAAAAAGGGTGCTCAGCTGTTATTGCAATGGGAATTTGCTGCCATGTATAAACAACAAACTCCCCCCTTTCATTGGTAAATGACTCGTCTACCCCTTTTATATGAAAGACATGCACACCTTGCAAAAGACGACCGGTGGAATCCTCTTTTACTACACCTGTTATTTTAAAAGGCACAAAATCATTCATATCTTTGTATGCAAACAGCATAATGAATAGAAGTACTTTAAAAATAAACATTTGTGATTGAATGACCATTTGTATTCGTTCAGTAATTAGACTGTCAATTATATCTACAATTTTTATAGACTTTACAGATACAATTTCTTACCGAATTAAAAAATTCATTATTCCTTAATGTTCACCCCTCGAAATATGATACAACTCGTACCAATCCTGCCTTTCGAGCTCAACATCAAACGCAGCTACTATATTCCTGATACGTTGCTCGTTCATTGTTCCGATAAGTGGTAAAGCGCCAAGCTTTACCAGCCATGCAATGGCTACTGATTCGAAACTCACACTGTACTTTTGTGCAATTTCCTCCAGTTTAGCACGAATCCGCAAGGGTACTTTTTCAGAACTTTCAGCAATTTTTCCTTCCGCAAGCGGAGTAGTGGCCAAAGGCCGCATGTATCGTTGCTTGATATAGTCGATCTGCCCATTATCAAAAGCAGTTGTGTTTAAAAGATTCAACTCGATGTGGTTGGTTACAATTGGAATGCGTAAATATGAACTGAGTAACTGGTGCTGGAACACTGAAAAATTCACTACCCCAATATTTCTTGCCTTTCCGGATTCTTTAATTTTCTGAAGTGCAACTGCTGTTTCCTCCAGATTGGCCACTGCATCCAGTTCATTAAGAAGAAAAATATCTACATAATCTGTCTGCAGATTGCGAAGTGATTGTTCAAGACTTTTTGTGAGATGTTCGGCTGATGAATTCAAGTGCTTCACCCTGATTTCTGGCTGGCTTATATGAGGCAGACATACGCCTGCTTTCGTAAATAGTACCACCTCTTCCCGCTTAACTGATTTTGATTTCAGAACTCTACCAAATAATTCTTCACATGCGTAGCCCCCGTAAATATCTGCATGGTCAAAAGTGTTAATTCCCAACTCCAGGCAGAGATGAACAATCCGATCCATATTGGATTGCGACAAATCTGATTCGGACCACCTGTAAAAACCGTAAATAGCAGGTGATACCTTGGGACCAGCATCACTGAGATATATGTGCCTCATATTATTATTTTTTTGATATCTAAGTTATGAAAATAAAAGACACGAACGGAATGTAAATTCCTGTAACGGTTTCCTGCCGCCAGCTGCTGAAAGACATTCATATAGCCAAACTGCAAATTATCATGCTTGTTTACATGATAATGAAAGCCTGCAAAAAAGCGGTTCTGATCAAAATAGTTGTACACAATCCGTTTACCAAAATTCACAAACACTTCATTTGCTGTTACCAAAGAAAATGTTCGGGGTTGATACCGTTTTTTACTCAATGGAAATTGTGATAAAATATTATAGCGCATGCGCCAGTTGAAGTTGTAACCATCAGCCAACTCATCATCATTTTTGATATTCCTTCTGAAACGCTCCTCTAACCTGAACCATTGCATCAGTCTTACTTTGGGAAACCTGGCATGCCACTGAATCTGTTGCCAGGGTCTGTGCTCCGGCATGATGATATTTTTATGATTATCACCAGGGAAATGCCAGGCATAAGTATAACCCATTGTTAATTTTACATCATCCGTTAAATAATACATTAAACCAGGCCTTATAAAAGCCTGGGAAAATTGGTCCACAAAATTTTCTTTTGTACGTAAAGCCACGTCGGTCCATATACCCCAACGCTTGGAGAAACGTGTTTGATTAAAATAGCCCAGCCATAATTGTTCCTCCTCGACAGTACTTTTTGTTTGGGCATCTGCGGCACAGTTAATCATCAGCAGACATATACTGGTAATGAATAGAAAAATATTTTTAAACGGCATAAATATATTCTTTTAGATCAAGATTGCAGACTTGAAAACAATATACCGCCAAATAATAACCACGCAATGAGTAAAGTCCAGAGTATATTAAACAGTTGCGCTATAATAAAGGTAACAGCAGGCCTTCCACCATGCGACTGAATTAAAGTTTTCAGATCCGTTTCAATACCGATTGATACAAACGCAAGTGCAAACCAAGTTGTACGAAAAACGCTGAGAATAGCTCCGGTTTGTTGTACCCTTTCTACGGAAAGCACAAACGAAAAAATGAGCGAGGCTGCAATAAAACCAAGAACAAATTTTGGAAACCGCTGCCATAATAAACTGTAAGAAGGTTTGCCGTTACCCGTCTCACCCTCTTTTGCTCTTAATACCCACCAGGAGGTTATGAAAAAAGCCGCCAGACCGATTAATACATTCTGTGAAAACTTAACAATCACTCCCACCTGTAATGCTTCATTACCTACCAGTTCTGAAGCAGCGGTTACAGAAGCTGTTGTATCTAAAGTACCACCCAGCCATGCACCACCAACAGCTTCGGGTATTTCAAAATATCTGATGAGATATGGCTGAATCACAAGCATGGGTATCGCAACAATCAATACCAATGCAGATATATAAGACAATTTCTTTTTATCACCATTAATGGCGCCTGCAGCAACAATTGCAGCAGAAACACCGCAAATAGAAACAGCCGATGACAGTATAACAGCGTACTCATCATCCAGGTTTAATTTTTTACTGAGCCAGAATGCAAAAAACCAAACAACCAATACAACGAGTAATGCCTGCAACATGCCGGGCAATCCTGCCTTTAAAATATCTTTAAACAATACACTGCAACCCAATAAGACCAAACCTGTTTTAATAAAAAACTCAGACTGTGCTGCTTCTTTTATCCAGGATGGCAGTTTGAAGAAATAATTTAAAGCAAGGCCAAATAACAATGCAAATACCACATACTCCAGTCCGTATAAAGAAACAGTTTTATTACCGGCAACAATTTGCGATAAGATAGCAAAAAGAAAAAGCACTAGGAACCCGAAAATGTTTTTCTTAACGGCGATACCTGAAGTAAACAGGAACAGTAAATACAAAATGAAAAACGCAAAAGTAATAAAAAAAACAACGGATAAATTACCAAAGAAAGCAACTGTATGAATAAGGTCTTCTGTATTCTTCCATTTATAAACAGGTACCGGAAATTTGAATGAAGGTGCAGATAGAGCAATTATCACAATCAAAACAATAGTTATACCCGCCAGCAGTAAAGCCCTCGCATCTTCTGTACAAAGTAATATTTTTTGTTTTACAGACATAATACTAGAACAACTATGACGCTGCAGCCGGAATCGAACCGGCGTAAAAGGTTTTGCAAACCTTTACCTCTCCACTCGGCCATGCAGCTGTATGAAAGTCATCCTGTAGAAACAGGATGACTTTTTGTTTACTGATTGCTTGCTTATGTTAATCTAATTAATAGAATTCCTATAGTGAATAGCGTAAGGTCACGCCAAACGTTCTCTGGTCACCTAAAACCGCACCATAATGACCCGCATTTCCACCTGCCGGTAGTAATTGTTCAAAATAGTTTTTATTGAAAATATTTCTTCCCCAGACAAAAGCAGAAAAACCAGTACCTGCTGCCCGGAATCCGAAACGTGTATTTACGAGTGTATAACCTTCAATATTCAGGAATGCAGAGGGAGATGGACTGGAAGAAAATTCAGAACGATAAAAGCTTTCCAGGGCAACAAAGAATTTTCCTTCCTTTGCAAAAAACTGCCCTGGTACAGTCAATTCACCTCCTAATGATCCCGACCACTTGGAAATGCCGGGTAAACGACCTCCTGAAATATCCTTAAACGCTTTTTGAACTCCGTTTTCTGTTAACCCTGTTTCTTCTAATGGCAATGGTGCATTGGTAAATTTGACATACTTCCCATCGGTATAAGCAAAGGCACCAAATAAGGAAAACCGGTTGCCTAGCTGATAATTTGCATCAATTTCAACCCCCTTGACATTCACCGCTTCTGCGTTGGCGATATAGCCACGATTGACTCCTAACTCCGGCGACTGTACATTTGCCTGGTAGTCTTTGATATCTGTGTTGTGAAACACTGCATTTAAAATTAATTTTTCCGATGGATTTGATTTAATACCCATTTCATAATGGGTAACATACTCAGGTTTAATAACAGCGAGGTTGGTTGCCGGCTGGCCATTTATTGTAGGAAGACCTGCTACGTTTACTCCTACCGGCTTAAAACTTGTTGAATAAGTAGCAAAAGCGTTAATGTAATGATTGGGCCTATATGCAACCGTAAGCTGGTAAGTAAAATTGTTTTCTTCAGCATCGGCCACATAAGACTGATTGGTGTACACACTGTTTTTAAAACCCTGCAGGGCAACCTTCTGTGCTGTTGTACCATTGAAAGTAGCTGTATCCAGACCACCTGAAGCTACACGGCTGTACCTCACATCTTTTTTATCATAATTGAAGCGGATACCTGGTAAAATGTGAAGCCCTTTAATAACCTCCCAATCAATATTTGCAAACGCAGCGGCGCTCTGCGATTTAATGGAGGATTTTGTTCTGATACCAAATCCTTCAAATAAGCCAGGGGTTTGCCATAAGGGACTTGTTGATGTTTGAACAAAACGCCATTGATGACGACCGGACTCCTCTAATCCGTTTGTATTGATTTCCTGATTGATATAAAACAAACCAACCACGCCGCTCAAACGAGATGAAATTTCACCTGCATACCGTATTTCCTGAGATAAGTTTCTGTGCTTCGATGGATTTTGGGATTTCGCTAAAGCTTCCAAGCCTGTAAAATCACGATCATTGGATGGATCCCAGTCCCAATAACGCCAGGCAGTAGTGGATGTAAGTTTTCCGTTGCCGATTTTCTGATCAATATTCAATGAAACCCCACCAAGGTCATTTCCGGAATTCCAGGGTACATCGTGATCAATTTTACGGTCGAATGCATTAAGGCTTGGCAATTGGTAATTCAAATCAGCAATGATGGCATTGAATTGACGAAAAGCAGGACGTTTTGTTTGCACCACACCTGCAACTACTTGAGCATAACCATCGGGACGTTGATTGGTAAAATCACCGGCCAGTATTACTGACGTATTTTCAAAAGGCTTATATAATAACTGCCCTCGTACCCCTATATTATTTAATTCATTGGTAAACTGGTTGGTACGTACATTTTGTATCAATCCGTTTCGGCTTGTTCCGGAAAACGAAATACGTCCTGCCAATTTCTTGTTCAATGCGCCGGTAACAGAAGCTTTTGCTTGTATAAAAGCAAAGTTACCATAGCTCAATTCAAAGTTAGCCCCCGACTTGAAGGTGGGTTTTCTTGTTGTAATGTTAAAAGCTCCAGATGTTGTATTTTTTCCAAACAAAGTACCCTGAGGCCCACGCAATACTTCCACTTGCTCAATATCAATAAAATCCAGCGTGGCTGCAGCAGGTCTTGCAAAATAGACGCCATCCACATAGAATCCGACACCTGGATCCAATCCATCATTGGTTAAGCCGAAAGGGGAACCAAGTCCACGGATATTGATTCCTGTATTACGTGGGTTAGATGTATAAAGCTGAACACTGGGAACTAATTCTTTAAGCCGGTTCACATTGAACGCTCCGGCATTGTCAACCTGGGCGCCTGAAACAACAGAAATTGCAATCGGAACATTCTGGGCCGATTCAATTCGTCTGCGTGAAGTAATCACCACTTCTGACATTTTACTGTTATCAACCAATACAATATTCAACACAGAATCTTTCAACTCCTTCACCTCTACATCAGCAGGATAATAACCAGCAGATGAAATGGAAAGCGTAAACGGAAGAATTCCAGGTGACTGAATGACAAACTTGCCATTTGCATCTGCAATCGAAAACAACTTTGTAGACTTTACTTTCACTGAGGCTCCATCTACGGGAGCGCCATTTCCATCCTTGATAAAACCAGTTAAAATACTTTGAGCTGTAACTCTTCCAGAGAACAAAAATCCAATTAACAAAAAAGAAATCAATACTCTCATAAACTTGTTTTTAATCTTTAAAAAATTCCCGACGGGTGTCGGCTTAGTATTCAGTGGCAGCAAATCGACTAAAAACAATTCAACAACATCGGTCAGCAGATCGAAATTTCGAATTCTGAAATCGCATAAAAAATGTTATAAACAAACCTTTCATAAAACAAATATAGAAATTTTTTATTATCCTACTATTTTTATAGACTTTTATTTTAAATAAATCACGAAAGTGATTTTATAAAAATTCGTACACTCCATAAAACAACTACGGTACCCAGCACAAAAAATGCAGTTTTCTTAGGCAACTTCCCTGCAAGCTTTGCCGCAAGTGGCGCAGCCAGTACACCACCAATAATTAATGCCAATACCACCTGCCAGTTCTGCAAACCAATAAGAGTGAAAAAAGTAGTTGCACTTGCCAACGTCACAAAAAACTCAGTCAGGCTTACTGAACCAACGACAAAACGGGGAGTGCGTCCCTTTGTAATCAAGGTAGATGTAACAATGGGCCCCCAGCCGCCGCCTCCGAAAGAATCAAGGAATCCACCGGCACCTGCCAACCAGCCGTAACGGGAAAATTTTTTCTTCTGCTCCTTCCGGAACGCATTTGTGAAAATCCGGACTCCTAATATCATTGTATAAGCTGCCATTACCGGCTTGATATAATGAATATGCGTTTCACCAAATTTCACAAGCAACACAGCACCCAAAACAGCGCCAGTTACTCCCGGTATCAGCAGTGCTTTAAAAAGTTTCTTGTTTACATTTCCAAAGCGATAATGACTATAGCCAGAAGCACCACTTGTAAACATTTCTGCCGTATGAATACCACCACTGATGGCAGCCGGATTTACGTTTGCTGTTTGCAGTATGATGGAACTGGTTACACCATACCCCATACTGGTTGCTCCATCTACCATTTGTGCCATAAATCCCGCCAATATCATCCAGTGAAAGTTTTTATCTAATGTAGCATACCAGTCAGAAAAGCCGCGACCTACCTGCTGCAATGGCAAATAAGAGAAAATAAAATATCCCACAATCATTGATACGAATACAATCGTACAATACTTAGCCACCTTACGCCAGTACCTTCCGTTTTTAGATCCCACCTGCTCTACAAGCACACTGGTGATACGGTTCATTTCCCTTACTTTGAATTGAAAATCACCCGACAACGTATTCCTGATTGCATGCAGCTTCTGAATCACATCATCCAGTTCGGCAGGCAATGACTCATCCAGCACCTGCCTGATACGCTTGGCAGCAGTGGGTGACTTTCCATTCGTTGAGATTGCTATTTTCAGCTGACCTTTTTGAACGATACTGCCCAGATAGAAATCACATAACTCAGGCGTGTCAGCCACATTCACAAGAATTCCTTTTGCATTTGCCATTTCTTTAACTTCCCTATGCAACTCCGGGTTATCTGTAGCAAGGACAACAAGATCTTTCTCATTCAAGTCGGTTTCCTCAAAAAAACGTTTCAATAAGATTGTGGAAGGATGTTTTTCCAATAACTCTTCCACCTCTGGCTTAACGTACGGTGCCACTACTGTAATAGAGGTGCCAGGAGAATTTCCTAAAAGAGATTCCAGTTTTTCCAGTCCCACATTACCGGCTCCCACCAGTAAAACCTGTAACTGTTCCAGCTTTAAAAAAACCGGATACAACGTATTAGTATTAGTTTGAGCCGACTCCATAATTCTCAGACGTTTATTCGAATTACTTTATTAAGATATAAGATGATAAATTAAACAACTGTCATTACTTTACAATTCGTTTATTTCAATCCATTCTTTTGCGTTTCGTGCTGCATAGCTAATTATCATATCAGCGCCGCTTCTTTGTAGTGCTGTCCATACCTCCACGTGAGCTTTTCTACGATTCACCAAGCCTTGCTGTGCTAAAATTTCAACAGCAGCATACTCGCCACTCACATGATAAGCAGCGACCGGCTTTAAGGTTCGTTGCTTTAAGGCAGCAATGATATCCGTATACAACGCTGCAGGCTTCACCATTAAAATATCTGCACCTTCTTTCTCATCCCTCATAGCACTTACTAATGCATCGGCCGGATTAGAAGGCGACACCTGATAGGTTTTCCGGTTCTTCAATCCGTTGGACCTGGGAGTTGAATTACAAGCATCCCGGAATGGGCCATAGAATTGGGAACTGAACTTTGCAGCATAACTCATTACACCCACATGATCAAATCCAAGTGCATCCAGCTTTGTTCGGATTGCAGCAATGCGGCCATCCATCATATCACTGGGTGCCATACAATCCACTCCTGCAGCAGCCAACAGGGCAGCATAGTGTGCAAGTATATCCACGGTTTTATGGTTGATCAATCGTGTTTGATCTTCATTCAAAATACCGCAATGGCCATGAGTTGTGTAACTGCAAAGGCACAGATCAGCAGCCAGCCATACCCCGTCGCCGAATTTCCGGCGAACCTCTTTCACCACAGCGGCTGCAAAAGAAAAATCAAACTGGTCATGTGTTTTTACTGCAGGCACAGGGAATAACAAAAACTTTGTTACGCCGAATGAAATATCCTGCTGGATGGATTCCAGTAGGGAATCCATTGTATCCACTCTCACACCCGTTAAACCGGTTACTGTTCTTGGCGCTTGCAGCGACTCCTCCACAAACAAAGGCTGGATAAAACTTTTATAGGAAAGTTTTACAGAAGCTGTGAGCTCACGTATATGCACATCTGTTCTTAAGCGACGCTGTGTGACGGTATATTCAATTTTCTCCAATGTTCAAATGATTTGATGGTAGGAAAAATAACAGGCTGGATGCCACGGCTCATCAGCTGTACTGCTGTTTCGCCACCTGCACATAGGTGAACAGCATCTGTTGCTGCAAAATGCCCGTAAGATTCATATTGTGCAAAGCTGCTCCAGAACAGGTGTGTGGCTGCAGCAATCTGCCTTTGAATCCAGACATCATTGCTAGGATACAATCTGTAGTTCGATACAGCATGGTAGCCTTTTTTTCTCCATCGATCAGCAGCTTTTTCATGCGATAAAATACAGATGTCATTTGTCTGGATTTCAAACAAGGGAAGTTGCAAGACAGGTAGAAGCGTTTCAAATCCCAAAGCATCGGCAGAGCCCTGTACCCATATCCCAAGCTTTGCCAGCTCGAACCATGTTTTTGTGCCCGATGCCCAAACCTGCTTTTGAGTTAACACCAGCTTGATCGTTTCCTGTAATAAGGATTTGTAGTTGGCAACAAATACAATTGATTGTTCAATACGGGGAATATCTTGTTTCCATTCGTAACTAAAAAAATCTTTCATACAATCAGTGGAAGAAAACAGGATAGACTGCTGATCAATAGCAGCGGGTAAATTGGCCCACTCGGTGAACCTTTTTCCTTTACTGTCTTCCCCGGCCGCATAGAGATACGATTGCTGATGCGAATAAATAGTCGCCACACCAAACTTCTGAAGACATCCAGTTCCGTATTGATAGGCACGTTTCTTTTCTGCAACTGTTTCAGCATACAACTGCTGATCATTGATCAGCTGTAAAAACCTTACTGCTTCCGGGTTTGAGGGGTCAGCTTCAGCAACGATAGCGCCCTGGCAGGGAGCGGGCACACATTCAAACAAAGGGAGTAACATGAGTAACTTATTCTTCAGCAGCTCCCGAACCGACGGCCCGGATGTAATCGGAAGATGCGCTTCCGTTTCAGAACGCAAAAAACGGTTTAACCCTGCTGTTGCCAGTATAGTTGCATCATACTTCCCTTCATGTAATTGTTCCAGCCTACTTTCCACATTTCCCCGGATAGGGCGGATTTCAATGCGAACTGTATCATGTAGTTGTGGTAATGCTTTTTTGAGAAACACTGCCGCCATCTCTTCACGCCTGGGTGAACAGGTACCTACAACAATTGTTTTCCCTGTTTGTAGTTTCTCAGTCACATCTGGATTAAAAACAGCAACATCACGTACATCTTCCCGGTCTATCACGGCAAAGGCAGGATGACTGAAGAAATGAGGTGCACTCATATCTTTCAGTGAATGAACGGCAATATCTGCTTCATTTTTCTGCAAGGCTTGAAAAAGTTCCTCCGTAAAAAAATCAGTGCCATCCAGTGAAGATAAAGACACTGCTAATTCTCTGTCGCCCCTGCTGCTTCTGCCGTTGATTTCCACTACAACACCTGGTTCAACAGATTCAATTCTCTGCTTGACAAGTTCAGCCTGCAGTAAGCTGAGCCGGCTGGCTCTGCATATGATCCGTAGATTCTTCAATTAAAATCTGTTTTAAACTTGTTACAAGATGTTGCACCTGCTCCCTTGTGTGCTTTGCTGTTACAATCAGGCGCAGGCATTCTTCACCCGCCGGAACTGTTGGCTGGTTTACAGGCTGCACATAAATTCCATGTTCCATCAATAAAGCATCTGCAATAGCTTTACACTTTACCGGGTCACGTACCAATACCGGTGTGATATGTGATGTATTATCGGTATAAGAAATACCTGCTTCCTTCAGTAAACGGCGCAGATAGTTTACATGTCCGAATACAGAACTTCTTAACGATGAACCACGCTGAATCAACTGTATACTTCTTTCTGCTGCAGCACATACAGCCGGAGGCAGAGAAGTTGTAAAAATAAATCCGCTTCCGTAACTACGTATAAAATCAATGATCGTTTGTGAGGCAGCAATATAACCACCAATAACGCCAACCGCTTTGGCAAGCGTTGCGTTGACAATATCAATTTGATCCAGCAGCCCTTCCTGCTCACAAATACCGGCCCCGGAACTACCATATAACCCAACCGCATGTACCTCATCAATATAGGTGAGCGCATGATATTTTTTGGCAAGCCGGATAATATCCTGCACTGGTGCCACCGATCCATTCATACTATAGACCGATTCAAATACCACAATCCTGGGGCGATCCGCTGGCAACTCCGACAAAAGTTCTTCCAGGTGTGCCATATCGTTATGCCTGAAAACTCTTCGTTGATTACGGGCGCCCCTCATGCCTTCAATCATAGACGCATGATTCCGTTCGTCTGAAAGAAAAACAAGTTCCGGTATCCGGCGTCCGATGGTCTGCAACGTAGTGAGGTTGGCAAGATAGGCGCTTCCAAACAACAAGGCAGATTCTTTCCGGTGCCAAAGTGCGAGCGCATGTTCCAGCGATTGGTGATGCGATGTTGTACCAGATATATTCCTTGTTCCACCGCTGCCGGTACCGCTTTGGTGTAATACAAAAGAAAGTCTTCCAATCACCTCTTCTTCCACACTCATTCCCAGGTAGTCATTGCTGCAAAAATTGACAGCCCTGTTTGACTTACCGTTCCGCTCATAAAAAAAAACTGGGAAATTACGTGTGCTTTTCTCGGCATTCATAAAATATCTATAAACGCCTTTCTCTTTAAGGCGATCTAACTCCCTGCTGAAGTATGCGTGATAATCAAACATATATTATGAGTACAAACATACTATATTCCTACAAACTATGTAGACTTTTTACGAGCAACACCGGATAACAAATGATCGTTTTGAATCCATCATTTTCCTGGGCATATTTTTGCGGGGAAGAAAACGAAACCTTACATTTGTAATGTCTACAGTTTTTATAGATTTTACTACTTTTGCATTTCGCCACCAAAACCGAATTTTCATGCAGAGTTTTCGCACCGAACTGGAAAATCCCTTAGTTGAACGTGACATTCTTGAACTTGAGAAAAAGATCCGGCTTTTTCGTGAGGGACAAATGCCCGAAGAGAAATTCCGCAGCCTCCGACTGGCACGTGGCGTGTACGGACAACGTCAACAGGGTGTACAAATGGTTCGTATCAAACTGCCGTATGGAAAAATGACACTGGCGCAATGGAAACGATGCGCAGCTGTATCAGATGAATATTCAAACGGTAACCTGCACCTTACCACCCGGCAGGATATTCAGATACACTATGTAAGTCTTGACCGCACACCCCAGCTCTGGGCAGAACTGGAACAGGATCAAATTACCTTACGTGAAGCCTGCGGCAATACGGTAAGAAACATCACCGCATCTGATACAGCCGGTATTGACCCGGAAGAACCCTTTGATGTTACACCCTATGCACATACTATGTTTGAATACTTCCTGCGCAAACCTGTTTGCCAGGAAATGGGACGAAAGTTTAAAATAGCCTTCAGCAACAGTGAAAAAGACACTGCGTTAACGTTCATGCATGATCTTGGCGTTATCCCACGTATACAGGTCCTTGAAGGGAAAAAAGTACGAGGTTTTAAAGTATTGATTGCAGGCGGATTGGGTGCTCAGCCACATCTGGCAGTGACCACTCATGAATTCCTGGAAGCTGATTTACTGATTCCCTATCTTGAGGCAGTGCTTCGTGTATTTGACCGTCATGGCGAACGTAACAGCCGTCATAAAGCGAGGATAAAGTTTCTTGTTCAGAAAATCGGGATCGATGCATTCAATGAACTGGTGTTCGCTGAGCAAAAGGCACTCACCTGCCAACGCTACCCTGTTGATGCAGATGCTTTTCCACCGGCACAATTACCATCGTATAACTTACCGGATGCATCCTACAGTATTAAAAACGAATTTCAATACGAGTTGTGGAAGAACACCAATGTGGTATCTCAGAAGCAGGAAGGATATGTTGCGATATATGTACGTGTTCCCAATGGAAACATCAGCTCAGACAGCTCACGCAGACTCATTGAACAGTTGAAAGATGTAATTGCCAATGATGTACGGATTACCATTAACCAAGGCCTGCAATTCCGCTTTGTAAAACCCGAACATCTTCCCTACATCTACAGTGTACTGGAAACGGAAGGTTTTGCTGCAGCAGGGTTTGGTAGTACAGCTGACATCACCTCCTGCCCTGGTACAGATACATGCAACCTGGGCATCAGCAACAGCACCGGTACAGCGCTTACATTATCAGAAGTAATTGAAGATGAGTTTCCCGAATTTCTCTATAACAAAGAACTGTGTGTAAAAATCAGCGGTTGTATGAACAGCTGTGGCCAGCATGGCATGGCTTCCATTGGATTTCACGGAAGCTCACTGAAAGCAAAGGGGCAAGTGCTTCCGGCGCTGCAAGTTCTTATTGGAGGTGGTGTTTTAGGAAGTGGTGAAGGACGCATTGCGGATAAAGTAATCAAAGTACCCAGCAAACGTGCCCCTGAAGTCGTACGTACTATATTGAATGACTATAAAGAACACGGAGGCAGCCGCTCCTTCCTTGATTACAGTAAAGAAAAAGGTGACCGTTACTACTATGAACTATTAAAGCCATTGTCTGACCTCGAATCACTGACACCTGAAGATTTCATTGATTGGGGACAACAAGAAAATTTCTCTACCGCCATTGGTGTGGGCGAATGTGCAGGAGTTATGATTGACCTTGTAGCCACACTTATACTGGAAGCGGAAGAAAAAATTGAATTGAGCGAAGAATGTATATCAAATCTTGCATGGGCCGATGGAATTTATCACGCTTATTCAGCCCAGGTGCACAGTGCCAAAGCGATACTGCTGCAAAAGGGAGTGCAATGCAATACCCAACATGGCATTCTTACTGATTTTGATAAACACATTACAGCTGCCGGCCTGTTTACTGCTGTGGCCAGTTTTAAAGATCATGTTTTACGTATGAACAGTCAGGAACCTTCTGCGTCCTTTGCAAAGGAATACCTGCAACAGGCAAAAGCATTTATTGTGTATGCGAAAGAGCTCCGTGAAACGATGGTGAAAGAAGAAACGCAATAGTAATTCAACCCAACCCACTGCAAAAGCTTCTCTGATACCGGAGAAGCTTTTTTTTGTATAAACCTTATTAAATTTCCTCGAAAACAACATCGGCCTTGTCGCCGGTAAACCAGCGGTACTGCTCATGTAAACGTACCACTTCTCCGATAATGACCAGGGAAGGAGAGAGAAACTGCTGATCTGCAAAACCAGTCTTTGATTGTTCCAAAGTACTCGTATAAATTTTCTGGCTGCCAGTGGTTGCCTGTTCAACTACAGCGATGGGTGTGGAAGGTTGACATCCGAAGATAAGCAACGACTCAATCAGCGTCATGAGGTTCCTGGAGGCCATATAACAAACCAACGTATCAGACGTTGATGCCAACGCCTTCCATTGCTCTTCTGAATACGCCGAATTAGGATTGAACGTTAAAAATTGTACGCCCTGTGCGTAGCCCCTTGCTGTTAATGGAATAGCTGCATAGGCTGAAGCACCGGATGCCGCTGTAATACCCGGAATAATTTCGTAGGGGATCTTGTGTTGTTTCAGGGTTTCCAATTCATCAAGCACATTGCTGAAAAAAGCAACATCTCCCCCTTTCAGTCGCACCACCCTTTTGTACTGAGCTGCATATTGAATAAGCAGCTGATTGATTTCATCCTGCGAGTATGAAGCATCATTGTAACCCTGCTTTCCGGCGAGGAGTACTATTACGTCCGGCCTTGCATGTAGTTTGATCATATCCGGATTAACTAAGCGGTCGGTGATAATCACATTTGCTTCAGCAATCCGTTTCTGCAGTTTAAGAGTAATAAGATCAGCATCACCGGGACCGGCACCTGCCAAAACAACCAAGGAATCCGTTGGTTTATCCATATAAAACTTACTTCAATAATACAGCCGCAACTGTGGAATTACTTGTTTCATCAATCAGGATCGCACTTCCATTTGTATGCAAGGAATCGAAGGAGTCATAAACCAATGGTGCTGCTGTTTTAATAGTAGCTTTCACCACTTGGTTCAGCTTTACCGTACCTTCCACCGGTTGTTGCTGGAGTGTAATCACATCGAGTTTGTAATCAATGTTGCGTACCACTGCTCTTACGAGGCGACTGTTATGCTGTAACAAATATTTATTTCCAGGTCGCAATGGCTTGTCATCGAGCCAGCAAAGGAGAATATCCAGTTCGTTGGATATCTGAGGAATATCATCCGTTTTTACAATCGAATCACCACGGCTGATATCAATATCATCGGCCAGGTGTAAAACTACTCCCTGGGGTGCAAATGCTTCTATAACTTCTGTGCCTGCCACTTCAATTTTCGACAGCGTCGTCTGTATTTGCTGCGGTAATACGGTAACGGCATCGCCTTTCCGGTAAATACCACTTGCAATTTTTCCGGCATAGCCCCGGTAATCATGTAAGTCTTCTGTTTGCGGCCGGATTACAAACTGAACCTGGAAACGTGCATCGGTAAGATTCACATCCCTGTTCAGTTCAATTTCTTCCAGAAACTGTAACAGTGGCTTACCGGTGTACCAGGGCGTATTGGGTGATACATCCACAATATTATCACCCTGCAACGCACTCATGGGAATATAAGTCACTTCTGTCAGGCCCAGTTGTTGTGCCACTGCTTTGTAATCTGTTACAATTTGCTGATATACCTGCTCCGAAAAATCCACCAGGTCCATTTTATTAATAGCCACCACAACATGTGGGATTTTCAATAAGGAAGCAATAATGGAGTGCCGCCGGGTTTGTTCCACTACTCCCTGCCGTGCATCAATGAGTACAATGATGAGACTGGCATTACTGGCACCAGTGATCATGTTGCGGGTGTATTGCACATGGCCAGGTGCATCGGCTATGATGAACTTCCGTACAGGCGTTGAAAAGTAGCGGTAGGCAACATCAATGGTAATGCCCTGTTCACGTTCGGCACGCAAGCCATCCGTTAACAAAGCCAGGTCAATTTCTCCATTGGATTTATTCTTCGTACTGCGTTCAATCGCTTCCAGTTGATCGGCCAGGATGCTCTTGCTATCGTACAACAACCGCCCGATCAGGGTGCTTTTCCCATCGTCCACACTGCCTGCGGTAATAAAACGTAATAAATCCATGATGAACTTTTCTTTCAATTAAAAATAACCGCCTTTTTTCCTGTCTTCCATGGCTGCCTCCGTTACCTTGTCGTCTATGCGGGTCTCGCCCCGTTCGCTGATGCGGGTGGCTTTGATTTCATTCACCACCTCATCCAGCGTGCCCGCCAGGCTTTCCACGGCAGCCGTACAGGTCATATCGCCTACTGTGCGATAGCGCACCCGCTTCCGCTCAATCACGTCCGTTTCTTCAATGGTGATAAACGGCGATACGGCTATGAGCTGCCCTTCATGCACCAGTACGTCGCGTTCGTGAGAAAAGTAAATAGAGGGCAGGGGGATGTTTTCTGTTTTGATGTAGTTCCATACATCCAGTTCCGTCCAGTTGCTGATCGGAAAGACCCGTACATTCTCTCCTTTGTGAATGCGTCCGTTGTAGATATTCCATAGTTCGGGACGCTGGAGTTTGGGATCCCATTCGCCAAAATCATTGCGCACGGAAAATATCCGTTCTTTGGCCCGCGCTTTTTCCTCATCGCGGCGGGCGCCGCCAATGCAGGCATCAAAGCCAAATTCTTCGATGGTGTCCAACAGGGTATGCGTTTGCAGCCAGTTACGGCTGGCGAACTTGCCCTTGGGTTCGTCGAGATTCCGGACCCGGATGGTGTCTTCCACTTTCCGTACAATCAGTTCTGCCCCCACTTCCCGGGCCAGCCAGTCGCGGTAGGCCAATGCCTCCGGAAAATTATGACCGGTATCAATGTGTACCAGCGGAAAAGGAAACCGCCCGGGCGCAAAGGCTTTCACGGCTAACTGCACCAGGGTAATGGAATCTTTACCTCCGCTGAACAGCAGGGCGGGACGTTCGAACTGGGCAGCCACTTCGCGGAAAATGTAAATGCTTTCCGCTTCCAGTTGCTTCAGGTAATTCAATTCACGCATCGGTTTAAGCTTAAATCATCACTCTACTTATCTGGTAGAATTAATATGCAAATAAAAGTCATTTCATACGAACGGGTGTTAGAAAGTATTGCAGGGTGAAAATCAGGAACTTGTATCCGGGTGCAGATGGAGGCCACACTCTTTCCTGCTGCCGTCTTCCCACCACCAGCGGCCGGCCCGGAAATCCTCACCCGGACGTATGGCACGGGTGCAGGGAGCGCAGCCAATGCTCACAAATCCTTTGTCGTGCAATGCATTATAGGGCACCTGGTGCTCGCGTATATAGCGGTTCAATTCTTCCCAGGTCCACTGCAAGAGCGGATGATATTTGATGATTCCGTTGGCCACATCCCATTCCAATTGCTGCATACCCTGCCGGTTGGGACTTTGCTCGGCCCGCAACCCGGTGATCCATACCTGCCGGCCCCGCAGCGCACGTTGCAACGGTTCCACTTTGCGGATGCGGCAGCATTCCTGCCGGTTGGTGACCGATTCGTAGAAAGCGTTCGGCCCCTTTTCACTCACAAACCCTTGCAGTGCCGCTGCATCCGGGTAGTACGCATGAATGCGGCAACCAAAGGTTTCGATGGTTTGCCGCCACGTGCTGTAGGTATCTGTATACAGCCGCCCGGTATCCAGTGTAAACAGCTCCACCTCCAGTTGCTGGCTGCAGATCATGTGGGTTATGGCCTGGTCTTCCAGGCCAAAACTGGTGGAAAAGACGAGGGTTCCCGGAAACGCATCTGCCAGTTGCCGGAGGGCTTCTTCGGGCGAACAACCGGCGAGTTGCTGCTCCAGCAGGGGTATCTGTGTCTGTAATTCCATGGATTAATTGAATTGCGTGCCGGCCAGTTCCAGGCTTTTCTTTTTCAATTTACGGATCTCCACGTCTTCAATAATGGCATCCGGCTTCAGAATGAGGGATACCCCATTGCGGCGCCACCAATGGTTGTTGTACAAGGTGGTTGCGTGAATCACACCCACAAGGTATTTGCGGTCACTCTCCGCATGCCATTCTTCGATCCACTCAAACTGTTCGCGGGGAATCAGGTCCCAGTTGTCGAAACTCACATACACTTTGAGGTAAAAATCCTGCGTCAGCTCATTGGGCGCATGCGAGTAGAGTTTCTTGTACTCATAGCGGTAATCATAGCGCAGGGCGGAGATATCACTCAGCACGGCGGATGCTGTTGGGAATGAACCAGCCCCCTTCCCATAAAAGAATTGCTTATCGGCAAAAGAGCTTTCCACCACCGCGCCGTTGTATTCATTCTTCACGAAGCTGAGGTGGTCGTCCTGTTTCACGAACTGGGGCAGTACAAAGGCGGCCACTTTGCCGTTCAACAGCTTCTTGGCTTGTCCCACCAGCCGCACTTCAAAATGCTTCTCGCGTCCCACTTCGGCATCCGAGCCGTGAATGTGCTGGATACCCGTAAACAACAAAGCTTCCGGCTTTGCTACAATGCCATAGGCGTGCAGCAGCAGGATGACCCACTTGTTGAGCGCATCCCAACCGTCCACATCCAGCGTGGGATCGGCCTCCGCAAATCCCAGCTGCTGTGCCTGGAGCAGGGCCTCGCGGAAATCGAGCTTGTCTTCAAACATTTTGGTGAGGATGTAATTGGTGCTGCCGTTTACGATGCCCCGGATACCGTGGAGCAGGTCATTGTCGTAGTACTCCTCCAGGTTGCGGATGACGGGGATGGACGCACAGGCCGATGCTTCATAAAGAAAAGAGAGCCCGGTTTCCTGCTGCAGTTGCAGTAATTCGGGCAAGTGCTCGGCGATCATCTTCTTGCTGGCGCTCACCACTTCCTTTCCCTGGCGCAGCGCCGTGGACACGATGGCAAAGGCCGGCTCGCTTTCATTGATCACCTCCACAATTACATTGATTTCGGGATCGTACAGCAACTCATCCTTATCCACAGTAAACAGGGAAGCCGGTGCATTCCGTGTCTTGCCGGGATTTTTAATGCATACTTTTTTAATGGTGGCCCGGAGTGATGGTGTTTGCTGGAGCACCCTGTACAAGCCCTCGCCCACCACACCAAATCCAAAGAGTCCGATTACCAACTGCTTATCAGATGACATACAATTTAATTTTTAAGAATTACGATCTGCTTCCTCCTGAATGGGTTGCAGAAATGTGGAAATAGCCTTCGAAAGTTGTTCATACTCGAGCAGAAACCCATCGTGCCCGTAAAACGACTCGATGGTTTTGAGCCGGGCGCCCGGTATGGTGGCAGCCAGGTATTGCTGCTCACTCACGGGAAACAACACATCGTTACTGATACCCACCACCAGGGTACGGGCCGTGATCTGCCGCAACGCCCATTCAATGGAAGCCCGTTCACGCCCTACGTTGTGCGCATCCATGGCCCGCGTAAGAAAATAATAGCTGAAAGCATTGAACCGGCGGGCCAGCTTCTCACCCTGGTAACGCTGGTACGACTCACTGCGGAATCCCTCCAGCAATTCATTGGATTCCTCAATCTGGCTGATACCATACGCATCGTAATGCCGGTAAGAAAGCAAGGCGATGCTCCGGGCCACTTTCAAGCCCTCCAGGCCTGCAAGGGGACTTGCCTGCTGCCAGCTGGCATCGGCTTCGATGGCCATGCGCTGGGAGGCATTGAACGCGATGCCCCAGGCCGAATGAAAGGCGTTGGTGGCAATGGGAATGATGTGTTCAAAGAGGCGGGGCTCTTCAATGGCCCACTCCAGCAATTGCTGCCCCCCCATGCTGCCGCCAATGCCAATGTGTATCCGTTCAATACCCAGGTGCCGGCGCAGGGGATCGTAGGCGCGGATCATGTCGCGGGTCGTAAACCAGGGAAAATCGTGGTAATAAGGGCTGCCGGTGAGCGGATTGGTATCCAGCGGCCCGGTGCTGCCATAAGCACTACCCGGCATATTCACACAAACAATAAAGTACTGCGAAGGGTCCAGCAACTTACCGGGTCCTACCAGTCCCTCCCACCATTCGGCAGGATTGCTGTTGGCGGTAAGAGCGTGAAAAATCCATACCACATTGCTCCCGGTTGCATCCAATGTGCCCAGCGTGGTATAGGCCAGCCGGTATTCGTTGAGCAGCACACCGCTTTCCAGCCGGAAAGGTTTGTTGTAGTCAAAGTAGTGAACAGACATACTTGTTGGTTAAAACCGGGGCACCCTGCGGGTGCCCCGGTTGTTGTTTATGCCACCAATTCGCGTGCAAACACTCTTTCAAAGGCCTGCTCGAAATCGGCTTTGATGTCATCAATGTGCTCAATGCCCACGCTGATGCGGATAAGGTTATCGAGCACGCCACTGGCTTTACGTTCTTCCGTACTCAGTTGCTCGTGCGTGGTGGAAGCCGGGTGAATGGCCAGTGTTTTGGCGTCGCCCACATTGGCCAGGTGGCTCACCAGTTGAATGGAATCAATGAACTTACGTCCGTTTTCCACGCCCCCTTTGATCCCGAATTGCAGTACACCGCCAAAACCGTTGGTGAGGTACTTTTTCGCCAGTTCGTGATACGGACTGCTCTTCAGACCCGGGTACCACACAAACTCCACCGCCGGATGCTGTTCCAGCCACTGGGCCAGCGCCAGGGCATTGTCCACGTGCCGTTCCACACGGAGCGAAAGTGTTTCGAGTCCCTGCAGCAGCAGGAAGGAGTTAAACGGACTCTGGGCAGCACCGTAATCCCGCAGACCTTCCACCCGGGCACGGATGGCAAACGCGATATTGGGCAGTCCCAGCGGGTTGCCCTCGCCAAAAACGTCCCAGAACTTTAAACCGTGATAGCCCTCACTGGGTTCGGTGAACTGGGGGAATTTTCCGTTGCCCCAGTTGTAATTGCCGCCATCAACAATAACACCCCCGATGGTGGTGCCATGTCCGCCGATCCATTTGGTAGCCGATTCCACCACTACATTGGCACCGTGCTTCAATGGCTGAAACAGGTAACCACCCGCACCGAAGGTATTGTCCACCACCAGCGGCAGATCGTATTCACGTGCCAGTTCCGCAAACTTTTCAAAATCGGGCACATTGAGACGGGGGTTGCCGATTGTTTCCAGGTAAATGGCTTTGGTGTTCTTATCAATCAACGGAACAAAAGTTTCCACGTTATCGCCGTCGGCAAAACGGGCTTCAATGCCCAGACGCTTAAACGCCACCTTGAACTGGTTGTACGTTCCGCCGTAGAGGTAGGAAGTGGTTACAAAATTATCCCCGGCCTGCAGAATGTTGTTCAGCGCAAGGAACTGGGCCGCCTGGCCGCTGCCGGTAGCCAATGCAGCGACTCCTCCCTCCAGGGCGGCAATACGTTGTTCAAACACATCGGTGGTGGGATTCATAAGACGGGTATAGATATTGCCAAACTCCCGCAGGCCAAACAGGTTGGCCGCATGGGCGCTGTCTTTAAACCCATAGGAGGTGGTTTGGTAAATGGGTACGGCCCTGGCGTTGGTAGCAGGATCAATTTGCTGTCCGGCATGAAGTTGCAGTGTCTCGAAACGATGATTCTTGCTCATAAAAAATGGTTTAGGTGTAAATAAAAGAATGAATGTAAGTGTGGGGATACCTTCCCGGAACGGGATCGGAAAATGAGGTGTATGCCTTACGGCATACAACAACGCATACAACAGCACTGCAGGGATGCAGCGGGCAAAGTAATATGAAGCTGGTTGTAATGCATGTTAACTGTATACCCGACAAATGTAGTAGACTTTGTGGTATCCGCCAAATCATTTGTCGCGGTAAGTGAATAACAAGCGTTGAACCTTTTTGTTGTTTGCATGCGGTTGCTTTTACTTTTTAGAAATCATTGGTACTTACCAGGAAGACTTACCGGCGGGCAAACAAAAAGCCCGTCCGACAAGATCAGACGGGCTTTGTATTCTCAGCTGAAGAAGTAAAAGCTTGAAATCTGTCTTATCTGACCACGCAGTTGCGTGGATGGAATTGGCACCTTTTTCCGGCTTTCGCCGGAATAGGTTGTCAAGGCATCATCGGGCCATATCCCTCCGCCTTTCTGGATAAGTAGTAAAGAACTGGAACAAAAATAGGCAGAAAAAAACGGAACTGCCAAATCTTTTTAACGAACAAACGTTTATGCCAGGATGGTTGCTTCCCGCAGAAAGATCAGCGCGGCGAGGACCGACGGAACCAGTTGCCGGATAAATTTCCGCTGGTTCCCGCTGCTCAAATGAACCGGAAGCGTGGCGGTGATTTTCTCCAACGGGTTCTGTTCATTCTCCAACACAATCTGCAGGGCATCCCCTTCCACAACTGTAAACCGATACTGTTGGTTATCGGCGGTAGTGGCAACGCCATTGTAGTACTTATGGTCGGTATACAGGATGCGGCACATAATAATTCCGTACTCGTTGCGCAGAAACTGAAAGAGCGTGTTGAATGCTTTGCGGCCGATAAACAGGCTGCGCCGGATGGGACCGCCTTCCAACCGGAAACTGTCGGTAGCGTCGTTGAGCTTGATCTCGAAATGCTGTTGTGTGCCGCCATCATCCAGCAGAAGGGGCAGCACATCATATACCTGTGCGTGCATAGCAGTAAGTTTAGGGAATCGGATGGGGTAGTAAGTACAGGAAAATTAGGGGGATTTTCCGGAACCGGCAAGATCCGGCTGTTCAACTTTTCCACAGGCTCTAAAATTTAATATTCGAACGAACCATCATATAACGGCTACTATTTGTTAGTATGCAAATCCCGTCTGGCGCACCGGCCTGTACGGGAATCGCAGTAATTTCGCAACTATGGCAACAAGAAGAAAGGAAGAGCAGCGGACGGAAAAAACGGCAACCGGGCAAATTGAAGTAACAGGCGCCCGCGAGCACAACCTGAAAAATATTGATGTCCGCATCCCCAAGAATCAGCTGGTAGTTATCACCGGCATCAGTGGCAGCGGTAAATCGTCCCTCGCTTTTGACACCATCTATGCCGAAGGACAACGGCGCTACATGGAGACGTTCGGCGCCTATGCCCGCCAATTTGCGGGTTCCATGGAACGCCCGGATGTGGACCGCATCACAGGACTTTCGCCCGTCATTTCCATCGAACAAAAGACTACCAATAAAAACCCCCGCTCCACCGTAGGCACGGTTACCGAAGTGTATGACTTTCTGCGCCTGTTGTATGCCCGCATCGGCGAAGCCTACTCGTACAACACCGGCCGCCGCATGGTGAAATGGAGCGAGGAGGAAATAGTAAGCAATATTTTCGACCGGTTTGAAGGTCAGAAAATCGCCATCCTCGCCCCCCTGGTACGGGGCCGGAAAGGTCACTACCGCGAACTGCTTGAAGAAATCCGGAAAAAAGGATTTGTCAAAGTACGGGTTGATGGTACCATCCAGGACCTGGTGCCGAAAATGCAGGTGGACCGTTACAAGATCCATGACATTGAAGCCGTGGTGGACCGGTTGAAAGTGGAGGCCGATTTCCGGGTGCGGATCAGCCAGAGCGTGCAACAAGCCCTGCGGCTGGGCAAAGATCTGCTGTTCCTCGAAACCGAAAGAAACGGTTTGGTCGCATACTCCCGGCAACTCATGTGTGAGGAAACCGGTATCTCTTACGAGGAACCATCACCCAACAGTTTTTCTTTTAACTCGCCGTACGGTGCCTGCCCCGCGTGTAAAGGACTGGGAGCTGTGTACCATGTTTCGCTCGAAGCCCTGATGCCCGACCGCAACCTTTCGATCAACGAAGGCGGCCTGAAACCGCTGGGAGAAGAACGGGACACCTACTTTTTCAAACAGGTACAGGCCCTTGCCAAAAAGCACCGTTTTCCGTTAGACAAGCCCATCAAAGACCTCCCGCAAAAAGCGCTCAACCTCATTCTCTACGGTAATGAAAACGGGCAGGAAACCGAGATAGACTTTGAAGCAACCACCGCAGCTCCGGATGGTGATTTTGAAGGCGTGGTGAACCAGTTGAAACGCTGGTTTGGCAGCAGCAGCAGCGAAGCAGTACAAAGCTGGGCGGAAGGGTTCATGGAACTCACCACCTGTACTGCCTGCGAAGGAACCCGGTTGAAAAAAGAAAGCCGCTGGTTCCGCATTGACGGACGTACTATTGCCGAACTGGGTAACATGAACCTCGACAACCTGGCGGCCTGGTTCGACGGACTGGAGCTGCGGGTGAGTAACAAACAGGCGGTGATTGCAAAAGATGTGCTGAAAGAAATCCGCGAGCGGCTGCAGTTTCTGCTCAACGTGGGACTGAGCTACCTCACGCTCAACCGGTCTTCCCGCAGCCTGAGCGGCGGCGAAAGCCAGCGGATCCGACTGGCCACCCAGATAGGCTCCCAGCTGCAGGGCATCACGTATATCCTGGACGAGCCCAGCATCGGGCTGCACCAGCGCGACAACCACCGGTTGATTGAAGCACTGCAGCAACTGAGGGATGTGGGCAACAGCGTACTGGTGGTGGAGCACGACAAAGACATCATGCTGGCCGCCGATTACCTCATCGACATCGGCCCGCGGGCCGGGCAGCATGGCGGACAGGTAGTGGCAGCCGGCACACCGGCACAGGTACTAAAAAGCGGAAGCGATACGGCCGCCTATCTCAACGGCAGGAAAAGAATTCCGGTTCCGCAGGAACTGCGGCCGGGCAACGGTGCAGCCCTGGTGTTGAATGGCGCCGGCGGCAACAATCTCCAGAACGTTTCCGTAAGCTTCCCGCTCGGCAAACTGATTGTGGTAACCGGCGTCAGCGGCAGCGGTAAAAGCACGCTGATCAACGAGACCCTCTACCCCATCCTCAGCAAACATTGCTACGAAAGCCGCATGACACCGCTGCCGTATAAATCGGTAAAAGGTCTGGAGCACATAGACAAAGTCATTGAGATCGACCAGTCGCCTATCGGCCGCACACCCCGCAGCAACCCCGCCACCTACTGCGGTTTTTTTACCGAAATCCGCCAGCTCTTCGCCGCGGTACCGGAAGCTAAAATCCGGGGCTATGCAGCGGGCCGGTTTTCATTCAACGTAAAGGCTGGGCGTTGTGATGTATGCGAAGGTGGCGGCATGCGGGTGATTGAAATGAACTTCCTGCCCGACGTGTATGTTCACTGTGAAAAATGCAACGGCAAACGCTACAACCGCGAAACCCTGGAAATCCGTTATAAGGGCAAGTCCATTGCCGATGTACTGAACATGACCGTGGATGAAGCCTGCGAGTTCTTCAAACCCGTACCCTATCTCTACCGGAAGATCCGGGTGCTGCAGGAAGTGGGACTGGGCTACATCACCCTCGGGCAAAGTGCTGTAACGCTCAGCGGTGGAGAAGCCCAGCGGGTGAAACTGGCCACCGAACTCGCCAAAAAAGACACCGGGAAAACGTTTTATATCCTGGATGAACCCACCACCGGGCTTCATTTCCAGGACATACAACACTTACTGGATGTACTGTACAAACTGGCCGACCGCGGCAATACAGTACTCGTAATAGAACACAACATGGATGTGATAAAAGTGGCCGATCACATTATTGACCTGGGACCCGAAGGGGGGGATGGCGGCGGACAGGTCCTGTTTGAAGGAACGCCTTCTGCATTGCTCACGTGCCCCGAAAGTCACACCGCCCACTACCTCCAAGCAGAACTGGAATACCACGGATAATGTAATGGTTGTGTGTACAGAAAACGCGAACCGTGATGATGCAGAAAATGACTTTGAATGAGTGCGTTAACAATACTGCATCACCTTCCATTTACACCAGCGATTTCCTGATAACAAATCAACCACTGGAAAAAAACACCCCCGGAGAAACGGGGGTTTTTTATAGAGTACGGACCAAGAAAGAAAGCCATTGCATGGAAAAAAGCTGTCGTTTTCGCCCTGGCGGCAGGAATGCGGCAGGTAGAATTATAGGGTACGGATCAACGTTTCAAACATACATGGCTTCAAAAACGTCAGAGATATAATTTCTTTTTAAAAATGTAGAACAGGACATACAGGACAACCAGTCCTATGCGCAGCAGCCATAAGATGACCTGCGGTCCGGGCTTTTCGATTTCGATTTTCATAAGAGGGTTTGGATTAAAAGGGTGGAAACGGAAAGGGATTAAAAATACTGCGGACATCGCATGGACTTCCGGTTCTTAAACCAGTCGGCATACACATCGCCGATCTTCCAGGTGAGCCGGAACGTACTGGCGAAATAGCTGTCGTTCCGCTTGGGATTTCCCCGGGGACGTCCGATGCGGTAGGGTGTGTAACCGGGTGTATTGGAAGGATAGAAGGAACTGGGATTTGCCATCTGCCGGGCAATGAGCGCCTGGCTGGGCGGCAGGTATATGTCGAACAGGTTGGGATCAATGTAATTGCGGCTCACATCATCAATGTAATCGCTACCCGTAATGCGGTGGATCAATTCAATGCCAAAGGTGAGACGCTCGGTAAGATCGTATTTGATACCAATGCCGAGGGGTATGTTGTAAGAAACCAGGCTGTATTCGGGCACACCGGTTTCCACCATTCCCTGTCCTTCGAGACGCAGGGGCCTGAGGTCAATCCAGGTTTCGTTGCCGTTGGGATCGGTGTACAGACCCTGGGGGTTGAATTTAAACAGACCCACGCCACCAATGAGATACGGACGGAAACGGGGTAAACCGGTGCCGTTGCGCAGTGAAATCATAGCCGTCGGATACAATTCAATACCGGCATAGGCTTCGTAAAGGGGCGACCGGAAGGTGAGGTTCCGGAACTTGCGGGCCCCTTCCCAGGTATCGGCCGGCTGGGACTGGCGGATCAGGCGGTCATCCCCCTCCATGCGGCCCAGGTTACCTGCAATACGGAACCCGATCCATTCGGTTGGGTAGTAAGATGCAGATATTCCACCAATCATGTTGGTGACAGGAATGTTGTTGTCTTTAGGACCCAGCGTTCCCTTCCCGCGGTTACCACCCAGGTCGCCCAGGAAATTCATGGGACCGACGTTCAGGCCAATTTCAAAACGGGAATTGGAAGAAGATAAGCCGATTTGTGCGTAGGAAGAATGTACACAGACAGTGAGCAGAAACGCAACGTACAAGGCAATGGATGTACGATTCCTCATAGTTGTGAGTTGGTTTTTCAAGTTCGGTAAATAAGGATATTGCAGAACAATATTAGAAAAGAAGATCGGAACCTCAAAATTTTTCCGGCGTAAATTCTGCTGAAATGCTGATGCAGCAAGGATTTCAGGGGAAAATACGAAAATTGTTAACGTAGAATTACGTATCAACGCCATCGCTTCGCTGCATTTCAATGTGTTCAATGCCGTCTTCCAGGTACACATCACTCACACGCACAAAACCAAAGGAACCATAAAATCCTTCAAGATACAGCTGGGCCCCGATTTTTAGAGTGCCCGGACCAAACAAGCGGGTACAGGCTGCAATCGCTTCCCGCATCAGTTCCCTGCCCGCTCCCGTGTTGCGAACGGCAGTGGCTGTTACCACCCGGCCAATGGACGCTTCCCGGTAACTGATACCGGGGGGCAGCACCCGGCAATAGGCCTGCAGCACCCCGGCAGCATCGCGTCCCAGCAGATGCCAGGCCGACTGGTCTTTGTTGTCGGCATCCTGGAAGACACAGTTTTGCTCCACCACAAAAACTTCGTTGCGCAGCCGCAGCAATTCATACAATTCCGGCGGGGTCAACGCTGTAAAAGGCTTCAATATCCAGTTCACAACTTGCTGTTTAATAGTGATACTTATCCTTCCACAATTGCCGTAAAAACCGGCGCAACTCTTCTTCCCGGCTATTATTGCCAGGCCGGTAAAAAGCTGTTCCGCTCAGTTCCTGCGGAAGGTATTCCTGTTCAGAAAAATTCTGCTCAAAATTGTGCGCATACCGGTAATCTTTGCCGTAATCGAGCCGCTTCATCAGTCCGGTTGGCGCATTGCGGAGATGCAAGGGTACGGGCAGGTCGCCGGTGGATCGCACGTTCGCCAGCGCTTCATCAATGGCCAGATACGCCGCGTTGCTCTTGGATGATGCGGCGAGATAAATGGCGCACTGCGACAGGATGATGCGGGCCTCGGGATGGCCGATCTTAGCCACCGCATCAAAGGTTGCATTGGCCAGCAGCAAGGCATTAGGATTGGCGTTACCAATGTCCTCACTGGCCAGGATTACCATGCGACGGGCGATGAACTTCACATCCTCACCGCCTTCGATCATCCGCGCCAGCCAGTAAACGGCTCCATTGGGATCACTGCCCCGGATCGACTTGATGAAGGCGGAAATAATGTCGTAATGCTGTTCCCCGCTTTTATCGTACAACGCCATTTTTTGCTGCACGGTCTGCAGCACCAGTGCATCTGTAATCACAACCGGGTGACCGTTAACCGCTTCCCCCACCAACTCAAGTACATTCAGCAACCTCCTGGCATCACCACCACTTAAACGCAACAGCGCCTCCGTTTCCGCCAATTGCAACTGCCTTTGCTGCAGCCATTCATCCTGTTCAATTGCTGTGCGGGCCAGCTGCAGTAAATCACCCGCCGATAATTCTTTGAGCACAAACACCTGGCAGCGGCTGAGCAGAGCGCTGTTTACTTCAAACGATGGATTCTCGGTGGTGGCACCAATCAGGGTGATGATCCCTGTTTCCACCGCACCCAGCAACGCATCCTGCTGGCCTTTATTAAAACGGTGGATTTCATCAATAAACAAAATGGCTTTATCGGCCTGCTTTGCTTTTTCAATCACCTCCCGCACTTCTTTTACCCCGCTGCTGATGGCACTAAGGTGAAAGTAGGGGGCCCGTACACTATGCGCAATGATATTGGCGATAGTTGTTTTCCCCACACCGGGCGGTCCCCACAAAATCATACTGGGTATGGTGCCGGAAGTAATTGCCCGCTGGAGGATGCTGCCATTACCGGTTAGGTGATGCTGACCAACCAACTGGTTCAACGTTGTTGGCCGCATCCGTTCTGCCAAAGGAGTCCGCATAACGGCAAGTTACAAAATGATCGTACTATGGATTATGTGTTTTCAGAAAGCGTTCAATTTTACTGAATGCATCTGCATAGGTGGCTGCATTCCAGTCGCCGTGTCCGCCCGCAGGATAAAACACATATTCGTGCGGAACACCCACGGCCGCCAGCCGGTCACGCAGCAAAATGGATTGTGAAGGAGGGACCACCACATCGGCACCCCCTTGCAGGATTATGGTGGGCGGACTGCCGGCAACGGCAAAAGTGAGCGGAGATGATTGCTGATACAAGGAAGGACTGAGCGCCGGCGTGGTGCCTGTTACGTTTAACAGGAGAAGCGGTACCAGAAAAGAAGGCGGGTTGTTGTAAAACGCTGTCAAGTCAGTGGGACCAAAAAAATCAACCACTGCTTTGATTTTTACCGGAGTGTTATACTTATAAGAGTGCAGCAAGGCCAGATGCCCGCCGGCACTGGCACCGGCCATGGCAAAGCGGCCGGAAATTTTATACGCTTCCCGCCTGCTGTAAATAAAATCCACGCATTGCTTTACATCCTCTTCCTGGGCCGGAAATAAATGCAGGCCATTGCCTGCCAGGCGGTAATTGATATTGAAAATAGCATAATGGGGCAGGCGGCGCTTCAGTGTATCCACGAACGGAGCAAAATCAGCTTTATCACCTTCCGTCCATCCACCGCCATGAATCATAATCAATACCGGCGTATTGGTTTCGCTGCGGTTGGCCGGCAAATGCACATCCATGCGGTGGCGGGCATGCGATCCGTAGCTGACATTCAACAGGACCTGTGCAGCATTCCCGGCCGGCTGATCCTTTTTCTTACAGCCGGCAAGTGCAAGCAGCAGGAAGAGAAATATAACGACCCGGTTCATCCGCAAACTATTTAGGTAATAACGCCGGTACGGTTTGTGTATTGCCTCCCCTCAGGAAGGCGCATCCGTTTGCTGTACAAACAGGTGCGCATGCTGGCGGAGCAGGCGAAAAGTGGTGAATACATGATAACCAAGCAAAAGCGCATATAAAAACAAAACCCAGATCATGATGTGCATCATTTTCAGCAACATACCCGCCGGAAGCTGATTGGCCGAACCCTGCATTTCTGCTACCTGCCTGATCTGTTCCTGCATCAGCTGCGGATTTGCCTGAACGGCAATGTAGGACAGCACCATTTGCACCACAAATACCAGGGAAACATAGCCGTTCACCTTTATAAAATCTTTAAATCCCGGCCTGAACGGTTTGCCCTGCTGTACAACTTTCCGCATAAATTGAAAACTGGTAAAACTATAGAGCACAACGGCCACGACAATGAAAACCGAAAGCAATAATGCCGGGTTTGCCAGTGCAACGAGTAAGGCAAACAACGCGGCAAAGCCGAGGAAACCAGCTGCTATAAGCAGCAAGTATGAAATGACCCGGTACAACATACGTAACGCAGTGAAGTTTATTTCAGATCCGGTTTGATCTGCAGTTCTTCAAACTGTTTGGTTTCAATGACAGCCGGTGCATCGAGCATCACATCGCGCCCGCTGTTATTCTTGGGGAAGGCAATAAAATCGCGGATGCTTTCGCTGCCGCCGAGGATGGCACAGAGCCGGTCAAACCCAAAAGCAATGCCGCCATGGGGCGGAGCGCCGTATTCAAAAGCGCCCAGCAGAAAACCAAACTTGTGCTGCTGCTCCTGCTCATCCATACCCAGGGCCTCAAACATTTTCTGCTGCAGTTCCCGCTGGTAGATGCGGATGGATCCGCCGCCAATTTCATTTCCGTTCAGCACCATATCATAGGCATTGGCCTTGATGCCGGCATAGGGATGCTCGAGGTACTTCTCCAGGTCGTCCACGTTCGGACTGTTGTTGATCATGGTTGCAATATGATCGGGCTTGGGACTGGTGAACGGATGATGACGTGCCACCCAGCGGCCGGCACCACCGCCATCCTGGTCTTCCTGCGCAAACTCAAACAGCGGGAAGTCGAGCACCCACAACAATCTGAATTCTCCTTTCCTACGCAAACCCAGCCGCTCCCCCATTTCCAGCCGCAGTTCGCTGATGGCTTTGCGGGTGCGCTCTTCCGCTCCGGCCAGGATCAGCACCAGGTCGCCGGGCTGTGCACCGGCTGCATCGGCAATGGCTTTGAGCCGGGCCTCATCGTAAAATTTATCCACGCTGCTTTTAAATGTTCCATCGGCATTGCACTTGATAAACACCAGTCCCTTCATGCCAATCTGCGGACGCTTCACCCACTCCGTGAGTTCATCGGTATGTTTGCGGCTGTACTCACTGCAGCCGGGAACGGCAATGGCAACTACGGTTTCGGCTTCGTCAAATACCTTAAAATCAGCTCCGCTAATCAAAGAAGAAATGGAATTTTTTGAAATGAACGTATGAGCCGGGAATTTCAGGTTACACACCTTCATCCCAAAGCGGATATCGGGTTTATCATTCCCAAATTGCCACATCGCTTCCTCCCAGGTCATGCGCTCCACAGCTTCCGTGTAATCAATACCCTTCACTTCTTTGAAGATATATTTAATCATGCCTTCAAACATATTCAGAATATCTTCCTGTTCCACAAAAGCCATTTCGCAATCGATCTGTGTAAACTCCGGCTGCCGGTCGGCCCGCAGATCTTCATCCCGGAAGCACTTTACAACCTGGTAGTAACGGTCATACCCACTCACCATCAGCAACTGCTTAAAGGTCTGCGGGCTCTGCGGCAAGGCGTAAAACTGGCCCGGGTTCATGCGGCTGGGCACCACAAAGTCGCGGGCGCCTTCGGGGGTGGATTTAATCAAAAACGGCGTTTCAATATCCATGAACCCGTTTTGATGCAGGTAGTTCCTTGCGGCGCGGTTAGCGGCATAACGCAGCTCAAGGTTTCTTTTTACGGCATTACGGCGTAAATCGAGGTAGCGGTATTTCATGCGGAGATCATCACCGCCATCGGTATCATCCTGGATGGTGAAAGGAGGAACGGCCGACTTGTTGAGAATGGTAAAAGCAGATACCAGCAATTCCACATCGCCCGTGGGAAGATTGGAATTTTTATTCGTGCGCTCGCCCACGGTACCGCTCACCTGCACCACGTACTCTCGCCCCAGGGGCTGGTCATCGAGCTGGCGGTTAAGTTCCTCCCCAAACAGCAACTGGGTGATGCCATACCGGTCACGCAGATCAACAAATGTAATGCTGCCGAATTTCCGCACGGTTTGGACCCATCCGGCCAGGGTAACGATGGCGCCGGCATGGCCCAGCCGCAATTCGCCACAGGTATGTGTTCTGAACATAGAAATTTGTATTGGTTTACTGAAAGGACGGAAAACGACCCTGCAAAAAAATCCCCGCCCTGCTTTCAGGTGGGCAAAGATACGGCGGGAAGTACAAGGGAGGAAAAGGACCCCGGGCTATCTTCCATTCGACGTGCAGGTACCGCTTCTTTTCCGGTTGCAACACTCCGGTATTTTGAACAGGAAAAATGATTAAAAAAACAATAGCGGGGCGCTTTATTGGCAGCCTGCATGATTTAATAATGAAACCGTTTTTTGCATTACGATCTTTTAACGGCTCCCCCCGAAGAACCGCCTGTCATGACCCGAACATCTCACGTACCCGCTCAAAGAATCCTTTATCGGATTTATCGGGTTTGGGTTGAAAATTGGCGCTGTGTTGCAGCTTCTCGAGCATGGCTTTTTCTTCCGCACTCAGGTGCTGGGGCGTCCACACATTCACATAAATAAGCTGATCGCCTTTCTCGTAACTCTGCACCGCCGGGAAGCCCTTGCCTTTCAGCCGGAAAATCTTGCCACTCTGGGTGCCGGGGGGAATCTTGATCTTTGCCCGCCCGTCAATGGTGGGCACTTCCACCTGGGTGCCAAATACGGCATCGGGGAAGGAGATGTGCAGGTCAAACGCCACGTTTAAGCCGTCGCGGTGCAGCTGGGGATGCGCTTCTTCTTCAATGAGCACAATCAGGTCGCCGGGCATACCGCCCCGCTCACCCATGTTACCCTTGCCCGCCATGCTCAGTTGCATGCCTTCCTGCACACCGGCAGGGATATCAATGGTGATATTTTCCTCTCCGTACACCCGTCCCTCGCCTTTGCAGCTGGTACACTTGTTGGCAATGGTGGTTCCTTCGCCGCCGCAGGCCGGGCAGGTGGTAACCGTTTGCATCTGTCCCAGGAAGGTATTCTGTACCCGCCGTACCTGGCCGCTGCCACCGCAGGTGCCGCAGGTTTGCACACTGTTTTTGTCTTTTGCGCCGCTGCCGCTGCAGGTACCGCAGCTTACATATTTTTTAACTTTGATGGTCTTACCGGCGCCTTTGGCGATCTCCTCGTAATTCAATTTGATGCGAACCCGCAGGTTGCTGCCCCGCACCCCCCGGGCACGGCTGCCGCCGCCCCTGCGCTGTCCGCCGCCACCACCAAAGAAACTGCCGAAAATATCATCCCCGAAAATATCTCCAAACTGGCTGAAGATATCTTCCATGTTCATGCCCTGCGCTCCGCCATAGCCACCGCGACCGTTGCCGCTTACACCGGCGTGCCCAAAGCGGTCGTACTGGCTGCGTTTATCGGCATCGCTCAGCACTTCGTAAGCCTCGGCGGCTTCCTTGAATTTCTCTTCCGCCTCTTTATTACCCGGGTTCCGGTCGGGATGGAATTGCATGGCCACCTTGCGGTAGGCTTTCTTGATTTCATCCGCTGAAGCGCCTTTGGCCACGCCGAGTATTTCGTAGTAATCCCTTTTCATGCAGCTAACCTCTGAGAGGTATCATTTTTTGTGTTTACAATTGAACGGCACAACCGGGTCCCCGTTCGGGAACAACCAGTTATTTGCCCACCACTACTTTCGCAAAGCGGATGATCTTATCGTGAATCAGGTAACCTTTTTCAATTTCATCCACCACTTTGCCCTTCAGCTCTTCGGAAGGCGCCGGAATTTCGGTGATGGCTTCGTGCTTATCGGCATCAAAAGCCTGGCCCCTGGTTTCCATAGCTTTCAACCCCCGGTTCTGCAAGGTGTTGCGCAGCTTGTGAAACACCAGTTTCACGCCCTCTTCCAGCTGTCCCTTTCTGGCCAGCTCGGCTTCGGCCCGGTCGGCATCATCCAGCACTTCCAGCAGGGACTGGATCACTTCCTTTCCGGCCGTCTGGATCATCTCCAGCCGCTCTTTGCTGGTGCGGCGCTTGTAGTTATCGAATTCGGCAAACAGGTAGAGGTATTTATTCTTCTCCTCCTCCAGGGCGGCTTTCAGCCGCTCCAGCTCACTCTCTTCCCCAATGGATTCATTGAGGTGAGTGGTACCGGCAAGATTTTCATCTGTATTTAGTTCCATGCTTAGCGGAGCGCCCTGCTCCTGTTCATGCGCTTGTTGGTCTGCCATTTCGTACACTTTTTTATCGGTTCACAGTAAAATTGTCGGCAAAGGTACGTGTGTCAAGAATTTTGCCAAGCCGGGGTGAGGGACAAATTGTCTTGTCTCACCTGCAAGGAGTGGAAATTTCACTTTTATGGGATTGCCCGGCAAGAGAGATCCAGACCGGGATGCATGCCGCCCTTTCAGCGGTCCGCCCGGCATTTGAGGGTAGCGGATGGATTTTTCAGCGTTCGACCCGGAGGCTGTGTGCCAGGGGTGGGGTTTCGAGATAAGCCAGGCAAGTAACACACCCGTCGCCCTGCGCATTGCGCACCACCCGTGCCGTAAACTCCTCGCCTGCCCGGATGCCGGCACGAACAAACTCACAGTGGTTTTGTACGGTAAACACATGTTCATAGGACGTTCCCTGGCTGTTGGTCCAGTTTATGCCCCAATCATAAAAAGCCGAATCCTGGATTTGTACCACGTGGTGGGCGCAAGTAGAAGCCAGTAATTTTAGACGCATGGGTTTGCTTTCGTATAATTCCTTTTCGCACTGAAAAGAAGAAAACACCACCAGCAACAGCAGAGAAAATAAGAATGCCCGGGTCATACGGCAATTGGTTTACAGGTAAGACGCACCGGTTCCGGATATCGCTGCAACGCAAGTCAGGCCTTAATCAGATACCTTTGCCGGCTATGGCAACCATCACACTGCAACGGAAGATCGGGCAACGGGTGCTGAACGGGCATCCCTGGATTTTTGGCAACGAGGTAAAGGAATTGAACGGAACCGCCACGGCAGGTGATGTGGTGGATGTGTGCACCCAAGACGGCAAGTTCCTGGGGAGGGGTTATTACAATCCCCAGTCGCAGATCCAGGTGCGGTTGCTTACACGTAAGAAAGAAGACATCAACGCGGAATTCTTCTACCAGCGGCTGCTGCAGGCCTGGCAGTACCGGCAACAGCTGGGCTATACCGAAAACTGCCGCCTCATTTTCGGGGAAGCTGATGGGTTGCCCCAGCTGATCATTGACAAATTCAACGACTACTTCGTTCTTCAGACGCTTGCTTTGGGGATGGACGTATGGAAGCCCGCCATTTCCGATGCCCTGCAGCGCATCTTCCAACCCAAAGGCATCTTCGAACGCAACGATGTGCCCGTGCGGGAGCTGGAAGGATTGACACAGCAGAAGGGATTTCTCAGCGAACCGTTCGACACCAACATCGTAATCCGGGAAAACGGACTGCAGTTTCATGTGGACATTGCCAACGGCCAGAAAACCGGATATTTCCTCGACCAGCAGGACAACCGCAGGGCCATCCGCCACATTGTGAACGGGGCCGACGTGCTGGGTGCTTTTACCTATACCGGCACGTTTGAGATCCATGCGGCGCATTACGGCGCCCGTTCGGTGCACGGGCTCGACATCAGCGAAAGCGCCATTGAGATGTGCAATAAAAATGCGGCATTGAACGGGGTGGCGGACCGCTGCCGCTTCGAGTGTGTAAACGCCTTTGATGTGCTCAAAACCTGGGCACGGGAGGGAAAGCAATTCGATGTGGTGATGCTGGATCCTCCCTCCTTCACCAAATCGCGGGCCACCATTCAGAAGGCCATCACCGGGTACAAGGAAATTAACCTGCGGGGAATGAAACTGGTGAAGCCCGGCGGGTTTCTGGTCACTTCTTCCTGCACCAACCTGGTACAACCCGCCCTGTTCCTCGACATCATCCAGCTGGCCGCCAAAGATGCCCGGCGGCAGCTGCGGCAGGTGACCTTCCAGACCCAGAGCCCCGATCACCCGATTGTGTGGGGCTGGGAAAACACCCACTACCTCAAATTCCTGATCGTGCAGGTGCTCTGACCCCTGCTGAACTTGAAAGGTTCACCAATTGTACGGACATAAAAAAAGCCGTGATACACGGCCGGCATTAACTTGAAGGAAGGAATTATTTCACCACCTGGAACTTACCGCTTTCCAGGATCTGGCCGTTCCGGTCGGTCAGTTGGAAGATGTAAACACCCCGGAAGAAATCATTAAGGTTGACAATGGTGCGGGGCGTCACGTTATTGATCTCAACCACTTTCTTACCGATGAAACTGTAAATCTTAAAAGAATAATTATTGAGATCCAGCTCTTTGTTAAATTCGAAGTTGATAAAGGAGGTAGCCGGATTGGGATAAAAACGAACCACTTTGACCGCGCCGGGCTGGCTGTTCCCGGGTGTACGGGTCTGGGCCGCCGCATAAGTGGTCATCGAAAGGATAAAGATTAGTATGAGCGAAATGCGTCTCAACGTTACAAAGCTAATTTTATTACAGGCAAAAAACAAGCATTTTGCACACATTTTGGGAAAAAAGCAAACGGCGGGCCAATAATGGCCCGCCGCTAAGCGTTTTCCTGTATCAACTCAGGCCAGGCTGGCCAGACAGGTATTGATGGCGTTGAAATCGGGCAGGTCACCGGCACTCTCCAGCACTTCCGCGTAACGCACAACTCCTTCTTTATCAATTATAAATGCACTTCGCTTGCTCACGCCCTTCATATCCAGGATCCAGTCTTGGTAGATAGCGCCGTATAACCGGGAAACTTCTTTGTTAAAATCGCTCAGCAGCGGAAAGTTATAGGCCTGGTCTTCCTTGAACTTTGCCAGGGTAAACACCGAATCCACTGAAATACCGAGCACCTGGGCGTTGGCGGTATTATAGCGGGCTATATCGTCCCGCACGGCACAGAGTTCTTTGGTGCACACCCCGGTAAAGGCCTGGGGAAAGAAAAGCAGCAACACATTTTTACCGGCAAAGCTGCTCAGCGATACCTTGTTTTTGTCGCTGTCGTGTAAGATGAAATCGGGCGCTTGCTGCCCAACGGCAATAGCCATACAATGTAGGTTTTTGGGTTTTGTTAATAAATGACGTAAATGTAACAGGGACAGCCGAAAATTGTTGAGCACAGGTCCTGCAGTTCCCGGCAGTACCTGAAGAGCGGGATGACTTACAATAGGATTGAATGGATCATTTTTTCCGCAATTCCAGCGTAGTCAGCTTGCCGCTGATCGTTTGGGTGGCCTTTACCCAGGTCCAGTTGTTCTGTGTAATTTGCCAGAGGCCGTTGAGACGCAGCAGCACCGGCGGAGCAGCCGGGGTAAAGGAAGCGCTGATCTGGCGTTTAAACCCATCTCCCTCCCAGGTACCGGTGGCATCGGTGGCCAGGTTACGGATGGCATCCACAGTACGGTTGGTTTTGAACTGGAATTCATAGCCATCGAATTCGGGAAGGTGATTGGTGCCGTCGTCGTACACCGTCACCGTCCAACGCCCATCGGTCATGGCTTTCACCACAATATCCTCGGCTATTTGTTCCTGGGTTTGCCGGATTTTGCGGCAGGAGCCGGAAAGGAGCAGGAGGAGAACACCAGCAAAGATGCAGAGTTGTTTCATAGAATAGAGTTGACACCAAATTACAACAATTTCCGTAATGGCCGGTCCAGGCGGTTGCCCCCGGGATTGTACTTTTGCAGGACATTGCATGCAGGTAAACGCCGGAACCGCAAAAAAACATACATTCAGGCATGAAAATTTCGCAGATCATCCAGGTGTTGGAACAATGGGCACCCCCTGCCCTGCAGGAGTCATACGATAATGCAGGCCTGCTGACCGGTTCCCCGCACTGGAACTGCACCGGCATCCTGGTGAGTCTCGACGCCACCGAAGAAGTTACCCGGGAAGCCCGGGAAAAAGGCTGCAACCTTATAGTAGCCCACCATCCCATCATTTTTGGGGGACTGAAAAGCCTTACGGGCCGTACGTATGTGGAGCGGGCTGTGATCCGGGCCATCAAAGAAGACGTGGCCATCTACGCCATCCATACCAATCTCGACCATGTGTGGAACGGGGTGAACGCGGCCATGGCCGACCGGCTGGGACTAGTGGAACGGCGTATACTGGCACCCCGAAGCGGGCAACTCCGCAAACTGTTCACTTTCGTTCCCCCGGAACAGGTAGAAACCGTGCGCAGCGCACTTTTTGCAGCCGGGGGCGGACACATTGGTAATTACAGTGAGTGCAGTTTTGAAACCAGTGGAACCGGCACCTTCCTGCCCGAAAGCGGTGCCCAGCCGCACACCGGCACCGTGGGAAGCCGCTTCAGCGGGGAAGAACGCAAACTGGAGGTGATCTTTCCTTCCTGGCTGGAGGGAGGCATTGTGCAGGCCCTGAAAGCCGCCCATCCGTATGAGGAAGTGGCTTATGATATTATTTCGCTGAACAATGACTATCAATTGGTTGGGGCTGGTATGCTCGGCAAACTGTCCACCCCGCTGGCAGCATACGATTTCCTGCAACTGCTAAAGAAAACCTTTGATCTGCCGGTCATCCGGCACACCCGTCTGCCGGACAAACCCATCCATTCTGTGGCGCTTTGCGGGGGAGCCGGCAGTTTTCTCACCAAAACCGCCCGGGCAGCGGGTGCCGATGCATTTGTAACAGCCGACGTGAAATACCATGAGTTTTTCGATGCCGAAGACGAGCTGCTGCTGGCCGATGTGGGACACTGGGAAAGTGAACAATTCACCATCGGACTGCTGGTTGATTTCCTCAGCCAAAAATTCCCTACCTTTGCCGTCCTCAAAACTCAGGTAAAAACCAACCCTGTTGCGTATTTTAGCTGATTCCGGGGACCGCTCAAAAACAACAAAACACAACCGTTCTATGCCCGCAACAAAAGAATACTCTGTTGAAGAGAAACTGAAAGGCCTGATCCAACTCCAGAAAATTGAAAGCAAGCTGGACGAAATCCAGATTCTTAAAGGAGAACTTCCGATGGAAGTAAAGGACCTGGAAGATGAAATTGCCGGTCTGCATGCCCGACGCCTTCGCATTGAGGAAGAGATCAACGGTATCCAGGAGTTCATCGAATCGAAGAAAGAAGCCATCAAGGAAGCCCAGGCACTGATTGCGAAATACGAAAAGCAAAGCGAGAATGTAAAAAACAACCGGGAGTTTGAGGCGATTAATAAGGAAATTGAGATGCAGACACTGGAGGTACGCCTCGCTGAAAAGCACATCAAGGACGCCAACGAAGAGTTGCTGGAAAAAAGCGAAGTGCTGGAAAAAGCCCTGAAATCCATCGGCAACAAAGAGAAAAACCTGGAACACAAAAAGTCGGAACTCGATAAAATCATCGCTGAAACAGAGAAGGAAGAGACCCACCTGAGCAAGGAAGTGAGCAAGGCCCGTGAAGCCGTGGATGAACGCCTGCTAACCTCCTATGAGCGTATCCGCCGGAGCTACCGTAACGGGCTTGCAGTTGTACCCATCGTCCGCGACAGCTGCGGCGGTTGTTTCAACACCATTCCGCCCCAGCGTCAGAGTGAGATCCGCCAGCGTAAAAAAATTATCATCTGCGAAAACTGCGGCCGGATCCTGGTGGATACCGACCTCAACGATACCGTTGAAATCTGATTATGCCGTTACTGCAAGCCTGAATCCCGCCCGTTGAGGCGGGATTTTTTTTGCCTATTTCCGCCGGGAGAAACCATATGCCGGTTGAAATACCCGGCGTAGAAAATTTTCTGTTGCCCGGAAGCCGGTGAATCCCTGCATTCAAGTAGTTTTGAACACTGCATGCTGCGCCGATTATCCATACAGAACTTCGCCATCATTGACCAGCTGGAAATCCGGTTTCAGCCCGGTCTCACAGCTATAACAGGTGAAACCGGTGCGGGCAAGTCCATTCTGGTGGGCGCCCTGGGCCTGGTGCTGGGCAACCGGGCCGATACCGCCGCCCTCTTCGACCGGGAAAAAAAATGCATCGTGGAGGCGGAATTCGATGCGGCGGTATATGCCCGCGTTGGCGAACGGCTGCAACAACTTGAAATTGACCGGGAAGCGGATCTGCTGGTACGCCGCGAGATTGCCGTGTCGGGCAAGTCCCGCGCTTTCATCAACGACACGCCGGTAACGCTGACACAGCTGCGGGAAATCACCGGGCTGCTGGTAGACCTGCACCAACAGTTCGACACCATTGGCCTTGCCGAAGTACATCAGCAACGTGAACTGCTGGATGCGCTGGCAGGTTGCACGGCGGAAGCAGCGGTCTTTCAGCAACGCTACCAGCACTACCACCGGTCCCGGCAGGAGCTGAACCGGCTGCAGGTACAGCAACAGCAGCAACAGCAGGAACTGGATTACAGGCGTTTCCTGCTCGACGAACTGCAGGAGGCCGCCTTTCGCGAACAGGAGTTGGAAATACTGGAACAGGAGCACAAACTACTCCTCCACGCCGAAGCCATACACGGCACCCTCGCAGAAGCTGCCGGACGGCTGCAGGAAGGCGATGCTCCGCTGGTGCAGCAGGTGCGCAGCATCGTACAACGATTGCAGCAACACCAGTCCGTTAGCCCCGCTTTGCAACAGCTGGCAGAACGCCTGCAGAGCGTACGCATTGAATTGGGTGATATCGCTTCAGAACTGAACAACCTCCAGCAGAACATCCGCACGGATGAGCAACGGTTGCAACAGGTGGAAGAACGCCTGCAAACGGGATACCGGCTGCTTAAAAAACACCACGTACAGGATACCGCCGGACTGCTGTCCCTGCAGGCACAGCTGGAAGGGCAACTGCTGGCCGGCATTAACCTGGATCAAACCGTTGAAGAAACCGAACAACAACTGGCGGCAGAACTCAAAGAACTGCAAAAAGCGGCCGCCGGTCTGCACCAGCAACGTAAAAAAGTAATTCCCCGCCTCGAAGAAAACGTGCAGCAACTGCTGCACCAGGTGGGCATGCCCAACGCCCGTTTAAAAGTAAAACTGGAACCCGTTGAGCTGCACGCTCATGGTATGGACCAGCCGGTTTTCCTCTTCAACGCCAATCTGCCGGCCGGAGCAGCGGAAACAGGTATGCGCTTTGAGCCGCTCAGCAAAGTGGCCAGTGGCGGTGAGTTAAGTCGTTTAATGCTCTGCCTGCAATCAATGGTGGCGGCCGGCATGGATTTACCCACGCTCATTTTTGATGAGATAGACACCGGCATCAGCGGGGAAGCCGCCCGGCAGGTGGGCCTCTTGCTGGTGCAACTGGCACAACAACACCAGGTGATTACCATTACGCACCTGCCGCAGATTGCGGCAAGGGCAACTACCCATTTTTTTGTGTATAAAGAACAAACCGGAACGGCTGTGCACACCCGGGTACGTTTGTTGCCGGAGGAAGAACAGGTGGCCGCCATCGCCCGGATGCTGGGCGGTGCACAGGTGTCGGAAACGACCCTCGCAACCGCCCGGGAACTGATGGGCAGAAACGTACAGGAAGTGCCCTGAGCTATCATCAACAACGCCGGCAGCGAGCCTGCACGGGATGTGGTTTTTCTTCTGTACCCACACTTATATGCTTCAATCATAAACTACACATATGCGAAAACTCCTACTTGTCCTGGCAGCCGGCCTTTTACTCCTGCTTGCCGTGCTGGTGATCCGCACCAGTGTGCATCCCTTTGCCACCCTCTCACCCAACCAACCCGATCCGGTGAAAGTACCGGTATCCGACCGCAGCATAGACCGGTTGAGCAAAGGCCTGCAATTTGAAACGGTAAGCTACGCCGACAGCAGCCAAAACAACTACGAGGCCTACAAGGCATTCCGCCAGCACCTCCGCACTGCATATCCCCGTGTATTTGCCCAACTGCACGACACCCTCCTGCAGGAACACCAGATCCTGTTGCATTGGAAAGGCAGGTCAGCAGAACAAAAACCCCTGTTGTTCATGGCGCATTACGATGTGGTGCACCCGGGCACCTACGATGCCGACGATGCCCACAGCGGTCAGAACATGTTTGACCTGGAAGAGGGAACCGATACAACAACAGCGCAGGAATTCAGCGAATGGAAATTTCCACCTTTTTCCGGCAGGGTGGCCGACGGTCGCATTTACGGGCGGGGAGCGCTGGACAACAAAGGCTCGCTGTTTTCCATGCTGGAAGCCATTGACACACTGCTGGCGCAGGGTTTTGTACCGGAACGGGATTACTACTTCGGGTTTGGCCCCGATGAAGAAGTGGGCGGGCTGCAGGGCGCTTATCACCTGGCGGAGTACCTGAAAGCTAACAACATCTTTTGCGAAACCATCTACGATGAAGGGGGCATCATCGCGGCCGCCGGAACCGTGGAAGGTGTGAGCCAGAACCTGGCCCTGGTGGGCATGGCGGAAAAAGGCGTGGTGGCTTTCCGCATCAGTGTGAAGGGGACAGGCGGACACTCTTCCATGCCCCCACTGCAGACGGCAGCCGGCAAAGCAGCCATCATCATACAACGTCTCGAAACCAACCAACTGCCCCAACGACTGATTGACCCTATGAAGAACTTTCTGAACATAGCCGGTGCGGGCATGGGTTTTACAGGCCGGATGGCCATTGCCAACCGCTGGCTGTTCGAAGACCTCCTGTTCCGTAAAATGGCGGCCGTGCCGCAAACCAATGCGCTTACCCGCACTACCACGGCCATAACGATGCTCAAAGGAAGCGAAGGGATGAATGTACTGCCGCCGGCTGTTGATGTGATTGTGAACTTCCGCATTTTGCCGGGCGAAACATCAGACGATGTGCTGGCCCATATCCGCAAAGCCTGCGAAGGATTTGACGTGGAGATTGACGCTCCCCGCATACCGGTGGAACCTTCAAAACTCTCGCCCACAACCGGTCGCGGTTACGAAATCATTGGCGAGGCGCTGCAACAGTTGTATCCAGGAACCATCCAATCGCCCTACGTTACCATCGGGGCAACCGACAGCAAACACATGGGCGAGGTGAGCGACCGCATTTACCGCTTTATGCCGGCGCTGCTCAGCCCGGTGGAACAACGCAGCATACACAATTTCAACGAATACATCAGCATTGACAACTATGGACGCATGATTGCTTATTTCACACATGTAATGCGCCACTACGATAACGCTCCCGGAAAAAAATAAATGGCAGCCAGCAAAAAAGCCGAAGATCAATTCTTCGGCTTTTTGTTTTTATTGTCGGCAGGCGGTGTGGGATTGGCGGCCGGTGCCCCATCGGGCTTACCACTCCCCTCCTCTTCCAGTACCACCCGGAATCCGTAATCACTCAACCGGCTTTCGGGACTGAAGTAATTGCGATGGCCCAGGCGACAACCGGCGAGGATGTAGTTCCAGCTTCCACCCCGGAGTACTTTGAAATATTGATTTTCGTTCTGGCCCTGCGGATTGGTTTCATCTTTGGGGGGATAGGCACCGTACCAATCCTGGCACCACTCCCACACATTCCCGCTCAAATCAAAAAGGCCCAGCTCATTGGGGCGCTTCCTGGCTACAGGCTGTGTACCCGCATTGCTGTTTTCATCGAACCAGCCGCTCATATACATCGCTTCTCCACCGGCGTAGGTAAAGCCCTTGCTCTTGTTGCCACCCCGGGCCGCATACTCCCATTCGGCTTCCGTAGGAAGGCGATAGGTTTTTTTGGTGGAATCACTGAGCCACTTGCAATAAGCAACCGCGTCTTCCCAGCTGATATTAACAATGGGGTGGCTGTCAATCCACCCCCAGGCCGGGGCATTGGGCATCTGCCGGCCGGCGGCGTTACAATAAGTGCGCCACTGTGCCACAGTGGTTTCTGTCTTAGCCATCCGGAAACCGCGGAGAGTGACCTTCCTTAACGGGCGAGCCGAGGAATCACTTTCGTCCACAGGATCTTCCAGGCCCATAATAAAGGTCCCCCCTTCCACCCGTACCATTTCGGGCAGGGCCTGGGCACCGGCGGTTTGCGTGTACAGAGAAGCAAACAGCAGGAACAAGAAAGGCATTAACAAAACTGGATGTTTCATATTGAAATCAGTTCTTTACGGCAGGTTGTTGCCGCTTTTCAAAGCAGAAAGTTAAATAGAATACTTCAATTTAAACCCCTGAAACGGAATATTAACGCGGAGTTCAACCGGTTGACCATTCACGCCCCTCCGTACGGCTCAGCCGTACGCGGCTTTTTGCTTTTCCGCAGCTTACCCGCCAGCGGGTGCTGCTGCAAACCGTCCTGCAGGATTACCTCCGGTGATCCATAAGGGGGAGGATATAAAACCAGAAAGCCCCTCCGTACGGCTCAGCCGTACGCGGCTTTTTGCTTTTCCGCAGCTTACCCGCCAGCGGGTGCTGCTGCAAACCGTCCTGCAGGATTACCTCCGGTGATCCATAAGGGGGAGGATATAAAACCAGAAAGCCCCTCCGTACGGCTCAGCCGTACGCGGCTTTTTGCTTTTCCGCAGCTTACCCGCCAGCGGGTGCTGCTGCAAACCGTCCTGCAGGATTACCTCCGGTGATCCATAAGGGGGAGGATATAAAACCAGAAAGCCCCTCCGTACGGCTCAGCCGTACGCGGCTTTTTGCTTTTCCGCAGCTTACCCGCCAGCGGGTGCTGCTGCAAACCGTCCTGCAGGATTACCTCCGGTGATCCATAAGGGGGAGGATATAAAACCAGAAAGCCCCTCCGTACGGCTCAGCCGTACGCGGCTTTTTGCTTTTCCGCAGCTTACCCGCCAGCGGGTGCTGCTGCAAACCGTCCTGCAGGATTACCTCCGGTGATCCATAAGGGGGAGGATATAAAACCAGAAAGCCCCTCCGTACGGCTCAGCCGTACGCGGCTTTTTGCTTTTCCGCAGCTTACCCGCCAGCGGGTGCTGCTGCAAAGCAAAAAGCCCGCCGCTATCGCGGGGGCTTTCTGGTTTTGTCGGGAAGACAGGATTCGAACCTGCGACCCCCTGGTCCCAAACCAGGTGCGCTACCGGCCTGCGCTACTTCCCGATACCGGGCAAAAAAAAGGCGCCTCTGACAATGGCGCCTCCGGCGGTGAGGGAGGGATTCGAACCCTCGGTAGGGCTTTAAGGCCCTACGACGGTTTAGCAAACCGTTGATTTCAGCCACTCATCCACCTCACCAATATGTTTGTAAATCGAAAAGAACTCCTGAAACGAAGGGCAACATTTTTTGCGTTTATGGTCTGCCGGCCTTCGGAAGGGCAGCAAAAATAGCCACGCTTTCGTAAAGTGCCAAAAGAAAAATCCCGATGCCGGTGGGCAATCGGGATCCAATTTGTTGATTAAATACGGCAGCAGAACCCCCCCCTTACATGGCGGCAAGCTGTACTTTCTGCTGCAACTCCATCACACTTTCTTTGAACAGGCTGTCGGTATCCATCAGGTCCTTTACGGTCTGGCAGGAGTGAATCACCGTGGTGTGATCCCGTCCGCCGAAATGCTCCCCGATGGTCTTCAACGAGTTCTTGGTAAAGGTCTTGGCCAGGTACATGGTAATCTGCCGGGCCTGTACAATTTCCCGCTTGCGGGTTTTCTGCAGCAACTTATCGTACGACACATCGAAATAATCGCACACCATTTTCTGAATGGCATCAATGGTAATTTCTTTCGACGATGTTTTAACGAAATTTTTCAGCACTTTCTTGGCCAGGTCGAGATCAATTTCTTTTTTATTGAGCGAAGACTGGGCCAGTAGTGAAATGAGCGATCCTTCCAGTTCACGGATGTTGGTACTGATATTGTATGCAATGTACTTCACCACATCCTTGGGCATCTCCAGTCCGTCATTTTTCATCTTCCGCTCCAGGATTTCAATGCGGGTTTCATAATCGGGCACCTGCAGATCGGCACTCAGACCCCAGCGGAAACGGCTCAGCAGGCGCTCCTGTACGCCCTCCAGATCCTTGGGTGGCTTATCGGAAGTCAGGATCAGCTGCTTACCACTCTGGTGAAGGTGATTAAAGATCGCAAAAAAAGCGTCCTGGCTTTTCTCGGCCCGGTTGAAGAACTGCACATCGTCAATGATGAGTACATCAATGAGCTGGTAAAAATGGATGAAATCGTTGATGGCATTGTTGCGGCTGTGATCTACAAACTGGTTGATGAATTTTTCACTGCTCACATACAGCACCACTTTATTGGGATGCAAGCGCTTTACCTCGTTGCCCACAGCCTGTGCCAGGTGAGTTTTTCCCAACCCTACGCCGCCATAAATAACCAGGGGGTTGAAAGACGTAGCGCCGGGCTTTTCCGCAACGGTTTTACCGGCACGCCGGGCCACGCGGTTACAGTCGCCTTCCACAAATGCATCAAATATATACTTGGGATTAAGCTGCGGATCAATCTGCACCTTCTTCAAACCCGGAATCACAAACGGGTTCTTGACAGGGTTGTTTATGACCAGCGGAAAATCCATTTCATTATTGGTGTAGGTTTTATAGCCCTGCCCGGGAACATCCATGGTAATGGGTTCGGCGCCTTTGCTGCCGCTGTCCATCATGATGCGATACTCGAGGTTGGCGTCTTTGCCCAGCTCCCGTTTCAGGGTTTTGGCCAAAAGGGTAACATAGTGTTCTTCCAGGTATTCATAGAAGAACTGGCTGGGTACCTGTATGGTTAGAACTTTATCTTTTAGTTCAATCGGTTTTATCGGTTCGAACCAGGTCTTAAAATGCTGCCATTCAACGATATCCTTTATGATAGCCAAACAATTTTTCCAAACTTGATCAGCCGTTTTCGTCATTTTACCAAAAGCAGTTTATGATTGCGATATCTTATTTCCTTCATCTGATTTTTTACACCTGTAAGTGGAGTGTAAAAAATGTTTGGGGGGACAGCGAATATCCAACTTTTTGTGGAAAAAAAAATTTTTTATTCGCTTTGTTTTTTACCTATAAACACAGTATGCGACTGCAACAGATTTTTCTTTTTTCCGGGTAAAAATTCATAGTCGAGACGGCCCAGTACCAGACCCGCCCAACCCACCTGGTTGATCACCACATCGCTTCCGATCTTATTCTTAACTAACAGGGGTTCATTCAGGAATGTATGTGTATGCCCGCCGATGATGAGGTCCACCTGCTCAGTTTCTCTGGCGAGCACCTGGTCGGAAACCCGGTTTTCATTTCCGCGGTACTGGAAGCCGAGGTGTGACAGGCAGATGACCAGGTCACATCCCCGTTTGAAACGGAGGTCATGCGCCACTGTGTTTACCTGTTCAATGGGGTCGAGGTAGCGGGTGTTTCCCACCAGGTTATCGGGCACCAATCCCTTCAACTCAATACCCACACCTGTTACACCAATTTTCAGTTTTCCTTTACGAAAGATGCGATAGGGCTGATAAAGAAACTCCATGGGCGTACCGGCAAATCCGTAATTACAAACCACCACGGGAAAACGGGCATGTTGCAACTGCAGGGCGAAGTTTTCGAGGCCACCATCAAAATCATGGTTGCCCATGGTACATGCATCGTAGCCCATGCGGGTCATGGCCTTTATTTCGGGTTCTCCCTTGTACACATTAAAGTAGGGTGTACCCTGGAAAATATCACCGGCATCCAGCAGCAGCACGTGCTGCTCCTGCTGACGGATGCGTTCAATCACACGGGCCCGGGCGGCCACGCCCCCCATTCCCTGGTTGCGGCTTCCGTCCATGGGAAAGGGTTCCAGCCGGCTGTGTGTATCATTGGTGTGCAGGATGGTGAGGCGCTGCACCGGCGCATCCGCCCATGTGTCGAAAGGGGCAGCCAGGAGGGCGCCCGCCGCAAGTCCGGTCTCCCGGATGAAAGTTCTTCTAGTCCACATACTGTACCCGTTTTTCCAATTGCATTCGAATGCTGCCAGCGGCTGCCAACCCGCGCATGTACGCCAGGATGGCGTCCCGCATCAGGTAGCCGTTGTTCTGTTGGGGCAAGCCCACCAGCATTGCCGCGTCATCGCCGCCATTGGCTGTGTAATCGCCCATGGCAATGGTATAGGTGGCTGTTGGGTCCAGTTCCCGTCCGCCGATGCGCACGTCCACCGCCCGGCCCTTTCGGATGTTCATGGTCATCCCCGCCACCGGCCAACCGCCCCGGCCGGCAATGTGATCGAGAAACTGCTGCAACACCGTTCCTTTTATTTCCACCAGTACCAGGATATTATCGAAGGGAAACAACTCGTACACTTTGCCCCGGGTAACCGGACCGGCTTTTAAGACAGGAAGGCGGATGCCGCCGTTGTTCATAAAGGCAGCATCGGGCCGGCGCCCGTATTGCTGTTCTGCCATTGCCAGCAACGCATCGGCCATCAGGTTGCCCAATGTGCCTTCGGGCTGCTGCTTTTCCAGGTCCTGTGCCAGTGTGGCAATGTACGTATTCATGCTTTTTGCCAGGCTGTCGCTGTACGGCCGCAACCAATTGTACATGCTGGTGTCGATGCGCTCACCGGAAATGGGGTAACCGGCGTATTGCAGCCTGGAACTTTGGTAAACGGGACTGCATTGCAGGAACAAAAAAGCTCCCGCCGTGAGTGTGATCAATATCTGTTTATAATACCGCATGCCTGCAAAGTAGGGAAGGTAGGCGATTTGGAGGTTGCAGAAAATGATTGTCCCGAAAAAAAATTTCAGGCGTCCGGGACCTTAATTTTAAACCTGGAAATTTGGCGGAATCCGGAATTTTTATGCTGCGAAAAATCGGGTTTACCCTGCTCGCTTCCCGCCCTTTCGGGCGGATTCGGCTACCTTCGTGCCGTTTTCAGGATCAATACCCGACAACATGCAGCAAACCCTCTCCCTTCGCCTGCTTCCCGCCGAAGCCGCCAGCAGCAGCGCCATTCAGGAAGCCATTGCCCGGGAGACCGGGGCATCCCCCGAAACGATCACCGGCTTTTATCCCCTGCGGCAATCCATCGATGCCCGCAGCCGGCAACCCCGGGTGCTGCTCACCGTACAAGTATTCATCAACGAGCCGGCTGCAGAGCGGCCCCGGACTGCATTTGCCTGGGAAGACGTACAAAACAGCCGCCGACGGGTGCTCATAATCGGCGCCGGTCCGGCAGGCCTTTTCGCCGCACTCCGGCTTATGGAACAGGGCATCAGGCCCATTGTACTGGAACGGGGAAAGGATGTGCGGTCGCGCCGCCGCGACCTGGCACGGCTGAATAAAGAAGGCGTGTTGGACCCCGACAGCAACTACTGCTTTGGCGAAGGGGGCGCCGGCACCTACAGCGATGGTAAACTGTACACCCGCAGCACCAAGCGGGGCAATATCGCCCGCATCCTGGAGCTGTTCCACCATTTCGGGGCTGATGAAAAAATCCTGTACCAGTCGCATCCCCACATCGGCACCAACAAACTCCCCCAGATCATTACGGCCATGCGCCGGCAGATAGTAGACGGCGGCGGCGCCGTGCATTTCGAAAGCCGGGTGACCGATCTAACGGTAACCAGCAACCGCATTATGGAAGTAATCCTGCAGGATGGCAGCCGCCTGCCGGCCGATGCCGTATTGCTGGCTACGGGCCACAGCGCCCGCGACATCTTTGAACTGCTCCACCGCAAGGGCATCCGCATCGAAGCCAAGCCGTTCGCCCTCGGCGTTCGCGTGGAGCATCCGCAGGAACTGATTGACCGGCTGCAGTACCATTGCCCGGTGCGGGATCCGTTTCTGCCGCCGGCCTCGTACAGCCTGGTGCAACAGGTACAGGGGAAAGGCGTTTTCTCCTTCTGCATGTGCCCGGGCGGCATCATCGCCCCCGCCTCCACAGCCCCCGGGGAACTGGTGGTAAACGGATGGAGTCCCTCCAGACGCAACAACCCCTACGCCAACAGCGGTATGGTGGTAAGCGTGGAAGAAGCCGATGCCGCACGCTTTTTCCGGCAACAACAACCGCCAGGCAATCCCGAACCCCTGCTGCTCATGCGGTTTCAGCAGGCAGTGGAACAGGCTGCCTACCAGGCCGGGGGCGGCGGCTTCCGGGCGCCGGCACAACGGATGACCGACTTTTTTGAACGGAAAGCCTCGTCCGCCCTGCCCGATTGCTCTTATGTACCTGGACTTACCGGGGTGAATCTGCAGGAGGTCTTGCCACCCTTTGTATTCGAAGACCTGCGGCTGGCGTTCCGCGACTTCGGCCGCAAGATGAAGGGCTACTACACCAGCGAGGCCGTGGTGGTGGCCACCGAATCCCGCACTTCGTCGCCGGTACGCATCCCCCGCGACAACGAAACGCTGCAACACCCACAGATTGTAAACCTTTATCCGTGCGGAGAAGGAGCCGGTTATGCCGGGGGGATCGTGAGCGCCGCCATGGACGGTGAAAAAGTGGCCGACGCCATTGCAGGGCAGCACAAAGGATAACCCGTTACTTGTCTGAATAATTTTTCCGGTTACCTTGTAACAAATTTCACACAACACCTACTCATCACCTGCTATGCAAACAATACTGGAAGTACAACGCCTGAAGAAATACTTTTCCTCCCAAAAAGCGGTGGACGATATCAGCTTTTCCCTGCACCAGGGCTCCATATTCGGACTGCTGGGACCCAACGGGGCGGGCAAGACCACCCTCATCCGCATGATCACCGGTATCTTTTACCCCGACGAAGGAACCATCCTGCTCAACGGCCGGCGGTTCAACCCGGTGGAAGATGTGATTGACATCGGCTACATGCCCGAAGAGCGGGGACTTTATAAAAAAATGAAAGTGGGCGAACAAGCCCTTTACCTGGCACAACTGAAGGGACTGTCCCGCAGCGATGCCTTTGAAAAGGTGAAGCTGTGGTTCGACAAATTTGAAATGAGCAGTTGGTGGAACAAGAAAGTGGAAGACCTCTCCAAGGGGATGAGCCAGAAACTGCAGTTCGTTACCACGGTACTCCACGAACCCCGGCTGGTGATCCTGGATGAGCCTTTCAGCGGGCTGGACCCGGTGAACTCCAACCTCATCAAGGATGAGATCTACGCCCTTGCCCAGAAGGGAACCACCATCATCTTCAGCACCCACCGCATGGAGCAGGTGGAAGAGATCTGCGACCACATCATCCTGGTGAACAAGGGCCAAAAAATACTGGACGGCGGCGTAGCGGAGGTGAAACAGCAATTCAAAGAACACCTCTTCAAGCTGGAACTCGGGAGCGAGGGCGCTGACCTGGAACATCCGTCGTTTTACGTGGTGGGAAAAGAAGGCAGGGAACTGACTGTAAAGATTCATGAAGGGCATACCGCCAACGAAGTGCTGCTGCATTTCATTGCTCAGCAGCAACAGATCGTTGTCTTTCACGAGATTCTCCCTTCGCTCAACGATATTTTTATTCACCTGGTGGAAGGCACCCCCACGGCCCGCCAGTTTGAAACCGTAACCGCATAAACCTGGTACATGAAAAAGATCTGGATCATTATAAAGCGGGAATACATCACCCGCGTGCGCAACAAAACCTTCCTGCTCTCTACGTTCCTGTTCCCGCTATTCATGATTGTATTTTTCGCCGGCTCGGCCTACCTGGGCGCCCGCAGTGTGCAACAGAACAAGATTGCCGTAAAGGACGAATCGGGCCTGTACAAAGACAAGCTTAAAAACAGCAATAGCGCATTTTACGGCTACCCGGAGGGAGTTACCCAGTCAAATTACGAGACCGAAGGCTACGATGGATTGCTGGTGATTTATTCCTCCTCCGGAACTGCTGCCGATTCGGCCCGCCTCTATTCACACAAGCAGATGGGGCTCACTACCGATGAAGCCATTAAAAACCAGATCCAGCGGATCAACGAAGACCGCCTGCTGCTGCAGGAGGGTATCAGCCGGGCGCTGCTCGACTCCATCCGGCAGCAAAGCAGTAATGAACAGGCGCTCAACTACCGCTCCTATAAAGTAAAAGGCAGCGAGTTGAAGGAAGACAACAAAGCACTGGCCTACGGCATCGGCTTTGGCAGTGGCATCATCATTTACATAACGCTGTTTGTGTACGGCGCCTCCGTGATGCGGGGTGTGATGGAAGAGAAGATGAACCGCATTGCGGAAGTTATGGTGAGCAGCGTAAAGCCTTTCCAGTTAATGATGGGGAAGATCATCGGCATTGCAGCGGTGGGACTCACCCAGCTGCTGTTATGGATCGTGGTGCTGGTGCTGCTTACCTCCGCCAGTTCCCTGTTTCTTGGACCGGAAGTATTGCAACAGGCACAGGAAGCCAACAACAGCCTGCCCGGCGGTATGATGCAGCAGAATGCCACCGCCCTGAAGATGATGGAAGTACGCACTACGTTGCTGTCGGCCAACTGGGGACTGATCATCGCCTGCTTCCTGTTTTATTTCCTGGGTGGTTACCTCTTCTATGCCTCATTGTTTGCGGCCATTGGCAGTGTGATCAACGAAGATCCGCAGGAAGCGCAGTCGCTGATGCTGCCCATCACCATGCCCATCATTTTTGGCTTCATCATCATGAGCACCACCATCGAAAATCCCACCAGTCCGCTCGCCTTCTGGGGCAGCATCATCCCCTTCACCTCCCCCATTGTAATGATGGCCCGAATACCATCGGGGGTACCCGACAGTGTGGCCTATTGGCAACTGGCCCTGTCCATGTCGCTGCTGATGGCGGGATTCTTCTTCACAGCCTGGTTAAGCGGCAAGATCTACCGCACCGGCATCCTGCTCTACGGTAAAAAAGTAACCTGGAAGGAAATGATGAAGTGGGTATTGGTGAAACGCTGATCCCGGCAAACGGGTTGCCGCGGCGCTGCAACAGGTATTGCCGTTTACGAATGAGTTTGCAAGGGAGCCTGCAGTGCTGCAGTAAACTCCTCCCAGATACGTTGGGTGATGACCGCAGCCGGTAAGATCTCATCCAGCAGGGCGCTCACCTGCCCGATCTCGAGTTCGCCTTCGTTGAGGTCGCCTTCAAACATGCCCTTCTTGGCGCGGGCCCGTCCCAGGATTTCCTGCAACTCTTCGCGGGAAGCCCCACGGTCTTCCGCCGCCTGCACCTGCTGGTAAAATGCATTTTTCAGCAGGCGCACCGGGGCCAGTTGTTTGAGCATGAGTTTGGTATCCCCTTCCCCGCTACGGATCACGGCTTCCTTGAAATTGGGATGACTGCTGGCCTCTTCGCTGGCTACGTACCGGCTGCCGATTTGCACTCCTTCGGCGCCCAGCACCATGGCTGCCAGCATCTGCCGCCCGTTGGCAATCCCCCCGGCAGCAATCACGGGGATGTCCACCGCCCGGCAAACAGCCGGCACCAGTACCAGCGTGGTGGTTTCTTCCCGTCCGTTGTGTCCGCCCGCTTCAAATCCTTCGGCCACCACCGCGTCGCAACCTGCCTCGGCGGCTTTCTCGGCAAAGCGGCTGCTGCTCACCACATGTACCACTGTGATGCCGTTGTCTTTCAGCACCGGCGTCAGCAGCCGGGGATTGCCCGCGCTGGTGATCACAATGGGCACCTTCTCCTCAATGATCGTACGGATATGCTCGTCCATGGCCGGGTACAGCAGGGGGATGTTCACGCCGAAGGGCCGGCTGGTGGCCGCCTTGCATTGACGCACATGTTCCCGCAGCACATCGGGGTACATGCTGCCGCTGCCGATGATGCCGAGTCCGCCGGCATTACTAACGGCGCTGGCTAACCGCCATCCACTGGCCCAGATCATGCCGGCCTGCACAATGGGTTTTTCGATCCGGAAGAGGCGGGTGATGCGGTTGGAGAACATGGCAATGAATGAATGAGTGAATGAATGGGGGATTGCGTTGGGGATAATGACACTATAACTTCCTTTGCGTTCCTATACCTGCTAAAGATAAGAGCTGCCCTGCAGGCACTTCGTTCCGCATCAACCCAGGTCAATCTCGGTGTTGTCGCCGATGTTGAGGCTGCGGGATTCGCCTTTCACCTCGGTATCGCTGCCGATGAGACTTTCTTCCAGCACAATATCAAACAGGTCGGCATAGGAACCGATGATGGACTCCTTGATGATGGAGTAGTTGATGGTGGTATTATCGCCGATCGCCACGTTGGGACCAATGATGGAGTTGCGTACTTCACAGTTCTTGCCGATGCTCACCGGCGGCACGACGATCACATTCTCAAACCGGTGATCGGGGTGAATGGCATTGCCGAATTTCTTCAGCAGGGTGGCATTGGACTCCAGCAGGGAATCCTTGTTGCCGCAGTCGAACCAGTTCAGCACCTTAAACGGCTGGAAAGCTGCTCCTTTGCGGATCATGCATTCCAGCGCATCGGTCAGACTGTACTCATCGCGGCTTTTGTGCCCTTCCCGGAAATTGGTTTCAAGGCACTCGAACAACATCGCGCTTTCCCGGATTTTGTAAATTCCCACCAGGGCCAGGTTGCTTTTGGGAATCTGGGGTTTTTCCACCACCCGGGTGATGCTCCCTTCTTCACTGATTTCGGCCACGCCGAAGTTACGGGGATCGTCAACCCGCTTCACGCCCAGCATGGAAACGGGCGACTGCACCACCTGGCTTACATCGTACTCGCACACGGTATCCCCCAGTACAATCACGAGTTCCTCCTCCCCCACTTTTTCACGGGTAAGCAGGATGGCATGGCCCAGGCCAAGGCGATCGTTCTGGTACACAAAATCAGCCTGAATGCCCGGAAAAGTTTGTTTTACGTAATCCTGAATTTTATCGCCCAGGTAACCGAGTACAAACACAAAATCATGAATGCCTGCATCCTGCAATTGTTCAACGATAATGGCCAGCACCGTTTTGCCGGCAATGGGGATCAGCGCTTTGGGTTGTGTATAGGTATGGGGTCGCAGTTTGGTACCTGCTCCTGCCACGGGAATAATTGCCTTCATCTGCGCATCGTTTTAGTTCAAGTGGTACAGCTGGCCGGAACCGGTATTCACAGAAGGTGCGCCTGCAATGCCGATGGTCAAACCTCAGCGGGCTAAAGTAGTACTTTTTTCCTTGCGGCCAATTTCCAGCCCAGGCCCTTCTGTTTATAAAAAAACTTCCACAAGCGGTGCCACTGTCGCGGGCCGGTGTATTTTTGCGGCCGTAACCTCCTATACCGGGCAGGAAGGCAAGCGGTTACTCTTTCCAATTAAAACATGTTTCATGCAACAGGACTCCGTTATCTTCAACCTCATTCGCAAAGAGCTGGAGCGGCAACGCAACGGCATTGAACTCATCGCCTCAGAAAACTTTACCTCCCTGCAGGTGATGCAGGCCATGGGCAGTGTACCCACCAATAAATACGCCGAAGGTTATCCGGGCCGTCGTTATTACGGGGGGTGTGAAGTGGTGGATGAAATTGAAACCATCGCCATTGAACGGCTGAAACAGGTTTTCAATGCCAGCTGGGCCAATGTGCAACCGCACAGCGGTGCGCAGGCCAATACGGCGGTGTTCCTGGCCTGCCTGAAGCCGGGGGATAAAATCCTGGGCCTGGACCTGAGCATGGGTGGGCACCTCACCCACGGCAGTCCGGCCAACTTCAGCGGTAAATACTACCAGGCACTGTTTTACGGCGTGGACCGGGAAAGCGGACTGATCAACTACGAACAACTGGAGGCTACCGCCCGGGCGGAAAAGCCGAAAATGATCATTTGCGGCGCTTCGGCTTATAGCCGCGACTGGGACTACCGCCGCATCCGTGCCGTGGCCGATGAAGTAGGTGCGTTGGTGCTGGCCGATATTGCCCACCCCGCCGGACTGATAGCAGGCGGCTTGCTCAACGATCCCTTTGAACATTGTCATATTGTAACATCCACCACACACAAAACCCTGCGGGGTCCCCGGGGTGGCATCATTGCCCTGCGGCACGATTTTGAAAACCCCTTTGGTGTTAAAGACCCGAAAGGCAATACCCGGATGATGAGCAGCCTGCTCGACCTGGCTGTTTTCCCCGGTATGCAGGGGGGGCCGCTCGAACACATCATTGCCGCCAAGGCGGTGGCCTTTGGCGAGATACTGGAGCCGGGCTTCAAAGCCTACGGACAGCAGATCATCCGCAATGCGCAGGCCATGGCTTCGGCATTGGTGGCGCGGGGCTATAACCTCATCAGCAACGGTACCGACAACCACCTGATGCTGATTGACCTACGGAACAAAAACCTCACCGGTAAAAAAGCCCAGGAAACGCTGGACAAAGCCCATATCACCCTCAACAAAAACGCGGTTCCGTTCGACGATAAGTCGCCCTTTGTAACCAGCGGCATCCGCGTGGGCGTGGCGGCCATCACCACCCGTGGTTTGCAGGAACAACACATGGAAACAGTGGCGGAACTGATTGACCGGGTGTTAACCCATGCCGACGATGAAGGCGTGATTGCAGACGTCCGCAACGAAGTGAAAGCCTTTATGCAGCAATTCCCGCTATATCCCGAACTGGGATAAACCGCTCATGAACTTTTTGAAATATCATTTGCTATGATTCAACGTATTCAAACGCTTTGGCTGCTGCTGGCTGCGGCTGCCAGCACCGCCACCCTCCGTTTTCCGTTTTACAGCGGCAGCAATGCCTCCGGCGGTTATGCGCCGCCGCTCACCAGCAGCAGTGGTTTCCTGACGCTGATCCTTGCCATTGCCGTGGCGGTACTGGCCCTTGTTACCATTTTCCTGTACAAAAACCGCAAACGGCAGATCCAGCTGGTGCTGGGTGCTGTATTGCTGCAGGTGGCCATTCTGGCGCTGCTCTTTTCCCGTATAAGTGATTTCACCCAGGGCACGCTTAGCCTCACGGCTGTATTCGCCTTCCTGGTCCCTGTGTTCCTGGTGCTGGCCTGGTGGGGCATCCGCAAGGATGAAGCGCTGGTGCGCAGCATGGACCGGTTGCGGTAAACCTCAGCCCATTATTTACTGTCGGACAAACATCGTGGCATACTGCTGTCCGCCGTCGGTATAACGCAGCACGTAGGTGCCGGCCGGCAGTTGATCGAGGTTGACAAATGTCATATTCGCACCTTGCTGTACACGACCCTGCCGCAGCAATTTACCCTGCATGTCCACCACCTGGTACTGTGCTGTTTGCGATGCCACAGCATGGCGGAAGCCCAATGAACCACTAACCGGGTTTTGTAAAAGCACCAATCCTTGCACAGCATTTCCGCCAACGGTAACAACCTTGCTGTAAGTTGCATTCGCCTGCTGATCCACCATCCGCAGGCGGTAGTAGCGTACAGACTGACCCGACACCGGATCAAGATAGGTATAGGAACCCTGGCGGCCGGAGGATACACGTGCCAGAAACGTAAAGTCTCGGCCGTTATTTCCTCCTTCCACCTCAAAATACTGTATACCTTCAGCGCCTTCCATTTCCCAGTACAGGGTGTTACCAGCCGTACCGGCGCTGGCCCGGAAGGTTTTCAGCACGCCGGGTAACACAAAGTTGGTGGCAACGATATAGGGGTATCCTTCTGCTCCGCCCAGTGCATTCACCTGTACGGCTTCGGAAAAATTGGAGGTGTTGCTATTGTTGAATCCCTGGCCGGTCAGGCTCCAGAGGGGCGAACTGAGCTGGTCTTTCCGCCACACGCCAATGCGGCCATCGGGCTGGGTGGTAAACACACTTCCCTCCAGCGCATCGGCACCCCAGCTAAAGCGCAGGGTGGCGGCGGAAGTGCCGGCGGGCTGACCAATCCACCACACCGCATTCACCTGGTGAATACGCGGATCGAAGGCAGATCCTCCGGGCAAGCCCGACGTGGTGGTTCCAATGAACACAGAAGCCGAATAGTCGGAGCCGGCAGCCTGGGGAGAAAGCGTCAGCGGGAGGTAGTTGGTAGCCGTACCAAGGGGATAGAGCCGGGCCGCTGCGGGCAGGTTGTTCTGCCGGAGACGTCCGTTGGTGGAAGTGGTGGGTGCCGACACGATGTACTTGCTGGCCGAAGCATTCTGGATGCTGCCGCCGGAGCCAATGGTAAGGTTGTTGGCACCGATGGTGAACCGGCCGTTGGTGGCCGAATTGAGGTTAAGCATATTATTCACAACGGCATCCACGTTTTGCAGCGATAAGCCAACAGCGTTGGTATTGTTGTTGGTAAGATTGTGGAACGTGGTAACCGATGTTCCCGCGATGGCCTGGGGCGCCGTGGTACTGGCAAAGTTAACCGTGTTGGTTTGGGGGGAGTAGCTGCCGTTGTTCGTCCAGTTGCCTCCCAGGCTGAAGTTGAAAGAAGAAGCGCTGCTGCTGAACGTGCCCTGGCTGATGAGCAGGTTACCGCTGATGGTGGTATTGGCCGAAAGCGATACGGTGTTGCCGGAATTATCAATGGTGAGGTTACCAGGTATATTTTGCGTAAGGCCGCTGCCGGCAACCTGGCTGGTTGTTCCGTTGTAGATGTAGTGGGCACCGGCGCTGTAAGTGCGTGCGCCGGGAACCCGGATGTTACCGGCAGCACCGGTTGTGGTAATACCATCAGAAGCCGTTACACCCAGGGTGGCCCCGGACTGGAGCAGAAACGTACCGCCGGTTCCGCTGGTTACCGTGGTGGCCGCTGTGGCCATTTGCAAATAAGCTCCGCTGTTGACTGTATAATGGATGGTGTTGCTGACGGTTCCACCAGAGGTAAACACCTGCGGGTTTTCGCTTCCGTTAAACACGAAACCGGAGCCGGTGGAGGAGCCTGTTTCAGTGATTGCAGACCCTGAAGAAAATGTACAGTTGCCGGCCACATTTACTGTAGCATTCCCGTTAGCGCTGAGATTGAACGTGCCGGCCTGGACGGTGAAATCCCCGGCAACTGTCATCACTCTTGCCGAGGATGCTGTTACCTGAAATGTACCGGCTTGTTGCAGAAAATTGCCCCCAATGCTCAGATCACCTGCAGAGGTTGCTCCCAGGCGGAAAATGCCCGCGCCGGTGCTGCGGATGGTGAAATTGTTGCGGACGGTGGAGAGGGTGCCGCTCATGGTAATGATGTTTCCACTTCCCTGGTTCGGACAGTTCCATTCAAAATCGTAGAACGACTGGCTGTAACCGTTGGCAGCAAAAAAAGTATTGGGAGAATTATCCCCGGTAAATCCGACGATTTCACAGATGGAACCATCCTGCCAGGTGGCAAAAGGCACAAACCCTTCAACCGTTTGCCAATCGTGCTGGTAGCGCCCGCCGGCTTCAAACACCAGGTTATTGTTGGTGTTCAGTCGCCCGGGCTGCAGGATCCGCAGGGTACCCGCAATGCTGCCGGTGGCTCCCGCATTCAGTATCACCGTTACGCCACCTATCCGCAGCAGTTTTTCCTGCGGAACGAGGAGTTGGCCGGCAACAGCCGTATTACCGGTGTTGATTTGAGTATGTATGCCGCTTTGAATCACCAGGTTGTGAAAAGTGGTGGCCGTGGAGCCGCCAATGGTCTGGGTGCCACCGTTCATCTCCACCGTGCTGGTACCCCGCACAAAACTGCCGATGATGGTAAGATTGCCCTCAAGACTGTGCGTAAATGACCCGGCTTCAAATAACGTATTACCGTTGATGGTAAAGTTGCCGGCAACCGACAGGTTACCACCGGCCACGCGGAAGGAGTTACCGGTGCCCGACTGGCGGGTAAACACCAGGTTGCCATAGAACGGGGCTGCATAAATTGTCTGGGTGGCGCCGCCCACGGCATTGTATTCCACGGTACCGAAATCCAGATTGTACGAGGCGAATTGAGCCGGAAAATTGCTGCCGTTCTCACCACCAGTAGTACCCCGCAACCGCAGGGTGCCTGTTACGTTGAGCGAGCCGCCTGCTGCCGTACGGTTGCAGGTGAAGGTAACGAGGTCGAATATACCGGTGCAGGTAAGTTCACTGCCCACCGTCAGGTTTACGGCGGCCGTTGTGGTGGAAGAGGAACCAATGATCAGGTTGTTGAAGTGCGTACCCTGGCTTCCACCAATGGTTTGGGTGGTACCGTTGAATATCGTGGAACCGGTACCCGGCAGAAAAACAGCCCCGTTGTTGGTCCAGTTGCCGGCAACATGGATCATGACGGCTGTGCCGGCCCCGAAGGTTCCGGAACTGAGCAGCACGTTGCCGGTCGCATTCAGGATGGTGGTGGAGCCGGCGATCAGCAGGGCACCGCTGGCTTTGTCAACGGTAAGGTTGCGGAACAGTTGGTTAAGTGCCGTACCCCTGATTTCCTGGTCGGCAGTACCATTGAACCGGATGGTACCGGTACCTGTCGTAAACACGGCCCCGTTATTAATCCAATTACCACCGATCGCATGCGTGAAATTACCCGCGGTGAATGTACCCGACTCCAGCACCACGTCCCCGGTCACGGCAAGTGCAGCCCCGGCTGTGGCGGTAGTGGTGCCAGCTACCAGTAACCGGCCACCGATGGTGGAGATCGTCCCCATGGTCTTGGCGCCCGTGCCGGTAAGTTCCAGGTTGTGGTAGCTGGTTACCTTCAGGGTTTGATTACCACCGGTATAGCGGACGGTGTTGCCGGCCGCTGTGGCTGTAAGGGTGGTAACCGGGGTTGTGCCTCCGATGTTGAGCTCGGCTCCTGCTCCCTGGATGAGTGCTCCCGCACCGGCAAGGGAGGCGGTAACGGTGAGATGCTGCAGATTGGTGAGAGAAATAGTGGTCGTTACCTGCGGTATGGTTAAGACACCCTGGAGGGATTGCGCATTGGTGGAAAATGTATGTATGGCAGTACCTGCGGTGAATGTGCCAAAATTGTGCAGTCCGCCCCGGAATTCAACTGTTGAGTTGGCGGTATTGGTCCAGCTGGCACCGCTTTGCACCGTTACCAACCCAATGAACCGCCTGGTTCCTGTAGCGGAGGAAAAAGAAATGGTTCCGCTGGCACCCTGTCCAATGGTGGTGGTGCCGTTGACAATCAGATTAAAGCCGCCCAGGGCCAGGGTGGCGCCGTCTTCCACCAGCAGGGAACCGAGCGCATTGGCAGGAGAAATATTGTGTGTGGTTGTGTGACCGTTCCGGATGGTAACGCGGCCGGTACCCGTATTCTGGCCCGGGTATCCCTGCGAAGGATTGCTCACCCACTGGGTACCATCCCAGCGCTGCCAGCTGGCTGTTGCATTCCAGTTCATGGTGGCGGCATTGGACTGGTAATCGCCCGCCGATTGGGCCATAAGGCAAACCGGTAACAGCCAGGCAAAGAGTAATCCAAAAAGTCTAAGGAACACGTTGGTCGGCTTCAGCCGGAAAACTGAACTATCAGTAATAAAAACGGGAGAACCAGCCCAGGCAGGATACTTGTTGATAAACATAAGGTACATGTTACGGGTAATAGAACAACAAGGCTTTACCGGATATGTGATTCAACCGGTTTTCAGAGGAGTGGATTTTTACGGAAATGTTCTGCTGCGTTTGCGGAGCCAGAGGAAAAGCCAAAATAAGTTTTCTTGCTCTGCCCAAACAATGACGGAGATCAGAAAAAACCGGGACCTGAACAGGTCCCGATTGAATCATGCTTACACTTTATACTTACTGAATAAAGAGCGTGGTGGTGGAACGGGTTCCGTTACCGTCAACCTGCAACAGGTACATGCCCGGCTTGAGTCCGCCAGGGAGTTCCAGGCTCTGGCTCACTGCGCCGCCCTGGAACTGCAGGTTGCGGCTGAACACCCGCTGCCCGTTGTTGCTGAACAACTGCAGGAAGTACATCCCCGGCTGTACATCGCCCGCCTGCAGGGTGAATACACCACCCTGCACAGGGTTGGGATATACGTGGAAGTCCTTTTTCTTAAACTCGCTGCTCACCCGCAGGATCACGCTGGACTTGGTGGTGGCGTTGAACTCAACCGCCTTGATGCGGTAGAAGTTGGTCTTTTCCGGTGCCGGATCCACGAACGTATAGTTCTGGCTGCTGAAATCGTTGGCACGCGGCTGGATGGTACCGATCACTTTAAAGTTCTGTCCGTCGCTGCTGCGCTCCACATTGTAGTGGCTGATGTCACTTTCGGTGAGATTGCTCCACTTTACTTCCACGTTGGATGCAAGGGCTTTGGCGCTTACGTTGGCGAAGTTTACCGGCAGGGGACCGCCGGAAGTGCGGATCAGTTCCACATTGTCAATTACCCAGCGTTCAAAAATTCCGGAATTTACTAACTCAATCCGCACGCGAAGATTGGTGATGCCCGTGGGCAATCCCCTTACAATAACTGTTGAGGGATGAGTTGAACTGTTGGCTGTCCCTGAGGCGCTGATAACGGTAGGTGAATTATCGCCGTCATAATTTCCCTGGGCGATGCCGGTTGCTGCATAGCTCCACCAATTATCATCGTTGCCCCTGACCTCCAACGTATTCCACCAGGTGGTACCGCCGTTGGGACTTATACTCACCCGAACGTAATCTGCAGCATCTACACCATCGGTCGGAAACAAGAGAGAAACAGCCATCAGCCGGAAGCGCAAGGCTACAAAAGTGGCTCCAACTGTTGAAAGATCGGCAGAGGTAAGGGTAGCATCACCCCACGAAACGGCATATGCCCCTGATCCGGTTGCAGCATAATTAATACTTGCTGGCCTGTCGCTGAAACCTGTGGATCCAGTGATTCGTCCGCGTGTAGCAATGATGGAAGCGCCACTTTGTGTAAATCCAAAGCCACCGGAGGCTACCGTTGCAAAAGAAGCATTTTCAAACCCTTCAAAATTGGTTTGCGCATTGCCAGTCAGTGTGGTGCCAGTAATGAAGAGAGCCAGAAATAATATCTTTTTCATAATTCTTGTTTTCACATTTCAGGAAAGAGTCATGCGCCATGAAGGCGACAGGGTAACGCAGGAAAAACACAAAAGCGTCAACTACAACTGGTTTTTACGGAGAAGATGGATTACGGATAGTAAGAAGAAAAGCGGGACTGCCGTTCTAATCCGGCAGTCCCGCCTGCTAAAAATTATTGTATGAAGAGCGTAGTGGTGGACCGGGTTCCGTTACCGTCAACCTGCAACAGGTACATACCCGGCTTGAGGCCCTGCGGCAGTTCCAGGCTCTGGCTCACTGCGCCACCCTGGAATTGCAGGCTGCGGCTGAACACCCGCTGCCCGTTGTTGCTGAACAACTGCAGGAAGTACATCCCCGGCTGTACATCGCCCGCCTGCAGGGTGAATACACCACCCTGCACAGGGTTGGGATATACGTGGAAGTCCTTTTTCTTAAACTCGCTGCTCACCCGCAGGATCACGCTGGACTTGGTGGTGGCGTTGAACTCAACCGCCTTGATGCGGTAGAAGTTGGTCTTTTCCGGTGCCGGATCCACGAACGTATAGTTCTGGCTGCTGAAATCGTTGGCACGCGGCTGGATGGTACCGATCACTTTAAAGTTCTGTCCGTCGCTGCTGCGCTCCACGTTGTAGTGGCTGATATCGCTCTCGGTGAGGTTGCTCCACTTCACTTCCACATTCGATGCCAGGGCTTTGGCGCTTACGTTGGCGAAGTTTACCGGCAGGGGACCCAGAGTTGAACGGATTAACTCTACATCATCAATCACCCATGCTTCATCACTCGTATTTACGTCCATTTGTATTTCAATGCGCAGGTTAGATGTGATGGGTAAACCACGGATAATGGCTGTGCTGGGACCGGTATTGTTGGAAGCATTACCATTTACAGTGGTAGCCGTATTATTTGTTGCATAAGTTGCATTAGCAATAACGGACGAAGAATAAGGCCACCAGTTATCCGAACCGGAAGCACTGCCGCGTATGAAAAGCCGTGTGTACCATGTAGTTCCCCCGTTGGGGCTGATACGAACACGGATAAAATCTCCGTTATCCGGTCCATCGTTGTCGGAACCAATTGAAACAGCCTTAACCCTCAAGCGGAGTGCTACAAAAGAAGAACCGATCGTTGATATGTCACCGGATGTAAGTGTACGAACTGTATTGGTAACCCGGAAGGCCGCTGTGCCGCTGGCGGCAAATGGCACATTAGAAGGCCTTGATGCAGCAGTGGTGTTACCTGTAATTCTCCCGGCCGTACCCCCGGAACCAGTTACCGTAAATCCAAATCCACCTGCAGCAACGGTTGCAAATGAAGCGGATTCAAATCCTTCAAAATTGGTTTGTGCGGTTCCCGACATACCGGCAAGAACCAGCGAAAGAGCAGAAAGTAAAAGTTTGCGCATGACATGAGTTTATGGTTACAAAAGGTGAGGTTTGCACCATAGAACATGGATGTACGGCTCTTAACAGGGATTAGGATCTGTCCTGACTTGAAAAAGTATTGACGGTACGGACTTCAGAGGATATTAAATATGAGAAGGTGCCTCAAAAATAACCTGTGTTTATGAGATTTGCAAGTGTTTGATAAAAAAATCTGAACGATTAACGTGGCCAGCGCACATAAAACATGTGATTATTTATTGATTTATAACTAGTTATAGCTTGATAAACGGTACCGTGGTTTGAGCGCTTCCCTGTATAATCCGCAGGTAGTACCGGCCGGCAGCAAGCCCTTCCAACCCAATGGTTGCCTGCAATCCCTGCTCCTGCAGCCGGCCGTTTTTATGCACCCTGCCTTGCAGATCCAGCACCTGGTAAAGGGTTTGCGATGCAGCGGGGAGACGGAGCAAGAGCCTGTCCCGCGCCGGGTTTTCCAGTAAAACAAGGGTGGCCGCGCTTCCATTCGTTACGGTTATGAGGTGGCTGTACGTTGCATCCCCCATTAATCCTGACATCTTCAGCCGGTAATAAATGGTTCGGGCCGGCGGTGCCGGGTGAATGGCTTCGTACACCGCCCGGGGGGCAGTTGGCAGGCTGCCCAGGGGCTGAAAGTTCCGCCCGTCTGTACTCCATTCGGGCTCAAAACGGCTGAACAGTGCCGGGTCGGCCACTTCCCAGCGGAGTTGGTTGCCGGTGCCGAGGGTCCTGCCACTGAATGAAAGCAGGCGGCCCGGCAGCACGTTCACATTGCTTACGACGTACGCCATGCCGGTACCGGCTGCACCAAAAGATGCAATCGTTCCGGCGGTGGAAGAAAAATTCAACAAGTTATCGTTGGCGAAATTACCCGGTGGGGTGAGTAACCAACTGCCGGCATCGTTCCGCCAGATGCCGATCTGCGCATTGGTGCGGGTGGTGAAATTGTTTCCTTCCAGTGCATTACTGAACCAATCGAGTCGTATTGCCGCCGGAGCGGTTCCGGCCGCCCGGTCAACCTGCCACACCGCGTCTACCTGGAAGGTACGGTTGTCAAATGCCGGACCACCCGGCAAGCCGTTGGTGGTGGTACCGCGGAATACGGAAACGGAAAAATCGGAACCGGCCGTTGCGGGTGTAACAGTCACCGGGAGATAATGAGTAGCCGAACCAACAGGAAATACGCGGGCTGCTGCCGGCAATCCGTTCCAGCGAAGCCGGCCATTGGTATTGGAAGTGGGAAGCACCCGGAAATAGGCAGACGCGCCGGCATTGGAAACAGAAGCACCGGACGAAAGCGTTACCGTATGCGCAGCCACATCCAGGTAATTACCCGGACTGCTGAAATCAACATTACCGTTCACCGTCACACTTCCTTCCAGCGATCGGGCCGCACCACCGGTGAAGCGAATGTTTTCATAGCGGTCGAACGGCGCCGTATTACTCACCAATGATGAAACCACCTGGCCGGCACCACCGGCGTATTCCACCGTGGACCCCGCCTGGAGGCGAACATGGAAACTGTTGGCATTGCTGATGGCGCGGTTGGTTTGTCCCGTGCTCCACAACCCGAGCGGATGGGCCGTACGGATGGTACCGGAGCTGGAGATATAGGCCCCGCTTGTTACATCGCTGATGGTGTACTGTTGCAGGTCAAGCGTCACCGGTGCGGTGATCACCATCTGCGCACCGATCAACCCCGTTCCGAGATTCAGGTTCGATTGCAGTGTAATATTTTTGTTGCCGTCCAGGAAGTAGGCAACCCGCACCCGGCTACCGCCCGAAAAATTCCAGGAAGCACCCGAATTGCCATAGGTCCAGATATAACCAAATGAAGAAGCGGAACTGGCGGTGATAATCCCGTTGGCATGGGAAACGTTACCGTTCACATTCAGGTAACCGATGCTGCTGTTGCCGCTGGAGAAATTAAGGGTGTTGTTACCGGAACCCGTACTGTTCATCAGAAAATTCCCCGCCACATACACATCGGGTTGGGCATTGATTGCCTGGCTGAAACGGAAATCACCTACCGACAGAATGGAAAAATTACCGGCGGCCAGGTAGGTGGGCGTGGGAAAAGACGGCCAGTTCTGGTTCCAGTTGCCACTGCCGGGCCAGTTGATTTCAAGGTTCCCGAAAAAATAATTATTGCCATCCACCGGGGATGTTACCGCCCGGGTAAGAGCGGCAGGGGTAAGGGATGTTCCGGTGGACTGCCAGTTTTGAACACGGAAGGTACTGCTACCACCAAATTCCTCCACCCCGTTGAAAATCGTATTGGAAACGTTGGCGTTGTTGTTGTGAATGTACGTACCGCTGTTTTCTATCACAAAACGGGGATTCGTGCCGCCGAGGGTGATGCCATGATTGGCGGTAACGGTACCACCAGCCTGGATGGTGAGGCGGTTGATGGAAACCGAGGCGGACGTATTTTTTGTGTGTCCGTTTTGTACGACCAGCCGCACGTTGTTATTCAACGAAGAAGGGCTGCCGCCGGTACCGTCGGGATTGAGGGTCCAGCCACTGAGCGTATTGAAATTGGTAACACCGGTGGAATAATAGGTCGTTTGCGACCAGGCCCGATTGGAAATACTGCCAGTAAAAAGGAAACAAATAAGCAGGGTGAAGCAGCGCTTCATACGATACCGGATTTGGTTTTCAATGGATTTGGTATTTCCGCTAAGTGTGTTACAGGATGCTACTTCCATAAAACACTTAGTCTTTGTAAAAATACCTTTATCAACCATTCACATGAAAACCTGTAGACGATTATTGACTTATATCAACAATCTTTACGGATTTATCGTAGAAGCCCCAACAGATATATCGTGAAACTACGAATTCTTTTCAGAGATATGGAGCTGTACGGCTTTCGCCGGCTGCAGCAATACCAGAGGGTTGACCGGCATACACCAGCCGACCACCGGCCGCACCGGCTTCCGGTCCCAGGTCAATGAGCCAGTCGGCCCGCCGGATCACATCGGTATTATGTTCAATCACCAACACCGAGTGCCCTTTTTCAATCAGCGCATGAAAACTGCGGAGCAGCTTGCTGATATCGTGAAAGTGCAAGCCCGTTGTGGGTTCGTCAAAAATGAACAGGATGTTTCCCTGCCCGTTGCCTCTCCCCAGGAAGGAGGCCAGCTTTACCCGCTGGGCTTCCCCGCCGCTAAGGGTATCACTGCTCTGCCCCAGCTTCACATAACCCAGCCCCACATCACCCAGCGGCATCAGCTTTTTCACCAGGTCCTGCTCGTTGCGGAAAAAGTCGAGCGCTACGTCCACGCTCATCTCCAGTACTTCATAAATACTTTTACCGTTGTACTGCACTTCCAGCACTTCTTCCTTGAAGCGTTTGCCGCCGCACACATCGCAGGTGAGATGTACATCGGCCAGGAACTGCATTTCCACCACCTGTTCGCCTTCGCCCTTGCAGGCGTCGCAACGCCCGCCGTCTACATTAAACGAAAAATGGCGGGGCTGAAAGCCACGGATCTTACTGAGTGACTGCCGGGAAAACAGATCGCGTATTTCGTCGTAGGCCTTGATGTAGGTTACAGGATTGCTGCGGCTGCTTTTACCGATGGGATTCTGATCCACCAGTTCCACCTGGGCAATGGCGTCCAGGTCGCCGCGGAGTTGCTTGTGCATACCCGGCCGTTCCGAAAACTCTCCTTTCAGTTTTTGCAGGGCCGGGTACAGAATGTTTTTTACCAGTGTGGTTTTCCCGCTGCCGCTCACGCCGCTCACCACGCACAGCACGTTGAGCGGAAACTCCACCGTGATATTTTTCAGGTTGTGCTGCCGGGCGCCTTCCACCACAATGCTGCGGTTCCAGTTTCGGGGCTTGCCAAATTCGGCCACCCGGAGTTGACCCGAGAGGTAACGGCCGGTGAGACTTTTCTCCTGCCTGCACAGGTCAGCTGCAGTGCCGGTGGCAATCACTTCACCACCCAGGTGGCTGGCCAGGGGGCCCATGTCAATGATATGATCCGCCTCCCGCATCATCATTTCATCGTGTTCCACCACTACCACCGTATTACCGAGGTCCCGCAACTCTTTGAGCACGCGGATGAGGTTGGCCGTATCGCGGGGGTGCAGTCCAATAGACGGCTCATCGAGTATATAAAGACTGTCGGTTAAATTACTGCCCAGGCAGCGCGTGAGCTGGATGCGCTGGCTTTCCCCGCCACTTAAGGTATTAGCCAGGCGGCTGAGGGTAAGATAGCCCAACCCCACGTGCAGCAGGGTCTGCAGCCGGTGGTTCAACTCCAGCAGGATGCGTTTGGCCACTTCCTGCTGAAACGGACGCAGCTGCAGCCGGTCGAACCAGGCTTTGAGTTCCGCCACCGGCATCTCACACAGCTCACCGATGTGTTTGCCGCCCACCTGCACATACAGGGCTTCTTTACGCAGGCGGTAACCCTTGCAATCGGGACAGGTGGTACGGCCCCGGTAACGGCTCAGCAGCACCCGGTACTGCACTTTGTAGAGATTGGCTTCCACCTCTTTAAAAAAATCATCAATGCCATAAGCTGCTCCCACTCCTCCCCATAACTGGCGGTATTGTTCAGCGGTAAGATCTGCCACGGGCTTGTGTACCGGGAAACCGTTTTTGGCAGCTGCCTTTACAAACTGCTCCCGCCACCAGCCCAGTTTCTCCCCCTTCCACGGGGCCACTGCGCCTTCATACACACTGGCTGATTTATCGGGAATAACAAGGTCGGCGTCCACGCCCAGCACCTGGCTGAAACCCTCGCAGGTGGGACAGGCGCCATACGGGTTGTTGAAAGAAAACAGGTTGGGTACCGGTTCCTCAAACCGGATACCATCCAGCTCAAACCGGTCGGAAAAGGAACGCAGTTCTTTACCGTTGATTTCCAGGAAAACCAGGCCCTCACCTTCATAAAAAGCTGTGCCCACACTGTCGGCCACCCGGTGCAGTTCATCTTCGTCCCATTCGTCTTTGCCCACAAACCGATCCACCAGCACAAACACCTGGGCATCACTAACGGCCAGGGCTGACCGAATTTCTTTTTCCGGCAGATCCTGCAGTTCTTCCACGCGCAGGATTTCACCGGCTGGGGTGGATTTCTTTTTCCCCGGGGATTCCGGACGTCGGTACAAACGGGTGAACCCTTTCTGCAGCAACAGCTGCATTTCTTCCCGGTTATTGCGTTTTTCGTGTTGCAGAAACGGTACCAGCAATACCAGTTTATCACCGCTGGCAGCCGTACGGATGGCCTCCACCACGGTTGTCACATCGTCTTTCTGCACTTCCCGGCTGCTCACCGGGGAAATGGTGGATCCCACGCGGGCAAACAGCAGGCGCAGGTAATCGTAAATCTCCGTCATGCTCCCCACCGTACTGCGGGGTGTGCGGGTTATGACTTTCTGTTCAATGGCAATGGCCGGACACAGTCCTTTGATCACATCCACATCCGGCTTGTTCATGCGGTTGAGAAACTGGCGGGCATAGGCACTGAGACTTTCAGCATACCTGCGCTGTCCTTCGGCAAACAACGTGTCAATGGTGAGGGAAGATTTACCGGAGCCCGACACACCCGTTACCACCACCAGTTGATTACGGGGAATGGAAACGTTAATATCCTTCAGATTGTGTACCCGTGCTCCTTTGATGAGAATGGCATCGGGTTGCTGCTCCTTCTTCCTGCCGGTGGCAGGCTGCGTTGCTGTGGCCATAAGCTGCAAAATTAGCTGATTCCGCACAGTGGCCGGACAGGATTCATGTACCCGGATGCAAGCCGGTTTTCTGTGTAACAGTTGGGATTTTAACTACATCAAAATTCATACAAACAGCTGTTTGTAGTAGTTTTCCCATAGCCGCTTTCGGAAAACCCGCAACCGTCGCTGCGTGGTAGTACGTTAAATTCTTCTGAATGTTTGACGCTTCATTTTTTTCCTCTATTTTTATTTCGAAATTCACAACCACGTTAAAAAACGCACCGCCTATAGCTGCAACTTCTACTTAAATAACAGCCCTGTAACGGACTGATTTTTTACTGACACCCAATTGTAGAAGTTTATGCGTACCTATCAGGATTTTACGGATCAGCAACTGATTCATCTGTTCAAAGATGGACACACCGATGCCCTGGAAACACTGGTTCTCCGGCACAAGGACAAGCTGTACACCTCCATTTACCTGCTGGTGAAAGACAAGTACCTGGCCGAAGATCTGTTCCAGGAAGTATTTATCCGTGTGATAGATACTCTGCGCAGCAACCGCTATACCGAAGAAGGTAAATTCCTGCCCTGGGCCATGCGGATTGCGCACAACCTCTGCGTGGATCATTTTCGCCGTGTGAAGCGTACACCCACCATCAAAACCAGCGACAACCACGATATTTTTGAAGTGCTCAACTTCAGTGATGAATCCGCAGAACAGAAGATGATGAAGAACCAGAGTTACGACCGGGTGCGCCGTATGCTGGACCTGCTGCCGGAAGAACAGCGGGATGTGATCATCTTACGGCATTATGCCGATCTTAGTTTCAAGGAAATTGCCGCGCTCACCAACTGCAGCATCAATACCGCACTGGGACGTATGCGTTACGGCCTCATCAACCTGCGGAAGATGATGACCGAAAAACAAATTGCACTCTGACGAAGCACCTTTCTTATTCACATTTCATAAATCCCGGCCGGCCGCCGGGATTATTTTTTTATTACGACCCGATATACGGGGAAATCCTTTTATCGGGAAATGCCTGTTTTTCTGTTCTTTTGCAAAGCGTCATGCAAACATTTTAATTCTCCTTTTGTGATCTTTTCCCGTGGCTTTTTTTCTATCCGCCACCTGCTGGCATTGTTGTCCTGCTGCACCCCGCTGCTATCCGTAGCACAGACAACGACTTTTTCCAGCCTGGGCGGTTCCATTCCCGGCAGCGCTACAACTCAAACCTGCTTTCCGCTGACAGTCAGCGGCATAGGCACCATCGGTGGCACCATTGGTTTGTCGCAGGTGTGTATGACCATCAACCACCCGGTTGCGGATGAATTGGAAATCCTGCTCCAGGCCCCGGATGGTACGTATGTACCACTTTCCATTCAAAACGGCAACGGGGCCAACTATACCTCTACCTGCTTTACGGCTACTGCCACTACCCCTATCAAGTTTGGTGCGTCCCCTTACACGGGCTCATTTCTGCCCGAAGGGCACCTCGGAGCTGTAAACAACGGGCAAAATGCGAACGGCATCTGGCGGCTTTGCATCCTCGACCGCCGGAACGCCGGTAACGCGGGCAACCTCGTGAACTGGGCACTCACTTTCAGCAACAGTCCCGCGCCACAGCCACCAACGCTGCCTGCCTGTACCAGCACGATACCTGCCACATCGGATTGTGCCAACGCCGTATCCATCTGCGATTTCAACGGTGCCTGCGGCAGCACCGTCAGCACACCCGTACAAAGCTGGCCGGCCCTCTCGACAGCCTCCTGCTTTGGACTGAACAACAACACGTTTGTGAAATTTGTGGCCGCCGCCCCCACTGTTTCATTTTCTGTATGGGTACCTGTTTCTGCCAACGGCTTCAACAACATCAACGGAGGCATCCAGATGCTCTTTTTCGGCGGCAACTGCGGCGGGGCCGTTACCACCTATGGCTGTTACAACCGCATTTACCCCTACAGTCCGTCCGGCCAGCCGGTTATTTCGGTGGTCTATGCCAGCGGCCTTACGCCCGGCAACACCTACTTTCTCATGATTGACGGTGCCAACGGCGACCTCTGCAATTTTACGCTGGCTGCCAACTCGGGTGTAAACATCCTCAACATCCAGCCGCCGGCCCCCAGCGTATGCCAGGGTAGCAGCGTGACCCTTACCGCCAGCGGAGGCAATGGTGTTTATTCCTGGAGCCCTGCCGCCGGACTCAGCGCCACTTCCGGGGCAACGGTCACCGCCACGCCCACGGCTGCCGGCACCACCACCTACACCGTTACCAGCAGCACCGTACTGGGCTGCCCTGCCTCCAAAAATGTCACTATCACGGTTAATCCCCTGCCGGCCACACCTGCAGCCAGCGTAACGGCACAACCCAGTTGCTCCACCCCTACCGGCACCATTACCATCTCCGCACCAGTGGGAACCGGTCTCGAATACAGCATCAATGGCACCACGTATCAAACAGGTACCAGTTTCAGCGGACTGGCACCCGGAGGGTACAATGTAACCGTTCGCAATACGGCCACGGGCTGCGTATCAGCACCCACCGCCCTTACGGTTAATGCGGTACCCGCTGCTCCCCCAACTCCCACAGCGAGTGTTACATCGCAACCCACCTGCTCCACGCCTACCGGCACCATCACTATCTCCGCACCAGTGGGTACCGGCCTCGAATACAGCATCAATGGCTCCGCGTATCAAACAGGTACCAGTTTCAGCGGACTGGCACCCGGGGGGTACAATATAACCGTTCGCAATACAGCCACGGGCTGTGTATCTGTACCTACCTCCCTTACGGTCAATGCGGTTCCTGCTGCTCCGCCCGCTCCTGCGGCCAGCGCAACAGCACAACCCTCTTGCTTCACCCCCACCGGTACCATCACGGTGAGCGCACCGCTGGGAGCCAACCTGGAGTACAGTATCAATGGCACCACCTGGCAGGCTGGCACCGCCTTCAGCGGACTGGCACCAGGGAACTACACTGTTACCGTACGGAATACCAGCAACGGATGTGTTTCCGCTACCACCGCAGTCACCATCAACGCAGCACCGGCTGTTCCTTCCGTCCCGGCAGCATCCGTCACCACACAACCTTCCTGCAGCACACCCACAGGTACTATAACGGTGAGTGCACCCGTGGGTGCCAATCTCGAATACAGCATTAACGGCACTACCTTTCAGACTTCCCCGGTATTCAACAATGTCGCTTCCGGGAACTACACCATCCGGGTGCGTCATACATCCAGCGGATGTACCGTGACCGGCAACACCGTTACCGTCAACGCGGCCCCTGTTGTTCCTCCCGCCCCCACCGTGGTGGTTACCAGTCCGCCCAACTGCAGCACCAGCGTGGCCACCATTACCATTACCGCCCCGGTGGGACCCGGATTCGAATACAGCCTCGGCGGGGCTTACCAGGCAAGCCCGGTCTTCACCAACACAGCCCCCGGCAGTTACAATTTCACCGTACGGAACAGCGAAGGTTGTGTGTCGTCAGCCACGGTGATCACCATAAACCCGCCGCTCTCCTTCCCATCGGCACCGGCCCTCACCACCACGCAACCCAACTGCACCACGTCCACCGGCAGCATCACCATTGTGGCTCCACTGGGTGCAGCGCTGGAGTACAGCATTGGCGGACCTTTCCAAAGCAGCACCCAATTTTCAAACGTGGTTCCCGGCACCTACAATGTGGTAGCGAGAGACCTGCCTACCGGTTGTATTTCGACGCCTGCACAGATCATCATCAATCCCGTACCGTTACCACCGGCAGCTCCTTCCATTATGGTTACGGCGCAACCCACCTGCCCTGTACCCACCGGCAGCATCAGCATTACCGCACCCACCGGCAGTTTTCTCGAATACAGCGCCGGCGGACCCTACCAGGCAGCAACCAGTTTCAGTGGACTGCAGGCAGGCACGTATTCCATCACAGTGCGCAGTACACAAACGGGATGTGTGTCGGCAGGCACCAATGTGGTGATCAACCCTGTACCGCCCGCACCGGCCGTGCCCGTATTTACAATCACGGCGACACCGGGATGCTCCACACCCGATGGCGGCATTCTCACGGTTACGTCACCAGTGGGCAGTACACTGGAATACAGCCTCAACGGGAACTTCCAGCCATCTCCTGTATTTACCGGCCTTGTTGGCGGCAGTTATACCGGTTTTGTACGCAATACCGTAAGCGGCTGTGTGTCGGGTTCCACCACCGTTGCACTGGAAGTACCCATCTGCAACGATGATCTGTTTGTGCCCAATGCCTTCAGTCCCAACAACGACGGCCGCAACGACCGCCTGTTTGTACGGGGTACACAGATTCAATCCATGCAGTTCCTGGTTTACAACCAATGGGGCGAAAAAGTATTTGAGAGCATACGCCCCGCCGATGGCTGGGATGGAACGGTTGGAGGCAAGCCACAGCCGGTGGGCGTGTACATGTATGTACTCAAAGCCACCCTGGGCAATGGTACTACCGTCACCAAAAAAGGATCCGTGACCTTAATCCGGTAATAAAAATGAGGAGCATTCTGATTGCAGCAGCGGGGTTCCTTCTGGCCGGAACCGGAAACCTGGTCCGGGCCCAGGTGGATCCGCATGTATCCCAATATTACCTCTACCCGCATTTCATGAATCCCGGCATGACCGGGGTGATGAACGGCGACCTGCGGGTATCGGGCATCCACCGCAACCAGTGGTCGGCCCTGGGTACCCCGTATGTTACCACGGGCTTTACGGCCGACGGTACCACGTCCCGCAACCTCAACATCGGGGTGAGCATTCTCAACCAGACCGCTGGGGATGCGGGCTTCCGGTACACCACCGGCTACCTTTCGGTTGCGTATACGGGCGTGCGCTGGGGCACCAACAACGAACATCAACTCAGCTTCGGGCTGCAGGGTGGGCTCATCAGCCGGCGCTTTGATCCGTCGAAGCTGCGCATGGACGACCAGTGGATTCCCGGCATTGGTTACAACCCCGGGCTTCCCACCGGCGATATTTTCCCCGTGACCAATTCGGCGGTGCTGGATATGGGCGCCGGGGTCTTTTACCACAACGGTTCCGAAGATGCTGCGGTGCAACCCTATGGCGGCGTGAGTGTGTTTCACCTCAACCGTCCGGCCGATCCCTTTGTATCGGCCACTGACCTGCCCTACATTCCGTTACGGCTTTCGGCGCTGGGCGGCGTTCGGTTACCCTTGTCGGAAAGCATCACGTTCATTCCCCACTTCCTCTACCTGCAACAGGGCACGGCACGGGAACTGCTGCTGGGCGCTTACGGGAGTGTGTATGTATCGGAAAACACCGACTTCCTGGTGGGGGCCAATTACCGCATCAACGATGCGGTCACCCCGTTTGCAGGTATCCGCTTCGGCGAACTGACGGTGGGGCTCAGTTATGATGTTACACAATCGCAGCTCTCCCGCTTAACCCGGGGCGTCAACAGCCTGGAACTTTCTCTTTCCTGGCTGGTGAAGAAACCACGACGCAACGTCCCCTACTTTAATTGTCCGCGTTTCTGATCAGCAGCAATCTCTTCACGTTAAATCCTCATTTTCTAAAAAAAAATCCCCCGGAAAAATCCGGGGGAGAATACACAACTAATTCATAACGATTGGATGCTTCGAAATGAACGATGAAACTGGGATTCTCCTGCAGGTAAATAAGAACTAATCGGGCTTTTTGCCATGCAGGAAGGTGTTGGGATTAATCTGCACACGGTTGTTCTCATCACTTTGTACTGTGTAATTACTGTAAAAGTTTTCCGCCGGTGATATGGTGTTGTACAATTCCAAATTACGGCGGAGGTAAGCCGGCACAGTGTCAAACTCATTGTTCGGATCGGCATGAACGTTGAAGGAGAGATTCCTCAGCTTCTGTAACCGTTCGGCTGCTTTTTTCCGCTGCTCTTCTTCCCCGTCAGCTACCGGGGTTGCTTCCGCAGAAGGCAAATGAAATTTTTGATCGGCCCGAGGCTCTTCCTCCGCCGTGGGGAGTCCGGTTTTCTCTACCAATTGCATGTCGAAGGATTCTTCCTCCTCCGCAACAATCCGTAAAGTGACGCCGGGTTCGGTAGGTTTTTCATGCAGTTCCATTTCCGGAATGGACGGATCAGCTCCTGCTTCGGCGTAAATGTTGGCGGGCCTGGCTAAATAGCCCCCGCTCACAGAAGTGGAGCCCTGATCAGCAGGTTTGAATGTGTTTTCTTCGGGATTCATCTGAACCACGGGGGTTGGTGCAGGTACCGGCGCGGGTGGCTCAGCGGGGGTTTCCGGCTGCGGTGTGGCATCCAGTACCCATTCAATGCGGGTGGTTTCCACCGCGGGCTTCACCGGTTGTTGCAACGGCTCAGGCTTGGCGTTCACCACCGGCGGCTCTTCCACAAGTGTGGGTGCAACCGGATCAACAGGCTCCTCAGCAAACAGTACGGGCTGTGAATACGCCTTCTTTTCTTCGGACTGTCCCAGCACCATGATGATTTTTTCGGGTTCTTTCTTTTCATCCACTTTGCGGGTTTCGGTTTTGGCAAAGGGACTTTTCTGTTCAAAGCCGGTGGCGATGAGGGTGATGCCGATCTGGTCGCCCAGGGCTGCATCGTAGCCCAGGCCCATGATAACATCCGTATCCTCGCCGGCCTGGGCCGTGAGATAATTCTGGATGATTTCCACTTCATCCATGGTAAACTCATGATCGCCTTCGGCGCTGTTGATGTTGATCAGAATCCATTTGGCACCGCGGATATCGTTGTCGTTGAGCAGGGGCGAATTGAGGGCTTCCTCAATGGCGCGTTGGGCCCGGTTTTCTCCACTGGCGGCCGCGTTGCCCAGGATGGCCACACCGCCGTTTTTCATAACGGTGCACACATCGGCAAAGTCCACGTTGATCTGTCCCGTGCTGTTGATCACATCAGTGATGCACTTGGCCGCAGTGGCCAGCACGTTATCGGCTTTGGCAAAAGCTTCTTTCATTTTGAGGTTGCCAAACTGGTGGCGTAGTTTATCGTTGCTGATCACCAGCAGGGTATCTACATAATCCTTCAGCCGGTTGATGCCTTCTTCCGCCTGCTGGATGCGCTTCTTGCCTTCGTAGCCGAAGGGAGTGGTCACAATACCCACGGTGAGTACGCCCAGGTCCTTGCACACTTTGGCAATGATGGGCGCGCCGCCGGTACCGGTACCTCCACCCATACCAGCGGTGATGAACGCCATCTTGGTGTTCACTTCCAGGATACGGCGGATTTCTTCGAGGCTCTCCTCCGTGGCCTGCCGCCCGATCTCGGGATTTGCGCCGGCTCCCAGGCCCTGGGTGAGATGCGGTCCCAGCTGCACTTTGTTGGGCACTTTGCTGAGCGCTATGGCCTGCGCATCGGTGTTGCAGATAATGAAGTTCACCCCTTCAATGGACTGTGCATGCATGTGGTTCACGGCGTTGCTGCCGCCGCCGCCCACACCAATCACTTTGAGGATGGATGACTTTTCCTTGGGCAAATCAAAATGAATCATAACACGTTGTTTAAGGCCGCCACCGGTTCCGCTTGCAGCAGCCAGGTTAGAATTTGGGTTGGTAGTCGGGTTCAGGTTTTATTGAAAGGTTTTGTCTTCATCTTCGTTGAACAGGTGCACAAGGCCGTGCTTGATGCTGTTCATAAAATCCCTCAGCGTTTTACGTCCGCGGGGGGGATGGGTCATCACAACGGTTCCATCCTGCTCCACGCGTACCGGCTCGGGAGCAGCCGGCAGTGCCGCCGGCTGTGACACATCCAGCTGGTTCAGTGAATTTTCGTAAACATTGTACCCCTTCAGAATAAGACCAATACAGGTGGAGTACATGGGCTTGGCCAGTTCTTCAATGTGCCCTGCCGCCAGGTGCTCGTTGGGGAAGCCGATGCGGGCATTGAGGCCGGTTACGTATTCGGTGAGCTGGATCAGGTGCTTGAGTTGCGCACCCCCGCCGGTGAGAATGATACCGCCGTTGAGCATGCGGTTGTCGAGACCCACCTGTTTCAGGTGGTAGGAAACAAAATCCATGATCTCGCTCATGCGGGCCTGGATAATGTTGGCCAGGTTCTTCACGCTGATTTCCTTGGGTGCCATACCGCGGATACCCGGGATGGTGATGTAGGCGTTGGCCTTGGCTTCATCGGCCAGGGCGCTGCCGAACTGCACTTTCATCTGCTCGGCCTGGGTGCGGAGTACGCCCAGTCCCACTTTAATATCATTGGTGATATTTTCACCACCAAAGGGAATAACAGCTGTGTGCTTGAGGATGCCTTCGTAAAAAACAGCCAGGTCGGTGGTGCCGCCACCAATGTCCACGATGGCCACGCCTGCCTCCAGGTCGTGCTCGCACATGACCGCGGCGGAGGAGGCCAGGGGTTGCAACACGAGGTCTTTTACCACCAGCCTGCTTTTTTCCACACTGCGGTTGATGTTGCGGATGGCGTTGCGGTCGCCGGTGATGATGTGGAAGTTGGCGCCCACCTTCACCCCGCTGTAGCCGATGGGATTGGGGATGTTCTGGAAATTATCCACGGTGAACTCCTGCGGAATCACGTCAATGATCTGATCGCCGGCGGGAATGTAGGTTTTGTACTGGTCGCTTACGAGCTGATCAATCTCTTTCTGGGAGATCTCTTCTTCATTGTTTTGACGCACAATATCGCCCCGTGTCTGCAGCGATTTGATGTGGTGACCCGCAATCCCCACATATACTTCCGAAATGCGGAGGTTGGGGTTGCTCTTATAACAGTTTTCGAGTGCCTGCTCAATGGCTTTGATGGTCTGGTCTATATTCAGCACCATGCCGTGCTGCACCCCGTTGCTCGGGGCCTTGCCAAAACCGAGAATCTCCAGCTTGCCAAATTCATTCTTCCTCCCGGCGATGGCGGCAATTTTGGTGGTTCCAATGTCGAGTCCCACGATGATGGGATTGCTGTTTCCATCGGGTGGCAGGGGCGGCTGTACCTGCGCAGCAGTTTCAGTTGTGGTTGTTGCATCCGTAACCATAGTTGTGTTTGTTTTTAGTTGTGATATGTTTCAGTTGTTACTTTTCTTTATTTTACCGGGTGGTGTCCTTTTTGGGCATCACCGCTTTGGGTGTTTTTGGCAGGCTTTCCTGCCGGCTCTCCGTGGGCGGAGACGGTTCCTTAACCGCTGCCGGTTTCGGCGCTGCCGTTTGCTTTGTTGGCGTTGTTGCCGGGACGGCCGTTACCGGTTTGGGCTTCTCCTGTACCATCAATGGCTTCGGTTTGCTGTCCGGAGCAACGGTCTCTGGCTTGGTGCTATTCACCGGCGTTGCCGCCGAATCAACCTCCCCTGCCGGGGGTACCGGTTTATTGTACGGGTAGTCGGCCGGTAACACAAAGGCCTTAGCCATGGCAGCACTGTCACGGCGGGTAGCCACCAACTGGCGGTCGAAACGCAGATCGATTAAGCTGTAAGCATTCCAGCCCGCCTGCTTCAGCACCTGCCGGTAAAACAGATCCAGCCGCCTGAACTTCTGCTCCACCTGCGTACCGCTGCCAAACAGGATGATGTGCTGTCCCAGTTTGGGCACCAGTTCCATTTCCCGGTTCTGGAGCTGCAGCTGGTCAATCTGCGCCATCCACAATGGATGTTTCAGCATGTAGCGTCCCATATCGCGTACCTGTGTGAGCAGCAAACTGTCATTCGCTCCCAGCGGATACGTAACCGGCGGGAAGCCGGTGAAGACGGGTACCCGTGCCACCTGCTTGCCGTTAACGGGCAGCATCACGCAGCGCTCATCCACATAAAAAGTTTCACCACTTTCGCTAAACACCCGGGCAACCGGTTCCCGCTCCTCTATTTCCACATGCAGCACGCCGGCATTGTCGAAGAAAAGCTCGGCATTACGGACCCAGAGATTCTGTTCCAGTATCTGCTCCAGCTGCTCCAGGTCAAAGGTTTTGATCAGCGCACCCTGCAGCAGGTCGGGCCGGTCGCCGGCCATTGTGCGCAGGATGTCATTTTTCTTCAGGTAAGCCATATCGGCATTGGTACGGATGCGCACTTCCACCCCCTGGCAGGCCTGGCCGTTCTGCTGGCGGGTAGCGGCAATCAACAACACAACGGTGCCCGCTGCCACCACCAGCCATACCGTAGCCAGCAGTACCTTCCTCCAGATGTTGTTGTTATGCATACATGGTTTTTATCCTGTTTTTCAATTCGGGCAGCAGGGCGTCAATATCACCGGCCCCTGCTGTTACCAGTACCGTGGGTACATCCGCTCCTTCTTCTGGCAGCAAGATGTGCAGTTTTTCCGCTAACTCTTCCCGGTTCCACAGGTACACATCGGTATTCCGCATGTGCCCGCGGATCAGCTCGCTGGTCACGCCCGGCACCGGCAATTCCCGTGCCGGATATACAGGCAGGAGAACAACGGTGTCCGCCTTGTCGATACTGACGGCAAATCCCTCCGCCAGGTCGCGGGTGCGGCTGAACAGGTGTGGCTGAAACACCAGCACCAGCCGGTAGCCGGCGAAGAGGCTGCGTACGCCGCGGATCAGGGCCTGCAGCTCTTCGGGATGGTGGGCATAATCGTCAATGAACACCAGGCCTCCCTCCTCCGGCGGCAGAATGTATTCGAACCGACGCTTCACACCCTGGTAGGCTGCCACGGCCGCCCGTATCGCCTCATCGCCGATGTGCAGTATGCGGGCCGCCGCAATCGCCGGCAACAGGTTTTCCACGTTGTGCAGTCCGCCGGCCTGTAAACGGAGATTCCGGAGGCTCCACACCGTACCGTCCTCTTCCCGCAGGCACACATCAAAACAATACCCCCCCTCCTTCACTTCGAGGTTACGGGTATGGATGGAGGCGGCCGTGTTTTCAAGATCATACGTAAGCAGGTGCCGGGCCTGCAGCTCCGCGCCCCTCGACAGGCCATGCTTTGCAATAAGCCACCCATCGGGCTTGATTCGTTTGCTGAACGCAATGAACGCCTCTTCCATTTCAGCGGGCGTGCCGTAGATGTCGAGGTGATCGGGATCCATGGATGTGATCACCGCCATGTCGGGCCGCAGCTTAAGGAACGAGCGGTCGTATTCATCGGCCTCCACCACACACACGCCATTGGGATGCGACCAGAAGTTGGTACCGTAGTTCACCGAAATACCGCCGAGGAATGCATTGCAGCCGTAACCGCTGTGCCGCAGCAGGTGGGCCGTCATGGTGCTGATGGTGGTCTTGCCGTGGGTGCCTGCCACACAGATATTCAAAGAACTTTCGGTGATCAGCTGCAGCACATCGCTCCGCTTGAGCAGCGGGTATCCCTGCTCCCGGCAATGCAGTAACTCTGCATGGGTAGCCGGGATGGCCGGTGTGTACACCACCAGGTCGGGCGCTGCGGGCACCGCCTGCACATTCTCGTCGTAGTGCATCACCACACCCTCTTCCTCCAGCTGTTTTGTCAGCGCCGTACGGGTTCGGTCGTACCCGTGCACCTGTACGCCCCGGCTCCTGAAATAACGGGCCAGCGAGCTCATACCAATCCCGCCCGCCCCAATGAAATACACCAGGGGCTGCCGGCCGTGAGCCGGGTGCAGAATGGACGCTATGGTAGGCGCAGGCAAGGTCATTGCTCCGTTTTATTAATTTGTTGCAGGCTGGCCTGCATTTCGGTTACCACAGTTTCGGCCGCATTGCGGATACCCAACGGGCGGAGTTGCTCCCGCATCTTTTCCTGTGCTTCCGCATCCTTCGACAAGGCTACCACCGTTGGCACCAGTTGCGTGGCCGCATCGGCATCACGCACCAGCAGGGCCGCCCCTTTGTGCACCAGGTGCCGGGCGTTGACGGTCTGGTGATCCTCCGCCGCGAAGGGAAAGGGCACCAGCACGGCCGGTTTGGCTACGACGCATATCTCGGCGATGGACATGGCGCCGGCACGCGAAACGATGATATCGGCAGCGGCATAAGCCTGGTCCATCTGGCCGATGAAATCACTCACCCACACACCGCTTTTGCCGGCACAACGCTGCCGGGCCTGGCCCGCATACAGCTTACCGGTTTGCCAGATTACCTGCAGACCGGACTCCAGCAACCGGTCGAGACCGGCATCTACAGCGGCATTGATGCTGCGGGCCCCCAGGCTTCCCCCCACCACCAGCAGCGTGGAGCGGTGGGGCTGCAGGCCAAAGAAGCTGCGGGCCGCCTCTTGCGGTAGCGGTGTTCCGGTGATGGCTTCCCGCACAGGGTTGCCGGTAATACAGATGCGGCCGGGCGGGAAAAATGCTTCCATGCCGTCGGTGGCCGTAAACACTTTGGTGGCTTTCTTCCCCAGCAGGCGGTTGGCTTTACCTGCGTATGAATTGGCTTCGTGAATAAAAGTGGGAATGCCTTTCCACTGCGCCACCAGCAGTACCGGGAAGGTGGAATACCCCCCTACGCCCAGTACCGCGTGAGGACGGAACCGCTGCAGGATCTGCCGCACCTGCCATACACTCTTCACCAGCTTCAACGGCAGACCCACATTTTTTATCAAAGAACTTCTGTTAAATCCGGCGATGTCGAGTCCCTCAATCCGGTAACCGGCCTCGGGTACTTTCTCCATCTCCATCTTTCCTTTGGCGCCTACAAACAGAATCTCTGCCTGCGGCTCCGTCCGCCCGATGGCCTGTGCAATGGCCAGTGCGGGAAAAATATGTCCGCCAGTTCCACCACCGGCTATGATGTACCTTCTGCTCATGCCGCCGCTGTTTTAGCGGGTTCCTTTTCTCCTTCCAGATCTTCCACGTTGCGGGCCACACTTAAAATGATACCGATGGACAGGCAGGTGAAGAGAAAACTGCTGCCGCCCATGCTCACCAGCGGAAGGGTAACCCCTGTAACCGGGAACAGACCTACGTTCACCGCCATGTTGGTCATGGCCTGGATCACCAGCGTGATGCTGAGGGCCAGCGACAGGAAGGCGCCGAAGGCGTAGGGACATTTCCGGAACAACCGTATGCTGCGGAACAGGAACACGAGGTAGATAAATACGATAAAGCCGCCGCCCAGCAGACCGTACTCCTCAATGATGATGGCATAAATAAAATCGGAATACGGGTGGGGCAGAAAATTGCGCTGCTCGCTGTTGCCCGGGCCAAGTCCCAGCATTCCGCCTTTGGCCACCGCAATTTTTGCCTGCTGCACCTGGTAAGGCGCTTCATCTTTGGAGGCGTACCGGAAATCCTGCACGCGCTTGATCCAGGTGGGAACACGCCCTACCGACAGGATCGCCGGCAGTTCTTTCATCTTTCCCTCTTCCTGGTCGTAGTAGGCTGACGCGATGCCGATGAGAATAATTACTGGTACAATCACAAAGGATGCCACGAGCAGAATATGCTTCACACGCACACGACCGATGAAGAGAAGCAGCATGCTGGTGGCGCCGGTGAGCAGGGCGGTAGACAGGTTGGCGGGTGCAATGAGGCCACAGATGGCAATCACCGGCAGCATAAGTGGGACAAATCCTTTGCGAAAATCTTTTATCACATCCTGCTTGCGGGACAGCAAATGCGAAAGAAACATGAAAAGCGCCAGCTTGGCCAGGTCGGAGGTCTGGAAGGTGAGGTTGATCACCGGCAGCTTGATCCAGCGGTTGGCTTCGTTGAGATTGGTACCGAATTTCAGGGTATAAAACAACAGCGGAATGGAAACAAAGAACAGGATCTTGGCCACGCGGGAGTATACGGTATAATTCACCCGGTGGGCGAAATAAATGATAATGATTCCGGCTCCGATGAACAGAATCTGTTTGAACAGGTAAACAAACGTGTTTCCCTTGTACAACTTGTAAGCCAGTGAATTGGTGGCACTGTACACCACCAGCAGGCTCACCAGCGATAATACCACCACCAGGGCCCAGATGACCTTGTCGCCCCGGGTATTTTCCCGCAGGCGGGAGGAGGAAAACAGTGTGGTTATGTCAGACAGTTGGTTCAATGTACCGAGATTGGGTTGTTGTTGATTACCGGGTTATCCGCATAGGTCAGAGCTCCCGCACGGCCTGTTTAAACTGGTTGCCGCGGTCTTCATAGTTTTTAAAGAGGTCAAAGCTGGCGCAGGCAGGGCTCAGCAGCACCGCGTCGCCCTTCTCCGCGAAATGATAGGCCGCCCGCACCGCGTCGGCGGCGCTGGAGGTATTCACCAGCAGGGGCATCACATCGCCAAAAGCTTCGTGGATCTTGCGGTTGTCGGTGCCCAGGCAAACAATGGCTTTTACCTTTTCCTTCACGAGATCTTTCAGCACGTCGTAATCGTTGCCCTTGTCCACGCCTCCCAGGATGAGGATGGTGGGACGCGTCATGCTCTCCAGCGCAAACCAGGTGGAGTTAATGTTGGTGGCCTTGCTGTCGTTGATGTACTCCACGCCTTTCACCAGGGCCACCAGCTCCATGCGGTGTTCCAGGCTTTCGAAGGTGGTGATGGCTTCGCGGATTTTTTCTTTCCGGATGCCGAGTGTTGCTGCGGTGATACCTGCTGCCATGGTATTGTACTGGTTGTGCCGGCCTTTGATCTTGAAATCGTCCACGCTCATGGTCAGCTTGTCGTCGTTTACAGCAATCGTCATGGTTCCGTTCTTAATAAAAGCACCTTTTTGCGGTTCCTGGTTCATAGTGAATGGTAATGGGTTTGAGTGGATGGTAAATCGGGATATATGGGCCGCGGTCACCGGATCGTCGGCACAGTAAACAAAACTGTCGGCCGCGGTCTGGTTCTCCGTGATTCTGAATTTGGCATTGATATAGTTGTCAAATTTGTATTCATAGCGGTCGAGGTGGTCTTCGGTGATATTGGTCAGCACGGCAATCTCGGCGCGGAAGTCGCGGATATCATCCAGCTGAAAGCTGCTGATCTCGGCGATGTACAGCGGGCGCGGATCCAGGGCTACCTGCCGGGCGATGCTCACGCCGATGTTACCCACCAGTGCACAGTCGAGACCGGCATGATGACAGATGTGATAGGTGAGCGCCGTGGTGGTGGTCTTTCCGTTGCTGCCGGTGATGCCCACGATGCGGCTGTTGCCCCGGAAGCGCCAGGCCAGTTCCACCTCGCTGATCACGGGGATGCCTTTACGACGGATGGCACGCATCAGGGGGGCTTTTTCCGGAATGCCGGGACTTTTCACAATCTCATCCGCCTGCAATATTTTCTCTTCATCATGTCCGCTTTCCTCGAACGCAATGCCGTGTTCCTGCAATTCGTCGCGGTAAACGGGTTTCAGCACCGCGCCTTCGCTCACAAATACATCATACCCCTGCTTCCGGGCAAGGATGGCAGCGCCTGCGCCGCTTTCGCCACCACCGAGTATGTAGCATTTGTGTGCCATCGTTTTTTCCTGTGCGGCCGGGGCCGCGGGTTTGGTTTCCGACCAGTTTCATTCCATCAGCAGATGGAAAAAAATGGTTCTTCATAAGCATGGGTCAGTAAGCAGGTGTTTCCGTTCGGTTTGGCTTCGTTTTACAGGATATTGGATCATGTCTGGAAAACCGGTTGGTTTTTCAATACTATCGTTACCGGATCTTGAGGGTTACAATGGCGAACACCACGCAGAGGATGGTTATGATCCAGAAGCGGGTGACGATCTTACTCTCATGAAAACCGGATTTTTGGTAATGGTGATGCAGCGGACTCATCCGGAAGATCCTTCTTCCTTCGCCGTACTTCCGCTTCGTATACTTGAAATAACCCACCTGCAGCACCACACTCAGATTCTCCACGAGGAACACGCCGCAGAAGATGGGTATCAGCAATTCCTTGCGCACCAGGATGGCCAGCGCCGCGATCACGCCGCCCAGCATGAGGCTGCCTGTATCGCCCATGAACACCTGGGCCGGGTAGGCATTGTACCAGAGGAAGCCGATGCAGGCGCCCACCAAAGCCCCGATGAAGATGGACAGTTCGCCCAGGTTGGGGATGTACATGATGTTGAGGTACTCCGCTACGCGGATGTTACCACTGGCGTACGCAAAGATGCCCAGGCAGATGCCTATGAGGGCCGACACACCGGTGGCCAGGCCGTCAATCCCATCTGTGATATTGGCCCCGTTGGAGACGGCTGTTACAATAAAGATGACGATGAAGATGTAAAGCAGCCACGTGAGTCCCCGCAGGGCCTGTGGCAGCAGTTTGGCATAATTGAATTCGTGTCCCTTTACAAAAGGAATCGTGGTGATGGGTTCATCGGCCTTTACAAAGATGCGCTCCTTGCCATCGAGCATGACTTTCTTCACTTCGGCTTTGGCGGGAAGATTGCTGCCCCGGAACTCGCGGTACACGCTGATGGACTCGTTGAACAACAGGGTGGCGCCTACGGCAACACCCAGCACCACCTGGCCCAGAATTTTGAACCAGCCGGCCAGTCCGTCTTTATCACCCTTCTGGTAGTTCACGCCTTCTTTCTGCGCCTGGCGCTTGGCCCGCAGCTTGAGGTAGTCATCCACAAAGCCGATCAATCCCAGCCACAACGTGGCAAAGAGCATCAGGAGGATGTAGGCCTTGCTCACATCGGCCAGCAGCAAAGTGGGTACCAGGATAGACAGAATAATGATGATGCCGCCCATGGTGGGGGTTCCCTTTTTCTGCTGCTCGCCGGCGAGTCCCAGGTCGCGGACCGTTTCGCCCACCTGTTTGTTACGCAGAAACTGAATGAGTTTTTTTCCAAACACCGTGGAGATGACCAGCGAAAGCAAAACCGCCAGCATCACCCGGCTGGTGATGAACTGGAAGAGGTTGTCGCCGGGAAAGTGAATTCCCATGCTGTTCAACCAATCAAATAAGTTTTTCAACATGCCTGTTTTCTTTTTCGGTTTGCTTTATTTATTTCTCCAGGAGTGCAAACATGTCCTGCAGCACCTGCCGGTCGTCAAAGTCGTGCCGCACGCCGTTGATCTCCTGGTATTTCTCGTGACCTTTTCCGGTCACCAGTACAATATCCTCTGGTCCGGCCAGCGTTACAGCTGTTTTAATCGCTTCGCGCCGGTCGGCAACGGTGATGGATTTACGCCGTCCGGCTGTATTGAGCCCTGCTTCCATGTCACGCAGAATGGCCTGCGGATCTTCGGTGCGGGGGTTATCGCTGGTGAGGACCAGCCGGTCGCTCAGCCGGGCGGCCGCTTCGGCCATCAGGGGGCGCTTGGTTTTGTCGCGGTCACCGCCGCATCCCACTACAGTGATCACCTGCTCTTTTCCACGACGCAGGTTGCGGATGGTATCAAGTACATTTTCCAACGCGTCGGGGGTATGGGCGTAGTCCACGATGCCCAGCACGCCCGTAAGAGGTGAGAGAAGACAATCAAACCGTCCCTCGGCGCCGGTAAGGCTGCTCAGCACCTGCAACACCCGCTGCCGGTCTTCGCCCAGGCAGATGGCCGCACCATACACTGCCAGCAGGTTGTAGGCATTGAAGGTGCCGATGAGACGGAAATGCACTTCTTCCTGGTCCAGGAGCAACTGCAAGCCGGTGAGACTGTTCTCCAGGATCTTTCCTTTAAAGTCGGCCATGGAACGCAGGCTGTAATAATATTTCCGCGCCGGGCAGTTCTGCAGCATCACTTCCCCGCGTTTGTCGTCGCGGTTGCTGATGGCAAAAGCACCAGGCGTAAGGTGGTCGAAGAATGCTTTCTTCGCCCGGATATAAGCATCAAAGGTTTTATGGTAATCGAGGTGATCGTGGGTGATATTACTGAACAGGGCGCCGGTAAAATGTATGCCGGCAATGCGTTGCTGGTGAATGGCATGGCTGCTGCACTCCATGAACACATGGGTGCAACCGGCATCGAACATCTTCCGGAGCAGGCGGTTGAGCCGGATGGCATCGGGGGTGGTATGAGAGGCTGGTTCGATCTGGTCACCGATGTGATACTGAACAGTGGAGATCAGCCCGCAGGTGTACCCCAGTTCCGAAAACAATTTGTAGAGCAGGGTGGCGATGGTGGTTTTGCCGTTGGTACCAGTTACTCCCACCACTTTAAGTTGTTGGCTCACGCTTCCGAAAAAGCTGTGCGCCATGCGGCCGGCGGCTTCGGCGCTGTCGGCCACCTCTACATACGTAACCCCTTCCTGTATTTCTTCCGGCAACACTTCGCACACGATGGCTACGGCTCCCAACGCAACTGCCTTGGCGATGTAAGCATGTCCGTCGGTCACAACACCCTTTACCGCTACAAAGCAGCAGCCGGGCGTGCAGTTGCGGGAGTCGGTTTCCACGGCCGCTATGGCAACAGCGGTACTCCCCCGCACGCTGCGGATCGAAGTCTTGTATAATATTTCCTGTAAGAGGGCCATCAGTTCAGATACAATACAATGGGTTGTCCCTGGGCAACCGGTGCGCCTGCCGCAACAGACTGGTTAACTACTTTTCCTTTTCCCTGCACCTGCACGGCAAGGCCGTTCTGTTCCAGCAGGTAAAGGGCGTCCTTCAGTCCCATGCCCCTAACATCGGGCACCTGGGTGGCGGGGGCCGGTAAGGCTTGGGGCCGGAGTGTCTGCTGTTGCAGTGTTGCCATGCGCCAGCTGCCGGGGAACGGGTCGCTGTAGCCGAACCCGAAATGCCGGGCGAGGTGTTGCAGTTCCTGCTTGCTGCCGCCCAGGGTGTACGACAGGGTATCGGGACGGGTGAAGCGGAGCGGAGGCTGCTGGTCTGTTACATATTTATACAGGTGATCGGCAATCTCGCGGAAGACCGGGGCCGACACCGTGCCTCCGTAATAGTTGGCGGCGCGGGGTTTGTTTTTGATAATAACGATGATGGAGTACCTGGGGCGATCGGCCGGGAAATAACCGGCGAAGGCCGACTGGTACACCCCGTCGCGGTACTTGTAAGTACCATCGTTAACCTTGGCCGTTCCGGTTTTACCGGCGGCCCGGTACAGGGCGGTTTCAAAGGGACGCCGGGCGGTACCTTCGGTACACACGGCGGCAAGGCACTCCTGCAGTTGCCGGATGGTGGAAGTGCCGGCAATGGCTTCTTCCAGCACTTCGGGTTCGTTGCGCTGGATAACGTTGCCATAGCTGCGCACTTCATGCACCAGGTACGGTTTCATGAGTTTGCCGTTGTTGGCTACAGCGTTGTACACCATCAGCAACTGCAGGGGCGATACCAGCAATTCGTACCCAAAGCCCCAGGAGACCAGGGTTTGGGGGTGCCAGTATTTGGCCTTGTTTGGATTTTTAATGATCGGTGTGAATTCTTCATTCAGTTCGATGCCTGTTTTCCGGGTCAGACGCAACCGGCTAAGATGCCGGTAGTATTTCTTAGGATCCTGGGTGTAGTACTGGTAGGCCAGTTTACTCATCGCCACATTGGAACTTTGAGTAAACGCTGTTTTGATGTTGACCGACTGCGGGCCGTGGTGGTCATCGGCCACGGTGCGGCCGCCGATGGTCCAGCGCCCGCCGTTGATTTCAATCTGGTCGTTGATGGTAACATGCCGGTCTTCCAGCGCCGCCAGCAGCGTCACCAGTTTGATGGTGGAACCGGGCTCCGAGGTGCGGAGGGCATAATTGTCCTTTTCGAAATAACTGCCATCGGGCATGCGGCCGAGGTTGGCCATGGCTTTGATTTTTCCGGTGGCCACTTCCATCACAATGGCGGTTCCCTCGAGGGCTTCGTTTTCCGTCATCTTGCGCAGGAGCGCCCGGTGGGTGATGTCCTGGAAATTGATGTCGAGCGTGGTTACCACGTCGTACCCGTTTTCGGGTTCCACTTCAAATCCTTCCACCGGCATCATCACGCCGCCGGCCACAAAACGCACGAGGCGTTTACCGGATGTGCCGCGGAGCACCGAGTCGAAGGAGCGTTCCAGTCCCACCAGCTTTGCATTTTCGCGGTACAGCCCGATGGTGCGGAAGCCGAGTTCACCGAAGGGGTTGAGGCGTTTGGTTTTTACCTCGCTGATGAAGCCGCTCTTGTTACGGCCCAGGCGCACCAGCGGGAAGTCGCGGAACTGTTTGTACTCTTCAAACGACACTTTCTTGCGGAGGGGATAGTAGCGTTCGCGGTTGCGGTAGGCCGTTTCCAGCTCCCGCTTATAGGTGGCCGGTGTTTTATCCCGGAACAGGCCGGCGAGCGCAGTGCTGAGGGAGTCGAGGTGATGGAAAAACCGTTCACCACTTTTCTGGCGGAGACCTTCGGCGGCGAAGTCAATGTAGATATTAAACTGGGGCAGGGAGGTGCTGAGCATGCTGCCGTCTTCGCTGTAGATGGTGCCACGTTCGGCATCGAGGTCGAGGATCTTGGTGTGCAGGCTGTCGCCCATGCTCTTCCAGTAGCTGCCTTCCACCCGCTGGGTATAGAAAGCCCGGCCCAGGATCAGGATGCCGAAGAACAGCAACCCCAGGAACGTGAGGTTCACCCGCCACAATATGTCTTTTTTTACCTCCATCATTGCTGGCCCGCGGCCGTACTGTCTTTGAGTCGAATGGGTTGTTGAATGGTTTCTTTCAATCCGATTGCTTCCACCACACGGGTCACTTCCGTCTGGCGGTTCTGGAACATGAGTTTACCGTTGAGGGTTTTGTATTCATATTCCTGTTCCTTGAGGAGCCGGGTGGTACGGTTGATGTCCCGGATGGTGTTATCGGCATAGTGCCCGTTAGCGATGTACAGCACTGCCAGGAAAGCCAGGAACAGGAAGAAGGGAACGTTGCGGACGATCCATTGATAGTTGAACCATTTTCTGAAGTCAATACGTGGTTCTTTCACTGTCATACGGCTGCCTGTGGTTTCAGTTGTTGCTTATTTGAGTTACATGTACGTTTTACAAGGGATGGGCGGAGGGTTCAGCACTTTTCGGCTATTCGTAGCCGTGCGCTTCTGGATCTTGGATTCTGGTGTTGTTCATCGGGTCCGGGCTCCACCGGTTTGCGGGTGAGGACGCGGAAAATCTGTTTCCGTGTTTCTGTTGAAAACGGGTGGTAGGGTTCTTCTTCAAAGGTTCCGTTCTTAAAAAAGAGTTTCACCAGGCGGTCTTCCAGCGAGTGGAAGGAGATGATGGCCACGCGGCCACCGGGCTTGAGTACGGCGGGCACCTGCTCCAGCAGTTCTTTCAGAACGGCCAGCTCGCCGTTCACTTCAATCCGCAGGGCCTGGAATACCTGTGCGAAATATTTGTGGGGGTTTCCTTTCACTACCGGATGCAGGGCCTGCTTCAGCTCGGCGATGGTGGTGAGAGGACGCAGGGTCCGCTGCTGCACCACCGTGGCGGCCAGGGTACGGGCATTGGTCACTTCGCCGTACTGGCTGAACAGCTGCTGCAGCTGACCGGGGCTGTAGGTGCGGAGCACTTCGGCTGCCGTGAGGGGCTGGGCGGGGTCCATGCGCATGTCAAGCGGACCATCAAACCGGGTGGAGAAACCGCGGCCGGGTTCGTCGAACTGGTGACTGGAAACGCCCAGGTCGGCCAGGATGCCGTCTACCACTTCCACCTGGTGAAAGCGGAGAAACCGTGCAAGGTGGCGAAAGTTGTGCGGCACAAAGGTGATCCGCGGGTCGTCGGGCAGATTGCGCCGGGCGTCGGGGTCCTGGTCGAAAGCGATCAGGCGTCCGCCGGGTCCCAGCCTGCGGAGGATCTCCCGGCTGTGACCGCCTCCGCCGAAGGTGCAGTCGACATATACCCCGCCAGGCTGCACCCGCAGGGCATCCACTGCCTCATTCAGCAGAACGGGTACATGATAGGCTGCTTCCCCGGACGCATCCGGACCCGCCGCGTTATCCTGTTTCCGCTTGCTGCTGCTCACGACTCCTTTTTAACCATCACCTCACCCGCCAGCTGGCTGAATGCATCGGGTGAAAAGTTTTCAAAGAACTGTTGGTACCTGCGTTTGTCCCAGATCTCTATTTTCTTGACGGCCGACACCAGCACCGCGTCCTTTTCCAGTCCCGCATATTCCTTGAGGTTCTGCGGGAGGAGCAGGCGGCCGGCCGTATCGAGCTCCACCGTGGTGGCGCCGTTCAGAAAATAGCGTTGGAATTGCCGTACCTTGGGATCGAAATCATTCAACTGACTGATTTCCGCGAATATGGGTTCCCAGTTTTTCATGGGATAGAGGGTGAGGCAGGGCTCGATGCCCCGGCTGATCACAAACTGGTTGCCCCACTCTTCCGGCACCTGCTTTTTAAAGCCGGCCGGGAGCAGAAAGCGACCCTTTGCGTCGATGGTAACCTCATATTCGCCCAGAAAACCAATCATTTGTGTTGATTATGGTTGACATTTCCCATAATTCCACACAAAATAACACATTTTCCCACTTTTCAAACAAAATGGGAATCTTTATATTTTTCCACACAACTCAAAGCCTTTGCTGGCAAGGGTTTCAGCTCTTTTTTCCCGATCTTTTTGGGAACTTGTTGTGAATTGATGTGAATAGCCTGTGGATAACAGCAGGTAGGATGGGGATAAGCGCCGGAAGCGCGCTTTGGGGATCGTGAAACGTTGACTGTTGGCCGTGAGCCGTTAACAGTTGGCCGTGAGCCGACAGCCGCGGGCCGGAGGATGAATCAATGTGTAAGTGTGTAAATGTGTAAATATGAAAATGGGAGGAACCGTTCAGCCGGGAGGAACAAATCGGTCAACGGTCACTTGTCAGTCCTGATTAATCCGCAGGCCGTTGGCCGGAAATGAATCAATGTGTAAGTGTGAGAATTTCTGACGTGTTATGCTATTAAAAGTCTTGAATTATTTGAGACTAGCTATTATGAACGACATCAGGGCACAATTGCCGGGCACTACAGTAGTAATACAGCTTAATCCCCGCATCAGCGGGGGATCCCTCCGCCATCGGGCCGTAATCGATGGCGGGGCCCTTTTTGGTTACTTTTTGGAAGCAAGTCGAAGATCCCGGCCGATAGAGTCGGGGCAAAAAGTAACAAAGAGACAATAAGTACTTGATCACCTAATCACAACAATAGATTCAGTTCAATATTTCAATAGCACAACACGTGAAATTTGTAATGGAAAAGAACCTTCCGACCGGAAGAAATAAAATAAACCCGTATACGTAAAATCTTTAACCTTCCCCCTAACCCGTCTTTTTCAACGGAAACTCCAATGTAAACGTAGATCCCTTCCCGAGTACGCTGTCCACCTTCACCTTGCCATCGTGGGCCTCGGTCATGGCCTTGACGTAGCTGAGACCCAACCCAAAGCCCTTTACGTTGTGAACATTTCCGGTATGGGCGCGGAAGAATTTTTCAAATACCCGGGCCTGGGTTTCCTTGCTCATGCCGATGCCATGATCCTCCACCAGGATGCGGAGGAAACGCCCGGAGTTGCGGGTAGACACCCGGATAAAGAGTGAATTGTCTTTGGAGTATTTAACGGCATTGTCCACCAGGTTGTTGATGAGATTGGTAAAGTGCACCTCATCGGCTTCCAGCAGGTCGTTGGTCGCCTGCAGCTGTGTTTCCACGCGGCCGCTCTTTTCGTCAATCTGCAGGCGCAGGTTGCCCAGCACTTTCTCAATCACTTCGTGGGCATGCACGTCTTTTTTATTGAGCTGCACCTGCTGCCGCTCCATCTGGGCCGCCTGGAGGATGGTCTCCACGTGCCGGTTCATCCGCTTGTTTTCATCCTTGATCATGTTGGTGAAATAGCCCAGCTTCTCGGGGTTGGTGAGCACTTTTTCACTTCGCAGCGCATCCACCGCCAGCGATATGGTGGCCAACGGCGTTTTGAGTTCATGGGTCATGTTGTTGATGAAATCACTTTTCATCTCTCCCAGCTTTTTCTGCCGGATCAGCGTGCCGAAGGTGATGTAAAAAGCGGTGATGATGATGAGCGTAAAAAGGATGGCGCCGCCGATCATCCACCCCAGCGATTGCAAAACATAACTTTTAATATCGGGCACCACAATCACCAGCATTTCATCGGGCGCCAGGCTTTCGAGCCAGCTGCCGCTGGAAGCCACCAGGGGATAGAGCACTTTGAGGTTGTGCACGGTGTCGAGGGCCATTTCGAGGAAGCGGGGCGACTTCAGCTCATAATGCCCGAAGACGTTATCGCTGGCAATGGCAAATTCGAACTTCGTATCCCGCAGGTTCTGCTTGCGGAATTCGCGCTGGAGTTTTTCGCGTATCTCGAAAACCGTGAAGCGGTTGGCTACCGAAAACTGCTTGTAGATGTCGTAGATATCGCTGGGGAACTTGAGACCGGGCAACTGGCCGGGCGACTGAAACGTGGCGCTGCGCTGGGAAATCAGCTCTTCGCTCACGTTCTGGATGATGGCCGACAATTTCTCCTTCAACTGCTCTTCACGGAAGAGCGCCAGCGTACGCAGCCAGGATACCTGGATGTAGATGATACCCATCAGCGACACCGTTATAAGGGCAATGATGAGGGGAAACATTTTTTTTATCTGCATACAATCCGTTTTCCGGCCGGCACCGGTGGTGCAAATGTACCATTCCACCCGCGAACCCTGCAAGGTCTGCGGGTTTTAACGTGAATTTAGAGTGATTCTAAAAAAGTGGTTTCAAATTGCATGTTGTATAAAAATGAACTGTAATTTAAAGCATGATTGCGCCAACAGCAGGCACGTTACTCATTTCCGATCCCTTTCTGCAGGATCCCAATTTTATGCGCACCGTGGTGCTGCTCTGCGAACACAACCGGGAGGGCAGCTTCGGCCTGGTACTGAACCGTCCGTATGACCACACCCTGGCCGATCTCATTACCGGGCTTGAAAACCATCCCCTGCCGGTATACTACGGCGGACCGGTGCAGCAGGACACCCTGCATTTCCTCCACCAGTTACCCGAAGCGATTGAGGGCGGGCAGGAAATTCTGCCGGGTGTTTTCTGGGGAGGCAATTTTGAAACCGTGACCCAACTGCTCCGCGAAGACGCTCTGGATGCAGACAAGATCCGTTTTTACATCGGCTACAGCGGCTGGAGCAGCGGACAGCTGGAAAGCGAACTCGAAGAAAAAAGCTGGCTCACGGTGCAGGGCAGCCGACGTCTGGCCTTCCATCCCCGGCCCGATGCCATCTGGAAAGATGCCCTGCGGGAGATGGGCGGCCCCTACGAACAACTGATCAACTACCCCATTGACCCGCAACTCAACTAAAACCATTTTTTATGAAATACGTACTGGCCCTGCTGTTTTCGCTGTCCACACTTGCCCTTGCCGCCCAACAGGCACCCGCGCCCAAAAAGCCCGCCGCCGCTGCGCCGGCACCCAAACCCACCAACAAGTACAACGATAATGTGGACGACCGCATGAAAGGTCCCAACGGGGAAAAAATCTACATCGGCCCCAACGGCGGCCGTTACTACCTCAAGGGCGACCGCAAGGTGTACGTAGAGTACAAGGGGAATAAGAAAAAGAAGAAAAGCTGAGAAAAGAGACCTGTAAGGTTTGCAGCCCGGCAGCCCTGAACGGCAAATCTCCCAGGTCTAACAGATGGCGTACCGGCTGCCGGCCCGGAAAACCTGTTTTTGTATATCCCGCCAATCATCTCTGCTTCACCTATTATAAAAATTAGGCTTAATTTTTGTATTACAATATGAATTTTATGCCTAATTTTGTAATTTTAAGCTTCAAGCTTATCCCAAATGGTGCAACGTATATTGTTGAACAGGTTGGTACAGCAATGCTTTCAGGGAAAGATTCTGTTGCTGATGGGTGGCCGGCAGGTGGGTAAAACCACCCTCCTGAAACAGCTGACAGAACACATACAAGTGCCAATCCGCTGGTTCAATGCCGATGAAGCCGATTACCGGGCCGCTTTTACCGCGGCTGATACCAGCAGCACGCTGCTGCAACTGGTGGGGGCGGAAACCCGTTTGGTCATTATTGACGAAGCACAACAAATTCCGGAGATTGGCAAAAAACTGAAACTGCTGTACGATACGGCGCCTGATCTGCAGATCATTGCTACCGGCTCATCGGCTTTTGATCTCAACAACCGCACGCAGGAACCGCTCACCGGCCGTAAAACCGTATTTCAATTATACCCCATCAGCTACCAGGAGTTTGTCCGGCACAGCTCACTAACGGAAGCCCGGCGCATGCTGCAAAACCGCCTTCTGTACGGTTCCTATCCCGATGTGATTAACAACCCCGGTCACGAAAAAGAAGTACTGCTGGAACTGACCAACAGTTATTTGTATAAAGACCTGCTGCAACTCGATGGCATCCGTAAATCATCGGTTCTGCAAAAGTTATTACAGGCATTGGCGTTGCAGACAGGCAGCGAGGTTCACTACCATGAACTGGCACAAACCATCGGTAACATACAACCGGCAACGGTTGAGAAATACATAGAACTGCTGGAGCAGTCGTATGTACTGCATAAACTGCCGGCTTTCAGCAGGAACCTGCGCAACGAAATCAAAAAAGGGAAAAAATATTACTTCCTCGACAATGGCATCCGCAATGCGCTGCTGAGCAACTTCGCTCCGCCGGAACTACGGTCCGACAAAGGAGCGCTTCTCGAAAACTTTCTGGTTACAGAGCGTTTGAAATATAATCACTACCGCCAATACCGCCCCAACACGTATTTCTGGCGCACACACGACCAGGCAGAGATTGACTACCTCGAAGAAAACGACGGACAGATCCAGGCATTTGAATTCAAATGGAAAGCGCAAAAAACCCGGTTCCCCTCTTCATTTCTCAACAGCTATCCCGTGCAGGATACCCGGTTGATTCATGTAAACGGGTTTGAAGAATTTATTGGTGGGAAAGACCTTTAGGGTTTGCAGCGCTGCCCAACCGCCCGAAAAAAAGACCTATCAGGTTTGCAGCCCTCCACAGCCGTCCTAAAAAAAGACCTATCAGGTTTGCAGCCCTGCCCGTCCGCCCGGCAAACCTTATAAGTCTGGATTCATTTTAAAGAGGATGAAGCGCCGACCCGGCAAAAAAACCTATAACGTTTGCAGCGCTGCAGCCCTGCCCGGCAAACCTGATAGGTTTTATCTCCCATTCAAAAGCAATCCAGCGCCGCCCGGGAAACCTGATAAGTCTGAATAAAAAAACCGCCTGCGGTTGCAGGCGGCTGTAAAATTTTCATCGGGAGAAATGCGGGATCACTCTTCCTTTTTGCTTGCCTCCACAAGTACGGTCACTTTGTTGCGGAGCACTTCCACAAAACCGCCCTGGATCTGGTAGTACTCGTCCTGGTTTTTGGCCACCAGCACTTTCAGGCGGCCGGCTTTGAGGGCGCTGACCAACGGCGCGTGGTTATCGAGCACTTCAAAGCTGCCGGTGATGCCGGGGAGTTGCACGCCGAGAACCTCGCCGCTGTACATCTTACCGATGGGAGTGACTATTTCTAAGTTCATGTAAAACGGTTTAACGTTGAAGGTTGTACGTTTAAGGTAGGGGCCTCCTGCCCTTTCCTTAACATTTACCCTTTGGCGGCAGCCAGCAGCTTCTTACCCTTTTCAATGGCATCTTCAATGGTTCCCACCAGGTTGAAAGCTGCTTCGGGGTATTCGTCCACTTCGCCGTCCATGATCATATTGAAGCCACGGATGGTATCTTCAATGTTTACGAACACACCCTTGAGACCGGTAAACGCTTCAGCCACGTGGAAGGGCTGGCTGAGGAAGCGCTGCACCTTACGGGCACGCTGTACGGTCATCTTATCTTCTTCACTCAGTTCATCCATACCCAGGATGGCGATGATGTCCTGCAGTTCTTTGTAGCGCTGCAGAATCAGCTTCACGCGGTTGGCACACTCGTAATGCGCATCCCCTACAATCTGCGGGGTAAGGATCCGGCTGGTGGATTCCAGCGGGTTTACCGCAGGGTAGATACCGAGATCGGCGATCTTACGATCCAGTACCGTGGTGGCATCGAGGTGGGCAAAGGTGGTAGCGGGGGCGGGATCGGTCAGGTCATCCGCCGGTACATACACCGCCTGTACAGAGGTAATGGACCCGTTCTTGGTAGAAGTGATGCGCTCCTGCATCAGACCCATTTCGGTCGCCAGCGTGGGCTGGTAACCCACCGCGGAGGGCATACGACCCAACAGGGCCGATACTTCGGAACCTGCCTGGGTGAAACGGAAGATATTGTCCACAAAGAACAGGATGTCTTTTCCTTTGCCCTGGCCATCGCCATCGCGGAAATATTCCGCTACGGTGAGACCGGACAGGGCCACACGGGCACGGGCGCCGGGGGGCTCATTCATCTGGCCGAATACGAACGTGGCTTTGGATTCCTTCATTCCTTCCAGGTCAACCTTGCTCAGGTCCCAGCCACCTTCTTCCATGCTGTGCTTGAAGTCGTCGCCGTACTTCATAATGCCGGCTTCGATCATCTCCCGCAACAGGTCGTTTCCTTCACGGGTACGCTCGCCCACACCGGCAAATACCGACAGACCGCCGTAACCCTTGGCAATATTGTTGATGAGCTCCTGGATCAATACGGTTTTACCTACACCGGCACCACCGAACAGACCAATTTTACCTCCCTTGGCATAGGGCTCAATGAGGTCAATTACCTTGATACCTGTAAACAGCACTTCACTGGCGGTGCTCAGGTGTTCGAAAGCCGGGGGTTTGGCGTGGATGGGGCGACCGTTGGCCTTGCTCACGGCGGGGAGACCGTCGATGGGGTCGCCGGTTACGTTGAACAGGCGGCCGTTGATGGCATCACCGGTGGGCATGAGAATATTTTTACCGGTATCCACCACTTCCATACCCCGTACCAGGCCCTCGGTACCGTCCATGGCAATGGTACGCACACTGTCCTCGCCGAGGTGCTGCTGCACTTCCAGCACCAGGATATCGCCATTGGGACGCTTCAGTTCCAGGGCACTGTAAATTTCGGGGAGCTTACCGTGAAACTGGACGTCCACCACGGCGCCGATCACCTGTTTCACCTTTCCAGAATTGGCCATAATAATATCTATTTAATGAGAGGGTTTACGATTCCGGCCGCAAAGGTAAGGGGGCGGGGGGGATTTGAAAAATCAAAAGGAAGGAAGTTTGGGATTTGGGATTTGGGATTGCAGATTTCGGATTGCAGATTTCGGATTGGGGGGGTTCTGGCCGGCCGGGAGTGGGAATCCTTCCCCGAGACAGACGGGGATTGCAGATTTCGGATTGGGGGTCGGTGCGCTCATCCCCCGGCGGCGGTTGCAAACCCCGCAGGCGGGTGGTAACGGGTTGAGCTAGCTGTTGTTCGCCAGTTGGCATTTTTTGGCGCAGCGAAATGAGAAAAGGAGGCCATCGCAGAGGAGGAACAAGGATTGAATGAGTGAAGGATTGAAGGACTGAATGGGGTTGCGGCCGCGAGGGATTGTTCTAACATACCATCACCCTCCGGACATCCGCCTTATGCCTTACGCCTCATGCCTTCCGCCTCATGCCTTTTTTTGGCGCAGCGAAATGAGAAGAAGAGGCCATCGCAGAGGAATTACAAGGATTGAATGAGTGAAGGACTGATTGGGGTTGCGTTCGCGAGGGGGGATTGCTCTAACAAATCATCACCATCCGGACATCCGCCCTATGCCTTCCGCCTAATGCCTTATGCCTTCTACCTTAGGCCTTACGTCTTGCACCTGAAAATTCCCCACGATCATCAGCCGCGCCGCTAATTCATATCATCTTTCGTTGTATATTAGGCATCTATTTTCGCTACCAAACTCGCTTGCCCATGGGTGCCGCTTCGCTGATCGTATTAACCATTGCCGCCATTGCCTTTTCCGGCATCGCCATCCTCATTGCCCGGCTGGTGACCCGCGCCACCACCAACCCCCAAAAAGGAGAAGCCATTGAGTGCGGGATTCCCACACAGGGACCGAGTTGGATCCAGTTTAACGTGGGCTATTACCTCTTTGCACTCATCTTTCTGATTTTTGATGTGGAACTCGTCTTCCTCTATCCCTGGGCCGTGGTGGTGAAACAGGTAGGCTGGCTGGCCCTGGTGGAAGTGGTCATTTTCTTTTTCATCCTCTTTCTCGGCTTCCTCTACGCCCATAAAAAAGGCGCATTGAAGTGGATGTAAACCAACCGATTAAGCACTATGGACGCAACGAAACTGCCTTCTGCCGCCGAGATCCATGCCCACCCCGAGGGGGGCGACGCGGTGTTCCCCGGCCAGGTGCACGAACTGCCCGGCGGCGGGGTGATGCTCAGCAAGCTCGATGAACTGATCAACTGGGCCCGCTCCAACTCCATCTGGCCCCTCACCTTTGCCACCAGCTGCTGCGGCATCGAATACATGGCCGTGGCCGGCGCCAAATACGACTTTTCCCGCTTTGGCTTTGAAGTGGCCCGTGCCACCCCCCGGCAGGCGGATGTGATCATCATCGCCGGTACCATCGTCAACAAAATGGCCCCGGTGCTCAAACGACTCTACGACCAGATGCCCGAACCCAAGTACGTGATTGCCATGGGCGCCTGCGCCATCAGCGGAGGCCCCTTCTTTTACAATACCTACTCGGTGGTGAAGGGAGCCGACCACATCATCCCCGTGGATGTGTACGTGGCCGGTTGCCCGCCGCGGCCCGAAGCCCTGCTGCACTCCCTCATCACCCTGCAGAAAAAAATCAACAGCGGCCTTACCCGCGAACAGATACGGGAGGGCAAAGAAGCATGAGTACCGGAACCACCACCCCGCTGCCGCTCCAGGAATTACTGCCAGCCCTCACCCCCACCGAAGGCGGACCCTGGCCCGCGTACCTGGTGGAGCCCGGTGAATGGCTTGCCACCGCCACCGCGCTGCGGAACGATGATGCGCTGCAGTTCAACTTTTTGTTTTGCCTCACCTGCATCGACTGGAAAACCCACCTCACCATGGTGTACCACCTGCGGTCGACCCGGCTGGGACATCATGCCATCATCAAAAGCAATCTCAACCGCGAGCAGCCCGAAATTGCCAGCGTGAGCGGGATATGGCGCACCGCCGAATTCCACGAACGGGAGGTGTACGAACTCTTTGGCGTGCAGTTTACCAACCACCCCAACCTGAAACTGCTGATACTGCCGGCGGGGTGGGAAGGAAAGAATCCGTTGCGGAAAGATTTTGAGGATCCGGTGAATATGATAAAACTGTAAATAATGTGCGAATGGGTAAATGTGCAAATGGGTGAGCGCTGCGGCAACCGGAAAAACATCACCGGAAACGGGGGAAATACAAACAGACAGATCAGAACCCGATTAATCGTATAAAAGGCAAAGAGAGACCATAACCATGTACCGGGAAACGGAAATCATACAAGAAGCCACACCGGAGAACCACGGCGACATGATCATCAACGTGGGACCGCAGCATCCGGCCACGCACGGGGTGCTGCACCTGGTGATCACGCTCAATGGCGAGACCATCAAAAAAATTGAGCCCAACCTGGGTTATATCCACCGTTCCATCGAAAAGATGTGCGAGAGCCTCAGTTACCGGCAGTTCATCTACGTCACCAGCCGGATGGATTACCTCTCCGCCCACATCAACAACCACGCCTGCGCCCTCTGCGTGGAACAGGGACTGCAACTCGAAATACCGCCCCGCGCCCGGGTGATCCGGGTGCTGTTGGACGAACTCACCCGCATTGCCTCCCACGAACTGTGGTGGGGCGCCATGGCCATGGACCTCGGCGCCTTCACGCCCTTCTTCCACGCATTCCGCGAACGGGAGACGATCAACGAGATCATGGAAGAAACCTGCGGCGCCCGCCTGACAATGAATTACAATGTGCCAGGCGGCGTAATGCACGACCTCCACCCCAACTTTCAGCGACGGGTGAAAGCTTTCATTGAGCTCTACAAATCCAAGATCCACGAATACGACGAACTCCTCACCGGGAACGTCATCTTCCGGAACCGCATGAAAGGCGTGGGCGTGATCAGCGCCGAACAGGCCATCTCCTACGGTTGTACGGGACCGGTAGCCCGCGGCAGCGGGGTGTCCTGCGACGTGCGCAAGCACTATCCCTACGAAGTGTACGACCGGCTGGAATTTGACGAAGTGCTGGAAACCGGCGGCGATGCCTACGCCCGTTACCTGGTGCGGATGGGCGAAATGCAGCAGTCGATCCGCATCATCGAACAACTGATTGACAACATCCCGGAAGGCGATTTCCAGGCCAAGACCAAGGCCGTGCTGAAACTGCCCAAAGGAGAGTTTTATACCATGGTGGAAACGGCCCGGGGCGAACTGGGCGTGTACATCGTGAGCGAGGGCGGCACCACCCCCTACCGCATCAAGTTCCGCTCGCCGGGCTTCTCCAACCTCTCCATCCTCAACGACATGGTGAGGGGCGGCAAAATCGGCGACCTGATCGCGGCCATGGGCACGCTGGACCTCGTGATACCCGACATTGACCGCTGAGGCGTGCCGGTACAACTGAACCCTGAAACGCTGACAACGTATGTGGAGTTTTGAACAGATTGCTGCACAGCTGCACGAATGGCTCAACGCACAGCTGCCAACCGCCTGGGCCACAGCCGCCGAAATGGTGCTGGCCGGCGTGGCCGTGATTAGTCTCTTTGCCGTACTGGGGCTGGTACTGGTGCTGATGGAACGCAAAGTGGCCGCCTGGATGCAGATCCGCCTCGGTCCCAACCGGGTGGGTCCCAAAGGCATGCTGCAGTCCCTGGCCGATACCCTCAAACTGCTGGTGAAAGAAGGCATGACGCCCACCGGTGCCGACAAACTGCTGTTTAACGTGGCTCCCTTCATTGCCATGATTGTGGCCATGCTGCTGATGGCGCCCATTGGCTTTGCCCGCAACTTCCAGCTCTGGGACATCAACATCGGCGTTCTCTACATCTCGGCCATCTCCTCCCTATCGGTCATCGCCATCCTCATGGCGGGATGGGCCAGCAACAACAAATACTCCCTCTTGGGAGCGATGCGCAGCGGAGCGCAGATCGTCAGCTACGAACTGTCGGCCGGCTTTGCCGTACTGGCCGTGATTGTGCTTACGGGCAGTCTCAGCCTCGGCGATATTGTACAGTCGCAGGCCAACGGCTGGTGGCTCTTCAAGGGACACCTGCCCATGGTCATTTCCTTCATCATCTTCATCATTGCCGTAACGGCCGAGACCAACCGGGCGCCCTTCGACCTGGCCGAAGCCGAGAGTGAACTCACCGCCGGCTTTCACACCGAGTACTCCGGGATGAAATTCGCCCTCTTTTTCCTGGCCGAATACATCAACGTGTTCATCGTCTGCGCCATCGGCGCCACCCTCTTCCTCGGCGGATGGATGCCTTTTCACATCGGCAGCTGGGACGGCTTCAACCGCGTAATGGATTACATCCCGTCGAGCGTGTGGTTCTTTGGCAAAACCTTCTTCCTGATATTCGTGATCATGTGGTTCCGGTGGACCTTCCCCCGCCTCCGCATTGACCAGTTGCTCAACCTCGAATGGAAATACCTGCTCCCCATCAGCCTGGTCAACCTGCTGCTGGTGACGGTGATTGCCATCCTGGGCTGGCATTTTTAGTCAACCTGAAACCGTTGCAACCCACCGGAAAACACCACCACCAAACGAAGCATACTATGGCTTTTCTGAAGGAATATGTAAAAGACGTCTGGGGCGCCATGAAATCCCTGGCCACGGGCATGAAGATGACCGGCTACTATTTCACGCACCACAAGGAAATCATCACCGAGCAGTACCCCGACAACCGGGATACCCTTGTATTACCCGAACGGTTCAAAGGAGAAGTGGTGATGACCCACGACACCAACAACGAACACGCCTGTACCGGCTGCACCGCCTGCGAACTGGCCTGCCCCAACGGTACCATCAAAATCATCACGAAATTTGATCTGGATGAAGCCACCGGCAAAAAGAAAAAAGCGCTCGACACCTTTATTTATCACCTGGAACTCTGCACCATGTGCAACCTGTGCATCGAAGCCTGTCCCACCAGCGCTATCAAAATGGCGCAGACCTTCGAACACAGCGTGTACGACCGCAACCAGCTGATCAAACGGCTGAACAAGCCGGGATCGAAGATCCGGGAAGGAGTGGAATAAGGGAACAGCCGGCAACGGCTGAACCCGGTATGAATACCTTAAAACAACAACATGAACGCGACGCAACTGCTTTTCTACCTGCTGTCGGCCTTTATCCTGGGCATGGCCCTGCTGTCGGTATCCACACGGAAGATCTTCCGCTCGGCCATCTGGCTGCTGTTTACCCTCATCGGCATTGGCGGGCTTTACTTCCTGCTGGAAGTGGAATTCATCGCCGCCGTGCAGATTGTGGTGTACGTGGGCGGCATCGTGGTGCTCATTATTTTTTCCGTTTTCCTCACCCAACAGGCGGGCCACGAAATGCCCCGCACACCCCGCACCCGCCTCGTAGCCGGCGCACTGGCGGTATTGCTGGGCGCGGGCCTTACCGGACTGCTGATTTACCAGCACGGCTTCCGGCAAAGCGATGGCAGTTTCCCGTGGACCGTTGCCCGCATCGGAGAGCAGATGATGGGCGTGGGCCCCGGCGGATACGCCCTGCCCTTTGAGGTCATCAGCCTGCTCCTGCTGGCCGCCATGATCGGCTGCATCGTAATTGCCATGAAATCTAAACCCGAAGAAGCATGAACGCAATTCCCCTCGAACACATCCTGTTCCTGAGTACAGCGCTGTTTTTTATCGGCATGTACGGACTGTTTACGCGCCGCAACATGATCACCCTGCTCATGTCGGTGGAACTGATGCTCAACAGCGTCAACATCAACTTCGTCGCCTTCAATAAGTACCTCTACCCCGAAGCACTGGAGGGATTGTTTTTCACCCTGTTTCTCATTGCCATTGCCGCCGCCGAAGCGGCCGTGGCCATTGCCATTATCATCAACCTTTACCGTAACTACCGTTCCATTGATGTGGAAGACGCCGGTGAAATGAAATACTGACATGAATTACGCAAGCTACATCGCATGGATTCCACTGCTGCCCCTGGCCGGCTTTGCCGTACTGGGTCTGTTTGGCCGCCGGTACCTGAAGGAATCGTCCGGATGGATCGGCACCGCCCTGCTGCTCGTCACCACCGTGCTGTCGCTCTACACGGCCTGGCAATACTTCATCGTTGATGGCCGCACCGGAGGCGCGTATGTGCCGGTAACCGCCCTGCGCCACACCTGGCTGGTATTCAGCGACCGCCTGTCCATCGACATGGGCATCCTGCTCGACCCCATTTCGGTGATGATGCTGGTGGTGGTGAGTGTGGTGTCGCTGATGGTGCATGTGTTCAGCCTGGGCTACATGAAAGGAGAAGAACGCTTTGCCACTTACTACGCGTTCCTCGGCCTGTTCACCTTCTCCATGCTGGGACTGGTTCTCTCCTCCAACCTCTTCCAGATCTACATCTTCTGGGAACTGGTGGGCGTTTCGTCCTTTCTGCTGATAGGTTACTACTTCGACAAGCCATCGGCCGTTGCGGCTTCCAAAAAAGCATTCATCGTGACCCGTTTTGCCGACCTGGGCTTTCTTGCCGGCATCCTCATCCTGGGCTTTTATGGTGAGAGCCTCGACTTCCAGACCCTCATCGCCAACCTCACTGCCAAGCAGTCGGCCCAGCACCTCGCCGTGGTCACCGCCTCTTTTGCCGGCATCACGGCCCTCACCTGGGGGGTAACGCTGGTCTTCATCGGCGGCGCCGGCAAGTCGGCCCTCTTCCCCCTCCACATCTGGCTGCCCGATGCCATGGAAGGCCCCACGCCGGTGTCGGCCCTCATTCATGCCGCCACCATGGTGGTGGCCGGCGTGTTCCTCGTGGCCCGCATGTTCCCCCTCTTTGCCATGAGCCAGCCCGCGCTGGACCTGGTAACCCTGGTGGGTGCCGTTTCGGCCGTGCTGGCCGCGGTGATCGCCTGCACGCAGACCGATATCAAACGGGTGCTGGCCTATTCCACCATGAGCCAGATCGGCTTCATGATGCTGGCCCTGGGACTCACCGGTGCCCGCGGCGCCTATGAGCTGGGTTACACGGCGTCCCTCTTTCACCTGTTCACCCACGCCTTTTTCAAATCCCTGCTCTTCCTGGGCGCGGGTACCATCATCCACTTCGTACACAGCAATGAACTGAAAGACATGGGAGGTCTTCGCAAAGGCCTACCCGTTACCCATATCACCTTCCTCGTTGCCTGCCTGGCCATTGCCGGCATCTGGCCCCTGGCCGGTTTCTTCAGCAAAGAAGAAATCCTGCTCACTGCCTGGCAGTCGAACCGCCTGTTGTATGGGGTGGCCCTGCTCACCTCCGGGCTCACCGCCTTCTACATGTTCCGCCTTTACTTTTCCATTTTCTGGGCCAAAGAAGCCAGCGTACACCACTCGCATGGCGAAGGCCCCCTCAGCATGAAACTGCCGCTGCTGGTGCTGGCCCTGCTCACCATCGGCGCCGGCTTCCTGCCCTTTGGCAGCTACGTGAGCCTGGATGGGCGTCCCCTGCATGCCCACATGGACCTGGCCTTTGCCGCCGCCCCGCTGGCACTGGCACTGGGTGGCATCCTGCTGGCGCTCTGGCTCTACAAAACAGAAAACGACAAGCCTAAACAGTTGGCCACATCCCTGGGCACACTGTACCATACGGCCTGCCGGAAATTTTATATCGACGAGATCTACCTGTTTGTCACCAAAAAAATCCTGTTCCAGCTGGTGGGACGTCCGGCTGCCTGGGTGGATAAGCACGTGGTTGACGGATTGATGAACGGAATCGCGTACGGCACCGCAGCGGTGTCGGGCGTGATCAAAGGACTGCAGTCGGGCAAGATCCAGCAGTACACGCTGTATTTCTTTGGCGGTGTGCTGGTACTGGCCGTGGTGTTCCTGTACTGGTGGCAGGCATAACCGGTGCACCCGCCTGTGTGAGCAGATAGTTGTTCAAGTGCAGAATGCGCTGAACAGTGGTTGAAAAATAAACGGTCCCGCGGGACCCCTAAACGGATAAAAACATGAACCTGTCTTATCTCCTGTTGCTGCCCCTGCTTACAGCTCTGGCGCTGCTGCCGGCCAAAGGTCTGCCGCAGCTCCGCGGCATTGCACTGGCAGGCGCTGCGCTGCAACTGCTGCTGAGTCTCTTACTCCTGTACCTGTACGTACAGGAGCGCGGAACAGGCAATGAGAACACCTTCCTGTTTGAAAACTCTGTTACCTGGTACGCTCCGCTGCAGATCAATTTCCACACGGGCATTGACGGTATTTCGCTGGTGATGATCCTGCTCACCGCCTTTGTGGTGCTGGCCGGCGTACTGGTGTCGTGGCAGGTGGAGCGGATGAGCAAGGAATTCTTTTTTCTTTTGCTCTTTCTCAGCATGGGCGCTTATGGTTTTTTTATTTCGCTGGACCTCTTCACCCTGTTTTTCTTCCTGGAAGTGGCGGTGATTCCCAAGTTCCTCCTCATCGGTATCTGGGGCAGCGGCAAAAAGGAATACAGTGCCATGAAGCTGGCCCTGCTGCTGATGGCGGGCTCGGCACTGGTGCTGGTGGGACTGGCGGGACTCTACTTCAACAGCAACGTAAACGGCGCCCACAGTTTCGACCTGGTGCAACTGGCCAATGGAGCCATGGCGCCGGAAGCCCAGCGGTTTTTCTTTCCCTTTGCCTTTATCGGCTTCGGTGTGTTCACCGCTCTTTTTCCCTTTCACACCTGGGTACCCGACGGGCACTCCTCCGCTCCTACGGCGGCCTCCATGTTCCTGGCCGGCATCTCCATGAAACTGGGCGGCTACGGCTGCCTCCGGGTGGCCACCTGGCTCATGCCCCAGGCGGCGCAGGAATACGACACCATCATCATTGTGCTGGCTTCGATCGGCATCCTCTACGGCGCCTTTGCCACCATGATGCAGACCGACCTCAAATACATCAACGCCTACTCCTCGGTGAGTCATACCGGCTTTGTGATCCTGGGCATTGCCATGCTCACCCGCACCGCCATTAACGGGGCAGTATTGCAGATGGTGTCGCACGGGCTCATGACCGCCCTCTTCTTTGCCGTGATAGGCATGATCTACGAGCGCACCCACACGCGGCAGGTGGCACAACTGGGCGGGCTGCTGAAAGTGATGCCCTTCATCGCCAGCGCATTTGTGATTGTGGGTCTCTGCTCGCTGGGATTACCCGGCCTCAGCGGCTTTGTGGCGGAGATGACCATCTTCGTGGGTTCGTGGGAAAAAGCCGATGCCTTTTACCGGGTGGCCACGCTGGCTGCCGCCGCATCCATTGTGGTGACGGCGGTGTACATTCTGCGGGCCACCGGCAAAGCCATCATGGGTCCCCTGGCGAATGATGCACACGCCCTGCTCACCGATGCCCGCTGGAACGAACGGCTGGCCGTGGTGGTGCTGATGGCCGGCATCCTGCTGATGGGCCTGGCTCCCTTCCTGTTTACCGGGCTCATTGATCCCGGCACGCAGGAAATCATGGAAAAAATTGTACGCATAACCCGATAAGACGATGACTGAATTTCTGCTACTGATGAAACAGGAACTGGTGGTGACGCTGCTGATCTTCCTGTTGCTGTTCATCAAACTGAGCCGCAAGGAATGGAATACCGTTCGGTTACTCAACACCGTGCACCTCCTGCTGGCACTCAACCTGCTGTCCGGCTTCGTGGGCACGGAGAGCGGTTCCCTGTTTGGCGACATGTTCCGCACCCATCCCCTGCTGGTGCTGGAGAAGAACATCCTCAGCCTGGGCACTCTGCTGATCTCGTTGCAGTCGCACCAGTGGCTGCGCCACCATAAGCATGTACCCGAATTTTTCCTGCTGCTGCTCTCCACCCTGCTGGGTATGTTCTTCCTGCTGAGCAGCAACCACCTGCTGCTGTTTTACCTGGCCCTGGAGCTGTCCACCATCCCGCTGGCAGCCCTTGTGAATTTCGACCTGGAGAAACGGCAGTCGTCGGAAGCGGCGTTTAAAATGATTGTCTCCTCGGCCTTTTCCTCGGGCCTGCTGCTGCTGGGCATTTCCCTGCTGTACGGCACCACGGGTACCATGAGCCTGTCGGCTTTGTCCGGCCTGCTGACCGGTGTTCCCCTGCAGCTCTTTGCCTTCATCCTGGTGCTGGCCGGCTTCGGCTTTAAGATATCTGCGGTTCCGTTCCATCTCTGGACCGCCGATGTGTACCAGGGGGCGCCCGTGGCAGTGACATCCTATCTTTCCGTTGTGTCGAAGGGAGCCGTTGTTTTTGTAATGGTCACTGTATTGTACCGGGCTTTCGGTCAACTGGCCGCCGGCTGGTACAACATGCTGGTGGTGCTGTCGGTAGCCACCCTGCTCATCGGTAACCTCTTTGCATTGCGGCAACAGAACATGAAACGGTTTCTTGCTTTTTCCTCTATCGCCCAGGTGGGCTTTATCCTTATAGGTATGACGGGGTATTCCACCGAAGGCAGTACTTCCGTAGTGTATTTCGTGCTGGTGTACCTGTTTTCCAACCTGGCTGTCTTCGGCGTGGTGAACCTGATCAGCGCGGCAACAGGGCGGGAAACGGTGGATGATTACAAAGGTCTGTACCGTACCAATCCCCTGCTCAGCTGGGTGCTGGCACTGGGCCTGTTTTCGCTGGCCGGTATTCCGCCCACGGCCGGATTTTTCGGAAAATTCTTTCTGCTGCTGGCCGGTGCCGGCGTGGGCAATTACCTGCTCATCGGCTTTGCCGCGCTCAACATGGTGGTGGCCTTGTATTATTACCTGCGCATCATCCGGGCGGTTTTCATGGACAGCAACGAACAGCCCATTGAACGGGTGCCGGTAGCGCCGGGCGCCCGACTGGCCCTGGCCATTTGTGTGGGGGGCTTGCTGGTGACCGGCCTGGCCAGCGGCGCTTATCATTACATCTATTCGTTAATTGTTCTGCACGGATAAACCAATAACCATGGCCATTAACAAGAACCATGAATTTGAAGAACTGAACGGCGTTAAATGCGCCGTGGTGGAGAAGAATGTAAAGCCGGAACGGGTGGCCTTTCTGAAAGATCTGCTGGAATGCAACGGTTTTACCGTGGTGGTGGCGGCCTCGCCTCCGCCCAAAACTACACCGCCGCCCAAGACGCCGGCCGAAGGAGAACCTGCGGCACAAGAGCCGGCAGCGCCCCCGCCGCCCGAAACCTACACCGTGGGCGTAACGGAAGTGGCCTTCAACGCCATCAATGCCGTATACGGACGGCTCCTGCGCATCCGCGACGGACGGGTGGTAACATCCGCTTACTGGCAACAACTGGAAGCGGTGAGCCAGGATGAAATTCCGTATTACGAACGTAAAATTTAAACGCCATGCAGGTACAGAATCTGTTTGAAGCCGAGGTATACCACACCATCCTGAAGCGCATTGACCGGCTAACCCCGCAATCGCAGCGTCTTTGGGGAAAGATGACGGTGAGCCAGATGCTGAAGCACTGCCAGGAAGCCTTTAAAGTACCCCTCAGCAGCAAGCCCCTGCCGCGTCACCCGCTGGGCATCCTGATTGGCTGGATGATGAAGGATTCACTGTACAACGATAAGCCCTGGAAGAAAAATCTACCTACTTCCCGGAATTTCATCATTACGGAAGAGCCGGATTTCAATACCGCCAAACATGAACTCCTGTCCATGCTGCAGGCATTTCACGATAAGGGACAGGCGGGCATCGGCGACAAAGTACACCCGCTGTTTGGTAAACTGACCTCCGAACGGTGGGGGAAGAGTATGTGGAAGCACCTGGATCATCACCTGCAGCAGTTTGGGGTGTGAGCAATGATACAGGCTGGTTGATCATCATATATCTTCTGACAGGTATATGCCTGTACATCCATTGCAGACAGCCTCTCTTCAATGAATCAATAACGGCTTCAGGAAGCAACGCGATGTACGGCCGTCACGAGTTCCGGTTCCTCACTTATCCCGGAATTCTCCCGCTTTTCATGAACAACCATCACTTTTTGTTCCAGTACACCCCGGTACTGTGAACCAATGGGAAGCGTCTGCCGGGCAACATCCACTTCATCAGAATCAAAAGCAAGCACATGGTTGAGAGATACGATGTATGATTTGTGAACTCGCACAAACTGCGCAGGAGGCAACAGGTTTTCCATGCGTTTTAGGGTAATCAATACCAGCAGCGGGCGTGTTTCGGTGACAATTTTGACGTAATTGCGGGACCCCTCAATATAGAGAATTTCCGACAGGTTGATCCGCACATACTTGCCATTGAGGCGAATGAAAAAATGTGTACTCATTCTATAACTGATTAGGCACCCAAAAAAATATTTTAATTGAATGTGCACCGTTTTTCATCATGATGCCTGCTCCACACAGATCCATTGTTCCGGCACAGACAAATTAGGGCTATTCTGTCACAGCTTAAAAAAATCTGCATCCAACGGCTTCACTTCAGCATGCTCAACTTTTATGGTACTGATATTTGACAGGTTAATTTTAAAAGGAATCATCATTCCGTTCACATTCCTGTAATCATCGTATGTAACTGTAGATTCAAAAAAACCTCCTCCGGCACGGGGTGACTGGTTGTTGGTTAATACAATCACTTTATCGATCAGATAGGTTTTTTTATTGATAAAGTATTTCTCTTTTTTTTCATTATAAACCAACTGAAACACAAAGGAACTGTCACCAGTAGTATGGCTGTCTTCAGCGAACTTGACAGATACGTTGTTCACCATTTTGTGCAGATACAATTCAAAACCAGACAGCTTGCTTACCCATGCTTCCCGCATAGACATACCACTTGGATTGTTCGTATTTACGCTATCTCCATTCACAATGGTAGTAGTTTCCATGAAATAACTTTTACCAACAATCTGGCGCATTTGTTCTGCTTCTTCCATTTTCGAAATCAGCTTCAGTTGCTTCGGATACCGGTACCAGAGTTTATTTGCCACGTTGAAGGTCATAACAGTTTGGCGATAACGAATTTCAATCCCCTGGCTTTCAAATAATGCTGCGCCCGTTGCTTTAAAATGCTTTTCCAGTATTTCAACAGTGTTTTTTGAGTACAGCTCTGCATCAATGATTCCCATGATTTCTTTCTTGTTCTGCGGTTTCATCATGTTATCTGAAATCATATTCCCTTCCGCATCAATCAACATATAGCGGGGTATGGCTTCGATACCATAGGCTTTGGGAAAAGCGTTTTTAAAATCACCTTCTGCATGAAGAATATAACCGTGTAAATCTTCTTCCTTTACGGCTTTGAGCCATGCCTCCTTGGAGCGATCAAGCGATACACCCAGGAAAACAATGTCTTTGCCGGCGTAATGCTTTTCCAGTTCTTTCTGGTAAGGAATCTGCGCCTTACAGGGGGCACACCACGACGCCCAGAAATCCACAAAAATCATTTTCCCTTTGAAATCAGCTAAGCGGTATTCTTTGCCGGTGGAATCGTGCAGCAGAAAATCAAATGCTTTCTTCCGGGCTGCATTCAGATCAGGCGCTTTGTTTTCCCTGAGCTGATCTATTTTTTCCTGGTAAAAATCCTTTACAAACTGGTCAGAATTCTCATACAGGTAGTTGACATATACTTCATTTTTCAGTCCGTTCACCGGTAGTTCTATTTTCAGCTTTTCTGAAAAGAGGTAACTCCGTATCGTACGGTTGGTGATATACTTACTGATCGTTTCTGCGGCAATGAACTGGCTGAAATGCCTTTGTTTGGATGCATCGTAACTGACACCATACTTCTGCAGCGTACGGGCTGCATAGGCGTTGGTGAGATCTGTGAGATACTCCTTTACAAACGGAATAGTATAAGCGATAGTTTTTAAGTTGGCCTTTTTGACTTCCTCCAGCGCTGTTTCCAGTTCCGGCATCGTCATTTGATCAATTGCTGTGTAATTCCGGAAACTCTTCATGAAAAGTTGCATATCTTTTCTGAAGTTGGGAACGGTTGCAATGAATTGTGCCTGTTTTGTGAGTTCACGGTTCAGGCTGGCTTCTGCATGTACTAATGGACCATTGTTACCAAACAGTAACTGCTGCCACTCACGGGCTTTCATATTTATCCCTTTTTCTTCGAGTGCTTTGTAATAGAGATTAAAAATTCCCTGTAAACGGGTTCCTTTGTTTGAACCAAAAGTGACAATGCTTTCCTGAAGAGAAGGTTTATCAATAGAAAGTGTAAGCTTTTCGTTGGGAACCATGTAATAGGCCTGTGGCTTGGGATTACCCGAGTTGATTTCCACAAACTGGGGCTCCAGCATTTTTATTTCTCCGGAAAAAGTCAGGTCCTCCTTGTTGACTGTGAGCCGTTGCATTTTTCCATCGCAAACAAACTGCACTTCTTTTACCATTTTAGCCACTTCGCCGGTGAGCTTGCCTGTAACTGAAATCTTTTGTGAAAAGGCAGGTAAAGAGAATAGAGAAATAAGAAAAAAGAAGGAAAGTGGACGAAGCAATAACATACGAAAAGATTTGATTGTGCCAATAAAAAAGGTGGGCATAAACCCGAAAAAGAAATGCAAAGACTTGCGCATTTAAAAATTACTTATGAATTGCAAAATTTAAAGTGTATCCCATGTAAAGCACCTCAAATTCAAAAAAGGATGAAACATTATCATTTTTCCATTCAAAATTGTATGAGTTACCCGGATTACAGCTTCGCAAATCATTACCCCGGTTACTGATGCTGCTTAAGCATACTGCATTCGGGTTAGCGGGAATCCTGATTCAAATTCTGCACCCTGAACTTGCATTTACATGTGTGCGGGGGAGATGATATAGTTATTGATGTTGCTGCCGTTTATCACGATTACAAACTTCCCATCCATCCATGTAGCCTTTTTAGCAACTTAAAGTGTTTTATAAGGTTATAAATTAAAAAATCATTAATCCATGTTTGCAACCACAACACGCATTTTGATGGTATTTGCCATGATACTGGCCTGGAATTCAAATTTTGCACAAAACAATCCAACCGCCCCTGCACAGGGAAGCGCTGCACAAGGGTTGCCAGGCGCTGCACAACGAACTGGCCCTCGCCCTTATAAAGATGTAATTAACGAAAAGGCCATCACCCGAAAAGGGCTTTTTTCAGTTCATAAGGTGGAGGATAAATGGTATTTTGAAATACCTGACTCACTCATGGGTAGAGATATCCTGGTAGTTTCAAGGATTTCACAATCGGCAGCGGGTTTAAGTAGCGGTGGCGGCTCTGCCTATGCCGGCGATATCATTAACAACAATGTAATTCGTTTTACGAAAGGGCCTAATAACAAAGTATTTCTCCACAGAATGTCTTACGACCAGCGTTCTGCCGATGTTAACGGCCTTTACCAAGCCCTGGCCAACTCCTACCGCCCTCCCATTATGCAAGCATTTGATGTACGGTCTTATGGTAACGACTCTGTAACCCGAACCCGTTCAACAGTTATTGAATTAACGGATTACCTATCTGGTGACAACGATGTATTCTTTTTCAGCAGTCAATCCAAATCAAGTCTTCAACTGGGGGCTATTCAGGCTGATAAGTCTTACATCAATACCATTCGTAGCTACCCCATAAATATTGAAATTAAAACAGTCAAGACATATGGAAGAAGTGCAGTACCTGCTGCTACCGGGGGAGTTTCGCTTCCGGGCCTCGGTTCGAGCAGTGGATTATATACACTTGAACTGAACAGTTCCTTGCTGTTGTTGCCAAAAGAAGCGGCTAAAGCCCGGTTTTTTGATCCAAGAGTAGGATTCTTTACCCGCACTTACACCGATTTTGATATAAATCCGCAGGGTGTGAAAACAATTCAGATGGCTGTACGATGGAAACTGGAACCCAAGCCAGAAGATGTGGAGAAATATCTCCGTGGAGAATTGGTGGAGCCCAAACAACCCATTATTTATTACATAGATCCGGCCACGCCCAAAAAATGGATTCCCTACCTGATTCAAGGAGTAAACGACTGGCAGGTAGCATTTGAACAAGCCGGCTTTAAAAATGCTATCATTGGCAAAGTTGCCCCAACGCCCGCCGAAGACAGCACCTGGAGTCTTGAAGATGCACGCTTCAGTGCCATTGTATACAAACCTTCAGCCATCCAAAATGCCAGCGGACCCAATGTGCACGATCCCCGCAGCGGCCAGATCCTGGAAAGCCACATCAACTGGTACCACAATGTAATGCAACTGCTGCGTAACTGGTATTTTATCCAAACAGCCGCAGTTGATACCGGAGCCAGAAAGATGCAGTTAGATGATAAACTAATGGGAGAACTCATACGTTTTGTTTCCTCGCATGAAGTGGGTCATACGCTTGGTTTACGTCACAATTACGGCTCCTCTTCCACAGTGCCGGTTGACAGTCTGCGTAATAAACGATGGGTGGAAGCCAATGGGCACACCCCGTCCATTATGGACTATGCCCGCTTTAACTATGTGGCCCAGCCAGAGGACAATATTGGAAGAAGTGGATTGTTTCCACGGATTGGTGACTATGATAAATGGGCGATTGAATGGGGCTACCGCTGGTACCCCCAGTTTAAAACACCGGAAGAAGAGGTGCCTTACCTGCAAGGAATTACCACCGAACGGCTCAAAAACAAACGTCTGTGGTTTGGTACCGAAACAAACCCCGATGATCCCCGCAGCCAGAATGAAGATCTGGGGAACAATGCCATGAAAGCCAGTCTGTATGGGATTAAAAACCTTCAGCGCATCGTCCCTAACCTGATACTTTGGACAAAAGAACCTAATTCCGGTTTTGAAAGTTTGTCGGAAATGTACAGCCAGGTGGTTGCACAATACGGCAGGTATATGGGACATGTTGCTAAAAATATCGGAGGTGTTTATGAAACGCCCAAAATGAATAATGAACCGGGAATTGTGTATGAATATACACCCCGAAGCACTCAAAAAGAAGCAATGAATTTTTTGAACCAGCACTTATTCAATACTCCTGTTTGGCTTCTGAACGAGGATGTATTTAACCGCACCGGGCAAAATGCACAATACATTCTTTCACAACGTCAGGAAGGAATTTTGAATGTACTGATCAGTACTGCTACATTTAACAAACTGTTTGCTATGGAGGCCAGTAATCCTCAAAATGCTTACAGACCTACGGAAATGATGGATGATCTGCGCCGCTTTATTTTCAGCGAAGTTTACACACGCCGTTCCACCGATTTATACAGACGAACGCTTCAGAAAATATTCGTTGAGCGCATTATTTCCCAGCTGTCGGGCCAAACAGGTATTACTAACTTTTCGATTGCTTCCATTTTAACGATGGCTAAACCCGCCGTGAATGCAAAATACTCAGACACACACTCTTTATTAAAAGCAACTTTGCGAAGCATTCGTGCAGACATAAAAACAGCGCTGCCGTTGATTACAGATGCCTCCACCCGCAATCATTTACAGGATTTGGTTGAGAGAATAAATGAGAGTATGGAAACCAAATAACCACTCTTACTTTATAAGGTCCCGGTCTGTGCCGGGGCCTTTTTTATTTGGAAGAACCAAGAGCTTACACATTAGAATGATTTGTTAGCACAGGTGTCTTTAGTGAATATGTTACAACTACTTGCTTTTCATACGTGTAAACATAATTGCTACTATAGTTGAAAAGCAAAAGAAACAGAATTCTGTGAGTTTTACACGAGGGTTAAACCGGTGGGATTATTTAACATCAAGTGACTATTGCTATTTGTTTATCTAAAACTGCGGATTCATAAAAATCTATACATGATAGCTTTCGTACTTCCCTAAACCTGGGTTCGGGAATTTCAATTTTTCTGGAAGGTCAACCGGGATTAAATACGTCCTTTTTCCGAGCCAATCCATGATTTAGCTTATATATTGTTGTGGCGAACTAATAGCTGTTGATGTTGGGTAGTTGCAGGCAAGATCAAATATTATGATTGTTAATAGCACAATACATTAAACATCAAACTAATTCAATAGCAGCACACACTACACCTTAGAAATAATTATGGCTGAAGCACGCCGGACTGCAAGCCAATTCAAAAAAACGCAATGTAACCGGAGCGGTTTTTTATATCAGTTTATTCGTCCAATCATTCCAAAAGTTTCATTCCTGCGGGTTTCATACTTTGAAAGGTGATCAACAAGTAAGCGTTGGCAATAAAAGGGGTAAACTGCAATTGTTGTCTGTGACAATAAATAAAAAAAGTGATCCGGTTTCCCGGATCACTATAACAAACCGACTATGAGAAAAAATTTGAACTAAGTACCACTTACTCAACTATGGATTGTTTTCCATACCTGGATTCTGGTCAAGCACCAACCGGGGAAGGCGCAGTACTAAACGTTCCGGAGTACTGGTATAAGTTTCCACCACGCTGCCATCAGGTGCATACAATGTATGCGTAAATGTTTTTTGACCAAATAGCGGATCAACCGACAATCTTCTCATGTCAAACCACCTGTATCCCAGCAATGCAAATTCACGAATTCGTTCTTCCATGATAAAATTCAACAGAGCAAGTGAAGTTGCCTGTGAAGTTGCAGGAACTGCGGCACTGGCTAAAGGCATGCGGTTGCGCCGTAACAGTTCAAGGTCTGTTACAGCATCTGTTATATTATTAGCCCGGGCCAAACATTCTGCACGCAATAAATAAATTTCCGGCAGCATCATTCCAATCTGGATTGTTCCTGGTCCAAACCGACGCAACATACCCATTGGGTATACAGCACCTGTAGGATATGGGTTGGAGATGAACATACGGCGGCGTTGATCCGTTGGAATATACAAGCTTGCAGCTGCAGGTGACAAGATTAACGCATTGTTTGTGAATGAGCCTAATCCCGGACCTGCCTGCCGTATGAAAATGCCTTCTCTAAAATCAGGATTTATAGGAAAGGTGGGACCAAACTGATTTACCGGCAAAAACACTCCGGGTGTGGGAGTAGTTGAAAATTCACGGTTATAATCATATAAATTGATTGGCACAGCAGCCGATCCCAGTGAAGCTATACAACTGTTGAATAAAGGAATTGCATCGTTGAACCTGCCCATGAATACATATACTTTGCCTAACAATGCCTGTGCGCCGGGTCGTGACATACGAAGTCTATGCTGGACGGTTAAAGGCAAGTCATCCAGAGCAGTTGTAAGATCAGAAATTATGTGATCATACATGGCCTGAACAGTTCCTCGTTCAAATCTTGTTTCAGTCACATCCGTAGCTGTGATAATGGGGAAACCCGGATCAGTTGCGGTAGTAGTATTATCATAAGGCTTTGCATAATAATTGATCAGGAAAAAATTAATAAATGCACGGTTACCAAGTGCTTCTGCCCTTATACGCTTCTTTTCCTGCTCAGTTCCCCCCTTTGAATCCATTACCTCATTGATGATTTTATTATAACGGTAAATCCAGGTGAGGAAGGTCGTCATTTCAGGTGCTACCTGTTCTCTTTCCTGTACATCGGCCTCCCATTTAAATAGCCTTTGTGTACGCACATCAGATGCTGTAAAAAACGGGTTAAAGCCAGCAATCTCATCGCCCAGAAACCCTTGTGCAGTAGCACCGGTTCCGACCAGATCTGCACCATTGAGCATTAGCTCATAATCACTGGTAAGACTGGCTACTAACCTCCCCCGGGGTGTAATTTCGAGAAAGCTTTTTTTACAAGCTGAAAACAAAAGGGCAGAAGCTGTAAAAAGAATCAATATTGTTAGTTTATACTTTTTCATAAAGCATTACTATTTTAAAGTTTATAACTGGATATTAGCGCCAAATGTGAGGCTGTTTTGATTAAAGGGCAGATTGCCGATAAACTCGGGGTCAATTCCATATTTATTGGCCCTCCAAAGCATTACGTTGGAAATTTGTGCCCTTAATGTAATTGCCTGTGTTTTGATACGCTTCAGAATTTCCTGTGGAACCCGGTAGCTGAGTGTGATATCCCGCAGCTTAATAAAAGAAGCGCTGATCACATTTATGTCACCGCTGGTATAATACCTTGTATCTCGACGATTATCACTGGTTGCCCGGTTGGAAACATAAGAAGGCACATTTGTAAACTGTTCATCACCTGGATTTTTCCAACGGTTGTTAAACTCCTGTAATACATTAGGCGACCAGTCAAACGGCCCATGTGTTAAACGACCTGTGTAAAACGTATTAACCGGTCGACGCATTACATGACCCAGGTTAAAAATGGCATTCGCTGTAAGCGTAAATCCTTTATAGCTGAAAGCATTTGTAAAACCGCCGCTCCAAATGGGCTGAAAAGTTCCCATGTAGGCCAGGTCTCCGGCCAGGGTTACGTTCCTGGCCTTGGTTACGGATTTGTCGGCCAGAAAAATTCTGGGGTCGCCCAAACTGTCGAGCCCGGCAAACTGGTAAGCAAAAACAGTAAATGCAGGATAGCCAACCTGATATTGCTGTGTTGATTGCTGAAGACCGGTAACGATAGGACTCGGATAACGAATTTCCGTTACTTCATTATTGTTGTACGACAGATTCAACATACTCCGCCATGTAAAATCACGTGTTTGAATGTTGATTGTGTTGAGGGAAATTTCGATCCCCCTGTTTGTCATGCTTCCAAAATTTCCTGTGATAGTAGCATACCCTGTGAACGGGTTTAAGGGTAATAACCCAATTAAATCGGTGGTGTTTTTCCTGTACACATCAATGCTGCCCGATACACGACTCTTAAGAATGCTGAAATCCAAACCAAGATTTATGGTTTCGGTACGCTCCCAGGAGAGACGACGGTTGGCGGGAGTGGAAATTATAAGACTCTGGCCACCCGGGAACTGGTTGCTGACGAACGCCCGTACGATATCCTGAGAGGCTGCAATACCCGGGTTCGGAGCATTTCCGGTAATGCCGTAGGTTGTACGCAAGGCCAACGCATTCAGCCATTTGACATTGCCCAAGAATTTCTCTCTTCCGATATGCCACTTTCCTCCAACACTCCAAACCGGACGGTTTTGAGCAGAGCGATCCAAACCGAACAGATTACTTTGATCGATACGCCAGCTTCCATTGAGTGCATATTTATTGTCAAGGGTATATCCCCCCGCTGCATAATACGAAGTGTTCCGGGTTTGAGTTTCTGTTTCGCCGTAATAATTCTGGCTGCTTTGGCTGAGTGAACTTCTGCCGCCAGATGTATTATTAGGCCAGATAACTCCCGCAACCCCTGTTACAAGAATGGTGTCAAAACGGATCACCGGTACTGTTAACAGTTGCCGGTCGAAGCCACGGATAATACTTTGATTTGAGTTGGAAAACAGCTCAAGTGCTTCCTGGCCAGCAATAAGATTAATCTGGTGTTTGTTATTAATTTTTTTATCGAAGATCAGTTGGTTACGAATGGTATAACTACGGCGAATTTCATCATTGATTGTCATTCGCCCCCCCGTTGTAGGCAACCAGTACCTGGGCGTAATTGTTGGATTGGCAGCAACTGCAAACTGTACAATCTCGGCCCGGTTGCTGAAATGATTATTCTCAAGAAAGTCTCTGCTTTGAACATTACCATTTACATAGGCATATGCTCCTTCAAACCGCAGGTCCTGTGACAATTTAACCTTCACACCTCCGGTTAAGCGGGTATTAAAAAATCTGGAAGAAAAGTCGCGGCGGTCTGTTTCATTCAACGGATTATGGTCAAGCGAAATGCGGCTGCGGTTTTCCCATGCTACACGGATGCTGTCTGAAAGCTGCGTCATGTATGGCATAGAAAGATTATTACCCTGCTCATCACGGAATAACTGGTAGGGATAAAACCGATTGGTAACATTGATAGTACTATTTTGAGTTTCAATTGAGTTCGTGAGATCTGTAATCACAAAGGCGCTTAACCATTTATTGATATTCAGATCCTGCCGCAAATTGATTTTGAATTGCTGGTTAGTTTCACCGGGTCGAAAAGACTGTGTATTGGTGTAGGCAAGTGAACCATAAAAGCTATAAACTTTACTACCGCCCGACAAAGAAAGCGTGTGGTTCTGCAGCATGGCATTACGGAACCACAGATCACGTATCTGCTGCCGGTTATCTATTGAACCCAAACTATCGAGGCTCTTGTTCATCTGCTCTGTAGTAATGCGCCCAAGCGCATGGTTGTATTGAATCATTTCATGAGGTGCTACACCAGATGATCCCATATTTACATATCCTATTGCGTTGGGATAGGGATTATTAACAGGGTTAAAAACATCACGGGCAGCCTGTATGAACTGCCTACTGTCCAGACCGGGCAAATAATCTAAATCCGGAGTGCCCCGGAACGACACAAACGCATCATAAGTAACCTTCATTTTATCTCCGGCTACTCCCTTTTTTGTTGTAATTACAATCACACCATTTGCGGCCCGTGCGCCCCATAAAGATGCGGCAACAGCATCCCGTAAAACAGTGATATCTTCCACATCCTGTGGGTTAATGGTATTAATATCAATGCCTGGAATTCCGTCAACCACAACCAATGGATCTCTGTTGGAGTTGATACTGGTAAGCCCTCTGATGAGAAATGGATTTCCGGTAGCATTGGGCGCTCTGTTAACGGTGAGTCCGGGAATCAAACCATCAATTCTGTCCAGAATATTCATACTTACAGAGCGATCCGTCATGATATCAATATTGGCTTTGGAATAAGAACCGGAAGTACGCTCTTTAGAGATAGTTTGGTAGCCGGTAGAAACGGTTACTGCCTCCAATTCCTGTATTGAGGGATTTAACTCAATTGTTATAAATCCTGTTGCCCCGGTTAGCGCAATTTCACGGGTATTATATCCAACATACGTTACTACAAGCACATCTCCTTTTTCTGCATCAATCGAGAACCGGCCATTATCATTTGAAAGAACAGTTCTGTCTGATTTCCCCTTCACTGCAACAGTTGCACCAGATAAGGGCTGTTTCGTTTCTGCGGAAAGTACAACCCCTTCAAATTTGAGCAAAGCAGCTGCCATCGCTTCCGCAGGCAGAATGCCACCTTGTGGAATGGGGATTACTTCATTTTTTATTACAATCACCTTTTCCACAATGGAATACGTTAGTTTCTGATCAGCACAAATTAGCTGAAGCACCTGGTTCAGGGGCATATCGGTTACCCGCAGCGTTACACCCTCCTTATTGGCAGACAAATCACTGCGATACCAGAATGTGTAACCGCTCTGTTTTTCAATTTCATGAAATACCTTTTGAACAGATGCGTTTTTTACCCGAAGTGTAACCTGCTGAGCAAAACTATTGTCAGCTTTCGCCTGAAAAAGGCCTGCCAGCAGCAGAAATACAGTAATTCTCATAATGAGTCCGATTTTATTGATAGCCCGCATACAGTGGCCACCATTGCTGTCAATTTTCATACTTTCGTACTGTTTTGGTTAAAAAATGCAGTTGACTGATTGCGTTGATTGTGCCCCGAAAGGCTCAATCGCTTTGACCATTCGTTCACCGGGGGCGGGTCCAACGCCTCCGGTTTTTTGGTCAATAGGGTTATAAATTCCTTCTTTTTTTATAAAACAGTTATCGTACGGCCCTCTACCCTGAACTTCACGTCACTCAGATCCAGAATCTTCAATAAAGTGTTCAGACTCAGTGTTTTGGGCAATTTTCCACTGAACCTGGTTTTTGTACCCTGGTTCACATATTTCACATCCACATCGTACCAACGTGCCAGCTGACGCATGATTACAGGTAACTCCGTTTCCTCAAACTGGAAGATCCCGTCTTTCCAGGCAACTATGCCTTCCACATTGGCCGGGCCTGTACGTATCTCGTCTTTTACAATAGCTTGTCTGCCGGGTTCAAGCTCTGTAGCCTGATCAGGGCCTCCGCCTTTCCTATGAACCTTCACTTTCCCTTCAGCAAGCGTAATAACTTCTGCAGGCTCATCTTCATAGGAATTAATATTGAAATGAGTTCCCACAACTGTAGTTTGCTGAAAACGGGTATTAACCCTGAATGGCTTTTGGGGATTGCCTTTTACTTCAAAATAAGCCTCACCTTCCAGTTCAACCACCCGTTCATTTCCTGTAAATGAACTTGGATACTTTAGTTTGCTTGCCGCATTAAGCCACACTTTTGATCCATCGGGCAATATCAACTGGTACTGACCGCCCCTTGGCGTGGTAAGAGTATGTATGCCTGCTATCGATTGTTCATTTTTCCTTTTCTCTTCATAAAGCAATTCACCGTTGTTCATCTTTCTTACCTCGGTGGCTCCTTTGTTTGAAATGATAGTACCGTTAGTTACATCTTCCAACACCACAACCGACCCATCAGCAAGAGTTAATAATGCTTTATTCCCTCCGGGTGCTACATCATTCTGAAAGCCAGGTGTCAGTTGCGTTGTGGTTTGCTGAGTATTGTCATTTTTCCCGGAAAACCAGAATATCCAGCCTGTAAAGGCAAGGATAAAAATTACAGATGCAGCAATACGGAAACTGGTTTTTTCCCAAAAAGCCGTTTTTGCTTGCGGATGCTGTTGCAGTAATATAGATAAGCGTTGCCAGGCCCCATTGGTATCAGTAGCTTCCAAAAGGGAGACTTCCCTGTTTAGTTGCTCATCTTGCTTTAGCCATTCATAAAGTTTCCTGTTTTGTTCATCTTCTTCCAGCCATTGGATCAGCTTTTCACGGTCCATAGGTATATTGCCACCTTGCAGCTCATTTGCAAGCAGCCGGGCAATTTCCATGTATTTGATTTCTTTTTCCATAGACACACATTATCTGTAATATAGAAAAGCACCGGAAACCCGAAAACGGGTGAAAGAAAGTTAAAAAAATCAATGGAAGAAAGAATTCTGGAGGCGGCAGCAGAGCAGAAACATGCCCAATATTTGGGGGTCAATTTTCATTCGAAGTAGCTGAAGGGCACGGGCTTTGTGCGTTTTAACGGTATTTACAGATATATCTAATTGTTCGGCGATTTCATGATTTTTCAGCCCCTCAAAGTAGGCAAGCTTAAATATGCGCTTGCACCCTTCCGGTAAGGTTTCGATCGCCTGGTGTATGTGACCGATTACTTCTGATTTTACCAGGTTATTGAGATAATTTTGCTCATCAGACTCGGTTTTGATAAGGTAGGGTGCTTTTTTGAGTTTCACCTGTTCATGTCTTAAATGATTCAGCGCTTTATGGTGAACCGCTTTGTACAGCCATGCTTTTGCGGTAGCCTCATTTGGAAAGCGGTCTCGGATTTCCCACAGATTCATAAAAGCATCCTGTGTTATATCTTCTGCAACAGCAGCGTCTTCCACGGTTAACCTGGCATGGTAACAAATACGGGCATGATGCGTTTGAAAAAACGTTTCGAATGCCTGTATTGATTGCAGATAAACCTCCATGTTCTACTTTATTACAGAAAGGATCAAATTTAAGACTATGCCTAAATCATCGTACTATAATTTCCGGAATTCCAGAAGCAACAATTATTTTTACTACGTTTAAAGGTTTAATATGTAATAAAGTTAATGATTCTGATTTCAGGAATACAGCCTTTCCTCACTCCCAAGGTATTCATTTTTTCTAAGTTTCATAAAGCTGGGCTGTGTTATGACCTCTCACAATGTTTCCAGAAGACAAAAAATGGCACTTGAACTGGATCTGAACTTATTTAAAAACTGATTTCAATACAGTAAAATACGGATTACTTTTTTATTACTAGCGTCTTTCAAGTACAAGCAGAAAAGGAACAAGCAAAAAGCTGTAACGTTTTACAAGTTTCATCGTTGATCAATGGGGCAAAAGCATGTGGAAGCACCTGGATCATCATCTCACTCAGTTTAGCATATAAAAAAAGCAGCCGGAGCTGCTTTTGGTTTTTCTGATTCAGGAAGCTGCCCGGTGCAGTATTCCCTCTTCACTTGTAATCAGTTCATCCGGAATGACATTTTTCTTTTCCTGCACGATGAACACTTTTCGTTCCAGCACACCTTTGTATTGCGATCCAACCGGAAGTATGCGATCAGGCAATTGTACCTCATCAGCATCAAACGACTGGATCCGGTCAAGAGACACAATGTATGATTTATGAATACGAACAAACATACCTTCCGGCAACATCGCTTCCATACTTTTTAATGTAATCAAAGCCAGAATTGGCTTGGCAGCGGTTACGATTTTCACATAGTTCCGGCAGCCTTCGATGTACAATATTTCCGAAAGATTAATGCGAACATATTTGCCATTCAGGCGGGTGAAAAAATGTGTTTGCATATTGCGATGGTTATATTTAAATCAATTTTCGAAATCCAAATCAGGAACAGCTAAAAATGAATCCAAAGTCTGTTAAAGCAGTCAACGCAACATAGAGGATGAATCTTGATATTCATTTTCAACAAATCATTATTCTGTATGAACGGTTATTGTTTAAACAATTCTTCCTCCAACGGCTTCACCTCTGCGTTTTCAACTTTAATGGTTATAATATTTGATTGATTAATCTTAAACGGAATCATGATTCCATTAACATTCCGGTAATCACTGTAGGTGGCGGAAGATTCAAAATAACCACCTCCCTTGCGGGGAGCCTGATTACTGGTTAACACAACCACCTTATCAATCAGATAGGTGCTTTTATTGATAAAATACTTTTCTGTATTTCCATTATAAACCAGTTGAATCACATATGAACTGTCGCCCTCCAAAGCATTATCTTCTGCAAACCTCATTGAAACATTGTTTACCTTTTTCTGCAGAAACAGTTCTAACCCAAACAGTCTGCTCGCCCAACTTTCACGGATACCTGTATTACTCGGATTGTTTGTTGTAACACTATCACCATTCAGTAGGGTTGTTGTTTCCGTGAAGAAATTTTTTCCCACCATCAGGCGCATTTGTTCTGTTTCCTCCATCTGCGTTACCATTTTCAGCTGTTTGGGATACCGGTACCAAAGTTGATTCACTGCATTCAATGTCATTACAGATTGGCGGTAACGGATGGCAAGCCCCTGGCTGGCAAGCAATTCACCGCCCACCGCTTTAAAATGCTTTTCCAGAATTTCGACTGTATTTTTAGCATAGAGCTCCGCATCAATAATCCCCATCATTTCTTTCTTGTTCTGTGGCTTCATCATGTTATCAGAAATCATATTTCCTTCCGCATCAATCAACATATAACGGGGTATGGATTCGATGCCATAGGCTTTCGGAAAAGCATTCTTGAAATCGCCTTCCGCATGTAAGATGTAACCGTGCAGGTCTTCTTCCTTCACCGCCTTCAGCCATGCTTCTTTGGAACGGTCGAGGGAAACACCGAGGAAAACAATGTCTTTCCCCGCATAATGTTTTTCCATTTCTTTCTGATAGGGTATTTGCGCTTTACAGGGTGCACACCAGGAAGCCCAGAAATCAACAAAAATCATTTTTCCTTTGAAATCAGCTAAGCGGTACTCTTTGCCGGTGGAATCATGCAGCAGAAAATCAAATGCTTTTTTTCGTGCCGCATTCAGATCAGGCGCTTTGTTTTCCCGGAGCTGATCTATTTTTTCCTGGTAAAAATCTTTTACAAACTGGTCTGAATTCTCATACAAATAGTTGACATACGCTTCATTTTTCAGACCGTTTACGGGCAATTCCACTTTCAGTTTTTCTGAAAATAAATAACTGCGGATGGTACGGTTGGTGACATACTTACTGATTGTTTCTGCTGCCAGAAACTGGCTGAGGTGCCGCTGTTTGGTAGCATCATAACTGATGCCATAGCGCTGCAGGGTACGGGCGGCATAGGCATTGGAAAGATCGGTCAGGTAATCCTTCATAAAAGGAATGGTATAAGCGGTTGCCTTGAGATTCGCTTTTTTCAAGTCTTGCAGCATCGTTTCCAGCTCGGATATTGTCTTTTGGTCAAGCAACGTGAGATTCCGGAAACTTTTCATAAAGAGCTGCATATCCCTTCTGAAATTGGGAAATGCGGCAATGAATTGCGCTTGTTTCGTCAGTTCACGATTGAGGCTGGCTTCTGCGTGCGATAATGGACCGTTGTTCCCATACAGGAGTTGCTGCCACTCACGGACTTTCAGATTCACCCCTTTTTCTTCCAGTGCTTTGTAATACAGATTAAAAATCTCCTGTAACCGGGTTCCCTTATTTGAGCCGAAGGTGATGATACTTTCCTGTAACGAGGGTTTCTCAATGGTAACAGTCAGCTTTTCGTTGGGCACCATATAATACGCCTGTGGCTTGGGATTACCCGAATTGATTTCTACAAACTGGGGTTCCAGCAGTTTAATTTCACCGGAAAAAGTCTGATCGTCTTTGTTCACCAGCAGCCGCTGCATTTTGCCATCGCAAACAAATTGTACCTCTTTTACCATTTTGGCGACTTCGCCCGTGAGCTTTCCCGAAACAGCAATCTTTTGACCCGCTGCAATTTGAATAAAAGCCGGAGATAGAAAAAAGAAAATCAGCAACCGTTTCATCAACATATCAAATCATTTAAGAAAGTAGTAACAAGCAGGCGCCTGCGCCTGCTTGTCTAAAAATTGAGTGATACTGGTTAAGGGTCTGTTAGTAACCAGGATTTTGTACCAGTCTTGGATTGGCAATCATTTCTGCTCTTACAATGGGAAGCAACTTCATATGAGGTTTATGATTGGCAGCTTTCCAGGGAAGTGCGGTTAATACAGCATCCAATTTACCCCAGCGCTTTAAATCAAGCCAGCGGTGACCTTCATAAAACAATTCACACACACGCTCTTTCTCTATAGCGGCCATCATATCTGCCTCCGTTGTGGCAGTTGTATTGGCAGCAAGGCCCGCCCTTGCCCGTATCAGATTTAAATCGGAAGCTGCAGAGTTGGCACCAGTAATGATGCCCAATTTCGTCCGGGCTTCAGCACGGATGAGGTAGATCTCAGCCAGGCGCTGATAAATCCAGTCCTGCGGATTGGCGGAAATAGTTGCGGCAGTTGCGGACGAATTATACAGGTATTTGTTTGAAAATCTTCTCGTAAATAAGTCAACCACCCAGTTACCACTTACATTCCGCTGATCGCCCGGTTCAAAATTGGCAAGCAACTGGGGAGTCATATGACTATAAGTGGTGGTGGTATTACCGGCAGTTGCCGGAATGGTAAGCCAGCCGATGAATGCCCGGTTATCAAACAACAAACCCTGACCCGTTGGACCCCAGGCATGAATAGCCTCCCGGGATCCGCGGCGGAATACATTATTGACCCCTGTTACCAACAGGTATTGTCCGCTGCTGATAACAGCACTGGCGGCACTGTCTGCCCGCTGCCAGTTACCGAGATACAGGTGCACACGTGACAGGTAAGCAAGCGGTTGAAACCTGTTGTGTATGGTCTTTGAGTTGCTTGTATTCACTGTAACAGGAAGGTCAGCAATTGACTCATACAGATCATTTAACACCTGCTCATACACCTGTGCAATGGGGGTGCGTTCAAGGTTTATATTTGTTTGCGCATTGGTAGTTAAAGCAAGGGGTACATCGCCCCAGTAATTAGCAAGCGTAAAATGAGTGGCCGCCCTTACATACTTTGCAGCAGCAACAAGTGCTTTGCGCTCTGCTTCGGGCATAATGGTATTGGGCACACCAGGCAGCCGTTCAATTATCTCATTGGCTCGAAAAATAGTGGGATAAAACCAGTTCCAGGGAATCAATTGCTGATTGCCCTCCTGTAAATTACCAGCAATGATTTCACCGAACTCTGTTCCAGGCAAGGGATCAATCCGGCCCTCGTCTGAAATATTGTAGGTTACCCGCATGAAGTTGCCTTGCAACAAACCCTGCCCAAAATTGCTATACATACCATCTACAGCCCCCAGAATGGTTAACCGGTCCTTAAAAACGGTTTCGGAAGCCAACTGATCTACAGGAAGGGGAACTTCAAGAAATTTTTTGCAACCCGAAATAAGGCCCAGAACGAGGGCAACGGCTGCAAGTCTTACAATGAATCCAAATTTATTTTTCATACTATTTTTTTTGATCATTAAAAACTTAGCTGAACACCAGCCGTCCAGGTGCGCAGAATTTGACCGCTGCGGAGTGTGGTTAGCTCGGGATCTTTGAACAGCTTCTCGCTTGTCCATGTAAACAGGTTCTGTCCCCGCAGGTACACGGAAGCCCTGCTCATTCTCGCTTTCGATACCCACTCGGTAGGCAGGGAGTACGACAGCGAAAGGGTTTTCAGGCGCACATAAAACACATCCTGGAGGGTAGCTGATGACGTAGGGAAGATATTCTGCATCAAAGCGGTGGTGGCATTGGTAACTCCGGTGAACAAACGGGGATATTTGGTATTATCACCTGGCTTTGTCCAGTAGTTTCCATACCAGTCGGCTGCCGGTGGATTGTACAACTGACCGGGATAGGTATTCAGGAACATCCAGTTGGTGGCCATTTGCTGGGAGAACTGGAAAAAAACATCCAATTCAAACCCTTTGTATGTAAGCTTGTTGCCCAAACCGCCGAACAAACGGGGTATGGCCGAGCCAATGAAGGTGCGGTCATTATTATTGATTATGCCATTACCATCCAGATCCTGAAACCTGGGTAAGCCTGTGGCAGTATCTACGCCTAAATAAATCTGCGACCATTCGGCATTCAGGGGCATACGTGGGCTGTTGATGGGAAGACCGATCTTAAGACGGTTGGCAAAGCTGGAGTTGGCAAGTCCCGGGAATTCCACTAACTGGTTTTCCACGGTTGAAAGGTTGAAACTGGTGGTCCACTGTAATTTGCTCTTGGCATCCAGGTTGCGGGTGGTCAGTTCAAATTCCCAGCCTTTATTTTCCACCACGGCGGGGGTATTGGTGATAAAGGTTGAGAAACCTGTTTGAGCGGGTACCGGTGTGCTCAGCAAGAGATCGGTTGTGCGGGAGCGGTACCAGTTCACATTGAGCAAGACCCGGTCATTGAAGAAGCCCAGTTCAAGGGCAGCGTCCAACTTTCGGGTTGACTCCCAACCAACAGACGGGTCGGCCAGAAAACTGGCTACCAATGCGGCGCGGCCATCATAAAAGCTGGGTCCGTACAGGCTGGTCCAGCGGTAGTCGGCAATGTTATCGTTGCCCGATGTACCGTAGCTGGCCCGTAATTTCCCATAGGTGAGCCCGGGAATTTTATCCTCCAGCCATTTTTCCTTGGTGAAAATCCAGCCCATGCCAACGGCGCCAAAATCACCCCATTGCCGATTGGAACCGAAACGGGATGATCCGTCGCGGCGATACGTCAGGTTCAGGAGATACTTGTTATCCCAGTTATAACCTGCACGTCCAAAAACGGAATTAAAGCGGTAAACACCCGATGCATTCCGGTAATCAGCGACAGTACTACCACCCCGCCAGCTTTCCAGCAGCAGATCGGTAGTATAGCCCTGAAATGCAAGACTGTAGCTGCTGGTCTTCCGGTCAAAAAAAGTGCTGCCTGCCAGCAGGTCAAGCTTTCCTTTAGAGATCTTGGTAGTGTATGCCAGTTGCGGTTCGAAGTTGAGCGTCTGGAAGGTGGAGTTATTAGTGGAGTGCTGCGGAACACTTGAACCGGGATTCAACGGGTTAATGAATGTGGACGGCGTGATCGTAACGGTATTATTATCCTGCTTATTAAAACCAAAGAGGGTTTTAAAGCTAAGTCCTTTTGCCAGTTGGTAGGAGAAGTCTAGGTTGGCCATCAAACTGCTGGACCTGTTCCTTGCTTCCGCTTCATCCCCCGCCAGCGGGTTGGTAAGCAGGGCTGATTGTGTAATGGAGGGTGCCGGCCAATAAGGACTGCCATCTGGATTGGTCATGGGCATATTGGGCGGCAAGCCGGAAATAAGCCCGGCCGATGGCGTACGTGAAGGGCTCAGTACATTTGAAACATAGTTTGCATTGAGGTTCACCTGTAGTTTATTGTTAGCCGATGTATGGTTCACTCCCATTGTAGCGGAAAAACGTTCAAGCGTGGCTGCTCCACGGGTGATATCGCGCTGTTTCATGTATCCCGCACTGGTATAAAAATTCAGTCGCTTTTCGCCACCTGATAATGTAACCTGACTATTGACTGAGGGGGCAGCGTTGCCAAATTCAAACTGCTGCCAGTCTGCCGTTGCTTTTGTGGTGTCCCAAACCAGCAGATCCGGCGCATTGTTGGCCGTAGTAGTAATCGGGTTGAGCGCAACGCCGGTAGCAGGGTTGTGATTGCCCATGGCAAATGCCTGGCGCCGCATGGTGAGATACTGCGACAAATTGAGACGGGGCGGCAGGTAGGTGGCGCTGTTGTTCCATGTGCTCACGTCTACGTTGAAACGGGTTGCGCCGATCCGGCCTTTCTTTGTGGTAATAAGTATAACGCCATTGGCGCCACGGGAACCGTAAATGGCGGTGGCATCGGCATCTTTGAGCACTTCCACACTTTCAATATCAGCCGGATTGATATTATTTAAGGGCGTTGAGCCACTCCAGGCCATGTATGAACCAACACCAGAACCCAACCCCCTGTTGGCATCCGGCATTACGGCACCGTCCACAATAATTAAGGGCTGGTTTCCCGATTCAATTGTATTCACGCCCCGCACCTGAATTTCCATGCCGGCGCCCAATGCTCCACCATTTTGGTTCATGGACACACCCGCTATGCGCCCCTGCAGTGCCTGACCCACATTCGTAACCGGCTGATTTTCGATATCAGTTCCTTTCAGTGTGCTTACAGCCCCTGTTTTCAACCGACGGGTTGTTTTACCGTAACCAATTACCTGCACATCGTCCAACGGTGAAACTTTCACAACCAGCTGTACCAACAGGGAAGTGCGCCCCCGCACTGCCACCTCCTGCTGTTCGAGGTCAACCCCGGAGAATATCAATATGGCATTCTCTTCCACTCCTTCCAGAACAAAAAAACCATTTTCATTGGTCACCGTTCCGCGGGTGGTACCCTTAATGGTAACAGAAACACCTGCCAGCAATTCGCCCTTATCGTTGCGTACGGCACCCCGCACCGTAATGGGAGGCGGGAGATCGGTCTCGGGTTTTAAGTCCGCAGGCGTCATGGTTTTGGCACTCACCACAATTGTCTGGTCCACCACTTCAAAACGCAGCGGCAGGTTGTGGAAACAGGCGGTGAGCGCATCTTCAACAGAAGCGTTTTGTACCTGTATATTCACTTTTCCGGCTTTGTCGAGCAAGGCATCTTCATAAAAAAACTGGAAGCCCGTTTGCCGGTGAATCTGTTTAAAGATTTTCTGAAGAGGAGCATTTTTCTCCGACAGATTCACTTTCTGAGCTGTGCCGGATGCACTAACCTGCAGAAATGCACCGGCAAGTAAAACAGCGATCATCTTCATGATTAATAGCGTTTTGGTCCATGCCATCCGGCGTGCCCGGATGCGACAAGAAGCAGTTAATTGCATAGTTTTGCTTTGTTTTGGGTTGAACATTAAAGTACCAGCTCGGTCTATCGTTGAACAGCCTGAAACATTTTGCCGTCCTGACTCGACCTCAGGGCGGCTTTTTTTCAAACTGCCGGAAACGCGAATTAATTACGCAACACCACGATCCTTTTCCCTTGAATGTGGAACCGGACACCCGCTTTCTCCATGATTTTCAATACTTCCCCAATATTCTTACTACGGCTCACAATACCGGAAAACGTGCGGGTGGGAACTGTACCTTCAAACTCCACCTCCGCATCGTACCAGCGGCTGACCTGCCGCAGAATGGTTCCGATGTCGGCCCGGTTAAACTGAAACACACCTTCTTTCCACGCAACCACCTCATCTGTATCAATATCCGTGTGAAGCTGAATGCCGTTTTCAATGCGGGCCTGCTGGCCGGGCTGGAGTAAGAGAGAGGCTCCCGTACTGTCAGTTACCTGCACCTTCCCTTCCAGTAACGTAGTACGGGTACCTTCCTCATCGGGATAGGTGTTGACGTTGAACCGTGTACCCGTTACCACCACTTCCGATTGATGGGGCATACTGACAATAAAAGGTTGACGGGGATTGGCAGTAACTTCGAAATAGGCCTCACCCGTGATATACACGCGGCGTTCCTTGCCGGAAAAAGCCACCGGGTAGCGGAGGGAAGAAGCGGCATTCAGCCATACGCGGGATCCGTCAGACAGGGTGAGACGGTAAAATCCGCCCCGGGGGGTGGCAACAGTATTAAAGAGTTGTTCGTTTTGCTTACCGGTTGCGGCGTATTCCAGTTTACCGTCTTCAAGCTTTCTCACTTCCACCGCCCCCTGATTGGCCAGAGCTCCATTACCGGCGCTGTCAAGCACAATCTGGCTGCCATCGGAAAGGGTGAGAACAGCACGATCGCCACCGGGTATAATCTGTGCAGATGGATATTGCTCCTGCTGTTTAACCGCTACTTGCAGCTCATCTTTTTTCAGGAAATTGTAGGTAACGGTCAGTACGACCGCCAGTACGGCGGCGGCCCACCAGAGCGAACGGCTTTTTTTCTGCAGGGGTACAACCGGGGTACGGCGCGCCACCAATTGCTGCCAGGCATTTTCCACTGCCAACGCACCAAAATAACCCATCTCTTTTTGCAGGTAAGCTGCGTCGGTCAGTTCCCGGAAAAGCTGCTCGTTTTCCGGATGCCGGTTGATCCAGGCATCCAGTTCCAGTTTCTCGTCGGGTGTAATCCGGTTCTGCAGATACCTGCTGATCAGCGAGGCATAGTGTAATGATGTATCGGTTGAAGCCATAAGCAGTGGTTCAACTCAGTAATACACGGCAGCCAGAATTTCGGGTGAAAAGAGGCTGAACTTTTTTTCGCTCAGGAGCGCATCAGGCAAATCAACAAAAACCACGAAGCCGGACCCAGGCGTAACCGCAGGAGTTGCAGGCCCCTGGCCTTCTGGGTTTTTACTGTATTGATGGAAACACCCAGCCGGGCAGCAATTTCTTCGTTTCTCAGCAATTCAAAATAGGCCAGCCGCAGCACCTCCCGGCAACCGGCGGGAAGTAATTCGATGGCCCGGTGGATTTCACCCAGGACCTCGGCACGGATGAGGTGGTCCAGTCCTTTTTCCTCTTCTACCGCGCCCGCATGTGCAACGGCTGCCACATATTTCTGCTGCACTTTTTCATGCCGGAGACGGTTTAGACAAGCGTTCCGGACACTGGTATACAGGTAACTTTTTGTCTCCAGACCGGCCGTAAGTTCGGTTTCACTGTTCCAAAGGCGTAAAAAAGTATCCTGTACCAGGTCTTCCGCAGCTTCCGGATCTTCCAGCAGCCGCGAAGCATAATAGCACAACCGGGTGTAGTTGGCTTTAAAAAGCTGTTCAATATACTGGCCTCGTTCCATCATCCGGTCCTTGATTGGAGTAAAATGAATCTGTTTGTAACGACAAATTACAAATTAATCCCTATTGTGGCGCCCTTTGTGGAATTTGTTGGACAGCTAACCAAAATCATTGCCGTCGATGCCAGCGCCTCCTACATTTGTGACGGCACCTGCAGTTTCTATGTCCATCTGGAAAAATATCATCCGCCGTCCATCGTAACCCTGCCCTCCTCCGGCAAGCACTTCCATTTTTATCACCCGAAACCTCATTCGTTATGAAGACGATCATTGAACCGTTTAAAATAAAATCCGTTGAACCCATCCACTTCACCACCCGCGAACAACGCCTCGGAATTCTAAAAAAAGCCACTTATAACCCCTTCCGCATCCACGCCGACGATGTGCTGATTGACCTGCTGACCGACAGCGGTACCAGCGCCATGAGCAGCGAACAGTGGGCCGGCATGATGCGGGGCGATGAGTCCTATGCCGGCAGCAGCAGCTTCTTCCATTTTGACGCAACCGTGAAGGAGATCACCGGCCTTCCCTACGTCATACCCACCCACCAGGGACGGGCCGCCGAAAAAATCCTCTTCACCATCCTCGGCGGTAAAGGCAGGTATTTTTTAAGTAACACCCTCTTCGATACCACCCGGGCCAACATTGAATTTTCCGGGGCTGAAGGCATTGACCTGGTGTGCGAAGATGGGAAACACCCCGCCACACCGGCCCCGTTCAAGGGCAATATGGATGTGGCCGCGCTGCGCCAGGAGATCGAACGTATTGGAGCCGGGCACATCCCCCTGGTGATGCTAACGATTACCAACAACTCCGGCGGCGGCCAGCCGGTGAGCATGCAAAACATCCGCGACACCAGCGCCGTTTGCCGCGAATACGGCATCCCCCTCTTTTTAGACGCCTGCCGCTTTGCGGAAAACGCGTATTTCATCAAACTGCGGGAAGCCGGTTATGCCAACACGCCCGTGCCGGAAATCGTACGGGAAATGCTTTCGTATGCCGACGGCTGTACCATGAGCGCCAAAAAGGACGCCTTTGCCAACATCGGCGGCTTCCTGGCCATGCGCAGCAAGGAGCTGGCACTGCGCTGCCGCAACCTGCTCATCATCACCGAAGGCTTTACCACCTACGGCGGACTGGCGGGACGCGACCTGGAAGCCATTGCCATAGGCCTGCGGGAAGTGATGGAAGAACCCTACCTGCAGTACCGGTTGCGCACAACCGAATACCTCACCGAAAAACTGGCGGCCGCGGGCGTCCCTGTGATGCAACCGGCCGGCGGCCATGCCGTGTACCTCGATGCCAAAGCTTTTTTACCGCATATACCCGTGGAGCAATACCCCGGGCAGGCACTGGTTTGTGCGCTTTACCTGGAAGGCGGCATCCGCAGTGTGGAGATCGGCTCCCTCATGTTTGGCAAATACGACAGCAACGGTCAACTGATGCCCGCTGCGTTGGAATTGGTACGCCTGGCTATTCCGCGACGGGTCTATACCCAAAGCCATATTGACTATGTGGCAGAAGTGATCATCGAAGTTTTTGAAAAAAGAGAGCAGCTTACCGGCCTGCGCATTGTGCAGGAAACGGAATTCCTGCGGCATTTTACGGCGGAACTGGAGCCCCTTGGGCGATGAACACGCAGATAATTGAAGTAGGATGGCTCCTGATTAACGCTTAAAAAAAGGAGGGGGGATCAACACCATCAGATAAACCGGACAGCGGCCAACTCCCTCCCTACCTGCTGAATTCCATGAAGGATTTTTTGCGTTTGTGCAGGCGACGGTTTCTTTACGCCCTTAATGTATTGTGCCAATAAGCTTTGATTCATGCCAATTCGCTCTGAAAATGCTTTGGCATTGATTACTTTATAAAAAGTAAAGAACTGCGGAATATCCAATGTAACTTTCAGGTTATCAGCTGTAATCACCTTGCCTTTCGCTTCGAAAAAGAGATTAAGCGCTTCCACCATATTGATCCTTAGTTCTTCCAGGTTCTTCCCTACCGTATAAACAGGATACCGGGACGCATACGCCGAGTATCCCGTTTTCGTTTTTTCAACAATTATTTCAATTTTCATACGCTTGGAAACTTAAAGAAGACCAGCATCCTTTTTAATTTTCTTTTCCAATCCCTTGCCAACCTCCTGGCTTCCATGATTGGGACAAACAATCTGACCATTTTTACAGGATGTTGCAAAATCATATGGCTGCCCTTTTGCCGGACTACGTACCATCCATCCCGCTGTAAAAGCCTGATCAGTTCACTGGACTTCACCTGACAAAAGTAATAAATTTATTACCCATCTCACAAATTCTCTGCCAACACAAAAGGGCGCTCCCCCCGGAACGCCCTTTGCTTTTCATATGGATCATCTGCTACAATCCTTTCAATGTCTGCAGCCGGCCCCACTTGGTATCCCGCATTTCCTCGGCGGTATGCAGGAAACGTTCGGCCAGCTCGGGGTCCTTGGCCTTTATTACATTGAAGCGGTTTTCGTGATACATAAACTCGCTCAGCGGCATGGATGGTTCCTTGGAATCAATTACAAACCGTTCGCCCTTCGGCTTCATGGGGTTGTAGTGGAACAGCGGCCAGTAACCGCTCTTCACGGCAAAGTCCTGCTCTTCGGCACCGTGCGCCATGTCAATACCATGCGCTATGCAATGGCTGTAGGCAATTACCAGGGAAGGACCGGGATAGGCTTCTGCCTCCAGCAGGGTTCTTACCGTATGCGCATCGTTGCCGCCCATTGCTATGGAAGCTACGTAGGCCGTTCCATGTGCAATGGCCTGCATAGCCAGATCTTTCTTACCAGCGGTTCGTCCGTTCACACTGAACTTGGCGCTGGCGCCGATGGGGGTGGACTTGGATGTTTGTCCACCGGTATTGCTGTACACTTCCGTATCCAGCACAAGGATGTTGACATTTTCGCCGGTGCTGAGCACATGGTCCAGTCCGCCATAACCAATATCATAGGCCCAGCCATCACCTCCGATGATCCAGACCGATTTTTCTTCGAGGAAGTCGGCCAGGTGATACAGGTTGAGCGCCGCCATTGAACGTTCACCACTCAGGCGGTTCTTCAGTTCTTTCACCAACTCATGTTTATCGTGAATCTCCTGTTCGGTCGTATCATTTGCATGCACCAGTTTGTTTACCAGGTCTTCTCCGATCACGGGCCGTAACTCATCCAGCAACTGGTAGGCCATTTCTTTTTTCTTGGCACTGGCGAGGCGAAGACCCAATCCAAACTCGGCATTGTCTTCAAAAAGGCTGTTGGCCCAGGCCGGTCCCACCCCTTCCTTATTGGTGCTCCAGGGCGTGGTGGGCAGGTTGCCGCCAAAAATCGAAGAGCAACCCGTAGCATTAGCTACAATCATGCGTTCCCCGAACAACTGGGTGAGCAGTTTGAGATAGGGCGTTTCACCGCAACCGGCACAGGCACCGCTGAATTCAAACAACGGCTGCAGAAACTGCGATCCTTTTACCGTGGTTTTAGATACCCGGGCGCGGTCCACTTCCGGTATGGTGAGGAAATAATTCCAGTTTTCAATCTCCGCATCCTGGATGGGCAGTTTGTCCATCATATTGATGGCTTTGTGCCCGGGATCGGTCTTGCTGGTAATGGGACAGTATTCCACACACAACGTACAACCGGTGCAATCTTCGGTGGAAACCTGCAGCGTATACGCTTCTGTGGTTTTGTCCCACTCCTTACCAACAGGATCCACATGCTTAAACGTGGTGGGGGCATCGGCCAACAGGGTTTTATCGTACACTTTGGGACGGATGGCCGCATGCGGACAAATGACGACGCACTTGTTACATTGCGTGCACAGTGCGGTGTCCCATACCGGTACCGCATCGGCGATATTCCGCTTTTCCCACTTGGTAGTGGCAGTGGGGAAGGTACCATCCACGGGGAATGCGCTTACCGGCAGTTCATCTCCCTCGCCGGCAATGATCTTACCCAGCACTTCTTTCACAAAACCAGGAGCGCTGCCGGGAACAGCTTCTCCAATGGGGCGATCGCCCAGGTCGTAGCCGCTATAATCTATTTCATACAGGTTGTCGAGTGCCATATCCACCGCCTCATAGTTTTTCTCCACCACGGCATCCCCTTTCCTCCAGTAGGTTTCATAAATAGCTTCTTTGATCTTGGTAATGGCCTCTTCGCGGGGCAGTACATTGCTGATGGCAAAGAAACAGGTCTGTAAGATAGTATTGATGCGGTTGCCCATGCCGGCATCCTTTGCCACGGTGTAAGCATTAATAGCATAGAACTTCAGCTTTTTATGCTTGATCTCTTCCTGGATCTTGCGGGGCAGCCGGTACCATACTTCCTCCCGCTCGTAGGGTGCATTCAGGAGGAACACGGCTCCTTCCTCGGCATCCTTCAGGATGTCGTACTTGGTGAGGTAGTTGAAGTGGTGACAGGCCACAAAATTGGCCGACTGAATCAGGTAGGTGGAATGAATGGGATTCTCCCCAAAGCGCAGGTGCGACACGGTTAACGAGCCCGACTTTTTAGAGTCGTACACAAAATAACCCTGCACGTGATCGTTGGTTTTATCGCCAATGATTTTGATGGAGTTTTTATTGGCGCTCACGGTACCGTCGGCACCAAGGCCAAAGAAAAGTCCACGGAATTTATGCTGCTCTTCCAGGTTAAAGGTCTTGTCATACTCCAGGCTGGTATGCGTTACATCGTCTTCAATACCTATCGTGAAGTGATTTTTTGGCCGGTCTTTTTTCAACTCTTTAAACACGGCCTTGGCCATAGCCGGAGTAAACTCTTTAGAGGAGAGTCCATAGCGCCCGCCAATCACATGTGCATGATGATTTTCCTGCGCTTCATTGAGCGCATTCACCACGTTCATGTACAATGGTTCGCCAATGCCGTTGGGTTCTTTGCACCGGTCGAGCACGGCAATGCTGACCACCGATTTGGGGATGGCTTTGATAAAGGCTTCCACATCCAGCGGACGGAAGAGGCGCACCACCAGCATGCCCACATGGGCGCCGATGGCATTGAGATAATCCACCGCTTCTTTCACCGCGCCGGCACCGGAACCCATCACCACCACCAGGCGGTCGGGGTGCTCGTGACCATAATATTCATACAGATTGTAACGGCGACCTGTGAGTTCATAGAACTGGTCCATGGCAGCTTGTACCAGGCCGGGCACCTGTTGGTAATACGTATTGGCTGCTTCGCGGTTCTGGAAGAACACATCGGGATTCTGGGCCGTGCCCCGGATCACCGGTTTGGCGGGATTCAGGGCCCGGTCGCGGTGGGCGTTGATGGCGTCCATGTCCATCATCTTTTCAATCACGTCATCGGCAATCACTTCCACCTCGTTGAGTTCGTGACTGGTTCGGAATCCATCGAATATATTCAGGAAAGGCACACGGGCTTTCAGGGTGGCGGAGTGGGCAATCAGTGCCATGTCCATCACTTCCTGCGGGCTGTTGCCAAACAACATGGAAAAACCGGTGGAGCGAACAGCCATCACATCGCTGTGATCACCAAAGATGGACAGCGCATGCGTGGCCAGGCTGCGGGCAGCAATATGAAAAACGGCGGGTGTAAGTTCGCCGGCAATCTTGTACATGTTGGGAATCATCAGCAGCAACCCCTGCGATGCCGTAAAGGTGGAAGCCAGCGCGCCGCCCTGCAGGGCACCGTGGATGGCGCCTGCGGCACCGCCCTCACTCTGCATTTCCACAATGCGGGGCGTGGTACCAAAAACATTTTTCATGCCCTTGGCGCTCCATTCATCGGCCCATTCGCCCATGGCGGAGGATGGGGTGATGGGATAAATGGCGCAGACCTCGCTGCATTTATAGGCAATGTAGGCGGCAGCTTCGTTGCCATCCATTACATGGTAATCGGGTTTGGTGCGGGGGGCTGCGGGGGGAGCAGTCAGATCCAGCTCGTTGGCTTGTGCAGACATAATTGGACGATTTTTATAAGCCGCTAAATTACCGGCACCCCGGGCGCCGGGAAATGACGGGCATCAGTCGTGGGGCTAATCTGTACGCAATCCACACCTGGCTGTGGAAGATATAAGCCGGGTTTGTGACACAAATCACGCGTGGCATGAAGGAAAATTCCCGTACTTACACCCAGAAACCGGTTTTCCCATGCGCATCTTTCCGCTCTTCCTGGGTCTGCTACTCACGGCACCTCTTGTAACAGTTTCACAAACAACCCCGGTACAGTACAAAGGCGCCATGCGCCAGCTGCACCGCAACGGGAATGCATCTGCCAGTGTGCGGGTGGACTCAATTATTACCCCGCACCTGTTTGCTGTTGGACCGGTTGCCGGTCTGCGGGGCGAGATATTTGTATGGGACGGACGGCCTTTTGTTGCCGGCATCACCGGCGAACGGAAAGAATCCTTTGTGACCAAAGACGTGCAGCCGCTGGATGCTGTTTTCCTCGTGTACGCCGATGTGCCGGCCTGGGACACCCTCGAAATTGCCCTGCAATCCCGCACCATACGGGAATTGGAACAGGAGCTGGGCCGTATTGCCGCAGAACGGGGGTTAGATACCCTGCAACCCTTTCCGTTTCTGGTACTGGGACATATTGCCAAAGGAAAAGGGCATATTGTTTATGCCGATACCCTCACCCATCAGATACAGCCCGGCACACTGGAGCAGTACAAACACTACAACCAGATAGAAGCGCAGAAAGCACAACTCATTGGATTTTATTCGCAGGAGCATGCCGGCATCTTCACCCACCACGACAGTTACCTGCACATCCACTACCGGATGTACAATAAATACCAGGCGGGGCATCTGGATGAAGTGGCATTTGACAAAAACATACCGGTACTACTGCTCTTGCCCCGTAAAAAACAATAATCATGAAAGCATTCTGGAATGAACGGTACGCTGCCCCGGAGTTTGCCTATGGCACCCAACCCAATGAATTTTTCCGCGAACAACTCGAAACCCTCCGGCCCGGGGCCTTGCTGCTTCCCTGCGAGGGTGAAGGCCGGAATGCTGTTTACGCGGCAGCAAAAGGATGGACCGTTACCGCTTTTGATCAGAGCGAAACCGGAAGGGACAAATGCCTGCGGCTGGCAAACGAACAGGACGTTGCGGTAGATTACCGGGTTGCCGATGCAGGCACCTTTGACTATGGCGAAAACCGCTACGATGCCATTGCCCTGATATTTGCACATTTTCCGCTCCACCTGCGTGCATTTGTGCACCAGCAGTGCATGCGTGCACTGAAAGCCGGCGGTGTACTGCTGCTGGAAGCCTTTACCCCGGCCCAACTGCAGTACCAGAGCGGCGGACCCAGGGAAGAACAACTGCTCTATACCACCGACCTCCTGCGGGACGATTTTGCCGCAGCCAGCCAAATAACCGCGGAAGAAACCTTCGTCACCCTGCAGGAAGGCCCCTTCCACCAGGGCACGGCCGCCGTGGTGCGCCTGGTTGCCCGGAAATAAAAATGATACCGTAGTTTTCTTTTATCGTAATATTGCGATAAAGAAAGCAGCATGGGCGCCACCAAATTGGAAGCGTTTCGTTTAAAAGACCAGCAATTGGCCCGTTACGCCAAAGCGTTGGGGCATCCGGCGCGGGTTGCTATTTTGCGGCTGCTGCTGCAAAAACAGTCCTGTGTTTGCGGCGACCTGGTAGAGGAACTACCCCTTTCACAAAGTACCGTATCACAGCATTTGAAGGAACTGAAAGAAGCCGGACTGATACAGGGAGAAATTGAAGGCCCCCGGGTATGCTATTGCATTGATGCCACAGCGTGGAAACGGGCGGAACAATTTTTTCAAACTTTTTTTGAAACCAAACCCCACCAGCAAAAGCAATGCTGCTGACGGAAATACAACCCGTAAAAAAAATCATCAACCATGCCAACCCATCAGGAATTAAAAGAACTGGTACGAAACAAATACAGTGAAATTGCCCAACAGGAGAAAACGGTCAACCAATCTTCCTGTTGCGGCGCCGGTGGCTGCTCCACAGAAGTGTACAATATCATGAGTGATGATTACAGCGGGCTGCAGGGCTACGAGCCCGACGCCGACCTGGGGCTGGGCTGCGGACTCCCTACCCGGTTTGCGCAGATCAAGCCGGGCGATACGGTGATTGACCTGGGCAGCGGAGCCGGCAACGACTGCTTTATTGCCCGGGCAGAAACCGGTGCAGCCGGAAAAGTGATTGGCATTGATTTTACGCCGGCCATGATTGAAAAAGCCAGAGCCAACGCAGAAAAACTGGGGTTCAATAATGTGGAATTCCGGCTGGGCGATATTGAACGCATGCCGGTATCGGCCCATACAGCCGATGTAATTGTGAGCAACTGTGTCCTCAACCTGGTACCCGATAAAGATGCCGTGTTCCGCGACATCTTCCGCGTACTGAAGCCCGGCGGCCATATCTCCATTTCCGATGTAGTGCTGGTGGGCCAACTGCCCGAAGGGCTGCGATCGGATGCCGAGATGTATGCCGGGTGCGTGTCGGGTGCCATTCAGAAAGATGTGTACCTCGAATTGCTCCACATCAACGGCTTTGAACGCATCACCGTACAAAAAGAAAAACCCATCACTATCCCGGACGATATTTTACACAAGTACCTGCATGCGGAAGAAATGCAGGCATTTAAAAACGGCGACAGCGGTATTTTCAGCATAACGGTCTATGCCGAAAAGCCGGCCACCAGTAAACAATGTACACCGGGAGGAGGTTGCTGTTAATCCATCAAACCAATTGTATGCCGGCCACCAACTGTGCACCAGCGCACCAACGCAAACAACTGAACTTTCTCGACCGCTACCTGACGCTGTGGATTTTCCTGGCCATGGCAGCGGGTGTACTCATCGGGTACCTGTTGCCCGGCACACCGGACTTCATCAACCGTTTTTCATCGGGCACCACCAACATCCCGCTGGCAATCGGTCTCATCCTTATGATGTATCCACCGCTGGCCAAAGTGCGGTATGAAAAAATAGGCGAAGTGTTCCGCAATACCCGTGTGCTGGTTGCTTCCTTGCTGTTGAACTGGATCATCGGGCCCTTCGTGATGTTTTTCCTTGCCATCACGCTGCTGCGGGATTTACCGGCATATATGACCGGTGTAATCCTGATCGGACTGGCCCGCTGTATTGCCATGGTGGTGGTATGGAACGACCTGGCCGAAGGCAACCGCGAATATGCCGCCGGGCTGGTGGCGTTGAACAGCATCTTCCAGGTACTGTTCTTCAGCGTGTATGCCTGGTTCTTCATCACCTTCCTTCCGCCATTTTTCGGCCTTACCGGACTGGACGTACAGATCACCATCGCGGAAGTGGCGCAATCGGTGGGCATTTATCTGGGCATTCCCTTTGCCGCCGGGATTATCAGTCGCTATGCGCTGATACGATGGAAAGGAGAAGACTGGTTCAACCGGAAATATGCACCGGTTATTTCGCCCATCACCCTCCTAGCGTTGCTTTTCACCATTGTGGTGATGTTCAGCCTCAAAGGAGAACTGATTGTACAGATTCCGATGGATGTACTGCGCATTGCCCTGCCCCTGGTTATTTATTTTGCCGTCATGTTTGTGGCCAGCTTTTTCATTGGCAAATCATTTGGCGCCGATTACAGCAAGTCCACCTCCATTGCCTTTACAGCCACGGGCAACAACTTTGAACTGGCCATTGCCGTAGCAATCGGCGTGTTCAGCATTAACAGCGGACAGGCATTTGCCGGCGTAATTGGTCCGCTGGTGGAAGTACCGGCGCTGATTGCATTGGTGAATCTTGCGTTCTGGTTCCGGAAACGGTATTATGGAAACGAAGTGGCAGCAGATGCCTGATGAACGAACCAACCGCAGCGGCACCTGCACAAATAAGTGAACGCGGCGGTGAGTAACCTGTACCCGATGCGTTTAACGATAGCGGCATCAACCCATCAACAACATCCAGCACCCGCCGGCCAGTAAAGCGCCCAGGCAGGGACCCAGCACAGGTACCCAGGCATAGACCCAGTCGCTGCCGGCCTTATTTGGAATGGGCAGCAACGCATGTGCAATACGGGGGCCGAGGTCGCGGGCGGGGTTGATGGCGTAGCCCGTAGGACCGCCGAGGCTCAGACCAATACCCAGTACCAGCAAGGCAACAGGTAATGCATCCAGGGCCCCCAGGCTCTGCTGCGGGGCGGCAATGAACAGGACCCCGAATACCAGGGCAAAGGTCCCGATGACTTCGGTGAGCAGGTTGTAATAACGGTGCCGGATAGCCGGAGCCGTACAAAAAATGGCCCGCATGGCGGCAGGGTCGTTTGGTTCATCAAAATGCTTTTTGTAGGCCAGCCAGGCCGTTGCCGAACCGGCCATGGCACCCAGCAGCTGGCCCATTATGTAAACCGGAGCCAGGGCCGCATCGAGTTTGCCGAGAATGACCCAGGCCAGGGTGATGGCCGGGTTGAGATGGGCACCGCTGATGGGGGCTGCTGCGTACACACCTACAAAAACACCAATGGCCCACCCGAACGCGATAACGATCCAGCCTCCCTGCTGGCCTTTGGAGCGGGCCAGCACCACGTTGGCCACCACGCCGGAGCCAAAGAGGAGGATGAAAAATGTTCCGATCAACTCGGAGAAGAAAATACTCATGAAATAAATATAGGAAATCCTGCGGGAGGAATACAGAAAACGGATTTCTGAACAGGAGCATCACTACCGGCCCCGGGCACCGACCGGGATCAGCGGATGAGGTATCCTTTTGCCACTTCGTTAAACGCTTCCAGCTGGGCTTTTTTCCAGGCTTCTTCTTTGCCCAGTTCTTTCATCATGAGGTCGGCCACCAGCTGGGCCGCTTCAATGGCTGCCTGCGCATCCAGCACCAGGGCCCGGGTGCGGCGGCTGAGCACATCCTCCACCGTCATGGCCATTTCGTTGCCTACGGCCCAGATCACTTCCGCTGTTGTGTAGGGTAGTTCCGGGTGCAGCAACTGCGAATAACCCTGGTGTTGCAGGTAACGGATGGCAGCCGCATCGCTTCCGTAATAATACAAGGGATCCTCGTAATCCACTTTCTTCATCCATCCATGCAGCTTCATGGTTTCCGTCTGGCAGCGGGTATAGGCCAGTCCCGACTCGTAGTGCGCCTTCAGGATCAGCTCCTGCGCCATTTTGCGGTAGGTGGTCCACTTACCACCGCTGATGTTGAGCATGCCGCCCTTCGACACCCAGATGGTATGGTCGCGGGGCAGTACCGCCGTCTTTTTTATGCCGGGTATTTTCAGCAAAGGACGCAGCCCGGCAAACACACTTTTTACATCGCTGCGCTGCAGACCGGTATGGACATAGCGGTTAAAATGATTGATTACAAATTCAATTTCCTCCTCCAGGGGCAAGGGCTCGAGTGCCGCGTGTTCAATACCCGTATCCGTGGTACCAATGATGACGCGGTTGTGAAACGGAACGGCAAACAATACCCGTCCGTCGTCGGTCCGCGGAATGAACAATGCCTGCTCACCCGGAAAAAATTTGCGGTCCACCACCACGTGAATTCCCTGCGAGGGGGAGACGGTTTTGGCCAGCCCGTCTTCATCCATGCGCAACACATCGTCTACAAATACACCGGTGGCGTTGATGACAATCGTGGCCCGCGCCTCATGTACTTGATTGTTCAGCACATCGTGCACTACCACGCCTTTTACCTTTTCCTGTTCACGGATCAGACCGGTGACTTTGCAGTAATTGAGTACGGTACCACCAATATCGGAGGCCGTAAGTGCAAGCGCAATACAGAGACGGGCATCGTCAAACTGTCCGTCGTAGTAGGCTACGCCCCCGCTGAGTTTTTTGCCATCGAGCCCCTGGATGTATTGCTGGGTCTTTTTTATGGAAAGGATTTCGGTTGTTCCGAGGCTGAGCTTGGCGGATAAAAAATTATACAGCTTCAAGCCCATACCGTAGTACAGCTTTTCGTACCAGCGATAGGCGGGGAGCACCAGTTTGAGCGGGTGGGCAATATGCGGGGCATTCTTCAGGAGCAGACCGCGTTCGCGGAGTGCATCCCGCACCAGGCGGATATTACCCTGCTGGAGGTAACGCACCCCGCCGTGGATGAGTTTGGTGGAACGGCTGGATGTTCCCTTGCCGAAGTCGTGTTGCTCCACCAGCAGGGTTTTATACCCCCGGGCTGCCGCATCCACGGCTGCACCCAGTCCGGTGGCGCCGCCGCCAATGATAATAATATCCCAATGGCGGGTGGTCTTGAGTTGCTGGAGATGTTGCGATCGGTTCACGGGGCTTGTGGGGCGATGGAATGTATAAATGAAAAAGACTACTGCCGGAGCAGGGATTGCAATATTACTGATTCGGCAGGAAACGATCCGGCCGTGGCTGTCAGAACGCCTGTGTGGCCTTTACCGCCCGCTGCCAGCCGGCGTAGAGCTTGTCCGCATCTTCTACCGGCAGGGTTGGTTCAAATGACCGCTCCGCCTGCCATTGTTGCTGCAGCTCGTCCACGCTGCTCCAATAACCGGTAGCCAGCCCGGCCAGGTAGGCCGCACCCAACGCCGTTGTTTCGGTGATGCGGGGACGCACCACACGGGTCTGCAGCAGGTCGCTCTGGAACTGCAGCAGGGCGTTGTTTACCGTGGCCCCACCGTCTACCCGCAATTCGCGGATGGAAAAACCGGCATCGGCTTCCATGGCCCGCAGCACATCGAGGGTTTGGTAGGCGATGCTGTCGAGTGCAGCCCGGGCGATGTGCGCCGCGGTGGAACCCCGCGACAATCCTGCAATGGTTCCCCGTGCATGCGGATTCCAGTAAGGCGCTCCCAGCCCGGCAAAGGCCGGCACGAGGTACACCCCGTCGCTGTTGGTTACCCGGGCCGCCAGTTCTTCCACTTCGGCCGAACTGCGGATAATGCCCAGCCCGTCCCGCAGCCACTGCACGATGGCGCCGCCCATGAATACGCTGCCTTCGAGCGCGTACTCGGTGCGCCCGTTGATCTTCCAGGCCACTGTTGTGAGCAGGTTGTTATGCGAGTGGATGATTTTTTCGCCGGTATGCATCAGCAGAAAACAACCGGTACCATAGGTGTTCTTCACCATGCCCGGCTGCGTGCAGAGCTGGCCAAAGAGTGCACTCTGCTGGTCGCCGGCAATACCGGCGATGGGTATGTTCTTGTTAGTAAGAATATTCTGTGTGGTGCCGTACACTTCGCTGCTGCTGCGTACCTGGGGCAGCATGCTGCCGGGGATGTCGAAGATGCGCTGCAACTCACCGTCCCACTGCAGGGTTTCCAGGTGCAGCAACATCGTGCGGCTGGCATTGCTCACATCGGTCGCATGCACCTGGCCACCGGTCAGCTTCCACAAAAGCCAGGTGTCGATGGTACCAAAACAGAGCTGCCCCTGGTTGGCCCGTTCCCGGGCACCGGCTACGTTATCGAGTATCCAGCGGATTTTGGTGGCGCTGAAATAGGCATCCACCACCAGCCCTGTGCGCTGGCGGATCAGGATGTGCAGGTTTTTTCGCCGCAGATCCTCGCAGAAGGCGGCCGTACGGCGGTCCTGCCACACAATAGCATTGTACACCGGTTTGCCGGTTTCGCGGTCCCACACCACCGTGGTTTCCCGCTGGTTGGTGATGCCAATGGCATGAATATCGGCCGTGGTGAGACCCGCCCGGCTGATGGCTTCGGCAGCAACCCCCAACTGGGTGCTCCAGATCTCCTCCGGGTCGTGCTCCACCCAGCCCGGCTGGGGGAAAAACTGGGTGAACTCCTTTTGTGCTGATGTGACCATTGCACCCTTATGGTCAAATACGATGGCCCGGCTGCTGGTTGTGCCCTGGTCGAGAGCCAGAATGTATCCCTTCATGTAAGTGGTTTAATCGTTCATCCGTTGCCAATCCCTTAATTTTATCGCCCAAAGTACCGGTTGTATGCAACTGATTGAAGTTACAGATAAACACACTGCCAGAGAATTTTTACTCCTGCCGCTTTCCATATACAAGCATGACGCCAATTGGATACGTCCGCTGGACAAAGACATTGCACAGGTATTTGACCCGAAAAAAAACAAAGCCTTCCGCCATGGTGAAGCCATCCGGTGGATTCTGAAAGATGCGTCCGGAACCACCATCGGCCGGGTAGCCGCCTTTGTGAACAAAAAATACAAGACCAAGGGCGACCCCGTACCCGTAGGCGGCATGGGCTTCTTTGAATGCAGCAACAACCAGGCAGCCGCCAACCTGCTGTTCGACGCCTGCCGCAAGTGGCTGCAGGAAAAAGGCATGGGCGCCATGGACGGGCCCATCAATTTCGGGGAGCGCGACCGCTGGTGGGGACTGCAGGTGGATGGATTTCAGGAACCGATTTACTGTATGAACTACAATCCCCCGTATTACCAGCAGTTGTTCGAAACCTACGGTTTTCAGAATTTCTTCAACCAGTTCTGTTATTCCCTCAAGGTGAAGGACCGCTTGCAGGAGAAATTTTACATCCGTCATGCCGAACTGGCCAAAGACCCGAACTATAAAGCGGTACACATCAAGGCCCGCGAACTGGAAAAGTTTGCCCGTGACTTCACAAAAGTGTACAACAAAGCATGGGCCGGGCACGGCGGCCTGAAACAGATGGAGGAGCGGACCGTAATCAAGATGTTCAACTCCATGAAGCCGGTGATGGACGAACGCATCAGTTGGTTAACGTATTACAAAGACGAGCCCATTGCCGTATGGCTGAATATTGTGGACCTGAACCAGTGGTTCAAATACCTCAACGGCCGGTTCGACTGGTGGGGCAAGCTCAAATTTGTCTGGATCAAGGCCACGAAGAGAAACCGCAAATTCAACGGCATCATCTTTGGTATTGTTCCGGAATTCCAGGGGAAAGGGGTGGATGCCTTTATGATCATGGAAGCCGCCAAAGTGATCCAGGAACCCCTGCTGTACGACGATTATGAGTTGCAGTGGATTGGCGACTTCAACCCCAAAATGATCAACATCGCCCTGAGCCTGGGCACCAACGTGAGCCGCAAACTCATTACCTACCGGTACCTGTTCGACCGGAACATACCTTTTGAGCGGCACCCGATTCTGTAAGGTAAAAAACTGCCCGGAATCATTGCAAAGAGGAGATTCAGTCTCTACCTTTATCGGAATTAATTTATTCAACCAAAAAAACTGTTTATGAAACAACTCCTGTTAACGGTAGTGGCATTGTTCGTGTGCGGCACTTTACTCGCCCAGGGCCCTCAACCGCAGATCGGCATAGGTGCCGGCGGTAAAAATATCATCAAGTACAATCTCAGCGGCACGGCGTTGAGTCACTATGCCATCCAGTATGAGCGGGTCACCACCCCGCGCCAGTCCTTTGCGCTGGGGCTTGGCATTTCTCCCAATGTGGGTCTGCCGTTTAAGCAAACTTTGCTGGACCAGTTTGGCGACAATACCGATGCCCGCCGGGCTATTGAGTCCACCCGGTTCACTAAATTCACCATCACCCCCGAATACCGGTTTTACGTAGGTAAAAAAGGCGCCCCCTCCGGTTTTTACATCGCTCCCTTCGGACGTTATACCTACATGGACCTGGAACAGGTGTACACTTTTACACCCAGCAGCGGGCGGGAACATAAACCGCTGATTAACGGCACGTTCAGAGGCGTAGGCGGCGGTGTGCTGTTTGGTTCGCAGTGGCTCCTGGGCAAGAAACAGAACATTGTGCTCGACTGGTGGATCGCCGGGCCTTTTATCGGCAGCATGAACGCTTCGTTCAACGGCAAGGATGACATGAGCGATATGTCGGCCGCCGACAAAGCCGATCTGGAAAACGACATTGAGAGTGTTGAGCTCCCGCTGTGGAAAATTGATGCCACGGTAGGCAATAACGTCATAGATGTGAAACTCACCGGTCCTTTTTACGGTGTGCGTGCGTTTGGCCTCAGCCTGGGTATCCGCTTCTGAGGCGGCATGAAAGAACCTATTAAGTTTACCGGGCTGGATCTGCCGCGCTGCAAACCTTATGGGTCTGAGCCCTTTTCCATAAATTGCACCCGCAGTTATGGACAAATTCATTGTTTCGGCACGGAAATACCGGCCCCAGACCTTCGACACGGTGGTGGGGCAGCAGCACATAACCACCACCCTCAAAAACGCCATCAGCCACAACCAGCTGGCCCACGCGTTTTTGTTTTGCGGACCGCGGGGTGTGGGTAAGACCACCTGTGCCCGTATCCTGGCCAAAACCATCAACTGCGAACAGCTGCAACCCAACGGGGAGGCCTGTGACCGCTGCGACAGCTGCCGTACTTTTAACGAAGGCAGCTCACTCAACATTCACGAACTGGATGCGGCGAGCAACAACTCGGTGGACGATATCCGCACCCTCACCGAGCAAGTGCGCTTCGCGCCCCAGATGGGGAAATACAAAGTGTACATCATTGACGAGGTACATATGCTCAGTTCCAGCGCCTTCAACGCCTTTCTCAAAACTCTGGAAGAGCCGCCTTCCTATGCCATATTCATCCTGGCCACTACGGAAAAACACAAGATCCTGCCCACCATTCTCAGCCGTTGCCAGATCTTCGACTTCAAGCGCATCACCCTGCACGATACGGTGGATCATCTGCAGGAGATCGCCGTAAAAGAACACATTAAAGCGGAAAAACCTGCCCTGCAGGTCATTGCCCAGAAAAGCGAAGGCTGCATGCGGGATGCCCTGAGCATCCTCGATAAAATCGTGAGCTTCACCAACGGTGAAGTCACCTACCAGAACACCCTTGAACACCTCAACATCCTCGACGCCGATTACTTCTTCCAGCTGCTGGAAGCCCTGCAGCAACAGGACCTGGCCGAGGCCATGCTCTTGTTCGACCAGATCAACCAGAAAGGCTTTGAGGGAGATATGGTACTCAACGCCTTCTCAGAATTCCTGCGCAACCTGCTCGTATGCAAAGACGATAAGGTGGCTCACCTGCTGGAAGCCGTGGAAAGCTTCCGCGACCGCTACGTGGCGGCCGCCCGCAACACACCCACTTCGTGGGTTGTGAGCGGACTGAACCTGCTCAACGAAGCCGAAATCCAGTTCAAACAAACCCGCAACAAACGGCTGACCGTGGAACTGGCACTCATCAAGCTGGCTTACCTGCAGCAGGCCCTTGAAACGGCTACCGGTAAAAAAAAACTGATGGATAAAGCGCAGCCTCTCCAGTTCCGGGCCCTGCGACCCATCCGCATCGGTTCTGACCTTCGGGCAGAACAGGAGTCACCCGCCAGCAGTGCCGACGGCCCGCGTTTGGTCATTGAAACACCCGCGCCAACACCAGCCAGCAAACCGACAACCACAGCGGCACCTACCCCATCACCCACCCCACCACCGGCAAGCACGGCCTCCACCAGTCACCTCACCCGCTCGCCGGGCAAACTGTCCCGCCTGCGGGAACAGATAGCAGCAGAGAACCGGCAAGCACAACAGCAGGCCCGGGATCTGAACCCCGACGACCTGGCCGTAGCCTGGCGGGAGTACGTACTTAGGCTGAAAGCCGCCCAGAAACACTCAGTGGTCACCAACTTTGAGATGATGGAGGTGAGCGTACAAAGCCCCGAACTCGTTCGCGTGGTATGCACCGGCGAACTGCAACTGGGTTTCTTTAAGCAGGAACGCACCCACCTGCTGGAACACCTGCAACAGTTTTTCGGCAACCCGGCCCTCAACATCCACCACGAGCTGGTGGACCTGCCGGAAGAGGCCCATTCCGGCCCCGCCCCCCTCTCCACCCGCGAACAGTACCTGCGCATGGTGGAAAAGTACCCCCTGGTGCGGGAACTGAAAGAACGGCTGGGACTGGACCTGGACTATTAACAGCTCCTTCCCGGCGCAGAAATAACCGGTTCAACCGCATAAAGATCAAGACGCCGGCCTGTTACAATAAGAACGGGTGCAGCCTATTATCTGTCTTCCCCTGTTTCCGTCATTTTTCCTTAATTTCACGCCCTCAAAACCGCATAAAATACAATCGAATATGGCTGAAGTGATCCGCATGCCGCTGCTGAGCGATACCATGACCGAAGGAAAGATTGTGGCCTGGAACAAAAAGGTGGGCGACAAGGTGAAAAGTGACGACGTATTGGCCGACGTGGAAACCGATAAAGCCACCATGGAAGTGGTGGGCTACGCCGATGGTGTGCTCCTTTACGTAGGTGTGCCCGAAGGAAAAGCGGCAAAAATCAACGAAATCATTGCCATCGTGGGAAAAGAAGGAGAAGAATACAAACACCTGCTCGATGCCCCGCAATCCGCAACCAGTACCCCGGAACCAGCAACCAGCAACCAACAACCAGTAACCGGCAACCCGCAACCAACAACCTCTTCTACGGGTGTTGACGCCGATGCATTGGGAAAGCAACTGGGGGTAACCATCATCCGCATGCCGCTGCTGAGCGATACCATGACCGAAGGAAAAATTGTAGCGTGGAATAAAAAGGTGGGCGACGCCGTTGCCAGCGATGATAACCTGGCCGATGTGGAAACCGACAAGGCCACTATGGAAGTGGTGCCCTATGCAGAAGGTACCCTGCTGTACACCGGCGTGGAAGCGGGCAAGGCAGCTAAGGTAAACGAAGTGATTGCCATCATTGGCAAAGCCGGTACCGATATTACCGGCCTTCTGGCTGCGCTGAACAACCCGGTGGCAGGCGCTCCCCTGCAGGCGGCAGCTTCCGTTACGGCTGAAACTGCTCCGGCCGCCTCTTCCGCTGCTGCAACGGCAGCCACCACTACGTCCACAAACGGCCGGATCAAAGCTTCCCCACTGGCCAAAAAAATTGCGGCCGAGAAAGGCATTGACCTGAAAGCCATACAGGGCAGTGGCGATGGCGGACGGATTGTGAAAGCAGACATTGACAACTTTACGCCTGCCGCCGCGGCAACTGCTCCCAGCGCACCCGCCGCCAGCGCGCCCGCAGTACCCGCCTTCAATCCCGGCGCCGGCGAAGGCTATGTGGATACGCCCAACAGCAGCATGCGCAAGACCATTGCCCGCCGCCTGAGCGACAGCCTCTACACGGCGCCCCACTTCTTCCTCACCATGGAAATAAACATGGACAATGCCATGGCGGCCCGCACCCAGTTGAACGAATTGAGTCCGGTGAAGATCAGCTTCCAGGATATGACCATCAAGGCTGCCGCCATGGCCCTTCGCCAACACCCCGCCGTTAACAGCAGCTGGATGGGCGACTTCATCCGCACCTACCAGCACATCCACATCGGCAGCGCCATCGCGTTACCCGACGGATTGATTGTGCCGGTGATCCGCTTTGCTGACCAGAAAAGCCTCAGCCAGATTGCCGCCGATGCCAAAGAACTGTACGATAAAGCCCGCAACAAGAAAATTCAGCCCGCCGAGTTCAGCGGCAATACCTTCACCATCTCCAACCTGGGTATGATGGATATTGAAGAGTTCACCGCCATCATCAACCCGCCCGACAGCTGCATCCTGGCCGTGGGCCGCATCAGGGAAGTGGTGGTACGGAAAGGCGATGGGTTTGGCGTGACCAACGTGATGAAAGTAACCCTGAGCTGCGACCACCGCAGTGTGGATGGTGCCGTGGGCGCTGCCTTCCTCCAGACCTTCAAAAAATACCTGGAGAATCCGGTGACGATGTTGGTGTAAGGGAGGTTAGAAGAGGTTCAAGAGGTTTAAAAAGTTTAAAAGGTTTAAATCCCGCCGGTTGGCGGGATTTTTTTATTCCTCCTCAACGGCAGCGAATCCTCCGGTACGCAGGATAACAGCAGCAACAACCACTTGTAATTGGTCCTGATTCGTGTTACCTTACCACAAACCTTTTATCATGCAACACGGCAACGCACTCAACTGGTTTGAAATTCCGGTACTGGATTTCGACCGGGCCAAACAGTTTTACGAATCCATCTTTGATTACCAGATGCCCGAAAACCAGATGGGCCCGGCCCGTATGGGATTTTTTCTTTACGATTTTCAAAATGGAAAAGTAGGAGGCGCCATCGTGCACAACCCGCAGCTTCACACGCCGTCCGGGAACGGTTCGCTTATCTACCTCAACTGCCAACCCGACCTGCAGGTGGTCCTCAACCGGGTGGAGGCCGCCGGGGGTACCATCCTGACACCCAAATCGGCAGTGGGCAACAACCTCGGTTACTGGGCCCTGATACGCGACACCGAAGGCAACCGGGTGGCCCTGCATTCCATGGGCTGACCGGTAAACAAAAGCGGCGGGTATGAACAGAATGCCCGAACTTGTTCAGCAAAACGAAACCGCTTGGGTATTCATAAAAGCACCCTCCAGCTGCTGCGCCTCCCCTTCTCGGTATTCCTGATGCCGGTGTACTTCTTTGCCCTCTCGCAACTGGTACTCATTAACTGGAGCCGGGCCGCTCTTGTGTTTGTTATCCTGCACCTGCTGGTCTATCCTGCCAGCAACGGCTACAACAGTTACATGGACCGTGATACAAGCCCCATCGGCGGGGTGCGGCAACCCCTGCCACCCACCCGCCAGTTGTACCACCTCACGCTGCTGATGGATGTTGCTGCCGTTGTACTTTCGTTCTTCGTAAGCCTGTTATTTGCTGCCGGTATCGGGGCCTACATCCTGGCCTCCCGTGCCTACAGCAGCCGCTCCATCCGCCTGAAACAATATCCTGTTACCGGCTACCTCACCGTCATGCTGTTCCAGGGAGCCCTCACCTTTTTCCTCGTATATCACGGCTGCAGTGCCACACTCAAAACCACTGCACCCCTCAGCGGCATCATCGCCGCCGGCCTGCTGATCGGCGGCTTTTATCCGCTCACACAGATCTACCAGCACCAGCAAGACAAAGCCGACGGCGTTACCACCCTCAGTTACCGGCTCGGTTACCGCGGTACCTTCGTCTTTGCCGGCGTGGTGTACAGCGCCGCCCTGCTCTTTCTGGGCTATACATTCTTATCGTCGCTCCTCTTTACGCCTTTCCTGTTACTGCTCCTGTTTTTCCTGCCCGTACTGGTATATTTCCTCTGGTGGGCCCGGCAGGTGTGGAAAGACGTGAGCGCCGCCAGTTTTGAACACACCATGCGCATGAATGTGATTGCATCGCTGTGCACCAACCTGGGATTCCTAACCGTTTTAATTATGAATCACCTTGAGTAAAATCCTTTCCATCGGTACGGCCCTGCCCGCTCACCGGCACCGGCAGGAGGACATCCTGCTGTTCATGCAGCGGGCCTTTGCGCTGGATCCGGTGGAACAGCGCAAGCTGAAATTCCTCTACCACCAGGGCGGCATCGCCACGCGGTATTCCGCCATCGCCGATTACAGTCACCCCATGGCCGACTGGAAGTTCTACCCGCCCGCCGAACACCTGGAACCTTTTCCCACGCTGGAACAGCGGATGCAGTGGTACCAGCGCCATGCACCGCAGTTATCGGTGGACGCCATCCGCGCCTGTGCCGGCAACCGGCTGCCGGTACGAGACATCACTCATCTCATCACCGTGAGCTGCACCGGTATGAGTGCTCCGGGCCTCGACCTGCAGGTGATGGAACTGCTGGACCTGCCCCGGAACATCTTCCGCACCTCCCTCAACTTCATGGGCTGTTATGCCGCCATCCATGCCCTGAAGCTGGCCGATGTCATCTGCCGCTCCGACCCCGCCGCCCGGGTGATGCTGGTGTGCACCGAACTCTGCACCCTCCACTTCCAGAAAGAACCCACACCCGACAACCTGGCCTCCACCCTCCTCTTTAGCGACGGCAGCGCCGCGGCCCTGGTAGTGCCCGATGCAGTGCCGGGCAGCGGACTGGTGCTGGAGCAGTTTTACAGCGAAGTGGTGCCCGGTGGCAAACGCGATATGGCCTGGGAGCTGTCGTCCACCGGTTTCCAGATGACCCTCAGCGGCTATATCCCCGACCTCATCGAGGCCGATTTCGCCCCCCTCGTGGAACGGGCCCTCCGGCAGGCCGGGGCAGACCAGGCAGACATCCGGGCCTGGTGCCTGCACCCCGGCGGCAAACGGATTCTCGACACCATCCGCCGCTCCCTGCAGCTGGAGGAACAGGACCTGGCCCCCAGCTACCAGGTACTGCAGCAGTACGGCAACATGTCGTCGCCCACCATCCTGTTTGTGCTCCAGGAATGGATGCGGCGCCTGCACCACCACCCCGGTCAACCCCTGCTCTTCGGGGCAGCCTTCGGACCCGGCCTCACCATGGAAACCTTTCTTGCCCGCCATGCCTGACTTTACCCAACGCTCTGCCCTTTCCGAACTGCTCGACCGCGATGATCTTCCTTTTGAAGACATCCGTATCAACATGCGGGAGCTGGATACCATCAACACCCGGCTGGGTGGTCACCGCGTAACCTTACGGGGGCTGCAGTATCTCCTGCACCATCATCCGGCAGCAGGCAGGAACGGACACATCCTGCACATCTGCGAAATTGGCTGCGGGGGTGGCGACAATCTGCGGGTGGTGGGTAACTGGTGCCGGCGACAAGGGCTTGCCGTGCAACTGACCGGCATCGATATCAATCCGCATTGCACGTCCTATGCCCGGTCCAGGCCGGGACAGACAGCCATTACCTTCATCACCGCCAACTACAACGATGTAGTGTTTACGAAGAAGCCCGACGTTCTCTTTTCTTCGCTCTTCTGCCACCACTTCAGCGATGCGGAGCTGATCCGCCAGCTGCAATGGATGCAGGAACACGCGGGCACCGGCTTTTTCATCAACGACCTGCACCGCTATCCCCTGGCGTACCATTCCATCCGCCTGCTCACCCGCCTGTTTTCCCGCTCCCGCCTTGTGCGGCACGATGCACCGGTGAGCGTACTGCGGGGATTCCGGCGCGCCGAATGGGAAGCTCTCCTGCGGGCGGCCGGAATACTGCAGGCCACCCTGCGCTGGCAATGGGCCTTCCGCTGGCTGCTGGTGGTGAACACACAAACAAACAACCCATGACCGGCAGCAAACCATACGATGTAGCCATCACCGGTGGTGGACTGGCAGGATTGTCGCTGGCCATCCTGAGTGCCCGCAGCGGCTACCATACGGTGTTGTTTGAAAAAGAAAAGTATCCCTTCCACCGCGTCTGCGGCGAATACATCAGCCGCGAAAGCTGGCCCTTCCTGGAAGAACTGGGACTCCCCCTCGCTTCTATGCAACTGCCGCTGATCAACCGGCTGCAGGTAACTGCACCCGGAGGAACTGTATTTGAAACGAAGCTGCCCCTTGGGGGCTTTGGCATCAGCCGGCACCGGCTCGACCAGGAACTGGCACAACGGGCACGGGCCGCCGGCGTCGAACTGCGGGAAGAAACCCGCGTGCAGGATATCCGGTTTAATGACGGGCTGTTTAACCTCGACACCAGCGCCGGCCGGTTTCAAAGCCGGGCATCCGCCGGCGCTTTCGGCAAGCGCAGCAACCTCGACCTCAAATGGAAACGTCCTTTTGCACAGGCAAAAGCAGGTCCGTTGCACAACTACATCGGCGTAAAATACCACATCCGTACCCGGCACCCGGCCGATCTCATCGCGCTGCACAATTTTGCCGACGGCTACTGTGGCATCTCGCAGGTGGAAGACGGTATCTGCTGCCTCTGCTACCTCACCTCGGCAGAAAACCTGCGCCGTTCGGGCAACAGCATAGCCGGCATGGAAGCCCGCATACTGCAACGCAACCCGCACCTGCGGCGGATTTTTTCGGAAGCGGAATTCCTCTGGGAGCAACCCGTCACCATTTCGCAGGTAAGTTTTGCCGCCAAATCGCAGGTGGAAGCACATGTGCTGCTGCTGGGCGACGCGGCGGGCATGATCACGCCCCTCTGCGGCAACGGCATGAGCATGGCCCTGCATGCCGGCAAACTGGCCCACCGGTTCATGCACAACTTCCTGCAGGGAACCATCAGCCGCGAGGCAATGGAACAACAGTACCAGCAAGCCTGGCGGCAACAGTTTTCAAAACGACTCTACACCGGGCGGAGCATCCAGTCCTTTTTTGGACACCCCACCCTCACGGAAATACTGGTGCGCAGTTTCCGCAGTTTTCCCTTCCTGGCACAACCGCTGATCCGGCTGACGCACGGCACACCATTCTGAGACAGACGGCTACACAGCAGGAACTGAAAAGCGTTCCGCAAACGGAGCAAATCAGAATCGCGGAAAATGCAGACGTCACTGTGAAGGGGCGACAGCGGATTGCCTGTTCATCGCAGATTCATTCGCTCCGGCCGGGAACTTAACTTTCAATATATTTTGAAAAATCGAAAACATTGGTTAATTTGGTCGCTCAGAAACGCTGTGCATGAAACTGTCCGAAGCGCAACAACAATTCATCAGCACCTGGGGCGCCATGGGTACCCATTGGGGCATCAACCGCACCATGGCCCAGGTACATGCCTTGCTGCTGATCAGTCCCGACCCGCTCACCCAGGACGATATCATGGCGCGGCTCAACATCAGCCGCGGAAATGTAAACATGAACACCCGCGAACTCATTGACTGGGGGCTTGTGGACCGGGTGCTCATCCCAGGCGAACGAAAAGAATTCTTTACAGCGGAGAAAGACATCTTCAAGGTGGCTACGCAGATCGTAAAAGAGCGCAAACGGCGTGAACTCGATCCCATGATGAAGCTGATGGACCAGCTGAGCAAGGTGGAGGGCGATAAAAAAGACAAGGAAGTAAAGACGTTCCTGGACACAATTTCCGGCATCAAAAAATTCGGGGCCCATGCCAACAACATGCTGGATGCGCTCGTAAAAAGCGATGAGAACTGGTTCCTGAGCACTTTTATGAAACTGTTCCGCTAAATCCCTGCCATGTCAAAAAAAACACTGGTACTCGGCGCTTCGCCCAACCCCCACCGATACAGCTATATAGCCATCCAGCGGCTGCGGGGTGCCGGCCATGACGTGGTGGGCATCGGCAAGCAGCACGGGTTTGCATCGGATGTGGAAATCACCTCCACCCTTCTGCCGCTGGAAGACATTGATACCGTTACCCTCTACCTCAACCCCCTGCACCAGCGCCCGTTTTACGACTATATTTTCTCACTCCGCCCCCGCCGGATCATCTTTAACCCCGGCGCGGAAAACGATGAGTTGTATCAGCTGGCACTGGAGCACGATATTCTGCCCATGGAAGCCTGCACGCTGGTAATGATCAGCACCGGGCAGTACTGATGCCGGCTGGTAGGCGGCTGTTTTCCACACCTGTTAACAAAGACTTCACTCCACAGATGCAGGCGGGCTGCCAAGAAGTACGTATTTTCAGCAAACCCCATTTTTATGCGCTGGAGAAGATTCAATGGTGATACCATTCACCTGCCCATTAAGGAGGAAGTCCGTACAGCCATTGTGCGGGAAAGCAACAACGGCCACCGGCTGAAAGTCTGTATCGGCACCGACAGCCAGGTGAAAGGTTCGGAAACCGAGTTTGCAACCGTGATTGTTTTTTTGCGGGAAGGCAACGGCGGCTTCATGTTCATCCACAATGAAAAAACCCGGCAGCGGTATTCCATCAAGGAACGGATGCTGGTGGAAGTGGCCAAGAGCATTGAAATCGCCTACGAGCTGTGCGACCTGTTTACGGAGTATGATGTGGACATGGAAGTGCATGCCGACATCAACACCAACCCGCAGTTCCGTAGCAACGAGGCCCTGCGGGAAGCGATGGGCTACATCCTGGGCATGGGCTTTGCCTTCAAGGCCAAACCGGAGGCATTTGCCAGCAGCAGCTGTGCCAATAAGATCGTCAACTAAAGACCGTTAGCCTGTACCGCTGACGGTTTTTTGTTACCGGATTGCCCAATGCTTTTCAATCCGTGTGTTCCACGGTTCAGTTCCCTGTCTCCTTTTATTTTCCCAGGCAGAGCAGCACAGCTGCCGCCACGCCGGCTGTTTCGGTACGGAGCCGCGTTTCCCCCAGTGTAACGGGGCTGTATCCGGCCGCACGGGCCTGCGCAATTTCAGCCGCACTGAAATCGCCTTCGGGTCCGATGAGAATCCGGCAGTCCGCATATTCGTGCATATCCAGTGCTGCCAGCGACTGCTTTTCGTCTTCTGCACAATGCGCAATCAGGTTCAGTCCGCCGGGAGCAGGCTGCTCCAGGAAGTGGCTCAGCTTCACCGGCGGGTGCAACACCGGCAACCAGCACTGCCGGCTCTGTTGCAGGGCGCTCACGAGGATGCCTTTCATACGGTCGGGGCGGAACTGCTGCCGCTCCGTCCGCTCGCAAAGCAGGGGAACGATTCCGGCGACGCCCAGTTCGGTTGCCTTTTCAAGAAACCATTCAAACCGGTTGGTATTTTTGAGCAGCGAGATGGCGATGGTGATACGGCGGGCAGGCGGAAGCACCTCCTGCCGCTCCACCACCCGCACCACAGCTTTCTTTTTATGGGCTTCCACCACCGCGGCAGTCAGCAGCAAGCCCGATCCGTTAGTCAGGTGCAGTGCCTGCCCCGGCTGCATACGCAATACCTGAACCACATGCCGGGCGGTTTCATCCGGCAATTCCAGCTGCGTAGCGGCGGCACCGGCTTCTTCAAGAAAAAAATACGGTAACTGCATGGCCCGAAGTTCAGTCAAAAACCGCAATCAGCACCGCATTGGAGGAAGGCTCCCATGGCAGGCGGATGATGCGGTTGTTGAGTTGTATCGTGATGGGGTCGTAATTACCGGCTTTCAGCACCATATCCATACTGCCTAAAAACGGAAAGGAACGGAAGGCCGGCAGCGGGTTGTAACTGCTTACGCCATCGCCGTCATCGGTAACAAAGGCTGCAATCATGGTTTTGGAAGGCGGGGCGATGGCAGTTGTGGTTACCGGCATGCCGTTAATCAGCAAACTGTCGCGGCCGGCAATCAGGGCGCCGTTGGAAGAAAACACCACCAGCAACGCTTTCGAAGAATCAGACGGAAGTTGCTGCAAGAGCGAAGCCACCATACCGCTGGCGGGAAAGGTGCGGAGGTATAGATGCAGGTTATCAACCGGCTGGTTTTCCAGGAAATAAATCACCCGTCGTCCGGCATCGGGCTTCACTTCTACACTGAAGTAATCATCTGCATATTGCGTGACTTCCCAACTGCCATCAGCACCAATCGGCTTCCAGGCCGGAACTCCCCGTGTATGGCGATAGGTGCCGCTTTGGGGGTCATACAACACCACCCGGTAGTTGCCGCTAACCGGCATGTTTTCGCCCAGCGTTACCACTTTGCCCGCCAGGCGTATGCCCTCTCGTCCGGCTGCTTGAAAAGGTGGCAGCTTCGCCTGCTTTCCCGGATTGAAAAAAGCAAACATCGCCAGCAGGCTGGAATCGCCGGTTGCCACCTGCAGGTGGTCGGCTGTATACAATTGAACATTTTCCGCGCCGGGTATGGGACCCCCATTGCGTACCACCTGATCGGCTTTTGAATAAATATTGAGAGTGGGCACTGCACCACCCGGACCAGCGGGCGCCTTCATGGTACTGCTGCCGATGTGAACATACCGGGCTACTTTACGGGCCCGTATGGAATCGGCCAGGTAGCTGTAACAGAGTCCGCCCCCGGCACTGTGGCCCACCAGGTTAACAGCCTTTGCCCCTGTTTGCCGCAATACATGGTTAATGGTGACATCAAGCAGCGAATCGGTGGAGCGGCCGCGGTTCACCGAGTTCCAGTCAAATACAAAGAGGCGGTTGGCGCAGTAGCCGTTCTGCACCAGGCGGCGGATGGGGAGCGACCAGTTGTCGCCACTGCCCAGAAAACCATGTACAAACACTACCGGGAGGCGGGTGGAATCGCAGCCACCCGCAACAGAGCCGCCGGCCGCATGGGTGTAAAAGACAGCTACTAAGGCAAACAGGAAAAAGATACGCATGCCATGAAAATAGTACAAAGCAGCAAATAAAAGTTGATGGGGATAAACAGTACCGTTTATCAGAACGGCGTTTCCTCGTCGAAGTTCTCATCGTTCATGCGGCTGCCTTTCTGAATGAAGACGCGGGGTCCGCCGCTTTCGCCGGGTGTTACCGGGCGGAAGCTGCCACCGGGCGGTGGGGCACTGCCCATGTCGCCACCAAAATCATCCTCCACAAATTTCTGGATGTGGAGCAGGGCCCGCAGCTTCACCGTTTCGAGGCTGCCGTTCCGGTGCTTGGCGATGCGGATATGCGTTTCGCCTTTGTTGCTCTCACCAAACTCGTTGGTGGTTATATCGTAATACTCGGGCCGGTAGAGGAACATCACCATGTCGGCATCCTGTTCAATGGCACCCGATTCGCGGAGATCGCTCAGCTGGGGGATCTTGGCACCTTCCTTCCGCTTCTCCACTTCCCGGCTCAGCTGGGAGAGGGCGATGATGGGGATGCCCAGTTCCTTGGCCAGGCCCTTGAGGTTGCGGGAGATGCTGCTGATCTCCTGTTCACGGTTGCTGTTGCGGTTTTCGGTGGCGCCGCTCATCAGCTGCAGGTAGTCGATGATGATCATGCCCACGTTGTGTTTGCTCTTGAGACGCCGGGCTTTGGCCCGCAGTTCAAAAATGTTGAGGGCGGCGGAATCATCAATGAACAAAGGCGCCTTGGTGAGACGGTCAATTCCTTTTTTATAGAGCTGCTGCAGTTCGTGATCTTCCAGTTTGCCGCGGGCAATTTTTTCGAGCATGATCTCGCTCTCCGCCGCCAGGATCCGCTGGGCCAGCTGCGCCGCACTCATCTCCAGCGAAAAGAAAGCTACCGGGGTAGGCTTGACGGGGTGCATGGCCGCGTTGCGGGCCAGGTTGAGGGCGAAGGCGGTTTTACCCACCGACGGGCGGGCGGCCAGGATGATGAGGTCCGTTTGCTGCCAGCCGTAGGTGACCCGGTCGAGGGAGTTAAAACCCGAGGGTACGCCGGTGACATCTTCGTTTTTGGTGCGCAGGTCCTCGATGCGCTCAATGGTTTTGATCAGCACCGCGTTGAACTCATCAAAGTTTTTACGCAGGTAGTTGTTGGTGATCTCGAACAACTTGGTTTCGGCATGATCGAGCAGGTCAAACACATCCGCGCTCTCCTCGTAGGCTTCGCTGATCACTTCGCCGCTCATGCGGATGAGCTCCCGCTGCAGAAATTTCTGCAGGATGATGCGGGCATGGGCTTCGATGTTGGCGGTGGACACCACGGTGTTGGTTAACCGCGTTACGTAGTAGGCGCCGCCCACCATTTCCAGTTCTTCGCGGGTGCGGAGTTCCTCCACCACGGTGAGCAGGTCAATGGGTGCGCTCTTGGCCGTAAGGGCCTGCATGGCGCGGAAAATACGCTGGTGTGTATCGAGGTAAAAGCATTCGGGACGCAGAATTTCGCTCACGTTATCGAAGGCCGCTTTTTCGAGCATGATGGCACCCAGCACCGCCTCTTCCAGTTCCCGCGATTGCGGGGGCACTTTGCCGTACACCATGGTACTGAGATCAACGGGGCTCTTACGCCGGGCTTTGCGGTCTTTATTTACATTGGGAACATCCATGTCGATTGTTGCTTACGTTTCGGAATGCAGGTTGTGGGGCTGCCAACCCGCGGGCCGGCAGAGGAACGAATGTAGACTCAAAACCGTGTTCAAAAAAATTTGCATCCCTGTAAATTTTATTCCCGGTGCATGCAGCTTTTGTCCCGGGTTTTCCCCAGCTCCCACCCGGTAATCCACATAAAACCACCCGGTTTTCCTCAATTTAATTTTTTTTTCCGTCTTTCCCCGGCCGATTTCCACACCGGCTGTGCGAAAAGATTATTTGTGTTTTTTTTGGACGGAAACCATCCGCTTCTGCTTCTGCAGCGTGCCTGATGCCCCTCGGTTTCACCCCCAATCAATTATCTTTGCCGCTTTCAGCAACAGCGCAATCAACAACGTATGACCATTAGCTATAACTGGCTGCTCGAATACCTGCCGGAACCCGTTGATCCCCACCGCCTCAGCCGCATACTCACTTCCATTGGACTGGAAGTGGAGAGCATGGAGCCCTATGAAGAAGTAAAGGGCGGATTGAATGGACTGCTCATCGGGGAAATCCTCACCTGTGAGAAGCACCCCGATGCCGACAAACTGAAATGCACAACCGTCAATGTTGGTGATGGCGTCCCCCTCTCCATCGTATGCGGTGCACCCAATGCCGCAGCCGGCCAGAAAGTGGTAGTAGCCCCCATTGGCACCACCCTCTACCCGGTGAACGGCGAACCCATGACCATGAAAAAGGCAAAAATCCGGGGGATGGAAAGCCATGGCATGATCTGTGCCGAGGACGAAATAGGCCTGGGTGCCAGTCACGACGGCATCCTGGTCCTCCCCAATGACGCAAAACCGGGAACACCGGCCGCAGAGTATTTCAGGTTGCAGACCGATTGGGTGTACGAAATTGGCCTCACCCCCAACCGCATGGATGCCATGAGCCATATGGGCGTGGCCCGCGACGTGATTGCCTACCTCAACTTTCACGATAAGAAAAACTACAACCTGAAGTCGCCCCTGAACCAACCGTTCAAGCCCGACAGCCAGGCACTCCCCATCCAGGTACTGATAGAAGACGATCAGGCCTGCCAGCGGTACGCCGGGGTCAGCATCAAAGGTGTAACCGTGCAGGAAAGCCCGGCCTGGTTGCAGCAGCGGCTGAAAAGCATCGGTCTTCGACCCATTAATAATATTGTAGACATCACCAACTTTATCCTGCACGAAACAGGGCAACCCCTCCATGCTTTTGATGCCGATGCCATTACCGGCGGCACCGTTGTGGTGAAAACCCTGCCCAAAGGAACACCGTTTGTAACGCTGGATGAAAAAGAGCGCCTGCTAGATACGGACGACCTCATGATCTGCAACCGCGAAGGTGCCATGTGTATCGGCGGCGTGTTTGGCGGATTGCACAGCGGTGTGACCGCCACCACCCAAAACATTTTCCTGGAGAGTGCCTGGTTTCACCCGTCCTCCATCCGGAAGACCTCCTTCCGGCACGGGCTCCGTACCGATGCCGCCCTGCGGTTTGAAAAAGGGGTGGACATCAGCGCCACCGTTGCCGTACTGAAACGGGCGGCACTGCTCATCCGTGAACTGGCCGGCGGTGAAATTGCCAGCGAGGTGGTGGATGTGTACCCCCACCCCCGGGATAAGACATCCATCGCCCTCAAATTCCACTACCTCAAAAAAATCAGCGGCAAGAACTATCACCCCGACAATGTCAAGAAAATCCTGCTGGCCCTGGGCTTTGAAATAGTGAAGGAATCCATTGACGAACTGTGGGTGGCGGCGCCTTTGAGCAAACCCGATATGGAGCACCCGGCCGATCTGGCAGAAGAGATCATGCGGATTGACGGGCTGGACAATGTGGAAATTCCCTCCAGCATCACCATCAGTCCCAGCGTGGAAACAAACGCGAAGGCCTTTGCGTTAAAAGAAACCGTTGCCAACTACCTCGCAGGAAACGGCTTCCGCGAAATACTCACCAACTCCATTGCCAACAGTTCCTGGTACGGCGAAGAAGTGCTGGCCGGCGGTGTGCAGATGCTCAACAGCCTCAGCGCCGGGCTCAACCTCATGCGCCCTTCGATGCTGGAAACCGGCCTGGAATGTGTTGCCTTCAACCTGAACCGGAAAAACAACAGCCTGCGCCTGTTTGAATTCGGGAAAACCTACCGCACAAAGGCCGTGGGCGATTACGAAGAAACCGATCACCTGACCTTGTATGCCACCGGACCTCTCCCCGCTACCTGGAAACTGAAAGACGGTATTGCCGACTTTTTCTACCTGAAAGGCATGCTGGAAGGACTGCTGCGGCTGTTGCACGTGGAAGGCGCGCTGGCCATAAACAGCAATGCAGAGGGACTGACGTACACCCACAAGAACAAAACGGTGGCGCGCTTGTACCAGGTGGCCCCGTCGTCGCTGAAACAATTCGACATCCGGCAGGACGTGGTGGTGGCCGACTGCAACTGGAATCTCCTGCTGGAACTGGCCGCGAAAACGGAAATCAAGTACCGGGAAATACCCCGGTTCCCCGCAGTGGAACGCGACCTGGCAGTGGTGGTTGGCAGCAGCGTCAGCTATGCACAGGTGGAAAGTGCGGTGCAGCAGCTCCGCCTGAAGAAACTGCAGCAGGTGAGCCTGTTTGATGTATTTGAAAGTGAAAAAATAGGCGCCGGCCGCAAATCACTGGCCCTGAGTTTTGTATTCCAGGATCCGGAAAAAACCCTCACGGATGAGGAGACCGACCGGATGATGACACAGATCATGGAGCGGCTGGAACAGGAACTGGGAGCGGCTATCCGAAAATAAAGCGGGCGGCTTGCAGGGGATTGCATAGTTTCGGAAACGCATGGAAGCAGTAGCGGCACATATCAGGCAGTTGCAGCAGAAGATTCAACTGCTGGTGAAGAAGCACCGGCAGCTGGAAAAAGCGCACCAGAAACTGGAAGTGAAACTGCAGCAGGCAATGGAAGAACAGGCTGCCCTGAAGCAGGAACTGGAAGTTCTCCGCCTGCAAAATTCCATTCTCAAAGCCTCCCAGCAGCAGCTCAGCGAGGAAGAGCGGAAGAGCATGGAAAAAAAATTGCATGGGTTTATCCAGGAAGTTGACCGGTGCATTGCCCTGCTCAGCCGTTAACAGAAGTGGAGGATGCGCATGAAAGTTAAAGGCGACTCATACAACTGAAACCCGCCGGTGGGATGGAATTTTTCACCACAGCATCAACAGGCATGGAAGGATTGATACCCATCAATATTGTTATTGGCGACCGCAACTACCGCATTAAAGTCGCTCCCCGCGACGAGGAACACGTGCGCAAAACCATCAAGCTCATCAACGAAAAAGTGCTGGAGTTCAAAACCGCGTTTGCGGGAAAGGACATGCAGGACTACATCGCCATGGTATTGGTATGGTACGCTACCCAGGTAACCGCCACCCAGCAAAATGCCCTTTCCACCTACGACACCGAACGGCTGGAAGAGGCATTGCGCCAGTTGGAGGCCCAGGTAGATGAAGCATTGGGAGAGTAACCCCCCGGGCGCTGCTGCGGAGAACCCGAACGCATTTTTTCAGTTACACCCGCATGGAAAGGCCATTCTTTTTATTTTTTGGTAAGGATGTTGGTCATTTTCTGGATTCCCTCCTGGGGTATTTCCATGCCCATCACTTCACTTTTCCCGGTGAGGGTGCCCTCGTAGCGGCGCTCCAGTACCAGCCCGGTGGCCAGTTCCAGCAACAGGGTACCTTTCCCTTTTGTTTGGATGTTGGTCTGAATCTCCATACCATTGGTGGTCATGGTCTCAACCACGCTGTTGGTCATTTCATAATCCAGGTGCGCCTGCCCGTTTTCCGTTTTGCGGTAGGTATACGTCACCTGCATTTTCGTTCCACCTGTTTCAGCGGACTCCGACCAGCTGCCACCGGGTTGAACCGGCTTTCCGGGTGATTTCACGAAGTAGCCGGCCAGCATGGTGGAATCGTTGGTCCCGGTTCCCATACTGAAGCCTTCCGGCATGGTGGTTCCCTTTATGACAGTAATCTTTCCATCGGTTGAAATCACAGCTTCCAGAGTGGTGCCGATCATGTCCCTGAGCCGTTCCCCGATGGGCCCGTTCATATCATCGGGGTTGTTGGAATCAAACGTGGTGGACTGACCCATCATTTGCATGTCGAGTTTCAGCGTGGTGGTCGACTGTTCCACACGAAAACCTTCGGCTCCAGCCGGCCGGAACGACAAAGCCGCCTGTGTTACGGTGGAATTGGTGATGTTCATTTGCTGGCCCATCACCTGCTGGTCCAGCTTGCTTTCGATTGTATTGGTGACGTTGTAGGCTTGCCCTGCCGGAAAGTTAAGCTTCCAGGGTTGAAGGGTTTGGGCGAAAGCCAGGGTGGTTACCAGTGGCAGCAACAGGGTAAAAAATGTGCGCTTCATGCGTTATTAATTTTGGATGCAAAGCTAACCGCAGGGCGGCAGAATGGTTGTTAAAATTTGAGTCCCTTCCGCCGCTGGCATGGCCCGGCGCATCCCGAAATTCCGTATTTTCGCCCATTCGCTTTCCCCAGACCTTGTTTGCCCTATCTGCAGAAGGAACCGTGCGGAACGAACCCTCAAAAAATCAGACACACACCATGGAACCCATTATTATGTATGTAATAATTGCCGCCATTGCCCTTGTTGCGGGCATCGTAGCCGGCAAGTTCATCTTTGCCAAGAATACGCAAAAACGGACCGAAGAAGCCGAAGAACAGGCAAAAAAGATTGTAAAAGAGGCCGAAATGCGGGCCGAAACCATCAAAAAGGAAAAAGCCCTGGAAGCCAAAGAAAAGTTTGTGCAGCTGAAAGCTGAGCACGACCGCGAAATCCTGGATCGCAACCGCAAGATCAACGACACCGAGAACCGCATCCGGCAAAAGGAACAGTCCATCAACCAGAAAGAAAATAACCTCGACAAGCAGATCAAGGAAAACGAGGCCATAAAAGAGAACCTGAACCGGCAGATCGAAGTGGTGAACCACAAACGGACCGAGCTGGAGAAGCACCAGGAAGAACACATCCGGCGGCTGGAGAAGATTGCCGGGCTGAGTGCCGATGAGGCACGGGGCCAGTTGGTGGAAAGCCTGAAGCAGGAAGCCCAGACACGGGCCCTTTCGCTCCAGCAGGAAATCATTGAAGAAGCCCGCCAGAAGGCCAATAAGGAAGCCCGCAAGATTGTGATCCAGACCATCCAGCGTACTGCCGCTGAGCAGACCATTGAAAACACGGTTACCGTGTTTAATCTGGAGACCGACGAAGTGAAGGGCCAGATCATTGGACGGGAAGGCCGTAACATCCGGGCCATTGAAGCTGCCACCGGGGTGGACCTGATTGTGGACGATACACCCGAAGCCATCCTCCTGTCGTCGTTTGACCCCCTGCGCCGCGAGGTGGCCCGTCTCAGCCTTCAGCGCCTGGTAGCCGACGGCCGGATACACCCCGCCCGCATTGAAGAAGTGGTGGAAAAAACCCGCCGCCAGCTGGAAGAGCAGGTGATGGAAATTGGTGAGCGTACCGTCATTGAACTGGGCATCCACGGACTGCACAAAGAACTGGTGCGCATGGTGGGACGGATGCGCTTCCGCTCCTCCTACGGCCAGAACCTGCTGATGCACAGCCGCGAAACAGCCAACCTCTGCGCCATCATGGCTTCCGAGCTGGGTCTCAACGCCAAGCTGGCCAAGCGGGCCGGCCTGCTGCACGACATCGGCAAAGTGCCCGACGAAGAAACCGAACTGAGCCACGCCCTGCTGGGGGCCAAACTGGCCGAGAAATACGGGGAAAACCCGGCCGTGGTGAATGCCATCGGCGCCCACCACGATGAGATGGAGATGCAATATGTGATCTCCCCCATCATCCAGGCCTGCGATGCCATCAGCGGCGCCCGCCCGGGTGCCCGCCGCGAAATCATGCAGCAGTACATCCAGCGGATCAAGGACCTGGAAACCCTGGCCATGAGCTATTCCGGGGTGGAAAAAGCGTATGCCATCCAGGCCGGCCGTGAACTGCGGGTGATTGTGGAAGCCGACAAGGTTACCGACTCCGAATCCGACAAACTGAGTTTTGAAATGGCCCAGAAAATCCAGACAGAAATGGTGTACCCCGGACAGATTAAAGTAACTGTAATACGGGAAAAACGGGCCGTGAACGTAGCCCGATAATTAATTTGGCGGTGGAGGTGGTAAATTTCAAAATATACCCTACCTTTGCCGTCCCAAAAAAACAGAGTCATGAACGCTGCTATCGCTTTTGTACACGAGCAACTGACGGTAAAAAAGGAGTTTCCTGCCTTCAAAGCAGGTGACAACGTTACCGTAAACTATAAAATCATCGAGGGTGGTAAAGAGCGGATCCAGAGCTTCCGCGGAGATGTGATCAAACGTCAGGGAAATGGCGCCACTGCCACCTTTACCGTCCGCAAAATCTCCGACGGCGTAGGCGTGGAGCGTACCTTCCCGGTTAACTCCCCCAACATCGACTCCGTAACCCTCAACAAGGTTGGTAAGGTTAGCCGCGCCAAGTTGTACTACCTCCGCGAGCGGAGCGGTAAGAGCGCCCGTATCAAGGAAAAACGCATGAAATAAGCAGGCAAGGAACGATTTTATGATAAAAAGCAGGAAATTTTCCTGCTTTTTTCTTTTTATTTGGCCCGGAATTTGCATACATTTACATTCCTACTGCGAACAGCACCCACCTCCTTCTCCTACGAAAGCCGTTTCCGATCCATTCCTATCGAAACAAAATCATTTGTAAACGTCAAAACGTTCCGTTTCGATCATGAAAAAATTATTGGTGGCTTTCGCTTTTCTTACTTTCCTGCTCATGTCCTGCAGCCGCGGAATTTCTCCGTACCAGGCTGCCAACGGCAAAGCCGGTAAGTGTGGCAAGCAGTTCGTTCGCTGAGGCGTACGGGCATTCAACAAATTGGAAACCTTCCTCACCGGAAGGTTTTTTTATTGCAGCAACTCCCTGAAATCGGTGTACCTTTACACTGTAAATATGAAAATATGAACGTTCACTCCATGCTTTTAGGCGTAGTAGGTACGCAGGAAATCATCATTATCGCCATCATTATCCTTCTGCTTTTCGGCGGACGTAAGATTCCTGAACTGATGCGGGGCCTGGGCAAGGGCATCCGGGAATTCAACGATGCCAAGAATACCGTGCGCAAGGAAATTGAGGAAGGAGCGACCGAAAGCACTACCGAAACCAAGTAATGCCGCCGCGTTTCATTTCCTGCCTTTTCTTCACCGGTTGAAGCAACACCCTTTTGTTTTCGTTCAGCAACATAGCCGATTACCACCGTCAACTTCATTCCCGCACGACCTCCTGCACGGAGGCCGTGCTGCATTACAGCCAGCGCATCCGGGAGCAGGTATCCCTTAACGCCCTGCTGTACCACTACGAAGAGGAAGCCCTGCAACGGGCCCGCGAACTGGATGCCCGGCGTGAACAGGGGCAACCCATGGGTAAGCTCCACGGAGTGGTGGTTACGCTGAAAGACGTTATCAGCTACCGGCACCACCCCCTGGGTGCCGCTTCCCGCATCCTCGATGGCTTCACGGCACAGTACCATGCCACGGCCGTGGAACGGCTGCTGGCCGAAGAAGCTATCATCATCGGCAGCAACAACTGCGATGAGTTTGCCATGGGCAGCAGCAATGAAAACTCGGCCTATGGCCCGGTGCGCAATGCGGCCGACCCCAACCGGGTGCCCGGTGGGTCTTCCGGTGGATCGGCGGTGGCCGTACAGGCCGGGCTGTGCATGGTGAGCCTTGGCAGCGATACCGGTGGGTCCGTACGGCAACCGGCCGATTTTTGCGGGGTGGTGGGCCTGAAACCCACGTATGGCCGGGTGAGCCGGCATGGGTTGATTGCCTATGGCTCCAGCTTCGACCAGATTGGCGTGCTCAGCCTCAGCACAGAAGACGCAGCCCTGGTACTGGAGGTGATTGCCGGTGCAGACGACTACGATGCAACAGTGTCGCCGGAGCCGGTTCCTGCCTACTCACAACTGCCGGGCTCTTCCGCTGCAAAGCCGGTGGTTGGCTATTTCCGCCAGGCCCTTGAACACCCCTCACTCGACCCGGAAACAGGTACCCGCATCCGGGAGCAGCTGCAACAGCTCCGCGCCGATGGCTATACCGTTGTGGAACTGGATTTTGCTTTGATGGACTACATCGTACCCACTTATTATGTCCTCACCACCGCCGAAGCCAGCAGCAACCTGAGTCGCTACGATGGCGTACGCTACGGCAGGCAGCAGGAGCCGGTGCCGGGGGATTTAACAGAATTTTACGCGGCTAACCGGTCGTACGGATTTGGCCCGGAAGTGCAGCGGCGCATCCTGTTAGGCACTTTTGTACTGAGCGCCGGTTATTTCGATGCCTATTATACCAAGGCGCAACAGGTACGCCGCAAACTGCTGGACGATACCAACCTCATTTTCAAAGAGATAGACATCCTGCTGTCACCGGTGTCGCCGGGTACCGCCTTCCGCATCGGGGAAAAAACCAATGATCCGCTGGAAATGTACCTGGCCGATATTTACACTGTTTTTGCCAACCTGGTGGGCATTCCTGCACTGGCCCTTCCGCTGTACCGGCACAGCAATGGGTTGCCCTTTGGACTGCAGCTGCATGCACGGCACTTTGATGAAGTATCTTTGCTCCAGTTGGGGAGCGACTGGATGCAGCGCTACCGCCATGTTCAGGCATAATGCTTGTTCCACCGCACCCGCAAACTCCGCTCATGCGCCCTGTTATTATTTTTTGTCTGCTGCTGCACTGTGCAGGCCCCCTTGTTGCCCAACCGGCAACCGGTGATACCGTGGTTGTGTCCGCAACTGACACTTCGGGGGGCAACGTAGAGAAATACGGATTTAAAAACCTGTTTACCGCTCCCGCTTTCTCGGCAGCCCTGCCGTACGATCAGCAGATACACCCGCAGGCCTGGGGTTTCATACAGGATTATTTAACCCGCCACGGAAAAGGATTGGAAAAAATGAAAAGCTGGGGCACTCCCTACTTCACACTCATCGAGAACGTATTGATGCAATACGGACTTCCGCGGGAGCTCAAATACCTGGCCGTGATTGAAAGCGGGCTGCATACCCAGGCTACCAGCTGGGCCGGTGCCCGGGGCCCCTGGCAGCTGATGCCGGCCACCGCCCGGGAAAACGGGCTGCAGGTGAATAACTGGCTCGACGAGCGCACCGATTATTTCCGCAGTTCGCATGCGGCCGCCCGGTACCTGAGCAGCCTGTACGGCGACCTCAAAGACTGGCTGCTGGTAGTGGCTGCGTACAACGGGGGACCGGCCCGGGTGCAGGCAGCCATCCGCAAAGCGGGCAGCCGCGACTTCTGGAAACTGCAGTATCATCTGCCGGAAGAAAGCCGCACCCATGTAAAAAAATTCATTGCCACCCATTACATCATGGAAGGAAAGGGAGGTGTAACTACAGCGGGGTCCGGCACGCCTGTACCGGCAATACCCGAAAAGACCGACCCCAACATCGCTGTTCAAACCATTGCAGGTAAGTTCAGCTCGGTGGTGATGGCCAAGCACCTGCTGGTGGACCTGTTTTATTTCAACCAGCTCAACCCCGGCTTTGATGCCGTACTGGCGGGCAACCAGACCTTTGACCTGCGGCTTCCCAAAGAAAAGATGGAACGCTTCAATGCCAACCGCTACCAGATTCTCAGCGAAAGTGTACAGCTCCTGCTGCGTTTTTACGGAGAAGAAGGGATAAAAGAGATTTACCCCAAAGTATCGGACCTGCCCGAACTGAAAAAGCCCCCTGTTCAAAAGAGCAGGAAGGGATCCTGATATCCAATATCGTCACATCAACAAGTTGCCCCCTGCAGGATGGACTGCATGGCGGCCGCTTTCAGCCGGCACTCTTCGTATTCCTTTTCCGGATCGGCATACCAGGTGATACCGCTGCCCACCATGTATGACAGATCACCCGTTGCCTGGTTGTACAGGATGCTGCGGATGACGACATTAAAGTCGAAATCACCCGCAGGTGTGATGTAGCCCACGGCTCCCGAAAAAAGTCCCCGCCGGCTCTGCTCAAGCTCATCAATAAGCTCCATCACCCGGCGCTTGGGAGCGCCGGTCATGCTCCCCATGGGAAAAGTGGCGCGGATGATGTCGGTGAAACGTGTTCCCGGCAGCAGGCTGCCCCGCACGGTGGAAATCATCTGGTGCAACTGCGGAAAACTGTAAATGCCAAAAAGCTCATCCACGGTAACGGAGCCCCGGGTACACACCCTGCTGAGATCGTTGCGCACGAGGTCCACCACCATCACATTTTCGCTGCGCTCTTTGGGACTGTGCAGCAGTTCCTGCCGGAGTTGTTCATCGGCCAGCGGATCGGCCAGGTTGCGCCGTTCGGTTCCCTTGATGGGTTGCGAAAGCAGCTGATCGCCTTCGCGTTTCAGAAACCGTTCCGGGCTGGCACAGAGCAGAAAGGAGGATCCAAGGCGGTAGAAGGCAGAAAATGGGTTGGGAGAAAGACACGTCAGCGAGCGATACACCGCCTGCGGCTCCAGGGCGGGCGCCTGGGCATAGTACTCCATGCAATAGTTCAGTTCGTAGCAATCGCCCCGCAGAATGCGCTGCTGCACCTGCCGGATGGCGGCCAGGTACGCTTCGCGGCTCATCCGCTCCCGTATTTCCAACGGAGGGGTATTGCTGCCAGAAGCAACCTGCTCCTGCCGGATCTGCTGCCACACGGCCTCGTGATCGCCGGTGGTGGTTCCGATGGTCAGTGCCTGCTCATTGAGCTGCAGTACATAGCGGGGCACAAAGAACTGCAGGTCGGGAAAGCCGATGCGGTCGGTGTGACGGGATACGAGTTCTTCGGTTTCGTTTTTGAGGTCGTAGGAAAGGTGACCAAAGATCCAGTCGGTCTGCCCATCCAGGAAAGCCTGGAGTTGCTCCAGTGCCTGTCCGGACGGGGCCTGCACAGAAGCCAGGCTGCCGCAACCAGCCAGGCATTCGTAGCGGTGGCCCGGCAACTGGTAGCGATGGTTGTCTAAAAAAGCACAAATGTTGAACCGGTTGCACCAGTTCAACATTTGCCACTTGATTAGTTCTGTGTTATCAACAGGAAACGTCCTGAAAATCCGGTTGGATGCGTTCATTAAAAGTCATCATCATCGTCATCAAAATCATCGCCCCCCATGAGATCAAACTCTTTGAAGTCGTCGTCAAATTTGAACTCATCATCTTCCTCTTCGCCTTTTTTCTTGCCGCCGCTTTTCCCTTTGGATTTGGGAAGATCGAACTCTTCAAAATCGGGATCGTAATCATCGTCTTCACTCTTGTTCCAATCGTCGTCCTCTTCCTCCGCCTCTTCCTCCTCGTCGTCTTCGGATGCTTTGGAGCGGGTGGCTGCCACCTTGCCTCCTTTGGTTACAACAGACTCCTCTTCGCTTTCAGGATCATCGTCTTCTTCCTCCTCTTCCTGTTGCTTTTTCGGTTTGGGCGCGGGTTTATTCACTTCTTCCTTTTTGGAAGCGGAAACCGGATTTGCTTTTTTGATTGACTTTGCCATAGCTGATCAAACTTGTGGTGTAAAATTTCAACGGCTTTTTTAAATGACCAAACTTTTTTTTTTAAAACCTGCAGGTGTGCCGTTTACAGCTGGGGATACAGGATCTGGTCCCGGCCCGGGCCGTTGGATACATACCGCACTTCCACGCCCAGGTACTGGTGAATAAAAGCCAGGTAGGTGTTCATTTCCGCAGGCAGTTCGTCCAGCGATGTACAGGTGGCCACCGGCCGGCTCCAGCCGCTAAAACGCTGGTAAACAGGCACCAGGTCGGCCTGGCTCATCTGGTAAGGCACTTCCTGCGTCTCGGTGCCATTGTGCAGGTAGGAGGTACACACCTGTAATTCCTTGAAGGAATCCAGCACGTCGGCCTTGGTCATCACGATCTGGGTCACCCCGTTGATCATGCAGGCAAAGCGTAAGGCCACCAGGTCCATCCACCCGCAACGACGGGGGCGCCCCGTAGTGGCACCAAATTCGTGCCCGATTTTCCGGAGTTCATCGCCAGTGGAGTCAAAGAGTTCGGTGGGGAAGGGTCCGCTGCCCACGCGGGTGCAGTAAGCCTTGGTGACGCCGATGATTTCGCCGATCTGTTTGGGTGAAATGCCCAGGCCGGTACATACGCCGGCAGAGATCGTATTGGAAGAAGTTACAAAGGGGAAGGTGCCAAAATCAACATCCAGCATGCTGCCCTGGGCACCTTCGGCCAGCACCCGTTTGCCCTCCTGCAACTGTTGGTTGATAAAGTATTCTCCGTTCACAATGTTGAGCTCTTTGAGGAAGGCAACCGCTTCAAAGAACTCGGCTTCCCACTGGGAAATGTCTTCGGAGAAATCGTAGTTACCCAGCAGCTGAAGGTGCTTGTTACGGAGTTTACCGTACGCTTCTTCAAAATCACTGCGGAGCAGGTCGCCCACCCGCAGGGCGTTTCGGCCGGTTTTATCCATGTAAGCGGGCCCGATTCCCTTGAGGGTGGACCCGATTTTTTCGTCGCCTTTGGCCAGCTCTGCCGCCTTGTCGAGTGCCCGGTGAGTGGGTACGATGATGTTGGTACGATTAGCAATGAAAAGGTTCGTTTTTACGTCCACGCCCATGCCGGCCACTTTTTCGCACTCTTTCTTCAGGGTAACCGGGTCCAGCACCACGCCATTGCCAATCAGGTTGATGATGCCTTTATGAAAGATACCGCTGGGTATCTGGTGCAGCACCACTTTTTCGCCGTTCACGTACAGGGTATGCCCGGCGTTGGGTCCGCCCTGGAAGCGGGCAATGACTTCGTAGCGGGGTGCAAAAAAGTCTACAATCTTGCCTTTGCCTTCGTCGCCCCACTGGAGGCCCAGAATTACGTCTACCATAGTATTTTTTATTCGGGTATATTACATTGGAACGGCGCAAAAATAAGCCAAAGCCCAGGCGCTTCCCGCAGAAAAACAAAAAATCGGGAGAGAATTATTGCTCGGTATCGAAGCGCTCCACTTTCTGGATGCCGGGCAACTGAAGCAGGCGCTGCACCAGTTCATCCAGTTCGTCTTTGTCGTGTACAAATAACTTGATGTTTCCTTCAAACAGACCTTCCCGTGCCTCGATGGTGATGGCACTGATATTGAGGCGCAGATCGCCGGAAATAAGGTTGGTGATCTTGCTCACCACGCCCACATCGTCCACCCCGATGATCCTGATACCCGTAAGAAAGGAAATTTCTTTGTTTTTGGCCCATTTGGTTTTCACCACCCGGTGCCCGAAATTGGCCAGCAGGCGGGCGGCGTTGGGACAGGTGGTGCGGTGAATGATCAGTCCTTTGCCGGTGGATACAAAACCAAACACGTCATCGCCCGGGATGGGTTTGCAGCAGTTAGCCAGGGTGTACACAATCTTATCGCTGCTCTCGCCAAAGATGATGAGTTCGCTTTCTTTGTGCGATACGGGTTTGGAAGGGTCGTAGTCGGGTTTGGGCTCCAGCACCGGCTTCGCGGGCCTGGGCAGTTCCAGCTTATCGCCATGGAGGGTGAGCTCTTTCAGCTCACGCAGATCAATGGCCTTGGTAGCTATTTTGTAGTACAGCTCCAGGTGCGAAGGCAATTTATAGAAGAGCGTGAGATTGTCCACATTATGAACATCATATGCCGCTCCCATCTGCTCCAGTTTGCGCTGGAGAATGTACTTGCCTTCGTCTGCTACTTTGCGTTTTTCCTCTTTGAGGGAGTCTTTTATTTTGGTGCGGGCTTTGGCCGTAACCACGAAGTTGAGCCAGTCTTCGCTGGGCTTTTGCTTGCTGCTGGTGATGATTTCCACCTGGTCGCCGCTGCGCAGTTTGTGGGCAATGGGCACCAGCTTGTGATTTACTTTGGCGCCGATACAGCGGCTGCCCACATCGCTGTGTACGCCAAAGGCAAAATCAAGCGCAGTTGCGCCGAGGGGCAGCATTTTCACATCCCCCTTGGGGGTATAAACATAGATTTCTTCTGCGAGGAAGGAACTTTTGAAATCGTGCAGGAAGTCGAGTGAACTGCTGTCCTGGCTGCTCATGGCTTCGCGGATGTTGTGAAACCATTTGTCGAATCGGTCTTCTTCCCCGCCCTCCTTGTATTTCCAGTGGGCGGCCAGCCCTTTTTCCGCAATTTCGTTCATCCGCTTGGTGCGGATCTGCACTTCCACCCACTTACCCTGTGGTCCCATTACGGTGGTGTGCAGCGCCTCGTATCCATTGCTCTTGGGATTACTCAGCCAGTCGCGGAGCCGCTCCGGTGATGGCGTGTACATGTCGGTGACGATGGAATAAGCTTTCCAGCAATCCTCTTTCTCCTTATCCGGGGGGGAATCGATGATGACGCGGATAGCGAAGAGGTCGTACACCTCTTCAAAACTGACCCCTTTTTTCTTCATCTTGTTGGAGATGGAGTGGATGGACTTGGGGCGGCCATAAATCTCAAAACGGGAAAAACCGGTGCGTTCCAGTTTTTCGCGGATGGGCTTGATGAATTCATTGATGAAGCGGCTGCGTTCCCGCTTGGTTTCCGAAAGCTTCCGGGCAATTTCGCGGTAGGTATCGGGTTCAAGGTACTTCATGGAGAGGTCCTCCATTTCAGTCTTGACCGTATAGAGTCCCAGCCGGTGCGCCAGGGGAGCGTATACGTATACCGTTTCGCTGGAAATTTTGAGTTGCTTTTCGGGCTTCATGCTGTCGAGCGTGCGCATGTTGTGCAGGCGGTCGGCCAGTTTGATGAGAATCACCCGGGGGTCGTCGGTGAGGGTGAGGAGGATTTTTTTGAAGTTTTCCGCCTGCTGGCTGGAGTTGGTGTCAACCACGTTGGAGATCTTGGTGAGGCCGTCGATGATCCGGGCAATCTCGCTGCCAAACTCCCGTTCCACATCCTCAAGGGTGATATCGGTATCTTCCACGGTGTCGTGCAACAGGGCACAGATGGTGGAGCGCACACCCAGGCCGATCTCCTCCACGCAGATCTGGGCAACGGCCAGCGGGTGCAATATGTAGGGTTCCCCGCTTTTTCGGCGCATGGTACGGTGTGCTTCAGCGGCCATTTCAAAGGCGATGCGAACCAGTTCCTTATCCCCTTTTTTGAGTTTGGTTTTGAGCGAACGCAGAAGGGCCCGGTACTGGCGCAGGATTTCCTTGCGCTCCTGCTCCGGGGTAAGCGTGTAGGTCTGTATGGAAGTAACCGATTCCAGTAGAAGACGAAATTACGAAATGCCTGTAATTGAATCGGAAACAAAGCCAGAGGACGGAAACGCCCATCCGGTAAGGGACATCCAGGCTTGGCCAGGAACCCGAAAAAAAAGACGGGTTGGCAGCCATTGCTGCAACCCGCCCTTGCCTGTTCCGGAGGAACTCAAGCCGTACGGCCACCCGTGAAATGCTTCAGGATTTACGTCAGGCCGCCCAATACCGGAACAGCCAGAACAACCAGGGTCCAGAGCAAGGCGGGCCAGCCTTTTTCGTTTCTGAAGAGGAGGAACAGGGAATAAAAAACAATGATCCCATACAATAGGACCAGAAGAGTTATACCCACCGGTCCGATAATACCCAGTAACGTACTCATATGATTCAGTTTTTAATCGCAACAATATGCCTGGGTTGCCACACAGGCATGATTCAAAAGCGGATATCGATCCTTTCCGCAAGCAGCAGCGTTGAATTTCTGCTGCTTAGAAGGCTGTTGACCGCTGCCAGATGTTGTCACTACCGTCTGTATCTTTTGCAGTAACCGGAACAGATGGGGACCGGCAGCTTCTGAAGAAAAGATGAGCAGCAGGATACTGGCCATTACGATTCCATTAAAATGGACATCTCCAATTGTATCCTTGTCGTAAACCAGCACTACGAGCAATACCGCAATAAAGAAAACAAAAAATAATGAGCAGGGCGGCGGATTCTGGTTTGTGTTGAACCAACTTCAAAATCTCACGATAATAAAATCGGCAATTCGATTGTTTATGAATGGACACAAATCCAAACCCGAACGAATCAATCCGCTAAAAATGATCAACTGGTTTGGTCCGGGCTAACAAATGAGCTGGATCCCAACAGCTAATCAGCAGCAAATCCGCCTCGTTGCTTGATCCGCTACACCACTCCGGTCCATACAAGCGCCACCAGGCCGCCTGCCACGAGTGCATAGACCAGGAATAAGGACCGGGGCGCCAGCTTATAACGCACACTCAGGTATCCATGCAGTAACAATACCAAGCCTAAACCGACAAAGGTGTACAACCGGTTTCCAGGATCCAGCAGGGAAGTGTGGCTGAGCAGAAAAACAGCGGGTACCAAAATGAATGGTACTAGTTTCAGGAAGAGTTTCATAGACAGTTGGTTTACTTTTTTTCCAAACATTTTTGATATTCTAAATTACACATTCTTTGCATTTGCTTTAAATGGTAAAGTGCAAACAATTCACATGCTGAAAAAAGGATCACCCCCGGAGGTGTTGGTCCAAGAGCTCCCAAAGAGGTACATCCGCTTGCTTCAAGAGAATAAACAGCCAGCGCGTTATTTTTACAGGTCCTGAGTATCTCTTCACACAAACCGGAAATGGATGATGAAACTACAGGTATGCCGTCATCCGTTCCATTTTGCAGATTGTGTTGCTGATTTGATGGTTCACCTAACAGCAGAATCCATTCTTTAATTGTCAACTGATGCATAGGATATTTTCGAACTAATGCGTGATACGTTTCTTGCAAAGACAGATAACTGGTGAGAAATAGCTGGAAACTGGAGTACCCCGTAAATTCAGCAACTATCTGTTGCGAAACAGGATCTGACTCTCGTGTTGCCCGCTGCATATGATGCTCAAATGCAGAACGTGAGAGTTCCCGGGTCACTTCCCCTGAACGGGAAGAATTAACGAGGCTACCGCCCTGAGCAGGCAACTGAAACAATTGTAAACGGAGCTTGTAAAAAACCGGGTCTTCCTTTAAGTTCCGGACTAACGTCTCATTGGAAGGTACAGACTGATCACTGCTTTGTTTTTTGCAGGAATTAAAAATGCCCACAGAAAGAACTCCTGCAAGAATCAGTAAGGTACGCATGACAAATGCACGCGCTTTCGCTTGGTTAGCTTTCATAACAAATTGATTTAGGTGTTAAGTAAAAGGTGTTTTCTACATGATTGCCGGCCGGACAACCGACAACAAAATTGAAGACGGTTTTTTACAATTCCTATTCCTTCCATGAATACTTTATGACCCCCATTCATATTTTTTTTATCTTTATCCGGCTAACGCATTTTACCAACTAACACCTGATCCAATGCCATCCCAACGCATCCGCCTCATCCGCCTGCGGAACAATCTCACCCAGGAATACGTAGCCTTCCGGGCCGGCATCAGCCAGAGCCAGCTCAGCAAATACGAAACCGGCGAAAGCGTACCCAATGCCGCCATGCTGCGGGTACTGGCCGACATATTGCACGTGGAACTGTTTGAGTTCTTTTATGAGTCAGAAGAAGCCATCCGCAACGCCATCCGCCGCTGGGAGGCACGGGAACAGTAAATGCCGGACCACCCGGCTTAAAAGCTGCCGGGAACCAAAAGCGTACCCGGGCGGCGAAAACCCCTCTTTTCTCCTCATTTCTCCCTATTTCTGACTACCTTTGCAGCCCTAAATTTGCCTGCCTGCAGGTAAATCAACCGGATGTGGTGAAATTGGTAGACACGTCAGACTTAGGATCTGATGCCGCAAGGTGTGGGGGTTCGAGTCCCTCCATCCGGACTTTTCAGTATTGAGTTTACAGGTTGACCCCTTAACAGGGAAAACCCCTGCACCAACCTGTCAACGGCTTAACTTATCAACCAATAACAAATGGCAACAGTTACACGCGAAAACCTGGGTTTGCTGAACGACAAACTCACCGTCACCATCACCCGGGACGAATACTTCCCGGCATTTGAAAAAACATTAAAAAATTACAGCAAACAGGCCAATATTCCCGGCTTCCGCAAAGGCATGGTCCCCGCCGGCATGGTGAAAAAAATGTACGGCCAGGGCATCTTCGCCGAAGAGGTGATCCGCACCATTGAAAAAGGACTCAACGACTACCTTACGGCCGAACAGCCTGACATCTTTGCCCAACCCCTCCCCCTGCCCAACCCGGAATTCCGGCCCAGCATGGACAACCCAACCGACTACACTTTTTCTTTTGAAATTGGCCTGAAGCCGGCTATTGAACTGGGGCTCAACAAGCTGCAGGCACCCTACTACCGCGTGAAGGTGACCCCGGAGATGACCAATGAAGAAGCGGAACGCCTGCAACGGCGCCTGGGTAAACTCACCGAACCCGAAGCCGTTGCCAGCGAGGAAAACGTGCTGAACCTCCTGTTTGAAGCCAGCGACGCCGAAGGCACTGTAGCCGAAGGCATCACGGGCAAAGAAGTATCGCTGCTGGTAAAATATTTCACGGAATCTTTCCGCCCCCGCCTGATGGGCCTGCAGAAAGACGCCACCCTGGTACTGCAGCTCAACGAGGCGTTTGAGGAAAAGGAACGCGACTGGGTGCTGAACGACCTGGGCCTGAAAGACGACCCCGCCGCCGGTGAGGGGCATTTCCGTGTCACCCTCGTAAAACTGGGTCTCGTGGAAAAGAGGGAACTGGACGAAGCCTTTTTCCAGGAAGCGCTGCCCGGCCGCAACATCCAGACGGAAGCGGAATTCCGCCAGGCCCTGGAAGCAGACATTCAAAGCTACTGGGACCGCCAGAGCTCCAACCAGCTGCACCACCACCTGTACCATGTGCTGCTGGAACAAACGCCCATGGAACTGCCCGAAGCCTTCCTGAAGAAATGGCTCACCACCAGCGGCGAAAAACCCAAAACCCCCGAACAGGTGGACGCTGAGTTCCCCACCTTCCTCAACCAGCTGCGGTGGACCCTGATCACCGATAAAATCGTGGGCGACAACCAACTACAGGTATCAGCCGAAGAGCTGAAAGGCAGCTTCCGCCAGCAGGTGCTCAGCTACTTTGGCAGCATGAGCCTGGGCGATGGCAACCTCGAATGGCTGGACCAATATGTCGACAGCCTGATGAAGGACGAACAGCAGGTAGACAGTACCTACCGTAAACTGATTACCGAGAAAGTATTCCAGTGGGCCGAACAGCAGGTGGGTAAAGAAGAAAAAGAAATCAGTGCCGAAGAGTTCATCCGCATGAACGAGGAGCACCAGCATCAGCACCACTAGAAGGATGGGGGATTGTGGATTTGGGATTGCGGATTTGGGATTGTGGATTGTGGATTTGGGATTGCGGATTTGGGATTGCGGATTTGGGATTGCAGATTTGAGATTGTGGAATTAAGATTGCAGATATTACCCGCCTGGTTTCCGGGCGGGTTTTTATTTCAACCAACCGGCCGTTGAACCTTTGGTGCAGTCTGCCATCCAATCCCTTCCGCGACCGGAACGGCGCATCTGCCGTATTGTCCTGTTTTACGTGTTTGCACAATATTTGAGTCGCTAATACGCCTGTTTGCCTTAACTTGTAACCGAAATTTTTAACTATGAACCTGAACAAGGAATTTGAAAAATACGCGGTGAAACACCGTGGTATTTCCGGCGCTACCCTGCACAATTATCAAACGCATTTCAACCCCACCAACCTCACGCCCTATATCATTGAAGAGCGGCCGCTGAACGTGGCCAGCATGGACGTGTTTTCCCGGCTGATGATGGACCGCATCATCTTCCTGGGTGAAGGTATTAACGATTATGTGGCCAACATTGTAACCGCACAGCTGCTGTTCCTGGAAAGCACTGACCGCACCCGCGACATCCAGATGTACATCAACAGTCCGGGCGGCAGCATCTATGCCGGCCTGGGCATCTACGACACCATGCAGTACATCACCCCAGACGTGAGCACCATCACCATCGGTATCGCCGCCAGCATGGGCGCCGTACTCATGTGTGCCGGCACCCATGGCAAACGCACCGCCCTGAAGCACTCCCGCATCATGCTGCACCAGCCTTACGGAGGTGCAGGCGGACAGGCCACCGATATCCAGATCATGGTAAATGAAGTGAAAAAACTTAAAAACGAACTCTACGAAATCATTGCGTACCACAGTGGCCAGAGCTTCGACAAAGTGAAAGAAGACAGCGACCGCGATTTCTGGATGACCGCCGCGGAAGCAAAGGAATACGGGTTGGTGGACGAAGTGCTGATCATGAACCCCCGCAAATCAAAAGAAAGCTAAACCCAAAAGAAATGAACATGTACACAGATATCCTGAATACCCACATCCGTTTGGAAGAAGAAGATGAGCCCAGGGAAAGTCCGCTGGAACAGTTTTCCGCCGCGGCATTTGGACCCTATAACAAGAAATTCCTGGAACAGCGCCGGATCTTTTTCTGGGGTGTGGTGCACGACAACTCGGCCAAGGAAATCGTGAACAAACTTCTGTACCTTGATGCTGTGAAACCCGGCGAGGAAATTAAGCTCTACATCAACAGCCCGGGCGGCGTGGTTACCAGTGGTATGGTGATTTACGACACCATGAAAATGATCAGCTCGCCTGTAAGCACCATCTGTATGGGCATGGCAGCCAGCATGGGTTCCATCCTGCTGAGCGGTGGATCAAAAGGCAAGCGCTTCATCTTCCCGCACGGGGAGGTGATGATTCACCAGCCCAGCATCGGCGGGGCACAGGGCACCAGCGCCGACCTGGAAATCCTGGCCCAGCAGATTGCGAAGACCAAGGAACTGGGCGCCCGTATATTGGCCGATAACTGCGGTCAGCCACTGGATAAAGTGATGAAAGATTTCGACCGCGACTACTGGATGAACGCGGACGAGGCGGTAGCATACGGTATTGTTGACGGCATCCTGGACAAATTGTAATACTAACAGGTATTTGTTTTTCACAAGCCGGATGTAACCCCATCCGGCTTTTTCCTCACCACCCGTCCCGAAATAATTCGACAGGCAGGATAACCGGAAATTGTATCTTTGAACGTTCGAATCCATGCAATTCACCCGGCGTTAAACACAAACCCATGGCGAAAAATAACTTGCTGCACTGTTCGTTCTGCGGACGCAACCGCGATGAGGTGAAGATTCTCATTGCCGGACAGGAAGGCCATATCTGCGAAAACTGCGTGGAGCATGCGCAGGAAATCATTCAGCAGGAACTACAGCTGAAAAGCGAAAACGCGCTCTCCAACTTCAAACTGAATGTAAAGAAACCGATTGAAATCAAGCGGTTTCTCGATGAATACATTATTGGCCAGGATGAAGCCAAGAAAGTGCTGGCCGTAGCCGTTTACAACCATTACAAGCGGTTGCGCCAGAAGAGCGAAAGCGAAGTTGAAATTGAAAAGAGCAACATCGTGATGGTGGGCGAAACCGGAACCGGTAAAACCCTGCTGGCTAAAACCATCGCCCGCCTGCTGAACGTTCCCTTTGCCATTGTGGACGCCACCGTCTTTACCGAAGCCGGCTACGTGGGCGAAGACGTGGAAAGCATTCTCACCCGGCTCCTGCAGGTGTGCAACTACGATGTGGCCGCCGCCGAAAAAGGCATTGTGTACATTGACGAAATTGATAAGATCGCCCGCAAAGGCGACAACCCCTCCATCACCCGTGATGTAAGCGGAGAAGGCGTGCAACAGGGCATGCTCAAACTGCTGGAAGGCACCGAAGTACTGGTGCCCCCCCAGGGAGGACGCAAACACCCCGAGCAGAAACTAATCAAAATCAACACGCAGAACATCCTGTTCATCTGCGGTGGCGCCTTCGATGGTATTGATAAAGTAATTGCCCGCCGGGTAAACACCAACGCCATCGGCTTCAACGTAAACAAAGACCAGCAGGAACTGATGAAGAAAAACCTGCTGCAGTATGTAAATGCCCAGGACCTGAAATCATTTGGACTGATTCCCGAACTGCTGGGCCGCTTGCCGGTAGTGACTTATCTCAACCCGCTGGATGCCGATACCCTGCGCCAGATCCTGGTAGCTCCCAAAAACGCCCTCATCAAACAATACCATAAACTGTTTGAACTGGAAGGCATTGAACTGACCATAGACGAAGACGTGTACGACTTCATGGTGAGCAAGGCTATGGAATACAAGCTGGGTGCCCGCGGCCTGCGCAGTATCTGCGAAAGCATTCTCACCGACGCCATGTTTGACCTGCCCGGCAGTGATGAAAAGAAATTCCACCTCACCCTCGACTACGCCCGCCACAAATTTGACAAGAGCAAGCTGAGCCTGCTGAAAGTGGCCTGAGGAGTTGTGAATGGTGAGTGGTAAGTTTTTAGTTGTAAGTCAGAAGCGTCAGCGGCAGAACCGGGACGCTTTTTTATTTGCAGAAAAACAACCTGCCTTCCGGCAGGAAGCCTGCAACCAGTAACCTGCCGGCAGGCAGGCCCGCAGCCAGTATCTTGCACCCCTAAACCTCCAACCCCTCCCCATGCAGGAACTCATCAACCGCCTCCTCGAAAAAGGCCTCACCGAGCAGCAGGCGTACGCCGCCATTGAAGTGATTAAAAACTTCGCAAAGGAAAAGTTCCCCATTTTCGGCGGAGCAATTGATAAGCTGTTTGATAAATATGGACCAAAGGAGGATGACGACTTTCTGGATTAACCGCCGCATTCCCGCAAAAGCGCCCTGATTTCTCCTTATTTTCGGGCATTGCTCAAAACCATTTGCCATGTGGAAACAACATCCCCGCGCCCTGCCCTTCCTGTTTTTTTCTGAAATGTGGGAACGCTTCGGTTACTACCTCATGATCGGCATCTTTACGCTCTACCTCAAAGACGTCAAAGCCGGGTTTGCCATGACCGAAGCCGAGGCCGCTGATCTCTACGGCACCTTCATCGGGCTGGTGTTCCTGACCCCCTTCCTGGGCGGATTGATTGCCGACCGTTACTGGGGTTACCGCCGTTCCATCGTGGTGGGCGGACTGTTTATGGGCGCCGGCTACCTGCTGATGAGCGTTCACAGCCTGCCGGTATTGTACCTCAGCATGACCCTGGTGATCGTGGGCAATGGCTTCTTCAAGCCCAACATCTCCACCCTCCTGGGGTATGTGTACAGCACGCCCGAACACCAGGAACGGAAAGACGAGGGGTACAATATTTTTTACATGGGCATTAACGTGGGAGCCTTTGTATGCAACTTCTTCGGGGCCATTCTGTACAACCTGCTGGGCTGGGGCTATGCGTTTGCCGCCGCCGGGGTGGGCATGCTGCTGGGGGTGCTCATTTTTGTTGCAGGTACCCGCCACTACAAAGCACATGATGTGAAAAAAGGAACCCGACCCGGCGACCTCAGCATGGCCCGCATTGTAAGCCTGATCCTGCTGCCCTCCGTCCTGGCCGGGGTGTTGGGCTGGTTGCTGCCCGGCGACCTGTTTGGCAGCGACTCCAATGACGCCTTCATCTTTGCCTGCATTCCCGTGGTGCTGTTTTACGCTTCGTTGTACTTCCGGGCACCGAAAGAAGACAAAGCATCGCTGGGCGTATTGCTGATAATTTTTGCGGTAGTGGTAATGTTCTGGGCGGTATTCAAGCAAAACGGCAGCGCCCTCAACACCTGGGCCGACCGGTACACCGACCGGTCGGTGAGCGGCACCACCGCACAGGTACTGGGTGCCGTGCAACTCACCAAAGAACTGCCCTATGTAAAAGATTCGGTGGCGCTGTACGACCCCGCCTTCCGCCTGCAGAAAGAAAACGGGCAGGTGGTGAAAGAATGGAACTACCCGCTGTACTTCCGTAATATGAACGAAAACCAGCGGCCAGCCGAAGGCAGCAGTGTGGCCGTGTGGAGCACCAACCTCAGCCAGAGCATTAACCCGGGATGGGTCATACTACTCACGCCGTTGATTGTAGCTTTTTTTACCTGGCTGCGCCGGAAGAACAAAGAGCCGGGTACGGTGACTAAAATTGCGTTCGGTCTCTTAATCTCCGCCCTGTCGGTGCTGGTGATGGTGGCAGCGGTGAAGGCCGGCAGCAACGGCAGTGAAAAGGTGAGCTGGTGGTGGCTGGTGGCCAGCTACGGGGTGATAACGGTGGGCGAACTGCTCCTGAGTCCGATGGGCCTCTCGCTGGTGTCGAAGCTGAGCCCGGCTCATATCACTTCGCTTATGATGGGGGGCTGGTTCCTCGCCACTTCCATCGGCAATAAACTGTCCGGCATCCTGGCCAGCCTGTGGGACCGGTACGATGATAAAGCCGATTTCTTCTGGGTGAATTTTGGCTTGCTGATGAGTTCAGCCCTGGTGTTATTTCTCCTGCTGCGGCGGTTGAACGCGGTGATGAAGGAACGGGGGATACATTAAACAGAATTCTGATGACGTGAACCACCTGAACCCGGTGACAGTAACGGGAAAATAAAGATTGATTTAATGAGATTGTTCGATTATCAGCCCACTCCTTAACGCAACAGCTCCCGCGCTATCACCATTTTCTGGATTTCACTGGTGCCTTCGCCGATGGTGCAGAGCTTGGAGTCGCGGTAGAATTTCTCTACCGGAAAGTCTTTGGTATAGCCATAACCGCCAAAAATCTGCACCGCATCGTTGCTGATCTTCACAGCTATTTCGCTGGCATAGTACTTGGCCATGGCCCCTGCTTCGGTTACGCTTTCGCCGGCATCTTTTAGTGAGGCCGCCTTTGCGATGAGCAATTCGGCCGCAGCAATTTCGGTGGCCATATCGGCGAGTTTGAACGAAATGCCCTGGAAACTGGCTATGGGCCGGTCGAACTGGTGCCGCTCCTGCGCATACTGCAGGGCTGCTTCATAAGCGCCTTTGGCAATACCAAGCGACAGGGCGGCGATGGAGATGCGTCCGCCATCCAGCACTTTCAGCGCCTGTCGGAAACCATCGCCCACAGCCCCTATGCGGTTGACATCGGGAATGCGGCAGTTATCAAAAATCATCTCGGAGGTTTCGCTGGCCCGCATGCCCAGTTTGTTTTCTTTTTTGCCGGCTTTAAAACCGGGTGTTCCCCGCTCTACAATAAACGCCGTGGCGTTTCCGCTGGTGCGGGGTTCGCCGGTACGTGCAATCACCACCGCCAACTCAGCACTGATGCCGTGGGTAATCCAGCACTTGGTACCGTTGAGAATCCATTCGTTGCCATCCCGCACCGCCGTGGTTTTCATGTTACCCGCATCACTGCCGGTATTGGGTTCGGTGAGGCCCCAGGCCCCGATCCAAGCGCCGCTGGCCAATTTGGGCAGATAACGGTTCTTCTGTTCTTCGCTGCCGCAATAGTATATATGTCCGGTGCACAATGAGTTATGGGCAGCCATGCTCAACGCTACCGAACCGCATACTTTTCCCAGTTCCACAATAGCCGCCGCATATTCGTGGTAGCCAAATCCGCTGCCGCCGTATTGCCCGGGAACAAACATGCCCAGCAGTCCCAACTGCCCCATTTCTTGGAGGGTTTCTTTGGGGAAGTGCTGGCTTTCGTCCCATTCCATCACATGGGGCCGGATGTGTTTGTTGGCAAAATCGCGGGCCACCTGGGCCACTTGCTGTGTAAGTTCGGAAGCAGAGAAATTCATATGTGGTGTTCCATTTAAACCGGCACTGCCGGATGGTGGTGCGGCTGGCCGGTTGTTGTGATGGCAATCATCGAAAACGGTGGGCAAATATAGGAAGTATCACTAACGATTGTTAGTAAAAGTTTTCTGCAGCCCTTTTATTCAACAGAAAGATAAGGTGCAATCCGCTGATACAGTTCATCATCCATGGAACCGATCCGGCGCAGGGTCTCCACCGAAGCAAAGGGTCCGTGCTGCTCCCGGTAAGCCAGGATGGTGCGGGCGGTGCGGCTGTCGATATACGGATGCGCCTTCAGCTCCTCCCAGGTGGCGGTATTGAGGTTGATACGCCGGATATTACTGTCGTCTGCTACCAGCAGCTCCCGGATCTGGTTAAATGTTGTGTCGGGCAGGCCATAGGTCTCGGCTACCTGGTTCACGCTTACAAATCCACCCAGCTTTTCCCGGAAGCGAAGAATGCGGTGGGCAAAGGCCGGACCAATACCCGGCAGCCGTTGCCAGGCGACGGCATCAGCCTGGTTGATGAGGAGCCGGGAAGGACGGGATGTATTCTCCGTCTTTTCCGGTTGCTGCGTTGAAGGGGGAACTGTCTTTTGTGCAGCCGGCTCGGCCGGTATGCGCACCCAGGGCAGCAGTTTTTCATACACTTTCGGGTGCAGGGTGTAGATTTTACCCAGGTCTTCCGGCCGCCGGAAAACACCGCCCTTGCTGCGGTAGTTCAGAATGGACTGCACCGTTTTTTCCCGCACGCCCAGGCGTTTCCAATCGGCCTCCGTTGCGGTGTTGGGATTGAAATAGAAGAGCTCGCCTTTGAACCAATCGCCGGCCGGTGAACGGGACGTGCGATTGGTCACCGGCTGCCCGTCCCGTTCCAACCGGCTGGCCGTTGAGCCGGCTTCCGGAGCTGTATGCCGCAGGGCAACTGCTTCGGGCGGCGAAAAGGGCGGCGGCGGCTCTTTAACCAGGAAGGGAAAGAGGCGGGGCAGCAGGGCGAAGAGGACTACCAGTGCCAGGAGTACCAGCACGGCACGCCGTTCCCGCGCCGGAAAGGTGAAATATTCTTTCAGCAGGTGTTTGCGTACAGGTTGCATACCCGAAATTACAACCAGACAACCCGTATCATCCAAAGGAAAAATCCCGTTTTCTTTCCGGAATATTCCTCAGCTGTCGGAATCGGTAATATGCCGGGTAAGACCATCATAGGCCAGGTACATGCCGGCCGGCAGCTCCGGCTGTACTTCCTGGTGCAGACCCAACTGGTGACTGATGTGGGTGAAATAAGCTTCGGGCACGCCCAGGTCCTGCACCAGGGTCACGGCTTCATCCAATGTAAAGTGTGATATGTGCGCTTTGCGGCGGAGTGCATTCAGCACCAGGGCCCGGCTGCCCCGGATCTTCGCCTGTTCCTCCGGGTCGATGCGGTTGGCGTCGGTAATGTAGGTAAACGGCCCGAAACGGAAACCGAGTACGGGCATTTTGAGGTGCCATACGAGAATGGGTTCAATCAGCAGGTCGTTGATGCGGAAGGGGGTGGTGGTGATGGTGTGCAGTTCCAGCTCGGGCACACCGGGGTAGCGGGTATCGGAAAAGGCATAATAGAAATCGCGCCGCAAAGCCTCCTCCGTTAAATAGTTGGCATACACCGGCATGGGGCGACCGGAGAAAAAGTTATAAGCCCGCACATCGTCCAGCCCGGCGATGTGATCCTTGTGGGGGTGGGTAAACAGTACAGCATCGAGTTTCTTCACGCCGGTCCGCAGCATCTGGTAGCGGAAATCGGGGGTGGTATCCACCACCAGGGTGGTTTCGGGCGATTCTATGAGGATGCTGCTGCGCAGGCGCCGGTCGCGGGAGTCGGCCGAGGTACATACGGGGCAGTCGCAGCCAATCATGGGCACACCACTGCTGGTGCCGGTACCCAGGAACGTAATGGTGAGAGGAGGATAAGCCACGGTATGAAGTTACAGCGGAAACCGGTAACGGGCGTGTACGGTAACAGCCTCTTACTCCTGTTCTGCCTGCCGGGCAGCCGCCAGGGTCATAACCTCTTCGTAAAGTTTCTGCGATTCGGCGGTGAGAGAATCGAAATGGATCTGCACCTGCGGTACCAGGTCCACCACGGTATTGATGCGTCCCTCTGTACTGAGGAACTTATTTAGGACCACCACTTTCTTCTGCTCCAGGATGCAATAGCCGCTCTGGAACGTACCCCGCTCGTAGCGCACCACGTACCCGCTCTCTTCGAGGATGGATTCCAGTTTATCCAGTGTTGTTTGATTGAACTTCATTGTACTACAATTCGTGCCGTTTACCGGTAGCCGGCAAAGTTACCCCGTACCGGGCGTTGAAAGCACCTGCAGGCAGCACGACTTTTCCACACCCATTCACTCACTCATTCATTCATTCACTCACTCATTCATTCACTCACTCATTCATTCACTCACTCATTCATTCATTACTTCGACTGCAACCGCACCACCGGTATGATCATCTCTTCCAGGCTCACCCCGCCGTGCTGGAAGGTATTACGGTAATAATTAACGAAATGGTTGTAATTATTGGGATAGCAGAGGTACAGGTCTTCGCGGGCAAAGATGAACGACGAGTTGACGTTGGGAGCCGGCAGCCCTGCTTCCCGCGGATCCCGGAAGGCCAGCACGTCTTTTCCTTCAAAGTTGAGATTGCGCCCGTGTTTGTAGCGGATGTTGGTAGTGGTTTCCTTGTCGCCAATCACCCTGGCCGGCTTCTGCACCCGGATGCTGCCATGATCGGTTGCCAGCACCAGCCGGATGTTCTTTTCGGCTATCCTGCGCAGGGCCTGGTTCAGCGGCGAGTGCTCAAACCAGCTCACGGTTATGCTGCGGTAACTCTTTTCATCATTGGCCAGTTCCTTGAGCACTTCCATCTCGGTACGGGCATGGCTGAGCATGTCCACAAAGTTGTAAACGATAATATTGATGTCATTCTGCAGCAGGTTGTGCACATTGTTCACCAGTTCCTGGCCGGCGTGGTGGTTCAGCACTTTGGTGAAGGAGACCCGCAGGTCGCCCTTCCCCAACCGCCGCAGTTGCGCCCGGAACAACTCCTCCTCGTGGAGGTTCTTCCCTCCCTCTTCGTAGTCGTTCTTCCACTGTGCAGGAAACTGCTTTTCAATGTCCACCGGCAGCAACCCGCTGAAGATGGCATTGCGGCTGTATTGTGTGGCAGTGGGCAGGATGGAATAAAACGTATCCTCTTCCACCACGCGGAACTGCCCGGCAAACAGGGGCTGCACCGCTTTCCATTGGTCGAACCGCAGGTTGTCAATCAGTACAAAGAAGAGGGGCGTTCCTTTTTCCACAAAAGGCAGCACTTTACGGGTGAAAAGGGTATGGCTCATCACCGGCGCATCGGCAGCTCCGGGCTTCATCCAGCCGGCGTAATGGCGGGAGATGTATTTAAAAAACTCGTTGTTGGCTTCGTCCTTCTGCGCCTGCAGCACTTCGCTCATCTCCGGACTATCGGCCTTGCTCATCTCCAGTTCCCAGTACACCAGCTTTTTATAGATGTCCATCCATTCGGTATGATTGGGGTTGCTGTTGAGCGCGGTAAACAGGTTGCGGAACTGCTGCTGGTAGGCCATGGTGGTTTTTTCGCTCACCAGGCGTTTGTTGTCGATGATTTTTTTCAGACTCAGCAATACCTGGTTGGGATTTACAGGCTTGATGAGATAATCGCTGATCTGGGAGCCGATGGCATCGTCCATCAGGTTTTCCGTTTCATTCTTGGTGATGAGCACCACGGGCAGCGAAGGATGCACTTCTTTGATCTTGGCCAGCGTTTCCAGCCCGGTGAGGCCGGGCATGGTCTCGTCCATGAGCACCACGTCCACCGGGTGGGCCTTTACGTAATCAATGGCGTCGAAGCCGTTGGTGAGGGTGTCCACTTCGTAGCCTTTGGTTTCGAGAAAGAGTTTCTGCGACTGCAGGCTGTCAATTTCATCGTCCACCCAGAGTATTTTGGCAAGTGCCATAGTAAAAAAAAGTTAGAGCGGTAAAGTTTGTTACAGCTGAACTGCCGGGTGCAGGAGCCGGTTGTAAATGTATTGAATTCCCTCCCTTCCGCTACCTTTGATGGTTCAAAAAGCTGCACGGCCCCGGAATCTTAACATGAAGTTCAGAAAAATCGTCAACGACCCCATCTACGGTTTCATCACCTTTGATGACCCGCTGATTTACGACATCATCTCCCACCCCTGGTACCAGCGGTTGCGGCGCATCCACCAGATGGCGTTGGCCCACCTGGTGTATCCCGGAGCCGTACATACCCGCCTGCATCACAGCATGGGCGCCTATCATCTCATGGGGGAAGCGTTGACCGAGTTACAGAGCAAGGGGGTGGACATCAGCCCGGAGGAAAGCCAGGCGGCGAAAATCGCCATCCTGCTGCACGACATCGGCCACGGACCCTATTCGCACGCCTTGGAGCATGTGCTGATTGAAGACATGCACCACGAAGACATTTCCCTCCTCCTGTTTGAAGAACTGAACAAAGAACTGGGCGGACGGCTGGAGCTGGCCCTCTCCATCTTCCGGGGCAGCTATCACAAACCTTTTCTCCACCAGCTCATCAGCAGCCAGCTGGATGTGGACCGGATGGACTACCTCACCCGCGACAGTTTTTACAGCGGTGTAAGTGAAGGCGTGATCGGGTACGACCGCATCCTTAAAATGATGACCGTGCACAACGGCGAGCTGGCCATTGAGGAAAAAGGCGTGTACTCCATCGAGAAATTCCTGGTGGCCCGCCGCCTCATGTACTGGCAGGCCTACCTGCACAAGGCTGTGCTGGGTGCCGAAAACATGCTGGTGAAAATCCTCCAGCGGGCCCGCCTGTTGGCACAGCAGGAAAGCGGACTCTTCTCCACCAGTGAAGTGCTGGACAGCCTCCTGCGGAGCAGCAACACCCGTGCCCTGATTCACAGCGCCCCCGACCAGTTCTGCCTGCTCGACGACTATGACGTGATGAGTTCTGTGAAGAAATGGATGCAGCACCCCGACCGGGTGCTGCAAACCCTCTGCCGCTGGCTCATCAACCGCCACATTCTCAAAACCCGGCTGCAACAGCAACCCTTCGAACCCATCTTTATCCGCAACATGCAGCAACAGGCCGCTGCATTGCTCCAGGTGCCTGAAGCCGATGCCGGCTGGTTTGTGTTCGACGGCATAGCCAGCAACCGGATGTACAACCCGGGCAATGAGCAGATCAACATCCTGTTCAAGGACGGCACCGTGAAAAACATCTCTGAAATTGAATACGTCCTGATCCGGAAAGTGTCCGACGGCCCGGCGCAAAAGTTCTACCTTTGCTGCCCAGGCGAGGTTTTGAAAAAAACAGGATGAACGGCTGTACGAAACATTGCGTGGGTGCGTTTAAGCAAGTAACTTTAAGTCATTAAGCAGGATACATGGAGTTTACAGCTGCCCAGATCGCTTCGATCATCCAGGGAAAAGTAGAAGGCGACCCCTCCGCGGGCGTTGAATCGTTTGGAAAAATTGAAGAAGCCGGTCCGGGCCAGCTCAGTTTTCTGGCCAATCCCAAATACGAAGACTTTCTCTACCAGACAAAGGCCAGTGTTATCATCATCAACGAAAGCCAGGAACTGAAAGAACCGGTGCAGGCCACCCTCATCCGCGTGCCCAACGCCTACAGTGCGTTTGCCACCCTGCTGCAGACCTACGAGAAGCTCAAAACCAGCCAGCTGGTGGGCCGGCAGGAACCCTGCTTTGTAGCCCCCTCGGCGATGCTGGGCGAGCAGGTATTCATCGGGGCTTTCAGCTATATAGGCAACAACGTGCAGCTGGGCCGGCAGGTAAAAGTGCATCCCCAGGTATATATTGGCGACGATGTGCAGATAGGCGATAATACCATCCTGCATGCCGGTGTGAAAATTTACACCGGGTGCCGCATCGGCAGTAACGTGATCATCCACGCCGGTACGGTCATCGGCGGCGACGGCTTCGGCTTTGCACCCCAGCCCGACGGCAGCTACCAGAAAGTACCCCAGCTGGGCAATGTGGTGGTGGAAGACGATGTGGAAATCGGCGCCAACTGCACCATTGACCGGGCCACCATCGGCTCCACCCTCATCCGGCAGGGCGCCAAACTCGATAACCTCATCCAGGTGGCCCATAATGTGGAGATCGGCAGCAACACCGTCATCGCCGCCCAAACGGGGGTGAGCGGCAGCACCAAGATCGGCAAAAACGTCATGATTGGCGGCCAGGTGGGCATTGTGGGTCACATCTCCATTGCCGATGGCAGCCGCATCAACGCCCAGAGCGGTGTGAGCAAATCCATTAAAACCCCCGGCAGCACCGTAACCGGCACCCCTGCTTACGAATATACCAGCACCCTCCGCAGCCAGGCCCTGTTCCGCAGCCTGCCCGACATAGAAAAACGCATTGCCGAACTGGAGGCCATCATGAAGCAATTGATGACCGAAAAGGCCGGCATCTGATGGGGACCCAACCGCCCCACCTTACGCCCATTTTGCCGCTTTTTCCTACATTCGTGCCTTATGTCGCATAAAAACGCATCCGATCATTCCCACCAGCATACCCTGGCCCAGCCCATCAGTATTTCGGGCGTGGGCATCCACTCGGGCACGTCCGTACAGATGGTACTAGAACCGGCCGACCCCAATACAGGCATCGTATTTCAACGCACCGACCTGGAAGGCCAGCCAACGGTGAAAGCCGACGTGGACTTTGTAACCGAAACCAACCGCAGCACCACCCTGTCCAATAACGGCGCTTCGGTCACCACCATCGAACACCTGCTGGCTGCGCTCGTAGGCTGCGAAGTAGACAATGTGCTGGTGAAGATCGACGGCCCGGAGATACCCATCCTCGACGGCAGTTCCCAGCCCTTTGTGGAAGCCCTGCAGAAAGCCGGCCGCCAGCAGCAGGATGCCATTAAAACCTGGTACACCATTGAGCACAACATTTACTTCACCGACGAGGAAAAAAACGTGGAAATGGTAGCCATGCCCGCCAATGAATACCGCATCAACACCCTCATCGATTTTAACTCACCTGTGCTGGGTACCCAACATGCGCACCTGAAACACATCAACGAGTTTAATACCGAAATAGCACCCTGCCGCACGTTTTCCTTTTTCCACGAACTGGAATACCTGCTCCGCAACAATCTCATCCGGGGCGGCGACCTGAACAACGCCATTGTAGTGGTGGACAAACCGGTAACCGATACACAGCTCGAATCGCTGGCACAGGCTTTTGGAAAGGAAAAAATTGCCATCACCAGCGAGGGCTATCTCAACAACCTGCAACTGCGGTTCCCCAACGAACCCGCCCGGCACAAACTGCTGGACCTCGTGGGCGACCTCGCCCTGGCGGGCATGCCATTTAAAGCACATATCATTGCCAACCGCCCCGGCCATGCCAGCAATGTTGCCTTCGCCCGCAAGATCAAGGAACACATCAAAAAGAACCGTTTCAAGGTACAGGTGCCCCATTATTATCCCGATAAACCGCCGGTACACGACATCACCGAAATTGAGCGCATCCTCCCTCACCGCTATCCCTTCCTGCTGGTGGATAAAATCATTGAACACAGCGACACGCACATTGTGGGGGTGAAAAACGTGACCTATAACGAGCCGTTTTTCCAGGGGCATTTCCCGGGGAACTACGTAATGCCCGGTGTGTTGCAGATCGAAGCCCTGGCACAGTGCGGTGGACTTCTGGCCATCCCCCGGGATACGGAAGACAAGTACGATACCTACTTTCTGAAGGTGGACAACTGCAAGTTCAAGCAGAAAGTGGTACCAGGGGATACCCTCTTATTAAAAATGGAACTCAAAAACCCCATCCGCCGCGGCATTGTGGAGATGAAAGGAACGATATTTGTTGGCAGCAAAGTGGTTTGTGAAGGCGATCTCACGGCACAAATAGTAAAACGCACCCAAGCATGATCAGTAACCTGGCCCATATCCATCCCAACGCACAACTGGGCGCCAACGTAAAGGTGGACCCCTTTGCCGTTATACACGACGACGTGGTGATAGGCGACGGCTCCCACATCATGAGCAACGCGGTGATCTTTCCCTGCTCCCGCATCGGAAAAAACTGCCGGGTATTTCCAGGGGCTGTGGTGGGTGGTATTCCGCAGGACCTGAAATACAAAGGAGAATATACGCTGGCCGAGATAGGCGACAACACCACCATCCGGGAGTGCGTCACCATCCACCGCGGTACCATTGATAAGAACACCACGAAGGTGGGCAGTAACTGCCTCATCATGGCCTATGCCCACATTGCCCACGACTGTGTGGTGGGCAACCATGTGGTGATGGCCAACGGCGTACAACTGGCGGGACATGTTACGGTTGATGAATATGCCGTGATCGGTGGTCTCAGTGCGGCCCACCAGTTCACCCACATCGGCGCCCATACTTATGTTGCCGGCATGAGCGCCATCCGCAAAGACATCCCGCCCTACGTGCGGGCGGCCCGCGAACCCCTCAGCTATGTGGGCATCAACAACGTGGGACTCAGCCGCCGGGGTTTTTCCAAAGAAACCATAGAAGAAATCTTCCGGATCTACCACATCCTCTTCGTGGAAAAACACATCGTATCCAAAGCGCTGGAGTTAATTGAAACCACCCTGGCCGCCACGCCGGTACGGGAGGAAATCCTCGCCTTTATCCGCAAATCGGAAATCGGCGTCATCCGGCGGCAATCGCAAAGCGGCAACGATGAAGATATCGCTTTCTGATACCGGCAAACGGTACAACCGGGAATGGATTTTCCGCCATCTTTCCTTCACGTTTGAAAGCGGCACACACTATGCCATCACCGGCTCCAACGGCTCCGGTAAATCCACCCTCCTGCAGGTGCTGGCCGGTTCGCTGACCCACAGCGAAGGAACCGTTCACTACGAAAGGAACGGGCAAACCGTTGCACCGGACAGGGTTTTTGCACACATTTCGCTGGTGGCGCCCTACCTGGAGCTCCCCGAAGAAATGAGCCTGGAAGAATTTTTACAGTTTCATTTTCAGTTCAAGCCCCTGCTGCCCGGACTCAGCACCACGGAGATCGTTGAAACGGTTGGCCTGCAACAGGCCCTGCACAAGCAGATCCGCTACTACAGCAGCGGGATGAAGCAGCGTGTACGCCTGGCGCAGGCCATTTTCGCCAACACCACTGCGTTATTTCTCGACGAGCCCTGCACCAACCTGGATGCGGAAGGCATTGCCCTCTATCACAGCCTGGTTGACCGTTACTGCAGAAACCGCCTGGTGGTGGTGAGCAGCAATGAGGAGCAGGAGTACCGCTTTTGCAGCCGGCAACTTTCCATTACAGATTATAAACGCTGATCAGCGCCTGCTCGCTATCAGCAGGTTCAGGTCGGTGTATTTGAGATCGAAGCGCTGGCTGAGGTAGATATTGGTGAGCGCTCCCTTGAACATATAAATGCCGTTGCGGATGGTGAGCTTGTGCCAGAGCAGGTTTTCCAGCCCGCCTTCATCCCCCACCTCCAGCAGGAGGGGCATGAGCACGTTGCTGATGGCCTGCGAAGCCGTACGGGCAAAGCCGCTGGGGATGTTGGGCACGCAGTAATGAATGACGCCGTATTTGAGAAAGATGGGTTGTTCGTGGCTGCTCACCTCGCTGGTTTCGAAACAACCGCCGCGGTCAATGCTCACATCCACGATCACACTGCCGGGCCGCATGGCCGATACCATTTCTTCCGATACCACCACGGGCGTGCGGGAACCGCCCAGGGAGGAAAGCGCCCCCACCGCCACATCGCAGGTCTTGAGCTGTTTGGCGAGAATCTTCGGCTCTATCACCGAGGTCCACACCCGCTGCCCGATGGCCGTTTGCAGCCGCTTGAGCTTGTAAATGTTGTTGTCGAAAATCTTCACGCTGGCCCCCATGGCCAGGGCCGTTCGGGTGGCGTATTCGCCCACAATGCCGGCGCCAATAATCACCACCTTGGTGGGCGGGATGCCGCTGATGCCGCCCAGCAACACTCCCTTCCCGTTGTTGGAACTGCTGAGGTACTGGCCGGCGATGAGCATGACGGCGCTCCCTGCAATCTCGCTCATGCTGCGCACGATGGGGTTGTGGCCGGCATCGTCTTTCAGGTTTTCGAATGAAAGCGCGGTGATCTTTTTTTCCATCATCACCTGTAGAATCTCCTGCTTCATCACCGCGATGTGGATGGGCGAGATGATGGTTTGCCCGGGCCGCAGCAAGTCCAGCTCGGGCTCACTCACCGGGGCCGACTTGATGAGCAGGTCGCACTGGTACACTTCCTTGCGGTCGTAGGCGATGCGGGCGCCCGCCTCGCTGAAATCCTTGTCGGAATAATGCGCTCCCTCTCCCGCCTGGTATTCGATCAGCACCCGGTGTCCGTTCTGCGTGAGTACACTTACGGCCTCCGGCGTAAGGGCCACCCGGTTTTCGTGAAACATCTGCTCCTTGGGAAGGCCGATGAACAGGCTGCCCGGCTTCTTGCGTACATCGAGGGTTTCCTCCAGGGTTTCGTAATTGAAAGCGGCGCTGACGATGGGTTTGGTGGAGGACATAGCTGGCGGAAGGGAATCGTTCGTTTTGGGAATGGTCACAAGTTACAAAAACTAAGCGGGAAACCGCACACGGAGCAGGCGTTCCTGCGTGCCGGTGATGTTGAGGTGCACCCACACTGTATCGGGCGGTAACAGGGAGGGAGCCTTCTGTGGCCACTCCACAAAGCAAACAGCGCCACTGTGAAGTACATCCTCCACCCCGGCCCGGATGGCCTCCTCTTCGTCGCGGAGGCGGTAAAGGTCGAGGTGATACAGGAGTTCCCCCTCTCCCGTTTCGTACTCATTGATCAGGGAAAAGGTGGGACTGCTCACCGGCTCCGTCACCCCCAGCTGGTCGCAGAGGGCATGGATGAAGGTGGTCTTGCCGGCGCCCATGGATGCGTCGAACGCAAAGACCCGGTAGCCTCGGCACGCCGCGAGGAAGCGGGCAGCCGCTTCGGGCAGCTGGTTGATGGTATAACGGAGTTCCACTGTTAAGATGAACGATGGTTGCAAAGATATTGCGGCAGATGCATCCCCCATCCGTACAGCGTTTTGTAATTTTACGGCCGGAACGCGGATGCAGAACCGAAAGCGACGTTCCGCAAGGAATATATGGAAACGATCAACTGGAAAGTAGAAGGCATGACCTGCGCCAACTGTGCGCTTACGATATCCCGCTACCTGGAGAAAGAAGGCAAGCAGCAGGTAAAAGTGAACCCCGTGAACGGCGAGGTGATTTTTGAAACGGTTACCGGGGGCGCCGACCTGCAGCACCTGCAGAAAGGCATCCGGGAGCTGGGCTACGATGTGGTGCAGGAAGGAACAGGTAAGGAACAGGAAGCGAAAGAACCCATGAACAAATTCCTCAAGTACGTGCTGCTCACAGCGCCCTTCACCCTGCTGCTGCTGCTGCACATGTTTCACGGCTGGCTGGGCTGGCACTGGCTGATGAATCCCTGGGTGCAGCTGGGCCTCTGCATTCCGGTCTACGCACTTGGCATGAGTTACTTCGGGCGCAGCGCCATAAAAAGCCTGCGCAACGGATTGCCCAACATGAATGTGCTCATTGCTATCGGTTCCACCGCCGCCTTTGTATACAGCCTCTATGGCACCCTCACCGGCCAGGCAGAGCAATACCTGTTTTACGAAACCGCCGCCACCATCATCACCCTGGTGTTTCTGGGCAACTACATGGAGGAAGCTTCCATCCGCCACACCCAGCGGGCCCTCAAAACCCTGGCCCGTTCGCAGAAAGTGATGGCCAACATGATAGCCTTCGACGATCAGCACCAGGAACAGATCTTCCCGGTGGAAAACAGTGTGCTGCGGGTGGGCGACCTGGTACTCATCAAGAGCGGGGAGCAGGTGCCGGCCGACTGTAAAATCCTGTGGGGTGATGCCACGGTGAACGAAAGCATTCTCACCGGCGAAAGCCTGCCCCTCTCCAAAACCGTTAAAGACAACCTCATTGGCGGCAGCCTGGTAGAAGACGGAACGGTGCGGGCCCAGGTGACCGCCTCAGCCAACGACTCCGCCCTGGCCAACATCGTGAATCTTGTGAAGCAGGCACAGGGCGAAAAGCCTCCCGTGCAGCAACTCGCCGATAAAATCAGCTCCGTGTTTGTACCGGTGGTACTGGGCATCGCCGCTGTTACCCTGGTAGTAAACTGGATCGTGCTGCAGGAGTTCACCCCGGCCCTCATGCGCAGCATCGCCGTGCTGGTGATTGCCTGCCCCTGCGCCATGGGACTGGCCACGCCCGCCGCCATCGCGGTGGGACTGGGCCGTGCAGCCCGAACGGGTGTGTTGTTCCGCAACGCCCGCAGCCTGGAACTGTTCAAGAACATCAGACAGGTTGTCTTCGATAAGACGGGCACGTTAACCACCGGGCGCTTTGACATCGCCGCCCTGCAGGTGACAGCGCCCGGATGGACGGAAGAGCAACTGCGGCAACTGGCTTTTTCGCTGGAAAAATATTCCAACCATCCCATCGCCGTGTGCATCACGCAGGCCTGGCGCACAAAAGACGAACTGCGCTGGAGCGCCATCGAAGAAATCAAGGGACTTGGCATGAAGGCCACCGACAAAGAAGGGAACATCTTTACCGCGGGTTCCTATAAAGCCGCTGCCCATGCCACCACCGACGACACCCACAATGTGTACCTGCTGAAAAACAACGAACTGCTGGGCTGGGTGGATGTGAAAGATGAACTGCGCCCCGAAGCAGTGGAGGTGGTGCGGTACCTCCAATCGAAGAACATCCGCACCATCCTGCTGAGCGGCGACCGCCGGGCCAAATGCGAACTGATTGCCGCACAACTGGGCCTCGATGAAGTGATTGCCGAACAAACACCCGAACAGAAACTGAGCACCATCGCCCGCCTTAGCAGCGAAACACCCACGGCCATGGTGGGCGACGGCATCAACGATGCCCCGGCCCTGGCCAAAGCCACCATCGGTATTTCGCTGAGTGACGCTTCGCAGGTAGCCATGCAAACCGCCGATGTGGTGCTGATGAACAAGGGACTGCAGAACCTGCCCCTCTCCCTGGGACTGGGTCGGCACACATATATCACCATCAAACAAAACCTTTTTTGGGCGTTCTTTTACAACATCATTGCCATACCTGTTGCCGCCTTTGGATTCCTGGCGCCCACTTTTGGCGCGCTGGTCATGGGTCTCAGCGATGTGGTGCTGGCCGTTAACTCGGTGCGCTTGTTTGTAAAAAAAGTAACCTGAGCCCCCCCTGCAGCCACTACCTGCAGCACTATGCCCCATCACCAACCCCATACCATTCAGGAAATCCTCCGCAACTATTGGGGGTATTCTGCCTTCCGGCCGCTGCAGGAAGACATCATTAACGCCGTGCTGGCCGGCCATGATACGCTGGCACTCCTGCCCACCGGTGGTGGTAAAAGCATCTGTTACCAGGTACCGGCGCTGGCCCTTCCGGGACTTTGCCTGGTGGTATCGCCGTTGATTGCCCTGATGAAGGACCAGGTGGAAGCGCTGCGCCGCAGAAACATCACGGCCTTTGCCATCACCGCTGCCCAGACGCGGAAAGAATCGGAACAGATCCTGGTCACCGCCGGCAACAGCAACTGCAAGTTTCTCTACGTGTCACCCGAACGACTGCACACCCGCCTCTTTCAGGAATACCTGCCGGGATTGGGCATTGGTTTGCTGGCCGTGGACGAAGCGCATTGCATTTCGCAGTGGGGTTACGATTTCAGGCCGGCCTACCTGCAGATTGCCGCACTGCGGGAACAGTTGTCCGGTGTACCGGTACTGGCGGTAACAGCATCCGCCACACCCGAGGTACAGCAAGACATCTGCAAGCAACTCCTGTTCCGGAATGAGCAGGTCTTCCAGGGTTCGTTTTTGCGTTCCAACCTCTCGTTCAGTGTCTTCCGCGTGGATTCAAAGATCACCAAGATCCGCCAGGTGCTGCGCAATGTGCAGGGCAGTGCCATCGTGTATTGCCGCAGCCGGCGACAGACGCAGGAAGTGGCCCGTTTGCTGCAGCTGGAAGGGACCAGCGCTGATTTTTACCATGCCGGCCTCACCAGCGAACAGCGCAGCGAAAAACAGGAAGCCTGGATCCGCAACAACACCCGCGTGATGGTGTGTACCAACGCCTTTGGCATGGGCATCGACAAACCCGATGTGCGGGTGGTGCTGCACCACGATGTACCCGACTGCCTGGAAAACTACTACCAGGAAGCAGGGCGTGCCGGTCGCGACGGCCAGAAATCATATGCCGTATTGCTGTACGAACCCGGCGATCTGCTGGAACTGGAACAGCTGCCCGACCTGCGCTACCCGCCGCTGGCAGAAGTGAAAAAGGTGTTCCAGTGCCTCATGAACTTTCTGCAGGTGCCCGCAGGTAGTGGCGCGGGTACCTGGATGGAATTCGACATTACCGAGTTTATACTCCGTTTTCAGCTACCCTTTTCCACTACGGTATATGCCCTTCAGTTGCTGGAACAGGAAGGCTGGATCAATTACGCCACACAACTGTTTTTACCTCCGCGCCTGCAGTTCACCACCAACCGCGAAACACTGGAAGCTTTTGAAGCGGCCCGTCCCGACCTGGAGCCGGTGATGAAAAGCCTGTTACGCACCTATGGAGGCATTTTCGATCACGACACCATTATTTCTGAATTGCAGCTGGCCCGGCAGCTGGGTATGAATAAACCCGATGTGGTGCAGGTACTTGTGCAAATGCACCAGGCCGGACTGGTACAATACACGCCCCAGAAAGAAAAACCGCAGCTCCTGCTGTTGGAAGACCGGCCCGCCAGCGCCGACCTGTTCATTCCACCGGAGCGACGCGAACAAAGAAGGCAGCAGCTGGTGCAGCGGGTGAAGGTGATGCGGGACTATGTGACCGGGGAACAAACATGCCGTTCGGTTACCATTGCCCGTTACTTCGGCGACCGGCAGGTGGAGAATTGCGGGTTGTGCGATGTGTGCCTGTTCCGGAAGAAAAGCAGTCTAACAGAAACAGAATACAACTCGATCCGCCAGATGCTGACCGATGCAGCCGGTGCGGCAGGTGTACCGCTGAAACAGTTGCTGGACAGCACCGGCACCAAACGCAGGGAAAAAATCATGCAGGTGATCCATCACCTGGTGGCGGAAGAAAAAGCGAGCCTCACATCCGAAGGACGGCTGTTTGTGGAGCCGCAGGAACCGTCTTAAAAGAATCCCGATTTCCTGCGCCTGGTGGTGGTTCTGCCTCCCAGGCCCAGGGCGCCGAGCAGACTGCGGGTGATGATAGTGGCAGCGGTTCGGCCAACCTGTTTAACGGTGGGGTTATCAAAGAAGCCTTTTTCCGTTTTGGCCGGCCGGGCAGGTTGCCGGGCATTTTCTGTTGTGGTTTTCGCCTCTTCTGTGCGGCGGGCGGCTTCCTCCAGTTTAGCTGTGATAATTTCATGTGCGCTTTCGCTGTCAAGTGTGGTGGCATATTTTTTCACCAGCCGGCTGCGCTGTACCCGATCGAGCACTTCCCCATCGCTGAGAATATCCATGCGGCTGCGGGGGGGTAGCAGCAGCGTATGTACCAGGGGAGTGGGGATGCCTTTTTCGCTGAGCAGCGTAACCAATGCCTCGCCTATGCCCAGCTGGGTAAGCAGTTCATTCGTTTTGTAATACTCGGTGAGGGGATAGTTTTCCGCAGCGGTTTTAATCACCTTGCGATCGGCCGCAGTAAAAGCCCGCAGGGCGTGTTGCACTTTAAGGCCCAGCTGTGACAGTACGCTGGCGGGTACATCCTGCGGGTTCTGGGTACAAAAGAAGATACCCACCCCTTTGGAACGGATAAGCTTGATCACCGTTTCGATCTGCTGCAGCAGGGCCTCGTTCGCTTCCTGGAACACCAGGTGGGCTTCGTCAATAAAAAGGCAGAGTTTGGGTTGGTCGAGGTCGCCCTCTTCGGGCAGGGTGGCGTAGAGTTCGGCCAGCAGGCTGAGCATGAAGGTGGAAAAGAGCTTGGGCCGGTTTTGCAGCTCCATCACACGCAGGATGCTGATCATACCGCGACCGTCGTCTGCTATCCGGAGGAGGTCGTCCACTTCAAAGCTGGGTTCGCCGAAAAACGCATCGGCGCCCTGCTGTTGCAGTTCTATCACCTTGCGCAGAATGGTACCGGTGCTGGTGGTGGCTATCTTGCCATAATCCTTTTCGAGCTCCGCCTTGCCCTCGTTGCTGATATACTGGATTACTTTGATGAAATCCTTAAGATCCAGCAAGGGCATTTTGTTGTCGTCGCAAAATTTGAAAATCATGGCCACGATGCCCTGCTGGGTATCGTTGAGTCCGAGTATTTTGGACAGCAGTATGGGACCGAATTCACTCACGGTGGCCCGCAACCGAACGCCCGGCTGGCTGTCGCTCAGCGTCATCAGCTCCACCGGGAACGCCGCCGGCCGAAAGGCCGTACCGATGAGTTGCATCCGCTCTTCGATTCGGGCGTTGGTGCTGCCGGCGGCGGCAATGCCACTGAGGTCGCCCTTGATGTCCATCAACACTACCGGAATGCTGGCGTCGCTCAATCCTTCGGCCAGCACCTGCAGGGTTTTGGTCTTGCCGGTACCGGTTGCACCGGCAATAAGGCCGTGGCGGTTCATGGTTTTGAGCGGCAGTTGCACCAATGCGCCGGGTACGGCATGCCCGTCGAGCATGCCAACGCCCAGCGGGAAAGACCCTCCTTTAAAGGTATAACCCTGTTGTACTGCAGTGAGAAAAGAATCCTGTTTCGCCATGGTGCTTTTGTTTTGAGAAACAAGATACGGAATCAGCGGATGCGATCCGCGCCGGCAACGGGTGGAACACTTCAGAGTTCCTCTTCCCGTTCCAGCATGAGGATGGCGCTCTGGGGTACGATGAAATATTTTTCACCTTCGTAGATCACTTCGGTGGCGCCGCTCAGAAGGAAGATGGCGAGATCGCCCTCCCGTGCCTGCAGGGGTATATACTTCACCTGTTCCTCCTCTCCTTTCCAGGGTTCACTTTCCACAGGGAGGGGGATGGCATAGCCCGGGCCGGTTTTAATGACCGTTCCCTGCTGCACTTTTTCTTTTTCCTGTACGCCGGGAGGCAGGTACAATCCGCTGGCGGTTTGTTCATCCGGTCGGGAGGGCTGGATCAGCAGGCGGTCGCCAATTACGATGAGCTTCTTGAAACGGTTATCGGACGTGATACGCATGGAAACGATTTGGGTCAAAATTAAAGGCTGATGCAATCCCGTTAATAAACCGATGAATATGGTACGAATGTATGTTGACGCGAATTTTTGTAGCCCGGATTCACAAATGCCATGCATCCCATTAATGCATGCGTTGCAACACCTACCGTTCGTGCATTCGTGACAGCCAATTCTTCATATTTTGATTTTTTCAGAAAATTTTTATTGTTTTACAATAAATTTTTCCATTTTTGCAGAAACATTCTTTTTCATGATCCGCAAGCCTTTCCTCTGGTACCTTCAATACCTGTTCTGGGGCCAGCTCCTGGGGAGCCTGATAACCATCTTTCTGATTGTGAATACCGGTTTATCCATTCCGGTCATCAGCAGGGAGAAAGTATCCGCCGTTGGCACAGCAGAAGCGGTTTTGATAGAGGAACGCCAAACGGCCGGCGTATTGCATAAAGCAAATGCTTCCCTGCCGGAACAACTGCTGCTCACCGAACTTTCCTGGACACCCACCGGTCGTGACCTGGCGGGTGCACTGGCGTCGCTGCTGTTCAGCATCGCGATGCTGCGCTTTTTCCACCGCATCAAAAACGGCAAACGCTTTTCCGTTGCCCTCGTACAGCATCTGAAGATCGGTGGCTGGATCGTGATGGGCTATGCCGTAGCCGATATCGGTCTGCGTGCATGGAGGTGGAAGGTCGTGGAAGAAATGACCCAAAAGGAATACCTGCCGCTTTTCCGGCTGGCGGAAAGTCCCCGTACAGTATTCATTATTGGACTGATGCTCTTCGTATTTGCCGCGCTGCTGAATTATTCTCATAAACTCCAGGAAGAAAATGATCTAACGGTATGAAAAAACAAATATCTCCCTCCCAAACCAACGGTACAAACCCAAAGCACATCAATTGGCGCACCTGGCTGGTGGCAACGCTGCTGGCCATCTATCCGCTGTTCCTTTGTTACCAGTTTATAACCGGCTTTTCAACACCTGGCGGCGCATCCATAATCATGCCAGCAGACGAAGACGGACCCGGCTACGACCGGTTCTATTCCGAAACAAAACGGCTGGCAGCAGCGTGTAACTGCCCGGTTACTTTCGAAAAAAAAGACACAGCCGTTCATTTCATTGTATGGCGCGACAGCACCTGGTTCCACGATCCCTACCACCTGCCCTATGATCCTTCCACGGTGTCGTACACCCGCTACAAACAGGCACTTGACAGTATGGAGTGGCTGAAACAACGTGTTGTGCGGCCCGCGCAGGAAATGCAGACCTTTGCCGGCGACTACCTGGGCATCGCCCGCCGGGCCAACCCGGTCTCATCACGGCCGCAACTGAAAACAGTAGTGTCACACCCCGATTCACAGGAAATCCTGTACCCCGACACCGCCGCTGATGCGGCGGTAAGGCCCCACGATCCACGCACCAACGACTCGCTGAAAAATCCCCTGTTTACACATCTTCCACAAGCAGAGAACACATACAGCTGGCACATTGTACTGGGAAACATTGAAAAAGACGAAGTCTACGATGAACACTACAAACAAATCGGCGCCACAGTTTACCAGCGGTCACTGCAGCCAGACAGCTCCATTGGAAACCGGCACTACTTCCACGCCCGCACGCAACCCGCCGGCTTCATTTTCCTGCCAGCTGAAAAGAAACTCCTGCTGCCCATCAGCGAATACCGGTACCGGCTGTTGAAAGCGCTGTTTTACGTATCCCTTTTCCTGACCGGATTCCTCTGGATTTATGGCATTATCTACCTGCCGCTGCTGCTGATGGTGCGCCTGGCAAGCAGGAAGGTGTTTGATGCTGTAAACCTGACAACCCTACAACGGGTCGGCGCGGCACTTGTTGCGATGGTGCTGCTTCCGCAAATACCCGCCCTGGCAGCCCGTTTCCTCCTCCGGGATGCCATTCCAGCAGGATTGAAACTTCCAGCACTGTATCAAATGCTGTCAATGAACAACGGGCTAATGGCAGGAGCGATTCTGGCCTTTGCCTTCGCCTATGCTTTCCGCAAAGGGATGCAGCTGCAGGAAGAACAGCAACTAACGATATGAGGTGGCTATACGGATATGGACACCGGCAGCATAAACCCCGTAACAAAACATTCGGGTTTGCTGAAAAGACTGTAACCCTTTACCAAACCCAATGACCGGAAAAAAAATGCAGGATGCGCATTGCGTCATACATTACAGAATGAAAAAAAGAAACCAGTAAAAAGCCCCGGCATGAAAACCTCCCTCCGCATCAAGCGAATAGCACTGGCCCTGCGGCTGTACCTGTGGATCAGTGCGCTGACGGCGATCTTTTTTATGCTGAACGATATCATTTCCGGCTTCAGCAACGGGTACAACGCCCGGGAGAACGGCTTTGGCATGCGTCACATACTGCCGGTAACGCCAACACGTGACACTATCTGGTACGAGGATACCCGCCTCGCGGTTATGGGTGTGCAAAACGTTATCATCCGCGAAAAACGAGATGCCCCTGCTTTGCCTGTTTCACTGCGTGTAATTGACTGGCTGCTCACCCTCGGGGCATTTGCCATCATCTACCTGGTGATTCGCCTGCTGCGCACGTCGCTGGCGTTGATGCACCGCTTTGAAAACAATGCGTGGCTGCAGGACCGGGCCATCGGCGAACTGATGTTACTGGGCCGCCTGTTTTTCCTGACCGGCCTGAGTATGCTTTGCTGGGAACTGCTGCATGGGCTTTACCTGCGCCAGGTATTTGCCGTTCCCGGTTACAGCCACCGCCTTGAACTGGCGAACGACTTCAGCTGGCTGGGGATGGGATTGATTCTGTGGGGCATTGCCTCCGTGCTGCAGTACACCCGGGAATTACAGGAAGATCAAAACCTCACCATCTGACCATGCCCATTGTAGTCAACCTGGACGTCATGCTCGCCCGCCGCAAAATGAGTTTAACCGAACTCAGCCAGCGGTTGGGCATCACCATCGCCAACCTCAGCATTCTTAAAACGGGCAAAGCCAGGGCCATCCGCTTCAGCACCCTGGAAGATATTTGCCGGGTGCTCGATTGTCAACCCGGCGACCTGCTGGAGTATGTAGACGTGGAAGCCTACAAAAAATTGATGCGTACGGAATAAAACGACATGGTCCCTTCTGGCTATGTCGCCCCGCTGCGAACTTTAAGTGATGCAGTTAAGCTTAAGGAGTACGGGGCCGGCATTCCTTCATGCATCCGTTATAACATGACCCGGCGGCCGGCTACCTTCCACCTCATAGCCTCCGCCCCAGTCCTTACCCCTTTCACCACTTGCTTTACACCTTAAACCTTACGCCTCAAAGCTTACCCTTTCTTTAACAAAAAATTCGGTGCCGGCAACGTCTTAACCCCAAATCATTTACCTTTATTTGTCACGAAAACAAAGTACCATGGAAGAAACAAAATCTAAAATATTGCTGGTGGAAGACGATAGCAATTTCGGCAATGTGCTGAAAAACTACCTCGAGCTGAACGACTTTGACGTGATCCTGGAACGCGATGGCCGCCTGGGCCTCGCCGCCTTTCAGCGGGAAAAATTCGACATCTGTTTACTGGATGTAATGATGCCTCACGTAGATGGGTTTACGCTGGCCGAGGAAATCCGCGATATCGACCCCGACATTCCCCTGTTTTTCCTCAGCGCCAAAACCATGAAAGACGACATCCTCACGGGTTACAAACTGGGCGCCGATGATTACATCACCAAGCCATTCGACAGTGAAGTGCTGCTGATGAAAATCAAAGCCATCCTTAAGCGCAACGAAGAAACCCGGCAGGAAACCGAAAATAAAGAATTCGATATGGGCATCTACCACTTCAACCCCCGGCTGCGGGAACTGTCGTGGAGCGGCAAAACCCAAACCCTCAGCCCGAAGGAAAACGAACTCCTCCGCATGCTCTGCGAATTTAAGAACGACCTGCTGCCGCGGGAAACCGCCCTCAAACGCATCTGGGGCAGTGATACGTATTTCAACGGCCGAAGCATGGACGTTTACATCGCCAAACTGCGTAAATACCTCAAGGAAGACGAAAAAGTGGAAATTGTGAACATCCATGGTAACGGCTTCCGGCTGGTGGTGCAGGAATAAAGAGGATTGCGGATTTTAGATTTTAGATTTTAGATTTCGGATTTGAGATTTGGGATTGTGCGGTCTAATTTGGCCGGAAGAAAGATCCAGCTATGAAAGCACGCATGTTTGAAATAACTTCTGAAGGGGCGTTTGCCCCTTTTTTCTTTCTGCATATCGGCAGCATTAAATCAACGCTGCACCAGGGAGTGCCGGAGTACACCGGTGTTGAAAAGAAATCAGTTGCCCTTCTCCATTACCGCCACCGGTCTTTCATGTCCTTATTGCAGCTTTCGATAAAAGAAAGCATTTCCTTCCGGCCGCGGTACTTGACCGCCGATGTAACGAAATGCGGAGGCAGTTCCGCCCAGTGTTCGCCCAGCGCCTGCAAAAAATCCCGTACAGCAGCGGCCACTTCTTTTTGGGTGCTTTTATCGGCCTTGGTAAAGACAATGGAAAAGGGTATCTGCCATTCGCCCAGTTGGTTGATAAATTCGAGGTCAATGGCCTGGGGGTTGTGCCGCGAATCAATCAATACAAAGAGGTTCACCAGGTTGTCTCTTTTCCGGATGTAGTGCTCAATCATCTTGATCCACTGCTTCCGCTTCCCTTGTGCCACCTTGGCATAGCCGTACCCCGGGAGGTCTACCAGGTACCAATGCTGCTCTTTCCCCGGGCCTTTATCCGGCTCACTTGCCACATTAAAATGATTGATCAGTTGCGTCTTGCCCGGTGAGGCACTGGTCTTGGCCAGTTTCTGGTTGTTGCAAATCATATTGATGAGCGACGATTTGCCCACGTTGCTGCGGCCGATGAAGGCATATTCCGGCCGGTCGGCACGGGGACAAACCTCTACCGAGGGGCTGCTGACCAGGTATGTGGCAGATTTGATGTTCACCGCTGCAAGATACGGCAATGAAAGCCCGGGTGGGCTCATTCACCTCAAACCCTCCACACAAACAGCGCCGGATGCCCCTTCTTCCTACCTTTGCCCCTCCATGAGCGATTCTTACTTACACGACCAGGTGGTACCCGATACCGGCTCGGAAAAGACGAAAAAGCAACAGGTGGCCGACATGTTCGACAGCATTGCCCCCCGCTACGATTTCATGAACCGCTTTCTTTCCGCCGGCATTGATGTGCGCTGGCGCAAAAAAGCCCTGCAGCTACTGCAACCCCTCCAACCCAAACGGATCCTGGATGTGGCCACCGGCACAGCCGATGTGGCCATTATGGCAGCCCGGCTGCTGCACCCGGAAAAAATCACAGGCATTGACATCAGCGAGCAGATGCTGGCAGGCGGACGGATGAAGGTCGCGGATAAAGCCCTTGGCAACATGATTGAACTGCAAAACGGCGACAGTGAAACAATAAATTTTCCCGACGCCACGTTTGATGCAGTAACGGTGGCCTTTGGCGTCCGCAATTTCGAGAACCTCGAAAAAGGACTCCGCGAAATTCACCGGGTGCTGAAACCGGGTGGCCGGCTCGTGGTACTGGAATTCTCCAAACCCAAACTGCCGGGCGTGCAACAGGCCTACAATCTGTACATGCGGCTGGTGGCGCCCGGACTGGCCGGCGCCCTCAGCAAGAACCGGAAGGCCTACCAGTACCTGAACGACAGCATCCAGGCCTTTCCCGAAGGAAAAGACTTTGTGGCTGTATTACAAAAAACCGGATTTCAACAAACAACATGCAAGGCACTCACATTTGGCATCTGCAGCATCTATACCGGCGACAAATAACGCTGTTGGTGTTACTCCTGGCATCTGCCGCTCAAAACGTGCAGGCACAACGGGAAATTAACCTGCCCGATCACGAGAACAAGCCCTATTATTTCGGCATTACCCTCAGCGGCAACAGCGCCCGCTTTCATGCCCTGCACCACCCACAGTTTCTGAGCAATGACAGCGTCAACTTCGTGAACCCGGTGGCCCGGGGCGGATTTGGCCTGGGCCTGCTGGGTACGCTGCGCCTTGTAAACCACCTCGAGGCCCGCTTCAATCCCCACCTCATATTCGCCAACCGCAGCCTGGTATACAACCTCAAGTACCCGCAGAGCGGTGATAAACCCGAACAGGAAAAACTCATTGAAAGCATCTACTGGAGCATGCCTGTGCAGTTGAAATTCAGCAGCGACCGCATCGGCAACTTCCGGGTGTACCTGCTGGGTGGCGGTAAATACGAATACGACCTGGCCAGCAACAGCCAGCGTCGCCGGGCCGAAGACCTCGTGAAACTTGTAAAAGGGTCGTTTGGCTACGAGGCCGGACTGGGCTTTCATTTTTATTTTCCAAGCTTCATCCTGAGCCCGGAGATCAAGCTCAGCAATACCTTCCGCAATGTGCACAGCCGCGATCCGAACCTCATCTATTCCAATGTACTCGACCGTATGCAGGCGCGTATGATCGTATTCAGCATACATCTCGAAGGATAACAGCCCTGGAAAAAGAGATGATGGCTGTTGGATGACAGCCGTGCCGGCATGCAGGTAACCGCAACTTCACGGAAGAAATTCAACCAATATCCAGCGCTCCGGCTTTTATCAGTAATCGTAATCCCGGTACCACAGATTCATCCGCACACCCAGGCTGATGAGTGTGGTGGTTTGTGCAGGGGCAGCGCCTTTGAGAAAGCGGCGCAGCAAAACATGCCCGTCAATAAAAATATTGTTCTTGATTTCGTAACTGGCCAGGGCCGCGGCATTAACGCCGGTTGCCAACTGACCGTTTAAGAGATTGTAGCCGAATTCAGAGTTCCGTCCATCGCCGCTCAGGCGGAAGATGTTGCTGCCGCTGTTCCGCCCGGTGGAAGAACTGTCCTGCCCCTGTTTCCAGTAGATGAGCCGTGCCGACAGGTTAAGGCGCCCGGTGGGCTGGTAACGCAGCACCACCAACCACTCATTAAAATTGGCGCCCAACGGATGAGCAAGGGGCTGGTTGTAATGAGAATAGTTGGAGACTGAATCAAAATGCCCGTAGGTGAACGGACGCACCCGGTTCCATTCCACCTGCGCATCCAGGTTGCTGATATTGGCTACATCTATATATTTCATCCCCAGCTGCAGCCCCGTCTTGTTGCCCCACCAGCTGCGGTCCTGCCGCAACTTGGAGATATTGAGTTCATCGAGCAGCAATTGTCCATACACCTGGAAGCTTTGCAGAAAATTGGCTTTGAAATCGGTCCCTACCAGTGCATTGTCGCGGCTGCCGAGGTTGCCTTCAATACTGCGGAAAAAAATGATGGGGTTCATATAGCCGAACTCGAACCGGTCTTTCCGGCCGAATACCACCGCTTCAAACAGCCCTACGTTGAGCCAGGGTGTTAGATTCATGCCCAGGTGATGCATCGTCAGGTATTTGCGGGGAACGAGGTTGTTGGTGTTGTTGTTGGCTGCCCCGGCATGCAGTTCCATGAAGAGGTTCTGGTAATTGAATTTCCAGAGGCGGGTGTTGATCTTTACAAACAGATTGTTGCCGGCAAAATCACTCAGCAGCAGGCTGCGGTAACCATTGCCGATGAAATTGCGGTCGTACCCCGCGTGAAAGTTAATGTACTTCGCTGCCCGGAAGGTAAAGGAACCCCGGGCATCGATATAATCCACACCCGTTTTCTTGAACACTTTATAAAAATTACCGCCGGGCACGGCCTGCAGGCTGTCGACCCAATCCTGGAAAAACAAGGGACCGCGCTCCTGTACATCCATGGCCGATGCAGCAAAACCCACTTTGCCGCCGATGGCACCCCGCACCGCCAATCCCCGCTGGTTGAGGAAGATGTTCTGGCCGGTGTTATTGAGCTCGGCCGACTGGCGGTACTGCAGCAAGGGATCCACGGCAATGAAAAAATCCTCCACGTAATGCGCCAGCAGGTGGGCAGGCGTGGTATAAAAATTTCGGAGTAACGGCTTCTTACTGGCAAAGACCGACCGGTCGCCCTGCACCCATTCCTGGTTGTTCAGGTACAAACTGTTGAGGTTGTAGGTATCGGTCGTGCTGAGGCGCAACGCTGTATCGCGGCTGTAGAACAGGGGGGTTACAGAGCGCATCGAATCCACTTTGCCTCCCAGGTATTCCACCACATAACGGCGGTCGTAGGGCCTGGTGCCGGTAAAATTCAGGTCCGATACGGTTCCGGTCTTGATTTCGAGCCGATCGGTCACATGCAGATAGCGGGAACCCTGCATAAACGGCACACTTTGAGTGGCCGCAAAAAATGGGAGCATACTGCACAAAAACCATACGCTCCTTTTGGTAAATTGCATGCGGTTGTATTTGATGGGTAAAAATAAGTGATCCCCGGATAAGGAACAACCGCCAACCTCCACCATAAAAAGATGCACATGACCCCTTCCTACCTCTTACGCAACTGCTCCGTTGTAAACGAAGGCAGCATTACGGTAAACGATGTGTTGCTGAAAGACGGACGCATCGAACGGATAGACCCGCAGATCAGTCCCCGTTTCGCAGTGACGGAAATCGAAGCCGCCGGCCGGTACCTGTTTCCCGGAGTGATCGACGACCAGGTGCACTTCCGTGAGCCCGGCCTCACCCACAAAGCCACCATTGCCAGTGAATCGGCCGCTGCCGTTGCGGGAGGTGTCACGTCCTTTATGGAGATGCCCAATACCATCCCCAACGCCCTTAACCTCGAACTGCTGGAAGACAAATACAGCATCGCCGCCCGCATATCGCCGGCCAACTATTCCTTTTTCATGGGCACCAGCAACACCAGTGCCGACGCCACCCTGCAGGCCAACAAACACAAGCAGGACATCTGTGGCATCAAAATCTTCATGGGGGCCAGCACCGGCAACATGCTGGTGGATAATTTCAACACCCTCGACAAAGTGTTTCGCGAAAGCGAACTGCTGATCGCCACCCACTGCGAAAGTGAAGCGATCGTACATGCCAATTACGAGCGCCTGAAAGGCGAAAAAACACTCACCCCGGCCGATCACCCCGTTATACGCGATGTGGAAGCCTGCTATGCCTCCTCTCTCATGGCCATCCAGATAGCCCGGCAGTACAACACCCGCCTGCACATCCTGCACCTCACTACCGCCAAAGAGCTGGATTTGTTTGGCAACATGATGCCGCTGAAAGAAAAACGCATCACCAGCGAAGTGTGCGTGCATCACCTGCACTTTACTGCCAACGATTACGAGCGGCTGGGGTACCAGATCAAGTGCAATCCTGCCATCAAGGCGTCCGAAAACAAAGAAGCCCTCTGGCAGGCCCTGCTCGACAACCGCATTGACGTGATTGCCACCGATCACGCCCCGCATACCTGGGCAGAAAAACAGGGCCCCTACGAACAGGCCCATGCCGGCCTCCCGCTGGTGCAGCACCCCCTGCTGCTGATGCTGCACTACCACCGCGAAGGACGAATCCCGCTGGAGCGGATTGCCGAAAAGATGAGTCATGCCGTGGCGGATTGTTTCGGGATAGCCGACCGCGGTTACATCCGGGAGGGGTACTATGCCGACCTGGTGCTGGTGGACCTGCAGCAACCCTCCACCGTTACTAAGGAGAACCTTTTGTACCAATGCGGCTGGAGTCCGCTGGAAGGCTTTACCTTTCCCGCCACCATTACCCACACGTTTGTAAACGGGTATCCCGTTTATGCAAACGGCCGGGTGGATGCATCCCGGCAAGGAATGCGCCTCCGGTTTAACCGGTAAAAAGCCTTCCCTGTTTTGTGGAACTGGACAAACTCACATATTACGACCTCTCCATCCTCAGCAGCGAAGAGGAGTATTCCCTGCTGCACCGGATCAATTTCTGTCACTCGCACGGAGGGCGTGAACAACTGCAACACCTGCTTACGCATCCCCACAAAACCGTGGAACAGGTGCAGGAAACCCAGCAGGTGTTGCGGCAGTTACTGGAAGTGCTGGACGAATGGCCCCTGCAGATAACCAACGGCACGCTGCAGGTAGTGCAGAAATATTACGAGTACCCCTTTAACCGCATCCCGCACCACAATGATCCGCTGGCAGCATACACCTTCAGGTGGCTCAACAACCCCGATTACACGCTGATCCGCTTTTCGGTGGTGCACAGCATTGATTTCATCAAAGGCATGCACCAGCTGGAGCTACTCCTGGCCCGCCGGGAGGAATCTGTACGGCTGCAACACCTGCGCACTGTTATCCGCAGTTGCCTGCGGGGCAGCGTGCCGGAGGAGATCATCGCCACCCCAAAAGCTAAACTGCTGGCGCCGGCCCGCATGCTGCGCCTGGGACATTATCTGCGCTTCTCCTTCAAACAGCAGGCCCAGGAACTGCTGGATTGCTACCACCAGCTCGATGCCTGGTACAGCATGGCCATGGCTGTTCGGAAGTACAACCTGCACTTCCCGGAGCTGATGGACAGCTCCGAACCGGTGATCCGGGCAGAGGGCCTGTATCACCTGCTGCTGGAACACCCGGTGGCCTATGATGTAACGCTGGACCCCCACACCAATTTCCTCTTCCTCACCGGGGCCAATATGGCCGGCAAGAGCACCTTCATCAAGTCGGTAGGCTGCGCCGTGTACCTGGCCCATGTGGGCATGGGGGTGCCCGCTGCCCGCATGCAACTAAGCCTGTTCAACGGTTTGCTCAGCAACATACAGGTGCAGGATAACATCGTAAAAGGAGAGAGTTACTTTTTCAACGAAGTGCAACGCATTAAAAACACCGTACTCAAAATCAATGACGGCCGCAAATGGCTGGTGCTGATTGACGAACTCTTTAAAGGCACCAATATCCAGGATGCCATGGTCTGCAGCACCACCGTCATCAAAGGTCTGCTCCGGATCAAAAACTCTCTCTTCATCCTCTCCACGCATCTGTACGAAATAGGCGAAGAACTGAACGTGTATCCCAACATCGCCTTCCGGTATTTTGAAACCACCGCCGATAATGAGCAGCTGCAGTTCAGCTACCAGCTGAAGGAAGGCATCAGCAGCGACCGCTTTGGCTACCTTATTCTCAAACGGGAAAAAGTGGTGGAACTCCTGCAGCAGCTGGGAGATGACCCAACCGGCGAAAGGAAGTGATGTGCGGTGAGCACTACCGCTTTCTTTTCCTGTAACTTGGCTGACATGAAAAGAATGTTCCTGCTCCTGGCGGTGGTACTGCTGACCCTCCTGGCCGTTTATTTCAGCTGGGCCTGGACCGGCCGCGCCCGGGAACAGGTGTACGGTTGGTCGGCACCCCCAATGAGCAAGGCACAGTTCGAACACATCCGCCTGGGTACCGACGCGGGCAAAGGCCGCCTGATCGGCATACAGCCCTACCTCACTTCGTACAGTTATTCCACGGTGTACAACCTGGAAACCACCCTGCGTTTTTACTTCGACCAGCTGCGGCGTGAAGACATGCTGCCGCCCGATGCCGTGGTGGTGCTGCCCGAATACACGGGCACCTGGCTGGTGACCACCAACGAAAAAACCAATTTGTACCAGGCGGCCGACCTCCAAACAGCCATGCGCACGCTGATTGCATCCAACCTCCCTGCCTTTGCGTGGCACTGGTGGAAAGCCCCCGCCCCCGATCCGATGCAATATGCCCTCTTTTCACTGAAAGCGAAACGGATGGCCCGGCAGTACCAATCCCTGTTTTCGCGGCTGGCCCGCGACTACCGGTGCACAATTGTAGCCGGCTCCATTGTGTTGCCCGATGCCTGGCTGGATACTGCCGGCGATCTGCGAATCCGCAGCGGAAGCCCGCTCTACAATACCACCGCCGTATTTGGACCCGAGGGATGCATCCTTCCCCCGCTGGTGAAAAAAATGTATCCCACGGCAGAAGAACAGGCATTCACTGCCGCCGCACCGCCGGGAGCGGCACCGGTCTTCCGCACCCCTGCCGGGCGAATGGGGGTGCTCATTTGTGCCGACAGCTGGTACCCGGATGCCTACCTGCGGCTGCAACAGCAAGCCGACTTCGTGGTGGTGCCCTCGCTGGCCGGCACCGACAGTGTGTGGATGGCACCCTGGAAGGGCTACAGCGGCTTCGCCGCGCCGGCGGATGTGGATCCCACTGATCCCGGGCGCATACCGGAAGGAGTGGCCTGGGAAAAATACAGCATGGGTACACGGGCACCGCGTAGCAACATCCACCAGGGATTGAACGTTTTCTTCACCGGTAATCTGTGGGAACTGCGCCCGGAAGGGCGGGCTCTGGTGCTGCAGATCGATTCGCTGCAGGAACTTCCGCCGGCCCTTGCACGGGGACGGATAATTACAGTATATTTGAACTAACAACCGGCAGCTGCCGGAACCTGCAACACCTATTATTGACGAAACGAAAACACCATGTACGATTGCATCGTCGTCGGCGGCGGTCTTGCCGGCCTGACAGCGGCCCGCCAACTCCGGCTGGCCGGTAAAAAACTTCTCCTGCTCGAAGCCAAAACCCACACCGGTGGGCGCGTGATTACCGAAAGGTACCAGGAAGATACGAAGCTCGACCTCGGCGCCCAGTGGATCGGTCCGGGTCAGGACCGCATCTACCAACTCTGCCGGGAAATGGACGTACGGCTCATCCCCTCCTACCACACCGGCAGGAGCAGCCTGTACCTCAACAAAAAACTCCGTCATTACAAAGGACTGATCCCGCCCCTGCCCCTGTTATCACTGTGGCAACTGCACCGCGGTCTGAAACGGATCAACGCACGGGCCCGGCAGGTGCCGCTGGAACAACCCTGGGCCGCCCCGGAAGCATTTGCCTGGGATACACAGACCGCCGGCGAATGGATACGGGCGAACCTGCCCAATGAAAAGGCACGCACCCTGTTCCAACTGGCTTTTGAAGCCATTTTTGCCGCCCATCCCGATGAGGTATCCCTGCTGCACAGCCTCTTTTACATCCACAGCGGCGGCGGGATGGAATCACTGATGGAGATGCGGGGCGGAGCCCAGCAGGACCGTTTTCTGCACGGGGCCGGGCGATTGTCTGAATCCCTGCAGTTGATGCTCTATGATGATCTCCGGATTCGATCGGCGGTTACAGGCATAGCGCAGGACGCAGATGGCGTAACCGTCAACGGAGCAGGATTTACGTTCAAAGCCCGTAAATTGATTGTAGCCGTTCCCCCGCCGGTCGTGAACAAGATTCATTTTGAGCAGCCCCTGCCGGCCCGGCGGGTTCAACTGCAGCAGGAACAATTCATGGGAAGTGTAATGAAATGTTTTGCGGTGTACAACGAACCCTTCTGGCGGAAAAAGCGACTCAACGGCATGTGCGCCCTTCCGGGCGAAACCGTGTCGCTCATCTTCGACTGTTCCCCGCCCAATGCCTGCAAAGGGGTACTGGTGGGGTTTGTGCTGGCCTCCAGGGCCCGGGAGCTGCTGGAACTGTATCCCCGGCAGCGGCAGCAACTGGTACTGGAGTGTTTTTCCCGGTTCGCGGGTCCGGCAGCCCTGGATTGCGAGTACTATACCGATAAAAGCTTCGAGACAGAACCCTGGGCGCTGGGTTGTTATGCCGGGCTGATGCCACCCGGTACCCTCACCGCCACCGGGGAAGCCCTCCGCACGCCCTGCGGTCACATTCACTGGGCCGGCACCGAAACCAGTCCGGTATGGAATGGTTACATGGAAGGCGCCGTCCGCAGCGGCGAACGGGCCGTCCGGGAAGTGTTAGCCCTGCTCTGAAAAGAGCATCCATTTCTTTTCTCATCCAAATGACATCTGTATGCTGGTTAAAACCTTTGGAAGCGCCGTCTATGGTGTGAATGCCATCACCATCACCGTGGAAGCTTATGTAACGGGCGGAAAATACTTTTACCTCGTGGGACTGCCCGACAACGCCGTAAAAGAAAGCGAGCAGCGCATTGAAAGCGCGTTGAAAAGCACCGGTTATTATTATCCCCGTACGAAAGTGATTGTAAACCTGGCCCCGGCCGATATCCGCAAAACCGGTACGGCCTTTGACCTGCCCATCGCCCTGGGCATCCTGGGCGCCACCGATCAACTCGACCAGACCGATCGGTTAACCGACTACGTTATTATGGGCGAGTTGGGGCTCGACGGCAGCATCCTGCCCATCAAGGGGGCCCTGCCCATTGCCATCCAGGCGCGGAAGGAACAGTTCCGCGGCCTCATTGTACCGCGGGCCAACGCCCGGGAAGCCGGCATCGTGAACAACCTGCAGGTCTTTGGCGTGGATCACATCCGGGAGGTGATCGCTTTTCTGAAAGACGAAGCCACCCTCCAGCCGGTGCAGGTAAATGCCCGGGAAGAGTTTTTCCAGGGGCAATACGATTTCGATTTTGATTTCAGCGACGTAAAGGGGCAGCACAACATCAAGCGGGCCCTGGAGATTGCCGCTGCCGGCAGTCATAATGCCATCCTTATTGGTCCGCCCGGCGCCGGTAAAACGATGCTCGCCAAGCGCCTGCCCACCATACTGCCGCCCCTGAGCCTGCAGGAAGCCCTTGAAACCACTAAGATTCACAGCGTGGCCGGAAAACTGCCGGCAGAAGCCACCCTTATTTCCAAACGACCCTTCCGGTCGCCCCACCATACAATCAGTGATGCGGCGCTGGTAGGCGGAGGTACGCACCCCCAGCCTGGCGAGATCTCACTGGCGCACAATGGGGTGCTGTTCCTGGATGAACTGCCGGAATTCAAACGCACCGTGCTGGAAGTGATGCGCCAGCCCATGGAAGAACGGCGGGTCACCATTTCACGGGCACGGATTGCGCTCGACTTCCCGGCCTCCTTCATGCTGGTGGCCTCCATGAACCCCTGCCCCTGCGGCTTCTACAACCACCCCGAAAAAGAGTGCACCTGTGCACCGGTGGCCGTGCAGAGATACCTCAATAAAGTTTCCGGTCCGCTGCTCGACCGTATTGACCTGCACGTGGAAGTAACGCCCGTGGCTTTTCGTGAACTGTCGAAACCTGAATCCGGCGAATGCAGCGCTGCCATCCGGGAACGTGTGATCGCCGCCCGTGAGCGGCAGACCGAACGGTTCCGTGACGAAGAGGGCATCTACGGAAATGCACAGATGAACAGCCGGCTGCTGAAAGAAGTGTGTGCCCTCTCCACTGCCGGGCAAACCCTGCTCAAAACAGCCATGGATAAACTCAACCTCTCGGCACGGGCTTACGACCGCATCCTGAAAGTGAGCCGCACCATCGCCGACCTGGAGGGGAGTGAAACGATAAAAGTAGAACACCTGGCAGAAGCCATTCAATACCGGAGCCTGGACCGGGAAGGATGGGCGGGCTAATGGTATGACGGCCCGCGGATCGCCCTGCAAGGGAGAAAACCCGCTTACGGATTGAAAAAAGCCACGGCAAGGCGGGTCATGCACGGATGATCCGGTGATTGCTGAAGGCAAACAACCGTATACCGGTGAGTTTCTCGAAATAATAAAGGAACCACCCCTTGGGAGTGAAGCGCTTCCGGCTGATATCCAGTTGTACCTGCCAGTTACGGGCAGCTATCCGGTTCTGCATAACAGCAGGATGTTGGCCGGTGAACAGGCGCAAAGCGTCGAAATCTTCGTAGTTGAACAAGTCCGGCCCGCTGCGGAAATCTTCCAGTCTCTTTTCATCGGATGTATAAAACTGCAGTACGTGCTTTTGCTTGCGCTTCAGCTGTTCGGGGCTTTTCACCCAGCCGTAATGATACACTTCTGCCTGTACCGGCACCACCTGCAACTTGCGCCCGTTTTTTCGGAAGCCCTGGGCATCCTTGTAAGAACGGATGGCCGGATCGTTTTTGACGATCCGCACTTCATGACGGTACCACTTGCGGCTGTCGCCCACATAATCGTACGTACCGTAAAAATGAAGGTAGCGGAAGAGCAGGCCTTCCACCCGCGGATTGTCTTTGTGGTGCAGGGCAGCTTCCCGGATAGCGGCATGGTATTTCTCGTGAATCACTTCATCGGCCTGGATGTAAAAAACCCAGTCGGATGCCGGGTCCACCTGGTCGAGCACTTTGTTGGTTTCAACCGCATACACCACACCCCCTTCGCGGAGCGACATGTCCCAACGGCTGTGCACCACCCGGATCTTGGTGGAACCGATAGAACGCACCAGGCCCTCCGAATCGTCATCGCCGGGGTCTACACTCACCACCATCTCATCCACCAGGGGTAAAATGGAGCGGATGGCTTCCACTACCGGATAATCGTTCAGTTGTGCATTGCGTACGATGGTAACACCGGAAATTTTCATATAAGAGCGACAAAGAACCGACTTTTTCCTGACAGCGGCAGCAGGAATTCCATCATCCGCACCGATGGACAGCCGTTAAACCGGTTCTTTCCTGCTAAGTTGTCTTACTTTTATCCGTGGCCCGTGCTTTGCACCATCGGCAACCACACCAACAACGCATGAAACTTTTACTCAAATACCTGGCCCCTTACAAGAAACTGATTCTGCTTACCATGGCCCTCGCAGCCGTTAACATCGGTTTTTCGCTGATTGACCCCATCCTGTTTGGCAAACTCATCAACCTGGCCACCCGCCACCAGGGAATAGGAGCGAGCCCCGACCGGAACTTCGACTGGAACCGCTTTTTCACCTCCTTCAGCTGGAAAGAACCCGGGGTACTCATCATTGTTGCCGCCTCCATATCGGTTGCCATGGTGAGCCGTATAGCAAAGGCTTTCCAGGATTATTTTCAGAACCTCACCACCCAGAAATTCGGTACGCGTGTATTTACCGTCGGACTGCAGCATGCGATGAAACTGCCGTACCAGGATTTTGAAGACCAGCGCAGCGGCGAGACCCTGTCCATCCTCACCAAAGTGCGAACCGACACCGAGAAATTCGTATCCGCCTTTATCAATATCCTGTTCCCCGTGATTGTAGGCATTGTGATTGTGGCCGTGTATGCCTCCTCCATCCACTGGACCCTTCCCTTTATTTACTTCGGCGGCATCATCCTGTTGGTGATCATCAGCAATATGCTCAGTAAAAAGGTAAAGACGGTGCAGAAGACCATCGTGACACAAACCACCCAGTTGGCGGGTGCCACCACCGAATCGCTGCGCAACATTGAACTGGTTAAAAGCCTGGGGCTTACCGAGCAGGAAGTGAGCCGGCTTAACCAGAACACGTTTAAAATACTGGGACTGGAACTTACCAAGGTGAAACGCATCCGCAGCATCAGCTTTGTGCAGGGTACGTTTGTCAACACGCTGCGCCAGGTCATCCTCTTCATGCTCATGTGGGTGATCTACGAAGGCAAGATGGATGCCGGCCAGCTCGTGACGATGCAGATCTTTTCCTTCTTTGTGTTTGGACCCCTCCAGGAAATAGGCAACATCCTCCTTTCGTACCGCGAGGCGGAAGCCTCCATCACCAACTTCCACAAGCTGATGGAGAAGCAACCCGAACCCACGCCGGCCAGTCCCCTGCACCTGGGCCCCGTGGAAACCCTGGCCTTCAACGGCGTGAGCTTTCGTCACCAGACCGCCTCGCAGAATGCCATCACCAACATCAATTTTGACGCGAAGCTCGGCGAGACCATCGCGTTTGTGGGTCCCTCCGGTTCGGGTAAGACCACCCTCATGAAACTGCTGGTGGGGTTGTACCGGCCGCAGGAAGGAAAGATCCTGTACAACGGGCTGGATGAAACCTCCATTGACTTTGAAGACCTGCGCAACCAGATTGGCTTTGTGACGCAGGACACCCAGCTGTTCAGCGGCACCATCAAGGAGAACCTGCTGTTTGTAAACCCGCAGGCGGATGACGCCCTGCTTACCGAGGTGCTGCACAAGGCCAGTTGCCAGCGGTTGCTGGCCCGCGCCGAGAAAGGACTGGACACCATGATCGGCGAAGGCGGACTCAAACTCAGCGGCGGCGAAAAGCAGCGCCTGTCCATTGCCCGGGCCCTGTTGCGCCGTCCACGCCTGCTGATCTTTGACGAAGCCACATCGGCACTCGACTCCATCACGGAGGAAGAAATCACCGCCACCATCCGGGAAGTATCCCTGCAGCAGAACCAGATCACCATCCTCATCGCCCACCGGCTCAGTACCATCATGCATGCCGACCGCATTTACGTGCTGGAGGCGGGCGATGTGGTGGAGACCGGGTCGCACCAGCAACTGCTGGAAGAAAAGGGGCTGTACTATGCCATGTGGCGGCAACAGATCGGGGAGCGGAAAAAAATGAGCAGCATCGCCGGGCCACTTGCGTGATATTGGTCACCCAGCTGCTATGGCAGGTGATCTACTTTTGAAACATGATACCCACCCGGATGCACACCCATAAACCCAGGCCCAATCATTTCTGGAGCATCGCCACGATGAAGTGCCCGCGCTGCCGGCGGGGTCCGCTGTTCACCGATCACAGCGCTTACAACTTCAAACACACGTTCAGCATGCATAAAACCTGCAGCGAATGCAGGCAGCATTTTGATATGGAACCGGGTTTTTGGTACGGTACCGGCTATGTGAGTTACGCACTGGCCATTGCCTTTTCGGTAGCGACTTTCATTGCCTGGTGGGTGTTGATTGGAGTTTCGGTTAACGATAACCGGGTGTTCTGGTGGCTGGGCACCAACGCCGTACTGTTGGTGTTACTTCAACCCTGGCTCATGCGCTTAAGCCGCACCATTTACCTCTATTTCTTTGTGAGTTACGACCCCGATTACGAACACACGGAGCCGAAGAAGTTTGATTACTGATTTCAATTATTGGTCGCAGAGAAGGGAGAAGCGGAGGTTTGCGCAGAGAGGAAAACAAGGATTGAATGAGTGAAGGACTGAATGGGTCATCGTTCGCTTGTAAGTTTCGACCGTTGCGGGAAATACTTTGGCGAAAAAAAAGAGGGAAGGGATTGGGAATTGGGGTGCAGGCCCTCTATATAAAGTGCTGCATATTCATTTGACACGAATACACGAATGAAAAAATGTTGTGTACTTCGCCCCACCGTACCTGCTCCTGGATACCTTTGCGCCTTAACCTCTTTGCGGCTTTGCGTGAAATAATTGCCACGAATACACGAATCAAAAACGTGGCGTACTCCGCTCCGCCGTGCATGCTGCATGAAAACAAGGACTGAAGGATTGAAGGATTGAAGGGGGGGGGGTGTGTTCGCCCTTGGCGCCTCCGCGTCTTTGCGGTGAATCTCTTTGCGCCGTTGTCTGCTTTGCCGATTTGCATGAAACTAAGGATTGAAAAATTGAGAGAGATACATTTGGTTGAAGGCCACACCCAGCGTTAGCCACATCTTAGAATAAATGTAGCAAGGTATAATTCTGCCTTCCGGAAAGAACGAACACCCCATTTTCAAATTTTCAAATATCCACATTTTCAAATTACTCCCCCCTCTCTTCCCCCGAAACAGTATCTTCCCAGATATGGCGGATGATGTTCTGCCGCTTCAGTTCCATATCGCTTAACTCGAGGTCAAGTGCACGCGTGCTTTTCCAGATTTCAATCAAGGAAAAGATGAGCGACAGCAAGAGGCTCAGGAGGCTGGCGGCAAACACGCCGTGAGCGGCCATCTGGTTACCCGAAAACACCAGGTACATGCAAATCACACATAACAAAAAACTCAAAACCCCAAAGGCCTGCATGTTGCGGATCATGCGGATGCGCACATGCAGGTTGGAAATCTGCCGCTTCAGGATCGTGCTTTCTTCTTTCATGTATTCATCATGCAGTTTCCGGATGAGGCTGGCCAGGGCCAGGAAACGGTTGGTGTACGCCAGCATCAGCAGGGTGATGGCCGGGAACAATAAGGCGGGGGTGGTGATAGACAGTTCCATAAAAAAAGGCCCTGTAAAAGTACAGGGCCTGCGTGATTTTAAAGAGGGGGAATTATTTTTTGGTTTTCCCGAAGAAATAGCCCACCGATATGCCCAGCAGGTTGTTGCGCCAGGTTTCATCGGAAACATTGAGCCAGTTTGTAATTCCGCGGGTATAATTCACGCTGAAAAATAAACCGCTGTTCAATTGATAGCCGGCAAGGGCGTTGAAGCCGAGGTCGGCACGACGGATTTTACCGGCATCGCTACCAAACTCAATCTTGGTTTTTTCATCCGGCTCGTCGGTTTCCCATGCTTTTCCACTTAGGTTGTACCCAATGCTGGGACCACCGCCAATGAAGAAGGAACCCGACTTGCCTGCGCTGTGGTACACCAGGTTAATGGGCAGTTCCAGCGAGTTGAAGGCATAAATGTCTTTGTGATCTTCGTGGTTTTCGCGGGTACCACGACCGCTGAACAAAAGCTGGGGCTGCAGGCTCAGGTTTTTGCCGAGACTGAAATCACCCACCAAACCCACATGCAGCGATGTACGCGGAACAAGCTCCTTGTTCTCTTCGGCATCGTTGGTGCGGGCTTCCGACAGGTTCAAACCTGCTTTAAAACCAATTTTGTTCTGGGCAAAGGCAGCCGTGGAGGCAAATACTACGGCAGAAAGGATCAACAGTTTTTTCATAAACGTGTTTTTGATTTTGATTGTGAAACAATGTTGCATTTTTATAAGAAACAGAAGTTAGACGGATTGATTCAATTGCTGTTTAACGGATACGTGCCGGAAAGTTGATGGTAAGATCGGAATGCCCTTTTGAGGGATCATCATTGGGACCCTTGATGCGGGGCTTGTGCATGAGTCGCAGTTGCAGCGTACCCGCTCCGGCTGCGGAACCGGTAGTCCAGGTGGAATTGAAACCCACCGGGTACCCATTGCTATCGCGATCGTTCTTGACAACTGTAAGCGCGACACCGGTTGGCAGGAAGAAAAATTCATGATCCCTTGCCTGGGACTGTATATTGGCAGAAACATCCTTGCTGGTACCCCCGGAAATGTTGCGGAGCTTAACGTCCACCGTATAGGTACTGTTAATATCCAGCAGTATCTCATCAATCCGCGTAGGTGGGTTGCCGCCATCTCCATCGGGATCCTCAGCCGTGTAAGTAGCAACCACTGTCCCGCCTTTTTTAACTACCAGGTCCACGCCGTTGATGGCCTCGTGCTCGGTTTCATCTTTAGGCGCGCCCGCTTTTTTGCAACCGGCTGCCACCAGCAACACAACCATCATTACACCTGCAATTAGATTACGCATCATCAGAGTGGGTATTTGATCCGCAGCACCACGTTGCGTCCGGCTTCATCGTTGAAATACCGGAACCGGTTCATATAATCCCGGTACCGGATGTTGAACGCATTGTAGATACTGGCGCCAAAGGTAAGGTGCTTTTTGCCAATATGCAACAGTGTTGCATATTCAAAATTTGTTAAAATGTACCCGGGTGGTGGTGGCAGGTAGTCGACCAGGTTGTCGGGTACCAGGGTTTGCCGACTAACGCCCACAAGGTTCACCGCCAGATAGGACTCCCGGGGATGACCGGAGCGGTAGAACCAGGTGAAGTCCAGTTCACCCCGTTGGGCGGGCATCTGTTGCAACCAGGTCTTGCTGTTCACATCCCGGGGGAGCAGCAGCGATGCTTTCAGTCCTGCCTGCCAGCTGGAACCGAAATCCCGTGTCACCCGCAGGTCGGCGCCGCTCAGCCAGGCATTGGTTTGGATGAACCGGAAAGTGGGATAGGCCCCCCGAAGGGTAAGGGTGGCCGGAACCACCGGAATGAGGTTGATAAAACCTGCGATGTAGTTGGAGTAGAGGGTGAAGTCGGCTGACCAACTGCTGTCTTTCCGGTAACTGAACTGGGTGGAAAAATTCCAGGCACGCTCGCTTTGCAGGTTGGGGTCGCCAATTTCAAAGTTGGCAGTTCCATGGTGCAGACCGTTTACATACAGCTCATTGATGGTGGGGGGCCGCCAGGCGAGGGCCGCGTTGGTGATCCAGCGCCACTGATCCGACAATTTATAGTTCCAGGAAAGGGTACCGGAGAGGTTATTAAATTGCCGGAACGTTTCGGTGATCACATTGTTCTGGTTGCGGAACACCCGCTGGTTGCGGTGGTCGTACCGCAGGCCGGCTTCCAGGTGCGACCGTCCAAGGGTCCACCGTTCGATGGCGTAAGCACCCAGCATCCAGGAAGTGAAATTGGGAATAAAAAACCGGCTGCCGTCCCATACGTTTTCCTGCCGCTGGGCCATGAGGCCAAACAGACCGGCAGGCCCTTTTGCTGCCTTTTGCTCGTAGTTGAGATCAAGCGTGGTGGTACCGATGTTCAGGTCCAGCTCGGGCCGGTTGGTAATAATGGCACGGTCGTACTCACTGCGGAAATTCTCCTGGTGCGCCAGCATGAAGTTGAGGCGGTGACCGTTGAGGAGTTCCTGCTGCAGCGTGGCTTTGGCCAGGTAGTGCTGCACTTCCTGGCGGGGACGATCCAACTCGTAGGTGAATTTATCAATATTCAGTAGTGGGCGCGGACTGTTAATGGCGTTTTCCAGGTCGGTGGTATTGCCAATATGTGATCCCCAGAAAATACCCAGCTTCGTATTGAAGGCGCTGAAGTACAAGTCGGCTTTGGTACGGTCCTTTTTGTACCCCAGCTGTGCCGAATAGTTGAGTTCTTCCACACCCGTATTGTGCAGCCAGTAGTCGGGCGTGCGGGTATTTCCTCCTTTTTTCCAGGTGAGGTGGGCACGCCAGCTCCAGGCCGGGTGCCGGGCCAGGTTCTGTTCCAGCAGGGCATTGAACACGCCCATGCGGTTGTTGCTGAAGAGGATGCTGTTCACTTCGCCGCCCAGGCCGGGTTGCCGGGGAAGTGCCCGCGGTTCCACCAGGATGGCGCCACCAATGGCATCGGCGCCGTAGCGTAGTGCACCGGCGCCCTTCAACACCGTAAACTTATCGGCAATAAAGGGATCAATTTCAGGCGCATGTTCGCTCCCCCACTGCTGCCCCTCCTGCCGCACCCCGTTGTTGAGTAACAAAACCCGCTGGCTGTGCAAACCATGAATCACGGGCTTAAAGATGGTACTGCCTGTCTGCAGAACGGTAACGCCATCAGCCTTTCGGAGCACTTCACCCAGCGTAAGGCCGCGTGTCTGCTGTATGTCGCGCTTGCTGAGCTCCGTCTTCACCGCATCGGGCTGCCGGTCTACAATGCCCTGAACAATGATTTCCTGCAGCTGGTTGTAGGTATGTGGCAAAACGAAATTCCGGACCAGATTGGCCTCAAGTTTCACCCTTACCTCAACTGGCAAACAATCAATGTGCGTAACTACCAGTGTATAGGAACCCGCACAAAGGCCCTCAAATTCATAATAGCCGGATGTGCCTGACACAACGCTCCGGTTCAACTCCCTGATGGTTATGGTTGCCCCACCCAGGGGGATCTTTGTATCAATATCGGAAATAACACCACTCAACCGGAATGTACAAGGTTGGGCGTAAGCTAATGTCACCATCAACTGTACCGCGAAAAAAATCACGAACTGCTTCACCATACAAAATTAATCATAAACGGACCTGTAGCACATATAGCTTGATAAGCGGTAAATACATCATTGAAATCACAGCGGAAAGGGATCTTTAAAGTGCAACCCCACCTCCATATCTATTATTTCGCTTTCTGTGCAAAGGCATTGTTGTAATTCAAAAATAATTTTATCCTTTTCAAGGTCCTGCCCGATGATCACCAGTTCATTTTCCCTGTCGCCAAAACGTTTATCCCATTTTTGTTCAATCAACTGTTGATGGTCTGCAAAGGCAGCATATTGAATCCGTTGACTGTAGGGCATACTGCACCACCACACACCGGCTTTATCTGCCCGCAGACTCCCCCCGGCCTGGCTCCAGTTGAGGGCCTCCTTTGGACGGCTGGCAATCCAGAACAGTCCTTTGCTGCGGATGATATTCCCATGCCACTCCTGGTTCAGGTAATTCCAGAAACGAACCGGGTGAAACGGGCGCTTATCCCGAAACACAAAACTGCTGATGCCGTATTCTTCTGTTTCGGGAATATGTTCCTTGTTGAGTTCTTCTATCCAGCCGGCGCTTTGACTGGTTTTTTCAAAATCAAACAAACCTGTATGCAGAATTTCTTTCAGGTCTACCTTCCCGAAACTACTTTCAATAATTCTTGCCTCTGCATTTAATTTTCGGATCATTGCTTTCAACACACCTATGTCCTCTTTACTCACCAAATCTGTTTTGTTAAGCAGTATAACATTCGCAAACTCGATCTGATCCGTCAAAAGGTTCACAATAGTACGGTAGTCATCCTTCATATCTGTAAGCTCTCTGGCTTTTAAAGTATCCGTGCTGCAGTAATCACGCATGAAGTTAAATGCATCCACCACGGTTACAAGTGTATCCAGTGTTGAAAGTTTGCTGAGGTCAATTTCGTTGGCTTCATCCTGATAGGTGAAGGTTTGTGCCACTGGTAATGGCTCGCTGATGCCGGTACTTTCAATTAGTAAATAGTCGAAACGATTTTCATTCGCCAGGCGCTCCACTTCTTTCAATAAATCTTCACGAAGCGTGCAGCAGATACAGCCGTTACTCATTTCAACTAATTTTTCATCTGTTCTGCTCAACGTGTTTTCACGCTGCACTAAACCTGCATCTACATTTACTTCACTCATATCATTTACGATTACGGCTACTTTCATACCTTCTTTGTTGTGAAGTACATGATTGAGGAGAGTAGTTTTGCCGGCGCCTAAAAAGCCGCTTAATACGGTTACGGGTAATTTACGCATATAAGAATTTGATTATAATGATTTGAGATTGTCCTTTTCGGTTGCTGCACATTTTGGACAGGTTTTGATGTTCCAAATATGACCTGATATGATGATGAGCGATGCAACCCAACTAACATATTCAAGAACAGGAAATGCCTTTTCAAACAAAAGTGAAAACAAAAACAGCAGAAATCCTGCCCATAACAGAAATACCACTTTTGAATTCGTTTGTTCTTTTAAAGAAAAATAAATGGAGAAAAATGCAGTGATGATGAATACATATTTCAACCAGGGCTCTTCTATAAAATAAGCCCCTGAAGCCAAAAGAATGGGGGAAGCAATACAGTGAACCAGGCATAGGGACGCTGAGGATATTCCAATATAATCTGTAATACTTGCCAAACGAAACAATAACTTCATATCCGAAATTTTTTTTGAATTGTTGTCAAGAATGTAAGCTTTCATTTGCTATGCATGAATGTGATTTTTTTTCGGCTTGTATCGCTGAAATCACTTTGTACTATCGGAAATTTTATTGACCTATCTTTGAATAAAATTTGTTGTACTTGCAGAAAACTTCCCTTATGACGACATGGTTGGTTTATGAGAATTGTCATCACGAACAAACCACATCCGGCTAGTAGCAATTTGCGTAACTGAATCATGCCTTGGAGATATTGTTTGAAATAGCGGCAAATTCAAACCAACCTACAATATTCAAATAATGATCGTTACCATATAATCGAATAAACTCTCTTGTATAGCTACTATTTTCGTTTCTCAACACGCTCAATCTTTGCTCAACAAAAGCTGCTGAGAGTTCAATACCGCACTTTTTTTCAATACAAAACTTCCAATCTTCAAAACTTGCTGCTTTCATAACAGGAATCAGTTAGAAAGGACAAATATAGATTTTTTTGCAACTTTGTTGCAAATTATTTTCTTTCCCCGACCTATTCCCTTATTTGCCGCACACCTTGTTACCTTTCTTAACCTGATAAATATTTAACCTCTTGAAATCCTTATTTTGCCGAAATAAAGAGCCCTTTATATTACAGCAGCGATTACTTTTCCTTAGTTTTTACTTCTTTCGCATCGTCCAAAATGTAATAGAACTCATGTATATCTGTTTCGTTTAAAACCAACTTACCTTCAAATGTTTTCCACTGATCTACACGGTAACCGGTATTTGCATTCTTCAATTTAACTGTTAGTACAGATGCAGGTCCGGCTTTACCACAGAAAAAGCAGGCGGCATATGGGTAGGCTGACAAAGCCAACCTTTTCCCGCTTTCATCTACGGGTATCGTAAAGCCCGTTACCCTTACAATTTTTCCATGAAGTTTTTTTAACTCCATCGGAAACTTTGGGAAAAGCATATAGCCTTTTATTTCTTCAACATATTTCTTTGAAAAGTCAATATTCTCCAGTGTCCTCCAGGCAATATCCACTTGCTGCCCTACAGTGGTTTTACTAACAATCACGAATGCAAAAAGAAAAGTTAATATACTACGCATCTGAAAGTGTTTTTGAAACATCAAGGAACCAAACCCGGAGTGCCGGTATCAGCGAAGCTGCAAGTCCTAGTGCCATTGTAATGAGCAATAAAAACAGCTCTTTAACAGAAACCTGCGTCACGTTCAAATTCAAATAATAATCATCGGCACCATATGAATTGAGTATCATAATTCCGATTCGGCTCAGTACAATACCGAAGGCAAAGCCAACGATTGCTATGGCAATTCCTTCTGCTAGCAGTATGTAAAACAAACGCAAAGGAAATATTCCCATTGACCGCAAAAGTGCCATTTCATACTTACGTTCACTAAGGCGTGAAAACAACGTAATAAAAATACTCAACACAGAGACCAACATGATCGCTTTACCAGTCAGGGCCACCGTATCGGCTCCAATTCCCAATAAAGCAAAAAGCCGGTTCATTTCAAGCGCCGGAACTACCGCCTGCATGTTGGTGTTTTCATTGATCATTCCTGGAATACTTATTAACCCTAATGGGCTGCGGAACTTTATCAGCAATGAAGTCAATTCATGGGAAGCACTATCGGTATGTACTAGCGAATGGTCATCCTGTTCTTTGCGGTCTGGACCATGATCAGGATGGTCACCATTCCCTTCTTTTCCATTTTTTGAAATTTCTGCAGTATTTGAACTATCATTTTCATGAAGGTTGCTATGGATCGCCCAAACAGATTCCACACTTGTAAGAATCAGGTGATCTATAACACTGCCTGTTGGTTGTAATATGCCCGTAATACGATATGGATGAGTGTCATGTTGATCTCCTCCTTCTTTTGCAAGTCCATGTGTGCTGTTGATCAGACTCCCCGGCTTCAAACCAGCTTTCAAAGCAACATTTGCACCAACCACTGCTTCGAACGTAGTTTTGAAAATACGCCCTTTGGAAAATACAGGGTCATACTTTTTGATATACGCTTCTGTGGTACCTACGATCCTGAAATTCTGGTAACTATCACCAAGAGCAAGTGGTATTATTTGCTCGATAAGAAAATGACTTTTCAGCTTTTCTGCTTCACTTTTGCTTATATTCCCAACAGGCGCATCAAGATGGTAGACGGAAGACAAAACTAATTGAAGCGGACTTCCTTTCGCTCCAACAACAAGATCGATATCTTTCAGATCCGCCCGTAACTTTTTTTCCATCTGGCCCTGCACAATAATCAGAAAAGAAATAATTCCTGTTCCCAGCATTAACAATAAAACACTCAGCAACAACGAAAGCGGTTTATGCAAAAGGTTTTGTATGATCAGCTTTACAGTCATGTTAATGATACACTGTTTGGGATGTTCATTTTAACCCGTTCATCATGTGTTACAATCAATAAAGTTGCTCCCGCCATTGCTGCATGTTGCTGCAACAGGTTAAGCACAATAGCAGCATGATCGTCATCCAGACTGCTGGTTGGTTCGTCGGCCAACAAAACTTTCGGCTTATGCACCAGTGCCCTGGCAATACATACCCGTTGCTGCTCACCTGTACTTAAACGGGCTGGTTTACGATGCAATAAATGATCAATCTGAAGCTCTGCGGCAAGATGCTGTGCAGCTTTCTTATCAATGGTATTGTTACTACAGAAGAAAGGCATGAGAATATTGTCAAATACGGTAAGGCATGCAATTAAATGATGTGTTTGAAAAACAATACCAATATTTGTTCCTCTGAATGTATTTAGTTTCTTCTTAGAAAGTTTTGACAAAGGTGTATGATCAATCATCACTTCGCCAGATGCCGGAGTCAACAAGCCGGCCAGAATATGAAGCAAAGTTGTTTTACCGCAACCAGACTTTCCAGTAATCAGCAAAGATTGTTCAAGCGAAGCTTGTATTTCCGGAAAATGAAGCATGTGCCCACCTGGATAACGGTATGTTAGATTAACTGCGGAAATCATACGATTCTATTCTTTCTCACATAATGAAATAACAAATCCAAAATCAGACTGCCGGTAATTAAATTGAAGTATAATCAATCTTTTAATCCTAAATATTTCAAATAAAGTGCTAACTACTTCACCTTAAAATGACTTTGCTTTTCCTCTTGAAAAGCAAAGTCGTTCTGAAATTGTATGCCACAAGCGTTCAACATCAGGTAATGTAAGTCTGTATTTTTTACAAATGGTTTCAATAATTCACTCCCTGGTCCGTACATGCACAGTTCCACATAATCGGCAGAGTGTTGCATCGAACCCCAGTTCACAGAAGTATAGTTTCTTTGTATTTCGCCCAGGTATTTATAAGGTAATTTGTAAGGGTTATATACACCTTCCTCTTTCAGGGTTTGAAAACGTAAAACGATTTCTGCCGCTTCTTCTTTCTTGATGACTATACCCTGTGCATACTCAATGCGTTCGATTACCTGTTGCGCTGTAAAAGATTTATTGATGCCATTTAAAATCCACTCATTGGTATGTTTGAAATGCTGGATTTTATCAAAATCTTTATTTGCTTTATCGCCATAAAATAAACCGGGGTTTGCATTTCCATGGTCGGTAGTAACAATCACTAATGTTTCTTTATCCTTTTCTGCAAAGTCAATAGCAACTTTTATCGCATCATCAAAAGCAATCTGGTCATACAATAAAGCTCCAATGTCATTGGCATGTGCAGCCCAGTCAACCTTGCCTGCTTCTACCTGCATTACAAAGCCCTTTTTATTTTTACCTAATTGTGTTATAGCTTGCTTTGTCATTTCAGCAAGTGTGGGTATGCGCTTGCTCAGTGTTTTATCCTGTTGATTGTCTAGTGAATATGGAAGGCCCCCTTCATAAAAAAAACCCATTATTGGATTTTGGACAGAATGATCCAGCTGCAATAAATCATTTCTGCTGGTGATAACCTTGTAATTGTTTTGCAGGTAAAGACTTAGCACATCCTGTTTATCCTTTCTGGTAGTTGCTATAAAATTATCGGTACCACCACCCATCATTACATCAAATTTCAGCGGCAGGTATTGCAATACAATTTCATCCATATCTCCCCGCATATTATTATTAATACAAAAACCGGCTGGCGTAGCATGTGCAATCGGTACAGTAGTAACACAACCCACAGCCATGCCGGCTGCTTTAAATTTTTGCAGAATTGGTTGATATTGCTCACCATTCGGGCCTACATTCAAAGAACCATTTTTTACTCGTACACCACCACCCCATGACGAACTGGCAGCCGCCGAATCGGTTACTAAGGAACTGGCTGACGCTGTATCCATCAATGCCCTTGTAACTTTTTGTTCTTGGTATAATTTTATCCAATTACTTGGCCTGCCTTCTTTACGTTGCAGCAGCATATTAGTCATATTCAATGTGCCGGCACTCATACCATCACTTACCAAAAAGATGATGTTCTTCGCCTTTTTGCCTTTACCCTTTATTTCATCACGGATATTAGTGTTACTCCAGCCTGTAACCGGATCAATTAGAGTGCCTCCTGTAAAAGTGAGTAATGCGCTTTGTAAGAAATTTCTCCTTTTCATCGTTTTTAGTTGATTAACCGTCGCCATATTTTTACCGGCAAATGGTACCTGTTAGGATAATGTTTAGCCCTTACCTTTTTATAATACTCTAGTGTATGTTTTGCCTGCTTATACAGCAATGAATCAGCCGTACCAACTTTATACCCTTTAGGTACCGCATAAGTAAAGTATCCCGCATTACCTGCGTATACGGGAATATGAAAAAAATCCCGCTTCACAAATTGACCTGTTGAGTCCTGCTGTTTTCCGGCAGTAACAAAAAAATCAACTGCATAAGATGGATAACCAAACAGGTAACCATAACTTCTCCACCGGTTGTACTTGCCTTCATACTCTGTAACGGCCAGTACAGTAGCGGGTAGTGCGTTTTCTGTGATACCCAGTTGACTATAAAAACTGCTTTGTGTCCTCAGGAGGGATTGTAAACGGCTTTTACGCAGCACATATACTTCTAGATGTTTATAAATACTGTCACGCTGTTCAAATGGATTAAGGATAAAGGCAAAGTCGCCGAAACTAAGCTTGTTCACCACATGCTGAAGTTGCTGCATTGCTTTAATTGCAGAATCACATTGAACCGCATCAGTACTAAAAATGGGCAATCGGTACAGCTTTACACTGCTCATTGGTTTAAGTGTATCAGCAAGTGTATAAAGCGCTTCGTGATCAAAGGCCGATGTAAGTAACGTATCTGCAATTCTTCTTTCGTCTGTATTCAGCTGTTTGTACGATTTTACCAGCGAATGATAAGGTGATTTGCATGCGGTTGTAACTATGCATGCTGCCAATATCCAGCCTGCTATCAACTGCCGGTATCTGGACTGTATACTATTGTATTTTATAGATGTGTGCTGCATTAAAATTGTTTTAATACGTAAGTTTTACAATTACATTCTGATTTTGCACCGGGCTGTTTCCGAAATTATTTTCATTAAAAACGATATAGAATAAGTTGAGCGGTGCAAACTCCGCAGAGATTTACGTAGTCGCCGTTTGCTTGTCCGCAAACCCCGAATGTATTCGGGGGATGCACAGAGCAAGAAACGGAGACTTGAAAGGGGCCATAACACGATGCTACCGATTACGTAAATCACTTGAAAGGCGCAGCCCTTCCCTTTCAAGTAAATCTCTGCGAAAGGCGCAACGCAGGGCAAAAGACCGGGAGCTGCGAAGCAGCGAAGGGATTTTGACTGCCAGGGTTTGCGCCTTTCTTGCTGCTTCATGTATTGCTTTTATTTATAAATTGGAATTAATACGGGCAGGATCAACCTATTTCTGATTACTGTGTTTATTGCTTACGATTATTTTTAAAAGATTTATCTGGATAGGCAGGCACAGGAGGCATAACTCTCGGATCTTCAGCTATTTTTTTTGTAAAAATTTAATTGCTGCATCTAACTGTGCGTCTTTGCCATTAAATGTTTCATAAGGAAGGTTGTCCAATTCAATATCGGGCACAAAACCATGGCCTTCGATTATCCACTTGCCGTCAGTACCTTATGAGCCGATAATTGGCACTTGTGGACTACCATTATCCGTAAATTCATTTCCTCCTCCTATCCAAATTTGGCCACCCTAGGTTCTTGTGCCGATAGTAGTACCAAGGCCAAGTCTTCTGATGCCTTCTGGAAACGTATCTCCATTGGAACCGGTTTGTCCATTTACCAGTACAACCAGGTGCCCGGTAAATGCGTAATGCATGTTGGAGTAGGGCTCTCCATTCCTGTCTTTCCAATACATCCAGGCTTTTCTGAGTAGTTTTTCAAGTACTGCTGCTTCTACGTTTCCACCACCATTGTTGCGAACATCAATGATTAAACCTTTTCGATTAAATAGTGGGTAAAACTGTTTATAAAATCGCTGAAGATCCCAGTCTTCCATAGCGTTCATATGCAGATAACCGATTTCGCTTTTACTTTCTTTTTCCACCTTAAGACGATTTCCATATTGCCAGTCAGTGTATCGTAGCCAAAAATCATTATCAATAGGTTTAATGATAACGTCCCTTATGTTGTTACCTCTTTTAAGCGTTAGACGGATTTGTTTATTCGCTTTATTGCGAATTAACTCACCTATATCTACTACTGAAAGAGCATCCACATTATTCACTTTTACTATAATATCTCCTTCTCTTATGTCAAGATATGGGTCTTCCAATGGAGACCTTCCATCAGGAAAATCAGGGTCAGATTTATAGATATATTCGATTTTAAATCCTCCACTTGCTTCCTCCCTGCTGGTTATTGCTCCTAAACTTGCTACATCGATACTTTTATTGTCACTTCGCAGATCTCCGCCGAAAACACCTGTATGCATAGCAGACAGTTCCCCAATTAACTGTTGTATAACATCATTCAATTCATTTCGTGTTGTTAATCGGTCTAAAAATGGCAAATACTTTTTGTACATCGCATCCCAGTCTACGCCATGCATGTTTTTATCGTAAAAATTATCACGCTCCATCCTCCATGCATCTTTATACATCTGCTTCCAATCATCACCGGGAAGGAATGAAAATACACACCCACTTAAATCAATCTTACCTTCATCAAAAGATATACTTCCTGTGCCGGCATCCACCATATAGTAAATTCCTTCTTTTTGTATCAGCAGTTTTTGTCCGTTTTGGCTGAGTTGAAATCCGCTTACTTCAGTTGCAGCATCCTTTAGGCTCACGTTTTCGTTTGTAATTTCTACAACTTTCAGACTTACTTTGGGATTCAGACTTAAATCAGCAGCCATTACATAGATTGCTTTATCATTTACTTCAAGACTCCAATAGCGACCTGGTGAAACAGGCACTGGTCTTGCTCTGGATTGAATATTGTCATTTTCAATTTGAACAGCTACTGTTTCCTGAGTTGTTGCACTGCTGTTTTTTTGTTCCGTAGTATTTATTTCGTCCTTTTCTCTGAAAGGTGATTTCGTTCCTTTTTTTAAAGCCACATGCATGATCATTTGGCTCATACTCAAGTGAGGCGGTGTTGGAATGGCTGCTCCTCCCCGGTCAGATAGAAAGTAAATGAACTTACCGTCCGCACTCCACTTTGGATTATAACAATGGGTTTTATCGGAAGTAAGGTCAAAAATGGATGCGTCAACAAGATGGTATACTTTAATCTGACTGATCCTGTTATAACCTTTTTGTACAAAGGCAAGCCATTTTGAATCCGGTGACCAGGAAAAATCTATTATGCCCTCCTGATTTGTAGAAATCTTTTTACTGACGCCATTTGAAACATTCAGTATGCACATATTTGCTCCAAGATCACGATATGCAATCCATTTGCCATCAGGAGAGGATACACCCACATAGTTCAGGAGCTTTTCATTGCTGGTTAGTAACTTGGTTGTTCCTGATCCATCGGCTGCAAACTGAGTAAACTGATATTCACCAGTCTCATCAGATAAAGCGACGATATTTTTACCATCATGAGAAAAAAAGGCATCCCGATAGCGAACATTTTTTTTATCTGTAAAGGCAACAGCTCTGCCGGCCTTCACCGGCACAACAAATACACGTCCTCTGGCAGTTACCACAACTTTGTCTCCGTTAGCATCCGGATTTACTGAAGTCGTATATCCTGAAATATCCTCCACCCACTTCTCTCTCAGTTGTTCAAGGTCTGATGCCAGGCGAATGTCAATCTTGTTGTTTTTACCAGTTACAATATCCAACAACCAGAGATCAGCCCCATGCTGGTAGACAACTTTACCGTTATCTAAGCTGGCAGAGCGAACATCGAATTCCTTGTGCATGGTGTGCTGTTTCAAATCAGCCCCATCTGTATTCATGGACCAAATATTTTTGATGCCATCTCGATCTGTGATGAAATAAATCCTGTTCCCAAACCACATAGGATTAAAACTTTCACCCAAATGGTCTTTGGTTAGTTTAACAGCTTCTTTATTGCCTTCAAATTTCCAGATTTGACGAGCCCATCCTCCGGTATAGCGCTTTACATGATCGTTAATGTTGCTGAAGGGTACGTAAAACCATGTACCCTTTTCAGTTTGTACTCCATCATTAGCATGAAACAGTGGGATCACAGACCTCTTTTTGATCTTCAAATCCAATGTAATTAATTGCTGATTGTGGAGCTTACTATACGCTGAAGTGGCATAGATAATTTTTCCATCAGGAGTCCAGCCTATCGCAGTAGAAGCATCTGAACCAAATGTGCAGCGCTTCGTAAAACCTCCATCAATGGGAATTGTATATACTTCTGTGGGGCCTTCGTAACTGGCAGAATAGGCGATGGTTTTACCATCAGGAGAAATAGCCGGATGTTTTTCTTCCTCTGCATGTGTGGTGAGCCGCTGAGCAAGTCCGCCATTAATGGACACTTTCCAGATATCACCTTCCGCTGTGAAAACGATGTTGTTTTGATGAATGTTGGGATACTGGTAGTATCCTTCAAATCCTTGTGCCATGATCTGGCTTAAGCCAAGCATAAGGCTTGCTAAACATCCTGAAACATTTTTATTTCTAAATTGCATATAGAAGCGACATTTTAATTTATTATTATAAATTCTAAATGGCTGACAAGGAGCACTTTCCTGAAAACGATTATTTAGTATTTATATGAAATTGCCTCATCTGCTAAAATTGTTTTAAATAAGTAAGTTTCGTAATCGTATTCTGATTTTGCACCGGGCTGTTTCTAAAATTATTTTCATTAAACACGATATAAAAAAAACTGAGCGGAGCAAACTCCCAGCTGCCACGTACATTCCAGCGACCACGCCTATCAAATGAATTGTATTGATAAAATGTACTCAACTGTAGTCTTGGTGATTGTGCCATACGAATACCAACCGTGTACAAGGAAATATCTTCAGTAACGGAATTTACACCCAGATTACGAATACGGTTGAGCTGGTATTCTGTAGTAACAGATAGTTTTGGGCTGGGTGCCAAACGTATAAGTGCACTCCATTCATCAAGTTTACCATCGTAGTAGTCTCCTCCAAAAAACTTAACATCAGCAGATAGTTTTTTGGAGGCATCAGAACGATATCTGATTTCAAAGCGATGAAAAAAATAATCACCTTTTTTTACTTCAAATCCAAGCGGCTGAAAAAAGAAACGTTCCCACGTGGGATGCCAGGTCATATCCAGTAATGAATTGTCTGAGAAAATGATAAACACAGGAAAGATGTCGAGCTGTGCCGATTGAAACCTCAAATCATTTGCATTTTGATAGTAGTTTACAAACATGCCGGGGTCATACCTGCGTATCAACTTCTTGAATCTTCCTTTAGGCCTTATGATTCTGTAGAAGCCTGGATTGTGGTGAATTGTATTTATTGCAAATACAAAACCCATACCTGGCACATATCTTTCACTTACATATTTCGTTACCCATCCGGCATACCAGTTTTGTGGCATCCAGCCTGCATAAAAGTAGGAGGCAACACCAATACTGTCGTTAGTATTATCCCTTGCAGCAGATACCATATATTCAACCTGCCAGGTATCGTTAGGTCGCATAAATCCATCAATGCTGACGGTTGTATTGTTTCGTTGTTGAAACCCCTTGGAAGGATCTGCCTCATCCAGCCGGTGAGTAACCATAAGTCCAATGTTGTTCTGCTTTCCATAGTTTTTAAGGTAGCGAAATACACCAAAGTTGGCCGCACCCTGGTTTTCTGTAGCCCGCTGGTGCACATACAAACCTGCAATGGTTCGCTTCTGCGTTCGATCAGTATACCGGGCACCTGCATCAATTCCTACCGGATCGGCATTGAACTGTGTATTAGCCAACCCGATGCTACGGCTAAAAAAAGGTTTGATGCCATCGTAGTTGGCACCGGTGTACACACCACTGTTCTCAAGGAAAAACTGCCTGCGCTCCTGAAAAAATACATTAAAACGAGTGAGGTTGTTAACGGCACGGTCTACATCGGCCTGTGCAAAATCTGTATTAAACGTAACGTCTAGCACGGCATGTGGATTGATTGCCCACTTTACCTCACCACCAGCTTTTACATTGGTACGGCTCACGATGTCATTGGCCGCATTTGTGTTTTTATCATGCTGAACCAACGTATAAGGCTGCAGCCGGAGATTTACCGCTGGCGGAGGCAACTTCAAGCCCTGCAACTGGGCAGCATACGTCATCCTGTAGGGCGAAAATGCCTGAGGTACTGCTGGAAATACAGTCTGCTCATAATCTCTACGGGCAAGTCTGGCAAAGGTGATGCCCCATGACACAGAATCAGTGGCCTGCTTTTCGTAGCGAAGCGATACAAAAGGAATAGCAAACTCAGCGTAGTAACCAGTATCGGTAATGGTTGTGCGTACTCTCCACAAGGCATCCCAATCGTTATCCCGAAAAACATCATCGAAAACCTGCAAATCACGCTGGTTACCAAACGGAGTTGTTTGAAACGACACACAAAACCGTTTTAAATTCTGAGGGTCCAGCTGCAGGTAGAATACATCATTTTCACCATATACAAAATCACGACGCAAGTCTTGTACCCGAACACCCTTTTTACCCAGGCTGTCTTTACAAAACACACCGAAGTACAGATTTTTTCGGTCGAATAATATCTTTACCCATGTTTCATAGAGGTAGCTGCCGCCTTGTCTTGGCTCCATGCGAAAAAAATCCTTTACTGCCACTGCCCTGCTCCACACAGCTTCAGAAAGTTTACCGTCCACCAGCATAGGTTCTGTTACTTCAATTGCCCGCACCATTGGTGCCGCCTGTGATGGTGGAAAATTGCCAACACTCAAATGATCTTGCGCCTTACAGATGACGAAAAAGAACAAACACAATAAAAAAAGTAAATATATTTTCATGAGTCAATTACCACACACGATGGGGAACCTGCATTCAACAAAGAAAATTTTCCGGCACTGTACATTGTTGCAGCTACTGTGCTACAATATGTACCATACAACTTGCTTTCATAGTTTACTCCAGCAACAGCTGAAAACAATATCACCTACGATTCCCGAATGCGGTAGTCATTAAAAACAGTACTGACAATAGAATAATAGGCAGCAAATACTGAAATACCGAAGCATCAGCTTTAACAGGCTTATACCTGGGCATTTGTTCAAACTCAGCCTTTAGAAAAGGTGTGCCTGCCATCAGCTTTTCAAAAAGGTAATTCAACTTTTGCTCTCTGTATGCCAAAACTGACTGCTCAAACGAGTGCTGATGGTGAATGGATGTACGACTGATACTGGCAAAAGAACGCATTACACCACCAACAGGGTTAAGCCAGAACATTTGTTCCTCTGCTTTTGAACGCTGCTGTCTTACCACTGCTGCCTTTTCGTATAAAGCCCGCTCTTGCTTATATACCTGTAACGCATAGCCGAAAGAGCGGAACTTGACACTATCGGCCAGATCTTTGAAGATTCGACTTTTATATGCCGGATAGGTTCGTACAAGAAACGCCTGGTGTTGTTCAAAAGGTAAATCCCAGGCTTTAAAATCAAAATCCCGCAACTCCGCTACTTCCGTTTTATTGGTAACCGGAAAACGGTAGTTCAACCAGGTATTCAACAATCCGGGAATGGCGATAAGCAGCAATACCCAGATGCCTGAAAGCGTCATTACATTGATAACTGAATTAAGCCGGAAGCGCTGAAGCGATAGCACAACCAGCAACCAGAAACATATATATAACAATGCAACCGCCCACCACTGAAGCCAGTCAACCAACAAAAAGTTGGTGGCGGCCGAAAGCTGCGCTGCAGAGGCAAGCAATACAATCAATACCGGCACAAGGGCAACCAACCACCGGAACAATACCCGATAATATACAATGCGGTCTGCCCCTCCTGCCTGTGTACGCAGCAAGGGTGTGATGCCAGCTTCCACATCAGCTGAACGGGCATTGTAAGCCACCGCAATAAAAAATAAAGGAAACAAAAACAGCAGGAAGAAAGAAACATCGAGGTTTCCTGCCAACAGTTTTTCAGGATTTTGAAACTCGTCAAACTGGTTGTTGAATATACTTCCTCTGAAGTTGCCGCTGAGCAATGGTGCATACACATCACTTTGCCCCACACTCAACACGGTAAGGGGAGATGCGTCTTTTGCTACCACATCACGTAACTGCCATTCCAGTGAAAAGGGACTTTGCATTTCCTGCATACCTTCCGCAATTGGTTTCAGGGTATCAAATACCTGCTTCACGTAGTTGTAGCTGCGCTGCTTTTTTGCCAATGCACTGTCTACAGCCACTTGCTGAAAATGGTAGACCACCGAACCTTGTTGCAAACAGAACAGTCCAATTACAGAAAAGATGACCAGTGCTGCCACCAATCCTTTACTGCGTATAAACTGCTTCCATTCAAATTTGAATATTGTGGTAATCATGTTACAATACAGTTAGTTTTTTAGCACTTATTATCACGGCAACAATAACGAGTACCATCCAAAATAGTAAAGCCAGCAGTTCAACACTACTTTGCTGCAACGACTGGGCCAATGAAACAGCGGGGTAGCTGAAGTCTGTAACAGTTTGCCAATAAGATGCATCCACCTTCCAATCCCAATCACCTGTTTTACTACCGCCATACGCCATTTTATCATTCAGCGTTTTGATGAGATAGCGACGGTATTGCTCTGCCTCAGCCAACAGACTTAGGTGATTCTGAAAGCTGCTTTGGCAGAGATTCATGGAGCTGTTGCGTACCGCAAAAAACGGGTTCAGAAATGATGCGTAACGGCTAATGCTGTTTTGCCCTGCAATGGTGGAACGCACCCGGTTGAAATGCTTGTCATACACAAGGTTGGCATACTCTTCATCTGCCTGCATTACCAATCCATCTACATTCACCGGCAAGGCTGCATGAACATCTTTCACCGTGGCGGTATCAATTTTATAATGTGCCACCACTGAATCCATAAATTTCTTTATGCGTTCATCTTCAGGATTATGGCCATCAATTCCTTTTTTCCGGTCTTCCTTCAACGCTTTGGAGAAAACTGCTTTATGCTCCAGTGGGTACAAAGCAGCGCCCACACCCGCAGTGATCCTGGGTGCCAACAGCATCAGAAACACCCATGCCGCCAGTTGCATCAGCAATGATGCACGGGCCTGTCGTACCCAACCGCTCATGAGCACACTCAATGTTGTAACAACAAAAAGATAACCTGCATATACCAGCATCCACACCAACACTACTGGTAGCGAAACCGCTTCACCACCTTTTGTAAATACAACATAAGCTGCCAATTGCACCAGCAACCCTGCAACTGCCAAAGCGGCTACAATACTGTACAAAGCGGTTACCTTACCCCAGATGTATTGTTGATTGCTTACCCCCTGGGACAGCAACAGCTTCAGGTTCTGACTTTCCCTGTCGGCATTAACAGCATTAAAGCAAATGAGGATGATAAACAAGGGCATCAGCACCTGCAGCAGCCAGGCAAAACTCATTTCGCCAAAACGGCTGAGCTCCGTTCTGTCCTGTGCCGGACTGAAGGCAGCTTCATTTTGAGCATGTGCTTCCAGCCGCAGAATAGATCCTGCGAAGGGCCGGATGCCATTATCAAGAAAATGCATGGCTGTAACCGGCTGAAAAACATAATGTCCGTAGTGTGCGCTGCTATGCGGATTTTGCGGCCCCTGATTAACCCAGGCAGAGCGAACCAGTTGGCGGGCCCGTTCAAAACTATCCTGGCTTGCTTTATGTGCCACCACACCATTAATGGCAACCAGTACAAACAGCAGCAGCAGTATGCCACTCAATACCTGTATGTATTGCTGCCGCAATGCTGTTTTGAGTGTATGCAAAAAAATTACTTTCATAACATGCCTTAAATGGTTTCCAGGTAAAGTTGTTGCAGCTCATTGGCGTTAAACTCATTGGCAATAAAATCATGAATCAGTTTTCCCTTTTTCATAATGCCAATCCGGGTGCCTACATTTACTGCGTTGAAAATATCATGTGTTGCCATGAAGATGGTCTTACCTTCCTGGGCCAGTTCTTTACAGATTTCTGTGAATTCTGCGGAAGCTTTCGGATCCAATCCGCTGGTAGGCTCATCCATAAAAATCACATCTGCCTTTTTAGCTACCGCTATGGCAATACCCACTTTTTGCCGCATTCCCTTAGAATAAGTACTCAGCCTGCTGCTGTGCGCCTGCTGCTGTAACCCGGCTTTTGACAGAAAACCTGCCAGCTCATCAGCTGTATAACGGTAACCTGCCAACGAACTGAAGAAGTCGAGATTTTCAATACCGCTGAGGCTGCCATACAACTGCACCACTTCGGGTATGTAGGCAATCATTTTACGGGTTGCCGTATCATTTGGCTTTACTTCCAACCCATTAATGAGCGCTTTTCCGGCACTGGCTTCCAGAAAGCCGAGAAACAGGTTGATGGTGGTGGTTTTGCCGGCGCCATTCTGGCCCAGCAAACAAAATATTTCTCCTTTTTCGACGGTCAAGTTTAAATCAAGCAGGGCATCAGTACCATTATACTGCTTACCAAGCTCTACGGCTTGTAATACAGGCATAATAAAAATTTAAACGGGTGTACAAAAAAATTAATGCAACATGAAACGCCGGTCTGAACCTGATCTTTATTTTATCCGTACTGCCACCACAATGAGAGAAAATCAGGCTATGTTGCGCAGTTCATCTTCGCAGGTCAGAGCTGAAAACTGGCTAGTATCAATGGCACAATCATGTTATGTGTTTAGAGTAAAGTGGACAGAACAGATAGTACCACATAACAACGTGTAGGGCAAGATCGAAGAAGGCGGACTTTTATTGGAAAAATGGAAAAATGTATTGTTGAGAGGAGGCTGAATAGTGTATACGGAAAAAATAAAAAAGCAAACCGAAGCAAAATGAACCGGGTAAGATTCAACGGTATTCAGTGGAGGATAATCGTATTTGCAGGAAAGACACAACTCAGAAAATTGTGCTTTTCCCGGCATTCCCGCCAGCTCACCGGGTGCGCTTAAGCAGGATTCATGAGCAAGTAATCTGTGAGCCGGTATTACAGTAAGTACTACAACACTCAGAAAAATGTAAGCAATGCTTTTGCGGTATGATGTCAGGCGTTTCAATTTTTGAAACATTGTTGCAAAAATAGGGAAAGAGATCAATTCTTTCCATTTTTCAGGTTTTAAATTTCGAGTGCTGTACTACCGCACTTTCAGCATGGCTTTGACCTGCTGAAAACTTCCGTTCTGCAGGCGCATGTAGTACACTCCGGCGGGCAGGCCGTAGGCGTCGAAGCCGGTTTGGTAGGTACCGGCAGCATAGTCGCGGTCTACCGGGGTGCGGATCAGACGCCCCTGTGCATCCATGATCTGCACCAGGGTATGACCGCCCCGGGTGGTGAAACTGATGGTGGTGGTTTCGGTGAACGGGTTGGGATGATTTTTTACGAGTACCTGTCCACTGCTGCGACGGTCGGTAACCGAAGTGGGTATATCACACAAACCGCCGGCGCAAAGGGACAGCGACTGGAAGTTCTGCAAGAGGGTTGTCTGCAGCGTGGCGGCATCGGCACAGAACCAGTCCTGCAGCAGGCTGGCGTACACGCTCCGGAAATCGTACTGCATGGGGATGTTGTCATTTACCAGCGGGTTGGCCGGGATGGTGGGGTTCACACCCAGCACACCGGGGTTGACCTTGTTGCCGAAAATAAACATCGGCGCGGCAGCACCGTGATCGGTACCCACGCTGGAATTGGAACGGATGCGGCGGCCAAACTCGGAGAAGGTCATACCCATTACCCGGTCGGCCACGCCCAGGCTTTGGAGGTCATCCTGGAAGGCCTTGATGGCATCGCTCACCCGCTGCAGGAGGGTGGCGTGGGTACCGGTGGCAGTGTCGGTCCCCACCACCTGGGAAGCATGGGTATCAAAACCACCGATGCTCACCATGTATACCCGTGTTTTGAGACCTCCTTTCACCAGGCGGGCCACAATTTTCAACTGGTCGGCCAGCGTATTGTTCGACGGATAGGTTCCCTGTACCGGCACATTATTGGCGGCCTGCACAATCCGTCCGGCATAGGCGTTGGTCTGCTGCGCCACCAGCCGCACGTAGCGGAGGGCATCACCGGCGCGGGTATCGGGTGCGGGGTCCTGCACCCCGTTCAGCAGGTTGTAGAAGTTGCTGGTACTCGTGATGCTGATGGCCATGCTGGCGCTGGGCCCCTGCATGGCCAGCGAAGTAGTGGAGCCGATCTGGATACCCAGCGGGTCGGGGGCTGTGGTGCTGGGATAGCCATCGGGGTAGCCGGGGTGCTGGTCGGCCAGGTAGCGACCGGCCCAGCCGGAGGTAAGCACTTCGTTGCTGTTGGATGCGCTCATCCAGATATCGGTGGCGCGGAAATGCGAAAAGTTGGGGTTGGGATAGCCCACGGCCTGGATCAGCCGCAGCTTACCATCATGATAGAGTTGCTGCAGACCGGTCATGGCCGGATGCAACCCCACCCCCGGGGCTCCGTTGAGCGTGAGCACCCGGGGCTCCGGAACAGCGATGTTGCTGCGGGCATTGAAATAATTGCTGTACTGGTCCAGCGGGATTACGGTATTCAAACCGTCGTTGCCCCCGTTGAGTTGCACCAGCACCAGCACCCGGTCTGTTTCCACGTAGGCATTAAGCAGGGAGGCCAGCAATGGGCTCTCCCCCATCACCCGTACCGAGAACGGTTTTAAAAGGGACGGCAGCAGGGCCACGGGAATCGTATTGCGGAGAAATTCTTTGCGTTTCATCGTGTGTCCGTTTACGGTCTTCTCAGCAGAGCTGGTACTCGGCCAGGTTCATGAGGTATTTGTACAACCCCCGCAGACGGTTGTTGACGATGTTGTAATTGGTGGTGGTGGGCGAACTGAGCCAGGTCTGCCAGGCATTGGTCCAATAGTGATCGCTGTCCTGCCCGGTAAGGAGGAAATCTCTCTTGAGCTGGTCCCGCGACTGTTGCGAAAGGGGCAGCAGGAAGATGCGTTCAGTCACTTCCCGGATCAGTTGATTGGGATCGGAGGGATTCACCAGCCCCTGGGTGTAGGCTACCGCGTCTATGACAATTTTTTTGCCATTGCGTGTATAGCCGTTCCCGATCATGAGGTCGCTGAACTGGTTGCGCTTGGGCAGCGTATCGGCGTTCACCCATAGTTGGTAAAACTGCGGTGCCTGGTAAAAGGCAGGCCAGCCGGCTACGCTGGGCGGATCGCCTATGTTCTGTTGCTGGGTAATGGTTACTCCCTGTATGTAGTTCCACATCCCATAGGCATCACCGTACTCGGCGGCGGGCGGAAAAACCACTCCCCACTCCCGGCAGAGTGCAATCACATGGTCGAGGGGCGACTTGATCTGGGCGCCCCGGTTGGCCACATCAAAGAAATGTTCGCTGCGGAAGAGCTGCAGCAACACAGGCCGGATCTCCCAGTTGGAGTTGCGGAGGGTCTGGGCCAGCGGTTCAATCACCAGTGAATGAGCGGTGGCGTCTATCTCGCTGTACACGAAAAACTGGTACAGGCGTTGCACGATGTAGCGCGACACTTCCATACTCTTGGCAAAGATCATGTTCAGCAGGTCGTTGATCTCCTGCACCCCGGCCTGGTCGCCGGTGCGGCCGGTGATAACCGTATTATTGTAGAAGGCGGAAAACTGCTTGTTGCCGGTATCGTGACGGGAAGCCGTGAAAAACGACGGAAAGGATGGGTCGTTGTTATTCACGCGCCAGCCGGTGAGTACCCGGGCGGCGGCCCGCACATCTGCTTCGTTGTAGTTGGGATCGTTTTCTTTCCCCAGGGTAAACAGTTCCTGCAGTTCCCGGGCGTAGTTTTCATCGGGAGCGGTGGCGGTGTTGAGCCGTCCATTGAGATAGACAAGCATGGCCGGGTCCAGCGTTACATCGTACACCAGCTGCTTTACGTTGCCCAGTGCCTGTGAGCGGAAGAGTTGCTGGTGCCTGTAGTAGAAATTGGCATTGGAAACGTCCACCATTTCGGTGGCGAAATGATTGTGCCAGAACAGGGTCATTTTTTCCCGGATGCTGCGGTCCTGGTGCAGCTGCTGACCCGTCCACCATTTCTTGAGCGAAGCCCGGCGGCGGCTCTGGATGGTACCGTCGTTGTTCACACTGTTCACCCAGGTACTCCCGGCAGGCACATCGGTATCGGGGGTGTTGGCATTGGTTTCGGCGTATTCTTTTACGGGAGGGGACGGCAGGGGCGCCGTTGGAGTGAGCAATTCTTCAACAGCCGCAGTCATTGATTTACCCAGGAAATAAGTAATGTCGGCCGGGCGGGCGCCAAACATCGTTCGCTTGAGAAGGTGGACCACTTCCTGTTGGGTCCAGGGCCCCTGGTAGGGCTGGACACCGCTGGTGGTGCGGGCGGCGGTGGGTTCAACCAGCGGAGCAGGCGGGTTGGTGCGGCGGGCCGCTGTAAGGAAGGATCTCCGGTCCATAAGCCAGTAATGTTTTGCAGGAACGAACCGGTGAGACGGCGTCCTTCTGCTAAAGTTTAATCAATTAATTGAGACGGCATAAAAAAAAGAGCGGACCCTGCCGCTCTTTTTTCCGGGATCAGGAGAACCCGTTAGATATCAGTCTATGTTTTCAATGATACCCGCAATGCCCTGACCACCGCCCACACAGGCGGTAACGATACCGTATTTCTTGCCCAGCCGCTTCAGGTCGTGGGTGAGCTGGATCGTAAGCTTGGCACCGGTGCAACCCAGCGGATGCCCCAGGGCGATGGCACCGCCGTTGATGTTGACCAAAGCGGGGTCCAGTCCTGCTTCCCGGATCACGGCAACGGCCTGGGAGGCAAAGGCTTCATTAAGTTCCACCAGGTCAATCTGCCCGAGGTTCATGCCCGACTGCTGCATCACTTTGGGGATGGCCGCAACGGGCCCGATGCCCATGATGCGGGGATGCACACCGGCCACGGCGCTGTTCACCAGCCGGGCGATAGGTTTCAGGCCCAGCTGGTTCACCATCCGCTCGCTCATCACCACCACAAAAGCGGCCCCGTCGCTGGTTTGAGACGAGTTGCCGGCAGTAACGGTGCCGTTCACGGCAAAAGCGGGCTTCAGCTTCGCCAATACCTCCGTTGTGGTATCGGCCCGTACACCTTCATCGGTATCCACGGTAAACTGGCGGGTCTTCTTTTTCCCTTTTTCATCGAGGTACACTTCGTCCACGGTAACAGGCAAAATACCCCCTTTGAAATAGCCGTTGTCAATGGCGGCTTTGGCCTTGCGGTGAGAATGATAGGCAAACTCGTCCTGCTCTTCCCGGCTCACCTTGTAATCATGGGCCACGGCTTCGGCCGTGAGGCCCATGCTGAGATAATAGTCCGGTTCATCTTTTGCAATCGAATAGGCCGGCACGGTTTTCCAGCCGGCGGTGGGCACCAGGCTCATGCTTTCCGTGCCCCCGGCGATGATGCATTCCGCCATGCCCATGCGGATCTTGGCGGTTGCCAGGGCAATGGTCTCGAGTCCGCTGGCGCAATAGCGGTTTACCGTCATCCCCGGCGCCTGGTAGCCCAATGCCCGGGCGGCAATGATGCGGCCCACCTGCAATCCCTGCTCGGCTTCCGGAACGGCGTTGCCCACAATCACATCATCCACCTGGCGGGGATCCAGTTGGGGAACAGATGCCAGTAATCCTTTGATAACGGTAACGGCAAGGTCGTCGGGACGGGTAAACCGGAACCCGCCTTTCTTCGCTTTGGCCACGGCCGTACGGTAACCGGCCACAATGTATGCTTCCTGCATATGGTTGAATTTAAATTAGTTGTTTATGCAACCTTCTACTTCAAAGGTAAGGACTGGCTGTTTTGATGCAAAAACACATTTGTTAATTCGGCCGGTAAGTATCTTCGTGGCTCCATGTACCAACTGCTTCGCTTCCTCTTCTTCCGCCTTGATGCGGAAAAAGCGCATTACCTGGCCATGAACGGCTTCCGCTGGATGACACAGGTACCCGCTTTGCGGTTAATGCTGAAAAAAATCTTCACCCCGCCAGCTGTGGCACCAGTAAACGTTTGGGGTCTTTCGTTCAAAAACCCCATTGGGCTGGGTGCGGGTTTCGACAAAAACGCTTCTTACCTGCGGGAGCTGGAGTTACTCGGATTTGGTTTTGTGGAAATTGGTACGGTTACACCACTGCCGCAGGCTGGTAACGACAAACCCCGGCTCTTCCGCCTGCCGCAGGACCGCGCCCTCATTAACCGCATGGGTTTTAATAACGACGGTGTGGAAGTCATTGCCAGGCGTTTGGCTGACTGGCGCAGTTCACCTACAGGAAAGATTTCCCGCATGGTGATAGGCGGCAACATCGGTAAAAACAAAATCACCCCCAACGAAGAGGCCTGGAAAGACTACGAAAAATGTTTCCTTGCGCTCTATCCTCATGTGGACTATTTTGTGGTGAACGTGAGCAGTCCCAACACCCCCGGCCTGCGGGAACTGCAGGAGAAAGAAGCCCTCCGCACGATCCTCACCCACCTGCAGACCCTGCGCAGCCGGGAGGCGGTGCAAAAACCGATCCTGCTGAAAATAGCCCCCGATCTGAGCGATGAGCAACTGAACGATGTAGCCGACCTGGCGATGGAAATCCAACTGAACGGACTGGTGGCCACCAACACCACTATTGCACGCAGCGGACTGCAGACAGAAAAGACCACCGTTGAAGCAATCGGGCCCGGCGGGCTGAGCGGACAACCGCTCCGGGCCAGGAGCACCGAAGTGATTGCCAGGCTCCGGGAACAAACCAACGGAGCTCTTCCCATCATGGGCAGCGGCGGCATCTTTACGGCAGCCGATGCAACAGAGAAACTGGAAGCCGGCGCTGTGCTGGTGCAGGTATGGACCGGCTTTATATACGAAGGCCCGGCGATCGTAAAAAAAATAGTTCAGGGGCTGTCAATTCCCAGCAATCAATAAACTTCATCCTCCACCATGGAACATTTATTTACATCGGAAAGTATCATCAGTTTTGTCATTCTCGTCATCCTGGAAGTGGTACTGGGCATTGACAACGTCATTTTTGTGAGCATCATCCTCAACCGCCTGAAAACAGTGAAGGAACAGGCAAGAGCGCGCCGCGTCTGGATGGTGACCGGTATCCTCAGCCGCAGCCTGTTATTGCTGGGTCTGGGCTGGCTGCTGGCGCAGAAAGGAAAAGCAGTGTTTACGATTGGCGACAAAGGATTTGACCTGTCGAGTATTGTGATGTTATTGGGCGGATTGTTTCTCATCTATTAGTCGGTGCGGGAAATTCATGCCAAACTGGAAGGAGAAGACCCTTCCCTGTCGCAGAAAAAAGCCATTGGTCTCACCATGGCGCAGGCAGTGGGACAGATCATGCTCATTGACGCCGTGTTTTCGTTCGACAGCATCATCACAGCCGGCGGTACCGCCAAACACGTGGAGATCATGATTGCCGCCGTGGTGATTGCGATGATTGTGATGTTCCTGTTCAGCCCAAAGATCGCGGCTTTCATACACAAACACCCCACACTCAAGATGCTGGCCCTCTCCTTCCTGGTGATGATCGGACTGAGCCTGGTGATTGAAGGCTGGGACAGTGAGGCGGCGCACCAGCTGCACCTGAAGAACTACATCTACTTTGGAATGGCCTTTTCCTTTATGGTGGAACTGCTGAACATGACCATGCGGAAAAAAATGGTGAAGCAGCGGCTGGTGGAACTCAACGATCCGCAGTTGCATCCCTCCGGAGAAGATTACAGCGACATGGCCCGCTGAACATCCGTTGATGCGTTTCCTGCAGATACGGTTTACCGGTGGTTGTCGCGCAGGAGCCAACGCAATTGTTTCTCGGTGATAAACCCGAATAAAAAAACCTGGAAGGAAATCCATTTGAGTTTACCCATAGCGTCTGATCATTGCGGCGTATAATTTGTGCTGCATTCTGAAACTTTTAATGCCTGTAAATTATTCATGACAGTCATTGCAGACAATCCCTAAATCAAGGGAGAAACAAACGCTATTAAACGATTTTATTCCGCAGCGCCACCGACACCGCCTCGCCCAAAGAGTGCACATGCAGTTTCTCATAGATTTTCTTCACGTGTGAATTGACGGTAAAATAACTGATGCCCATTTTATCGGCCACCATTTTGTAACTCAGGCCATCGGAGAGATGCCGGAGCACTTCAATTTCCTTGGGGGTAAGACCGGAGGTCACCGGTACGGGCTGCGGACGGTTGAAATACTGCATCACCCGCAGGGCCACGGAAGGTGTCATGTAGGCGCCACCCTGGTACACTTCTTCAATGGATTGGGTGATTTTTTCGGCAGAAGCGTTTTTCAGAATATAACCTTCGGCGCCCGCTTTCAGGGAAGAAAATATCTTTTCATCGTCTTCAAACACCGTTTGCATGACGATGCGGATCTGTGGAAAATGCTGCTTGATCTGCGCCACTCCGCTGATGCCGTCCACCTGTGGCATTTCTATGTCCATCAGCACCACATCGGGTTGCCAGGTACGCATATCGTCCACCACTTGCGTGCAGTCGGGAAAGGTGGCAACGCATTCCATGCCTTCCACATAAGAAAGCAGGGCCTGCAGGCTGGCGGTGCGATGGCTGTTGTCGTCGTACACTACAATCCGGATCATGCAGCAATTTACTGGTTAATATAAGCAGAATCAATCACTAATTGTAGCGAGTGGAATCCGGCAGGTAATGGTGGTGCCGGAACCGGGCGCTGTTTCAACTGCACAGGTGCCCCCCAGTTCAGCGGCCCGCTGCCGCATGTTCAGCAGCCCGTTGCCGGTACGCATTTGTTCCGGAATAAATCCCTTGCCGTTATCCTGTACCTGCAACACAAGGGCCGCAGCCTGTACCTGCAGTGATACCACCGCTTCGGTCGCGCCGCTGTATTTGGCAATGTTATGCAGGGCTTCTTTGATGATGAGCAGGAGATTGCGGCGCAACCCCAGGTGCACCAGTTTTTTTTCCGCCTCCGGCGCAATTTCATACCGGCAGCGGATCTCAAGCGGGGCCAGCAGGTCGTACCCGTAGTTTTTGATCTTCGCCTCCAGGGTGGTTTCGTGCACAGAGCCTGTATTCATGGCCCATACAATATCGCTCATGGTTTCCATTACACTCCGGGTATTGTTGCTGATGTGCTGCAGGGCTTCACGGGCTTTGGTGGTGTCAATGCCCATAGCTTTTTCGGCCACCGATGAATACACGTGAATGCTGCTGAGAGACGCTCCCACTTCATCGTGCAGGTCGCGGGAAATCTTATTCCGCAAGGTGAAGAGGCGCTGCAGCTGGTTGATCCGGTTGCGGTAAAACAGGTACAGGAGCAGCAGGAGCAGACCCGCCAGCAGTGCATAAAACCAGCCGCGCTGCCACCACGGCGCTTCGATATGGAACGTGAGAAAGGCCGGTTCACTCCAGTTGGCATTATCGTAGCCGGCCTGCACCTCAAAGCGGTAAGCGCCTGGCTTCAGGGCATGAAACGCAACGCTGTTACTGCCCTGCTGCCGTACGTAAGGATCCGATCCGGAAAGGCGGTAGCGGTAGTACACGTGTTCCGGACTGGAAAAATCATTGGCCGTAAATGAGATACCGATGTTATTTTCCTGGTAGTTGAGCCGGTCCAGGTTCGTGCTGCGGGGCACCCCGTTGACCAGCAGTTCTGAAAGGTAAACCCGGGGACTCGACTTATACTGCTCCAGTGCGGCAGGGTTAAAATAATCAATACCCGATGTTCCGGTGAAATAGATCCGTCCGTCCGAAGCCAATACCCCCCCGTTGCGGTTGAACTCACTGTTCAGTAAACCATCCCTGCGGGAATAATTGGTGAACGTGCCGGTAGCCACCTGCATCCGTGAAATGCCGTTATTGGTGGTGAGCCACAGGTTGCCTTTGCCATCGGGCAGAATAAAATAGATCACATCATCGGGCAAACCGTCGGCCGTGGTGTAGCGCGTGAATGTTCCGGTCTCCCGGTTGTAATAATTGAGCCCGCCGCCCTTGGTTCCCACCCACAGGTTCTTCAGCGAGTCGCAATACACATAGTACACATAGTTGGCACCGAGCGATGCCGGATTGGCCGGGTCGTGCAGGTGACGGGTCAGCTGCAGGTCTTTTTTGTGTACTTCCAGCAAACCTTTATTACTCGCCACCCAGTATACAGATTCATCTTCCACCAGGCACCCGGTGTATTCGGGAAAGAGCAGGAACGAAGTGTCGGGCCGGTACACCCGCAGGTTCCCGTTATACGCAAGGATGGTTTGCGGATCATGCAGTACAAAGAAATGGGCAAACAGGTTGCCGCTGTTAAACAGCTCTTGTGTCATTTTCCGCAAAGCAGGCGTAAGCTGCGCCAGGGAGCGGCCGGTGGTGAGCCGGAGGATATGCTCAAGACCCAGGTCGGCCGATTGCACCATGCCAACGGGCTTTTGGTTGCGAATGAGCGAAAAACGGCCATAGCCTGTTTCCGCCGCCAGCACTGAATCGGGCCAGCGGTACAGGCCATACAGCATGCGTTGTGTACGGCTGTCGGTGAGTTGGTCCAGGCTGATGGAGGAAAAGGGCGTTGTTCCCGTACGGCAGTACAAGGCTCCCTCGCCAAAGCTGCCGATCCAGAGATCGCCGTTGCGGTCGCGGATCATGTCCATCATTTCCTTGTTGCCACGGAGTGAACGGGAGTCACCTTCCAACGCAACCATTTCCAAGCGGTTGGTGGCATACTGGTAGGCCAGCAGACCTTTTCGGGTGGCCATCCACAAAGTACCAGGTGTTTCCACAAAAGCTTCGGTCGCCAACACAGGCGGCATGCCGGGTGTTAGCCCCCGGTGCAACAGGAGTTTACCGGCAGAATTGTACAGGTAGATGCCACGATCGACCGTAAATAAGGCGTGGTTGCCCCGGCTGTCGGGATAATAGCTCAGCACTGCTCCGGGAAGATCAAAAGATGTACCGGGAAGACGGCGCTGCAAACGAAATGTGTTGGCAGCAGGATCGTACACCCACACGCCTGCGGGTGCCAACGTACCCAACCCCACCTGCCCGTTGGCCAGGCGGAAAAAGGTACCCAGTCCCTGTGCTTCCGGCGGACGGATAATTTCCTTCCAGGTGTTGGTGAGCGGCAGGTAAAGAAAAAGCTGGTAATTATCGGAGAACAACAGCAAGGAATCCCGGCTCACCACCCACACCGCGTTCACCATGTACTGCGTTCCCCGGCCGGGCAGGTGAATGCGGCGGTTCTGTGCGGTTTCCGGATCAAAATGATTGAGTCCGTTTTCCGTACCCAGCCAGAACTTTCCGTCGGGGTCTTCTGCTATGGAAACCACCGTGTTGTCGGAAAGTGTTGTGGTGTCGCCGGGCACAGCAAAAAATTTCCGGATGCTGTATCCGTCGTACCGGTTCAAACCATGGTGCGTACCCATCCAGATAAAACCACGGCGGTCCTGCCGGATGGCATAGACCACGTTTTCGGAAAGCCCCCGGTCGGAGGTCAGCTGTTCATAGCGCAACACCTGCTGGGCCGTGCCCTGCGCAGGGGAAATGGACCAGCACCAGCTGAAGAAAAAACCATATAACAGGAGATTGCGCATGAAGCCGTGGTTAAGGCTTCAATATAGGACAAGCCGCCGAAAAACGATGCGTCGGCTCAGGAAAACAGCAGGGGCTGGGGGCCACCGCCGGGATGCTTGCCCAGGTGTTCGTAGGCTTTGGCCGTTACTTCCCGTCCGCGGGGCGTACGCTGCAGAAAACCTTCCTGGATAAGAAAGGGTTCGTACACTTCTTCGAGGGTACCGGCTTCTTCGCCCACGGCGGTGGCAATGGTGGTGATGCCCACAGGACCGCCTTTGAATTTTTCGATGATGGTGAGCAGTATCCGGTTGTCCATATCATCCAGGCCGTATTCATCCACATTGAGCGCCTTCAAGGCATGCCGGGTGATGCCGGCATCAATGGAGCCGTCGTTGAGCACCTGTGCAAAGTCCCGCACCCGGCGCAGCAGGCCGTTGGCAATGCGGGGTGTGGCCCGGCTGCGGCCGGCGATCTCCCGGGCCGCTTCGGTTGTGATGGGCACGTTAAGAATGCCGGCCGAACGATGAACGATTTTCTCAAGGGTGGCCGCGGGGTAGTACTCGAGCCGCGACTTAATGGCAAAGCGCGACAGCAGGGGAGCTGTAAGCAGGCCGCTGCGGGTGGTGGCGCCTATCAACGTAAAGGGACTCAGGTTAATCTGGATGCTGCGGGCATTGGGACCGGTGTCAATCATGATGTCAATCCGGAAATCCTCCATCGCCGCATAGAGGTATTCCTCCACCACCGTGCTGAGACGATGGATCTCGTCAATGAACAGTACGTCGTTGGGCTCGAGGCTGGTGAGCAACCCGGCCAGGTCACCGGGCTTTTCGATGACCGGACCGGAGGTTTCGCGGATACTCACCCCCAGCTCATGGGCCACGATGCGGCTGAGGGTGGTCTTACCCAGGCCGGGAGGACCGTGAAAAAGAATATGATCCAGCGCCTCACCGCGTTGTTTAGCGGCGCGGATGAAGATTTTCAGGTTGTCGATGATTTGTTGCTGGCCGGCAAACTCCTCCATCTGTGATGGACGGATATTGTTCTCAAACTCCTTATCCGCCGAACTTAATGATTCCTTAGCACTGTTGAGGTTGGGATTTGCCATGTGTTTCCGTAACTTGTTGTAAAGCTACTCGAATTTCCCCGAGTGCAGAAAACAACCCCTCACCGCTTATGGATATCGGAATATTGGGAACCGGTGTCGTGGGACAGACCCTCGGCGCCGCCCTCATCGCAAAAGGCCACCGCGTCATGCTCGGCAGCCGCAGTCGTCACCACGATGCCGCCGGGGCCTGGTGCCGGCAGCAGGGCGACAACGCCTCGCACGGTATGTTTGAAGATGCGGCCCGCTTTGGAGAAACCGTGTTCATCTGCCTCAATGGCGCCATCGCCCCCGATGCGCTGCAACAGGCAGGCTGCGATGCTTTTGCCGGCAAAGTGGTGGTGGATGTAACCAACCCCCTCGATTTTTCCCGCGGGATGCCACCCACCCTCCTTCCTGCCTACAGCCAGGGCTGGTCGCTGGGTGAAGAGATACAGCAGCTGCTCCCCGAAGCACGGGTCGTAAAAGCCTTGAACACCGTTACGGCCCGGCTGATGGTGGATGCCCGGCTGGTGAACGGCGGGGAGCATCACCTCTTCCTGTGCGGCAACGATGTGGAGGCAAAAGTGGCGGTGAAACATCTGCTGGCGGAAAATTTTTACTGGAAACCCGAAAACATGGTGGACCTGGGCAGTATCACAGCAGCCCGGCTTACCGAAGGCATCATCCCCTTCTGGGTGGGCGTGATGCAGGTTTCGGGCACACCTCTCTTCAATTTCCGGATCGTTACCTGATGCCGGATTGCAACAACAGGTAGAACAACGCCCCGGCGCTGATCACCAGCACCATTCCCCATTTCAGCTTTCCGGATAGCAGGGGCAACATGCCGCTTTTCCGGGAGTTTTTTTTGTCTGAGGTGCGACGGACCCGCTGCGGATCGGGCATCAGGAGCAAGCCGGGAGGCAGCTGGATTTCGGTTGGCAGGAGTTGCTCAAATTCCGGTGCATGCTGCTGCAGAAAAGCGACCCACCCCTCGGCGGTGAGTTTGCGGGAAGCAATTTTTTCGCCGCTGGCAGCCAGCATCGCCGGTACGGTATAACGCAGCAGCACCCGCACAGAAGCGGGCTGCAGTCCGGTATGCTTCACCAGAAATTCCTGAACAGCAGATTGTTGGTCGCCCAGTACAATACCCGTCATGTTGCTGATGCCCTGCACATGGGGATGTCCTTTCAGCAGGTGGTGTGCCTGGCGGGCGATGTGTGAACCGGCCGTAACGCGGGCCATGCGGTATATACCCGGAAGTCGTTTCACTTCGCGGGAGCGAAGGAGGATGAAGCGGGCGGAAAGACCCATGCCCAGCTGCAGGGCCTGCAGGCAACGGGCGGGTTCTTCACCGGTTTCAGTAGCCAGTGCCTCCGCCAATGAGTCGGGGAATAGTGTTTTTATAGATTCCTGCAACAAATAGGGCATTTAAAAACAGCATGCTGTTCCGTGTTATTGGGGGAACGCATCCATTGCTGCAAGCTGCTGAAAAAACGGGATATAACCAAGCGCCTGGCAGCTGATTTTTTCTTTACAGGTAGCGGTTGAGTTGCAAGAGGTAGTCGGGGTCGGGACAGTTGGCCAGGTATTGCTCCCGCTCGCTGTAGCGGCACACGCCGGGATAATCGTTTACATGATCCTGTAAATCAAGCAGTAACTGAAAATGCAGGTGCGGCGGCCACTGGCCATTTTCGGCCGGCGGGCCGAAATGCGCCAACAGGGTTCCGGCTTCCGCTTCCTGCCCCGGCTGCCAGTGCAGGTCGGCGGCCGACAGGTGTCCGTACAACGTGTAGAAGGAAAGCCCATCCACTTCGTGACGAACGATCAGCATCGCCCCGTAATCGCCCAGCCGGTTGTGAAAGGCAGTGGCTTCAATGGTTCCGCTAAGTGGTGCAAACACCGGTGTACCGGCCGCACCCCAGATATCGGTGCCCAGGTGCAGGCGGCGGGGTTCGCCCCCGTCGGGTGCGTCAAACACCCGGCTGCGGCTGTATACAGTACGGTGTTCGTCATAGCCGCCGATGCCGTAGCGGGCGCCGGTGCGTTGCAAACGCTGCTCCACATATGCAGAAAAAAGGGTGGTATCTTCTATGATATCCGCCATCAACGCATTGTTGGCAGCGGTGAAGTCCAGCGCCAGCAGCCGGTCGTGGTCCGGATTAAAAGGTACTACCGGGTGGACGTTATGCCCAAGCCCTTGTAAAATCGTGATAAGTGGTGATGCCATGAAGGGAATGTACGTTTACCTTTAAGGTTGGTAAAATTCAAAACAAATTCCCGTTATGCAAAAAATCCTCACCAGCCTGTGGGCCCTGTTGCTCACAGCCGTGGTAACGGCACAAGACAATCCCTTGTGGATGCGGTATCCCGCCATCAGTCCCGATGGCAAAGAAATCGTATTCAGCTACAAAGGCGACCTCTACAAAGTGGCAACCGAAGGCGGCACGGCCGTACCGCTGACCCTGCACCCGGCGCACGACTACATGCCCGTGTGGAGCCGCGATGGCAAAACCATTGCCTTTGCCAGCGACCGTTACGGCAACTTCGATGTGTTTGCAATACCGGCTACCGGCGGCAGCCCCACCCGTCTCACCACGCATTCGGCCAACGATTATCCGTACGATTTTTCACCCGATGGATCGCAGGTTATCTTTGGCAGCGGCCGTCACACCGTAGCCTCGAATGTGCGTTTCCCCAGCCCCCGCCTGTTCCAGGAGTTGTACCAGGTACCGGTGCAGGGAGGCCGCAGCGTCCTGTTGTCGGCCGCCGGGGTGGAAAACGCCCGATACAACAGCGATGGCAGTATGCTGGTGTACCAGGACCGTAAGGGTTACGAAGACCCCTGGCGCAAGCGGCAGACCTCATCGGTTTCCCGCGACATCTGGCTCTGGGACACCAAAGCCAATACCTACAGCCGCTTCAGTAAGTACGAGGGCGAAGACCGGGAGCCGGTGTTCAGTAGCGACGATCAGCATGTGTATTACCTGAGCGAGAAAAACGGCGCCCAGAATATTTTCAAAGCACCGCTGCGGCTTAAGATTTCCGAACAGCAACTCACCCGTTTCAAAGATCACCCGGTGCGGCACCTGAGCGCTTCGAAAAATAACGTACTCTGCTTTACGTGGAATGGCGAAATCTATACACTTACCGGCGATGGATCGCCCAGAAAGGTGAACATCCGAATTGCCGCCGATGCCCGCAGCAATGAAGAACAAGTGGTACCCGTTACCGCTGCGGCGGGCGGCATTGCTGTATCCCCCAACGGTAAAGAAGTGGCCATCGTGTACCGTGGCGAAATTTTTGTAACCAGTGTGGAAGGCGGCATCACCAAGCGCATCACCAATACGCCCGGCCAGGAGCGCATGGTGGAGTTTGCCCCCGATGGACGCACCCTGTACTACAGTGCTGAACGTAACGGCAGCTGGGATATTTACAAAACCAGCATCGTACGTAAAGAAGAGCCGTATTTCTATGCCTCCACCCTGCTGAAAGAGGAGGCCGTGATCGCCACCGGAAAAGACGAGTTTCAGAGCCAGCTCTCGCCCGATGGCAAGGAAATCGCCTATCTCGAAGAACGCAACATCGTGAACGTGTATAACATCGCCACCAAAAAGACCCGCACCATCGTTCCGGCAGGCGTGAACTTTTCATACCAGGATGGCGACCAGAGTTTCCGGTGGAGCCCCGATGGCAACTGGATCGCCGTGCGCAGCAACAAGGGGCGCTTCAGCAACAGCCAGGTGGTCATTTATAAAGCCGATGGCACCGATAAAGAAGGTACCGATGTAACACAGAGCGGCTTTGGCGATGGTGGCCAGAACTGGGTATTCGATGGCAAGGCGCTGGTATGGTCCAACGATAAATACGGCAAACGCCCCCTCGCCTACCAGGGCCCCCGGGAGCAGGACCTCTTCATCATGTTCTTTGAGCAGGACGCCTACGATCGTTTTCGCCTGAGCAAGGAAGACTACGCGTTGCTGAAAGAACAGGAAGACAAAGTGAAAAAAGACTCGGCACAAAAAGCAAAAGATTCGGTCGCCCGCAAAAGCTGGAAGCCCAACTTTGAGCGGATTGACGACCGCAAACTGCGCCTCACCCTCAGTTCCATGAACATCGGCAGTTATGCCCTTTCGCTGAACGGTGAAAAACTGTGGTACACTGCCAGCGTGGAACGCAACACCGATCTGTGGGAGCTGAACACACGCACCCGCGAAAGCAAGGTGCTCACCCGGCTGGCGCCCGGCGCGGGCTTTGTGATGACCAAAGACGGAAAGGCCCTGATCATTGGCAGCGGTATAGGACTGCTGAAGTATGAAACCGAAACCGGAAAAACAACCCCCATCACCATCCGCGGGGAGATGATGCTGAACACCGCCGGCGAACGGGCCTATATTTTTGAGCACGCCTGGCTGCAGGTGAAAAAGAAATTCTACGATCCCAAATTGCATGGGCTCGACTGGAACATGTACCGGCAGGCCTATGCCCGCTTTTTACCGCACATCAACAACAACTACGATTTCCAGGAGCTGCTGAGTGAACTCCTGGGCGAGCTGAACGCTTCGCACACAGGTGGCCGTTACAGTCCGCAAAACCCCAACGGCGACCAGACTGCTTCGCTCGGATTATTTTACGATTTGTTCAGCGGTAGCGACGGGCTTAAAATTACAGAGGTGATCGCCGGTGGTCCGCTCGATGTGGCCGGCAGCACCATCAAAGCCGGAATGATCCTTGAAAAAATTGACGGCGAAGCCATTACAGGCGCGTCCGACTGGGCCTACCTGCTCAACCGCAAAGCCGGCAAAAAAGTGCTGCTGTCGGTATTCAATCCTGCCAACGGGCAACGGTTTGAAGAAACCGTGAAGCCCATCAGTGCGGGTGAGGAAGGCGGGCTGCTGTATGAGCGGTGGGTCACCACTATGCGCACCATGGTGGACAAGTTAAGTGGCGGCAAAGTGGGGTACGTTCACGTACAAGGCATGAACGACGGCAGCTTCCGCACCGTATACGAAGATGTACTGGGTAAGAACATCGAAAAAGAAGCGTTGATTGTAGACACCCGCTTCAACGGCGGCGGCTGGCTGCACGACGACCTTGTGACCTTCCTCAGCGGCAAAAAATACCTCACATTTGCACCGTATGGCTTTACGTCGGGCGGACAGGAGCCCATGAACAAATGGGTGAAGCCCAGCTGCGTGCTGATGAGCGAAGGCAACTACAGCGATGCTTTCATCTTCCCCTATGCGTACAAACAGCTGGGCATTGGTAAGCTTATTGGTAAGCCCGTACCCGGCACCGGCACCGCCGTGTGGTGGGAAACACAGATTGATCCCACCCTGGTGTTTGGCATTCCCATGATTGCCACCATCGGGGCGGAGGGCCGCCCCACCGAAAATCTGCAACTGAACCCCGATATGGATGTAGACCTGCCATATGAGGCCTACATCAAGGGCAAAGACACGCAGCTGGAGCGGGCCGTGCAGGAAATGCTGAAGGAAGCAAAGAAATGAGTCAGATTAAAAGTTTTAAGTCATAAGTCATAATAAAAATGCGATGGCCCCTGGCCATCGCATTTTTATTGCGGGTCTGTAACCCGCAAAGTCCCCAGAGGGTGCCGCATGCGGGTGAACTACGCCGGGATAGCAGCAAAAGTTCGTTGGCCTTCCGTTTCTTCCGCCTGTACCATGGGTACGGGAGAGGGAAATACATCGAGCAGAGAACGTAGGGTGGTCTCCCAGCTCCATGCGCCGGCATTTACCCGGCTGATATCGTCTCTTTCGGCTCCACATCGTTCAAACAGGAGGAGGCTTTCGTTGCCGGAGTGGTTGCGGTTTTCGATGTTGAGGTAAATCCTTTCAATCCTGCCATCAGCACCCGGTTCCGTAGACAGAGTGAGCGATTGAAGGCCGGCAACATTGTACACCCTTTCCTGTGTGCCACTGGTGTATTCTCCTGCCAGCAACAGCTTTCCGCCAGCCGTGCTGCGACCCACCAGGGTGTGGTTAAAAAACTCGTGTTTGTCGGTCACCACGTGATGGATGGTGCACATCCGCTCCATCCGGGCCAGCAGGCGCTGCCGCATCCGGGCGTGGCGGCGCTGAAGCAACGCATCCACACCAGTAATAATACCGTATAAAAGAATGGCCAATAAAAGAACCACAGCAAAAACTGACATAAAATTAAAAGTTTGGTGTACGCAGGGAGGTAGGCCTGTTGCGTACACAGTTTAGTAAGAAGCGCATTGCTGACGGGCAGCAGGACGCAGTAAAAAATCACAGAAAATACCTGCAGGTTATGAACAGTTCATAAGCAGCCGGCAACGGCTCAGCAGGTCGGAGAAGTGTTGGTGAATGCCTTGTAGGATGAATAGTAAAATAATTGCCGGCAAAAGGGAAGGAACTCGGAGAAAGAGTCAATCAGCGCATTGCTGACATTTACAATACGCCTGGATGTGTGGCGGTTCATGATGCAATCGTTTTCGCATACAAGGTACAAAAAAACCACATGCAGCAAAGATGATTTTCGGCAGGCTGCCGCATGAGGATGCATGCGCCGGGACAGCGGGCTTATTGCTTTTTCCCATTGAGAAAGCAGGCTGCAAACACAGCCGGTTGCGCCGGGTTCATTATATTTAAGTTTCAAATGGCAGGAAACAGCCTGCATGCGTATGCGAATAACACGTTTATGGTTGTACCGCCTGGCTTTTCTCATCAGCCTCGCCGGCCTGGCCGCCCTGGTGGCAGAACAGGGTTTGCCCCACTCGCAGAAGGAACAGCAATGGCTGGATGGGTTTTTCCTCGCGGTGCTGTTTACCGGCCTTGTTGCAACATTGAGCCGCTACCTGCTCAACCCGGTGCTGATCCGGAGGAAAGTTGCCCTGTTTGACGGCCTGTCACTGCTCCTGAGTCTGCTGGTATTGCTGGCGCACCTGTTGCCCGCATGGGATGCCCTGGCCAGCAGCACCTGGCACCGCCCGGGCTGGCTGCACCTGGGGGTATTCCTGACTTTTGTGCGTGAGTTTTCCGACCGGCGGTTGAACTTCAAACGCACCCTCTTCGGTCCCGCCCAGTTATTCATCATCAGCTTTTTAATCATCATCCTCAGCGGAACCCTTTTGCTGTTGCTGCCCGGAGCCACCTATACGGGCATCCGTTTTACCGACGCCCTTTTTACCGCTACGAGTGCCGTGTGTATTACGGGCCTGATTGTGGTTGATACCGGCAGTCATTTTACACCATTTGGTCAAACGATCGTGTTGCTGCTCATTCAGGTGGGCGGCCTGGGTATCCTCACCTTTGCCAGTTATTTCAGCTATTTTTTCAAAGGAGGCACCACCTACGAAAACCAACTCGCCCTGGGTGATATGACCAACAGCCGAAAGCTGGGCGAAGTGTTTGCCACGCTCAGGTACATCCTGGTGATCACTTTTGGGATTGAACTGGTGGCAGCCACTTTCATCTACTTCAGCTTGCCGGCCGGACTTTTTACCAATGAACCGGAGCGGTTGTTCTTCGCCGTGTTTCATGCCGTTTCGGCTTTCTGCAACGCAGGCTTTACCACGTTACGAAACAGTTTATACGAAGAAGGCTTCCGCACCAACTACCCGCTGCAGGCAATCATACTGGTCACCTTTGTATTGGGCAGCCTGGGCTTCCCCATTGTAGTGAACCTGCTCAGTTACCTGCGTTACCGGCTGCAACGCCTGTTCACCCACCGGCGGCAGGTGGTGTACCGTCCGTGGGTACTGAACCTCAACAGCCGCATCAACCTTATCACTGCTGCCGGCATTACGGGAGTTGGCCTCTTGTTGTTCCTGTTGCTGGAACAGAACCACACCCTTACCGGGCAGAGCGCCGGCAGCAGACTCATTACGGCGCTGTTTGGTGTAACCACGCCGCGGTCGGCCGGATTCAACAATTTCAGCATGGCAGCCCTTTCCCTGCCCGCTGTACTGTTGCTGGTACTGCTGATGTGGATCGGAGGGGCACCTCAATCCACCGGCGGCGGCATTAAAACCACCACTTTTGCCATTGCCACTCTCAACATCCTGAGCCTGGCAAAAGGGAAAACAAGGATTGAAGTGTTTCGGCGGGAAATAGCCGACATCTCCGTACGCCGCTCTTTTGCCATCATCACCTTATCACTCATGATCATCAGCGCCGGCATTGTGCTGGTGAAACTGCTGGATCCCGGGCAGGCCCTCCGCGACATTGTTTTCGAATGCGTATCAGCCTACAGCACCACCGGGCTCAGCCTCGGCATCACCAGCGCTCTGAGCGATGCCAGTAAAATCATCCTGAGTGCCATGATGTTTGTGGGCCGGGTAAGCATGCTCACCGTTGTGATTGCCGTATTCCGGAAAGTGCGGGATAAGAACTACCGCTATCCGCAGGAAGAACTGACCATCAACTAATAATTAAACAAGCAGTATGAAGTACATCATTGTTGGACTGGGCAACTTCGGCGCTTCGCTCGCCGAAAAGCTGACAGCACAAGGCAACGAAGTGATTGCCATTGACACCAGCATGACCAAGGTGGACCATTTCAAGGAAAGAATTTCCCACACCATCTGCATGGATGCCACCGACGAGCATACCGTGCAGGGACTTCCGTTGCAGGATACCGATGTGGTACTGGTGGCCATTGGCGAAGACCAGGGCGCCAACATCATGACCACCGCCATCTTTAAAAACCTGGCGGTGAAGCGCCTCATCAGCCGGGCCATCAACCCCCTGCACGAAAAAATACTCCAGGCCATTGGCGTAGATGAAATTGTGCACCCCGAAGAAGAAACCGCCGAACGCTGGGCTAAAAAACTCTGTCTAACAAACGTGGTGGATTCACACGAACTCAATGCCGACTACAGCATCATTGAAGCCAACGTACCGGCAGAATACACGGGAAAAACCGTACGGGAAATCAACTTCCGGCGCAAATACAACCTGCTGGTACTGACCATCATTAAGAAAAAAGAAGTAAAGAGCCTGTTGGGCAAGACCCGCATGGAAGAAGATGTGCAGGGAGTGGCCGCGGCCGATACCAACCTTGCCACGGGCGACATCCTGGTGCTGTTTGGCGCCAACAGTGATCTGCAGGCGTTCCTGAAGCTCAAAAAAGGCGAACAGCTGTAAATGCCGGGAGCCTGAACAACGCCCATGCGCCACAGGGTTGAAGGAAACGACTGCGTTGACCGGTCATGCTGTCGGAGGCAGGGTTCGCTCCACAAGGTGCAGATTGTTTCAGCAATGATTGAGCCAGGCTCAGTTTAAATCATTGAACCGTTGCAAACAGGGGTCCGTTGCATCTAGTTCCTGAAACAACTATCTTTAAGTCCGGGACTTCCTTCCAAACTTCAGTATGCAACGCACTTTCAGGTACTACAGGATCATGTGGCTCCGGCATGATTTTGCAGCGGGACTTTCCGTATTTCTCGTAGCGCTTCCTTTATGCCTGGGCATTGCTTTAGCTTCGGGCGCCCCGTTGTATGCGGGATTATTGTCCGGTATTATCGGCGGCATTCTGGTTTCTTCCATCAGCGGCTCCGCGCTGTCGGTATCGGGACCGGCAGCCGGCCTTTCGACCCTGGTAGCAGGCGCAATCCTGTCCCTGGGGGATTACAAAGTCTTTTTACTGAGCGTTTTTATAGCCGGCTTACTGCAGTTGATCATTGGTATGCTGAAGATGGGAGGCATCGCAAACTTTTTCCCATCAGCGGTAATAAAAGGCATGCTTGCTGCTATTGGGATTATTCTTATTTCCAAACAAGTTCCGCTGGCCCTGGGGTACGAACAACCCGATTTCTGGACCAGCGGTTTCCTTGATTTGATTTTTTCCACCAACGTGCTGGGTAATCTCAGTACGTTTGGGCAACGTATACATTTCAGCTCTGTTCTGGTTTTCATTCTTTCGCTGGGCACCATGCTTTTGTTACAGGGACGGCTTCCAAAAATGGCGGGTAAACTACCGGCACCGTTATTTGCCGTTATGATGGGCATAGGGGCCAATTGGTTGTTGGGCTACGCCAGTCCGCAGTGGACGCTCAGGCCATCGCAGCTGGTGCACATTCCCGACAACCTGTTTGCACAGATTGTTTTCCCTGATTTTTCAAAACTCTTCAGCAACCCCCAAATCTGGAAAGCTGGTGTGGCCATCGGTATATTGGCCTCACTGGAAACCCTGCTCTGTGTGGAAGCAATCGACAAACTGGACCGTCACAACCGCATCACCCCGGTTAACCGGGAAATGGTGGCACAGGGCGTGGGAAATATCGCCTGCGGTCTGTTGGGCGCCATACCGCTTACGGCCGTGGTGGTACGGGGGGCAGCCAATGTGGATGCTGGCGGACGCACCAAACTATCGGCCATCACCCACGGGATGTTGTTGCTGCTTGCGGTGCTGCTCATCCCGTTTGCGTTGAACCAGATACCGTATGCCTCGCTGGCCGCCATCCTGCTGGTCACCGGTTTCAACCTCACCAAACCCCGCCTGTACATTAACATGTGGCAGTTGAAATGGAAACAGTTTCTGCCCTTTATTTTCACCATTCTGATCATATTAGCCTCTGACCTCCTCATTGGCGTAACCATCGGGTTACTGATTTCCATTTACTTCATCATTCAAAATAACTTCAGGGCCGAATATAAAATCACTAAAACCACCCGGCTGGGTATCGAAACGGACCTCATCAAGCTGAACAGCAACGTAACATTTCTTAATAAGGCAAAGCTGAAAAAAGCACTGGATGAGATTCCGGCATATTCAGTGCTCACTATAGACGGAAGCGAGTGCAACTTTATTGATTACGACATCCTGGAAATAATCAGTGAATTTGAGTCCAAGGCCCGCGACCGCCATATAGAACTGCACCTGCTGGGTATTGAACGAGTGAATGTAACGGCGGTGCATTAATGCAAAAACCAAAATAAGCAATATATGCAAGCAAACACCTGCGCTAATTGCAATAACTCCTTTGAACAGGCAACTCCATTTTGTGCCCAATGCGGACAAAGAACAGCTACTCATCGTTTTACCATACCTCATCTTGTACACGAAGTGGTGCATGCAGCTACGCATGCTGATAAGGGGCTCTTTCTGCTCATCCGTGAACTTTCTCTTAGACCGGGCCAGGTCCTGAACGACTACATCGTAGTTCAACGTCGCAAGCGGTATTTTAACCCGTTTACCTTTTTGGTGTTAATGGCCGGCTTGCTGCTGTTTTCCACCGCACTTTTCAAGCCCTACAATGCCAATGATATGTATACCGCCGAACAAAAAGCCTCCATGGAAGCGATGGTGGGAAAAGACAAGGCAACCGCGGTTATGCAACGCACCCAGCAAATGAACCGCTTTATGGAAAAAAACGCAAAAATGATATTGCTGGCTTCGGTTCCGCTTACCGCTCTCGTTTTTTGGTTGCTATTTTCAGGGCGGGGACTGAATTTCGCTGAGCATCTGGTAGCATCCGTTTTTCTGACGGCTTTTCTGGCGCTTGTCATGGCGCTTCTCTTTACTCCAGTAATGGGCGTATTTAAAAGTCCTGTTGTCTATGGCTTCATTACCGCCGCTACCTTGTTGTTTCAATGGCTCTACTTTGGTTGGGCCTATCATGTTTTGTTACGTCAAAAACAGCCGGTGGCAGCCTGGAAACCATACGGCGTTTCGCTGCTGAACATTATTATTTGGAGCATAATTACGACTGCAGCAGGGATGGTGTACGTGTATGCGGGGGTGTTTATATGAAGAGGTGATCAGCTTTTAACAGCCCATTGCTTTGCAGGTTCAGCGCAAAAGCTAACAACCCGGGGAAAAGCCATACAGCATCACTTCATCCATGCCCATCCTAATAACACCAACACCGCCACGAGGTAAATGATGAGCCAGGCCCGCTGCCAGCGGAGACGCTGTGTCCATGTTTTCCCGGGAAAGGGATCAAAGATGAGGGCAATGCCCATGTTGGAGGCAGCCGTGGCAACATCGCCTTTTGCCACAATAAAATACAGAGCAAGCACCCAGAACAGGACATACTTCACCTGGCCAAAGGATGCAGATAAGTCGCGGCGGGGAACTGTTTCGGAACCCGAAGGAGCATTCTTGATCTGCGTTTCAGGATGGATGTCATATAGCTTGTTTTTCTTACATCCTGATAACAATCGGTTCACATCCATCCCGTTGCAGCAGATCGGGTTCCCGGCGGATAAAAAAACCCGGCGCTATCACGCACCGGGATTGTATTATATGCAGATGGTTAACTCAGGATAAGACGGCAGGCAGGGGCTGCTCCAGCAACTCGTCCACAGCAATGTGCAGGCTGTTGAGCAGTTGATCCTCCAGCAGCGACGCATAGCTTTCAAAGTACGCTATTACATCCTCCCGCTGGTTGCGTCGCAGCCAGCGGAATCCTCCGGGTAAGCGATCCAGCACGGCACGGTCTTCCAGGTACTCCAGGTTGTGGATATCGGACGGTGTAAGGCCCACCTGTTCCAGCTTGCTGATAAGCAGGGTCCAGGGGGCGTTGGTAACCGGACAATAGTCCTCGGCCAGTTCGCTCCACTCGCCAATGCCGGTATGGGCGTAGCGCAGTATTTCCTGGCGGCTCATATTACCCACCACCTGCATCAGGTTGCCGCAGTTGCAGGCGCCGTGGTTGCCCCAGGCGTAGGTGGCTCCGTTGCGGAGACGACGGGCCGTCTCCCGCAGGGCTTCGATCAGTGATAAATTGGGTGTTGCCATGTTGTGAAATTCTGTTAAAAAACGTTTTCCGCCCGCTTTTGTTGAAGCAGGCACACCGATGGAAAAATATTTTTTCCTACAATCCGTTTAACCTGCACACATGAAACGACTATCCGCCTGTATATTGCTGCTGCTAGCCGTTACCTTACCCGGCGCGGCCCAGATGATCACCGGGGTGTGGAAAGGAAAAATCGGCAATGGATTGCGGGCCCAGCGGGTGGAGCTGAAACTGGTTCAGAAAGGCGACAGCCTGGTGGGCACTTCTTACTATTACGAGTCGCCCAACAGCTACCGCCGCTATGCCGTGAAAGGCTACTTCAATCAACGCAATAATACAGTAGTGTGGTGGGACGATTTGCTGCTGGAAGAAAAGAAGCCCCGGCTGCAGGTGCCGGCGCCGGGCGAACTGCCCCTGCTGGCCGAGGCCGATTTTAACTGCCCGGGTGCGGGTATCATGATGCTGGAAGGAAAAGCGCTGGGAAAAAGCGATGGCCGCGAAAAAGGACCCCTCCACTTCGACAAAACCGACCGGCCACTCTTCCGCGACGAATGGGATTACATCCTGGAAAACTACACCACCGGTGGCAACGACCCTGCTCTCATTGACAGCGTGGCACGGATTCCTCTTGCCACACGCCCCCCTGAGGTGGCACCCACTCCACGGCCCGATCCCGTTCAGCCGGTTGTGGTGACCGCTCCGCCGCAGAATAAGCCGGCAACCGACAGTCTCCCCGTTGTTTCAACGGCACCTGTTGTACTGCCGCAACCTTCAGTGCCACCTGCTCCGGCGGCCGATATCCGCGACAAGTTCAGGGAGCGCCGCAACCTCCTTACCACCGAACTACCCCTGGCGGGCGATACGATTGAATTGCATTTCTATGACAATGCGGAAATTGACGGCGACTCCATCTCCGTCTTCCTGAACGGCGAACTGCTGGCCTGCCACATCCGCCTGACCGAAAAACCATTTGTGCTGAAAGTGCCCGTCGCCGGCTTACCGGAAGTGTCGGAACTGGTGATGGTGGCCGAAAACCTGGGCAGCATCCCGCCCAACACGTCCTACATGATTGCCTGGATAGATGGTAAGCGGTATGCCGCCAACCTGGAAAGTACGGAACAGACAAGCGCGATGATTCGTTTGGTGAAAAGGCGATATTAGTTTCAGGTCGCATGTCACGAGTTGCAAGTTGAAATCAACCTGTCCTTGCCTGTAATCTGTAACATGCCTAACGGCAGGCAGGCCTGAAACTAAAATTACTTCTTCCCCTCCCCCACCTGGTATTCCTTCAGGTGACGGTAAATGAGATTGCCATTCTCCACCTTGATAAGGCGGAGGTCCATAAAGGTACTGTCGGCGTCGTAGAAGCCCACCACACAGGCGAGAGAGTCTTCACCCTGGCGGCGCAGACCGGGCAGGGGCATAAAGCCGAGATTGGGATAAGAGAAGATTTTTTCACCCTCCACTTCTTTGTATTTGAACAATACGCGGTACTGCAGTGATTTCTGCTGTTCATAGAGCTTCACGCTGAAGGCCCATTCGGGGTTGAGGGTATCTCCCAGGTTCACCACGTACTCGAGTACGGGATCGGGATTAACGGTGGCCCGTTCTTCGGTGTAGGGCTTGAGGTGGGAGGTATCGTCGCCGCAGGATGAGACAGCCAGCAGGCCGAAAGCGGCAGCGGCAAAAACAAACAATCGCTTCATGGAAAGAATTTATAATGAAGAATAAAGATAAGAAATCCATGCGGGTGCAACGGAAAACCGGCTGCATGCAACCGCCCGATCCTGCCCGGTTATACCACCACGTTAATCATTTTGTTGCGTACATAGATGATTTTTTTCGGCTGTTTACCATCGAGCCACTTCTGTACCGTGGCATCTGCCAGCACCGCAGCCTCCACGACTTCCTGTGTAGCTTCGAGGGAAAGGGTGAGCTCGGCACGGGTCTTGCCGTTGATGGCCACCGGGTAAGCCTTGGCCGATTCGCGGAGGTAACTCTCTTCGTAAGCCGGGAAGGCCGCGTCGAGCACAGTGCCGCTGTTGCCCAACCGATGCCAGAGTTCCTCGCTCACATGCGGGGCATAAGGCGTGAGGAGGATGAGCAGCTGTTCCAGCACAGCCTTCTTGTTACATTTTAAATCCGTCAGTTCATTCACGCAGATCATAAACGTGCTCACGGCTGTGTTGAAGCTGAACCGTTCCGTATCCTCCTCAATCTTTTTGATGGTCTTGTGCAGCACTTTCAGTTCCGCTTCTGCGGGCGCATCGGTGGTCCACACCTGTCCTTTTTCTTCGGTATAAAAAAGACGCCAGAGTTTTTTGAGAAAACGATGCACGCCCTCAATGCCCTTGGTATCCCAGGGCTTGCTGATTTCCACCGGACCCAGGAACATCTCGTACATGCGGAAGGTATCGGCGCCGTATTTCAGCACCAGGTCGTCGGGGTTTACGGTGTTGAATTTGCTCTTGCTCATCTTCTCCACTTCAGCCCCTGTTATATATCCGCCAAATCTATTCTTTGACTCATCAAGTTGAATCTTTACTTCTTTCCCCCTTTCAAGAACATGAGTTGAAATATTAAAGTTGTCATCTATAAATGCTGCATGTTTGTACTCAGGCCTCCATTTACGAAATGCATCTATGTTAAGTTCAAAACCGTCAACAATATTTACGTCGACATGCAAAGGGCTCATATCAATACTTAGTATTGATGATTCCAGAACAATAATCGGCTTTGGCCAATAAATCAACTCAAAAATATTTGGCAACTCATTCTTTATTGCATAAGCGACTCCGATATCCCCACTGATAAACTTTTCATACAAACCTTTTGAAACAAATATTTGAGGCGGATCAGGCAACTCAACGTCTTTACTGAAGTCAATTTTTAAACGATAAACAAACCGCGAACTGCCCTGGATCATCCCCTGGTTCACCAATTTCTTAAACGGTTCATCAAAGCCAATATGCCCCAGGTCGTACAGCGCTTTGGTCCACATGCGGCTGTACAGCAGGTGCCCCACCGCGTGTTCGGTACCGCCGATGTAGAGATCCACCTGTCCCCAGTAATCGCTCACAGCGCGGTCGCAGAAGGAATTTTCGTTGTGCGGATCCATGTACCGAAGAAAGTACCAGCTGCTGCCCGCATAGCCCGGCATGGTGTTGGTTTCCAGCTCCCGCTCCACCCACGACGGGATGTTGGCCAGGGGGCCTTCGCCTTCGGGTCCGGGTGAATAACTGTCCACCTCCGGCAACAGCAGGGGGAGTTCGCTTTCGGGTAACGCAACCGCGGTACCGTTGGTCCATTTTACAGGGAAGGGTTCGCCCCAGTAACGCTGGCGGCTGAAGGCCGCATCCCGCATTTTGTAGTTGGTCTTGCGGGTACCGATGCCCAGCGCTTCCAGTTGGTTGATGACCACTTCGCTGGCCTCCCGCATGGGCAGTCCGTTGAGGAAGCCGGAGTTTTCCAGCACAGCATCTTTCGTAGGATTGGCTTCTTGCCCGTTGTAATGCGGGCCAATGATGTTGGTGATGGGTATACCAAAATGTTGGGCGAATTTGTGATCGCGCTCATCGCCGCAGGGAACGGCCATAATAGCGCCGGTGCCATAACCGGCCAGCACGTACTCACTGATCCAGATGGGAATTTCGCGTCCGTCAAACGGGTTAACGGCAAAGGCGCCGGTAAACACGCCGCTGATCTTTTTTTCTGCCTGCCGCTCCCGCTCGCTGCGGCTGTTTACATAGGCCACATACGCGTCCACTTCCGCGGCTTGGCCGGGTGATTTGATACGGTCAACCAGCGCATGTTCCGGTGCAATGACCATGAAATCGACACCAAAGATGGTGTCGGGTCTTGTAGTATACACCCGCAGTTTCTCAGCACAATCTTTTACAGTGAAATCAATCTCCGCCCCACTACTCTTTCCAATCCAGTTCGTCTGCATCTCCTTCATGGCTTCGCTGAACTCAATGCGGTCGAGACCCTCGAGGAGCCGGTCGGCATACTCGGTAATGCGCAGGTACCATTGCCGCAGTTTTTTCTTCACCACCGGGTGGCCACCGCGTTCACTTACCCCGTTCACCACTTCATCGTTGGCCAGCACGGTGCCGAGGGCTTCACACCAGTTCACTTCTCCATAGCCGCAGTAGGCCAGCCGGTGTTCCATGAGGATGGCCTGCTGCGTGGCTTGATCGTATTGTTTCCATTCTTCCGCGGTAAAGCGGTGAGCGGTGAGACGAACGCCCGGCGCGGAGGAACCGGCCGTTTCGAGCAATGCAACAAGGGTTGTGATGGGCTCGGCCTTTTGGGTGGCGCGGTTGAACCAGCTGTGAAAGAGTTGGAGGAAGATCCACTGGGTCCACTTGTAATAAGAAGGATCGCAGGTGCGCACTTCCCGTTCCCAGTCGTAGCAGAAGCCGATGTTATCGAGCTGCCGCCGGAAATTGGCAATATTCTGTTCGGTGCTCACCGCAGGGTGCACACCGTGCTCAATGGCATATTGTTCGGCGGGGAGACCAAACGCGTCGTAACCCATCGGGTGCAGCACGTTGAATCCTTTGAGGCGTTTGTAGCGGCTGTAGATATCGCTGGCAATATATCCGAGAGGGTGGCCCACATGCAGTCCGGCCCCGCTGGGATAGGGAAACATATCCAGCACATAACACTTCGGCTTGCTGCTGGTGTTGGGTACCCGGTACGCATGAATGTCCTTCCATTGCTGCTGCCATTTCGTTTCAATCTCTCTGAACTTATATTCCATGGATCGTTTGGTTTGATGGTCCCGGTTCAAGTGCCGGTGAAAGCTGTGAAAGAAAACCTAAGAAAGCGCCTGCTTTTCCGCTTTTAAGCTTGTTTGCATAATAAGGCCTTGCCGGTCCCGTTTCAAGCGAACAAAATTAAGGATTGGAGGGCGAAATCAATTAATTTTGACCCATCACAGAACCTGATAAAACGAATCTCACATGGCGCAACAGCAGGGCAAAGCATCCATGAAACGTTCCAAACCCTCGTACATCTACACCATCATTGGCGTTGCGCTGGTTTTGTTCATCCTGGGCGTGCTGGGCTGGATTTTCCTGAACTTCCAGAAAGTGGGCACCACCCTGCGGGAAAACATCCAGATCCATGCCTGGCTAACCACGGGCAACCAGAAAAAGCTCGACTCGCTCACCGCCTACATCAGCGCACAGCCCTATGTAAAGTCGTGGGAATACATTGACAAGGAAAAAGCCAAGGCCATCTACAACAAAGACGGCAACGAAAGCTGGGATAAGATCTTAAACGAAAACCCGTTGCCCGAGAGCATCGACTTCTTCGCCAAGGCCGATTTTGTGCAGAAAGACAGCCTGGAACGCATTGCGGCCGACCTGCTGGCCCGCTTCCCGGGGGTAATCAGCGAAGTGCAGTACCCGGCCGACCTGGTGGTGACCATCACCGACCGGGCCCGGAAGTTCGGCATTGCCCTGCTCATCATCGCCATCCTGCTCAGCGCGGTGGTGATTGTGTCCATTGACAGTACCATCCGCCTGGCCATGTTCAGCAACCGCTTCCTCATCAAAACCATGCAGATGGTGGGCGCCACGCGTGGCTTCATCGCCCGGCCCATGAACATCCGCGCCTTGATCAACGGCCTCATCAGCTCGGGTGTGGCCATTACCGCCATCTGGGCCGTGATCCTGTGGATGGAAAGTTATATCCCGGATATGGTGGCCCTGCGGGATGTAAAGAACTATGTGGTTCTTTTCGGCTCCATTATCGTAATCGGCGTGGGTATCTCGGTGTACAGCACCCACCGCAGCGTGATGAAGTACCTGAAGATGAAGCTGGACGAGCTGTATTAACCACAACCTGCTGATTTTCCTGATCTGGAATGTGTCAACCGGGAAGTCCACTGTACTGCCCCTTCCATAGCCCCTGTGTTTACCAGGACAGGAGCAAAACGCTCCGTGCCCTCCGCCCCTCCCCCCTCCGTGTTCCAACGCAGAAAGCGAAGCGACTGCCCTCCCCATCCTCCTCCCCAATTTTCCCTATCTTGCACCCCTCAAACTCCTGCTATGAAAGAGAAAAAGATCGTAAACATTTTCGACCGGCAGAACTACCTCTGGATGATCATCGGCGCCGCCACCATTGCCATCGGCATCCTGCTGATGATCGGGGGCCGCAGCGAAGATCCCACCGTTTTTAAAGCTGAAGAAGTGTACAGTTTCCGCCGCATCACCCTGGCGCCCATCCTCATCGTGGCCGGCCTCGTGTTGGAGATCTATGCCATCATGCGAAAACCCAAAGACTGAATCTTAATTTGAAGGTGTGCCGATTTGAAGATTTGAAAATGAAGCGTTCAGATTTTCAAGTCGGCTTCTTATTACCACCCGTTTTCAAATCAGCACATTTATACATTTCCACATTAATACATTAACCCCGTGAGCACGCTAGAATCCATCCTCATCGCCATCGTGGAAGGCATCACCGAATTCCTGCCCATCTCCTCCACAGGTCACATGATCATCGCCGAGAGGCTGCTGCAGGTTCCCCCCAGCAACTTCACCAAGTTGTTTACCGTGGCCATCCAGCTGGGTGCCATCCTCAGCGTTGTGGTGTTGTACTGGAATCGTTTTCTGGCGCCTTTCCGGGAAGGCCGCGCCGGCTGGCTCTTTTACGGAAAACTGCTGGTGGCCGTGATTCCCGCCCTGGTGCTGGGCAAACTGCTGGATGATAAGATTGACGCCCTGCTGGAAAGCCCGCTCACCGTTTCCATTATGCTCTTTGCCGGCGGATTTGTTCTCCTCTTTATTGACCAGGTGTTCCGCAAACACACCATCCACCGTGAACAACAGCTTTCCTTCGGTCGCGCCTTCCTCATCGGGCTCTGGCAGTGTGTGGCCATGATCCCCGGGGTGAGCCGCAGTGCCGCCTCCATCATCGGGGGCATGCAGCAGCAGCTGTCGCGTTCATTCGCCGCCGAGTTTTCCTTCTTCCTCGCCGTGCCCACCATGGCCGCCGCCACCGGGTACTCCCTGTTCCTGAAAGACTGGGACGAAAACGGTGCCCTGCTGAAAGGTTATGACCTGCTGCTTTCCTCGTCTAACTACCTGCAGGCCTTCGTCATTGGTAACGTGGTGGCTTTTGTGGTGGCCCTGCTGGCCATCAAATTCTTCATCGGCTACCTGCAGAAACACGGCTTCCGACTGTTTGGCTGGTACCGCATCGTGCTGGGTTTTATTCTGCTGGTACTCATTTATACCGGTTACCTGCAGTAAACCGCCCGCACCAGCAGCCGTACAATCCGGATTTTTCTTCCTATTTTTTGGCCCAAAACCAACCTGCCATGCCAACTGCCCCCCGCAAGGTGATCAACGCCTGGGCGATGTACGACTGGTCGAACAGCGTGTACAACCTCGTGATCACCACCACCTTCTTCCCGGCTTATTACGCGGCAGTCACCAGCACGTCCAACGCAGGGTTTGAAGACGGCGTTCGTTTCCTGGGCCGTACGTATGTGAACACCGAAATAAAGGATTATATTCTGGCAGCAGGCTTCCTCCTGATTGCAGCGCTCTCTCCCATCCTGTCGTCCATCGCCGACTACAAGGGCAACAAGAAAAACTTCATGCGCTTCTTCTGCTACCTGGGAGCTATAAGCTGCTCGCTCATGTATTTTTTTGATGCTTCCAACGTTACCTTCGGACTCTTCTGCTTCATGTTCGCCGGCATCGGGTTTTACGGCTCACAGGTATTTTACAACTCCTACCTCGTGGATATTACGGAGGAGGCCGACCGCGACCGGGTGAGCGCCAAAGGGTACACCTTCGGTTACATTGGCAGCGTGTTAATGCAGCTGGTGGGATTTGCGCTGGTGATGACCATGAACAACAAAGCCCAGGCCTTGCAGCTCACCTTCCTGCTGGTAGGATTGTGGTGGGTGGGCTTTGCCCAGATTCCCTTCCGTCACCTGCCCGACATCCCCAAAAGCGACCGGCAGGCACGGAAGCATTTTTTGGTGAACGGGTTTCACGAACTGAAGCAGGTGTGGGACCAGCTGATCCACATGCCGGTGCTGAAGCGCTTTCTCACGGCGTTTTTTTTCTACAGCATGGGTGTGCAAACGGTGATGCTGGTGGCCATCGATTTCGGCATCAAGGAGCTGAAGCTGGCCGACGACCGCCTCATCATTACGGCCGTTCTCATCCAGCTGGTGGCCATCGCGGGCGCCATCGGTATGAGCCGGCTGTCGGAACGCTTTGGCAACATCCGCATTCTCAGCCTCACCGTGTTGCTGTGGATCGGCGTGTGCTTCACCGGCTATTTCATCAGCACGGAGTTTCACTTTTACATCCTGGCTGCGCTGGTGGGACTGGTGATGGGCGGCATCCAGTCGCTCAGCCGCTCTACCTACTCCAAACTCATGCCGGAGACCAAAGACACCACCTCGTTCTTCAGCTTCTACGACGTAACCGAAAAACTGGCCATCGTGATCGGTCTGTTCAGCTTTGGGTTTATTGAAGGGTTTACCGGCTCCATGCGCAACTCCATCCTGGCACTTATTACATTCTTTGTACTGGGATTGGTGTGGTTGTTATTAACTTCGGCAAAAGAAAAAAAACAGGCTGCATGAAACTTTACTCCATCAATACGGGCTATTTCAAACTCGACGGCGGCGCCATGTTTGGCGTGGTGCCTAAAGTGATCTGGAACAAACTCAACCCGGCCGATGAGAACAATCTCTGCAACTGGGCCATGCGCAGCCTGCTGATTGAAGACGGCGACCGGTTGATGCTGATTGATAACGGCATCGGCGATAAACAGCCCGAATCGTTCATGAAACACTATTACCTGAACGGTACCGATACCCTCGAAGGCAACCTGGCGAAATATGGTTTCAGCAAAAGCGACATTACCGATGTCATCCTCACGCACCTGCACTTCGACCACTGCGGCGGCAGCATTGTGCGGGAAGGCGAACGCCTGGTACCCGCTTTTAAAAACGCCACCTACTGGAGCAACGAAGTGCACTGGAAATGGGCCACGCAACCCAATGCCCGGGAAAAAGCTTCCTTCTTAAAAGAAAACATACTGCCCATCGAAGAAAGCGGACAACTGCGCATGATTCCCGTAAGTGAACCGGCAGATAACCGGCTTGGATTGACGAAGTTTACCGGCAACATATCCGTCCGTTTTGCCAGCGGCCACACCGCCGCCATGATGCTGCCCCAGGTGCAGGCAGGCGATACCACCCTGGTTTTCATGGCCGACCTGCTGCCGGCCGAAGCACACATTCCCCTGCCGTACGTAATGGGCTATGACATGTTTCCGCTCACCACGCTGACTGAAAAAAAGATGTTCCTGGAAGAAGCGGTAGATGGAAAATACATTCTGTTTTTCCAGCACGACCCCGTTGTGGAATGCTGCACCCTGCACCGTACCGAAAAGGGCATCCGCTCCAAAGATTCGTTCGCTCTGAGCAACCGGTTCCCGGTTTAACGGCGCGACTTCAGCGCCGTCATCGGATGCCGCAGTCCACGGTAGCCCATCATGTCCACCTTCACGCTGCCCACCGAAATGGGACTTTCAATTCTTACGGGGATTTTGTTGGCATCATCCGTCACCCATACCACCATCTTTTCACCGCCGGAGAAAATGGTGCCTTCAATCAGCAACGGCTTGAACTTGATGGCTTCGAAACGGCCGTACCGGGTCTTGATCACCTCTTTACCCAGGTAACGGATGTACAGGTTGTACGTCTTGTCGTCAATAAACATGCTGAAGGGGACCCGGTCGCCGGGCTTGTACCGGTTAAAGTCGATGTTGCGGGCATAATAAATGGCGCTGAGCACATCCTGCACACAGTCGGGCACCGGGAAAACGCCGCCCTGCGAGGTGGCTGTACGGGCCGTGTGGCTGAAGGTTACACTCTCGAACTTTTTGAAATCCCCTTCCCAGATGTTGCGTACAAACTTATACGGCTGGAGGCTGGCCGTATCAATGTACGATTCATATTTATCCCGCACTTTGAAGAATCCGTCGAAAAAGGAATTGGTTTTACCATCACCGGTGAGATGGTACACCGGCTTGTTGCCGTACTGTTCGAGGTTGACATGAAAGTTGGCTTCGCCGCCGTACACGTAAATGCCGGCCAGGGTGTAATAAACGTGGTAGTTGATGTGTTCGCCACTCTGCCAGGAAAAATTGCGGACGCCACAAAACTCGCCCTGCTGCGCTGCAGGCGGAGTAAAGGCCATGAGTATCACGATCAGAAATAACAAAACCGGCTTCATCGTTCTTGAAAAAGTTTTAAGGTCAGCAGAAACAGGCTGCCCACCAGCGCCGGCAGCACGAGGTTTAGTAGCCAGAGTACCACCGTTCCACTCACGAGGCCAAGCATATTGGCGCTCAGCATGCCCGCCAGCGTAACGGCCACCTGTCCGCGTATCCCGATCTCCGCTATCGCAAAAGTAGGAATGATGGCCATCACCATAAAGATGAGGGCAGTACACCAAAAACCCTGCCACGGGTCCATCGTTACTCCCAGTGCATACCAGATGAGCAGGTACTGCCCGGCAAATACCAGGAACCGTACGAAGGAAAGCAATAATATGCGGAGGAGCAACCCATTGGTAACTTCTTCCAGCACCAATACAAAAGACAACTTTTTTTTAACGAGCGGGACCCATTTCAGCAGGTGCATCAGCCAGTGAATGCGGAAGTAGAAAAGAGCCGTACCCGCGGTTACAAAGAGCAGGATGTACTGAAAGGAGGTAAAAAAAATTCCCGACAGATACGGGGTTCCAATCCCGGCGGTGGACAGCGGCGCCCGCATGACCAGGAGGGCCACCCAGCCCAGCAGCAGGGTTACCAGCAACTGCGACAGGCTGGAGAGAATGCTCAACGCCACGCCTTTTAACCGGAAACCGGGCTGCAGGTACAACACCCGGCCGCCGTATTCGCCAATGCGGTTGGGTGTGTTGAGCGACAGGGATAAACCGCTGAGCACCGACTCCAGCGATTGCAGGAAAGAAAGCGGCTGGTAGCGGTTCACCAGCAGATGCCATTTCCAGGTTTCGAGCGACCAGTTGACGGGCATCAGCAACACGGCCAGCCAGAACAACCCGGCGCCGCTGCCCTGCAGCGAACCACGCAGCTGCTGCCAGGCCGCCGGCAGATCGGGCTGCTGCCGCACCTGCTGCCAGAGTGAGTAGCTGATCCAGGCAAAGAGCAGGGGGCCCAGTATGTAGTTGAGAAAGATTTTGTAGTTCTTCTTCAGTTTTCGGTTATTTGTTCAAAATTAACGGGCAGGTTGCACAATTCATCCAAAATCATCCTCGGCATCGATCCCGGCACAGTCATCATGGGCTACGGTGTGCTGGCGGTGGAGGGTCAGCAACTGCGGTTACTGGAAACCGATGTACTAAAACTATCCCGCCACAAAGACGTTTACAAGCGGCTGCAGCTCATCCACCAGCAGGTGAGCGACGTCATCTCCCGGCACCACCCCACAGAATTTGCGATTGAAGCGCCGTTCTTCGGAAAAAACGTGCAAAGCATGCTCAAGCTGGGACGGGCCCAGGGTGTGGCCATTGCCGCCGCCATGCAGGCCGGGCTGCCTGTTTGCGAGTATTCACCCAAAAAAGTAAAACAGGCAGTTACCGGCAACGGAAACGCCGACAAAGAACAGGTCTGGAAAATGCTGCAGCACTACCTGGCGTTTGAAGTCAAGCCCAAATACTACGATGCAACGGATGCGCTGGCAGTGGCGCTTTGTCATCACTTCCAGAGCCGGGGCGCCGCCCTGCAGGGCAAGAAACAGAAAGGTTGGGAAGACTTCATCCGCCAACATCCCGGGCGGGTGAAAAAATGATTACTCGGTCCGTTTCATTTTGGAATAGTACAGGAAGAAAAAGCCCGCCACCACAAATCCCAGCAGCCACCAGGAGGAGAACTGGTTAAAGATGGCATCCACCAGTAACTTAAGGAGTATGACCATGGCAAAGGTGATGGGCCCCCATTTTTCCATGGACCAGATACCGCTGATGGATACAAATCCAAACACAATCATCAGGGCGTTGACGGCGGGATACAGGGTATTAATACCCGGATACACTTTCATGAACATGGAAATGATGGTCCAGAAACCAAACAAAACCGCCATGATGCAGACAAATGAAAGCAGACCCGGCCGCTTGGCCCGGCGCTTTACTTTTCGTTTATAACCGAGATCATCTTTTACGTACATAGATCAGTGAGTTAAATGAGCCAGAATTTTTGCCTGCGCCTCTTGCAGTTGTTCCGGGCTCATGGTGAGTTTAGGCCGGGTGAAGTTGAGATCATCAGCCGACCGGATGGGCACCAGGTGCAGGTGCGCATGAGGCACTTCCAGCCCGATGACCGACAATCCGACCCGGTTGCAGGGAAACGCGGCTTCCAGGGCCCGGGCAATGGGCTGGGCAAAGACCAACAGCTCCTGCAGGTAACCGGGCGAGAGATCGAAGAACTTGTCCACCTCTATCTTGGGCACCACCAGCGTATGTCCTTCCACCAACGGAAAAATATCCAGGAAGGCGAAAAAACGATCGTTCTCCGCAATCTTAAAAGCAGGTATCTGGCCTGCAATGATTTTCGAAAAAATGGTCATGCCCCCGAACAGTTTTGTTTACAGTGTGTAACAACGCGTTCACCAGCGGTGCTGCATCATCGGCAACAAATCTACGGTGCCTCACCCCGAACTTCCAAACAATGCGGGGACATCCTGCAACTTAAACCGTGATTTCTTCCACCTGGAATTTTACCACACCGGCCGGCACCTGCACTTCCGCCACCTGGCCCACGGCCTTACCGAGCAGTCCCTTACCAATGGGCGAGGTCACCGAAATCTTACCGGCCTTCAGGTCGGCCTCCTTCTCACTCACAATCTGGTAGGTGATTTTTTTCTTCGTGGCCAGGTTGGTTACCGTTACCTTGGTGAGGATGGCCACCTTGCTGGTATCAATTGTACTCTCATCCACTATCCGGGCATTGGCCAGCACCCCCTCCAGTTGTTTGATTTTGGCTTCCAGGATGCCCTGGGCTTCTTTGGCGGCATCGTATTCGGCGTTTTCCTTGAGGTCGCCCTTCTCCCGGGCTTCTGCAATGGCACGGGCCGCAGCCGGACGTTCCACACCTTTCATGTGCTGCAGTTCGGCCTGCAGGCGCTCCAGGGTCTCTTTCGTAACGTACTGAATACTCATAATTCCTCCTTTTCGATTCGTAAAAGCAAAAAAAATAACAACGCCTCAGGTAGAGCTGAAGCGTTGCTGTTTTTGGGTAACGGCAAAAATAGAAAATTATTTTGGAACAAACAGGAGGCCGGCATGGCGGGCAGGAACAAACAAGTTGAGCCACCAGCAGGATTTGTAGCTTTGCAGGCCTATGCCACGAACTTTTCTCCTGTTGATGTTCTGCCTGGCCGTTCCGGCTCTGGCAAAGGCGCAGCAACCCGTTACCAACCCCAACAATGGCAGAGACACCTCCTATAAAAGCATTCCGGCAGTTGCCAGGGGTACTATTGGGCCGGTTACCGTTACGGTGGAATATGCCTCACCGCGGGTTCGCAACCGCATCATCTGGGGTGGTGTGGTTCCCTTTGACCAGGTCTGGGTAAGCGGAGCCCATATGGCCACCCGGATAACGTTCAGCGCCCCCTGCCGGATGGGAAAGCAACGCATAGAGGCCGGCACCTACGCGTTTTATACCTTACCGGGCCCAAAAGAGTGGACGGTGATTCTCAATAAAAACTACCGGCAACACCTGGCCGATAACTACGATCAAAAGCTGGATGTGCTGCGCCTGGCGGTAACACCCCGGTCATCCAAAAATCACCGGGAACGGCTGCAGTATTTCATCGAAGACAGTAAGCTGATCCTGGCCTGGGAACGGCTGGAAATTGAAGTGCCGCTCACGGCTGAAAAAAAATAAAGGATGAAAAAAAGACACCTGCACATCGCCCTGCATATCTCCTTTCTCCTCCTGTTTGGTGTGTGGCTGGTAATGTTTGCGCTGGACCTTCCCCGGTTGATGGCCGCAGCCAACCGGACGGATTTGTTTCGCGACATCGTACGGCTGGCGCTGTTCTCCACCATCACCTACTGGAATGTAAAACGGCTGCGGAGCCTGCTGCGCCCCCCTGCAGCAGTGCAGGAAGACCGGCCAAACGAACCTGTGGGGTAAAATTGAATACCTTTTCAATCGGCGGACTCGTGGCGGAACAGTCGGAGGCTAACCACGGTAAGAGACTAGGCCCAACTTCTCCGCCAGCACCGCACTCATCTTGTAAAACGATTCGTGGCTGTAACCGGCAATATGCGGGGTTATGAGTACGTTGGGTTGGCACAGCAGCCAGTTGAGCTGCTCCCGCTCTTCGGTTGTATACGTACCCAGCCGCTCATTCTCCAGCACATCCAGCGCCGCGCCGCTGATGCGCTCCTGCCCGAGGGCGCGGATCACAGCGGCCGTATCGTGCACAGCACCGCGGGAGGCGTTGATGAAAAGCGGCTTCCGGGCTGCCTGCGTAAAAAAGGCATCGTTGGCATAGTGCCGTGTTTCGGCGGTAAGAGGCAGGTGCAGGCTGATGAGATCGCTGTAGCGCAACACCTGCTCCAGCGAAGCTTCCTTCACCGTTTCTCCGCCAAATCCAAACTTGTATTTATCGTGTGCCAGGATGGTTACATCAAAGCCCCGGAGTGTTTTGGCAAATGCCTGGCCCGTATGCCCGAAGCCGATGATACCTACTGTTTTGCCGGTGAGTTCGGTGCCCCGGTTCTCTTCCCGCAACCAGGTACCCTCCCGCACTTCCAGGTAGCTGAGCAGGATGCGGTTGAGGAGGGAGAGTGCCATGCCCAGCACATGTTCCCCTACGGCGGTGCAATTGCCTTCCGGGCTGCTCACCACGCGGATGCCTTTTTCGGTGGCGTACCGGCTGTCGATGAGTTCCAGTCCGCTGCCCAGCCTGCCGATCCATTGCAGCTGCTCTGCTGCTTCCAGCAGGGGCCGGTCAATGCGTACGCGGGTGCTCACCACCAGCCCTGCGGCGGCCGGGACTTCCTGAACCAGCTCATCGTAGGTAATCTCGGGGCGGTAGTCCACGGTATAGCCCGCCTGTTCCAGGCGTTGCAGCAGAAACTCGTGACAGCGGGTGGTGATAATGGCCAACATAGGGTGAAGCCGGATCGCCCGGCCGGTTTTGTTTATTTCATCAGATAGGTTAACGCGGCAAATTGCTGCACGGAGAGCTGCTCGGCCCGCTTGCTGAAGAGGGGGTCCTGCAGGGTGGTGGCATCGAAAAGCCCCTTCACCCCGTTGCGCAGCATCTTACGCCGCTGGTTGAAAGCGGTCTTAACCAGCAGAAAAAACGCCGCTTCACTTTTCATATCGGGCACTACGGCCGCCGGGCGCAGCCGGATAACCCCGCTTTTTACCTTGGGAGGCGGCACAAAGCATTGCTCGCTTACATCAAACAGATAGTCCACCTCAAAAAAGGCCTGCACCAACACACTCAGGATGCCGTAGGTTTTGCTCCCCTCCCGTGCGGCCACCCGCTGGGCCACTTCTTTCTGGAACATGCCCACCACGGAGGTCACCTGTGATTTCCATTCCAGGACTTTAAACAGGATCTGTGAAGAGATGTTGTAGGGGAAATTGCCCACCACCATAAAGGGTGCATCAAAAGGAGGTTCAGCTTCGAGGAAATTGCGGTGTACCAGCTTGCCGGCCAGTTGCGGGTACATGTGAAGCAGGTACTGCACTTTTTCTTCATCCAGCTCAATGGCTTTGAACTCCACGGCCGGCAAGTCCAGCAGGTGCCGGGTAAGGGCGCCACCGCCGGGCCCCACTTCCAGCAGCCGTGACGGGTGCTCCGCTGCCACGGCCTCCACGATCTTGCGGCAGATGTTTTCGTCTCTCAGGAAATGCTGACCAAGTGATTTTTTGAGGGTATACTGCACCCCGCAAAGGTAACGGTAAAGGGGTTGCACGCCTATCCACCTCTTTAGGCGCAATCCATTACATTTGCAGGAATACAATCGCTATGTCATCCATCCCAGAACCCCGCCCGGTCATTGGCTTTACCTGCGGCGATCTCAACGGCATCGGAACCGAACTGATCATCAAAACACTGAGCGACAACCGGATCCTCGAGTTGTGCACCCCCGTGGTGTTTGCCTCCACCAAGCTGATCAATTTTTACCGGAAAACGCTGGGTGACGCGCCCTTCAGTTACCAGAGCCTGCGGGAATTTGAACGCATCAATCCCAAAACGGTGAACGTGTTCAACTGCTGGGAAGACGAAGTGAACATCACCCCCGGCCAGTTGAACGAAACCGGCGGACGCTATGCCGTACAGGCGCTCAACGCCGCCACCCAGGCCCTGAAAGAAAAAAAGATCGATGCGCTGGTAACCGGCCCTATTCATAAAAAAAACGTACAAAGCGAGGAATTCACCTTCACCGGTCATACCCCGTACCTGAAAGCTGTCTTTGAAGCAAAAGAAGTGGTGATGCTGATGGTGAGCGACAACATGCGCATCGCCCTGCTCAGCGAACATGTTCCGCTAAAAGACGCGGCGGCACTGGTGACCCGCGAAAACCTGCTCAGCAAACTCAAGGTGCTGAACCAGTCGCTCAAAAAAGATTTCGGTATTGACAAACCCCGGCTGGGTGTACTGGGACTCAACCCGCATGCAGGCGATGAAGGACTGGTGGGCCAGGAAGAAGAGGCCATCATCAAACCTGCCCTCAAAGATGCCCGCCAGCAGGACATCATGGTCTTTGGCCCTTACAGCGCCGATGCCTTCTTTGCCCGCGGACAACAGGAGCGCTTCGATGCCGTACTGGCGCTCTACCACGACCAGGGACTCATTCCCTTTAAATCACTGGCCAAGGGCGAAGGGGTAAATTACACCGCCGGGTTAGGCGCCATCCGCACCAGTCCCGACCACGGCACCGCATTTGACATTGCCGGCAAGGGAAAAGCCGATGAATCCTCGTTCCGGGCAGCCCTCTACCTCGCCATGGATATCTGGCGGCAGCAAAAGGGGTATGCCGAAGCCCGCAGCAATCCCATGCACCGGCGCAGCAGTGCCATGCTGGCCCGTGCCGTGGATGAAAAAATTGAGGAGTAACGGCGGGGCAAACCAGGAAGTTCAACTTCAGCACCTTTGGCGTGTTGTAATACAATGGCCGGAACCTGCCGACAGAACAACGCTTACAGGCTTCCTCTCAAGCAGCAGGATTTTCCCTTAAATGGCCTGTCATCTGATTTTTCAACTCATCTGACTGCACATGCCATCTGAAAACAGCAATACCTCCCCGTTAGGCTGGAAGTTCGATAACAGCTACGCAACGCTGCACCAAACCCTGTTTACGCCACAACAGCCGGTTCCGGTTGCGGCGCCCCAACTCCTGTACCTGAACCGGGAGCTGTCGCATGCAATGGGTCTGAACCTGGAATCGGCCGATCCCGCTTTACTGGCCTCCGTTTTTTCGGGCAACCAACTGCCCGAAGGTGCCCATCCGCTGGCACAGGCCTATGCCGGCCACCAGTTTGGCTATTTTAACATGCTGGGCGACGGCAGGGCGTTGTTGCTGGGGGAACACATCGGTCCCGACGGCAAACGCTATGATATACAGCTGAAGGGTTCAGGCCCTACCCCCTATTCCCGCCGCGGCGACGGCAGGGCTACCCTCAGCGCCATGCTGCGGGAATACCTCATCAGCGAAGCCATGCACCACCTGGGCATACGCTCCAGCCGCAGCCTGGCGCTGGTGACAACGGGCGAAACCGTTCCCCGGGAACGGATACATCCGGGCGGCGTACTTACGCGGATCGCTTCCAGTCATATTCGGGTGGGGACCTTTGAATATGTAAGCGCCTTTCAGAGCAGGGACGTACTGGAACAATTGCTGAGCTATACCATCGAACGCCACTATCCGCAACTGAAAGACGCCGCTAACCCGGCGTTGGCCTTGCTGCAGCAGGTGCAGAAGGAACAGATCAGCCTGGTGGTGCAGTGGATGCGGGTGGGTTTCATCCATGGTGTGATGAATACCGACAACATGAGCCTGGCCGGTGAAACCATTGACTACGGCCCCTGTGCGTTCATGAACGCCTACGATCCCAAAACCGTCTTCAGTTCCATTGATCACGAGGGGCGGTATGCCTACGGCAACCAACCGGCCATTGCCCAATGGAACCTGGCCTGCCTGGCCCGAACGATCATCCCGCTGGTACATCCGGAAGAACAAAAAGCGGTAGAGCTGGTGCAGGAAACCATCCATGCTTTTCCCGACCAGTTTCGCCACGCCTGGAGAGAGATGTTGCTGCAGAAAACCGGTTTAACGGGGGGAGACACAACCGATGTGACGTTGGCAGAAGAACTGCTCGGCTGGATGCAGCAATACGGGGCCGACTTCACCAATACATTCCGCCTGTTAACCCACGCAGCTGCAACAGAACCTCCGGCGCAACCCGATCTGTCTGCCAACCCGTTCTATCTCTGGGCGCCCGGATCAGCACCGGCGTCTGCTGCCGCCGTCGACCAGCTGCACGAATGGTTACAGCGCTGGTATGCCCGGCTGCTGCAGCGGTCGCCGGAAACCGCCCGGGGAATCATGCAACAAAACAACCCCGCCTTTATTCCCCGCAATCAACTGGTGGAAACAGCGCTCGAACAGGCGGCCTTCCGCAACAATTTCAGCTACTTCAACGAGCTGCTGCAGATCCTGGGCAACCCGTATGCCGAACAAAACGGAAGAGATGGCTTCCAGATGCCGCCGATGCCGCAAACCGAGCAGATGTATCAAACCTTCTGTAATACGTAAATGCAGAACCGTTATTAACGGAACACATCATCGGGCACTCCCTTGTTGATGGTGTAAGAGGAATAGGTGATCTCCACCCGCCCTTTTTTATTTTTGGGCAGTTCGGGACGGGTGGTTCCGTCGTCGTATTCAAACGTGATGCCCTTGGGTAATTTATAATCCTTGGTGTTGAACGAAAACAGCACTTTGTCGGGCAGACCCCAGTTGCTGTAACGCCCGTACACCATTTCCATTTCAAAGGTGCCGTTTTCGCGGGTGGTGGTGGCCGCCCGGCGAATGAGAAGATTCTGCTCGTCAATGTAAAGGGTGGTGAGCACCACATCCGACTGCTCATTGAGCGGCAGGAGTTTGACCATGCGCACGGTTTGCTGCTGCCAGGTGGTGGTACCCGCGTCAATGGCGGTGTACGATTCGGTGAGCAGCAGCGAGCTGATGTTCACGCTCACCCCGCTTTTGGGCAGGAGGGAGATGCCGTTGTCGCGCTTAATGGCAAACCGGTCGGGTTTCCTGAAATAGGCCTTGATATTCGACACCGGCGCCTTGATGAACACTACATCGGTCTTCATCTTGCCGGTAGCCACATAATCCTGCACCTTGTCCATCTTTGCCCGTACCTGTTGCAGGAGTTGTTCGGCCTGCTGCGCCTCAACGGTGCCAGCCAGGAGCAGGGTGCAGCAAAATACAATCACACGTATCATCTTACTTTTGTTTAGCTGAGAATATCTTTTTTCCTGAACACAGTAATGGCGCCGCCCACAAACAATACCACGTGCAACAGCAACACGCCGGCACTGCGCAGTACGGCCGGCAGGTTGCGGATGGTGCCGGGCAGCGATAGTCCGTCTGCATCGGTTTTCATCTCAAAAAATCCTTTCCAGGCAATCATGTGCGAGGTAAAGAAGAGGTGCCGTACGCTTTGAAACAGCGGTATGTCGAGCGTGGTAAGAATGGTAAATACAATGATCACACTCATGGTGGCAACGATAGGACCGAGGGAATTGTCGGCAAAAATGGAAAAGAAAAAGCCGAGGGCGGCCACGGTGAGCAGGGCCAGCGTGGCATAGGCAAAGGCCAGCAGGTAGCGCCAGAAAATATCATTGCCGTTGAGGATGATGATTTCGTAACTCTTGGCATTGATCATGCCGTCGGTGCCAAAGATGACCATGGAAAGAAAAAGACCCAGCAGGGCGATCCACAACAGCAGCACCAGGGTATAAAAGGAGGAAGCCAGGAATTTGCTCAGCAGCAACTGCGTGCGGCTCACGGGCTTGGTAATGAGCAGGCGCAGGGTGCCCATGTTGGCCTCGCCGGCAATCATATCGGCGCTCACCAGCGCCACCAGCAGGGGCACGTGCACAAGCAGTGTCTGCAGAATCACAAAACAAACGAAATAGCCGTTCAGCGGATTGCCGATCACATCAAAACTGTCTTTGATGTCCTTCAGCACAAAATCCATGTACTTGGGACCGTCCACGTAAATGGCCAGCTGGATAAGCGATACAATGGCCCACACCGCCACAAAAGCGATGTAGGTACGGGGCCGCCGGAATATTTTGATGATCTCAATCTGTGTAAGCTTCCACATGTTGGTTGGAGGTCGTGATTTTTAAGAAATAATCTTCCAGTGAGTGGCGGGCAGAGATGCCCAGCACCTCCACTCCTGCCTGCACGAGGTACCGGTTGAAGGCCGGCACCTCCTCTTTCCGCATGCCCAGTTCCAGCCCACCCGCATCCCGTCCTTTCAGCCGGGTTGCGTAAGGCCCCTGCTGCAGCAAGGCCTGGCAGGCTGCCGCATCGCTTACCTGCAGGTGCACCACGGTATCGTCGGGGTGGAACAGGGTACGCACTTCGCCTTCCACCCGTTTCTTCCCTTTGTCGATGATGAGCATACGGTTGGCAATTTGCTCCACTTCACTCAGCAGATGCGATGACACCAGGACCGTTTTTCCCATTTTGTGGCTAAGCTGGAGGATGAGGTTGCGCATATCAGCAATCCCCTGTGGATCGAGGCCATTGGTGGGTTCATCCAGCACGATGAGCCGGGGGTCGTGCACCAGGGCGATGGCCAGTCCCAGCCGCTGTTTCATGCCCTGCGAATAGGTGCGCACTTTACTTCCTGCCCGGTTGGCCAGTCCTACCAGTTCCAGCTGCTCCATCAGGCGCCGGCGTTCGGGCCGCAGGCCACTCATGCGGGCAAACAAGGCCAGGTTTTCATAGCCACTGAGGTATTTGTAGAGGTCAGGGCGTTCTATCACCGCCCCTACCTGGCGGAGAATCTCCCGGCGGTGGGTGCGCAGGTTATAACCAAAGAGTTGAATATCACCGGTGGTGGGAGCTATCAGGGTGAGCAGCATGCGGATGGTGGTGGACTTGCCCGCACCGTTCTGGCCGAGAAAGCCGTACACATCGCCTTCATTAACGGAAAACGAAAGCTGGTCCACTGCGGTCAGCTCACGGAACACTTTGGTGAGACCTGTAACCTGTATGAGGGGGGAAGACATCGGCAAAGTAAACAAGGAATTAAAGATAATGTTTGCATACCACGATGCGGCAGAAAGAATTGCCAAGAAACCATGGAAGCAAAACAGGCGCTTCCAGCGGAAAAAATGATCCCCGTCATACAACCGCAGCCGTCATATCATGGTTTCACCCGACCTCCCCTTGGTATATTAGGTGTGCAGTATTACTGCGTCCAACCCCTTCCGATGCACTAACGTACCACCATACTTTCTTTGGGTCCGTATCTCTTCCGGAAAAACCTCCCTTCAAATCCGGTATCTGCAAAAACCACAATGATCACCCCAAAAAGAAAGTTATGAAAACGAGACTTTTACCCCTTGTTGCCACATTGCTTGCCTCCTTCCTGGGTATCCAGCTCCACGCCCAGGTTATCCGGGGTTTTAACAGCATCTACTCCGACAACATCCGCGGCGGTCATGTAATGTTTGGTAATACCGCCATGGCCATTTACTCCTCCGGCTCGGGCAGCACCGGTACAGTGAATACCACCCGCATGAATTATTTTGTTTACTCTCCCACTAACAGCACGACCAGTATCTATACCAACGACGAAAACAACATGCAGTTTGTGGACATTGACAGCGATCCCACTACCAGCCGTTCTTCCTCGGCCGACCTGGCATTGCCAGCCGGCACCAATACCATCCGGTTTGCCCGGCTGTACTGGGGTGCCCGCATTATTAATACGGCCATCACAACCAATGACGCCAACATCCGGACAATCAAACTGAAAGCCCCGGGCGGCTCATATATGACTTATACCGCCCCATCGGCACAGTTGGACAAATACGCCATCAGTACAACCCAGACTGTTTACCAGACCTACCTGGACATTACCGATATCGTGAACGGTGCCAAAGCCGGAACGTATACAGTTGCCGATATGGCCGGATCAGCAGGAACCATGGGGGGAGGCGGTGGCTATTTCGGCGGCTGGACCATTGTAGTGGTGTATGAAAACCCCACCCTCGACTGGAACAGCATCCGGGTCTACGATGGCTACCTGCAGGTTTACAGCGGTGGCGCCGTAACTACCCGCACTATTACTCTGACCGGACTCAACGCCCCCGAGGGTACGCTGGTGCCCGCCGATGCGAAGCTCAGCGTGATGAGCTGGGAAGGCGATGCCGCCCTGGCCGCTTCTTCCGGTAACCCGGCAGGCGACTACCTGCGCATCAATGGCTATACGTACAGCGATGCCGTTAATCCGGCCGCCAATATGTGGAATGGCACCATCTCGAAGAACGGTGTACATGTAACCACCAAAAACCCGAGCTACCTCAATCAATTCGGCATTGACATTGACGAAATTGACGTGGGCGGCTCCTTTGGCATTACCGGCGGCACCAAGGAAGCCACCATAGTGTTTGGCACCGAAGCCGATCAGTACTTCCCCAGTCTGTTTGCTTTCAGCATTAAAATGCAACCACCCCAGATCCAGGTCAACAAATTGGTGACCGATGCCAACGGCAATAATTTCGTGGAGCGGTACGAAATCCTCACGTTCACCATTGAAGGATGGGACGAAGTGAGCGCCACCGGTTATGCGTACAATGTTAGGGTGACCGATACCCTTAGTGCTGCGCTTGAATATGTTGCCGGCAGCATGAAGCGGTGGGACTACACCCTCAACCAATGGGTAGCCATCACCGATGCCGAGGGGGATGACTGCTCACATGTGGGCACCTTCAACGGAAAAACCTACCTGCATTTCCACGTAGGTACCGGTGCCTGTGCCGCGACCGGCGGCACCCTGGTGCAGGGACAGCATTTCAAAGTGATGTTCCAGGCCAAAGCGCTCCATGCCGTACAGATCAGCAACATCGTTCGGATGTATGCCTGGTCGGAAGCAGGTGAATTGTTTACAGACGACGGCTTTGCCGTAATCGGTGCCAACCAGGCTCCACTGGCTATCCGGCTGGTGGCCTTCAACGGTCAATTCGACGGGCGCACTGCCCGCCTGCAGTGGCAGGTAGCCAGCGAAACAAATACGCAGCAATACGAAGTACAGCGCAGTTTTGATGGCATAACCTTCCAAACCAGCGGTGTGATTGCCGTGAACGGCAGCAGTGAGACACCGAAAAACTACAACTGGACCGACCAGGTTGACAATACGCCCCCCGTAGTGTTCTACCGCCTGCGGGAAACCGGCCTTGATGGCAAGATCTTCCTGTCCGGCATCCTCAAGCTGAACAATGGCAACACCGGGTACCGCGTATTCCTCAGTGGTCCCAACCCCTTGAACAACTTCCTGCAGTTCACCGCCATACTGGGTGAACCGGGTCGGGTGGACGTTCAGGTAGCCGACGGAAGGGGCCAGGTGGTATTGGTAAAACAACTGGCTGGCATGAAAGGTCATAACCTGTTCCGCATTGACCAGCTCGATCGTTTACCGGGTGGAATGTATATTGTAAACGTTCTTACTCCGGAAGGAAAACACAGTTTCCGCGTAGTGAAACAGTAACCCATTCTCCTTTATGAAAAACAAAGGGGCCGTCCGCCTGGGGCGGCCCCGCTTTATTTGGGCAGATAGCTTTGCAGGGCTTTCACATAATTTTCAAATGCCCTTACGCCCTGGGGTGTGACGCGGCAGATGGTTTGCGGGTAGTTTTCTTTGAATTGCTTGATCACATCCACGTAGCCCGCCTCCTTCAGCTTGGTGATCTGCACACTGAGGTTCCCGGCGGTGGCGCCCGTTTTCTCCCGGATGAAGGTAAACTCCGCCTCCTTCACCCCGATGAGGAGGCTCATCACGGCTAACCGCAACTGTGAATGTAATATGGGATCAAGTTCTTTAAACATGTTGGGGGTGCGCCAGCTTATTCCTGCCCGCGTTTGAATTGTGCATAGGCCATATGTCCGGGTACAATATAACCCGCCAGCACAGCCACGGCGTGAAACAGCATGGCCCATTTAAAATCACCCGCCAGCAGGGTGGCCAGTGCCAGCGCCCAATTGATCCATGCGCCTGCTACCGAAGGACGGAAATGCATCAGGGCCCCGTAAATGAGCATCCAGAAACCATAGAGCGCCAGCAAGAGGCCAAAGCCCAGCGATGGACGCACGCCCACATTGATGGATACAATGATCAGAATTAGGGTCATAAAAAAGCCCACATTCAGCTTACTATACAATTCATTGGTATAGGTACGAACCCGTTGCGTTGTACGCGGCCGCACAGAGCGGACCAGACCGGCCACCAACATAATCAGTGACAGAAAGCCAAACAGGTTCCAGAAAAAGAAATCATTTACCCAGCGGGTGAACTGGTTGAGGAAGGACAGAGTGGATCCTGCAAACAACAGCCAGCCCCACAAAATCCAGCCCATACCATCGTCTTTCTGTTCCTGCTTGGCCGTAGCAATCATCTGCCGGATGATCTGCAGACTTTCCTGCTCAGAGATGGGTTGTTCCTGCATGCGACTCCTGTTGTTTAAATTGTGAACGTAAAAGATACCCGGGTACAATCCAGGCGGCGATCACCGCCAGAGCGATCAGTAAAAAGGAATAGGATACCGGCAAAAAGACAGCCAGGAGGGCCAACGCCCAGCAGGATAACGCCCCGATGCGCAGGGGCAGGAAGCGGAGGATAACGCCCGATAAGAAAGTAGGCATGCCGTACAACACCAGGATCATGGGGTTGAGCAGTTCGGGATGGCCGCTTCTGCCCACCACCACACCGGTGAGAAAGCCCATGATCACAAACACCACCCACACAAAGTTGTTGATTTCATCGGTGTAGGTCTTCACCCTTTTTTTATTCCGGTGACGGGCCAGGTAAATCATCTGGTACACCATGGTGGGGAGGGTGAGCATCCATACGGCATTGAGCCAGGTGAAGCTGTGAAAAAAATGAACCAGCACAAAACTGGTGCTGCTGCACAGCAGAATTACCCAGCCCCAGAGGAGGTACAGGTGACCGTTATCACTGAAACGGCCCTGCGCCTTTTGAATCATCTCTTCAATGAGTTGCAGACTGTCCGACGGTGTGAATGCAGGTTCTTGCATCGCGTGGGTTTAAGTTTCAAAAATAAAGGAGTCTGTGCAGGTGGCGGCCGGCCACGTACACATTATTTACACGATCCCAGCAATTGTTCAGTTTGCGGCTTGCCCCACACCGGATGCAGTGGCGTTGCCGGCTCAAATGTGGTAAATCGGCGCAGGGCTTCTTCCAGAAGCGGACGGGCATTGGCACAACCGCCGCCAAACTGCTCCGGCGTACGCAGCAGGCTCTGCCCCTGCCAGAAATACGGGCGGGGGTTGCCGGGATTCAATTGTTTGGCCAGCTCCAGGTATTGACTGATACGCGGACTGTATTGCATAAACCGGCTCATGGGATCTGCTGCCATGCGCAGGGTACCCACCATGGCCGCCAGCATGGCCAGCTCCGATTCGCCCTGCACCAACGCTTCCGCCGCTTCAAGAAAAGCTTCCGCTTTGTCGGCCAGTGCGTCGTACTGCGCCGGATCGTTCAACAGAAAGGCGTGCCATACCTGGCTGAGGCCTGCATAGTAATATGCCAGCCATTGATTCTTTTCCGCTTTGGCAATCCGTTCAAAACCATGTACCACTTCCTGCATCGCTGCCGGAGTGCCCGCTTGACTCATGGCAACCAATTGCGTTCCCATAGCTTTAACATATTTCTCATTCTGGGCCTGGCTGCTGCCGGCAACCACCAGCACCAGCAGAAGAAACCATAATTTTTTCATGCTATTTACTTTTTAAAGATGATGCCATCAGATTTTCTTTTCTTCCTGCTCCCGCTTCAGCTTTTCGTATTCCCTTTCCACATCATTGGAAAAAGGACGTACAAAAGCACTTACATAATGCGATACCAGTCCAATGCCCCAGCCAAAGGTGGCCCACAAGGCCCAGGGGATACCGTACGAGCCGGTGCGCTGGCCGCCCTGGTACCAGAGAAACCAGAGAAAGGCGTTTACCAATACATACACCAGCAGGTGTTTCTTAAAGGACGCTCTGCGTTCGGCCAGTTCCCACAGCTGGCGGTCTTTGGGGTCGTTCATTCCCTCGGGGATGCGTTGAAAATTGCTCATGATGTTGTGTTTTATTGTGTTATAGATTGTTATTAATGGCATCGTCGGTACGGTCCACACCAAAACTGATAAATGCCCCGATGAAAACAAACATCCGGGCGGGCGGCTCCAAAGCCTGCCTGCGCTGCCCGTTGGCCGAATAAGTATAACCAAACACCTGTCGGAAATTCATCACGTTGCTCACGCTCAATACATACACAGCAAACATCCGGGCATCTTTTTTACCGATATGCGGCAGGTAATTCAGGGCAAGACTCATGTTGTGATAATCGGGCGTCCGGCCCTGGTCATTTAAAAACGGTTTATTGGTGCCCGCATCGTGCAGGATGTTGTAAAAAGGTCGGCCGCTGGCATAATTGTAGGAAAAATTGATATTGGTTTTCCAGTTGGTCACAAACTTCTTGGCCACCACCGATGCCGTATGCCGGGCGGCAAAGTTCGGGGCCATACGACCGGGAAAGTTGAGAAAATCCCTCCGGGTATCCAGGAACGAATAGGATATCCAGTAGTCCAGGTTTTTGATGTTCTTTTTATCCCGCCAGAACAGTTCGATGCCACTGGCTTCGCCAATGCCCCCGTTGGATGCAGCCAGCTGACGGCCGTTGACCGGCTCTGTTTTCACCAGGTTGTGGTACTGCTTGTGAAATGCCTCGAGGCGCAGGGTGGTGAGCCGGGTGGTCAGCTGGTACTGGGCTATGTAATGGGTGGCCCGCTGAAACTGCAGGGGTGCCAGCATGGGCAGTTGCCGTAATTCGGGGTTCTGGAAAAACTCACCGTAAGCCAGCGATGCCTGGCTTTGCTTGCCGAGTTTATAGGCCAGCGACAGGCGGGGCGCCAGGTTGGTACGGGCCAGCAGCTGCGAATATTCGCCGCGTACACCCAGCTTGGCAGCCAGCTGGTTGGTGAGATACAGATCCTGCTCGGCAAATACGGCGGTGATGGTTTCGGGGATGCGGGTGACAAAGCGCGTACCGTTGTAAATGGTAAATCCGCTCACATCGTTGCTCCGGTTCACCTCCGACCCCAGGCGCAATACATTCAGCCCCCGGAACCGCTTCTCAACAACCAGTTTTGCGTTCAGATAATCACCACGGCTTTGCAGGGCCGCTTCTTTAAATTCCAGACCCTGCAGCTGTACATCTTGTTTTCCTGCATCCTGCATGCCAAAGCGGAGGGTATCGGTATTCCGGGTATACGAAATGCCGGCCTGCAGTTTCCAGCGGCCGCCCAGCGATTCCTTCCAGCTCAGGTTGTGATACATATTGGTGGTACGGAGCGAGAACCGGTCGAGGTACCCCAGCGAGTCCAGGCTGGGCTGCGTAAAGGCTATGCGGTTGGTGGTAACCGAGCCATAGTATTTGAGCATGCCGTTGGCCGAGGTTTTGATACGGAAATTGGCATCAAGACTGTTGGCCTGCGGACTTCGGGAAAATTGCTGTTGCTGCGGTATGAGCGCAAAGGCCAGGTCGAGATTGGTGTAGTTGGCATCCATGCCCCAGGAAGATTTTTTATTGCGTGCCAGGTGCTGAAAGCCGCCGCCCATACTGATGACACTGGCGTTGATACTGGCCGATGACTGCTCCGGCAGGTCAATGGTTTCGAGGATCAGCGCCGCAGAAAGAGCCTGACCGTAGAGGGCGCTGTAACCGCCCGTACTGAAAACGGTTCCTTTAAACAAAAAAGGCGAAAACCGGCCCCGCTGGGCAATGCCGGGCACACTGGAAAAGAAAAAATTGTTGACCAGGGTGCCGTCAATAAACGTGCGGGTTTCGCCGGCGGTACCGCCCCGCACAAACAGGCCCTCGCTCTCCCCTACCTGCTGAGCGCCCGGCAGGGTTTTTAACGCGCCTGTTACATCGGCATTGGCGCTGGCCGTGGTTACAATGTCAATGGAGGAAAGGATGGCGGCAGCCCGTTTGCGGTCACTGGCCTCAAAAGCCCCGGCGGTGATCACTACCGCGCTCATCTCGGTGATCGCCTCCTTCAGTTGCACCTGTATGGTGAATTCGCCCCCTTTTAGCTCCACTTCCATGGTCGCTGGTGTGAAGCCAACCGCCGTAATATCGAGTAATTTCCGGCCGGATTCATGGGTTACAAAGCGAAAGCGGCCAGCCGAATCGGCCGTGGCGCCATCATAGCTGTCCCTGATCACCAGCGAAGCCCCCGGCAAGGGCTGGCGGCGGTTATCTGTCACCACTCCCACTACGGTGGTTTGAGCGCTCAGCTGCAAGCCAAGCGCCAATGCCAACAACAGGGGGATCCAGCTCTTCATTTTTGTAAATTTATCACAAAAATAAATTAGTTTAATTTATAAACCAAATGTTTTTTAAAAAACCTCCGAAGACGGTTGATAGAATACTACTGCTTATTTATTGCCGATCTTCTCCCGCAACAGCAACCGCACCGCATGCGTGGCATCGCTGTCTTCGAACGCGTCTTTCGGAACCAGGAAGAAAGAGCGCTCATCGGCATAGAGATGAAAAAAATTGGGCGTCTCCACCACGTACCGGAACTGCTGGTAATTCCAGTCCTTGGCCCCCAGGCGGTTCTCGAGGTGCATGTACCCGTCGAGAAAGGTTAGCGTGAAACGGTCGCGGAAAGTTTTGGTGCGGCTGTAGATGGAAAAAGGTAAGATGAACCAGATGGACACCATCAGCACGATCCACATCACCGACAGCAGCAGGAAGGGCAGCGGCGCAATCTTCTTCCAGAAGAACATGGCTGCCGCAAAAAGCGCAAATACATTGATCACGATGATGAGGATGCGGATCTCCTTCTTGGAGATAAAATGATACCGCAGCGCCTGCAGTACCTGTGATTTGCTGTAGCTGAACTGAATGGTTGTACTCATAATGCTAAAAGCCTGTGCCGGCAGTTGAAGATGCAAATTAACGGGGTGTGCGGAGATCCTGTTCGCCTACGCTCCATTCGCCCAGCTTCTCCCCTTTTATGCCCAGGAATTCCACCGTCATTTTCCGCTGGCCGCGTGGACCGGTAAAGCTGAAGCGGCCGTAATTCTGTTTTTCGTCCAGCCCGTAAACACGATACGGGTTGTTTTTCTCCACGCCACCAAACGTGTGTGTGCCGGCTGTGAGCGGAGACACGGTGATATCATACAACGGATAGGTTCCCGGCCGGTTTAACCGGATGATTTCGGAATGGTGCCGGTCGCCCGACAGAAACACCACCCCGTTAACCCGGTGCGTTTGCAGGAAATCCATCAGCTCCTGGTATTCTGCCGGGCAGTTGAGCAGTTTGTCGAATGGAGATACCGGGTTGAGTACCTGGCTGCCGTTGGCAATGATTTTAAACGGAGCCCGGCTGTACAGCAGTGCATTCTTCAGCCATTCCAGCTGCTGCGGTCCCCACATGCGTTTGTTGGGGTTGGGTTGCCCGTTCAGGGAGTCCGGCATGTTATCGGCACTGCGCCACCAGCGGTCGTCCAGCATAAACACATCCACATCGCCATAGCTGTAGAGCGTGTAAATACCTTCCCCGTTCATACCATAAGTGGTATTGAGCCAGTAGTTGCTGAATACGGTGCGGGATGTTTCTTTCAGAATAAAATCCTTGCTGGCGTCGTTGGGGCCGTAATCGTGGTCGTCCCAGATGGCCAGGTGAGAGGTGGATTTCAGGAAGGGTTGCAACACGGGCATGGCACGGTCGCGGCTGGCCCGCTTCCACATACCCCAATGGTCGTAGTAATCCACTTCCCGGGTGTACCAGTTATCGCCCAGCCATAGCATAAAGGCGGCTTTTTCCTTTGCCATCGTTTCAAAAATGGAGGAATCGCCACCATAGGGTTTACCCGGCCGGTCATACACCGGTTCATTGAAGTAGGCGCAGGAGCCGGTGAGAAAACTGAAATCAGGTGCCGGCTGGCGCCAATGCCACAACACTTTGGTGGTAAAACGCCCATCGGCCCGGGTGGGCTTGCGCAAAAGCACATTGTTGAACAGGAACTGGTATTCGTAGGTGGTGTTGGGTTGCAGATCCACCACATCAAAAGCCGCGGGTGCAAACCATTGCTCGGCATTGGTCTTGCGGGTGATCCTGCGGGCAGCCGCCAGTTCGCCCTGCTTCCAGTACCAGAGATCCACCGTGGTGCCGGGTTTCACTTCCACCCACAAGCGGGCGGTGCGCAGTTCCACCGGGCCCAGCATGGGTCCGCTGACGAGTTGGGCATGCAGGAAGGAAACGGAAGCAAACAGCAGGCAAACAACGAGGGAAATACGTATCGGGCGCATGTGGAAAAGGCCGCTTTGTAAAAGCCGCCTGCAAAGTACAGAAAGATCAACACACGGCCATCAGCGCATGGATGAAGGCCGCTGATCCGGTGAACGTGCAACAAAAAGAACCCCGCTGACTTCACTGCAGCGGGGCCCGCTTACCGGATGTTCAAACATCTTTTTCCGTGGGGATGATGGGCAGCCTGGTAGGGGGTGAACGAACGGGAACAGGAAGTAGCCACCAATACAACCAGCAGCAGGGAAAGAGAAAAATAAGCAGTTTTCAATTTCATGGGGATGGATTTAAACGAAGACGGTACTAAAAGACAAGTTTCAGGCCAAACAGGAAAAAAGCCTGTCTGCCTGCACAGAATTAAGGGTTTCCCTTAGGCACATGAAGAAGGTCTTGCTGATGAGTAGTACGGCGTATGCTGTTGCCGCAGCCAGCCCTCTTACCAAGCAGCCGGGCTCCTGGGGAGCGGACATAAAAAAAGCACCCCGGAAATCCGGAGTGCTTACTTGTTGGTTAGTATTAATGAGGACGAATTGGCGCGATCAGCTGCAGCCCATACTGTTGCCGCAGTTGAGGCACTTGTAGCAGGTGCCGCTGCGGATGGTGATGTGGCCACACACATTACAGGCGGGTGCATCACTCTGCATCCCCCGGGCCGCCTGGTTGACGGCATCGAGGCTGGACATTTCGGTGGTTACAGAAACGGTTTGCTTGTGCGTGGTCTTCTGCGTAGCCGTACCGTTGGGATTGTTGCTAACACCCACCACACGTACATCACTCAGCTCTACGGTTTTTTTTTCCGCGTATTCCAGCCCGGTGGGTACATCGTCCCAGTCGTCGGTACCGGTGTTGCCGATCTCGGGCTTGTCGAGTACATGTACCAGGTCGGTACGGCCCAGGTATTCATATGCCAGGCAGCGGAACACAAAGTCCACAATGGAAGTTGTGCTCTTGATGTTGGGGTGATCCACCATGCCGCTGGGTTCAAATTTGGTGAAGACAAACTTCTCCACGTATTCTTCCAGGGGCACGCCGTATTGCAGGCCCACCGAAACGGCAATGGCGAAGCTGTTCATCAGCGAACGCAGCGTGCTGCCTTCCTTGGCCAGATCAACGAAGATTTCACCCAGGGTACCGTCGCCGTATTCCCCCGTGCGCAGGAAGATGGCCTGCCCGTTGATCTTGGCTTTTTGGGTAAAGCCCCTGCGCTTGGCAGGCAGCTTGCGGCGCTCCACGATGCGGGCCAGCTGGCGCTTGAGTTTGGTATCGGGCGAATTCTGCACCCGCTTATTCAGCTCTTCCAGCAGGTCTTCCACCGTGAGTTTGGCCATGTCTACAATGGGACTTTCCGTAATCTCGGCCGTGGCTGCAGCGGCAGTTTCTGCTTCCGTACCAGCTTTCCTTTTCTTTTCGCCCTTGGTGCTGAGCGGCTGGCTGAGTTTGGAACCATCGCGGTAGAGGGCGCAGGCTTTAAGGCCCAGCTTCCAGCTCATCATGTAGGCATCGGCGATCTCTTCCACGGTTGCCTCGTTGGGCAGGTTAATGGTCTTGGAAATAGCGCCGCTGATGAAAGGCTGCACAGCGGCCATCATGCGGATGTGACCGCTGTGGTGGATGTAACGCTCGCCTTTCTTGCCACACTTGTTGGCGCAGTCAAACACAGCATAGTGCTCCTCCTTGAGGAAGGGCGCACCTTCGATGGTCATGGTGCCACAGATGTAATCATTGGCCTCGGCAACCTGGTCATCCGTAAAGCCCAGTGCTTCGAGCAGGCTCCATTCAAAATCATTGTATTCATCAGCGGTAAAGCCCAGGCGCTGCAGGCACTCTTCGCCCAATGTGTACTTGTTGAAGACAAAACCAATTTCAAAAGCGCTGGCCATGGCGGCTTCAAGCTTCTTGATTTCTTCGGCAATGAATCCTTTTTCGCTGAGCGATTGCGGGTTGATGTGCGGAGCCCCGTTGAGGGAAGCAGCACCTACCGCGTACTTGATGATCGCGTCTATTTCCTTCTCGGTATAACCCAGCTTTTGAAGGGCGGCGGGTACCGACTGGTTGATGATTTTGAAATAACCACCACCGCTCAGCTTCTTGAATTTCACCAGGGCAAAGTCGGGTTCCACACCGGTGGTATCGCAATCCATCACCAGGCCAATGGTGCCGGTGGGTGCAATCACGGTTGTTTGTGCGTTGCGGTAACCATATTTTTCACCCAGCGAAACGGCATCGTCCCACGACTTGCAGGCGCTGGTGAGCAGGTAATCGGGGCAGTACTGCGCCTGGATGCCTTGTGGTTTGATGCTCAGGCCGGTGTACGCATCTTCGGCGTCGTAGGCGGCGGCCCGGTGGTTGCGCATCACCCGCAGCATGTCTTCGGTATTCTCTTCGTAGCGGGGAAACGCTCCCAGGAAGGAAGCCATTTCGGCAGAGGTCTTGTACGACACGCCGGTCATAATAGCCGTGAGGGCGCCGGCAATGCCGCGGGCTTCTTCACTGTCGTAGGGGATGCCCATCACCATGAGCATAGAGCCAAGGTTGGCGTAGCCCAGACCGAGGGTGCGGTAATCGTACGACAACTGCGCCACATCTTTGGAAGGGAACTGGGCCATGAGCACCGACACTTCCAACACCACTGTCCAGAGGCGGATCAGGTATTCGTAGCCTTCCACATCAAAGGTCTGCGTGGTTTCGTCAAACAAACGGCGCAGGTTGATGGAGGCAAGGTTACAGGCCGTGTTATCAAGGAACATGTACTCGCTGCAGGGGTTCGACGCGTTGATGCGGCCGCCCTTGGGGGAGGTATGCCATTCGTTGATGGTGGTATCGTACTGGGTGCCGGGGTCGGCGCAACGCCAGGCGGCATAGGCAACCTGGTTCCACACTTCCTGGGAAGGAATTTTTTTCATCACCCGTCCGTCGGTACGGGCTTTCAGTTCCCAGTCTTCGCCTTTTTCCAGTTTCTCAAAAAATTCGTTGGGGATGCGCACGGAGTTGTTGGAGTTCTGACCGCTTACGGTGCGGTAGGCTTCTCCTTCGTAGTCGTGCGAATAGCCGGCCGCGATGAGGGCACCCACTTTCTTTTCTTCTTCCACCTTCCAGCTGATGAAGTCCATGATCTCGGGATGGTCGAGGTCGAGACACACCATCTTGGCTGCCCGGCGGGTGGTGCCGCCGCTTTTGATGGCGCCGGCAGCACGGTCGCCGATCTTGAGGAAGCTCATCAGACCCGAAGAAGATCCGCCGCCGCTTAGGCGTTCGCCTTCACCGCGGATCTGGGAAAAGTTGGTACCTACACCGGAGCCATATTTGAAAATACGTGCTTCCCGTACCCACAGGTCCATGATGCCGCCATCGTTCACGAGGTCGTCGTTCACGCTTAATATAAAGCAGGCATGCGGCTGGGGGCGTTCGTAAGCAGAAGTCGATTTCTTGAGCTGACCATCGTTGGGATCCACAAAATAGTGGCCCTGCGGTTTGCCCTTGATGCCATAGCACTCATAAAGACCGGTATTGAACCATTGGGGAGAGTTGGGCACGCACATCTGGTTGAGGATGCTGTACACCAGTTCTTCGTAGAAGACCTGCGCATCATTCTCCGACTGAAAATAACCGTAGCGTTCGCCCCATACGCGCCAGCAGTGGGCCATCCGGTGCGCCACCTGTTTGGAAGAGGTTTCCCGCCCGGTGGAACCATCCGGCTGGGGAACGCCGGCTTTGCGGAAATATTTCTGGGCCAGGATGTCGGTGGCAATCTGGCTCCAGTGCCGGGGCACTTCCACGTTGTTCATTTCAAAAACCACTTCTCCCGAGGGATTGCGGATAACAGATGTACGGTAGTCGTACTCAAACAGGTCAAACGGCGATACACCTTCCTGCGTGAATCGGCGCTGAAACTGCAAGCGTTGGTTTTTCTTTTTTGCGGCCATAATCGGTCAATCGTTTTGGTATTCTGGGTGAAAAATTTCAGGTCCGGAGGACAACGAAAATATTTTCCGGATGGATAGGACCAAAACCTGAAATATCAACAGACTGTGGAAAAGGGGCCAAATGCAGCAGGGACGTGCATTCCTGGGTTTGGGATCAATTTTTTTTGGTGGTTACGGCCGATTCCGCTAAAAAACCGGCCGGCACTCCCTTCCGCCCTGTAAGCCTTGCCGGGCCTGCATTTCAGCGGGTGACTAAACGAAATAAAAACTAACGGCTTTTTATAACCGAAGAAAGAGAGAAATCCGGTCACCTTCGCTTGCCCGGGGGTTCCTGCCGGCACGGACCGGTTTCATAAAGTGGAGGGATTAATTGGAAAGCAGCGACATTTTTTCCATTTTTGCAGGAAGCACAGACCCGGATGAACAGCGGCATTTACAACAACATACTGGAACGGAAACAGCAAGGACAAAAATCATTTGCGGTACTGGTTGATCCCGACAAAGCGGAACCGGCTGCCCTCGACCGGCTGCTGCAGCTGGCCGTTGCAGCCCGGGTGGATTACTTCCTGGTAGGCGGGAGCCTGGTGATTTCCAACCGGCTCGACGAAGTAATTCAGCAGATCAAAGCCAGCTGTACCATCCCCGTGCTTCTCTTCCCGGGAAGCCCTTCGCAGGTGAGCCGCTATGCCGATGCCCTGCTGTACCTCTCGCTCATTTCCGGGCGCAATCCCGAGCTGCTCATCGGCCAGCACGTAATCTCCGCTCCTTTTGTACGGCAAAGCGGTCTGGAAATCATCTCCACCGGTTACATGGTGGTGGACGGCGGCGCTCCCACCACGGTTTCGTATATCAGCAATGCCACCCCTTTGCCGGCCGACAAACACGAAATAGCCATGTGCACAGCCATGGCCGGAGAAATGCTGGGCATGAAATTGATTTACATGGATGCCGGCAGCGGTGCCCGCAGGCCCATAACGGAAAGCATGATCCAGAGCGTGGCACGGCAGATCCAGGTGCCCCTCATCGTGGGCGGCGGCATCACCGACCCCGAAAAAGCCTACCGCAACTGCCGGGCCGGTGCGGATGTGATTGTAATTGGCAACGCCATCGAAAAAGATGCCGGACTCATCAAAGAAATGGCCGCGGCCATTCACAGCGTTCCGGTGGAGTTGGGCTGACCGGCGGATTCCCTCCCACAAAAGAGCACATAATAAAACCGGAAACAGGATCCGGTTCGTTGTTGTAACATGTATGTGCAGGGCAGGGCTTACAAACTCATCATCTCCTTGAACTTCACCGCCTGCCGGCGGCTCACTTCAATCTTATCGCCTCCCTGTATTTCGAGCAAGAGTCCCCCGTTAAAATAAGGTTCCACTTTTTCGATCAGCCGGAGGTTGACGATGTGCTTGCGGTTGGCACGGAAAAACACTTTCTCATCCAGCCGCTCTTCCAGCGCGTTAAGCGATTTCAGAATCAGGGGTTTGTTGGAACCAAAATATACTTTGGCGTAGTTGCCCACGCTTTCGAAGAGGCGGATATCGCCCAATCGTACAAACCAGCACTTCTCACCATCCTTTACAAATACCTGGTCGTTTTCGCTCAGTTGGCTGCGGTTCATCGGTACGGCCCCCTCCTGTTCGTGCAGGGCCTCTTCCTCTTCCAGTTTGTGAATGGCATCGGCGAGGCGCTTGGGTTCGATGGGCTTCAACAGGTAATCCAGTGCGTTTACTTCAAATGCTTTCAGGGCATATTCGTCATAGGCGGTGGTGAAGATCACTTCCGGCACCCGATTCAGTTCCCGCAACAGATCGAAGCCGGTTTTACCCGGCATCTGGATGTCCAGGAAAATCAGGTCGGGTTGCTGTTCTTCTATTTTCTGAATGCCTTCATCGGCATTGGCCGCTTCGTCAATCACCTCAATTTCGGGATATTCGGACAGCATTTTTTTCAGCTCGTTCCGGGCCAGCCGTTCGTCGTCAATGATTATTGCTCGTTTATTCATACAAACATTCTTATGCCTAAATTAGTGAAACCTCAGCTTTCCGCCGGCATCTGCACCCGTGCTTCCACCTCGGATGGGCTGGTATTGTGCAGGGTAAAGGAAGCGCGGCCGCCAAACATCAGCTCCAGGCGATCCTGGGTACTCGACACCCCGAAGCCACCGTTGTTAAAAGCGCCATTGAGCTGACCGGTATTGCGTACGATCAGTTCGTGTTCAGGGCCGTTAAACCGGGAAATGACTTTCACCTCTCCTCCGGATACATTTTTACTGATGCCGTGCTTGATGGCGTTTTCCACCAATGTCTGCAACATCATGGGCGGTACCGGTTGGTGAAGCGTGGCCGGGTCAATCTCGAACTGCACCTTGAGCCGCTCTTCAAAGCGCATCTGTTCCAGGGCGAGATAATCTTTCACTATGTTCAATTCCTCTTCAAAAGGAACGGTCTCCGCCTTCTCGGCCTGCATGCTGCTGCGCAGGATATTACTCAGCTCCGTAATCGCCCGGCGGGCCCTGGCCGGATTTTCATCCACCAGTGCCCGGATGCTGTTGAGAGCATTGAAAATAAAATGAGGGTTGATGTGCGACTTGATGGTCTGTAGCTGCAACTCCCGGATCAGGGCTTCCGACTTAAACGCCTCAATCTGCTGGTTGCGCACCCGCTCCACGTAATGATAAATGAAATAGATCAGGTTCCACACCAGGAGTGTAACAAAAGAATTGAACGTATTGCTGATCAGGCGGTTGGTGTAGCTGATCCGCTGCTCACCGTAAAGCTGAAACTGGGTAAAGATAAATTGAAGCAGGAGGGCAAAAACCACGGAAAATACAAAGGTGATGCCCAGGAAATAGACGGTCTGCCATTCAAACTTTTTCTGCAACACGTTGAGTCGCAGCAGGATCCACCGCATGAGGTGGGTGAGCAGGACCCCCAGTACAACAAGAATCAACACCCTCCCCACAAACAGGGGTGAAATGGAGCCGCGGAAGGTCCAGGCAAAAAAGAAATTCACCGCCATGTTGGCGCCCCAGCCAAAAATCTGGCACCACCAATAGGCAGATATTTTTTTCAGGTATTGCACAAGTACAAATTTACCGTTCCGGGCCGCTACGGGAAATTTCTATTGGACAAAGGGCGATTTCGGGGGCGTAAATGGGCCGGAGGCTGGATAAAGCAAAGCCGGACAGTTTGGAGAACCTTCCGGCAGAAATTTTGTTAATATGCCCTGATTTTACACCCGATCGCTCTAATTTTTTACTTTTACACATTAACCCACTGGTATGGAAATTAAACCCGGACCGCTTCTGCAGCAGATCAACCTGCCCAGGGACCTCAAAAAGCTGAGCATGGATCAGCTGCCCCGTCTCTGTGATGAGCTGCGGCAATACATTATTGACATCGTGAGTGTGCACGGCGGCCACTTCGGCGCCAGCCTGGGTGTGGTGGAACTGAGTACCGCCCTCCACTACGTATACGATACGCCTTACGACCAGCTGGTATGGGATGTGGGCCATCAGGCCTATGGGCACAAAATCCTTACCGGTCGCCGGGATAATTTCCACACCAACCGGAAGTACGAAGGATTGAGCGGCTTTCCCAAACGCAGCGAAAGTGAGTACGATACCTTTGGTGTGGGACATTCCTCCACCTCCATCTCCGCGGCCCTCGGTATGGCCATGGCTGCCAGGATGAAAGGAGAAAACCGCAAATCGATTGCCGTGATTGGCGATGGTGCCATGACGGCCGGCCTGGCGTTTGAAGCCATGAACCATGCAGGGGTGGCCGACAGCGATGTGCTCATCATCCTCAACGACAACTGCATGAGCATCGACCCCAACGTAGGGGCGCTCAAAGAATACCTCACCGACATCACCACCTCACCAGCCTACAACCGCCTGAAAGACGATATCTGGCATGCCCTGGGAAAACTGCCCGTTGGCAGCCAGTTCACCCGCGAAATGGCCAGCAAACTCGAGCACAGCATCAAGGGGTTTGTGAACAAAAGCAGCAACCTGTTTGAGGCGTTAAAACTGCGGTACTTCGGACCCATTGACGGCCACAACATCACCAAATTAGTAGACACCCTAAAGGATCTGAAACAGATCCCGGGTCCCAAGCTGCTGCACATCGTCACCGTAAAAGGCAAAGGTTACGCCCTGGCCGAGCAGGACCAGACCAAGTGGCATGCTCCCGGTTTATTTGATAAGGTGACCGGCGAAATTCAGAAGAAGAAATTCGACCTGCCGCAACCGCCCAAGTACCAGGACGTATTTGGACACACCATCATCGAACTGGCTGAGCAGAATGAAAAGATTGTAGGTATTACACCCGCCATGCCCAGCGGTTCCTCTCTCAAGTTTATGATGGAAAAAATGCCGCACCGGGCCTTCGACGTAGGCATCTGCGAGCAGCATGCAGTGACCCTTAGTGCCGGCATGGCCACTCAGGGCATGAAAGTATTCTGTAACATTTACTCGTCCTTCATGCAGCGGGCCTACGACATGGTGGTGCACGATGTGGCCATCCAGAAACTACCCGTTATTTTCTGCCTCGACCGGGCCGGACTGGTGGGCGAAGACGGGCCCACACACCACGGTTGCTATGATATTGCTTATATGCGCTGCATCCCCAACATGGTGGTTGCCTCACCCATGAATGAAGCCGAGCTGCGCAACATGATGTACACGGCGCAACTCGACAGCATGCAGCTGCCCATCAGCATCCGTTACCCCCGGGGGGAAGGCGTGATGCCGGAATGGAAAACGGAGATGCAGGAAATAAAAATCGGTACCGGCCGGCGCCTGAAAGAAGGCAGAGACGTAGCCATTCTTTCGTTTGGCCACCCCGGCAACTTCGCCGCGGCCGCCATCCGCGAACTGAAAAACGAAGGCATCCAGCCGGGCCACTACGACATGCGCTTTGCCAAGCCCCTGGACGAAGCCTTGCTCCACGAAGCCTGCCAGCGTTACCCCAAACTGGTAACCGTGGAAGACGGAACCGTGCAGGGAGGATTTGGCAGCGCGGTGCTCGAATTCATGGCACAGCATGGCTATAAAAATGAAGTAAAAATCATGGGCATCCCCGACCGGCTGGTGGAACACGGAACACCCAAACAGCTGTACCGTGAAATCGGCCTGGATGCAGAGGGTATTCTGGAAACGGTACGCGGGCTGATGAAGGAAATGGTAGAAGTGAAGGTGCATGCATAAGCATGAGTAACGCGTTCTTATAACAGAAAAGAGGTTGTCTCAAAAGGGTTGTTTCACACAAAGCGACCACGAAGACAAAGAAACAAAGACTGCATCGGAAACGCCTACTTAGCGCACTTTGTATTCTTGGCGAATATTGTGTGAAACTCTTTTACTTTTTGAGACAACCTCTTTTTAATTCAGTTCTGCCACCGCCTCGGCTGCGGTTGGCTCGCGGTTTTCGTTCCATTCGATGATAAAATTGTTACGGCCTTCTCCTACAAGGATACTCATGTATTGTTGCTGGGCCAGCTCAAGCAGGGAAAGAAACAGGAAGATGGCATGAATGCGGTTTTCGCACACATCAAATAGCTTTTCAAAAGCCATGGTCTTTTCCTGCTCCACCAGGTGCAGCATGTAATCGCGGCTGCCCTCCATGGAATAATTATACTGCACCACAGTGTGAACGGGTTTGTTCAGGCGTTCGTGCTGCCGCTTCATCACCCGCTCAAAGGTCTTCATGAGTTTGAAGAGGGTGATGGTCTGTATCTCCGTTCCCTCGCCGGCTTCCTCACTGATCAGGGCCAACTCTTTGGCAATATTGCCCCGCTTCACCATGAACAGGCGCTGCGCCTCCATCTCGGCCATTTGTACAGAAGCTTCTTTAAACTTCTTATACTCCAGCAGCTTGTCAATCAGCTCCTGGCGCGGATCAATCTCATTCCCTTTCTCATCAATTTCCTTGCGGGGCAGGAGCATTTTTGCCTTAATGCGCATAAGGGTGGAGATGAACAGGATGAATTCACTGCTCAGCTCTATGTTCAACTCCCCGGACTGGTGCATGTAGTCGAGGAAATCATTGATGATTTTAGTGATGGGAATGTTATAGATGTCCAGCTCATCCCGTTCAATGAAAAACAGGAGCAGGTCGAAGGGGCCTTCAAACTGTGGCAGGCGGATCTGGTAATTGGTTGGTTGTACCATGGTTTATTACGGGGTTCAGGTACCCCGGGCCTGCAAATGTAGCGAATGAACGGTTACTAAAACGTGGCGGTAAAACCCACTCCCAGAAGGGATTTGAGCTGGGTGCCCATGAGACCGCCGGTTTTCACGTTTTGCACATCGTGGTCGTAAATCAGGTCAAAATTATAGGTAACCCCGATGTATTTATTCACCTTCATACCAATGACATTGGTCCAGAACACATCGATGTTCTGCGGGTTGTTGCGGTAGTTGCTGAACAAGTCGAGGCGGCTTACCAGATTCATGTTTTTAGCAATATCCTTCTTGAAATTGGCGGTGGCGAAGGCCCCGAACTCGCTGACGGACCCTTTATCAGCAGGCACCCTGAAAAGGGGGCGCAAATCGGCATGGGAACGGCTGACAACCACCCAGCGCGAGGTAACGGGCGACAGGAAAAGATCAAAAACCGCGTTGGGCTTGTACAGGATACCCGGCGAGAGCAGCAGGTAAGCCGGAGCAAAAAAAGCCGAGTTTTTGGTTTTGCTGGGCGTGGTGCTGTAATCAAATCCGTTGGTGAACTGGGTACGCAGGCTGCCCAGGGCCGAGAGATGCCACCTGGGATTACCCAACCGGTACCCGTAGCGGGAGAGAAGGTCAATACGATCGTCGTTCTTACGCGTACCGATGCTGGTGGCACTCACAATTCCATACTGGGTATTGAGGGTATTGTCCCAGGAGGATTTCCCCTTTTTATAGTAAGCAAACCCGTTTACAATGGTGTTGATGGAAAACGAAGCCCGTTCGGCACCAGCTGCCCAGTTGCGGCTGGCGCCCTGGCTCAGGTTCAGCGTAAAAACACCCCCCTTTGTCCACCCTTCTTTTTGCTCCCCGTCTTTTTTTATATCCCGGGTTGCTTCGGTTTTTAATTGTTGTACTTCTTTATCCTGTGCATTAATTGTATGGATGGCGGGCACCAACAGGGCGGCAAGAGCCAGCTTTTTTGCTAATTGGATCATATCATCACTTTTAATGAAAGAAATCATACCGGTATCAACATCGGTCATGTTCGCCGGTTAAACAGACACGGGGAGGCGATGCGCTTTTTGTTCGCGTCTCCGCTTCAAAGAAACAAAAATATCCACCCTGTTATAACAGGGTGGATCAACACAGCGAATGGCTGGATAAACGCTGCTATTTCTTTAACGCGTCGCGGATTTCACGCAGCAACACAATATCCTCGGGTGTGGGTGGAGGCGGTGCAGGTGCCGCTTCTTCTTTTTTCTTGGCTGCATTCATGCCCTTGATTATTAAAAACAGCACAAAAGCAATGATGATGAAGTTAATGACCGCCGAGAGGAACATTCCGTATTTTACCCCGCCAAAGATGGTCAACTGCTCAATTTTTTCAAGATTAGCAGCTTCCAGCGCGGGCTTTAAAATCAAGGGTGTAATTACATCCTCGATGAGTGAGCTTACAATTTTACCGAAAGCACCGCCAATAATAACGGCTACGGCCAGGTCTACTACATTGCCTTTCATGGCAAAATCTCTGAATTCTTTCAACATTCCCATAAAACAGATTTTTGGTTTAAAAATGAAGCTGCAATTCAATTGCGGCCTGGTTACACAACATTATAAAGATGCAACAAATGCATCACTTTTTCAAGCCGGGATATTGCATTTTCAGGCTTTTGAGTGTGTCATACACCACTTTGGCAATTACGTACTCTTTATACCAGTTTTGGTCACTTGGCACAATATGCCAGGGTACAACATTGCATTGGGCAAAACAGGCCTCGTAATACTCCATATACCGGTTCCACAACTTCGATTCTTCAAAATCGCGTTCGTTGTATTTCCACATTTTGCGGGGGTCGTGGGTACGTTCGGTTAACCGCTTATGTTGTTCTTCTTTGGAGATATGCAGGTAGAACTTGAGGATATGTGTGTTGTTGTGCTCCGTCAGCAACCGCTCAAAATCATTAATGGCCTGCATGCGCTTCAGCGCCGTTTCATCATCGCACCAGCCATGCACCCGGGTTACCAGAACATCTTCATACTGACTGCGGTTGAAAATGCGAATCATGCCTTTGGGAGGAGCCGCAGCATGTACCCGCCACAAAAAATCCTGCGCCAATTCCTCAGCCGTTGGCACTTTAAATGATTTTACGGAAACGCCCATCGGGTTCATGGTGCTGAAAACTTTGCGGATGGTGCCATCCTTTCCGCTGGCGTCCATCCCCTGGATGATAATCAGCAGGGCATGCTTCGACTCAGCGATGAGCCGGTTCTGCAACTCATCAAGTTCCTCCAGTATCTTTCCCATACGGGCCCTGGTCTTTTCCTTGTTCAGCCCTTTCGGTGCCTTGGTGGATACTGCCGCCAGCTTAATTTTCGCCATAGGTTTATTTGTTAACGAATATAGCCATTACAGGCTGCCTGTGAAAGAAAAACCCACAACTTTGCGGCCTTATGCAGCAACGATCCGTTGGCGACTGGCTCCTGTTTACGATACTTGCCTTTATCTGGGGCAGCTCATTCATCCTCATGAAAGAAGGCCTGCATGAACTCACTGCCTACCAGGTGGCCGCCATACGCATGCTCAGCGCGGGGCTGGTGTTACTCCCCTTCTCACTCCGCAATGTTGGTTCCCTCAGCCGCAAACAGCTGTTGTTCATCGTGTTGTCGGGCGTGCTGGGTAGTTTTATACCGGCTATTCTTTTCTGTGTGGCCGAAACCCGCATCGACAGCGCCCTGGCCGGTATGCTCAATGCACTCACTCCCCTGTTTGTAATTGGTGTGGGGGCCCTTTTCTTCTCCGTGAAAACGAAATGGCACAAAGTGGCGGGGGTGGTCACCGGCTTTGCCGGAATGGTGTTGCTCTTTCTTTCGCAATTGCAGCAAAGCTCCGGCACCCACCTGTTTTATGCCTCCCTGGTGGCCCTGGCCACGGCCTGTTACGGCTTAAACGTGAACCTGGTGAACCGTTACCTGCACCAAACGGCCTCTTTGCAGATTGCGGCTGTCAGCTTCACAGTACTGCTGTTGCCGTCACTGCTGGTGTTGCAGCTGGACGGTTTTTTCCGGTTGCCCCTTACCAGGGCCCGTATCTGGTCCATTGGCGCAGCCAGTGTACTGGGAGTACTGGGTACTGCATTGGCCACCATTTTGTTTTACCGCCTGATGAAACGGGCCGGCCCGTTGTTCTCCTCCATGGTTACCTACGGCATTCCGTTTGTTGCCCTGTTCTGGGGGATTGTGGCCGGGGAAACCGTCACACTGCTGCAACTGACCGGACTGCTGGTGATCCTGGGAGGTGTTTACCTCGCCAACCGGCAATAAAAAAGGGATGCCGCGGCATCCCTCCTGATTTTTTTCCCAGGCGCAGTTTAAACACTCATGATTTCCTTGTCCTTGGCCTCCAGGTGCTTATCTATCTGTACCGTATACTTATCGGTCATGTGCTGCACGTCTTTCTCCGTATCCTTGGCCACGTCTTCGCTTAAGCCCTCTTTCTGCAGCTTTTTAATGTGTTCAATGGCGTCGCGGCGGATGTTGCGGATGGCCACTTTGGTGTGTTCGCCTTCACCATTCACCCGCTTTACCAGTTCCTTACGGCGCTCCTCGGTAAGGGGCGGCAGAAACAGGCGGATGATAGCACCGTCGTTCTGCGGCGTAAGCCCGATGTTGGAATTGATGATGGCCCGTTCAATGGGCTGCAGCATATTTTTCTCCCAGGGCTGGATGGTAATGGTACGGGCATCGGCAGCTGTGATATTTCCTACCTGGTTAATGGGCGTGGGAGATCCGTAATAATCCACCACAATGCCATCCAGCATATTGGGGTTGGCACGGCCGGCGCGGATTTTCAACAGTTCCGCTTCCAGGTGCTGGATGGCTTTCTTCATGTGCGTTTCCGCGTCATCCAGGATCAGCGATAATTGCTCGGATAAATCAGACATACATTAAAGTTTTTACGGTGCAAACCTAACAAAATTCAGGGTGCAGCGTGCAGGGAGAGGCAACAGAAATCAAACCAGGGATTATTTGGCCATTTCGGTCACTTCGGTAATCACTTTGTCCGTTTTGAGGGTGATTACTTTGGTCTCAATATCCAGCTTTTTGTCTGACCGGTTGAATGTGAGGTCAAACAATTGTCTCCGTTTTGCCCGGTTGGTATAAATGAGGAGACTGATCGTGGAAAAACCAATGCTTACCAGTCCTATCAGCAAAAATGTGTTACCAAGGTGACGGCCCAGGAAGGTAGCGGCAATGACAAAAACGTTAAAGACTACCGCCAACACAGTAACGGTGGAATGATTGCAGCCCTTTTCCAGCAGCAGGTGGTGTACGTGGTTGCGGTCGGGACTGAACGGTGAACGACGGGTAAGGATGCGAAACGAAAATATCCGCAGGGTATCAAACAGGGGTACAAAAAGGATGGCAAACCCAATGGCCGGGGCGGCTGGCAGGTAGAGCGGAGCGGTGGGGGCCGATGCCACCTGGATAAACTTGATGACCAGCAGTGCATTAACAATGCCCAGCAGCAGGGACCCTGTATCTCCCATAAAAATTTTGGCGGGGGAGGCATTGAAAATGAGGAAGGCCATCAGGCTACCCATCATACTGAACGAGAGCACCGCATAGAAGGGATGCCCGGCCAGAAGGAAATAAGTGCCGAATGCAGCTGTGGTGATGAGCCCCAAAGAGCCGGCCAAACCGTCCACACCGTCAATCAGGTTAAAAGAGTTGGTGATTACAATAATGGTCAGGAACGTAAAGGCAAGGCTGATGGGATAGGGCATCTCCTGCAGGCCCAGAAAGCCGTGCATGCTATGAATAAGAATACCCCCTTTAAAAACCAGGATACCGGCAGCAATCAGCTGCCCCAGGAATTTCTTCAGGGGAGTAAGTACTACAATATCATCTTTCAATCCGAGGAAGAAAACCACCAGGAAGGCCGATACAACATATTGAAATTCAGGAACAACAACAGGAGAAGCCAACAAAAGGGCCAGCATAAAACCACCAAAGATGCCTACCCCACCCAACGATGGAACCGGGTTGATGTGAATTTTCCGGTCATCTGGCACATCGAACAACTTTTTCATTTCTGCCAACCGGATGATGATTGGAATGGCCGAGAAAGTAATGAGAAAAGCAATTACCGAGCCGAGTATAAGGTGATCCATGCAGTTGGGTTTTCAAGTACGGACACAAAGCTAATCATATAATGCCAAAGTCAAAACCTGGCAACAGTAAAATAACGTCCACAGGGTGTGGATTATGCAGAAAATCACTGGAAAAAATGAAGGTCCGCTTCAATTTTCAAGTAGTTTTGCCCGCACAATCACCCCCTTTATGTCCGAACTGAAAGAAATCGCCCGCCAGATCCGCAGAGACATTGTACGCATGGTTCACGGCTGCCAGAGCGGCCACCCGGGCGGCTCCCTGGGCTGCACAGAATTTTTTACTGCCTTGTATTTCAAGGTGTTAAAGCATAATCCGGCATTCGTTATGGACGCACCGGGCGAAGATGTATTCATCCTGTCGAACGGCCATATCAGTCCCGTTTTTTACTCCACCCTGGCCCGCAGCGGATATTTTCCCCTCTCGGAGCTGTCCACCTTCCGCCGCATCAATTCCCGGTTGCAGGGTCACCCGGCCACACACGAGCACCTGCCGGGCGTGCGGATGGCTGCCGGTTCCCTGGGCCAGGGCCTGAGCGTAGCCATCGGCGCGGCCCTCACCAAAAAACTGAACGGGGAAAGCAACCTGGTGTACTCCCTGCACGGTGATGGTGAGTTGCAGGAAGGACAAATCTGGGAAGCGGTGCTGTTTGCCGCCCACCATAAGGTAGACAACCTGGTAGCCACGGTTGACTGGAACGGCCAGCAGATTGACGGGCCCACCCAAAAAGTGATGCACCTGGGCGACCTCACCGCTAAATTTGAAGCCTTTGGCTGGGATACTTTTGTTACGGAAGACGGAAATGACATGGACCAGGTAGTGGCCGCCCTGGAATATGCCCGCACACGCACCGGCAATGGTAAACCCATCGCACACCTGATGAAGACAGCCATGGGCAAGGGTGTAAGCTTCATGGAAGGCAGTCATGAATGGCACGGCATTGCCCCAAACAACGAACAACTGGCGCAGGCGCTGCAGGAACTGGCTCCCACCAGCCTGGGTGATTACTGATTAACGGGATTTGAGCGAGATGGCTGCCGCTGCCGCCTTACGGGAAGGCACCCAGGCGGCCAGTACAGCAATGAAAAGAACGGTGGCGGTTACGAGCAGCAGATCAGTGGATAACACTTTCACCGGGTAATAATCAATTACAAACGACCCTTCCAGGGGGATGATCTTCCATTGCACCTGCAGGTAGCAGAACAGCAGGGCGGCCAGCATCCCCAGCCCCCCGCCAACCAGAGCAAGTAATACTCCCTCAGTTAAAAAAATCCGGCGCACCAGCGAATCGGGTGCTCCCATTGCCTTCAGAATCTGAATGTCCTGTTGTTTTTCCAGCACCAGCATCGTAAGCGCCCCGATCATGTTGAAGGCGGCAATCACCAGAATGAGGCTGAGAATGCCGTAAATGGCCCATTTTTCCAACTGCATTACGGCAAACAGGGAACGGTTCTGCTGGTAGCGGTTTTCCACCAGGGCGCCGGGTCCGGCTATCTGTCGGAACTGCTGCAGCGCTTCTTTTTCGCTGAAGCCGGGACGCAACCGGATCTCTGCAGCCGAATAGTCTGTTGCTCCCAGGCCCACCAGTTCCCGCACCACTTCCAGGTTGGTCAGCACGTATTTATTGTCGAAGTCCTGCTGGATGGCAAAAGCCCCGCGGGGACGGAAGTTCATGGTACTGATGGCATCCAGCGGGTTAGCGGAGAGGGGCACCCCCCTGCGGGGCAGGTAAACCGTTACCAGGTCCAGCGACCGGTCGCTCAGCAGGTTGAGCGATTGTTCAATGCCCATGCCCAGCACCAGTTCGGGTGCATCGGCCGTTCCCGTAGCATAGGAGCCCCGTGTGATATACGACCGGACACCGGTAACGGCTGTGTAGGAGTCATCCACCCCTTTCAGCACCGCGTTGGTGCGGTAGTCCTGGTACTGCAGGTGGGCGTTGACCTCTGCCACCAGGCTCAGTGATCCAACGGCCGGGTGTTTACGCAGCTGCTCCAGGCGGTTGCTGTCGAGCGTAAGATAACCCGTTTGCACAGCAGTGATCCGTACATCCGGGTAAAAAGAAGAGTACAGCTCCTTTACCAGTCCTTCAAATCCGTTAAAAATACTGAGTACGATAATAAGGGCTGCAGTGCCAACAGCCATGGCAGTAACCGTCACCCACGCAATGATGTTGATGGCATTGGTGGATTTTTTCGATCGGAAGTAGCGCCAGGCGAAGATAAGATTCAATGTTGGTCCGGGATTTTAACCTCACTCAGGAAGCAACGGTCCGTCTTCTTTCCGCTCCCCGTCAATTTTTTTAAAAAGTTCCTCCATTTTGAACACGTGCTCCAGGGTGTCGTCGAGGTAATACCGGACTTCCGGCATACGGCGCAGCTGGTGTTTCACGCGGGCAGCCAGTTCCCGCTTGATTTCATGAGCGGCTTCTTCCACCCGTTTCAGCACAAGGGCATTGTCGCTTGCCTGGAATACGCTGAGGTACACCCGTGCCTCCAGCAGGTCGGGGGTTACTTTCACCGAGGCGATGGATACCAGTCCGCCCTGAATGGTGTTAAGACCCATTTTCCGGAAGATGGTGGTGAGTTCCTCGTGCAACACGCCGCCTACCTGTTTTTGTCTTTTCCCTTCCTGCATAGTGCATGAATTTTACGGTTTCTGAATGTATTGATGCATACCCTTTTCAATATACGTTACCCGGTTCTTTAAACTCCTTCTCAGCATTTCCTCATTCCTGTTCATAGCAGACGCGTCACTTTTCCGGTGGTGCAGGTGGTATACAACTCCTCCAAATTTCAGGAACCGGAGTTGCACTCCTGCGTTTACCAGCCGGATGGCGATGTCGTTGTCTTCCTTGCCCCACCCGGTAAACGATTCGTTGTATCCGTTCACCGCAAGAAGGTCCTCTTTCCAGAACGACATGTTGCAACCCAGCACATACTTGTATCCGTTTCCACCCCGCTGAAGATAGCGGTTTACGGCCGAAAGAAGGGGAATCCGGACACCGTTGTACGACTTTTTCACATGCCGGCTGAAAACCGGAGGAAAAATGTTTCCTTCGGCATCCAGCAATGCCTGCGACAGTTGCTGGTCCACCAGCACCCTGCTCCCGGCGATGAATGTACCGCGCCTTGCCGCCCGTTGATGATCTGCAATAAACTCCGGATGCAACAGCAGATCACCGTCAATCTGGACCACGAGTGGATGCTGCGCAGCCGCAAACGCCTTATTCCTGATTTGTGCCAGCCGGAACCCCTCATCGGGCTGCCAGATATGTTTAACCGGAACGGGTAGCTGCTGCCTGAATGCAGCCACAACAGCCTCCGTTTCAGCAGTGCTTCCGTCATCGGCGATGATGACCTCTCCCGGCAGTGTACGCTGCTGCAAAACCGTTTGCAGGCATGCCTTTAATGCCGCGGGCCAGTTGTAGGTTGCAATGCAGAGGGAACAGCTGGTCAAGGATACTGAGGTTATTGGTGCAAATGTACTCCTATGCGCCCAGAAATGGCGCAGGCGGCGGAACAGGCAGGCACCCGCCCGGAATACCTGCTGCATTCCTATCTTTGAATCATGCGCACGCTCAGCAGGCTGGTTCATTATGCCAGGCCTTTACACCATATTTTCCCCGAATACATCGTTTACACGCTACTGGGTATTGTATTCGGGCTGATGAACTTCACCCTGCTCATTCCCATCCTGCAGCTGCTGTTTGAACAGGGGCATGCCCCGGTCACGGAAAAGCCCGTTTTTCACCTGTCGTTTGATTATATCCGCGACGCCTTCAACTACACCTTTAATACCATCATCACACAACACGGTAAATTCAACGCACTCGCTTTTGTTTGCGGCCTGGTGGGCATCAGCATTCTGCTGGCCAATGTGTTCCGTTACATGGCGGTGCGGGTGTTGCTGCGGCTCCGGCTGAGGCTGATGGAAGCCGTGCGGGTGCGGCTCTACGAAAAGTACCTGCAGCAGTCTCTTTCTTACCACCACAACCAGAGCAAGGGCGACCTGCTGATGGTGATGACCACAGAGGTGCAGGAAATTGAAAGTTCGGTGGTAAGCGGCCTGCAGGTGTTGCTGCGGGACCCCTTTGTAGTGGTGGCCTATTTTGGCATCCTGTTTTACTGGTCGCCACAGCTAACCCTGTTCACACTCATTTTTTTGCCGGTAACCGGTGGTATCATCTCGGCCATAACCCGGCAACTAAAAAAGCTGAATTATTTCAGCCAGGAAATGATGAGCAGCATCATCAGCCAGACCGACGAAAGCATCAGCGGGATCCGCCAGGTGCAGAGTTTCCTGGCAGAACAATTGATGAACAGCCGGTTCCGCGGCATCAATCAACGGTTTTCAAGGCACAGCAAGCACCTCTTCGGAAAAAAGGAGCTGGCAGCCCCTATTTCCGAGGTGCTGGGGGTGTTGGCGGCGCTCACCTTAATCCTGTTTGGCGGCTACCTCATTCTCAACGGCAAATCCAACCTGGGCGGCTCCGGTTTTATCGCCTACCTGGCGCTTTATACCCAGATCATCCAGCCGCTTAAAAACCTGTCGCAAACCTCCTCCACCCTGCAGCGAGGCATCGTAGCCTGCGAAAAAATCTTCCGGGTGCTTGACACCAACGTTTCCATCACCAACCCGCCGCAACCGGTACGCAAAAAAAGCTTCGACCGCGAGCTGGTGTTTGACCGGGTTTCTTTCCGTTACAAGGAAACAAGGGTGCTGCAGGACATCCGGCTGACCATCCCCAAGGGTAAAACCGTGGCACTGGTGGGTGAAAGCGGCAGTGGTAAATCCACGTTGGCCGACCTGATTCCCCGGTTTTACGACGTGGAAGAAGGAGCGATCCTGGTGGACGGGGTGAACATCCGCAACCTCGACCTGAATGACCTGCGTTCGCTGGTAGCCATCGTGTCGCAGGACAGCTTTCTGTTCAACGATACGGTGTACAACAACATCGCCCTGGGCCGGCCCGATGCCACGGAAGCCGAAGTGGAGGAAGCGGCCCGGGTGGCCAATGCCCACGGTTTCATCGGCCAGATGGAAGAAGGATACAATACCCTGACAGGGGAACGGGGCGTAAAACTGAGCGGGGGCCAGCGGCAGCGCATCTCCATTGCCAGGGCTGTGTTGAAAAACGCGCCCATCCTCATACTCGACGAAGCCACTTCCGCTCTCGATACCGAAAGTGAACAGCTGGTTCAGGAGGCTCTGCAGCACCTGATGAAAGACCGTACCAGCCTGGTGATTGCCCATCGTCTCTCCACCGTGCGTCATGCCGATGAAATCATTGTCCTGCACCGGGGGAAGATGGTGGAGCGGGGCACCCACGACTCCCTGCTGGCAGCACAGGGTTACTATAAACGGTTGGTTGACCTCCAGGAGGTAAAATAAGTCTGTTTATGAAATTCCGGTGAAAAACCGCAGGGGATATGAGTTTTTCACCAAAATGATTATCTTTACTATGTTAATATGAATTCAGATGAGGCGTTCTGAACCTCCGATTCTTCTCCAACAGGTAAGTTTCTCCCGGTTTTCAGTTGCTTTTTTTGTTTCATGATTTTTTGTTTTTAATTTTTTTCTTGTGAACATTTACGTTGGAAACCTGTCCTGGTCCATGACGAACGAGGACCTCTCTGCACTGTTTGAACAATTTGGCAGTGTTTCATCTGCAAAAATTCTTACCGACAAATTTTCGGGCCGCAGCAAAGGCTTCGGATTCGTGGAGATGGAAAATGCCGATGAGGCAAACGCTGCCATCAGTGGTCTGAACGACACCGATGTGCAGGGTCGCAAAATTGTCGTTAACGAAGCGCAACCCAAGCCCGAAGGCGGTGGCTTTAAAAAGCGCAGCTTTGGCGGCGGCGGCGGTGGTGGTGGATTCCGCAAAGGCGGCGGCGGCGGTGGATACCGCGGCGGCGGCGGTGGTGGATACAGCAGAGATTATTAATTTCTATCCCGGACATAGCGCATTTAAAAACCATTACTGCACAGCAGCAATGGTTTTTTTTATTTATTCGGCAGCAAGTAGCCCGGATATAATTAAGCTTTAACTTGTTGCGCTATTGAAAAAAATCAATACCCCACTGTAGTTTGCTCTGTGAAGACCTTTGTGTATTCTAAGGTTTTTAAAAGTCAAACCACAGCCTCACAGGAGTTTTGCACAGCGGTGTGCAGAGCAATACAATTTGAAAATCAACTTCATGAAATAGTACAAGACGTTAAACCATTAATCCGGGCCATTCAGCTTGGGTTGAATGACAGAAACGCCCTGCAAAGATGACTTGCCGTCACAACCGGCCAAAAAAAGCCGCCCGGTAAAAGGCGGCTTTCTATGCATTGAGGGGGAACTGAATTATTCGCCGGAAGAAGCGGGACCCTTCACATGCCCCATCTTGGCTTCAATGCTGAGGGTGGCATGAGGAACCGCACGCAGACGGGCCTTGTCAATCAACTTCCCCGTAACACGGCAAACGCCGTAGGTCTTGTTTTCAATGCGCATCAGGGCTTTCTCCAGGTGATCGATGTATGTAATCTGGCGGCTGGCCATCTGACTCAGCTGCTCCCGTTCCATACTCACACTGCCATCTTCCATGGTCATATAACGTCCATCTCCATCATCACCACCCATCTCATCTTTGCGGGTGATGAGCCCCTGCAGGTACACCAATTCTTTCTTGGCCGCCTCCAGTTTGCGCTGTATCAGCTCCCGGAACTCGACAAGATCCGTATCGCTGTACCGGACAAGCGGCCCCTGGGGCTTTTCCTCTGCTTTTTTATCGAGCACCGACTTAGTGAAATCGGGCTGGTACCGCACCGATGTGGAAACCGTTGTTTTGATGGGCTTTACCTCCACCGGCCTTGCCTTTGCCTTGACTTCCTTTTTCATTTCCTGGATGGCTTTTTTAACGGTGGGCTTGATGGCCGCTTCCGGCTTGGGAGCAGGTGCTGCAGCCGGTTTAGCAGCTGCTTTCTCTACGGGCTTCGGAGCCGGCTTTGCGGAGTCCTTCGCAACAGGCTTGGCAGCCGGTTTTGCCGCCGGTTTGGCGGGAGCTTTGGAAACTGGCTTGGCCGCCGGCTTGGCAGGGGCTTTCACCGAAGGCTTGGGTGCAGCTTTTGCAGGTGCCTTGGCGGCTGGCTTGGCAGACGCTTTCGCCGCCGGTTTGGCGGGTGCTTTGGCAGCAGGCTTGGCGGGTGCTTTGGCAGCAGGCTTGGCGGGTGTTTTGGCAGCTGGTTTGGCAGGTGCTTTCGCAGCAGACTTCGCTGCGGGCTTCACCGATTTTTTAGCAGCAGGTTTGGCAACCGGTTTCGCCGGGCTTTTAGCAGCGGGTTTGGCGGCACTTTTTTTCGTTGGCATGCTATCCTCCTTTTTTGGCAACGTGTACAATTATTTGAAAATCATTTACTTCCACTTCTGTTCCGCTTTCAGTCACGGGTTCCAGTTCCAGGCTGTCGGCTAAAATTTCGGCGCAAATATAGGATTTATATTCAGTGATGGATGCGGCAAGTTCACCAGCGCCACCCAGCTTTACCAGTATGCGATCGGTCAGCTCCAACCCACTGTCCTTCCGAATCTTTTGGATCCGGTTCACCAGTTCGCGGGCATTGCCTTCGTGAATCAGCTGCGGGGTAACGGTCACATCCAGGGCTACGGTGAGGCTGCCGTTGGAAGCCACCAGCCAGCCCGGCACATCTTCACTCACCAGTTCCACATCCGGCAAATGTAGGGGAACGGTTTCGTTATCAATCAACAGGTTATAAACACCGGCCCGCTCCAGTTCAGCAATCTGCTCCTGGCTGAAAGCCGCAAGGGCTGCTGCCACCGCCTTCATCTTCGGGCCCAGTTTTTTACCCAGCACCTGGAAGTTGGGCTTCACTTTTTTCTTGATAAAGGAATTATCCGGACTGAGGTATTCCACTTCTTTTACGTTCACTTCATTGCGGATCAGGTCCTCCACCCGCTGCAGTTGCTCTTTCATGGAAGGGTTCAGTACCGGGATCAGCATCTTCTGCAGGGGCTGCCGCACTTTAATGTTCTGCTTCCTGCGGAGCGACAATACCAGCGAGGAGGCTTCCTGCGCCAGTTGCATACGTTCTTCCAACTGCGGGTCAATTTTGGATGCATCGGCCTCCGGGAAGTCGGCATGGTGCACCGACTCCACCGTAAAGCGGCCCGTTACCGCGTTGAGATGGCGGAACAGCGCATCGCTGAAGAAGGGCGATACCGGAGCCATGAGACGTACCACCGTCTCCAGGCATTCGTACAGGGTCTGGTAAGCGCTGATTTTGTCGCGCTCATAGTCGCCCTTCCAGAACCGGCGCCGGCAGAGCCGCACGTACCAGTTGCTCAGGTGCCCGTCTACAAAGTTTTCAATCAAACGACCGGCCTGCGTGGGTTCGTAATCGTCCATCTCGGCATTCACCCGCCTCACCAGGCTGTGCAGCGACGAAAGAATCCACCGGTCAATTTCCGGCCGGTCCTGCACAGGGATCGATTCCTCCCGGAAGGCAAAGCCATCCACATTGGCATACAGGGCAAAGAACTGGTAGGTATTGTACAGGGTGCCAAAGAACTTCCGCTGTACTTCGCGGATGCCTTCGATGTCGAATTTCATGTTTTCCCACGGACTGGCATTGGTGATGAGGTACCAGCGGGTGGCATCGGCACCGTACCGGCTGATGGTATCAAACGGATCCACCACGTTGCCCAGCCGCTTGCTCATCTTGTTACCGTTCTTATCCAGCACCAGTCCGTTGCTTACCACGGTCTGGTAAGCCACGCTGTCGTACACCAGCGCAGCAATGGCATGCAGGGTATAGAACCAACCCCGGGTCTGGTCCACCCCTTCGGCAATAAAGCTGGCCGGATACAGTTCTTCAAAGCTGTTGACACCGGCCGGAAGTTTAAACGGAAATTTATCGCCCCGCTTCACCTTTTCCGCATCCAGGCCCCACTGTGCATACGGCATGGCACCGCTGTCGAACCACACGTCTATCAGGTCGGGTACGCGGCGCATGGGCTGTCCGCTGTCGCTTACGAGGATGATTTCATCCACATACGGTTTGTGCAGATCAAGGTTATGGGATACAAGTTGTGCGTTACGGGTGCCCAGCTTTTCATCCGCTTTTGCAGCTTCCGCCTGTAATTCAGCGATGGTTCCAATGCATTTTTCTTCCTTGCCGTCCTCCGTACGCCAGATGGGCAGCGGTGTGCCCCAGAACCGGCTGCGGCTGAGGTTCCAGTCCACCAGGTTCTCCAGCCAGTTACCAAAGCGTCCCTCGCCGGTGGAAGCCGGCTTCCAGCGGATCGTTTTATTCAGTTCCACCATGCGCTCCTTTAACGCGGTTGTCTTGACAAACCAGGCATCCAGCGGGTAATAAAGTATCGGCTTATCGGTTCGCCAGCAGTGGGGGTAGTTATGCTCGTATTTTTCCACCTTGAAGGCCCGGTTTTCTTTCTTCAGCTTTACACAGATGTCCACGTTCACATCAACATAATCCGGTTCATCCTTGTAGTTCTTGACATAGCGGTTGCTGAACTCGCCCAGTCCGTCTACAAACTTGCCTTCCCGGTCCACCATGGTAAGAATACCGATGTTGTACTTCCTGCCCACTTTGAAGTCGTCGGCCCCGAAGGCTGGAGCGGTATGCACGATGCCGGTACCGTCTTCCGTAGTTACAAAATCACCCAGCAGCAGGCGGAAGGGCCGGGCTCCGGGTGTAATTCTTTCTATTTCCTTCGTGCTGTTGGCTTCAAACGGAAGCAACTGTTCATAGGAACAGCCTTCGAGTTGCGCACCGGTGCAGGTGGTGATGATTTTCCACGGGAGTATCTTCTGCTCGCCGGTATACCCTTCAAAATCGCCGTTTTCGCCTTCGGTCTTGAAATATTTGTGCACCAAGTCGCGGGCCAGCACCACGTTCACCGGCAGGTGCGTGTAAGGGTTAAAGGTCTGCACCAGGGCGTATTCAATGCCCGTACCCACGGTGAGACCCAGGTTGCTGGGCAATGTCCAGGGGGTGGTGGTCCAGGCCAGGAAAAATATCTCGGCCCCGTGTACGGCTTCGTGCAGGAAATGCGACCTTTCGTCCTGCACCGCCCGGAACATAACGGTGGCGCTGGTGTCTTTTACATCCTTGTAGGTTCCCGGCTGGTTCAGTTCATGCGAGCTGAGACCGGTTCCGGCTGCCGGTGAATAGGGCTGGATGCTGACGCTCTGGTACAGCAGGCCTTTCTTATAGAGCTGCTGCAACAGCCACCACAGAGTTTCGATGTATTCGTTCTTAAAGGTGATATACGGGTCGTTGAGATCCACCCAATAACCCATCTTCCGCGTGATGTCGTCCCACTTATCTTTAAAGCGGAGCACCGCCTCCCGGCATTTGCGGTTGTATTCCTCCACGGTGATTTTCACCCCGATGTCTTCCTTGGTGATGCCCAGCTCTTTTTCCACACCCAACTCAATGGGCAGGCCGTGGGTATCCCATCCGCCTTTGCGGCTCACTTTGAAGCCTTTCATGGTTTTGTAGCGGCAGACCAGGTCTTTCAGTGTACGGCTGATAACGTGATGAATGCCGGGCATGCCGTTGGCGCTGGGGGGGCCTTCGTAAAAAACAAAGGGTGCTGCGCCTTCCCGCCGGGTAACGCTTTTTTCAAATGCCTGCTCCGCGTCCCAGCGGGCCAGGATCTCCTGTTCAATGCCGGGGAGGTGAAGCTGCGGATATTCGTGGTACTTGTTTGCCATAGAATGCAAAGCCGGTGTGGTTTTTAAGGTCGGCAAAGGTACGTAAAAACTGCGCCCCGCAACCGGTGGATGCGGGGCGCGATGCGGGCAGTTTGGATGCTTAAAAATTCCGCGTTCCATCCGGCTGGTACGCAAACCGGATGTTGTACTTGATTTTTGTAGGCCGGGTGGGTGGCACCACCAGGTTACCGTTGTCATCGGCCGGATCGGCGCTCAGGATTTCCAGTTTACCGAACCGGTTGGTGGCCGTGCGGAATACAAAAGTGCGGCCGGCAATGGGGGCGAAACTGCGGGTAACAGCATTGTAGATGTACCAGTCGTCGGGCTTAACGGCCCGCTGGATGGCTGTGGTATCAAAGCGATAGCCTGCTTCAGGGGCAATAGTTACCGCATCAAAAGGCTGGTTCAGCACCTGCACGCCGGCATTACCAGGACCGCTGGCGGCGCTGTTTACCAGGAAGGCTTCAAACCGCATGGCAAAATCCCAGCGGTTGGTGGCCGAATCGCTCACCGGCACTTCTCCACCGGAGGAAAAACTGAAAAAGTTGTGGCTTCCCTGGGTGGCGCTTCCATTCACCAGGAAGGCGGTGGTGGTTACTTCGGCGGGAACGGATTTCTTTTCTTTCCTGCAACTTACAGCTGTCAGTAATACCAGTGCGACAGCAACAACAGATAACTGCTTCATTCGTGTGATTTTTTATGTTTGATGGAATAATGAACGGCGGCAAAAAAATGGATGCCCGGCAGATTGGGGATGAAACGGGCGTTGGTCTGATTCAGCAGATTGTTTATACCCGCCTGCGCTTCCCAACGGGCAGTGAGGCGTTTTGAAGCGGCCAGGTTTAGTTGCAGCATGCCGGGAGCAAATTCTTCCGTCATGTTGGCAAAGCCATTCCCGTCGCGGTCGAGTACACCAAAGCGGCTGCGGTACACAAAGCGGAGGGAACCCGTCCAGCCGGTTGTTACATGCTGGTAAAAAAGCCGCAGGTTGGCCATGTGGGCACTGCGGTTGAGTAACCCGCTGTAATCGCTACGGGTCATCAGACGGGCGGGAGCCCCCGCCGCATCGCGGCCGAATACGTTTCCGTTTTTGACCCGGCGCAGCAGATCTTTATCGGCTGTTTGCAGGTACTGGTAGCCGGCCTGCAGGGATAGACCGGTCGCAAGTTGATAGTGCAGGTTAAACTCCATGCCCTGGGTAAATGCCCGGTTGATGTTGACATAGCTGAACACCGAAGTGCCATTGGCATTGGTGGCAACCGGCACGTAATTGATCAGGTTATCTACGTCGTTGCGGAAGAGGTTAAAATCGGCACGGAGCCGTCCGTCAACCGGCTGGTATTGCACCCCGGCATTCAATCCCCGCGATACTTCGGGGCGCAAGGTGGTGATCCCGAAAGCCGCAGGAAGAATGGCCGCAACAAGGCCCTGCTGTTTCTGCAGCTCCAGGAAATCGACGGAAAACTCATTGGCCCCGTAGATGCTGTAACCATCGGCCGCATTGTTCACAAAACTCAGGTACAGCTGCCGGAAGTCGGGTGCCTTGAACCCGGCACCATAGGAGGCGGTGAATTTCCAGTTGGCAGCAGGTTTCCAGGAAGCAGCCAGCTTGGGACTCAGGCGGGCGGCAAAATCGGTGTTATAATCGTAACGGATGCCGGTGATAACAGAAAGTCCCTCCCGGGGATACCATTCATGCTGGGCAAACGCATGCCACATCTGTTGCTGCTTAGCCTCGCGGTAGCGGTTGGTGCGAACAGTTTGTACCGTGAAGCCTCCGCCAACGGTGAGCGTTTGATTTTCGGCCAACTGCCAGTCGGTCTGGTTTTCGGCCCGGTAAAAGCCCTGCCGGAAGTCGTCGTAATAATACCGGATCCCGTTTTTCAGGCTGTCGAGCTGCTGCACAAAGCGGTAATCACTCACCAGCAGGCGCAGCTGGCTGCTGAGTTTACCGCTGAACCGGTGCGACAATACCGGGTTGATGTTGAAATCCTGTGTGGTGCCATCGCCGGCCACGTTGATACGGGTGCTGTTGATGGCATACCGGCTCTGCTGGCGGCCGTAAAAGCCGCGGTTGTTCACCACCAGTTTGGTTTGCGGTGAGAAACGATAAGAAAACTTCAGGTGACCGGTATAATTGAAAAAGGGATCCAATGTTTTTTCCGGTGTGGCAGGATCCAGTTCGTACCCGTTGCTGCTGTTGCGGTTGGCAAAAAAATAAACGGCTGCTTTTTTGCCGGTGGAATTTCCGCTGGCGTACACATCTGTATTGAAGAACGAACCACTGCGGATACCGGCCTGAAACTGACGTCCCTGCAGGGGTTCGGTAATGATATTAATCACCCCGCCCATTGCCTCACTGCCATACAGGCTGGAAGAAGGCCCTTTTACAATTTCAATTTTACGGATGTTGCCAATGGCAAAACGCGACAGATCCATTACCCCGCCCTGCCGGCCAATCAGCGGTTCGCCGTCCAGCAGAATCATCGTATGGTCGGGCGATAAGCCCTGGAGCTGGATACCGTTGCCAAAAACACCGCCGCCCACCGCATTGCTGCCGGTGCCGCTGGTTACAAATAAACCGGTTTGTTCCTGGAGGATATCATTCAGCCGAAGCGATGCCGACAGACGCATTTGCCCGCTGCCAATAACGAAGGTGGGGATGGCGAGATTGCCCAGTTTTCGCTGGGTTCGTGTGGCGGTTATCACCACCTCGTCCAGATCACGAAGTACTGCAGAATCACTGGTCGTTTGAGCCGGCAATTCTGCACCCAGGAACAGCAACAAAATGAGTAGAAAAGCTCCGCGTGTCATAAGAGGGTGCAAAATTCATTGGACCCACATTAAGAATTATCATGCGATTGTCAGGAAGATGCGCAAGAAAAAGGATTGACGGAAATGTGACAAATGCTGCGGCGCTTGTTGAATGAACAATGCGATTTCCGCCCACTGCCTGCAACAGCATTTATGCAGCATCTGCAACGTGTTTATGTGAAAAAAATGTGCCCGGATAATCCGGGCACAAAATTGTCAAAGCACATTTTGTCGTGTACCTGTCAGGAATCTGCCTGCACCTGTTGCTGCAGCATGACCGTACAATGCACCTGGAGAAACCATGCACTACGTGAAAAAAAGCTGTTTAATGCAGGGCGTACGCGTGGCTTTTACAAAATATCTGCTTATTTATCCGGTTTTAAAGCTTTATCAATTCTTCTGATCATCTCCCGCAGGTGTGTTGTTGTTGCCTGCTCGGTCATTCCGGGTAATGAGGCATTAATTTCATTCCGCAAAACAAGGAGATGCTGCCGCAGGGCGGCCGTTACGTCCACCAGATCGGGTTCCGCAGCTTCCATGGCCCAGGAAAGCAATTCAGCCAGACTGTTTGTGGGAGCTTCGTTTTTAGAATTCAACAGAAAATCAATCCGGTTGATATATAGTTGCTGTAGCTGACGGCGATATATATCAATAGGTTGGCGCCGGGATAATTCGGACCAGACACCCATTTTCATATCGGACAGAAATTCGGAAATCAGGTAAGGATTGCGTTCTCCCGCGGCAACAGATTTTACAAGCATATTTAACTTGTTTCGCTTGAGTACATTGTTTAAGGCATTTCCTTGGATGTCACCCATCACTTTTAAACCTCCCTGCCCCGTTTTGGAGAAAATCTCTTTATCGATCAACCAGTTCTGCGTCTGAAATACGTATTTATCCAGATAAATCACGGCCTCTTTTTGGCGTATCCTTGTTTCGTATTCATAAACCGGGCCGGATTGTTCCACTGTTTTAAACGTAAGCATCAGTCCTCCCACCCGCGCAATCACGTGATTATTGTACCGTTTGAACTGGTTGACTACTTCATTATACATCATATTGAGATTGCTGTAATCTTCATTGGGTTCCCTGGTCCACTCTTTTAAGTTGGGAACAATCCGTTGTAGATTTTTTATGCCATAATAACCAGCTTTGGTGGGATCATCTCCAACCTGTTCCGTCAACGAACGCGGATCATCCCGGTAAAACTCTCCATCGCCGAACCACAGGCGCTTATTTTTCAGCTTCTCTATCACCCACTTATTGAGTAGTGTTTTTTCTTTATCGGGATCATCAAATTCGGGAAATCTGCGATACCCCCATTCTATGGCCCACTCATCGTAATCGCCGATTCGTGGAAAAATACCATCATCACCAATTTTGTCTTCGGGCTGTGCCACATAATTAAAGCGGGCATAGTCCATAATTGAGGGGGTATGACCATACTTTTCCACCCAGGCCTTTTTGCGAAGACTATCAACCGGCACGCTAGAGCTGGAGCCAAAATTATGGCGGAGACCCAGCGTATGGCCCACTTCATGGGAAGACACAAAGCGAATCAATTGTCCCATCAGGGAATCATCGAAAATCATCTTGCGGGCACGTGGATCAAATGGCGCTGCCTGAACAAAATACCAGTTACGCAGGAGCATCATTACATTATGATACCAGTTGATATGGCTTTCGATGATCTCGCCGCTCCGGGGGTCAGCAATGCTGGGTCCGCTTGCGTTGGGGGTTGTTGAAGGCTTGTAAACGATGGCAGAATGGCGGGCATCCTCCAGGCTCCACTCGGGGTTTTCTTCCTTGGTGGGCGCCCGCTTTCCCATGATCGCATTTTTAAACCCTGCCTTTTCAAAAGCTTTCGCCCAATCATTCACGCCCTGGATCAGGTAGGGAATCCACTTTTCGGGCGTTGACGGATCAATGTAAAACACGATGGGATGGGCGGGCTCCACCAATTCACCCCGTTTGTATTTTTCCAGATCGGCTGCTTTGGGTTCCAGCCGCCACCGTTTAATCAGAGACACTTTTTTGATGCCCTGGGGGTTCAGGTCGTAATCATTATAACCCACATCAAAAAATCCGACACGGGGATCACGGTAGCGCCCCTGCATGGGAACCTTGGGAAGTAAGAGCAGCGAAGAGTTGAGCTCCATGGTGATATTTGCACCCTGCGACGCCACGCTTCCCGGCGTTGGAGACCTGGCAAATGTTTTTACCGCCACAATTTCAATATTCACAGGAAAGGATTTCACACTTACCATATAGGATTTGTCGGTCTGCAGGGCGGCTGCACGAATGGATGTTTTTACGCTTCCTGTAAGAAAAAATATTTCATTGTCACCTGTCAGCAATTCAGTCATATCCACCACACAGGAAGCCGAATCACGTGAAAAGGCTTTAATATCAAACGATGCAGCAATGGGTTGCATGTTGGAGTTACTCACGGAAATAAACATAGGCGATGTGGAGTCTTTTGCATAATCCGCATAAGACACTGTTCGTAAAAAGATCCGGTTTCCGGGACCTTTAGTAAAACGAATCACCTTCTGGCTTATCTGGTCGCCGGCGTATGACAACCCCCCGGGTGGTAAACCGGCAGGAGCTTTCGAAACCCGGTTCACAACAAGAATTTCCCGGTTCATCAACGAATCCGGAATTTCGAAATAGTATTTGTCTTCCACTTTATGCACTTTGAATAATCCGTTATCCGTTACAGCCCTGGAAGTAATTATTTCACTGTAGGGCCGGGGGCCTGTAGGAGCAGGCCGGGAAACACCCGGTCCTGCCGGCCTGGACGTGTCGGAACGTGGAGGAGCCTGTGCAAATCCATGACTCAAAAAAAACAGGTTCAATAAAACGAGACAGTTGGTCAAGCGAAATTTCATCTTTGTTTGAATTAACTATGTTTGAATAATGACGAGGTGAAAAAAATGAGGTGCAGGTTGTCTTACTTATCAAATAATTCTGCCAAGTACTCCCGTAGTTTTTCACCCTTGAGGTTTTTGGCGATTATCTTCCCCTCCGGATTCACTAAAAAATTCTGGGGAATAGCGGTGATACCGTACAACCTGGCCACTTCGTTATTCCAGAACTGCAGGTCGCTTACCTGCGTCCAGGCAAGCCGGTCATCACGGATTGCCTCTATCCACTGGCGGCGGGCGCCGGGCCGGTCCAGCGAAACGCCCAGAATCGTGAACCCGCGCTCTTTGTAGCGGTGAAAAACGCTGACAAGATTTGGATTTTCCGAACGACAAGGTGCACACCAGCTGGCCCAGAAATCAATTAAAACATACTGTCCGCGGAATGAAGCAAGTGAAACCGGGTTACCCGCGGTATCTGCCTGTGTAAAAGGCTGGGCATATACACCCACCCCGGACTTTTTTGCTAATTCAATCTTTTTCAAAAAAGAAAGACCTGTTGCAGTTGTTTGAACTTCCTGTGGCAACTTTTTAAAAACTGTATCCAGTTTATACCCGTCAAAATCAAAGCCGGCATATTGCATCAAAACGCTCAGGGCTATGGGCGACTGCGGATTATTAACCACATAAGGGAACAGCACCTCTTCCTTTTTGGCCCGCTCCACATCCTGTAGTGAAATACCAAACTTCTTTGCTTCGTCCCGCTTGTTTTGGCGGAGTAATTCAAACGTTGTTTTCGTAATTTCCGCCATTCTTGAATTATAGGGCTCCAGCTGAACCGAAAGACGCTCGTGTTCGAGCTGTGCATTTGAACCGCGGATGGCAGCAAATTTCAGGGAATCTTTAACCACCACCGCTATACGGCCCGGCTCCATATAAAAGGATTTCATTTCAATACGTGGGTTTTTTTTACCCGGCTCCGGGTCGAAATGAAACATCAGATTTGCCTGCACCACCTCATTAGTATGAATCAAAAAACGGAATTTCCCATTCTTCAGCTTTGTACTGTCACGCATTCTTTCCTCGCCAATTTCATAATTGAGGTAGACCATTTTTACCGGCTGTTCCCTTGTGACTTTACCGAGAATCTTAATTTTTTGTGCATAGGTGCCAACGGTGCAAGCCAAAGCCGGCACCAAGAGCAGCAGACCATGAATTTTCATCTTAAAAATTTAAATAAATCAGAGTAGTGTATAAGAAATCCAGGCTTATATGCAACCTGTTTATTAAGGGTTATCTTCCATGCCTGGATTATCACGGAGAATGCGGCCGGGTATCCGGAGGGTGAGCCGTTCCGGGCGCAATGGAAAATCTGTAACCGTACCATCTGCAAAATAAAGTTTGTGTATGTAGGTGGTGTTACTGTATAAGGGATCCAGCGACAACCTCCGCATGTCAAACCAACGGATCCCTGTAAAAGCAAGTTCCCTCAAACGCTCTTCTATTACATACCTGATAAGCTGCTCCTGCGAGAGACCGGTGGGTATTGCTGCATTCGCAAGCGGCAAACGCCGCTGCCTCAAAAAGACAAGGTCTGTTTCAGCACTTCCTGCTCCATACAAATTATTGGCTCTGGCCCTGCACTCTGCCCGCATCAGGTACACTTCCGGAATATTGATCCCGGTCTGCTGAATAAAGGGGGCCAGCCTCCTCAAACTACCTGCCGGATAGGAGAGGTTTACATTATTGTAGAATCTGCGGCGGTGATCGGTTGCCGCGTACAGAGCACCCGCCTGAGGAGATAAAACAAAATAATTATTAATGTTTGCATTAGTCAAATTAGTTTCCTGCCTGCCATAGAGACTCTCTATAAAATTGGGAGATGTGGGAACCAAAGGACCATTTGTAGCCATAGTGGATGAGAACATTACTCCTCCCGCAAACATCTCAATATTATAATCATACAGTCGTGTAGGAAGGCCCGTATTGGAAGTGATGGTACCGATAGCGGCTTCCAGAACCGGCAATGCATCGGCATACCTACCCATAGCAAGGTACACTTTACCGAGCAGGGCTTGCGCTACGGCTTTTGAAGCACGGTGCCGGGATGTTATAACAGACGGCAAATCCGGAATAGCAGTAATTAAATCACTAATCATCAGATCATAAACCGCCTGCACTGTACCGCGGGCGTAAGGAGTTCGTGTGATATCAGCTTCTGTTATGAGTGGAAATCCCGGATCTGTGGCTGCCGTAGCCGGATTAAAGGGTTTAGTAAACATGTTCGACAAGCCTAAGTAAATCCAGGCTCTTCCGGTAAGCGCTTCAGCCAATATCGCTTTCTTTTGGATCTCTGATCCATCTTCCGACTTCATCACTTCATTGATGATTTTATTGTAGTGATAAAGAACACGAATATGATTGTTTAGCTGTGTGGGATCATCTTCCGGATTATATATATCGTCTTCATACCGGAATAGACGCTGGTCAAGCAAAGGACGGACACCAAAAAAAGGCTCCCGTGCAATAACTTCATCGCCAAGTGCTGTAAGTAAAGGTGCTAGACCGTAATTAATAAGGTTCGGAGAGTTGAGCATTAAATCATAATCTGCCGTTTTGATGGCAATCAGCCTCCCTTTAGGTGTAACATCCAGAAAACCTTTTTTACAGGAACCAAGCAGTAAGATAAAGGTTAAAAGTACCAGTATTGGAATGCTTGCCTTAATAAAATTTTTCATATAAAAATGTTTTAGCATTAGAATTTAATATTAACACCAAAGGTCAGAGCACCCTGCCCTACACGCATTCTCCTTTCGTTGGTGAAGTTGATATCTGTGGTCTGAAATTCCGGATCAAGACCCAGCTTATTTGCTCTCCAGAGCATAACATTGGCAACCTGAACCCGGAAGCGGATTTCGTCGGTCTTCAGCCGCTTCAGAACAGACTGTGGAATACCGTAGGAAAGCGTCAGGTCGCGTAACTTGGCAAAGGATGCGTTGTATACATTATTACTTCCAAAGTAATAATAGGCTGTATTTCTTCGGTTGGTATTAGTGGTAATGTAGGAAGGCACATCTGTGAAAGCTTCATCACCGGGCTGTCTCCACCTTCTTACAAGATCACGGTGCAGATTTCCGGTAATGAGACGCGGATACGACCCTTGTGTAAAATCGACCCGGTTAACATTTGTACGGCCGTTTGCATTCTGCATTACATCAACTCTACCAAAATGACCCAGATTAAAGATGATGCTGGAAGAAAGACTAAACTGTTTATATGACACAAAATTCAATAAAGCACCATTCCAAAGTGGCTGAAATGTGCCCATAAAGCGGCCGGCATCTATTGAAAGATTAGTTGTTGCTGCAGCCTTGTACAGGGAACCATCGGACAGAAATATCTGCGGATCGCCAAGATTATCCAGTCCAGCCCAGTTATAAGCAAAAATTGACAATGCAGGATAACCCTCGAGATACTTGGTTTGCTGTACCAGACGCGAAAGATTATCAACGGCTGTAATCTGCTGCAGGCGGATAATTCGATTCCTGTTATATCCTATATTGAGGGTACTTTGCCATTGTAGCTTCCTACCTGAAATATTTACTGAGGTAAGAGAAAGCTCCACACCCCTATTTTTCATATCGCCAAAGTTGCCTATAATATTTGATGCCCCTGCAATAAAATTAACCGGCAACTGACCTATCAGATCAGAGGTAAAGCGCTCGTATAAATCCAGTGAACCGTATAATTTCCGTTTAAAAAATGCGAAGTCAACTCCTATATTGATATTCTCAGTGCGCTCCCAGGTAAGCGCCCTGTTTGCAAAAGTGGAAATATTCAGACCCGGACCGGGTGCGAAGTTAGAAATAGCAGCAACCAATACATCAGAAGTAGTAGCTGAACCGGGTGATGGAGCATTTCCGGTAATGCCATAGGTGGTTCGCAGGGCCAGCGTATTGATCCAGCCTGCCTTTTGGAGCATTTGTTCGCCACTTATGAGCCAACGGCCACCAATGCTCCATACGGGCCGGCGCTGGGCGGACCTGTTAATGCCAAACAGATTGGATTCGTCGTTCCGCAAACTTCCGTTTAAGGTGTACCTGCGCAGAAATGTGTAGCCTGCATTGGCATAGTAAGAACGAACCCGTGTGAGGAGTTCAGACTCGCTGAAAACGGGATTTGTCAGCAGACTGCGGTTGCCCGTATTGCGCGGAGCCACCGGATTGGATACCCCTGTTGTGGCCAGTGAATTGTAATCTACATTCTGGAAAGTCAACAGGAGCGGATTATAACCCCGCACGACTGAATTGGTATTATTGGAGAAGTTTTCCTGCGCTTCCTGTCCTGCCAGTAATGTAATCTGGTGCTTGCCTTTAGCCAATGACGTGTCAAACACAAGCTGATTACGTACAGTCCATCTGCGTTGCAATACATCTGTCTTCGAAAACTGTCCACCCGTGGTAGGTAAAAAATAAGTAGGTATAGTGGAGGGTGCAACAGGCGCCTGGGTAAACTGCACCAGCGTACTCCTTACCGGAAAACTATTTTGCGCATCGTATTCAGTAGTGGTATTTCCACCTCTTGCATACCCGTAGGTACCTTCAAAACGCAGTCCCTTGGAAAAACGAACCGTTAACCCCGAAGTGACACGTGCCAAAATACCATTATTACTTGTTGAACCACGGTCAAATTCATCGAGCGGATTGTACTTGAGATTGAGCCTGCTTCTTGTTTCAAATGCATTTCTGACCGAATCGTTTGTAATAAAACTGAGGTACGACATATCCGGCCTGTTTCCGGCATTGTCCTCAAAAAGCTGATAAGGCAGGAAGCGGTTATCAACAACAACGGCCCGCTTATTGGAACTCACATTATTGGCAAGGTCTGTTATAACAAATAATTTTACCCGGTTGTTCATGTTAAAATCCTGCCGGAGGTTAACAGTAAACTGCTCATTTTTCTCACCAGGAATAAAGCTTTGATTGTTGGTATAGGAAAAAGAACCATAAAAAGTATGAATGTTACCACCCCCACGAATGGAAATTGTCTGGTTGATGAGGGATTGATTTCTGAAGAACAAATCACCAATTTGCTGATTATTGCTAAGCGCAGATAGGCTGTCCAGTTGTGCATTGGCCTGCGCTGCCGTTATCAACCCTCTTGATTGATTGTAAAGAATAACTTCATGCGGTGGTATACCGGCGCCGGAAGTAGCATTCGTAAAGGTTGATACGGTATTCCATGGAAAAGCTACCGGATCAAAAACTTCCCTTGCAGTTGTGATGAACTCTGCACTCGACATGCGAGGAAAATAATTATAGTCAGGCTTACCCTGCATATTGTAAAACGCATCGTATTGCACTTTTATTTTTTCATTTTTAGCCCCTCGCTTGGTAGTAATAATAATTACTCCATTCGCTGCCCGGGCCCCCCATATAGAAGCGGCCGTTGCATCCCGCAGTACAGTAATATCCTCCACATCATTTGCATTCAGTGAACTGATATCATCCTGAATAATCCCGTTCACCACATAAAGCGGAGCTCGTTCTGACTGTATAGAACCAATCCCCCTAATGATGTACTGGTTGGAATTACCTTCACCGGTAGAAAGCCTGTTATTTCCGGTTGGAGTGGAACCGGTATTGAAATTGATCGCAAATCCAGGAATAAGTCCTTCCAAACGGGGCAATACACTCGCACTGCTGGAGCGGTCCTGGACAATTACTTTGTTGGGTGAAGCAAACGCACCAGCACTTCGCTCGCGGGAAACCGATTGGTAGCCTGTATTGTAAGAGGTTACTAACACTTCATCGCCAGAAGTTATTTTTTCCTTAACCGTAACAGTCAAGGTTGCTCTGCCATTTAGCTTAAACTCAACAGTTTCAATTGTAACTGCTGTCAAAATAAGTGTAGCATTCAGATCCGGTACACTGATGCGAAACTCCCCCCGGTTATTGGTGCTCACAGCCACTGCTGTTCCCTTTACGCTTACGGTGACACCATCCATCGGTTCTCCTTTTTCATTTAATACACGGCCCGTAACTTCAACAGGCGGCTGCACAGCTACAGCGTCTGCAACCAAGGGCAGTCGCAAATCAGCAGCCTGCTCTTTAGCCTTAATCACTACGGTTTTTTCGTAAACCTGGTAGGAAAGTGGTTTATCCTTCAAACATTCATGTAGAGCCATTTCCAGACTCACATTCTGCAATTCAATGCTTACATTACCTGCTTGTTCCAACAGCTTTACCCGATACAGGAAGTCATACCCGGTTTGCTTTTGAATCTGCTTGAATACCGTACGTATCGGAATATCCCTGGCAGATATCGTTACCTGAGAATAACCCGTAGCGCCAACCTGCATACTGGCAATAAACAAAAAGACAATAATAAACTTCATCGTAAGCAGCGCCTGTCGTGCCGACAGGCAGGTTTTGTTCGTTTCAGCCCCCACGTCATGCGGGCTGGCACAAAAAGTTCTGAAATGCATAACTTTGTGCTTTCCGGTTACCCCGGAAATGGTTTTGGTTAAACAATGAGCAGTCTTAGCGGACAACACGTTGATTAGCCTTCCAACCTCGCCCCGGCTCCAACCCGGGGCGTTTTGTACCGGCTAAACATGTATTTATTTATTATGAGCCATTACAATGACTTTCCTTCCCTCTATTTTGAATTTCACGGCACCAGTTTCCTCCAGCATATGAAAAACCTGTGATGCGTTAACATCACGGGAAATAGACCCGCCGATGAACTCGGTTATCTTAGCATGGAATTCAACCTCCACATCATACCAGCGGGCCAACTGGCGCATGATTTCTTCCATATCCATGGAATCGCCAAAAAGGAACTTCCCGTTTTTCCATGCAATCACCTGCTCCAGATCGGCATTGTTATTGATGCTGATCTGGCCGGCCGGGCCTTGCCTGGCTTGCTGACCGGGCAGCAAGACCTGGTATCTGCCGGGTTCACGGGAAGACGCGGCAACCACCCTTACTTTTCCTTCGAATAAGGTGGTATTTACCGTCGGCTCATCGGAATAGGAATTGATGTTGAAATGTGTACCCAGCACTTCTACTCCGCCGCCGCCGGGTAGAACTACCCGGAACGGGCGCGCCCTATCTGTTTTCACTTCAAAATAAGCCTCCCCTGTCAACTCCACCACCCGGTCCTTACCGGTGAAGGCAGCCGGATAACGGAGGGAGGAAGAGGCGTTTAACCAGACTTTTGAGCCATCTGCCAGAATTAACTGATACTTACCGCCTTTCGGAGTGGTGATCGTATTATAATGTACTTCCCCGGAAGGATCTTCCCCCGCATAAGATAATTGCCCATCCATCTTTTGAACAACCACATCCCCCTCACGGACCAGGTTACCATTTACAGCGCTGTCCAGAAGGATCGTTGTGCCATCCGACAAGGTGAGAAACGCCTTATCGCCGCCCGGAGCAAAGTCAATGACGTTTGCCGGGGCAACCACAACCGGTAGCGGCTGCCTGCTGATAATAAGATAACTGATTCCTGCGGCAAGTAACAAAACCACGCTGGCGGCTATCCGGAACCAACTACGTTGGTATATACGGATAACCGGGGGTTCAGCTTTCTTCCAGGTAAGTTCAAGCATTTCCTGCTCCAGCGCCGCCTCCTCAGACGGTGCCAGAGGAAAGCCCTGCTCCTTTTCAAAGGAGCCATAGTACTTTTCAAGAAATGCTTTCTCTGCAGCGGTCGCTTTTCCCTGCACATACTTTTGAGCAAGAGAAGCCAGCATTTTTTCTGAACGGGAACGTGCCATAAACATAGCCTTTGCAGTATGTACCAAAAAGAGTCCATACTCCCAAAAACCAGAAAAAAAATTTTGATCAGAGGATGTCTGCTGCAGCCGATGCCAAAAGCAGGGAGGTAACGATTTGCTCCCAAAGGCTGCGTGATGCCATACCTAATTGATTCTGAACCGTTTTTTGAGAAAGTCCCAGCCGCCTGGCAATTTCACGGGTGGGGAGCTGATCGCGGTAATACAGGATAAAAATTTCCTTTCTTTTCGCTGGCAGGGTGGCAAACCAGGCCCGGGCCAGTTCGCCGAGCTCTTTCTCCGCAACAATGTGATCGGCCGTAAAATTCCCCCCGGCCATGACATGATAGAGGCTGCTGAAGGCTTCAGCCGGCTTACCGCGGGCTACCAGCTTAAACACCTGAAACCGGACCGCCGTGTGCAGGTATGCCGAAAGATTTTCTATTTTAACTTCATGCCGGCGGATCCATAAATCCGCCAGTACATCCTGTACAATATCCTTGCTGGCATCCGACTGCTTCATTCGCTTGTAAACAGCATTCAACAACGACATCCAGTGGCGCCGGTAAATCTCTTCAAACGCCTCCCGGCTGTCGTCCCTGAGCAGGGCCAGCAAGTCGCGATCCTCATATGCAGAAAGTACAGTCAAACGCTAATGAATTGATCAAAATTCCGAATTTACCGATATAACTCTTGCTGTGTTCAACCCGTAAGTGCAACACTACCTTTCCATCGTGAAAATACTTCATTTGGATTCAGGTAACCAAATTTTCGGACTGGACGATTATTGAGTTCTTTTTCCACCCGCTTGATTTCGGCTTTGTCAATCAGTTTAAAGTCGGTCTTTGGGGGAAAGAACATCCGGATGATCCCATTTCTTTTTTCCACGGTTCCTTTATCCTGTGAGGTGTAGGGCCGGGTAAAATAGGTTCTTACATTCAGTTCCTTGGCAATGATCCCGTGGTATCGGAAGGCCTGGTCATTATCGAAGGTGATCGTTTTCAGCGAGGGCAGCTTTTTTAGCCGGGCTATCAATTTCCGCCTGACCTGGCTGGCATCTTTAGCGGTAAGCTTTTCAATTGTAGTCAACAGTGTAGCACGATCGGTAGTTACCAGCAGTGCGGAGCCATGTGCTTTGCCCATCACAAGACCTGCTTCCAGGTCGCCAAAACGCTTGCGTTTTTCGACAATTTTTGGCCTTTTATCTATGGGCACTCGGTTCGGTATCATACCCCTGAAGTCTTTATAATTCCCCCGTTTACGCTTGCGGCGGCCATGGCGCAGGTAGGTGTATAGGTTTTTGTACTCCTTATGGATACTCTTGTTGGAGTGCTTGCAGTCCCAGATAAAGCGGCAGAGGGTCTCGTGGCTAACCCCGTCAATACCCTGCTTCTTCCATTCGGCACCTATCAACTCCGGACTAAATCGCCGCTCCTCCATCCACAGGCAAGCCTGTTGCTTAAGATCGGGCGTGAGCCGGATATGTTTGGGTTTTTTGAGGTGGCGCTGCCTGGCTTTTTGATCGGCTTTTGGGGCCTGATATTGGCCTGCCCCAATCCCCCTTTTTGGTGCATTTCGGTTCAATTCCCGGCAAATGGTACTTCGGTGTACCCCGAGCAGGTCGGCAATTGCCGATTGTGTATGACCGGCTTTGATAAGCGCTTCAATCTTGTACCTTTGCTCCAGGGTGAGCTGATTATACTTCTTTGTCATGTCGTAATAACAAAGGTAGATTTTCGGCTCTTCCCTCCCGGGGCTTCGTTTCGCTTCGGCTACGCCTCCGCTTCACTACGCCCCGGGAGGGAAACCACCCTGTTGCACTTATGACTTGAACTTAGTCTTACGAAATCAATACACCTTCCTTGTCTTACCCATGACACAATCTGCAACAGCAAGGGTATAAACCCATCTCTCCCGCCCTGCCTGCAGCAACCAGCCCGCCGCAAGCAGAAGGCATTTTTTCTACAAAAGCCTGCTTGTGAATGCGACCCGGCAACCAGGAACCGAGCGGGTATTCATCCGTAGCGGATCCCGCGAGCAAACCTATAATAAAAGAAGGTAGATTTCTTATTAGTATACACTATAATAAATCACAGAGAAAGAATAACAGTGGAACGTGCAGACGGGCTATTAAATTCGCTGTATACTTCTCACAGCCGAACGGTTAAAACCGAAACACTCTTTGGTTTATTTTACATAACCTCTTGAACGAAGAGCAATGATCTTGCACATGATCTGGCTGCGACAAGCGCCTGCTTATTCCGGCACTGCCTACGCTTACTGTTGTGATGAAAGGTTGCATATCGGCCGGCTTTATGCATGCCACCCTACATTTAGGGTCATAAAACTGGCAGGGAACGTGAGCATACACCAGGCTACTTAACCAGAACGTCATTGGCTACCGGCACACCCTTACAGGAAGTATAATGCTTGCATTTCCCCCGCTCACCATTTCGCCCCCAGCGTCAAAAAAAAGTTCCGCGGTTCGGCGGGCATGATACCCGGACCGGGATAACCGCCGGCCCGGCGGGTGAAATACTTTTCATTCATCAGGTTGTTAATTCCGCCCCGTACAAAAAACCGCTCGTTGAATTTGTACGTGCCGGCCAGGTCCACAATCTGGTAGGCGGGTATGAGTCCATTGACCCCGTTACTGGTGCCTGCAACCGTGTTATTGGCATCGCTGAACGCTTCGCTGGTGTAATTGTGCTGAACAGTAGCCGTGAGTTTTTTATACGCATAGGTGATACCATTGCGCAGAATACGTTGCGGCGCATGCTCCACGCGGCGGTCTTTGAGCGTGCTTTCCTGCAGTGTATTGGTGCTGGTATTACGCGTTACCACCCTGAAATCACCATAACGGGCATCAATAAAGGCCAGCGATGAAAAGAGGGTGATGTTACCAAAGCGGCTACCGGGGAGGAATGCTTTCACCGGGCTGAACTCCACCAGCCATTCACTTCCGCGGGCTACACTGTTGCCCACATTGGTGCGCAGGTTGAAGAAGCTGCCATCGGTACGTTGCTGGGTTATGGTGCCGATGCGGTTGTTGTATTGCAGCAGAAACGCGTTCACATCAAAGAAGAGGAACTCCCCCACGGTACCGCGCCAGCCCAGGTCGATATTGTATCCGTTTGCATCCCGCAGATTCTGATCAATCACCAGGTCAATCACAGGATTGTCGGTGATATCACTGAACAAAATGGGGCGGTATGCCTGAGAGTAGTTGGCATAAATTTCTGTACGGCCGATATGATATTCCGCTCCCACCCCCAGCAAGGCAAAATTGCGTTCACGCTGCTGGCTGGTGATTTTGTTCTCCGTCCCTCCGGAGGCAAAGTTCAAACGCCCGTCAGCTGTATTCACAACCGATTCATAACGGATGCCGGGAATGAGGATGAACTTTTCGCCGATATGAATAATGTTTTCCGCGAAAACTGCCAGGTTTTGTGTGACAAAGTTCAGATCAGTGGCAAAAGGAGCCAGCGTGTTCAGGTTGAAGTCGCTGCCTGTATCACCCCTGCCGTTCTGCAACCGGTTGGTAAACCCGTAAAAATACCGCACACCACCTGCGAATGTATTTTTCAGCTTGCCTATGGAATATTCATTGATGTAGCGCAGTTCGGCACCCGCGTTGCGGTACTGGTCAATGTCCACCCGCCGGTTGTTGAACTGCCGTGTGGTGGCATTGATGGTGTCCCTGATATCGGGTGTCAGCATAAAACCAATACTGTTGCGGTCGCCGCTCATGCCAAACACCTTCGCGTTGATGCGGCTCTTTTCATTGATGGTGTAGTCGGCATTCAGGGCCAGCATATTCCACCGCACCTGGAACCAGTTCCGGTCGCGGAAACTTTGAATGTGATTGGCCGCGAACTGGGCGTCGGTGAGGCCACCCGGCTGCTGGCTGGTGTAATCAAAATGGGTGGCTTCCAATGCAATCTTCAGCTTAGGCGTAGCCTTCAGGGCAACGGTGCCATAGCCGGTATTAACCCAGAAACGCCCGTTTTGGCGGCCCCCATCGCCGGTGCGGCGGTCCCAGAATGCGTAATAATTGTGTTTTTCACCCGAGCCGCCAATGGCATTGTAGGTATTGAACAAACCATAACTGCCCGCCGTTTGCTGCGTTTCAAACTGAAAGGGTTTTTTCACCTCGCTGCCATCTTTCAGCACAAAATTCACCAGGCCGCCAAACTGGGGACCGTATTGCAGACTGCCGGCACCCCGCACCACCTGGATGCGCTGTACCGAGTTGAGTTGCGGTGTATAATAGGCCTCGGGGTATCCGAAGGGATCGCTGGAAATATCGTAACCGTTCTGCCGCACATTAAACTCCCAGCTGCGGTTGGGACTCAGTCCCCGGGCACCCACACTGATCTGAATACCGCTGGGGTCGCTTTCCCAGATCTGTATGCCGGGAACTTTGGCCATCACCTGGCGCATGCTGTTGGTCACCACATTGCCCTGCACATTATCCATCACAATCAATGAATTCTTCTTGCCGGCATTGATTTGTGTGCCTACGATTTCGGGAAGAAAATGAATATCGGCCCGCGTGTTGCGGCCAACAATGGTTATGTCTGCAAGATACTTGGTGTGCGTGCGCAAGGTATCCCGTTCAACTGTAACCTCCTGCGCCTGCGCTCCGAAAGCCATACTCAGCAGAAAACCTGTTAATAGTATTCGCATTGTCCTTTTATTTTTTGCCGCAAATTTGATAAGGGCAGCAAACAAACGCGTTACGAGATCAGTAAAGATTGTTACGGAATGCGAAAAAGAAACGGAGTCCGGCCATCAGGAACGGAATAATAATTCGCAGGGTTTGATACCCGTATGGCGCTTGAACGCCGTGGAAAAGTGAGAGATGGATGAGTAGCCCAGCAGTTCACTCACCTCGGTTACGCTGAGGCCCTTTTCGTAAAGCAGGTAACGGGCATGCTCCATGCGCTGGGTCTGGTAAAAATCGAAAATGGTGGTGCCGAATAATTCCTTGAAGCCTTTTTTCAGGTAGCACTCATTGGTACCCACTTTCCGGCTGAGTTCCCGGATGGTGATGGGATCGCCGATGCGTTGCAGCAGGATTTCCCGGGCATGGACAATTTTTTCCCGGTCGGCCTCATTGCCCATGAATTTGCAGGCAAAGCTGGTTTCGGCCCGGTCGTCCACCAGGCATTCCAATCCATATAACAGGAGTGCCTGCAACTGGCTGTTGACATAAATATTTTCCAGGGCGCTCTGGTAGGGGTGCCCGAGGAGGTTGTCGAGGATGCGGCGGGTTCGGTCGCAAAGATTCACCGTTGTGCTGAACGAACTGGTAAGCCGGAAAGAAAGCAATTCTTCTCCCGGGGTTTGCGGCTGATTGCCGCGTACAAAAGGGATGAGGTAGGCAGAAGGGTAGCGGAATACCAACACATCAAAAGTGGGAGATCCCGCACAACGGCTTTCCCGGGTACAGGCGCCGCCTGAACAGGCCGGGTCGTTGCAAAACCGGTTGCCGCTGATACAGAACCGTAATTCCAGGTAACGCTCTTTCCGGTGGCGGGGGTGGTAATGATACACCAGGCTACCCAGTTCTTCGGGTGCCGCCTGCGATTGCAGCCGGTAACGGCAGATCGCATAGTGCACGCCACCCGGAATCTGCTGTTCCCGGCGGGTGAGCAGTTCCAGTTCGTCCGGCATCAACGGATGCCGGAAAGCCTGGGTAGCAATATCCTGTATAGCGGTTTGCACGGGCGCAAAAATACCGGTCGGACGGTAAAATTCCCCCGCTTGTTTGTATGAGTTGTGTCATTTCCCGCGCAGACCTTCCACAAGCAGGCCCCGCATGATACCCTTAGGGCTGCGTAAAAACATACGAAGGCCCCTGGTAAACAGTTTGCGGAGCGTCAAACCGCCCCTCTCACCACCGGTCGTCCCTTACCGGATAGAGGAGCCGAAAAGGGTGAAAAAGTCTGTGGATTATTTCCCGGTAAAACGGGGAATGTTTCGCCGGTTAACCCACCGCTTTTCCGTACTTTTGCCCGATTCATTTTTTGCTTCACCAACCCAGATTTTTGAGCAGGATTTTATGAGTACAGAATTACAGGAAAACGTAAAACAACCCGCCAGCTATGGCGCCGACAGTATACAGGTACTGGAAGGTTTGGAAGCCGTACGGAAGCGCCCGGCGATGTACATTGGCGATATCAGCGAGAAAGGGCTGCACCACCTTGTGTACGAAGTGGTGGACAACTCCATAGATGAAGCGCTGGCCGGTTATTGTAAAAACATTACCGTAACTATTCACGAAGACAATTCCATCAGTGTGCAGGACGATGGCCGGGGTATTCCCACGGCGATGCACACCAAAGAAAAACGGAGTGCCCTGGAGGTGGTAATGACCGTACTGCACGCCGGCGGTAAATTCGACAAAGGATCGTACAAGGTATCGGGTGGTTTGCACGGTGTGGGCGTGAGCTGCGTAAACGCACTGTCTACCCGCCTGCATGTAACCGTACAGCGGGAAGGGAAGGTATTTGAACAGGAATACCAGGTCGGCGTTCCGCAATACCCGGTACGTGAAATCGGTACCAGCGAACTAACCGGCACCCGGGTGCATTTCTGGCCCGACAACAGCATCTTCACCACCACCACCTATAAGAAAGAAATTCTGGAAAGCCGCCTGCGGGAACTGTCATTCCTCAACAAAGGCATCCGCATCATACTGAACGACCTGCGGGAGACCGATGACAATGGCGCTACCTACACCAAGACCTTCTTCAGCGAAGGAGGCATTGTGGAGTTTGTGGAGCTGATTGACAAGAACGGCAAGCGGAACCCGTTGCTGCCCCAGGTGGTGTACATGGAAGGACGCGATGAAGAGTCGAATGTAGCTGTGGAAGTGGCGTTGATCTACAACGATTCATTCCACGAGCATATTTTTTCCTACGTTAACAACATCAATACCATTGAAGGTGGCACCCACGTCACCGGTTTCCGGCGTGCCATCACCCGTATTTTCACCAGCTACGGCAAGCGGGAAGGGTTGTTTGAAAAGGCCAAAGTGGATGTGGAAGGCGATGACTTCCGCGAAGGACTGAGTGCCATTGTATCGGTGAAAGTGCCCGAGCCGCAGTTCGAAGGCCAGACCAAGACCAAGCTGGGCAACAGCGAGGTAAGCGGTATTGTGGAAAGCACGGTAGGCAGAACGCTGGAGGCTTATCTCGAAGAGAATCCCCGCGAAGCCAAAAACATCGTATCTAAAATCATTTTAGCGGCACAGGCCCGTGCGGCCGCCCGCAAAGCCCGGGAGCTGGTGCAGCGGAAAACCGTACTGAGCGGAGGCGGACTTCCCGGCAAGCTGGCCGACTGCAGCGACCGCGATCCCGAACGCTGCGAGTTATACCTGGTGGAAGGGGATTCAGCCGGTGGTACGGCCAAACAAGGTCGTGACCGAAGCTTCCAGGCTATTTTGCCGCTGCGGGGTAAGATCCTCAACGTGGAGAAAGCGATGGAGCACAAGATTTACGACAACGAAGAAATCCGCAACATGTTTACGGCCCTGGGCGTCAAAATCGGCACCCCCGAAGACCCCAAGGCGCTGGACCTGAGCAAGCTGCGCTACCACAAGATCATTATCATGACCGATGCCGATGTGGATGGCAGTCACATAGCCACCCTCATCCTCACCTTCTTCTTCCGCTACATGAAGGAACTGGTGGAGCAGGGATACCTGTACATCGCACAGCCGCCTTTATACCTGGTAAAAAAAGGTAAGGAACAGGCGTATGCCTGGAACGAAGAAGAACGCAAAGCACTTGCACTGCAGCTGGGTGGAGGCAAAGAAGAAAGCGTTGGTATTCAACGATACAAAGGTTTGGGCGAAATGAACGCCGATCAGTTGTGGGATACTACCATGAACCCCGCCACCCGTTCGCTGAAGCAGGTTACCATCGAAAGCGCTGCCGAAGCCGACCAGGTATTCAGCATGCTGATGGGCGATGAAGTAGCCCCCCGCCGTGAGTTCATCGAAAGTCACGCCAAGTATGCGAAGATTGACGTGTAATATTTTTTTTACAGAACAGATATTACACCTGCATGAATAGAAATAAAAAAGCGGCCTTACAGCCGCTTTTTTGTTATGAAAAATCAAGCTACTGCAAGCTTTCGCTGTTTGATGGCAATTTTCGGGCAGAAACGGCTACCTTTACTGTCCACGCTTCAAGAAATTTTATTTGTGAACCTTTAAAATGAATGATTATGCAACTGACAGCGTACAACGTTAAGACAAAGGAAAAAAATGTTCCCATCCAGGAAGCGGTTGTAACCCGCACCGCCAAGGGCGGCTACATGGCCCAGGGACATGATGGGAAAGGCAATAAACTTACTGCATTGCTGAGCGAAGCCAAAGCACTGGCGGCCATCCAGGCCGGCACAGCCAAAAAGGGCTGGTAATTGCTGCTGCCATGTAAAGAACGGTCCTGCACCTGATGGATGCAGGACCGTTCTGTTTTACAACCTGCTGGTTACAGGGGAAAATTCTGCGCAATGCGCCGGGTAATGTTTTGAATGGCCATCTGCACCGGATAGTTCCAGTCGGTACTGTTGCGGAAGCGGGTGCTCCATACGGTATAGCCATCCCGGGAGAGGCCGCAGGTCACAAAAATATCGCTGGTGCGGGCGGCGCCCGTAGGCAGGTTGGCGCGGGGTATGGTTTGGTTGAGGATACCTCCCACCACATCCACCCCCAGGGCGGCTTCATCGCTCATCACCCGGTTCTGGGTGATTTTTGTGTTAACTACCGCATCCACCCCCAGCAGGCGGGCCAGTTCGGCCGGATCTTTTTCCCAGGCCACACTGTCGGCAATGTTGTTCTCTGCCAGGAGTGAGCGGGTGCGGTCAAGGCTTTGAAACTGCACCTGCGACATGCGACGCAGGCGGGTATCCACAAACTGCACCAGGTCGATGTACAGAGCTTGCTGGATGAAACGGCGGTTTTGTTCCACCTGCCGCTGAAACGCTTCAGGCGTGGTATTGCGGGGCAGGTTACCCACCACTTCCAGTTGAGCCGGCAGGATGGCAATGGTGCGGATGTTGTACTGCTGCACCCGCTCCATCATGCGGCGGCGGGCACAGGAGGTAAACAGAATCACGAGAGAAAGCAGAAGTAGCATTTGCTTCATAGACAATCGGTTTAAGGTGAACCATGCAATAGTACAGATCAATTCGGGTGCCAGACGCTTTACCGTATGCAGACCCATGCACGCTTTAAACTTTGATTAACGAAAACAGGCCCGGTATCGTATAAAAGGCCTGTACATAGGCTGCTGCTAACGCCGCCTGATCGTATAGCGGGCGAACTGTTCCCACTGAACACTGTCGGAAGAAGATTCAATCAGAAAATCCCAGCGCAGTTGCCGGCGATCCAGCACGAAAACGTCACGGAAAGGCCGGCCCGGATAGGGAACCACAAACAACAGTGTATCGCCATTGATGTAGCCTTCGCCATGCGGTACGGAGGCGCCGGCACCGAACAGGTCAAGCCAGTGTGTATAAATGCTGCGACTGTCCGAATCATACCCTATAAACACCCTTGCCTCATATTGGGGCGGGAAGGCCGTATCAATCATGTGCAACTCCGAAAAGCGTCCCTGCAGTGTGGACTGTACCTGCAGGTTGTACATGACAGGCTTATCCCGGATGGTGCCTTCCATCACCCATGCTCCATCCAGCTGGCGCAGCAGTTCGGGTCTTGGATCGGCTGCAGTTATCTGCTGTACGGGAGCAGGACAACCCGCCAGAAGCATCCAGCCAGCGGAATACAAAATAATCAGGCGTAACTGCCGTGCCGCATGAATAAGAGGTGCTGACATCCCCTAAATTTTACCGGATCGCTCACTTAATGATCCGGATCGTGAACGGATACCGGTACAACACATTGTCATTGGCTTTGATGGTGGCAATAATGGCCAGGATCAACGCGCCAAAATAGACCACCATCAGCAGCAATAAACCGATCAGCAGAATGACCAGAATACCGCTGATGATGTAATAAATGAGTATCGACAGCTGAAAATTCAGGGCCTCTTTGGCGTGTTCGGCCACATAGGGCGACTGGTCCTTCTTGCTCAGATAGATCACCAGCGCGGGAATAAAGGAAAAAAAGATGCCCAGCAGGTGACTGAGGATGGCCAGCGTTTTTTCATCGCTGGTAACATTGGTGTACTGTGTTTCGGACGATTGCGAAAAGTTGGGTTCCATGATGTGGCGTTTTGTGCAGTAAGATACAATAAGAAAACATCTTCCGCAACCCCCTCTATTCACTCATTCTTTCACTCACTCATTCACTCACTCATTCACTCACTCATTCACTCAATCACTCCCTTGTGCATCCGCTGCAGCAGGCGCAACAGCGCCCCCATATCTTTCACATCCTGAATCACCAGCAGGAAGAGCTTTCCGGTTTGCTTTAAGGTGGCTTTGTGCAGGTCGGTCTGTACAAAACCCAGCAGGTTGCGGAACCGGGGCGATTCAAAATACGGCGAGTCGGGGTTGCCCACAAAATAACAACGGAGTGTGCCTTCCTTGAGAGTCATCTTCTCAAAGCCTATGTCCACCGCCAGCCGCCGGCAACGCACCGTGGTGAAAAGATCCTCCACCTGTTGGGGAATGGGACCAAAACGGTCCTGCATTTCGGCATGGAAGGCCAGTAAATCTTCCTCGGTTTCGCAATTATCGAGACGGGTATAAAGACTGAGACGCTCCTGGATGCTTTCCACATAAGCATCGGGTATCAGGATCTCCAGGTCGGTATCAATCACACAGTCTTTCACGTAGTCATCCTGTTGCTGAATTTCCTCCTTGAAGAGTTCCTTAAACTTCGTCCGCTTGAGTTCCCGGATGGCCTCGTCGAGCACTTTCTGGTACATCTCAAAACCAATCTCTGCCATGAAGCCACTCTGCTCTCCCCCCAGCATATTACCGGCACCGCGGATGTCGAGGTCCCGCATGGCAATTTGGAACCCGCTGCCCAGTTCACTGTGTTGTTCCAGTGTTTGCAGGCGCTTGCGGCTGTCGTTGGGCAGGGTGCTCATAGGCGGTGCCAGCAGGTAGCAGAAGGCCTTTTTGTTGCTGCGCCCTACCCGGCCCCGCAGCTGGTGCAGATCACTCAATCCAAACTGGTGTGCATTGTTCACAACAATGGTATTGACGTTGGGGATGTCCACTCCGCTTTCCACAATGTTGGTGCATACCAGTACATCGTATTTTTTATCAATAAAGTCGAGGATGCGCTCTTCCAGTTCATGGCCTTCCATCTGCCCGTGTGCAAAGCCGATGCTGAGGTCGGGACACAAGCGCTGTATAATGGCGGCCATTTCGGCCAGACCCGCAATGCGGTTGTGAATAAAAAATACCTGTCCGCCCCGTTCGGTTTCAAAATAGATCGCATCACGGATGAAGTCTTCCTCAAATACTTTTACCTCGGTTTGAATGGGCTGCCGGTTGGGCGGCGGGGTATTGATGATGCTCAGATCACGGGCGCCCATCAGTGAAAACTGCAGGGTACGGGGTATGGGCGTGGCTGTGAGGGTAAGCGAATCCACATGCGTACGCAGGGTCTTGATCTTCTCTTTGTGCCCCACGCCAAACTTCTGCTCTTCGTCCACCACCAGCAGTCCCAGTTCTTTGAACTGCACCTCTTTACCCAGCAGGGCATGGGTACCCACGATGATGTCCACCTTTCCTTCCTTGAGCCGCTGCAGGGTTTCCTTCTTTTCTCTGGCCGATTTAAAGCGGTTGATGTAGTCCACCGTCACCGGAAAATCCTTCAGGCGGTCTTTGAACGTTTTGTAATGCTGAAAGGCCAGGATGGTGGTGGGTACCATCACGGCGGCCTGCTTGCCGTCGCACACGGTTTTGAAAGCCGCCCGTACCGCGATCTCGGTCTTGCCAAAACCCACATCGCCGCATACCAGCCGGTCCATCGGTGCCGGCGATTCCATGTCTTTCTTCACATCGGCTGTGGCCTTGCTCTGGTCGGGGGTATCCTCGTACATGAAAGAGGCTTCCAGCTCGGTTTGCAGGTAACTGTCGGGCGCATGCGCAAAACCCTGCTGCGCCTTGCGTTGTGCGTACAGCTGAATGAGGTCGAAGGCAATTTCCTTCACCTTGGTTTTTGTCTTTTCCTTCAGCCGCTGCCAGGCATCGCTCCCCAGTTTGTTGATTTTGGGAACACTGCCCTCCTTACCGGTGTACTTGGAAATTTTGTGGAGAGAGTTGATGTTGACGTACAGGATGTCGCTGTCTTTGTAGATCAACCGCACCGCTTCCTGCATCACCCCTTTTACTTCAATCTTCTGCAGGCCGCTGTACACACCCACGCCGTGATCAATGTGTGTAACATAATCACCGGGCTGCAGTTCCTTGAGCGCCCGAATGGTGAGCGCCTTGCTTTTGTTGTAAGCCTGCTTGACTTTATACTTGTGATAGCGCTGAAAGATTTCATGATCGGTGTAACATACCAGCTTCAGATCCTCCTCAATAAAGCCTTCGTGAATGGCGAGATTGACCGGCGTGAAGGGGATGGATGCTTTCAGATCTTCGAAGATGCTGTGCAGGCGCTCCAGCTGCCGGGGATTCTCGGCAAAGATGAACACTCCAAACCCTTTGGCGATCCAGCCCTGCAGGTCCTTGATGAGCAGTTCAAACTGCCGGTTGAAGGCCGGCTGCTGGCGTGTGTGAAAGGTCATGTCGGACCGGGCACCTTCCTCCCCGTTGAAGTTGCGGGCATAGCCAAACTCCAGCAGGTGGTAACGCTGCAACTGCTCTTCCACCTGCGCCGCCGTGATGAAATCGGATGCGCTCAGATCGGCTTTCTCCAGCCGGTCCTCCTCTTCGTAACGGCCTCCCGTTGGCGGAACCGCCAGTTTCAGGAACTGTTCCAGGTCTTCCTCCATGGTAAGCAGCCGTTCGCGGATCACATCAAAATCTTTCACCCATACCACGGTGTTTTCGGGCAGGAAGTCGAAGAGCGAAACTTTTTCACCGGTGGTGAACTGCGTTTCCACGTTGGGGATAATGCTCACCTGCGCCAGCCGCCGTTCACTGAGCTGGGTTTCGGGATCGAAGATGCGGATGCTGTCCACATCGTTGCCAAACAACTCGATGCGGTACGGCTTTTCGTTGCCAAACGAATAAATGTCGAGAATGCCGCCCCGCAGCGCAAACTGGCCGGGCTGGTACACAAAATCGGTGCGCTCAAAACCCAGGTCCACCAGGAAGCTCATCATGCCCGTTACATCCAGCGTATCGTTCGATTTGATGAGCAGCATATTGCCCTGCAGTTTGTCGGGCAGCACCACTTTCTCAAACAGCGCATCGGCATACGTGACCAACGCTCCCACCCGCTGCCCGGTGGGCATGGAAAACCGGGTGAGCGCCTCGGTGCGCAGCATCACATGGCTGGCATTGAGCAGCCGGAAGTTCTTGGGATGTTTGAACGAAGAGGGGAAATAAAAGAGATTGAGTTCGCGGGTGATGCTCTCCAGGCTGTTGTGGAAATAAGCCGCCTCCTCCGCGTCGTTGAGGATGAACAGGTGGTTGGTCTGCTCCTGTGTGGGGTGGTTAAACAATGCCGCAGCAACAAACTGCGAGGCGCTGCCGTGCAGCCGTTGCAGCCAGATGCGCTGCTTTTGGGAAAAAGAGAGCCGGTCCGCCAGCTGAAACAGGCGGGGATCGTTCACAAACTGCTGTTGCAACCATTCCAGGTTCACGGGCCGCAAAGATAGTCATTCCACTAACCCGTTTCCCGGCGAAAAGGTTCCACAGGATTTCATTTTCACCCAATAATGGCTATTTTTGGTGCATCCAAGATCCCGTAAAACCCAAACCCATGAAGGTAACCTGTCCCTTCCTGCAACCATCCCATTTGCATTCACCAGCACTTACCCGCATGAAACGACTCCTTCTACTGGCGACGGCCGTCCTTTTTCTTTTAGGCAACGCGGGGGCACAACCAACCCCGCGTACCGTGCCGTTCAAGAACGGCTCGTACGCCATTACCGGAAACCTGGAGCTCCGTCAATTGGAAAAAGAACAATGGAACGGTTATACCTATGCCATTGCCGCGTTCGACCTGTTACCTGCCAGCAACAGCCTCCAGCGGTTGAGGGCCGGCGGACTGGAAGTGCTGCAGGTGCTGACCGATGCCACCTACCTCGTTCGTTTTAGCGGCACCCCCCCGGCCTTTGTACTCCGCGACGCCGGCCTGCGTCACCTCGGCGCGGTACCCCCGATCCTCAAGATGAGCAGCGAGCTGCAGGCGGAAAAAAACGGCAAGCCCATCCATGCCCCGGTGTCGGTTCATCTCCTGCTCCACCCGGGCACCTGGAGCCCGGCCGCCCGTACCCGCCTGCAGGAGCTGGGATTTACCCTCTCCAGCCTGCAATTTCAAAACCAGGGACTCCTGATCGGCACGGTGCCGGCCGGATCCCTCGAGAGACTCGCTGCCCTCCCCTTTGTGCGTTACATCAACCGCAGCGGGTTGGGCCCGCAACCCCTGATGTTCCGTGAACGCGGGGTGTTCGGCCTCACCGGTCTCACCAGCAACCAGGTGGCCGGCCGCAGTCTCAGCGGAGAAGGGATTACCGTTGGCGTGGGCGATAACGCCGACCCCACCTCGCACCTCGACAATACCTTCCGGGTGATCAACCACAGCCCGGCCCTCGTCAGTGGCTCCACCCACGGCACCCATGTGACCTCGGTAGTCACCGGCGACGGCATCATCGAAGAACGGTGGACCGGCACGGCCCCGGCCAGCCTGGCCATTGCTGATTATTTCGACTATGTCATTTCTAAGACTTCCATCTACACCGCCGATTACGGTCTCACCGTTACCAACAACTCCTATTTCAGCGGCATCCCCGAATGCCCGGGCAACGGCGATTACAACGAACTGAGCGTATACATCGATGAGCAGCTGCACAGCCTTCCCCTGGTTGGCCATGTCTTTGCCGCCGGCAACGATGGTCTGCTTACCTGCCAATCGTACCCCCTTTCCTACGGCACCATCAAAAGCGGCTACCAAACCGCTAAAAACGTACTCACCGTCGGAAATTTCGACATTGTCAACGGCAACATTGATGCATCATCGAGCCGCGGACCCGTTGCCGATGGCCGCCTCAAACCCGAAATCCTGGCTTCCGGCTTCGGCGTAGCCGGCACCGCCCTCAACAACGGCTATACCAATAACGCAGGCACCAGCGCCGCCGCTCCCTTCGTCACCGGCATCTGGGCCCTGCTCACCGAACGGTACAAACAACTCCATGCTGGTAACAATCCCCCGGCTGCCCTGCTCAAAACGATCCTCTGCAACAGCGCCTGGGACCGTGGCACACCAGGCCCCGACTACATCCATGGCTTCGGCCTCATCCATCCCCAGCGGGCTGTGACGCTGCTGGAGCAGAACCGGTTCCTGGCCGCCACCATCAACCAGGGGCAGCGCTTTACACATATCCTCACCATACCGGCGAACACCCGGCAGATAAAAGTGATGCTGTACTGGACCGATCCCGCCGGGGCACCCAACGCACCGCAGGCCCTTCAACACGACCTCGACCTGCAGCTGGTTGATGGCGCTACCACCTACCAGCCCTGGATCCTGAACCCGGCACAGGTAACCGCAGCCGCTGTACGCGGAGTGGACCGGCGCAACAATATTGAACAGGTGACCCTTGACAACCCGGGAGGCAGCCTTGAAATCCAGGTAGACGGCTTTGCCATTGCCAACGGTCCGCAGCAGTTCTACCTTACCTGGGAGTTTGTTTCGGAAGGACTCACCGTTCTGCATCCCTATGGCGGCGAGCGATTCACCCCCATCTCCACCGCGCCGTCGCGATTGGAAACCATCGCCTGGGAGGCCACCGATAATAGTGCGCAACCCTTTACCCTTGAATATTCACTCGACAACGGCGCCACCTGGAACCTGATTGCCGATAACATCGCCGGCAACCAGTTCCGGTACTACTGGTCGGTGCCCGACGTGGTGGCCAGCCAGGCCAAAGTGCGGGTGACCCGCAACGGGGGCGGCCCCTCCGGCACCACACCCGGCCATTTTTCCATCATCGGCGCCAACACACTCACGGCCACGGTTCCCTGCGAAGGGTATGCGGATCTCAGCTGGACAGCTGTGCCCAGCGCCACCGATTACGAAGTGTTTCAGCTCATCAACGGCACACTGAGCATCATAGCCACCACCACCGGACTCACCCACCGGGTGAGCGGACTCGACCGCAATGCCCGCTACTGGTTTGCCGTACGACCGCGGATTGCAGGCGCCCCTGGCAAACGGGGTACGGCCCGCAGCGTGGTGCCGGTGCTCGCAAGCGCCTGCAATGACGCTTTTTTTGACAACGACCTGAAAATTGATACCCTGCTTTCACCCGGCAACGGGCGCCGTTTCACCAGCACCGAACTGGGGGCCAACCACCCCGTAACCGTACGCATCCGAAACCTCGACAATGCTGCCACACCGGGATCGTACACTGTTTCCTACCAGGTGAACAACGGAACCATCGTGAGCGAAGTGGTAACACAATCCATTTCCGCCGGCAGCACCCTCGACTACAGCTTCGCCGCCACAGCCAACCTGTTGGCGGCGGGCGAATACACCCTGCGCGTTTGGGTGAAACAGGCCGGCGACCTGCGCACCGAGAACGATGAGCAGACTTTTGTTGTTCGCCAGGCCGACAACCTGCCGCTGACCCTGCCACATACAGAAACCTTTGAGGCTACGGGCAAAGACGAATACCGGCGCAGCCGTTTTGCGCTGCAGCAGGCCGAACGCTTCGACTTCAACCCCAGCCAACCGAACGGCCGCCTCCGTACTTACATGAACCAGGGCATGGCCCTATCCGGCAACCGTTCGGTAACCCTCGATGCCTCCCAGTTCACCGGGGTGAGCAATACCAACCAGCTGACCGGCACCTTTAACCTGGCCAACGAATCGGCCACAGCGGGTCTTCGGTTCGACTTCTGGTTCCGCAACCACGGGCAACTGAAACAACCACCCGCCTTTGTGTGGATGCGGGGCAGCGACGCCCATCCCTGGTTGCCGGTATACGACCTGCAGACCAACCAGGGCAGCCCGGGTACCACACGGCGCGCCTGGGTTAACATCAACGAAGTGCTGGCTGCTGCCGGCCAGCCTCTTACCGCCAGCTTCCAGGTGCGGTTCGACCAGACCGGCCGCACCTCCGCCAATAACGACGCTTACCACCCCAATATGATTGATATTGAAGACGGCTTCAGCTTCGATGACCTTCGGATCAGCGTGGCCAGCAACGATGTGGAGCTGGTGCGGATCGTATCTCCCGACACGCTGCTCTGCCAGTCGGGACCTGCACCGGTAACCCTGCGTCTTCGCAATACTTCGGGCACCGCCCTTACGCAGGTACCCGTATATTACCGGCTCAACAACGGCACCCCGGTGGAAGGGTTTGTTCCGGCCATTGCTGCCGGAGGCACTGTTGATTACAGCTTCCCTGCAGGAGCCGACCTCACGGCTCCCGGTGCCTACCGGCTGGATGCCTGGGTGGCGCAACCCGGCGACTCCTACCCGGTAAACGACAGCATCGTGGGGTATACGGTGTACAACAGCCCACTCATCAGCAGCTTCCCCTATCTCGAAGGATTTGAAACTTCAGACGGGTACTTCTTCACCACGCAATCCTACGCCAGCTGGCGCTGGGGAGCTACTAACCCGCTCGGCAGAATCACCCTCACCCGTGCCGCCAACGGCGCCAACGCCTGGTTCACCAGCCTGTCGGGCGGTTACAAGCCCAACGAAGAGTCGTACCTCTATTCCCCCTGCTACAACCTCAGCGGCTTCACCACACCGGTGCTCAGTTTCAGCCATATTTCGCGGCAGGAAGACAACATTGATGTGCACACGGTGGAATACAGCACCAACAACGGAGCCAGCTGGCAGCGGCTTGGCACGCAGAACGGCGGCACCAACTGGTTCGACAATGCCAACCTCACCTGGCGTACCAGTAAGCAACGCTGGCATGTTTCCAGCGTGGAAATACCCACCAACGCCCCGTCGGTCCGTTTCCGGTTCCTGCTTTCAACCGACGGCGCCAACCAGCGGGAGGGCATTGGCATTGACGACATTCACATCTTCGAAAAAGAAACCATTTACAGCGGGTCCGATGCAACCGGACTTTCCCAGCCGGTTAACGGAACAGGCTTTGTACACTTCCGCAGCGGGGGACAACTGGTGGCCTCCATCAACCCGCTGGGGCAGAACCTGGGCACCACCACGGTGGACGCCTACCTGCACAGTGGTCCCACACGTTTCCTCAACAACCAGTATTACCTCAACCGCAACCTGGTGATCCGCAGCAGCCAGCCGCTGACCGACAGCGTACTCGTGCGTTTCTACTTTACGGAAGCCGATGCGGCGGCCCTGCTGGATGCCACCAACTGTGGCAGCTGCCTCAAATTCAGGGACGCCTTCCTGGCTGCTGTAACCAAATACAGCGGACCGGAAGCCTTTGAAAACGGAATACTCAACGATGGTACAGGTGGCACGTATGAATTCCTGGATTCCGGCAAAGTGGCGGTGATGCCGTTTAACAACGGCTACTATGCCGAGTTCAAAGTGCGCTCCTTCTCCGAGTTCTGGATCCATGCCGTAAACTTCAATCTTAACCAGGAGCCCACATCGGTGCGGGACCCGGTTCGTACGGCCAACTTCATCCGCAATGTGTTTATCGATGGCGCCAACCAGCTGCAGATCGTGGCCGGCAGCTCAGCCCGCGTACAGGACATGTACATACGCGTGCTGAACAGCAATGGCCAATGTGTAATGGAAGACCGGCGTTCTTACAGAAACAGCAGCCTCCCTGCCAATAGCTGGGCACCGGGGATGTACATTGTGGAGATTCGGAATACTTCCGGAACGGAACGCTTTGTGCAGAAAGTGATGAAATTATAATGCAGTATTTCCGGGAAAAACGACCTCAATGGCCACGATCCAACACAGCGTTGAAAAGAAGGTGGATCTCCCCGGAGTACCTGAATAGCGGCCCCTTTTACGTGCAGATCTGCCGATTCGTGCCACGATGTCTAAAAAACAGTAAGAAAGACCTCCCAAATAAAAAGTGGCGGGATTACCCGATTTTACCCAATGGATACTTACGGGCTTTCTCCTCATCGGACTCCAGCTTAGGAAGGGGAATATTGGCTTTTTCGAGCGCTTCTGTGAGCTGTTTGTTCTGCTCAACATACCGCAATACTTCTTTGTTGGCCAGCAGCATTTCATCCTCCACTTCCAGCACCCGGCGTTGCAGGCGGGAAACGGACATACGGCCCAGCAGGTAGCCGGCAACAACGCCCGCAATCAGCAAACCCAGGAAAAGAAGAAAGTGAATTTCGAGGTGCAGATTCGTAAGCTTCATAATCAACGTTCAGGTTTTAGCGATTCTCCTGTAAAAGAACCCGCTGTAAGGGGTATGTAATTCCGATGCAAAAATAACTTCTATCTGTTGAATTATTCAATATATTTTGCCACAAAAGCTTTGACGTCCTGCAGGGGAATCCGCTCCTGCTGAAGGGTATCGCGGTGGCGGACGGTAACCATCTGGTCGTCCTTCGTTTGATGGTCAACCGTTACACAGAACGGGGTGCCAATCGAATCCTGGCGCCGGTAGCGCTTTCCGATGCTGTCCTTTTCATCGTACTGGCAAACGAACTGCCGGCGGCAATCCTGCACCAGTTCCCGGGCTATTTCGGGCAACCCCTCCTTCTTCACCAGCGGCAACACCGCCAGTTTCACCGGGGCAATGTGAGCGGGGATACTGAGGTAGGAGCGCAGATCCGTCTTTCCCTCATCCGCCGTGGGCACTTCCTCTTCGCGGTAGGCCAGGCTCAGAATGGTGAGCACGAGGCGATCGAGCCCCACCGATGTTTCCACCACGTACGGGATGTAATTACCGAAGGGCTTCCCTTCCGCGTTCAGGTCGTTATCGAAATACTGCATTTTCTTTTTGCTGAACTCCTGGTGGCGCCGCAGATCATAATCGGTACGGGAGTGGATGCCTTCCAGTTCCTTCCAGCCAAAGGGAAACTCAAACTCAATGTCCAGCGCCGCGTTGGCATAGTGCGCCAGTTTGATGTGATCGTGGTAGCGCAGTTTACCGGCCGGAATACCCAGAGCCTGGTGCCATTTCATGCGCTCTTCTTTCCAGAAGGCGTACCATTCCAGCTCCGTGCCGGGACGTACAAAGAACTGCATCTCCATCTGTTCAAACTCCCGCATGCGGAAGATAAACTGCCGGGCCACGATCTCGTTGCGGAAGGCTTTGCCGGTTTGGGCGATGCCGAAAGGAATCTTCATCCGGCCGGTCTTCTGCACGTTGAGAAAGTTTACAAAAATACCCTGGGCCGTTTCGGGGCGCAGGTACACAATATTATCCTCCGGGTTGTCGGCCGCCACGGCGCCGAACTCGGTCTGGAACATGAGGTTGAACTGCCGCACATCGGTCCAGTTACAGCTACCGCTCACGCTGCAGGTAATCCGGTTTTCTTCAATGAGCGACTTGATACCGGCATAGTCATCCGCCGCCAATAACTGTTCCATTTTTGTCACCAGTGCTGCTGCCGCTGCTTCACTAAGGGTTTCCGCGTGGGCTTCGATGAGGTGATCCACGCGGTAGCGTTTCTTGCTGTCGCGGTTGTCGATCATCGGGTCGCTGAAATTGTCCACGTGTCCGCTGGCCTTCCAGGTGGTGGGATGCATGAAGATGGCGGCGTCAATGCCCACAATGTTTTCATGGAGCTGGGTCATGCTCTTCCACCAGAAATCGCGGATATTCTTTTTGAGCTGGGCCCCGTACTGGCCGTAGTCGTACACCGCACTCAGGCCGTCATAAATTTCAGAAGACTGGAATATAAAGCCGTATTCTTTGGCGTGGGAAATGATGTTGGCGAAATGTTTGTCGTTAGCCATGGATGCTTGTTAAAAGGTGCGCAAAGATACACTTTGGCCGCCAAAGCGGGCGGAAAACGCCATTTAGTGCAGCTTATCGTTGCGCTGGTGGCGGGTGGCATCCCGGGTGCTTTTCTTGTCAAAATTCTTCTGCAGCGCTGTTGTAAGATCCACGCCTGTCTGGTTGGCGAGGCAGAGCAGCACCCACAGCACATCGGCCATTTCATCGCCCAGTTCCCGGCCTTTGTCGCTTTCCTTGAACGACTGCTCGCCGTGGGTACGCACGAGCAGGCGGGCGAGTTCGCCCACCTCCTCCACCAGGATCCCCAGGTTGGTGAGCTCGTTAAAATAGCGCACACCGGTGGTGCGGATCCAGGCATCAACTGATTCCTGTGCTTGCCGGAGGGTGAGATCTTGCTGCATACAGTGCTGTTTCTAATGATTGGGTTATTCGCGGTTGCGGGTGTCTATCAGAATGGTGACCGGGCCGTCGTTGAGCAGCTCCACCTGCATGTGGGCGCCAAAGACCCCCGCTGCCACGGGTTGGCCCAGGTCGGCTTCCAGTTGCCGCAGCAGGGCATCGTACATGGCCCGGGCTGTTTCGGGGCGGGCGGCCCGGTTGTAGGAGGGCCGGTTGCCCTTTTTGGTGGATGCATGCAGGGTAAACTGGCTCACCAGCAGGATACCGCCGCCGGCTTCCTTCACCGACCGGTTCATCACCCCCGCTGCATCATCGAAGATACGCAGCTGTACAATCTTAGCGCTGAGCCAGGGGATGTCGGTGGCGTTGTCGGCCTCTTCCACCCCCAGCAACACCAGCAAGCCATTTTCAATGGCGCCGGTAACCTGTTCATCCACCTTAACCGAAGCAAAGGCGACCCGTTGAATGACTGCCCGCATAGTTGTTGTATGACGATTCGTATTTTTAAAGCCCGAAAATACAATGCCGGGCGGTGCAAGATGCAAAAAGATATCAGCAGCGAAATTGAATTTCAAACGGCCCGCAGTGGTGGAGCCGGCGGGCAGAACGTCAACAAGGTGGAGACAATGGTGCAGGGTTCGTGGAACATCGCGGCCTCCCGGCTGGTGACGCCCGAAGAAAAAGAACGTTTACTGCAACTGCTGCAGAACCGGATCAACAAAGAAGGTGTCCTGTCCGTAAAGTGCCAGGTACACCGCAGCCAGCTGGCCAACAAAGCCGGGGTGGTGGAGAAACTGAACGAGCTGGTGACGGCCGCCCTCACACCCAAGAAAGCGCGTATCGCCACCCGCCCTTCCAAAGCCGTCCGCCAACGACGTCTCGAAAGCAAAAAAAAGGCGTCCCTGCAAAAACAGGCACGCCGTAAAGTAGATCGCTCCGGTAACTGAAACAACCGGCAGCTTACATCCTTGTCTTTTTGGATCGCAACACATCCAGGGCCTTGCGCTGGTTTTCAATTTCGGCGCGCTGCTTTTCGATGTTTTTACCGTTCTCCTTAATATCGTCCTCGAGTTTCTGCTTCCGGCGTTGCAGGCTGCTGGCCTCGTCTTCCAGGTCTTTTAATTTCTTTTCGGCCGACTTCACCGCATCTTCCTGTTTCTGGATGTCTACAAGCAGCGATTGCTCACTGGCCCAGGGTTGGAAATTTCCTGTATAGGCTTTGATGCGGTTCACCAGTTCCGGATCATCGGTGCCGGTAATGTAATTTTCGTTACCACGGGAAACGGCAAAATGCACCACGCTGGTCTCATTGCTCTTTTTGCCTTTTTTGTCCACCTTCACCACCACATCGTAGGTCTCGGCGCCGATCTCCGCAATCTGAATACCCTTGTACACCAGGGCCCCTTTTTCGGAACGGCCCTTGAGCCCCATCTGGGTAAATTTATTCTGAATGGCGGCCGTGGTGATGGCGACCGGTTGGTTCACTTCGGTGATCACCGAAGGGTATTTCTTTTTCTGCCAGTCCATCTCACCAAAAAACTGCGCCTGCACCAGTTGGGGCAAGAGAAGACTTAATCCGATGAACCAGGTAATCGCTTTCATACGCTGCTGTTTTAGTCTGTAAAGATAAAAAATAAAACCCTGCGGTTGCCCCGCACGGCATTGTTTGTTTATTTTTGAACGAGTTGTGCTATTGAATGAAGTTGATTTTCAATTGTAGTATGCTGTGCAACTCTCTGTAAAACTCCGGGGACTCTGTGGTTTTGTCTTTTTTACCACAGAGTGCGCAAAGTTAGCCACAGAGGAAAATACAGAGCGGAATAGATTTTTTTCAATAGCACAACACGTTATTTTTGATTTTCACGAAAACAACTTCTTGAGCAGCATCAAACAATTAGCGGGTCAGACTTTCTGGTATGGTGCCTCCAGCATATTCGGGCGCTTTCTCAACTACCTGCTCACCCCACTGCTGGCCACCATCTTCGCCTCGGCCGATTACGGAAAAATCACCACCCTCTTCGCCATTGCCGCCTTTCTCAACATCATCTACACCTACGGAATGGAAACGGCTTATTTCCGTTTTTCGTCCAAACAATCCGAAGCGGACGTGTACAATACAGGGCTTAGTTCCCTGCTCCTCACCACCACCCTGCTCACAGCGGTTCTATGGGCGCTGAGTCCGCAGCTGGCCGCCTTTCTCGAATTACCCGGCCACCCCGAATACGTGCACTGGGTAATCGCCATCGTAGCCCTCGACACACTGGCGGTGCTGCCTTTCTCCAAACTGCGGTTTTCGGGCCGTCCCCGTAAGTTCGCCTTCATCAAGATCCTCAACATCCTGGTCAATATCGGGTTGATTCTGTTCTTTCTCGTTGTATGCAAAAACGCGGATCCCGGCTCCCTCTTTTACGGCTGGTACAACGCCAACATCGGGCTGGGCTACGTGATTCTCGCCAACCTGGCCGCCAGCGCCCTTACCCTGCTGTTGCTGGCCGGTGAGTGGCGGGCCTTCCGCTTCCGCATCAACCGCCCGTTCTGGAAAGAGCTGATGCTGTACAGCTGGCCCCTCATCATCGTGGGGTTTGGTGGTATGGTGAATGAGATGATTGACCGGTTCATGATCCTGAAACTCTATCCCGGCACCTCCGAAGAGGCCTACTCGCAAAGCGGCATCTACGGCGCCAACTACAAACTCGCCGTGCTAATCGTGCTTTTTATCCAGGCTTTCCGGCTGGGGGCGGAACCCTTTTTCTTCAAACAATCCACGCAGGAACAGGCCCCCCGCCTTTATGCCCGGGTGATGAAATTCTTTGTTATTGCCTGCTGCTGCTGCTTCCTGGGCGTAGTACTCTTTCTCGATATCTGGAAATATTTCATGGGACGTACCCACCCCGAATACTGGACCGGCCTGCACGTGGTACCCATCCTGTTGCTGGCCAAACTCTTCCTGGGTGTATACTATAACCTGTCGGTTTGGTACAAACTCACCAACCGCAACCTCACCGGCGCCTGGATCACGCTGGGCGGTGCGGCCCTCACGATGCTCATCAACTTCCTGTTGATTCCCGTGCTGGGCTACCTGGCCTGCGCCATTGCCACCTTTGTGTGCTACGGATTCATGATGGTGATTTCGTACCGCCTGGGACAACGCTACTATCCCGTGCCCTATGCCTGGCGCAAGCTAACGGCCTATGTGGTTGTAAGTGTGCTCTTGTTCGGGGTGCACCAGCTGGGCGGCTGGCTGTACGAGCCGCACTGGTTCAGGCACCTGCTGGGCCTGCTGCTGGGAGGCGCTTTCCTGTTGCTGGTAGCCCGGGTGGAACGCAAAGAGCTGGCACTCCTGCCCATGGTGGGCCGCTATTTCAAGTAATCAACGCAGAAACGGGTTGTGCTGCTGCTCATGGGCAATGGTGGTGGCAGGTCCGTGACCACTGTACACGATGGTTTCGCCGGGGAGGGTGAACAGGCGGGTGCGGATGCTCTGCAGCAGGGTGTTGTAATCGCCCCCGGGCAGGTCGGTGCGGCCGATGCTTTCCCGGAACAACACATCACCCCCCACCACAAAGCCCCCGGCCGGGCTATAAAAACATACGTGGCCCGGCGAATGGCCCGGTGCCAGGATCACTTCCAGTGCATCATCCCCAACGCCCAGCATCTGCCCGTCTGCCAGGTACCGGAACGGCCCGGTATAATTATCAAACGGCAGGTTCCACATCAGTCCGCTGGCAGGCGCCCATGCCAGCACCTCTTCTTCGAGGGGATGGAGGTGCAGGGTAAGTCCATAGGTTTCGGCCACCCATTTGTTGCCAAACACATGATCGAGGTGGCAATGGGTATTGAGCAGCAGGCGGGGTGTAAGGCCGTTTTGTTGAAGAAACGTTGCCAGTTGTTCGCGCTCCGTCTCAAAATAACATCCCGGATCAATCAGCACCGCCGTGCCCGCGTCGTTGTACAGCACATAGGTGTTCTCCTGCACGGGGCTGAATGTAAAAGCTTTAACAGTGTACATGGACCGAATTTTGTACTTTTAAATCGTGAGGTTGTCTCAGGACGCTTTTCAACACGGGGACGCGGAGAAAAGGAGCAACACAGAGCGGTGAAAATACATCTTCCTGCCCACTGTAGAAATCCCTTCCGCCATCGGGCGTGTATGATCACTCTTGCGAGAACGTCTTTTTTCAATACGAAATTATGCGAATTCAAACGATGCATTTTTCCCGGGTGGCAGCAGGTCTGATCGGGGGTCTTTTGCTGGCCCATACAGCAGTGGCACAGGTGAACATGGTAGAATTCGGGAAAAACCGGGTACAACACACCAAATTCAACTGGAATTATTACCAAAGCCCCAATTTCAACGTTCATTACACACAAAACGGGCTCGAATTGGCGAAGTTCGTCACCCAGGTGGCGGAACAGGAACTTCCGCAATTGGAAGACTTCATCGAATTCAGCATCCAGCGGCGGGTGAATGTGGTGGTGTATAACAACTACAACGACTACAAACAGTCCAACATCGGGCTGGGACTCGACTGGCCCAATGCGGGCGGGGTAACGAAACTGGTAAACAACAAGATGGTGGTCTATTACAACGGCGACCACAACGATCTCCGCCGCCAGGTACGGGAAGGCATTGCCCGGGTACTGGTGGAAACCCTGCTTTTTGGCGATGACCTGGGCGAGTTTGCGCAGAACCAGGCCCTGCTGGACCTGCCCAAGTGGATGACCGACGGGTACATTTCCTACGCCGCAGAGAACTGGAGCACCCGGCTGGATAACGAGTTGAAAAGCGCCATGTTGGGCTTTAATTACAAGAACTTTTATCATTTTGCCCACGAACAGCCCAAACTTGCCGGGCATGCGTTCTGGTACTACATCGAAGAAAAATACCGGCGCGAAAACGTGACGTACATGCTGTACCTCAGCCGCATCTACAAAAACGTGAACCGGGCCAGCCTTACCATCGCCAAGAAAAAATTCAAGTTTGTGCTGCGTGAGTTTATGCAGTACAACCGCGACAAATACTACAAAGACATCCGGGCGCGGCGAAACGTTCCCAGCGGCCGGCTCACCGTTCCCAAAGAAGTGGGCAAACGCGATTATTTCCGCTTCCAGGCCAACCCCAACCCCAAGAGTTTCAACTACGCAGTAGTGGAATACCGCCGGGGCCAGTCGCGGGTGATCCTCAACGAAAACTTCGTGAACCAGAAAGTGCTCTGGAAAAGCGGCGTGCGCAATCTCGAAGAGCGTCCCGACCCCAACTACCCCATGCTGGCCTGGGACCCCAAGGGCACACGCATTGCCATGATCACCTGGGAAGAGGGCAAGCTGCTGCTCAACGTGTACGATGCCTTCCGGCGCACCAAAACCGTACGCAACATGATCCTGCCCTTTGAGCAGGTGACCGATATGCAGTACATGCTCGACCCCAACACCCTGCTGCTGAGTGCGGTAAAAGGTGGCCAAAGCGATCTCTTCACCTGCAAAATTGACAACGGACGGCTGGAACAGATCACCAACGACGTGTACGACGACCGCGATGCTTCTTTTGTGGCCTTCCCCAACAAGACCGGTATCATCTTCTCCAGCAACCGCCCCGGCCCGGATGCTCCCACCGGCGACACCGTACTTCCCCGTGAACGGTATAACATCTTCCTGATTGACAACTGGAACAAATCGGAATTCAAGCAGATTTCGCAGCTCAGCAACATCCGCTACGGCAACGCCCGCTTTCCCACGCAGTACAACGCCAACCACTTTACCTTCATCAGTGATGAGAACGGGATTGGTAACCGCTGGGCTGGATTTTTCACCACCGCTGCGGCAGGCATTGACACCGTATTCCGTGTGGGCGATGAACTGTTACGAAACCCCGAGTGGAAAGAACTGGACTCCACCCTCAAAGCCTGGAACAAAACCGAACCCGACTCCATTTTCACCTTCCGGGTAACCGACGACAAGGCGTACACCTTCCCGCTCACCAATTACCAGAGCAGCATCCTGGAAACCCGCATTGCGGGGGACAACGGGCAGGTAACGGAAGTGAACCGGCAGGGCGCCTTTAAATTCCTGTACAAGCTCAAAGTAGATGAAAACGTGCTGCGGCGCCGCAACGTTAACGCCCGGCCCACCGAATACGTGAAACGGGTTTCACGACTCGAAAAAATTGCCGGGGAAGACCGGCAGCAACGGACCGACCTGGCCGACAGCATCGTCACCACCCGCCCGGTTTTCGACTTCTTTGAGACCGAATTCAAGCCCGATACCAGCAAAGCCGGTGTGAAGCTGATGAGTCCGCAGGGACCCCAGCGCGAAGAGGTGATCAGCCGCATGAAGCTGTTCCCGTACACCCGCAAGTTTTTTGTAGACAACATAACCACCAACCTGCTCAACAACAACGTACTCCTCATCAACCGCTTTCAGCCGTACAGCGGAGCCAGCGGACCAGTGCGGCTTGGCAACAACAACAACGTCAACGCCATGACCCGGGTGGGCACCATGGAATTCATGGAAGACTACAAGATCAGCGGGGCCTTCCGCCTCAACTACGGATTTGAAGACAAGGAAATCTTCCTGCGCTACGACAACCTCCGCAAACGGATTGACTGGGGAGCAGCCTACTACCGGTCCACGCTCAGCACAGGGCTGTTCAGTGGCACGTCCATCTTCCCCGCCAAGCAACTCACCAATATCTACCAGGGAAATGTTACGTATCCCTTCAACGAAGTGCAGAGCCTGCGGTTCATTGCCGCGGTACGCCGGGAGGAATTTATTGTAAAAAGCGACGACCTTATCCCCGGCTCACTCACCGCCCCGATGCTCAACGAGAACTTCCTCAACGTGCGGGCCGAGTACGTGCACGACAACACCATCAACACAGCCACCAACATCTGGCACGGTTTGCGCTACAAAGCCTGGTTTGAGTTGTACAACCGGCTGGGTGGCAGCTTCAAAGGCAGCGGACGGGCGGCAGATGGCAACCTCACATTCAACACCGGCTTTGACGCCCGGCATTACCTCAAGATCTACCGCAATTTCATCTGGGCTGTACGAGCCGGTGGCGACTTCTCCTGGGGCGACAACAAGCTGCTGTACTACCTTGGCGGTACCGACGGCTGGCTCATGCTGGGCGACAATGCCGTAATCCGCAACGGTGTGATCAGGGAACGTTACTTCAACACCTCCAACAAGCCCGCGCTGGACCAGAGCTACGTATACGAATCGCTGGCCGTTAACCTCCGTGGCTTTACGCAAAATGCCGCCAACGGCAATAACGCGGTGGTGATCAACAGTGAGCTGCGGTTGCCCGTGTTCGCCACACTGTTTAACAAACCCATTAACAACGCCTTTCTCCGCAACTTCCAGCTGGTGCAGTTTGTAGACCTGGGTACAGCCTGGAATGGCCGCTACAACCGGATCGGCCGCCCCGAAGTGGTGTACAACGAACCCGGCAGTCCTCTCTCGGTAATTGTGCGGGCACCGGGCGTGGGCCCCTTCCTCGGCAGTTACGGTTTTGGCGCCCGCAGTACCCTCCTGGGCTATTTCATCCGGTTCGACGCGGGCTGGCCCATGAGCGGCTTCTTTGAACGGGCACCCGTGATGCATGTGTCGCTGGGACTGGACTTCTGATAGCTGATCAACCGGATTAACAATAAAAAAGCACGGCCCTGTAACGGGGCCGTATTTTTTAGCCGTTATGCGGGAAACAACTCCTGCAGGCAGTTCAGGATCACCCCGCAGACTTCGCGGATTTCGGCTTCGGTAATGGTTAAGGGCGGGGCGATGCGCAGGCAGTGCGGGGCAAACAAAAACCAATCGGTGAGCACGCCTTTTCCGATGCAGGCATCAATCAGTTGCTTATTGGTGGCAAAGCTGTCGAACTCCACGGCCATCAGCAAACCCCGCGAACGGATGGCCCGGATGGCCGGGTGGCGCAGCAGGGTGCGGAAGAGAATCTCTTTTTCATGCACCTGTGGAATGAGTTGTTCCTCCAGCAACACGTCGAGCGCCGCTTTACCGGCGGCACAGGATACCGGGTGCCCGCCAAATGTGGTGATATGGCCCAACACCGGCCGGTCGGTCAGCTGCCACATCAGTTTCCGGTCGGCCACAAAAGCGCCCAGTGGCATCCCGCCGCCAAGGGCTTTGCCCAGCAGCAGGATATCAGGCACCACTCCAAACTGTTCAAAGGCCCACAGCGAACCGTTGCGACCGAAACCGCATTGGATCTCATCCAGCACCAGCAGGGTGCCGGTTTGCGTACAGCGGTCCCGCAGCGCCTGTATCCACTCCCGGAGCGGGGCCTGCACACCCACCTCGGCCTGGATGGTTTCGGCCACCACGCAGGCGGTGTCTTCCGTGATCAGTTCCAGGGAGGCAAGGTCGTTGTAAACACCCTGGTCCACCCCGGGCAACAGGGGCCGGTAGGCGTTGCGCCAGTACTCGTCGCCCATGATGCTCAGCGCCCCCTGGGTGCTGCCATGGTAGCTGTTGCGGAACGACAGGATGCGGGTGCGGCCGGTTACCCGCTTGGCCAGCTTCATGGCCCCTTCCGTGGCTTCGGCGCCGGAGTTGGTGAAATAGACCGCGTTGAGGGTGGCCGGCAGGTGTTGGGTGAGGAGATGGGCATACTGCACCTGGGGACTCTGCACCAATTCGCCGTATACCAACAGGTGCAGGTATTTATCGAGCTGCTCCCGGATGGCAGCCAGCACCCGCGGATGCCGGTGCCCCACGTTGCACACGCTGATACCGGCGATGAGGTCGAGGTAGGATGTACCCGCGGCATCCCGCATGCGGCAGCCTTCTGCCTCCACGATTTCCAGCGCCAGGGGTGCCGGTGATGTTTGGGCCACATGCTGCAAAAAGAGTTCCCGGTTGGTCATGTTGTTATAGGATTCTTACGATGGGATATCGGGTAAAATTACGCTTTAAATCACCGGCCAAATAAAGGATATTTGTAGGGTGGACCGGAACCCTGCCGGCACAAGAACCCAAAACCAGCAGTATGGCACTGATTTTGCCCGTAGAAGGCGTTTCACCCCAATTTGGCAACGATTGCTTCCTGGCCCCTAATGCAACCGTGGTTGGCGATGTGATCATGGGCGACCAGTGCAGCGTTTGGTTTAACGCAGTGGTGCGGGGAGATGTCAACAGCATCCGGATGGGCAATAAGGTGAATGTGCAGGACGGCGCCGTATTGCACGCCACCTACCAGAAGACAAAGACCATCATCGGCAATTACGTGAGCATCGGGCACAATGCCATTGTTCATGGGTGTACCCTGCACGACAACGTACTCGTTGGCATGGGCGCCATTGTGATGGACAATGCGGTGGTGCACAGCAATTCCATCATTGCGGCGGGAGCCGTGGTACTGGAGGGCACCATCGTGCAGGCAGGAAGTATCTACGCAGGGGTGCCGGCCCGGAAGGTGAAAGACATCAGCGAAGCGCTGATCAGCGGCGAAATTGACCGCATCGCCAACAACTACATCCGGTACGCCGGTTGGTTTAAGGAACAACCTTAACACAATATTGGCAGGCTTCCGGCAACGAAACTGCCCCAAACAATGTCTTATGCAAAAACGTTATAACATTTCTATGATCCGGGCAGCTATTTACCTCCTGATGGTGTCTTTTTTTATGAGTTGCAGCGTACTCAAAAAGCCGAAGGAAGGCTGTCCGTCCAATGGTAAAAATGTGGGAGCGGAAAAGATCCTGAGCGGCGAGAAGCTGCCCAAAGCGAAAAAATTCAAAAGTTAAACCAAAAGTTCCATCACCATAAAACACCCGTGCTATGAATCCCACATTACGCAATCACGTCGGTTATAACGAAGCCATCCTGGACGATAATGCCAGCTATGATAAATTTTTCCGGTGGGCCGACCTGCTGGCCGACAAGCTGAACATCTCCTTCACCCGGAAGCTGGATGATTTCCAGGCGCTGTATTGGGATTTCCTGTACAAGGGTACTTCGCTTACCCTGTCCTTCAACATCTTCAACGGCATCAGCATTTTCCCCTCATTGGAAGAACGCAGCGATTATTTTGAAAACGCCGCCATCGCCGAACTCGTGGATCTGCTCAAGGAGGCACACCCCGAAGATTCGGATGCGCCCGCCCCTGCCGCTTCCTAATAATTTTTTTCTTCGATCGTTGCCAGAATCCCGCAGTAACTGCTGAAACGCAGCGGGTGAATCTGCCCGCTCATCACCGCCTCCTTAATAGCACAACCCGGTTCTTCCAGGTGCAGGCAATTGTTGAACTGGCAGTTCTGCAGCCGCTCCCGCATTTCGGGAAAATAGTGCGACAGTTCCTGCCGGGAAATGTCCACCAACCCAAACTCCTTCACCCCCGGTGTATCAATAATCGCTCCCCCGAACGGCAGGTCAAACATCTCTGCAAAAGTGGTGGTGTGCATCCCCTTTCCGCTCCAGCCGCTTACCTCTTCTGTACGTAAGTCGAGGTGGGGCAGAACTGCGTTGATAAATGTTGATTTTCCCACACCTGAATGTCCACTGATGAGGCTGATCTTGCCCGCGAGACAGGCCCGCAGTTCATCCACCCCCTCCTGTCGCTCCATTGATACCAGGAATACCCGGTAGCCGATGGCTTCATACATGGCCTTCCACTCCTCGTACTGGTCCAGCTCTTTGCTTCGGTACAGGTCGGCTTTGTTAAACACCACCACGCCGGGGATGTGATAGGCCTCGGAGGCGATGAGAAAACGGTCAATAAAACCTTGTGAGGTACGGGGCTCCCGCAACGTGGCAAAGAGGATGCTCTGGTCGAGGTTGGCGGCCACGATGTGGTGTTGATGCCGCCGGTGCGGACTCTGGCGGTTGATGTAATTGCGGCGGTCGTGAATGGCGGCGACGATCCAGGTTTGCTCCGCCTCGTTATCGGGCTCCAGCTCCACCACATCGCCTACTGCCAGGGGGTTGGTGGAGGTGATTCCGTCCATCTTAAAACGCCCTTTGATACGAGCCTGCACAAAACGCCCCCCGTCCGTTTTTACGTTGTACCAGCTTCCGGTGGATTTATACACAACTGCCCGCATGCCTGCAAATTAACGGATCGCATTGAGAGAGAAAAAAGACAGTGCTCAGGGAAAACGGCGGAAGAGCCGGTAACGAAGAAAGGCTTCGAGCAGCAGGAGCAGCAAGGCGGCCAGTGCAAAAGGGGCAAACGCTTCGGCATAACGGGCGTAGGTGGTGATCTGCATCCGCGTCTTTTCCAGCCGGTCAATTTCCGCATAAATGGAAGTAAGTCCCGCATTGTCGCGTGCCCGGAAATACCGCCCCCCGGTGGCTGTGGCGATATCGGTAAGCAGGGCTTCGTCAATATTCACTTTTTCACGGCTGCGGATAATGCCGGTAGCGGTTTGCTGGGGCATCAGCGCATAGCCCTCCGTACCCACACCAATGGTGTACACTTTGATGCCGTAGAGCCGGGCGATGTCGCGGGCTGTGGCCGGCGGAATCAAACCTCCGTTGTTCTCGCCATCGGTAAGCAGGATGATTACTTTGCTGCTGATTTCGCTGTCTTTGAGCCGGTCCACACTGGTGGCCAGTCCCGAGCCAATGGCGGTACCGTCCTGCAGCATACCGCTGCGCACATGGTACAGCTGCGCCAGCAATACGGCATGATCGGTGGTAAGCGGACACTGCGTGAAAGGTTCCCCGGCAAAAATCACCAGCCCGATGCGGTCGGTTGGACGTGCCTGTATAAAACGCGACGCCACCTCCTTGGCGGCTTCCATGCGGTTGGGCAGAAAGTCTTCGGCCAGCATGCTGCCGCTCACATCGAGGCAAAGCAGGATGTCGATCCCCTCCCCTTCGGCCCGCTGTTCGTCGTTGCGGGTCTGCGGCCTTGCCAATGCCACGATCAGCAGGGTCAGGGCCGCCAGCCGCACATAAGGTACCACACCCGCCAGGCTCTGCCGCCAGCTGGTGACCCTGCGCCGGATGGCCAGGGTGGACACAGTAACGGCGGCCGTGTGCTTCCGGCGGTTGCGGTGTTGCCACCAACCCATCAACGGCAGCAGCGTGATGAGCAGCAGTACCCAGGGGTAAGCGAAGGTGATATGTTGCAGCCATTCGAAAAGCATCAGGAAAAATGGTTTTTATGCAGGGCACGTGCCAACTGCTCCGTGTTTTCGAGTAATTGCCAGGAATCCCGGGCGCCGGGCAGGTAGCGGGCATAACTAACGGCATCGGTCATCCGCAGCACCTGGAGCAGTTGCAGCAGCAGGTTGCGTTCCAACAGCGGTTGCATGGTATGGGCCACATCGCCCGTGGTTTGGTGCAGGAGCGGCTGTCCGGTACAACGCTGCAGGTAGCGGCGCAGGGCTACCGACAATTCCGGCAAACCCCTGCGCTGTACAGCGGGGTCGGCCCAGTCGTGCTTCCGCAATTCCTCCAGCTGTTGAACAAATTCTTCGAGCGGCGACAGTCCGCTCTCCCGGCTGGATACCAGCGCCGGCTTGCGCCGTCGCCTGTAAAACAGGTACCCTGCCAATGCTGCCAGCCCCCCCCCGGCTGCCAGCAGGTAATGCCATGGAAATGAGGCAGGCCCCTCCGCTTCTTCAATGGGTTTGATGGAGTTAATCATACCGGTGCCGGTGGTATCAAACTGTACATGGATCAGGGGCGCCGGAAACTCCCGCTCCGTCCAGTTGCGGTCGCCGGGAGCCCGGTACCGCAGGGCAACCGGTCCGGCCTGCCAGACGCCACTGTCCCAGGCGGTAAGGGTGATGATCCGGCGGAACAGATTGCCTGTATCGGTAGCCAGGTATTCAAACCCGCTGAGCGTATCGGGCAGGAGCCATGCGACAACCGTACCGCTGCCGGCGCCGTTGAGTGTGTACGTTAGCGTAACCGGCTCGCCAATAAGGATGGTGCTGCGGTCGGTGGTGACCGTGGGCACCGGCTGTGCGGTTGCCAGTTGGAGCAGGAGCAGCCAAACGATGGTACAGGTTGCCGGTTTCATGCTACTTGCTGCGGTTGATGAAAAATTTCTGCAACACTTTCACGTAGTCCTCCCCGGTGCGGAGGTGCAGGAGATCGGCGCCGGCTTTTTTAAACACTTCCCGCACATAGGTATTGTGGCGGTGGAAGTCTTGTTGGTAGGACTGGCGGACCACCGGGTCGGAACTGTCCACCAGCCGCAGGGAGCCGGTTTCGGCATCCTGCAGCTGCAGCAGGCCGGCATCGGGCAGCTGCATATCGAGCGGGTCGTACACCTGGATGCCGATCACATCGTGCCGGCGGGCGGCGGCGCGGAGCGGGTCTTCAAAACCCGGGCTGAAAAAATCGCTGACCAGGAAGCAGATGCTTTTCCGCTTCTGCGAATTGCTGAAGAGGCGGAACGCATCGGCATAGTTGGTGCCGGGGGCTATCGCCTCCTGCGTAAGCAGTTCCCGCACGATGAACAGGGTGTGCTGTTTGCCTTTTTTGGGGACCACCAGCCGCTCCACTTTGTTCCCGAAGATCAGGGCGCCCACTTTGTCCTGGTTGTTCACGGCCGAAAAAGCCAGCACGGCTGCCAGCTCGGTCACGAGGTCTTTTTTGCGTTGTGTGCGGGTACCGGTGCGGATGCTGGCGCTGTTGTCGATGAGCAGAAACACGGTGAGTTCCCGCTCTTCTTCAAACACTTTGGTAAAGGGGTGAGCGTACCGTGCGCTCACGTTCCAGTCGATGAACCGCACATCATCGCCCGGCTGGTATTCACGTACCTCTTTATAGCTCATCCCCTGCCCCTTGAACGCCGCGTGGTATTCGCCGGTGAACAGGTGGTTGGTGAGCCGCTTGCTTTTGATTTCAAGCGCCCGCACTTTGCGGAGGATGTCCTGGGTTGTCAGCATGCTTCAGATGACAGTCTGTGGTGGACAGATGACAGAACATTTCGTTCATGAACCTGCCTTGTCCTTCTTATAATAATTAATCAAACCATTGAGCAATTTCATCACCGTATCAATTTTTTCTATGATGGGCATTGCCTGTTCTTCCGGTAAGACCTCTACCATCACCGCGATGTTCAGCAAAGTTTCCAGTTCATACAAAGAACCCCTTGCTATGTGCAGAAATTGCAGGGTGTCCTTTTTATGAAACCTGCCGGCACCTTCCGCAATATTGCAGGGTATGGAAATCACTGCCCGTTTCGTCTGTAACGTCAGCGCATACCGTTCTTCCCGCGGATAGGATTTCACTAATTGATAGGTGTCCTTCACCAACAACATGGACTGCTTCCACACTTCTAGATTTTTGTAGTTTGTCATGGTTATAAGTGTTTAATAGGTAGCAAAATTGTATAAGCTCTTTCGTTTCACTGTGCACGGATAACTGATGGCCGGTTTGTGCCTTCCGGCCAGTCGGTTCTTCCGTCATCTGTTCACCCTCAGCAGTCCGCTGTCATCGCAAGGAACTCACAGCCAACAGATGACTCAAAACCGCATTGTTTCTCCCGGAAGGACGTTTCTTGCCGTCCACCGTCAACCGTCAACCGCTCTCCGTCAACTAAATCAACTCACAGCCAACAGATGACTCAAAACCGCATTGTTTCTCCCGGAAGGACGTTTCTTGCCGTCCACCGTCCTCCGTCAGCCATCAATCGTCATCCCCCCCGCAACTCAAACAACCCACAGGCAACAGGTTGCTGATAACCGGATTGTTTCTTCCGGAGGGACGTTTCTTGCCGTCAACCGTCCACCGTCAGCCATCAACCGTCAGCCATCAATCGTCAGCCATCAATCGTCATCCCCCCCGCAACTCAAACAACCCACAGGCAACAGGTTGCTGATAACCGGATTGTTTCTTCCGGAGGGACGTTTCTTGCCGTCAACCGTCCACCGTCAGCCATCAACCGTCATCCCCCCCGCAACTCAAACAACCCACAGGCAACAGGTTGCTGATAACCTGTTTCTTCCGGAGGGACGTTTCTTGCCGTCAACCGTCCACCGTCCACCTAATCACGGCACCCTCACTGCCCCCAGCACCTGCCGTATGATTTCTTCCACGGATATATTTTCCGCTTCAGCTTCGTAGGTGAGTCCCACGCGGTGGCGAAGGACGTCGGCGGCAAGGGAGCGCACATCGTCGGGCAGCACATAGCCCCTGTGCTGCAGGAAGGCCATCGCCTTGGCCGCCAGGGCCAGGTTGATGGAAGCCCGCGGCGAACCACCGTAGCTTAGCAGGGGTTTCAGTTGCCCCAGCCCGTACTGGTCCGGGCGGCGGGTGGCGGTTACAAGGTCGAGAATGTATTGTTCAATTTTTTCGTCCATGTACACGCTGCGCACCAGCACCCGGGCGTCCATGATCTCGCGGATGGCCACCACCGGCTGCACAGCGGGCAGGGCCACCTGCTGGGTTTGCTGCCGCAATATGAGCTGTTCCTCCTCCCGGCGGGGATAATCCACCACCACCTTGAGCATGAAACGGTCCTGCTGCGCTTCGGGCAGCGGGTAGGTACCTTCCTGCTCCAGCGGGTTCTGGGTGGCCAGCACCAGGAAGGGCTCCTCGAGCTCGTAGCTCTGCTCGCCGATGGTCACCTGCCGCTCCTGCATGGCTTCCAGCAGGGCACTCTGTACCTTGGCGGGAGCCCGGTTGATTTCATCGGCCAGTACAAAGTGAGCAAAGATGGGTCCCTTGCGTACCAGGAAACGGTTCTCCTGCTGGTTGTAGATCATGGTGCCCACCACATCGGCCGGCAGCATATCGGGCGTGAACTGGATGCGGCTGAAGCGGGCGTTGATGGCCTTCGACAGGCTTTTGATGGTGAGTGTTTTGGCCAGGCCCGGCACCCCTTCGAGCAGGATATGACCGCTGGCCAGCAGGCCCACCAGCAGCCGGTCCACCATATAATGCTGGCCCACCAGCACTTTGGCCAGCTCAGTACGCAGGCGGTCTACAAAGGCCCCGGCATGGGTGATGCGTTCGTTGAGGCGTTGAATGTCTTCTGCAGTCTGCAACATGAAAATGATTTGAAGAGTGAAATTACAACCCCACCCGCTTCGCCCGAAAACAATTTATGAACGGAGGAGTGCAACGACCAAGCAAAAATGTGGCCAAAGCAACAACGGTGAAGCGGATGCCGCAAAAGGGCCGTGCAACCAACATGGCCGGTACAGGTTTACAATTCCGCTTCTGTTATCTTTGCCGGATGGATGCAACCCATGATTTGTTTGTACGCTGGATGGAGCTGGAACAGAAGCTCGTGGAGCGTTTTGGAAAAAAGCCCGACCTGGAAACGGTGCTCTTCCTCATCGGCATCCAGGAGCTGGGCGACCTGCGCCACAAGTACACCAAGGAACAGAAGCAGGACCTCATGCATGTGGCCGTGTGTTCCCTTCTTTCGCAGAGCGGGTATTTTGTATTCGATCACACCGACGGGGAAGGGTGGCCCCATTTCAAACAACTGAAACCCCTGCCCACCCTCGGCCTGCGGGAGCAGGAAGACTTTCTCAAAGACCACATCCTTCTCTACTTTCAGCAAAACGGATTCTGATGCGCCTCTTCCTCGTTGTCTTTGCAGCATTGCTAATGATACTCCCCGCCATGGGCCAGCGCCGCACCGTGAAGCTGGTAACAACCAAGGGAACTATTTTCCTGCGGCTGAGCGATAAAACGCCGCAGCACCGCGATAATTTAATCCGCCTCACCCGGCAGAAATTCTACGACAGCGTGTTGTTTCACCGGGTAATTGAAGGTTTTATGATCCAGGCCGGCGACCCCGATTCCAAAAAAGCGGAAGCGGGGAAACGCTATGGCTCGGGCGGACTGAACTACCGCATCCCCGCCGAGTTTGATACCTCCCTCTTTCACAAACGCAGCGCGCTGGCGGCGGCCCGCGACAACAACCCCGACAAGGCCAGCAGCAGCTGCCAGTTCTACATTGTACAGGGCAAGCTGTTCACCGACAGCAGCCTCAACGAAACGGAGATCCGCCGCATGGGCGGGCGAAAAATACCCGCCCACCAGCGGGAGGTGTATAAAACGCTGGGGGGAGCGCCGCACCTCGACCAGAACTACACCGTTTTTGGCGAAGTGCTGAAGGGCATGGAGGTGGTGGATGCCATTGCCCGCTCGCCCCGCGACCAGTACGACCGGCCGAAAGAAGATGTACGCATCCTCCGCATGCGGCTGCACCGTAAATTTTTATTTTTCTGATTGCCCCAAAACCAGCAATTTGCGTTCAGAATTCCTCAAAATCATCCGCACATGAACTTTCCCGAACAACTCCGCTACACCAAAGACCACGAATGGATCCGCATGGAAGATGCCACCACAGCCGTGATTGGCATCACCGATTTTGCCCAGCGTGAACTGGGTGATATCGTGTACGTAGATGTAAACACCGTGGGCCAGTCGCTCAACGCGGAAGAAGTGTTCGGCACCGTGGAAGCGGTAAAAACCGTGAGCGACCTGTTCCTTCCGGTAGCAGGCACCATCACCGAAGTGAACGCCACGCTCAATAACCAGCCCGAACTGGTGAACAACGACCCCTACGGCGAAGGCTGGATGGTGAAGATGACGGTGAGCAATCCCGCCGATGTGGAGCAACTCATGGACGCCGCCGCCTACACGGCCCTGGTGGGATGATGCAGAAACGTTTCAATACCTTATTACAGTCTCCATGGCCGGCCCTCCTGTGGTCGGCCTTGGTATTTCTGCTCCTGGCCATGCCGTCCGCGGGCATACCGGAAGAACGGATCATCAAGATCCCGCAGTTCGACAAACTGGTACACGCCGCCCTTTTCTTTGTCCTTGTTTACTTATGGGGATCCTTCCTGTGGATAAAGAAACCAACGTTGCAACGGAGTACTGTTTACGTCATTGCCCTGCTGGCCAGCCTGTATGGCTTTGCCATGGAATACGTGCAGTTGTACACGGGCCGCGACTTTGAGTGGGGCGATATGGTGGCCGATGCGGCTGGTGCCCTGGTGGCGGCCGGCTGGTTGTCGCAGAAGAAATAAACCAATTACAGTAAGAACAACAGATAAAAATACCTCCTGCCATTGAAAGGCAGCTGCCTGGTTCGCCCCCCTTTACGGTAACAGCCTGCTTGATGCCGGCCTTTTTCAGGACAAGGCAACCGCCGCAAAGAAAAAGGGCTGCGTGAATACGCAGCCCTTTTATATATACATACAGATCAGCGCTTAGAGCGGGTTCTGCACCACCACGCCGTTGGTGTTGTTGATCTCATTCAGCGGAATGAGGAACTGCCAGCGGATGTCGCCTGCAGGTACTTCAAATACACCTGCCAGGGAGGCGTTGTGGTTGGCGCCGGTACGGTTCAGCGGCAGGTTAAGCCGTTTCAGGTCGTAGAAGCGGAAACCTTCACCCCAGAGTTCCACGCGGCGCTGGATCATGATCTCGTTGATGAGGGCGGCGCCGGTATTGGTGGACTTCACGTAATTGGGATCACGCTGCCGTGCCAGGATGAAGAGGGCATCCTGCGCAGGGCCGTCCTGGCCGTTGCGGGCCAGTGCTTCCGCTTCAACCAGGATCATCTCAGATGCACGCATCAGCGGCACATCACCAATGCTGAGCGCCGTATTGGCCACCAGGAACTTCCGGTTCATGAAGGGGAAGCGGGATCCGTTGGGGTTCAGCGGGATGGGGAAGGCCGTGTTGGTACCGGTGGGGTCCCACAGGGTCTTCCGGATGTCTGTGTTGGTGATCTGGTCGTACAAGAGGCGGTTGATGGCCTTGGGATTGGTTCGGATGTTGGTGGAATTGAAGTTGGCCGACAAGTAAGCAAAGAACGAGAAGAAGAACGTTCCCTGGTCTTCCTGCTGGCGGATACCCCAGATCCACTCGCGGTTGGTATAGTTGTTGAATCCGCTTGTGTATTCCGCATTGGTCATCAGGTCAAAACCCTGGCGGGCCTGGGCAGCCAGCTGGGCGGCAAGCGGCCACTCCTGCTGGGCAAGCGCTACACGGGCTTTAAAGCCACGGGCAACGTTGATATTGATATGCGATTTGTCGCGGCGGGGTGTTACCGGAGTAGCTCCCAGGCGGGCGATGGCAGAATCCAGGTCTTTGTTGATCTGGGTGTAAATCTCCGCTACCGAAACACGCGGGGTTGCACCCACGGTGGGTTCCGTACGCATGGGCAGACCCAGACCGCTGTTGGCGCCGCCTTTTACAAAGCGTTCGCCGTACAGCTGGATCATCATGAAATACGCCCAACCGCGGTAGGCATATGCCTGGCCCTTGATGGCGTTTTTATCGGCAGCCGGGCCGGCCGCCGCATCAATCTGTGCCAGGATCTGGTTGGCATTGGAAATGAACGAGAAGAAATACAGGTAGTTGTAGAAGTTGATGTTGCTGTTATCCAGGCGGTGGTTGATCCAGCGGTATTCGTTGATGAACCAACCGTTGGACTGGCCGGTCATTACCAGGTCTTCGCCCAGCGCATCCATGAAAATCATGTTGCCGCTGATCCCTCCCAGGGCCTGGGAGCCGTACATCTGGCGGTAGAGGAACCGGTGCATGCCTTCCACGGCCTTCCAGGCATCGGTGGTGTTGGTAAAGATCACCGCGTCGGATACCGCGTTGGTGGGGCGGGTTTCCAGGTAGTCTTTGCTACAGGAAGCCAGCACAACCGTACTAACAGTAAAGAGAAATAAGAGTCGTTTCATATTTCAGTTTGTTTAGAAGTTAACACTGACACCTGCGGTGAGTACCCGTGCAGGCGGATAAGTATTGCTGTTGGTGCCATTAAAGTTCTGGTTCACCAACATGCCCTTACGCTTGGCAAACAAATACACGTTTTCACCACTGAGGAACACCCGTCCGCCGGCAGCGCCTATGCGGGTGAGGAAGTTCTTGGGCAGATCATACGAGAGATTTATGTTGTTGAGCCACAGGTGGCTGGCACTGATCAGGAACCGGCTGGAAGAACCGCTGAAGTTGGTTCCCTGGTCGTTCTGCATCCGGGGTACATTGGTGATGTCGCCGGGCTTCTGCCAACGCAGCAGGGCATCCCTGTGAAGAGCGCCACCGTATTGGTTGCCGGGACCCATCAGACCTGCATAACCGTTGTCGTAGGCATAGCCACCCAACTGGTAGGTGAACATGAAGCTCAGCGAGAGGTTCTTATACCGGAAGGTATTCTGAATGCTGCCATACACATCGGGGATGGACGACTTGCCAATATACACCTGGCGGGCGTTGGAATACAGGGTAGTCACAGTATCAGCCGATCCATCAGCCTTGGTTATGATGCGGCTGTTGGCCGGGTTGAAAGTGATCACGTTCCTGTAAAGTGCGGCACCGTCGGCAGGATCCACACCATAAAAGTCCCGGAGGAAGTAATCATAACGGGAGCGGCCTTCGGCCAGCTGCTGCGGGAAGGAGATGATGGTGGGAACAGTAGGCGGCATCTTGGTTACGCGGTTCCGGAAGTGGGTGGCATTCACCATCACGCTCCAGGAGAAGTCGCGCTTGCTGATGATCTCGCCGGTTACCTGCAGTTCCACACCCCGGTTGAACATGCTGCCGATGTTCTGGGCAACGCTGAACACACCACCGGTGGCACCACCGTTGGACAGCGGTTGAGGAACGTTGAAGATCAGGTCGCGGGACTCGCGGTTGAAATATTCAAACGTACCGTTGATGCGGTTCTTAAACAGGGTGAAGTCCACACCAAAATCCAGTGCCAGGGAGGATTCCCAGGTTAGACCGAAATTGGGGAGGGCTGTTTGCAGTACACCACCAGCCGTATTGTTGTTAAAGCCAAGGCCATATAACCCCTGGTAAGGATAGAAACCAATGCCGGCTTCAATACCGGTGCTGCCGTAAGAACCACGCAGCTTCAGCTGGTCTACCCACTTCGCCTTAAAGAAGTTTTCCTTATCAACACGCCAGGCAGCGCCTACGCTCCAGAAGTTGGCCCAACGTACGTCCTTGTAGAAACGGGAGTTGCCATCGCGGCGCAGGGCGGCCGAGAGGAAATACTTCCCATCATAATCATAGTTAGCCTTTGACAGGTAGCTTTCAATCCGGTGATTATCTGTTTGGGAGGTCAGGGTCTGGATAGTGGCAAAGTTGGGGAATTCGGTATTGCCATCGTTAAACAACTGGTCAACCCGGAATCCATAAAAATAATTGAACTGATACCAGTAGTTCTCGTGTCCGGCCAGTGCGCCAACATTGTGCTTGCCAAACCGGCGGTTGTAGCTCAGCAATTGGTTGAAAGTGTAGGACTGGTCACGGGTAATTTCACGGCTTGCACGGCCGGAGGGGGCACCATCGCCAATAAAACGGTTCTGAAATCCTTCTTCCTGGTAATCCTGCACATCGTAAATGATGTTGGTGGTGAACTTCAGGTCTTTGGTGAAGTTAATATCGGCATAGCTCCGGCCACTGAGAATGTTCCGGCGCCAGCGGGCGATATTGAGCATGTTTTCGTAGATCGCATGACGGCCCTGGTTTACCGGGCGGAAACCTACACCGGGGATGTTACCAAAATCAAAACGGTTGCCCAACTGGTCCAGTATATATTCACCCGTAGTAGGGTTGATGGCATATACCGGAAAGATGGGACCCATACCCCGTGCAAAGGAGAAGGGGTTTACAATGCCGCTCTCTGCAGGGAAATTGCTTACAATTACACTACCGGAGAGGTTGGTACCGGTCTTGAACCATTTCACCGGGTTGGTATTCACGTTCAAACGACCCGTGAAACGGCTGAGGTCGGAGCGGGTTACAAAACCTTTTTCATTGGTGTAACCAAAAGAACCGAAATAGTCGGATTTCTCGTTACCGCCGCTGTAGTTAAGGCTGTAGTCGGCCCGGCTACCATTGCGGTAAAAGGCCTTGAACCAGTCCATATCGTCGGCGCGGTACTTGAGTGCCGTAGCGGCCGGGTTGAGGGTACCATCGGGCAGTACAATCTGGTTGTTGGCCACGCCTGCAAAGGGATTATACCCCCCCATAAGCTGCGACACATCGTCAAAAGCCAGCGTGCCGAAGATCTGCTTGCCGGTATTGGGACCGGTGGTGAAACGAGGGAACAGGCCCGATGCCAGGGAGTCGGCAGCCGAGCGGCGGATGTTATTGGTATTGGTGAGTACGTTGCGGAACGATTCCCACATGAGGGGATAATATTCGAAGGCATTCACCACGTCGTACTCGGGGACGGCGCGGGAGGTAAAGCCCTGCGAAGCCCGGAACTGGAGGGTGTTGCGGTTTTTCTTTCCGCGCTTGGTGGTGATCATAATCACCCCGTTTCCACCGCGGCTGCCGTAAAGAGCGGCGGCGGAGGCGTCTTTCAGGGTGGAGATAGACTCCACGTCATCAGGGTTGATGTTGGCCAGGCCGCCTACATAGGGAGCACCGTCCACCACGATGAGGGGGGCGCTGGAGGCGTTGATGGAACCAAAGCCACGAAGGCGGATGGCCGGGCTGGAGCCGGGCTGACCGCCGGAGACGGTGGTCTGGATACCCGGAGCCGAACCTACCAGCGCATTGGTTACGTTGGTGAGGGGGCGGTTCTCAATGTCTTTGGCCGTGATCTGTGCCGAAGAACCGGTGTACTCTCCTTTTTTCACCGTACCGTAAGCCACCACCACCACCTCTTCGAGGTTGCTTTGGGCGGGAGACAGTTCAATGGCAAAGCTGGTAGCGCTGCCAATCACCACTTCCTTGGCATCAAATCCTACAGAGGAGAATACCAGGATGCGGGCATTGGCCGGAGCTTCCAGTTTGAAGGACCCGTCGGGAGCGGTAACAGTACCCACCCGGGTGCCTTTTACGGATACGGATACGCCGGAGAGGGGCGTTCCTTCTTTCTCGTCCGTCACCTTACCGGTGATGGTCTTGGTTTGTGCCCAGAGTTGCGTTTGCAGCAACAAGAGGGACAACAGCATGCATAGAGCTCTTCTCATACTTGTTTTGGTTTAGAAATGAAATAATTACAGGGATGTTCCGGTAAGCTGCTACCTGAAACCCGTAACGGGTACCAGGGCATCGCAATTTAATGGCTTTTCACTTTAAATTAACCAAAAATTGTGAATGAATACGGTTGCTAAGAGAATCAACCGGTTCAAAATGCTGCATTAACAACCCGGGAAACGGCAATTTTTTATGAACGGCGGGCAGGGCACTAAAAAGCGAGGTTGCCCTTTGGGGGCAACCTCGCTGTAAAATTTACCGGGAGAACCGGTTTTTTAATTGGTTTTAACCGGTACCGATGTGCTGCTGGGCGTATTGAAATCCAGCTCGTTGAGCGGCACATCCCAGTAACGCATGTAGTTGTAGTTAAAGGTGGCGCTGTCGATACCGCCACCGGTGAGTACCACAACGGCCTTGGTGCGTCCGCCACCCTGGCTAACCGGGTCAATCACACCCCAGCGGCGGGCATCGTAGAAGGAAACACCTTTCAGGAAGAGGCCGATCCGGCGCTCACTACGCAGTTCTTCCAGAGCCTGAGCCAGGGTAAGGGTGCCGGGAAGGGCAGCCAGACCGGCATTCTGGAAGGTGCGCACGTTGTTGATGTGGCCTACACCGCCCGGGATATCATTGGTGCGGATCTTAGCTTCTGCCAGCATCAGCTCGTTTTCTTCGTAGGTGGTGCCAATGGGAATTTCAGCGCGGCCGGTGGTGCTGCTGGCCCAATCGCCGCCAATACCAATGTCACGCAGCTGGAAACGGGTTCCATACTGGAAGCCCCGTCCGGCAGCATTTACGATGGTGGAAGCGAGGGGAGCCACGTTGCGGGTAAAGCGGGCATCACCTGCTTTGAAGTCCTGTACCAGGCGCTCCGAAACAAAGAACCAGCCGTTGAGCAACCGCCAGGGAGCCCAGCCGGTGATGCTCACAAAATCGTTCTCGTTGTTGGAACGGGCGGTGAGGATCTTATCATTCTGGCGCAGACCGTTGTTACACAAGGTAACAATGGAAGTCCACTCGGCAGAGGTGATATCGGCCGGTTTCTTGGCAATCAGGATGTTCCGGGCTTTGTAGGTATTGATCTGGCGGATAAACTCAGAAGGCGTGATGTTACCGCCGCGTCCCACCTTGGTAAAGTCGGGAATGATCCCGTTGATGATGGCGAGGTAGTCGGCGCTGTTATCCGCGATACCGGTCAGTTCGGCAATGGCCTTATCAAAATTGGCATTTCCTTCCTGGATCATGCGGGCAGGGCTCACAAAGTCGCTGGTGAACTGGTTGGGCTGGTCATTTATCAGCCCGGCCACATACATACTGCCGATCCGGCTGTACGCAAAGCCTTTCCACCAGTAAGCCCAGGCCCGGAGAGCCTTTTTCTTGATATCGGCGTTACCGGTAAAAGTAATGGCATCCACATTTGCGAGCAGTACATTGGCCTGGTTGTTGACAAAATACATGCCCAGCCACTCGTGGCGGAAGGCGTTGTCATCACCAAAACTCCGGTCGTTACGGGTCTGGAGCTCCTGTTGCTGGCTGCCGCCCTGCGGAGGGGTTATGACCGTACCTGTGCTGGTGGTGATGGTAGACACCTGGTTCACCCAACGCCAGGCAAAGTTACCCCAGGGAATATAATAGCTGTCGCCCATGATGTCGTGGTTGGCGAGGGCCAGCCACCAGTAGTTGAGTCCGGGCTTGTTATAAATACCCAGTGCAAACCGGCGGGCGCCCTCTTCGCTCTGGAGCGCCGATTCACCCGGCTGGTTGGGATTCACCAGCTGCAGCGAACTCTTTTTGCAAGCCGTCAGGGTCGTGGTCAACGCCAGACCGGCTAATGCGGTAAACTTTAAAATGTTATAGGATCTCATTGCTGTTGAATTTTTGATGATTAAAAGCCAAGGGTTACACCAGCCTGGTAGCTGCGCAGGTTCGGGAACACATTCAGGTCGAGACCGCGGTTGAGCGGGTTGTTGAATGCAGCGGCTGCTTCAGGATCCAAACCGGTATAGTTGGTAAACGTAAGCAGGTTCCTACCGCTCACAAACAGGCGTGCACTCTTAACATATTTCAGCTTGGAAAGGTTGAAATCGTAGGTAACTGTCACGTCCCGCAGGCGGAGGAAAGAGCCATCCTCTACAAAGTAACCGTTGTTGTTATTGGTGAGGTACAAGCTGTTGTAGTAAGCCACAAACGCGCCGGTTTCGCCATTGATGGTAACAGGCTGATCGAAATCAGCATGCTGCTGATCGCGGTACAGCCACTGGCGGCTCTGGTTGTAGATCTTGTTTCCCTGGAACCAATCCAGCTGTACGAAGAGCGTCAGCTTCTTCATCAGCGTGAGGGTGTTGAGGAAGGTCATGGTGAACTGGGGTGTGGGATCACCCAGGAATACCTGCTCATTGGTAAATGCCACGGCCTTGGTGGTCTTGTTTACCACAATTCCGTTTACCACTTCAAAGTTGCCGCGCTGGGCTTCAGGAATGATGGCTACACCTTTGGAGTCGGCTTCGTCCAGCGAACCGAGGGGCTTGCGGCCGAAGAAGGCACCAACAGGTACCCCTTCGCGGAGTACAAACTGACCGCTGCCGCTGCCGCCAATCACAATGTCTTTACCATTGGAGATGCGGGTAATGGTAGTACGCTGACGACCGAAGTTAACACCAAAGTCGTAGGTAACATTTTTGGTTTCAATCACATTGATGTTCAACGCTGCCTGCCAGCCATCGGATTCAAGGTTGATGGCGTTGGTAAGCAGGGCGCCCACACCGGAGGAAGGCGGCACGTCAATGGCGCGGATTACGTCTTCTCCTTTCCGGGTCCAGTAGGTGAGGTTGAGGGCAATGCGCTTGAACGCAATGGCATCTGCTTTTTTGTTGGGGTTGATCACGAGGTCGGTACCCACTTCCAGTTCCTTGCTGCGCTCTACGCGAAGGGCGGGGTTGGCAGCGGTAAAGGGAACAAACAGGGTGCCCGATTGCCCGATATTGGCGGCGCCGAGGATCACCTGGCGGTCGTAAGCGCCGGGCTGGATACCTGCTTCACCATAGGCGGCACGTACTTTCCAGCTCGTGAGCATGTCCGACTTCAGCAGTTCGCTTACATTAAAGTAAGCATCACCGCGGGGGAAGAAGAAGGGGGTGTTGGCCTCACCAAAAGTCGAGGCGTAGTCGGCCCGGAAACCACCCGAAACACCAAACAGCGAACCGTAGTCAAAACGCTGGTTGATCAGGTAACCGTAGGTGACAAAGTCAATACGGGTATCCGATGCGTCTTTCGACTGGGCCGTTGTCATGTTCAGCGGGGGGAAGATGGGCAAGCCGGTTCCCTGGGAGCGATCGCGGAAGAAATTGTTTTTCCGCCAGTCGTAACTCACCTGCGTAGTGGTGGTGATGGGCAGGTTGATATTGAAGTCGTCTTCAAAATCGGTTCTTACAAATACCGACAACAGTGAGTTCTGCCAGGTTTCCCGGTCGTTCAGACGGGTGATCCGTCCGTTAATGGGATCAATTCCGGCGCTGCCACGTCCGCTGGCGGGGAGCAGGCCTGTCTGGTTGTTGATGAAGTCTTCGAAATTGTATTTGGTATTATCAATACCGTATTTGTAATCAATCTCCAGGTACTTCACCGGCTTGTAGTTCAGGTTGGCGCTTTGTACAATACGGGTGGTGAGCGCTTGATAGCGACGCTGGTCGAACGTGTAGTAGGGGTTTACGCTGTTATCACCGCCGGGGTTGGCTACAATGTTGCCGAACGAATTCCGCTGCAGCAGGTCAATGTACTGGCGGGTGAGGTTGGCCGCACCGATGGCACTGGCCACGTTGTTCTGACCGGTGATACCGCCTGTGTTATTATCGGCATATACCAGCTGGGTTACCGTGCGGAACTTCAGACCCTTGGCCAGGTCAATGCCCATGTTGGCGGTGAGGTTCGAACGCTGGTTGCGGCCAAACACCACACTTTCCTGGTTCAGGTGGGCTACATTGAAGGCATAGTCAAAACCCTGCTGACCACCCGAAATATTCAGCGAGTGATTCATGGTCATGGCCTGGCGGAACAGGTTGCCCAGGTTATCAACACGTCCCTCTTTGTAGGGCTTGTTGTTGAGGGTGGAGGCATTGAAGGTGCTCACCGGATCGGGATACACACCAAAAGCATTGGGGGCCATGCGGTTACCGCTTCCGTCCACAATGAAACCTTCGCTGTTGGTGGCAAAGAAATGGTTCTCGGCCAGTTTCAGGTTACCACGCAGCGCACGGTCAATGCTGGTGGAGTGGTTGAAGGTGATGCTGGGCTTGGCACCCTTGGCACCTTTCTTCGTAAAGATCTGAATCACACCGTTGGCGCCCTGGGCACCAAACAGCGTACCGGCAGCGGCACCCTGCACCACTTCGATGCGCTCTACGTTGCTCAGGTCCAGGTCACTCAGGCGGGAGCTGGTATTGGTACCGCTACCGTTGAAGTTACCGCCGGCATTCACCTGCACACCGTCCACCAGGATCAGGGGCTGGGTGCTGCCCAGCGTGTTGATACCCCGGAGGAGAATGGCTGCCTGCTGACCCGGCTGACCGCTGGTGTTCTGGATGGTGGCGCCGGGGATCCGGCCTACCAGGGCGCGGTCAATGGAGCCCGCAGGTACCGGGGGAAGGTCCTTGGCGGAGATGGATTCCACCGCAATAGCCACTTTCTTTCTGGCCGTGGCGGTACCCAGACCGGTTACCACCACTTCTTTCAGGCTGGCTTCCTCGGTCTGGAGCGATACATTAAATTGGGATTGACTGCCAATCAGGACTTCCTGGGTGGCATAGCCCACACTGGAGATCACCAGAGTGCGGGCGTTGGCCGGAACACTGAGCTTGAACTCACCACCTTGGTTGGTGGTGGTTCCGAGCGCGGTGCCTTTAACCGTAATGGAGGCTCCCGCCAGTGGCTGGCCATTTTCGTCGGTCACCTTGCCGGAAACCGATTTTTCCTGCGCATACAGCTGTACGGTGCTGATCAGCAGCGACAGGAAGATGAGGACTAGTTTTCTCATACTCGTTTGATTTTTAATAATGAAAATTGAATCCGGAATAAAAGTATTCAGGTAAAAAAAAAGGACCCGTCTGTAAAAACTTTGCAGGGCGCATAGCGTTCAGCAGGCTGCGAATATAAAGTAATTGTTAATTCTCTGTTTAAGCATAGACAAAATTTTGGGACCATTGCTGCACAAAGTCCCAAAAAAAGATTTACTGCTGCCCGCGCAGGGCCATAAAAAAGGCAGACCCGCAGGTCTGCCTGGAATAAGTAAGCCATGTTGGATTACCGGCGCATATCCACCCGGTACACCAGGGGCTGTCCGCCGGACGTAAACCAGCCAAGGCCGGTAACGCCGGGTTGCAGCACCAGCACCAGGGTCTGGTTGCAATAAGAGAAGGTGCCGTTGTTGCCCGGGATGGCACGAACGGAAATATCCTGGCCGGCAAATGCACCGTTGATGGTGCCAGCATTGCCGATGCCTGCCTGCTGCTCGAGCGTTACAGTCCGGTTAGCCGGGTCGGTCCAGTCGAGGATAAATTTAATGGGGTTCCATCCGAAATCATAAATGTTGGTAACCGTAATTTCTCCGGTTGTGGCCGTAAGGGAGCGAACGCTGCTGATGGTGGTGGTGTATGGCCCATAGGCAGACGTACCAAACAGTTCATTCGTGTTACGGTAGGCCCCTAACAGTTCATTCAGCACAACATCTCCCTCAAAACAGGGCCCCCGCATGAAGAGCCGGAAAGTGGGGTTGCTTTCAATGGGCTTGATGCCGTTCTTCTCCAGAATGGTGAAGATCAGGGTATCCTTGCGGCCGGCCTGGTAGGCGGTGAACACGCCCTGTACCGTAATGGTGTCTATGGCTTTGCCGGCAGGAATGATGATGGCCGTTTTGTTGAGCGTGTAATGCGTTCCCTGCACAGCACCGGTGGGCGAGCTTACACTGAACTCAATAATCCGGTCCCGGTCGGAAACCGTGGTAATACCCACCGGCAGCTTGTAGGTGGTGGTGGGTGTCAGTACCTGGTAACTGGCCCCGGTACGGAACAGGAAATGCGCTTCCTCTTTGGGGAGGGTGAGGGCTTCCTTTTTCTTACAGCCGGCAGCCACGAAAGCAGCCAGTACCGCCAGCGAAAGGATTTTTGCAATGGACTTCATACGTAATGTTTTAATTAGTTAAAAACGTTCAGCCGTTATTAATAACCCGGGTTCTGCACCATGTTGGGATTCGCACGGATGGAGTTACCGGGAATGGGAAATTTGAAACGGAAATTATCGGCGGCCAGGGTTTGCCATTCGAGGCTCTGCACATCGGAGGCCGGGCGCTGAATGGGCAGTCCGCGACGAACGTGATCATAAAAACGGAAACCTTCAAAGCACAGTTCGCGGGCTCGCTCGTTATAAATTTTATTGATTGCATCCGTCTTGTCAACAAAGGTCTCGTTGGTATAGCCGGTGATGCGGTTCTGGCGTACGAGGTTGTAATCGGCAGCTGCTCCACTCAGGTTGTTGCTTTCTGCCCGGGCTTCGGCGCGGATCAGGTACATCTCGGAAAGGCGCATCAGCTTCACGTCCACAATCTTGGGTCCACGGGCGCTGGTGAAGAACTTGCGTACAAGGCAGGTGTCCTGTGCCGTTGGATCTATAAGGAAAAAGGTGTTGAACCGGGTATCGGTGGTGCGGTTGAAGAGGGCCTTCAGCTTGTCGGAGGGCTCAAAGAACACATCCCCGTTGTTGTCCTGCCAGAGTGTACCCACGCTGGTGCCGGTACGGCGGATCTTCCAGAGCAACTCGCTGGAGGCGGGATTGTCGTCATCGGTCCAGATATTGGCAAAAGCAGCCCCGGTGTTGAGCGAACGTCCGCTGAGGGTAATGCAGTCGCTGGCAAAATTGGCCGCGTTGGTCCAGTCGTTGCCCTTGTAAAGCGCCACCCGTGCCCGGATGCCGGCCACCACGGATTTGGAGATGCGGATCACGCCGGCTGTACCACTGGCAGCAGGCGCATTGGCAAGCGGTGAGTTGAACGCTGCCAGCAGGTCGGCTTCAATCCCGGCAATCGTTTCTGCCATGGTGGGGCGGGACGGACGTGCACCCAGATCGGAAGTGGTAGTGTAAGGAATGCCCAAAGCGGTAGGAACAAAGCGACCGCTGTACACCTGCAGCATTTCAAAATGCGCCAGGGCACGCAGGGCCAGGAACTGGCCGCGTATCTGCTCTTTCTGGGTAGCTTCGGCAGGGTTACGGGCATTTACTTTATCAAATGCGGCCAGCGCTTTGTTGATACGGCCGATGTTAATGTAATGACCCCAGTGAGATGTAGTGGCACCGCCCTGGTCGGCCACATACTGCCACTTGAATTCAAACTGGCCCTGTCCCCGGTTCTCGTTGGAGATCTTGGTTTCGTCGGCCACAATGGCATTAAAGTACATGTTATTTTCACCGGGCCAGGAACCATAGGCCGCCAGCAGGGCCTGGTCCAGGTCGTTCACGGTCTGGAACACGTTGGCCTCGTTGATGAAGTCGGTCGGGAAAAGATCTACCGGTTTCTTGCACGCCTGTAAAGCCACCAGGAAGAGCCCCGCCAACAGGAATGATATGTTCAGTCGTTTCATATTTGTTCGTTTTCTGTACAATTAGAAATCTAAGTTAACACCGAAAGTATAGGTCCGGGGAAGCGGATATTCATACTGGGCGATGTTGTTGTTGTCTTCGGGATCGAAACCGGTCCAGCGGGTGAAGGTGAACAGGTTTTGCGCCTGCACATAGAAGCGGAGACCTTTGATCACGTTGGTCTTGCTCAGGCTGGAAGCCGGCATGGTGTAGCCGATCAACAGGTTCCGGAAGCGGAGGTAAGAGGCATCCTGGATATCCTTGCTGCTGAACTGGCGCTGGAATACCGGGCTCTGGATATCGGTCACGTCACCGGGTTTGTCCCACATGTTCAGCATTTCCTTGCGCAGGTTGTAACCGGAAATGGCAAAGGCATGGTTCAACTGGAAGAAGTCCTGGTTGTTGAACCGGGAGAACTTAGCCTGGAAGTTGAAAAAGGCAGCTACGTCAAATCCTTTGAACTTAACAGAGGTATTGAAGCCGCCGGTCCACGGAGCGAAGAAGGTGCCAAACTCAGCTACCTGGTCATTGGAGCTGAAAACATTGGTGAGCTTGCCGTCTTTGGTATAGTACAGCGGAGCGCCGGTAGCGGCATCCACACCACCCCAGCGGTTCACATAGTGTGAACCCAGGGGCAGTCCCACCCGTACGATAGCGGTTCCCTGGGGGAATTCGCTTTCCTGGCCCAGGCTCAGGATTTCATTGTCGTTGTATCCGAAGTTACCCCCCACCGACCAGGTGAAGTTGCGGCTCCGGATCACATCGAAATTCAGATTGAGTTCTACACCACGGTTGCGCATTTTACCCGCATTCACCTGGGCCGACGTAAAGGCGCCGCCGTTTTCGGCCGGGATGTTCTGGGTGATAAACAGGTTGCGGGTGATTTCATTGTACACGTTTACTTCACCGTAGAGGCGCTCGTTCCAGAGACCGAATTCAATACCGAGGTTGAACTTATCTGTGTATTCCCAGTCGCCCACGGGGTTACCCGGTGTGGTGGGTACCAGGGTCTGGAAGCCGGCATAGGAACCTCCACCATACAGGGGGAAGTAACCAAAATCGCCGAAGGGGAAGTTCTCCGCGTTGGCAGAAGTACCGTAGCTCAGGCGCATGCGCAGGGTGCTGAGCACTTTCCAGTTGCGGGCGAATTTCTCGTTGAGGGTATTCCAGAGGAAACCGGCTGCATAGAAATTCTGGAAGCGGTTCACCTCCGGGATGTTGGAGGCACCATCGCGACGGATGGTCAGGTCCAGCACATAGCGGTCGCTGTAGGCATATTTCAACATGCCAAATGCAGAAACATAAGCGCGTTCGGATTTATTGCCACTAACAGCAGCGATCAGGCGGTTGTCAACGGTACCGGGTGTAATGGCGGCGGGTGTATTGGGCAGTTTCTCGTTGATGCCGAAACCGGTGAACCCGAAACTCTTGGTGCGCTGCAGTATCTGCTCGGCATTGGCGGTAAAGGTGATCTTGTGTTCCTTCTCCTTACCAAAAGCGCCTTTGTATCCGAAGAAACCGCGGCCGGATACCTGCAGAAAACGGGAAAGGCCGTCATTATAAGAACCGGTGTTGGAGGGAAACGCCTGGCCACCGGCTGCGGGGTTACCGCCACCAATAGCGGTGAAGGTATTGGGCTGCAGGAAGGTAGTGTTTTGCGTCTCACGGAAGTCGAAACCCACGTTGGCTCCACCAAAGAAATTCTTGGTGAAATCATAATTGAAGTTCATCGAAGTGGTGTTCTTGATCTGGTCGTTGTAACGCTGGATGTCGCGGATCCGCTGGTAAGCGTTGGGGCCTACTTTACCGGCTCCCACATCCACCCGTCCGTCTTCGAGGAAGAGGCGGTGATACGGCAGGGCCAGGTAAGCGGCCGCAAACGGATTGGCCAGGGCTACTGCGTTTTCCGATTCAATGAAGTTCCGCTTGGTATAGCCAAAGGTGCTGCTGAACTGGAAGGTGAATTTATCTGTGGAATGGTCAATGTTGGTCCGGAGCGTGTACCGCTTCATGTCGGAACGCTCACCAATACCCTGCTCATCGTAATAGCTGCCGGATGCAAAAAACCGGGTGCGGTCGGTACCGCCGCTCAGGCTGAGGTCATGCGCCTGGAAACGGCCCTGGCGCTGGAAAATGTCCACCCAGTTGGTATTAATACCCCGGAGGCTGTCCAGGGTGCGATCATAGCCGGCCAGCACGGTAGCCGGAAGGCTGGCATTGGCCGGATTGCGGCGGGAAAAGAACCAGCCGGGCAGGTTGTTGTTCACCTTGGCGCCCAGTTGCTCCTGGAAACGCAGCAGTTCTTCGCTGTTCATCATTTCAAACTGCTGGGTACCGGGCTGGGTAAAACCAATCTGCGGACGATAGCTGAAGCTGGTGGCTCCTTTCTTACCGCGCTTGGTGGTAACTACAATTACACCGGAAGCACCGCGGCTGCCGTAGAGGGCCGCAGAACTGGCATCTTTTAAGATATCCACGGTTTCAAAATCGTTGGGGTTGTAGCTCTGGAAAACCGATTGCTCTACCGGCACACCGTCCACAATAAACAAGGGAGTGGATCCACCGGAGATGGACTTGGGACCCCGAATCTGGATAGAAGCTGCGGAACCCGGCTGACCGGAGCCGGCCGTTACCCGCAGACCGGGTGCACGACCCTGGAGGATCTGGTCGAAGGACCCCACCGGGACGAGCTCGATGGCTTTTTTGTCAATTTTGGAGGCCGCACCCACATACTCCGACTTCTTCACCCGGGTATAACCGGTTACAACCACATCGGTGAGTTCGCTAACCGTTGCCTTAAGCGACACGTCAAGTACATCGGAAGTGCCAACCGTAGCTGTCACCGTTTCAAAGCCAATGCTGGAAATGGTGATCTGGCGGATCCCGGCGGGAACCACCACGGAAAAAACGCCATTGGCATTGGTGGTGGCACCTGTTTTTGCACCTTTGGGCACTACGGAGGCTCCCACAACCGGGGCACCTGTCTCATCTGTTACCTTACCGGTAACGGTTCTGCTTTGCGCCATCAGCTGTGTTCCACACACCAGCAGCGCAAACAGAAGAGATAGAACTTTTCTCATACCTGTTTTTTTGATTTAAACTTTTTCTGATTAGAAATTCTTCTGAAAAACTTCCTGAGGTGGTCTTCAATGGAGTTGCAACCTTACGAAATTATAACGAATAGTTAAGAATTTGTTTAGAAAAAGACAAATTTTCAGCGGGTTCGCTGCATGAAAGGGATGAGCGGCAACTCATTTACGAACATACTTGGAGGTGGTGAGCAGCAATACCGGCAATAACACCAGGTTGGTAATCATGGCCACCAACAGGGTGAGAGAGGTGAGCCAGCCCAGGGCCTGGGTGCCCCCGAAATTGGAAAAACAGAAGATGATAAAGCCCGCCACCAGCACCAGGGAAGTGTAAATGATGCTGATGCCCGTATGCCGGATGGTTTGCTTCACGGTGGGAACCACCCGGTTGTGGTACTGGGGCAGTTCCTGCTTGTAATTGACCAGGAAGCGGATGGTGACGTCGATGGCGATCCCCAGGGCCACGCTGAACACCAGCACGGTGCTGGGCTTGAGGGGTACCCCCACCCAACCCATCGTGCCGGCGGTGATGAGCAGCGGTACCACGTTGGGAATCAAGGAACAAAGTAGGATACGCCCGCTGCGGAAGAGGTACAGCATGGTGAGGGCAATGAGCAAAAAAGCCCAGAATATGCTCTCTTTCAGGCCGTTGATGATGAAGCGGCTGCCCTCCAGGAAGGTCACGCTGGTGCCGGTAAGGCGGATGTTGGCCTTCCGTTGCAAGCGGGCAGAATCCACCTCTCCCGGGGGTGTTTTTGCAGCCGCCAGTTCCCGGGCATAGGCGAGGCTGTCGGCATTAAAAATCTCCTCGGCCTTTGCCTGCACGGCAGCCAGGATGCGGGGCAGACTGTCGCTCCCCACATCCGTCATGTTGATGCTGATCCGGGCTTGCTGCCGGCTGCTGTCCATAAAACTGCCCAGCAGTTTGCTGAAGTTGCCGGCCCCGTTGCCGCCACCGCCCGGCCGCATCTGCAGGTAGGGCGCCAGGAAGGCGAGGTCAAAGTCGGTGGGCAGGCCGTACAGGGCACTGTCGCCGTCGTAATAGGCCTGCCGGGCAAACTTTAGTCCCTCGGTTATAGCCAGTGGCTTTCCCATCTCGGGGCGCTGGTAGAGGTACTGCAGCAACTCGTCTATCTTCTGCAGGTTGGAGAGCTGGCGGGTAACACCCTGCTTGCGGCGGGTATCCACCACCACTTCCAGGGGCATCACACCGGAGAAATGCGTTTCAAAAAATTTAAGGTCGGTGTAAATGATGTCCTTCTTTGGCAGGTCATCCACGATGTACCCCACACTCTTCAGGCGCAGGATGCCCAGCAGCGAAACAACCACCAGCACCGCGGTGGCAGTGTAAATGTATTTCGGATGGTACAGGACCCAGTTTTCGATGCGGATGAGCGTGCGGTTGAGCTGCGGATTTTCGAGGTAGCGGATGTGCCGCTTTTTGGGCGCCGGCAGGTAGCTCAGTACGGCGGGAATGAACAGAAAGGACAGCACAAACAGCACCATGATGTTGATGCCCGCCACAATGCCGAACTCCTTCAGAATAGCGCTGTCGGTGAGCGCAAAAACGGCAAAACCAATGGCGGCCGCGATGTTGCAGAACAGGGTCACGATGCCCATACGTCCCACCATGTTCACCAGGGCTTCGTGTTTATTGCTGCTTTTCTTGAATTCTGTGTGAAACTTATTGAGAAAGTAGATGCAGTTGGGAATGCCAATCACCACAATCAGCGGCGGAATCAGGGCATTGAGCAGGGTGATCTTAAACCCGAACAGCACCATGGTACCCAAGCTCCAGATCACCCCCATCACCACCACCGCCATGCTCAGCAGGGTGGAACTGAACGAGCGGAAGAAAAGCAGCAGGATAAAGGCCGACAGCAGCACAGAGCCCAGCAGGAACAATTGCATCTCATCGGCAATGCGGGTGCTCATCACAGTACGCACCAGCGGTAGTCCGCTCATGTGCACATCCACGCCGTGCAGCAATTCAAAGGCTTCGGCCAGCTTCACCACCGGCTCCACAATGCGGTTGCGTTCTTTGGAGTTAAGGAGCTCTTTGTTGATACGCACCCCGATCATGTACACCCGGGTATCCGGGTTGTAAAAGAGGTGCCTGTAAAAGGGCAAATTTTCGAAGCGGGCCCGGGCGCTGTCCAGCCCCGCCTGTGTGCGCAGGGTATCGGGGAATAGCGGTACGGTCTTCAGCTGTTCCGAATCAGCCGCCTTCACCAGCCCGATGGCATTGCTCACACTGAGCACATCCTCCACCCCGTCAACGTTCCGCAACTCCCGCTGCAGGCGCACAAAGGACTGAAAAAAGGAAAGTTCAAAGAGGCTGTCGGTCTGCAGGCCCAGCACCAGCAGGTTGCCGTCTTCGCCGAACTGCTGCTTGAACGCCTGGTATTCCTGGTACTTGGGGTGGTTGAGCGGGATGGCTTTGGAAAACTCGTAACTCAGCTGCACTTTCGATGCCTGCCAGGTCATAACGCCGGTAGCAGCTAACACACCCAGCAGCAGCAGCAGCCGGTTCCGCAACACCCATTTTCCCAACTGGTACCACATAAACTGAATCGGATTTGTTGAAGAAATCAGCGCAAAGAAACAGCATTTGAACGGAACAGGCGGTAAAAACAGCCCGCTTCCATTACTTTTGAGGCATGACACGACTGCTGCTTTTTGTATATGTTCTGGGTGGCCTGCTGCACGGCGTGCAGGCACAGCTGCCACCCGTGGGGCAGTGGCGCGACCACCTTGAGTTCCGGCCCGCCACCTGGGTGAGCGTGTCCGCCGACCGCATCTACGCAGCCTCCCGCTTCGGCGTGTTTATGGTTGACCGCGCCGATGGTAACGTGGAACGGTACTCGAAGGTGAACGGGCTGTCCGACATCGGCGTGCGGGCCATGCGCTACCAGGAGAGCAGCGGCAAACTCCTGATCGCCTACAACAACAGCAACCTCGACGTGCTGTACCGCAACGACGTCATCAACATCCCCTACATCCGGCGCAGCAACATCAGCGGCGACAAGCGCATCAACGAAATCTTTTTCGACGCCGACCGCGCCTATCTCTCCACCGGCCTCGGCGTGATTGTGGTGAACCTTACCCGCTACGAAATCAGCGCCACCTGGTTCCTCGGCAACAACGGAGCACAGGTGCGGGTGAACGGTTTCGCGGCCGATAACCAGTTCTTTTACGCCGGCACGGAAGAGGGCCTTAAAGCGGCCCCCCGCAGCAGCACCAGCCTGGAAGACTTCCGCAACTGGACCCTCCTGAGCAACGCCAATGGCTTGCCGAACGGCCCCGTCAACAAAGTGTTTGTGGTGGGCGGCAAATTATTTGTGCAGTATTTCAACTCGCTGTATGTACGCAACGGTGTTAACTGGGACCTCGTGCTCAACGACGGCTACAACTGGGTAAACGTCAATGCCGGCGACAACACCCTGCTCATCTGCGGAGAACGCAACGGGTGGCAGGAACGGCGCATCACCGTGGTGGATGCAGCCAGCGGTGCGGTAACGCGGGTGATCCAGAGCAGCCCTTTTACCGAATTTCCCTACCAGGCCACCCAACGCGGCAACGAGATCTTCCTGGCCGACTTCGGAAAAGGACTTGTGCGCATTAACGGAACCTCCTTTACGACGATTGCCCTCAACTCGCCGTACGGGGCGCTCGACGGCGACCTTCTGTTTCACAACAACACCCTCTACGTGGCCGGCGGCTCCATCAACGAAGCCTGGAACTACCTGTTTAACGGTACCGGCTTTTTCACCTTTCAAAACAATACCTGGACCGACTACAACCGCTTCACCCTTCCCTGGATGGACACGGTGTTTGACATCATCACGGTAGCGGTGGATCCGCGGGACGGGCGGGTGTATGCCGGCTCCTTTGGCGGCGGACTGGTGGAGTTCCGGAGCCCCACCAACTACACCCTCTACAAACAGGGCTCCCCGGTGGAAGTGGCCGTGGGCGACCCCAACAACCACCGGGTGGGCGGACTGGCCTTCGACCAGGAGAACAATCTCTGGTTTTCCAACTTCGGGGCAGTGAACAACGTGGGCGTGAAAAAAGCCGATGGCAGCTGGAAGAAATTCAGGGTGCCCTTTCTGATACCCTTCGACATGACCGGCGCCATATTGATTGACGACTTCAACCAGAAATGGATCCAGGTGCCGCAGGGAAACGGCCTGGTCTGCTTCAACCACGGCAGCAGCATCGACAATACCGGCGACGACCGCTGGCGCTGGTTCCGCACCGGCCGCGGCAACGGCAACCTGCCCGGCAACTTTGTGAATACGATGGCCAAAGACAAAGACGGCTTCATCTGGCTGGGTACCGACAAAGGCATCGCCATCATTCAATGCCCGGGCGAAGTTTTTTCGTCCAATGGCTGCGAAGCCTTTCAGCCCGTGGTGCAGCAGGACAACTTCGCAGGCTTGCTGTTTGAAAACGAAGACGTAAAAGCCATCGCCGTGGACGGCGCCAACCGCAAATGGGTGGGCACCCGCAACGGGGTGTGGCTGCTGAGCCCCGACGGCGACAAGGTGATTCAGCGTTTCACCGCCGAAAACAGCCCGCTGCTTAGCAATGAAATCATACGCATTGCCATTGACCCCGGCACCGGCGAAGTGTTCTTCTCCACCTTCAACGGCATCTGCAGCTACCGGGGTACCGCAACCGAAGGCAAGACGGTGAACGAAACACTGCTGGCCTTTCCCAACCCCGTACCCCCGGGCTACGGTGGCACCATCGCCATCCGGGGAGTGGCTTCCAACTCCATCGTTAAGATCACCGAACTCAACGGGCGGCTGGTGTACCAGACCCGCGCCCTGGGCGGGCAGGCGGTGTGGAACGGCCGCGACTACCGGGGCAACCGCGTGGCCAGCGGGGTGTACCTGGTGCTGGTAAGCGATGAAACCGGCCAGCAAAAAGCCTCCACCCGCATCGTATTCATCAAGTAAGTTGAGCTGATTGACCCCTCCCCTGCATAAAACCAAAGGCCTGGTGCTCCGCGCCGTGAAATACGGCGAAACCAGTCTCATCGTATCGGTTTATACCGAACTGTTCGGCCTGCAGTCGTACCTCGTGCAGGGTGTACGCCTGGCCACCAAAAAAAGCCCGGCGCGGGCCAACCTCTTCCAGCCCGGCTCGCTGCTGGACCTGGTGGTGTACCACAACGAACTGCGGCAACTGCAGCGCATCCGCGAATTCCGGTGGGCGGTGCTGTACCGGGACCTGTTTTCGGATGTGGTGAAAAACAGCGTGCTGCTGTTCATCCTGGAACTGGTGCAGAAGAGCATCCGCCAGCCGGAGTGCAACCCCGACCTCTTCGCATTCCTGGAAGACGCGTTGCTGGAACTCGACCAGGCCCCTGCCGCTGTTACCGCCAACTTCCCTTTGTATTTCTTACTGCATTTCTGTGCGTTTTCCGGATTTCAACTCTCCGATCCGCGGGAAGAAGACGCGGTGATCCTCGACCTGCGGGAAGGATGTTTTACCCGGCAGTACCCGCAGCATGGCAACTACGTGGACGGCACCGTTGCCCAATCTATACGGGAACTGCTGAAAGTGATGCAACCCCACGAACTCACCGAAATACCATTGCAGCAGCTGCAGCGCCGGCGCCTGCTGGAGACCCTCGAATTGTATTACGCCCTCCACCTGCCCGAATTCGGTAAAATGAAAACATTGCCTGTGCTGCAGGAAGTGTTGGGATAAAATGCCGGAAAAGGCAGCGTCCGTAATGGACAATACCCTGTGCACGTTGTGCATTTACCTTGCACCTTGTGGTTACATCCTTTTACCACAAAGCGCACAAGGCTTTTCGCCAGGAACACAAGGACATCTTACTATACGTACTGAATTTCTACGCAATTCGAAACAGGGCACTGTCTGTTACAACAGATCAGAGGTAAATAACGTATTAGATTAACGTTACAGCCATCACAACACCCTCCGGGAAGAACCGGCATCGGGCGCCAGCAGGACCACCCCGGGTTGCTTACCGGGCTCAAAGCTGCCCAGTGCATCGTCCCACCGGAGGGCACGGGCGCCGTTGCGGGTAGCCATGCGCAGCAACTCTTCCAGCGACAGCGTGGTATGTTGCAGCAGTACCTGCAGCTCGGCGGCGATGCTCAGCTGCCGGTTGCTGGCATAGCTGTCGGTACCCAGCACCAGGCGGCACCCGTGGGCCACCAGGCGCTCCACCGGCGGCAGGCGGTCTTCGATGTAGCGGTTGGCGAGCGGGCAGAGGCAGTAAACGAGGTGCAGGCCCTTTTCCGCGGCATGGGCGTTGGCCCACACAATATCTTCATCCGCCATATACGTATTGTGCACCAGCAGGATGGTTTGTCCCCGGTTGAAGTGGGGCAGCCAGGAACGGATGCTGCTCCTGCCGGTAACAGCCAGCGGAGAAGTGCTGTAGCCAATCTGGCGGAACAAACGCAGAAAGTCGCCCCCGCCGGTGCGGAACAGCTCATCTTCGGCGGGACTCTCCTGGTTGTGAATGGTGATCACCTGTCCTTCCGTGGCGGCGTTGATCAGCTGCAGCAGGCCGGGTGCCACGCTGTAGGGAGCGTGCGGCGCCAGGGTTGTATGATGGGCCAGCGGTTGACGGCGGTCCAGTTCCGCGGCAACAGCACGGTTGCGTTGAAAATTACTTTCCGCAACGTCTTCGGAAAGACCTAACACCTCCACAAAATTGTGCCAGCGGATGCGGCTGTTCTGCTTGAGTTCCGCCGTATCGGCCGTATTGCAGATGTCGCCCACCGCAACAATGCCGTTGTGGAGCAACTCCTCTCCGGCCCGTTGCATGGCGGCCTGTATGGCATCCGGTGTGAAATTCCGTTCTGCGATCACTGCACAGAGAAAATCCACCAGCCCGGTTTGCGGGGGAATGACGCCGTTGAGGTGACTCAGTTCGAGGTGGCAGTGACAGTTGATCAACCCGGGTGTGAGGATGCCTTCCAGCCGTTCCACCTCCCCGCCTGCCTCGTCTTCGGGCACCACTTCTTCCACGCGGCCGGACTCATCGGTCACGAGCACTTTTCCCGTATGGAGATGGTAGCCATCGAACAACTGATCGGCCGTGAATTTTCGGTACGCCATGCGCTTTTCATTTACTTTTGCAGCCCGCCGGCCGTTCCTGCGAAGGTAGGATGCCGCGGCGGCTTTCCCTTTATGCTCGACAGATTAGACGCCATACAGGCCCGCTTTGAAGAGATCGGCGTGGCGCTCACCAACCCGGAGATTGTGAGCGACAACCAGGCCTTTTCCCGCCTGAGCAAGGAATACCGAAGCCTGGAGAAAGTGGTCAATGCCCGGAAACTGTACCTGCAGACCCTCGACGACATTGCCCTCTACCGCGAAGCCCTGGCCGGCACGGATGCCGAATTCCGTGAGTTGGCCAAAGAAGAGCTTCCAAAACTGGAAGAACAACGCGAAGCACGGGAGAAAGCCATCCGCCAGTTGCTGATTCCCAAAGACCCGCAGGACGAAAAAAATGCCATCCTCGAAATCAGGGCCGGCACCGGGGGCGACGAAGCCAGCCTGTTTGCCGGCGACCTGCTGCGGATGTACACCAAATACTGTGAAAAGAAAGGCTGGAAGACGGCCCTGCTCAGCGAAAGCGAAGGAACCGTAGGCGGATACAAGGAAGTACAGCTGGAAGTGACCGGCGATGATGTGTACGGCACCCTCAAGTTCGAAAGCGGGGTGCACCGGGTGCAACGGGTACCGGCCACCGAAACCAGCGGCCGGGTGCATACCAGCGCCGCCACCGTAGCCGTGATGCCCGAAGCCGAAGAAATTGACTTTGAGCTGAGAGACAGCGATGTAAAAATGGAGACGGCCCGGAGCGGCGGCGCCGGGGGACAGAACGTAAACAAGGTGGAAACCAAGGTAATGCTTACGCACATCCCCACCGGCACCGTGGTGATTTGCCAGACGGAGCGCACCCAGCTGGCCAACCGCGAAAAAGCCATGCAGATGCTGCGTACCCGTCTCTACGAGGAGCAGGTACGGAAACAGGAAGAAGAAATCGCCCGCCAGCGCAAGAGCCTGGTGAGCACCGGCGACCGCTCCGCTAAAATCCGCACCTACAATTTTCCCCAGGGACGCGTCACCGATCACCGCATCGGACTCACCCTCTACAATCTCGATGCCGTACTCAACGGCGAAATAGACGAACTGGTGGACGCCCTGCAGTTTGCCGAAAACGCTGAGAAACTCGCCCAGCAGCAGTAATCCCAGCTACCAAGAAGTCCGTTGCCGGAAAGGGGAGCAATTCTACAGGCTGTCAGATTATATGTACCTACCTTTCTGTTTTCTTCACCTCTTAACACCTTCTTATGTTAGAACAACTTTTAACCCTGGTACAGGAACAAGCCCAAAACACCATTGTATCCAACCCGGCCATTCCCAACGAGCGTAACGAGGAAGCCATCAGCGAAGTTTCCGGCAACATAGCTGCCGGACTGCAACAGGCCATGGCTTCCGGGCATGGAGCGGATGTACTTCGTTTGCTGAGCGGGAAAGGCGGCGATGTAGCCTCCAATCCTGTTGCACAGGATATTTCCGGCAACACCATTCAAGCGCTGATGAACAAGTTCGGGCTTAACTCCACACAGGCCGGAAGCATTGTCAGCCAGCTGCTGCCATCGGTGCTGCAGCAATTTATTTCCAAAACCAATAACCCGAACGACAACAGCATCAACCTGCAAGGCATTCTGAGCGAGCTGACAGGCGGAGCTGCCGGTGGCCTGGATGTGCAGGGTCTTGTGAACAAACTATCGCAGGGTGGTTTGGATCGGGACGGAGATGGTGATGTTGATCTGCAGGACGCCCTGCACCTGCTGAAAGGCGGTGCCGGACAGCAACAACAGGGAAGCGGCGGTCTGGCCAACCTCGTGAAAGGATTATTTGGAAAATAACCTGATCCCGGTTGTGCACCAGGGGCCTTTTGCTGAAAACCCTTCAGTGAAAATGGCGGTTAGCCTGTATTTGTAATATTTTAACATAAAGGGGATAAACCTTGGAACCGCTTTTGCGTCTTTAGTACAGACAAGCAATTCAAGCAGTCAATTTTCTCATAAGCAGTTAGTTTTGGTTGCGGTCCCGGTTTCTACCGGGACCTGTTTTTTAAACGGCTTGAATAATGTGGCGGGAGGATTTACGAATTATTAACAGGACAGAATGAGTAGGCTTGCGGAAAAAAGCGGAAATTTGCACTATAACATTATTACAAACTTTTTCTCATAAGCAGTTAGTTTTGGTTGCGGCCCCGGTTTCCACCGGGGCCTTTTTTTTTACCGCAACACGTCCGCCAGTTTCTGTTCCAGGGCGCTGCCCCGGAGATTATCGGCAATGATCTTTCCTTCGGGATCCAGCAGAACATTGTACGGAATACCATTAAAGCCATAAAGCTTCACCGCTTCGCTGTTCCAGAATTTCAGGTCGCTCATGTGGTACCAGTTGAGCCCGTCGTCGGCAATTGCCTTTACCCAGGCGTCTTTGGTTTTGTCGAGCGACACCCCCAGGATGGTGAAATTTTTATCCTTGTACTTGTTGAAGGCCGCCACCACGTTCGGGTTTTCACTGCGGCAGGGGCCGCACCAGCTGGCCCAGAAATCCACCAGCACATATTTACCCCGCAGGCTGCTGAGTTTAAATTCCTTTCCGTTTACATCGGGCATGATGAGTTCGGGCGCATTGCTGCCCACAGCAACGGCCCCGGCCGGCGCTTCGGGCTGCTGTTGTTTACCGGAGGCGGCGATGCTTTCCCGGAACTGTTTCACCACCGTTTGGATCCCGCTGTGCCGGGGAAAGCGCTTGAGCAGGCTGTTGAACATGGCTTCGTTGTCTTCGGGGCTGGTACCGGCGCCCAGGCTGGTGGCAAACATGCTCACCATGGGACTTTCGTCTTTGGCGGCAATGTCTTTGATATAGGCGCGGAAGGTTTCTATCAGGCTGTTCAGCTCCTGTTGCCTGGCTGCCGTTGCACTATCGGTGAGGCCGCCTGACTGCAGCGTGGTGTTGATGGAATAAATTTTTTGCTGCGTGACTGAAAGGGAATCCATGAATACCCGCAGGCGTTCGGTGGCGGGCGAACCTTTGTATTTCAACTGGCGGATATCGTTCCAGTCGCCGGTCATCTGAACATTACTTTTATCGCTCACGATAAAATAGAGGGGCGATCCTTCCTGTTCCGGAAACCGGAGCTGCAGCAAGGTCTCTTCATTGGTTTTGCCCTTGAGGGTAAAGGCGCCGTCCTGCAGGGTCATGCTGTCCACCACCTGGGGCGGCATGTTATCGAAGGAAATCTGCTCGAGGTAGATAGCGGTTACCGGCGCATTCTTAATGGTACCGGAAACGGTAAGCGTTTTGCTGCCGTTGCTGTTGCAGGCGCCCAGCAGGAAGGCCAGGGCCAGTGCGGAAAAAATTCGGATCATGTAGTTGTATTTAGTGTGCTAATTGTTCGGTGAGTAATTGCTGTACCAGTTTGGGATCGGCTTTGCCGCCGGATTTTTTCATCACCTCGCCCACAAAGAGGCCTATCAGTCCTTTTTTGCCCTTTTTGTATTCCTGTACTTTCGTGGGAAGGGCAGCCAGCACGTCCGTAACCAGCTGTTGCAGGGCCGTTTCGTCCCGCTCCTGCAACAGGTTGCGCTGCCTTGCCAGTTCCAGCGGGTCGGCCGCAGGGTTGTCGAGCAGGGCAGGAAACAGTTTCTGTACGGCGGCGGTGTGGCTTACGGTACCATCCTCCACCAGGGCAAGCAGGCGGACGAACGTCGCCGGGGCGATGGGAAAGGCATCGGGCTCCTGGCAGGTTTCGTTGCACCAGGAGCGAACGGGGCCCAGCAACCAGTTGGCCACCTGTTTGGCGGCTGTTGTGCCGGCGGCGGCGGTTTCAAAATACGCGCTCAGTTCCTGGTCATCGGCCAGCTGGGCCGCATCGTATTCGGGGAGCGCGTATTGCTGCTGCAGGCGGAGGCGTTTTTCCTCCGGTAATTCGGGGAGGCTTTTTCGGACGCCTTCAATAAACGTTTCGGTTACTTCAAACTGCGGCAGGTCGGGATCGGTGAGGTAGCGGTAGTCGTTGGCCTCTTCCTTGGTGCGGATGGCAAAGGTGGTTTCGGTGTCGGCGTCAAAACTGCGGGTTTCCTGCCGGATGGGTTCGCCCCGATCCGTCAGCCCGATCATGCGGTGCACTTCGTGGTCAATGGCTTTGCGGAGATAACGGATGGAGTTGAGGTTCTTCACTTCCACCTTGGTGCCCAGGTGCGTGGCGCCTTTTGGGCGGATGGAGATGTTTGCATCGCATCGCAGGCTGCCTTCTTCCATGTTGCCATCACAAACGCCCAGCATGCGCACCAGCTTCCGCAGTTCGGACAGGTAGGCAGCCGCCTCTTCCCCGTTGTGCAGGTCGGGTTCCGTAACAATCTCCACCAGGGGTACCCCCGCCCGGTTATAATCCACAGCCGAGTACCGGTCGTACTGGTCGTGCAGGCTCTTGCCCGCATCTTCTTCCATGTGAATGCGGTTGAGCTGCACGTAGCGTTCCCCGGCCGCTGTACGAATCTTCACCAGCCCGCCCTTGCAGATGGGGGTGGTATGCTGACTCAGCTGGTAGCCCTTGGGCAGATCGGGGTAGAAATAATGTTTCCGGGCAAAAAAGTTCACCCGTTCAATCTCACAGCCGCAGGCGAGTCCCAGCCTCACCGCCAGTTCAATGGCTTCGCGGTTGAGCTTGGGCAGGGTGCCGGGATGAGCCAGGGTAATGGGGCTGATGTGGGTGTTGGGGTCGGCCCCGTAGGATGCATCATCGGAGCAAAACAGTTTACTCCGGGTAAGCAGTTGGGCGTGGATCTCCAGCCCGATGACGGCCTCGTAACGATCGGAATAAACAGACATGGGCGCAAAAATATCTGTTTTCACCCGAAGGGCCGGTTAGTAAAGTCACAAAAAAACATCCTGCCGGCGGGGCGGGATGTTTCCCTGTGTAAAACAGGTCATTTACAGGTCGGCATTTTTTCAGGTCACCGGCACTTCGCCTTACAGCAGTGCTTTGATCCGCAGGATCACTTCCTGCAGCGCCCCGGGTTCCTGTCCGCCTGCTGTGGCCAGCGTTTTTTGCCCGCCCCCACCGCCTTTGATCAGCGGCGCTACTTGTTCTTTGATGAGTTTGCCGGCATCCAGGCCACGGGCAGCCACTACTGCTTCTGCAATACCGATGGCCACAAAGGGCTTGCCGTCAATATTGGCGCACAGCACCGCCACGTAATCGTTGAGATTATTTTTGAGGTCGAAGCAGATTTTCTTGAGAGCATCGGGGTTCGACACTTCCATGATATCGGCTACAAAGGTGACGCCGTTAACAATTTCATCTTTCTGCAGCAACTGGTTGCGGAGTTCCACGAGCTGACGGGCTTCCAGGCGTTCCAGTTTTTTCCGCAGATCGGTTGTTTCCTGTTGCAGGTTTTCAACAGCCTTGAGCAATTCTTTCGGATTTTTCAACGCAGCACCTACTTCCTGCAACAAAGTAAGTTTGTCGTTGAGGAATTGTTCGGCAGCTACTCCCGTTACTGCCTCCACCCGGCGCACACCTGCCGCCACAGCACCTTCACTCTTGATTTTGAATAACCCCAGTTCGCCGGTTGCACCCACGTGGGTACCACCGCAGAGTTCAATGGAATATTGCGGATCTATGATGACCACCCGCACTTCATCGGCATATTTTTCGCCGAACAGCGCCATGGCGCCCATGGCAATAGCCTCGTCTTTGGGCATAGAACGAATGATCACAGGGATATTCTCCCTGATTTTTTCATTCACCAGTGCTTCCACTTTTGCCAGTTCTTCATCGCTCACTTTTGCAAAATGCGAAAAATCGAACCGCAGATGTTCTTCGTTCACCAACGATCCTTTCTGTGCCACATGTGTGCCCAGCACCTGCCGCAATGCTGCATGCATAAGGTGGGTGGCGGAGTGATGCACCGCGGTATGTTTGCGTTTTACTGCATCAACTTTTGCTGTGACTTCTGTTGTGACTTCAGCAGGAAGCGAAGCCGTGAAATGAATGATGAGATCGTTTTCTTTTTTGGTATCAAACACGTCCACTGCTTCTCCGCCAAACTGCAGTACGCCTTTATCGCCCACCTGTCCGCCACTCTCGGCATAGAAAGGCGTTTCACTCAGCACAAACTGGTATGATTCCTTTCCTTTTGCTTTCACCTTCCGGTACTTCAAAACAGTGGCTTTTGTTTCCAGCGAATCGTAGCCCACAAATTTATTTTCGCCTTCCTGCAACACCACCCAGTCTTCAGTATCGAGCGAAGTAGCAGCACGGCTGCGTTGTTTCTGCTCGTTTAAGGCTGCTTCAAATCCGGCTTCATCCACTGCCAGATTATTTTCCGTTGCAATGAGACGGGTAAGATCTATGGGAAAACCGTAGGTATCAAATAATTCAAAGGCTGCTTTCCCTTCAATGGTGCCTGCGGCGGAAGCAGCAATGATATCGTCAATACGCTTCAGTCCTTTATCCAGCGTTCGCAGAAATGCCTCTTCCTCTTCTTTCACCACTTTCTGCACAAACCCTTCCTGTGCTTTCAGTTCGGGGAACACGGTTTCAAACTGGGTGGCCAGTACCGGCACCAGTTGGTGCAATAAAGGTTGTTTATAATCGAGATAAGAATAGTAGTACCGCACAGCCCTCCGGAGGATCCGGCGGATCACATAGCCGGCGCCGGTGTTGGAAGGCAGCTGCCCATCGGCAATGGTGAAGCAGATGGCGCGGATATGATCAGCCAGCACCCGGAAGGCAATACTTTCTTTATCATCGCCGGCTTTGTATTGCTTGCTGACGATGGATTCCACTGCTGCAATGGTGCCGGTAAACAGGTCGGTATCATAATTACTCTGTTTGCCCTGCAGCACCCGCACCAGCCGTTCCAGTCCCATGCCGGTATCCACATGCTTTGCAGGCAAGGGTTCCAGGCTGCCATCCTTCAGACGGTTGAACTGGATAAACACGTTGTTCCAGATTTCGATGACCTGCGGGTGATCATTGTTCACCAGGGTTTTACCATCCACCAGTTTCCGCTCTTCGTCGCTGCGGCAATCCACATGAATTTCGGTACAGGGGCCACAGGGACCCGTATCGCCCATCTCCCAGAAATTGTCTTTTTTATTGCCCGGCAGGATGCGGTCTTCGGCAATCACTTTTCGCCACTCGTTGTATGCTTCTTCGTCTTTGGGTAAATTTTCATTGGCATCGCCTTCAAAAATGGTGACATACAGCCGGTCTTCCGGGATGCCGTACACATTTGCCAGCAGTTCCCAGCTCCAGGCAATGGCTTCCTGTTTGAAGTACCCGCCTGCCGGACGGGCAGGATCTCCAAAGCTCCAGTTGCCCAGCATTTCAAACATGGTGTGGTGATAGGTATCCACCCCCACTTCTTCGAGGTCGTTGTGCTTGCCGCTCACGCGGAGACATTTCTGTGTATCAGCAATACGGGCGTTGGGCGCCTGGCGGTTGCCCAGGAAATAATCCTTAAACTGGTTCATACCCGCGTTGGTGAACAGCAGGGTGGGATCGTTCTTCACCACGATGGGTGCAGAGGGTACAATGGTGTGTTGTTTGGAAGCAAAGAAGTCCAAAAACTGCTGGCGTATCTGTGCGGCCGTCATCATATAAATTCCTGTTTGGGTTGCTTTTTGCGGGGTGGGGGGCTATCTTTGCTCACCCTGTAAAAAGGGAGGACAAAGGTACGTGAATGGACGGCACCCCGTTTTGATTTGTTGCCTTGTATGAAGAAAATCAAGTATTTCTATAATACCCATACGCTCCGGTACGAAAAACTGGTGACACCGCTGCGGGTGAAGCTGCTGCGGGTCTTCGGCTTCCTGGCGGCCGTGGCGGTATCGGGGTTCCTGATTACCCAGCTGGCCTACCGCTACTTCCCCAGCGCCAACGAAAAACGGCTCCTGCAGGAAAACGACCGGATGCAGGACAAGTTCGCGCTCATCCAGCAGGAATTGCAGCAGTTGAGCAAACAGCTCCGCGAAATTGAAAAACGCGACAACCAGGTGTACCGCACCATCTTTGAAGCCAGTCCGCTGCCCGACAGTGCCCGCGAAAAAATGCTGGAAAAACAGCAGGAAGACCGCCTGATTGCGAGCCTCACCGATGAAGAGCTCAACAGCTCCCTGGTGTTCCAGATCAAAAATCTGCGCAGCCGGCTGGCCGCACAAAGCGCCTCCTTCAACGCCATTGAAGGGATGGTGAAGAACAAGGAAGCCCTGCTGGCCGCCACCCCGGCCATCCAGCCCATCAACAACAAAGACCTCAACCGCCTGGCCTCGGGCTTTGGCTACCGCATTGACCCCGTATACAAGACCACCAAATTTCACGCGGGCCTCGATTTCGCGGCACCGCAGGGAACGCCGGTCTATGCCACGGCCGACGGCGTGGTGAAATTATCGGGTAATACCGGCGACGGTTACGGCAACCATGTGATCATCAACCACGGCTTCAGCTACCAAACGCTCTACGGGCATCTCTTCCGCATCAAAGCCCGTGTGGGGCAGCGGGTGAAGCGGGGTGAAGTCATTGGCTGGGTAGGCAACACAGGAAAAAGCACCGGTCCGCACCTCCACTACGAAGTGCATAAAAACGGTCGTCCGCTCGACCCTATCTACTTTTTCTACAACGACCTCACACCGGAACAGTTCGATCGCATGCTGAAGATCGCCGCCACCGGCAACCAGAGCTTCGACTAACGGACAACAAATCCGGCAAGGTCCCGTACCCGCTTTCGCAGCAAACAAATACAGTACTTTTGCATTAAACGGAACCGCCTGAGTAAACCCTTACAAATAGCATTTGACTTTGGAAGCGCCCCCGCCGCACCGGCGCCCCCGCCGGCCGAGCGCATCCAGGTGCCCGTAAGCAGCCCGGAACCGGTAAGCGTGCCCGCCCCTGCCCCCCGCTCCAAACGGGGCCGTAAAAGCCTCAAAGAGATGGAAAGCGAGGCACGGATGATGGAGTTGCCGCCCGACGAAGTGCTGCAGCAGAAGCACTACCACAGCATTACGGAAGTGAGCGCCCTGTTTGGCATCAACCCCTCCACCCTGCGCTACTGGGAGACCGAATTCAAACAGATCCAGCCGCGGAAAAATAAGAAAGGCGACCGGTTTTACACCGTTTCCGATATCAAGCTCCTGCAACTGATTTACTTCCTGCTGCGTCAACGGAAGTACACCATCGAAGGGGTGAAAGACTACCTGAAAAAATACAAAGACGAATCCGGACAACGCTTCGAACTGGTGCAACGCCTGCAGGAACTCAAAGCCTTCCTGCTTTCGCTGAAAGCCGATCTGTAAACTCAAACTTAATCAACATGCTCAAGTATACCGGTACGCTCCTGTTCTTCCTGGTTGTTCTCCTGGAACCCGTTTCTGCCCAAACGCCGTATGAAGAGTCCAAAGACGCCAACGGCCGTACCATCCTCAAGGGCATCCTCAGTCGCGATGCTTTGGAACAGGAGCCTTCGTTTACCTGGATGAAAAACGATATCAGCTGGTACAAGCCCAATGCCGACTGTCTGCGCCTGCTGCCGGAACTGCAGGACAGCATTCACCTGCTGGTGTTTGCCGGCACCTGGTGCGAAGATTCCCACAACGTATTGCCGCAACTGTTCAAGCTGCTGGACCAGGCAAAATTTCCCAAAGAAAAAATAAGTCTGCTGGGAGTAGACCGGAAAAAGCTGACACTGGGCTTTCTGTCCGAATCGCTGGGCATTACCAACGTACCCACCATCCTGGTAATGAAAAACGGAAAGGAAGTGGGGCGTGTGGTGGAATACGGTAAATACGGCATCTACGATAAGGAACTGGCCGAAATCCTGGCCGCCGCTAAAAAGTAAAATGTTCCACCCGACCCTCCCGCAAGAGGTAGAGATGGCCCGGGATCATCGCCATCTTCTGTACGCCCGCAGGGCCTCCCGGGATTTGTACCCGGCGCTCTTCCAGGGTACCCATGGTGTACACAAACAGGTGGTCGTCCCGCAGCGCATAAATTGTTTTTCCCAGCACGTGAAAATCACGGAGACCTGTAAACGAAATTCTGGTCTTGAACGATCCGTAAATATCAAACACATACATGCCTTTAACCGGGTCGTACGCATACACATAGCCTTCCTGGTCCACGATCCGCACCGGCGCGGGCACTTCGTCGAATATGGTGCGTAAATCAACCGTCTGCATCAGCAGGGAACCGTCATCAGCCACCTTTTTAAGCTTGTTGTTCTGCTCATCGTAGATCCAGATGCGGTTGTCGTAGCTCTGGGCAATGGCTTTTACCTGGAAGATCTGTTGCCGGCGCAGGTCCACCGTGTTGATGGTGTTGAGGAAGCGGTCCAGCACCACGATGGTGGAAAAGTTGCGGTAATACAGGAGGCATTTGAGCGGGTTGGTCACTTCCAGTGAGTACAGTTTGCCGTAGCGCCGTACCTCGTTGAACACCCCCATGGAGTCGCCGCGGTTGCTGTGCTTTTTCAATTGATTGTCACGGGTGAGCAGGTAATAGTTGCCCAGGTTGTCTACCGAAAAATCCACCAGTCCGCTGCCGATCGTTCCCTCAGAACGGAATGGCACCGTTTCCTGCCCCCGGGTGAGCAGTGTTATCAGCAGGCAGATGATCGTGAAGATTTTTTTCATCCGGTATAGGTTTTCAGGTGCAGGTCTGCTCCGTCAAACACTGCATAGGTGTTGTAGCGGATCCAGTCGCCCAGGTTGATATACCGGCTTTGGTCGTTAAGCCGGATATCGAGCGGGAGGTGCCGGTGGCCAAACACAAAATAGTCGTAGGCCCTGCGCTGCAACTGCTCCCGGCAATAGGTTACCAGCCACTCCCGGTCCTCGCCCAGGAAGCGATCGTCGCTGTTGCCGGTCACCGCCCGGCTGCGGTGGCTGGAGTAGTGGGCCAGCCCCATCCCGATAACCGGTGGCAGCACGCCAAACAGCCACTGGCATACCGGGTTGCGGAACAGTTTCTTCAGGAATTTATAGCCGTGATCGCCGGGACCCAGGCCATCGCCATGGCCCACATGAAACTTCCTGCCGTTCCATTCAAAATCCTTCGGTTCAAAATATACCGGTATGTTGAGTTCGGTTTGAAAATAGTCCTTCATCCACATGTCGTGGTTGCCCACAAAAAAGTGGACGGGAATTCCAGCGTCCGTCAGTTCGGCCAGTTTGCCCAGGATGCGTACAAAACCTTTGGGTACCACTTTACGGTACTCATACCAGAAATCAAACAGGTCGCCTACAATAAAAATAACCGCTGCCTCGTGGCGGATGGACTCAAGGAAGGCCACAATTTTTTTCTCCCGCTGCAAACTGGAGGCGGCATCGGGTACCCCTAAATGAAAATCAGAGAGAAAGAATATTTTTTTTCCTGGAGCAAGCTTCATTCGTTACCAGATTCCAGTTCTTTAATAATCTGTTCCACATCAATCCTCAACTGCGGCAGATGAAATTGCACGATCAGCCATACCGTTTCCAAATCAATGCCAAAATAATCATGAATTAACTTATTACGAAAGTCCTTTACCAAACGCCAGTTTACAAATGAAAATGTTGTTTTAAACAAAGGACTTAACCTGGATGCAGCTTCTCCAATAATTTCAAAGCTTCTTGCTATTGCATCCTGTGTTTTCTCATCGCTTATAAACGCATCAGCATCCAACTCATAGGTGTAACGCTGAATACGAACGATGGATTCATAGATATCCTTTATCAGTATGTCATCGCTTCTTTCAGACATACCTGAGATCTTTCGCAATTAACGTAAAGTAATCCTGCTTTATCGCCTTCCTGGTAACCAAATCAACTTTCTTTCCTAACAGGTCCTCCAATTCATGTGCAAGCAGGAGAAACTCAATTCCAACCGGCTTAGAAAAATCCACCAGTATATCAACATCGCTTTCTGTTGTTTGATCACCCCTGCTATAACTGCCAAAAACAGCAAGCGACTGAATGGGATACTTCTTCAGTAGTTCATTTTTTTTACTTCGTAGTTGTTCCATCACATCCTGGCTCATAACGATCCGTTTTTTCTTTTTACAAACTCCAGCACATCCCCACTGTCCACCACCGGTTTACCGGCCGTATCGCCGTTATACCAGTAAATCCAGGCTGTGGTTTCGCCGCCGGGGTGGTACACGGTGGTTGTTTCCCGGCGGTAGAGTGCCGTTTCCCCTTCTTCGGGATGGAGGCCTTCGTAATCGTCGATTTGTGAAATGGCCCAGTTGAAATCGTCCCGGCTTTTGGACTGGTACAGTTCTCCCACAATGCGGCATTCCGGCCCGGGCACGGCAGCGGGATAATCGCCCAGGTCGTACAGGCATCCCTTTACCTTTCCATCGGCCACGTAGGTGAAATGGTTTTTGATGTAATCAAAAAACGGGTTCTGGAATCCCTGGCGCAGGGACCCGTACACAAACAGATGCAACGGTGTATCCATGTGCTAAAGATACAATCTAAACCATGCGGAACAGCTTTAAGAGGTGTTAAAGCGGGAAAGGACTTTCCACCAGCAGCACGTACACTTCTTTGGGTCCGTGTACGCCCACCACCAGTGTTTTTTCAATATCGGCCGTGCGGCTGGGGCCGGTGGCAAAGGTGAAAAAAGAAGGCAGTTGGCTGCCGTATTTGCCGCGGAGTAACTGCAGGGCATCTTTTACATCGTTCACCAGTTGATGGGTATAGGCAATGCAGATATGAACAGGGGCATACACACTGCCGGTACGTCCGCTGGCAGTGGCGCTGCTGAGCACGATGGTACCGGTACGGCTCACCAGAGCTTCACAGCCGGTGATGGCCGCATCACAGTCGGCCAGACTTTCGTGAAACACAAAGGACGGGTATTGGCGGCGCAGGATGCTGATGAGTGCCTCTTCGCGGCAAACGATTTTTTCCCAGTGCGACCGGGCAGCGAGCTCCATCAATTGCAGTACGGCATCGGCCGGATCGGCACAGTAGAGAAAGCGGCCCTGCAGGCTGCTGAAAGCCTGGGCAAACTGCACCGCCTGGTCGTCAACGGGCGGTTGAAATACCGATTGATTGCCTTCGCTTTGCGGAAAAGGGACAGGCACCGGGTGACTCAGTGCCTGTCTGATTTTTTTCAATATATTTTCCTTGGCGGGAGAAATACTCATATCCTCATGTTGCCGGTATCGGTTCTGTACCTGTTTCGGGAGCGGGCGTTTCGCTCACCACCGGGTGGGCTTCTGCCTCCACTTCATCTTCCAGTAATTTCTTGTGCTCAAAGGGTCGCTTTCCGATAAGGGATTCCACATCACTCTGGAAGAGGACTTCCTTTTCCAGGAGTTCTTTCGCCAGCTTTTCCACCTCGCCCCGCTTTTCGGTAAGCAGGGCCTTGGTGCGGTCGTAGGCCGCATCAATCAGCTTGCGCACCTCCTCGTCAATCATCTTGGCGGTTTCATCGCTGTAAGGTTTGGTAAAGGTCTGGTCCTGGTTGGGATCGTAAAAACTTACATTTCCCACCTTATCGTTCATGCCGTACACGCTCACCATGGCATAAGCGATTTTGGTGATCTGCTGCAGGTCGTTCTGTGCACCGGTAGAGATTTTACCGAAGAAAATGTCCTCGCTGGCCCGCCCGCCCAGCGTCATGCAGATCTGGTCAATCAGCTGATCGGTGTTGTAGAGGTACTGCTCCTTGGGTGTGTACTGCGCATAGCCGAGTGCAGCCGTTCCCCGCGGCACAATGGTAACCTTGAGCAGGGGGTATGCATGTTCCAGGAACCAGCCGCAGATGGCGTGTCCGGCCTCGTGGTAAGCGATGATTTCTTTTTCTTCGGGGCTGATGAGTTTGTTCTTCTTCTCCAACCCTCCGATGACCCGGTCAATGGCATCCTGAAAGTCGCTCATATCCACAGCGGCCTTGCCTTTACGGGCGGCAATCAGGGCGGCCTCGTTGCACACATTGGCGATATCGGCGCCGGCAAAACCGGGCGTCTGCTCGGCCAGCTTATGAATGTCGAGCGTTTCGGAAATCTTGATGGGCTTGAGGTGTACTTTGAAAATCTGCTCCCTTCCTTTCACATCGGGGCGGTCAATGGTGATTTGCCGGTCGAAGCGCCCGGGGCGCAGCAGGGCCGAATCCAGCACATCGGGACGGTTGGTGGCCGCCAGGATGATGATGCCGGTATCGCCGCCGAAGCCGTCCATTTCCACCAACAGCTGGTTGAGCGTGTTTTCCCGCTCGTCGTTGCTCACAATGGCATTGCGGCCCCGGGCACGGCCGATGGCGTCAATTTCGTCAATGAAGATGATACAGGGCGCTTTTTCGCGGGCCTGCTTGAACAGGTCGCGTACACGGCTGGCACCCACCCCTACAAACAGCTCCACAAAGTCGGATCCGCTGATGCTGAAGAAGGGAACCTGGGCTTCACCGGCCATGGCTTTGGCCAGCAGGGTTTTACCGGTACCGGGAGGTCCTACGAGCAGGGCGCCCTTGGGAATCTTGCCCCCCAGCGCCGTATATTTTTTGGGATTCTTAAGGAAATCTACAATTTCCATCACTTCCACCTTGGCTTCGTCGAGACCGGCCACATCCTGGAAGGTGACGTTCACCTTGGTGCCTTTTTCAAACAGCTGGGCGCGGGATTTGCCGATGTTGAAGATGCCGCCGCCACCAGGTCCGGCACCACCGCCCGCATTCATCTTGCGCATGAGCAGCACCCAGAGGCCTATCAGCACCAGTACGGGGAGCAGCAGGCTGATGAGGGGGGTGATCCAGCTTTCTTCTTCCACCGAGTCGGAAAGAGGCCTCCGTATTTCGGGATTGGCCAGAAAATACTCCGACAGTTGCCGGTCAAAATTGCTGACATCGGGTATCTTAAACTGAAAATGAGGCCCCTTGGTTTTGTCCACCCGCAGCCGCGGATCGGCGGTTTGCCTGGCGATGTAAGGATCATTGAACGCTTCGGCATGCAGGGTTACCCGCACCACCTTTTTATTGGTTACAATGACGTAATTCTTCACGTAACCCTTGCGCAGCATGCTGTCCATGAACGCCTCGCGGGTAGTGGGCAGCGCATCGGGGGTAAAGCCCCGCATGAACTGGAACCCGATCAATACGGTTGCTATCAGTATGTAAACCCAATAGATGTTAAAGCGGAAGGCCTTTCGGGGATCTTTCCTGTCGCCACCATTCTCCATGTTATTTCCTTGATTCAGACTCATTGTGATTGGTTTGGGCCGCCATTTTTGTGCGGGCCGGTAATATTACAATTGGGAAGCAGAAAGTTTGAATGACTGCTCCGGATTTTAATGATGTTCTAACATTTGAGCGTCGCTCCACATTTCTTCCAGGCGGTAAAACCGGCGGGTTTCGGGGTGAAAGATGTGCACCACGATGTTCACGTAATCCACCAGCACCCATTGCAGGGGGCCCGTTCCTTCGCGGCGGTAGGGTATCTCACCGCACTGCTCCTTCACCAGGTGCTCTACGAAATCGGCGATGGCCCGCACCTGCACGGTACTGGAAGCCTGGCAGATGATGAAGAAATCGGCCACCGCTTCCGGTATCTTGCGCAGATCCAGACTGATCACTTCTTCGCCTTTTTTTTCCAGTATAGCGTTAACGATTGCCTTAAAAAGTTTGCTGTTGCGGGTAGTGCGGGTTACTGCATTTTTGTTGCTGCTTTGGTGGGCCAACAGAGGTAATGTATTCAAACGCCTGGGGTTTAATGAAATAATTGGTAATCTGCACCAGCTGCCGGAGGCAGGCCGGTTTTGCGTTTACTTTGCTCAAAATTAATCAAACTTCAGCAACCTTGTCCACAAAAAACCAACCGGCTCCCCTGCTGGAACTCAACAGCACGGACAGCACCAACAACTATGCCATGCGGCTGGTTCATGCAGGACTGGCACAGCCAGGCGGCGCAGTACTGGCGTATGCGCAAACCGCCGGCAAAGGCCAGCGGGGAAAAACCTGGGCCAGTCCGCCCGGCGAAAGCCTCAGCCTCTCCCTGCTGCTGCAACCCACGTTCCTGCTGCCGGCACAGGGTTTTCAACTCCTGGCAGCTACCGCTGCAGGCGTGCGGGATATCCTATCGCACTGCTGTGGCAGGGACCTGCACATCAAGTGGATGAACGACCTCTATCAGGGTGACAGAAAGGCAGGGGGCATTCTCATTGAGAACCTGGTGAACGGCAACCGCTGGAACTGGGCCGTAGTGGGCATCGGAATCAATGTGAACCAGGAAGCCTTCGACCCCTCCCTGCCCAACCCGGTATCGCTGCGGCAGATCACCGGCCGGGTTACCCCGGTACGGCCCCTGGCCGAACAACTGCAGGCCGCCGTATTGCAACGGGTGCAACAACTGGAGACGGAGGGATTCGCCCCGCTGCTGGCTATTTACAACCAATGGCTATACAAGCGGGACGACGAGGTCCGCTTCCGGCAGGGCAGCCGCGTGTTTACGGCGGTACCCGCAGAAGTGGATGCGGAGGGGCTGCTGTACACGCGGCAGGGACACCGTTTCCGTTTTGGCGAGGTGGAATGGCAACCGGCGATTTAATATTTTTTTACCGCAGTGCTCTCCCGCTCCTTGACAGCCGGCCCTTACCTTTGCGCCACTTTAAACCACCACCGTATGACACGCATTGCAGTTGCCAAAGGAGACGGCATCGGTCCCGAAATCATGGACGCCGTTCTGAAGATTTTTGACGCAGCCGGCGTACCGCTGCAATACGAATTTGTAGAGATGGGCAAATGGGTCTTCGACAAGGGCTTTTCCAACGGCATGACCCCCGAAGCCCAGCAGACCATCGAGCAGCTGGGCATCCTCTTCAAAGGGCCCATGGAAACCCCAAAAGGAAAAGGTGTAAAAAGCGTGAACGTAACCGCCCGCAAGACCTGGAATACCTATGCCAACAAGCGCACGTTCCAGACCCTCCACGGCGTGGATACGGTTTTCAGCAAAGCCGGCATCCCCATTGACATCACAATCGTACGGGAGAACATTGAAGACACCTACGGCGGTATTGAACACATGCTCACCCACGACGTGGCGCTGAGCCGGCGCTTCATCACCCGCCCCGGGAGCATGCAGGTGATCAAATACGCATTTGAAATGGCCAGCAAAAAAGGGGCAACGCGTATTACCTGCGGTCACAAGGCCAATATCATGAAGATCACGGATGGCCTTTTCCTGGAAGTGTTTTACGAAGTAGCGAAAGAATATCCGCACCTCAAGGCTGATGATGTGATTGTTGACGACCTGTGTATGAAACTGGTAAGCCGACCCGACCTGTTCGATGTGGTGGTGCTCACCAACCTGCAGGGCGATATTGTAAGCGATCTCTGCGCCGGGCTGGTGGGCGGCCTTGGGTTCGCCCCCAGCGCCAACATCGGCGACCATATCTCCATCTTTGAAGCCGTACACGGCACCGCGCCCGATATTGCCGGTAAAAACATCGCCAACCCCACCGCCTTGCTGCTTAGCGGCTTTGGCATGCTGCGCCACCTCGGTCTCATGCAGAAAGCGTCCCTCATTGAAAATGCGCTGCTGTACACCCTCGAAAGCGGCTTGCGTACGGGCGATTTTGGCGACAAGAGCCAGACAGCCCTCAATACCACTGAGTTTGCCGAAGCCATCATTTCCAACTTCGGAAAAAAGCCGGCCCACAACCCCAAACCCGACCTCCCCGATATGCCCGCCACACCTACCGTGTTTAAGCTGGAAAAGAACCCGCTGATCATGACGCAGGAAATGAACGAGGAAGTGATTGTGGGCGTGGACCTGTTCATTGAAAGTTCCGAACAACCCAAGGAAGTGGCGGAGCAACTGCTGCAGCATTGCGGCGACCTGTTCAAGCTCATCACCATCTCCAACCGGGGTACCCAGGTTTGGCCCAAGGGCAGCGTGTTCACCAACCTGGTGAACCAGTACCGCTGCCGCTTCGAAAGCGAGGGGGAACTGGGCGTAACGCAGGTAGACATCCTCGAACTGCAGAAAAGGGTGATGAGCAGCTTTAAAATCTGTTCCACCGAACTGCTCAACATGTGGGACGGCAAAAGAGCCTACAGCCTGGCGCAGGGGCAGTAAGCAGCAGACAGAAGCGGGATCTGCGCTTTCAATCTAATTACAGCTCGTCATTTTGAAGCGCCTCCCACGCGGACGGCGCTTCTTCTTTGGCCCGCGCCTCCTCTTCCAACGGATTGTTGTAGTAGCCATAGCGCAGGCTGTACCAGAGATAGATCAGTAGAAAACGTAACAAGCCGAGCCGTTTGTATTGCTCCACATGCACCAGCTCGTGACGCAACCAGCGGCGGTTGCGGAGAAAGTCTTGCGCAGGGGTGTTGTGAAGATGAATGGTAGTGCCCAGCACAAGCGCCACCTGCCGCACGCCCATCTTTTTGGCTGCCAGGCGGGCCAGGAACGACTGCTCCCGGATCCTGATTGTACCGCCCCATGGTCCTGCTATCTGTATAAATGCCCGATTTTTCACTAAAAACAAGATAGGGGTTACCCCCTAAAACGACAGATTGCGCTTGCAGAAGGTTGCACAGGAAAGTTGCAGTTATTAGGTTTGTATTGTTATCCAATACCTGCGAAGCCCGATCCAATCCTGTAAAAAACCGGAAGCGTCCATTATCCGAAAGCCGTACCAAATCCTTTTAAAAACCATTCAATCCAGTTTCCGAGAACCGTATAAATCCGTTCCGTGAAAATCAGTTTATCTATCTGAGCCGGAAAAAAATTAGCCCCCGAAACCACGGGGGCCTTTTTTTTTCATGCCGGTCTTATAATCCCCAGAGATTGAGTATTTCCTGTGCGTGATTTTTGGTATCGGGCTTGGTGATGACGTGATCAATTACACCCTTTTCGTTGATGAGGAAAGTAGTGCGGAGCAAACCGTCATAAATCTTTCCCATGAACTGCTTGGCCCCCCATACATCATAGGCCTTGATAGCAGCATGATCCGTATCGGCCAGCAGGCGGAAGGGCAGCTGGTGCTTTGTTTCAAACTTTTTATGTTTGGCCGCATCATCTTCACTCACACCAATTACTTCAATTCCTTTTTGCTGAAGTGCTGTAAAATGATCCCGCAGGTTGCAGGCCTGTACGGTACACGTGGGGGTCAGGTCCTGGGGATAGAAATAGAGCACCAGTTTCCGTCCTTTGAACGCTGTTGCGTTGATCAACTTACCGTCCTGGTCCACCCCTTTAAAGGCCGGTGCTTTGTCACCCGCCTTGAGCCGGGTTATGTGATTGCGGAACGGTTCTTTTTTAGCGGCGGACTTCTTTGCCGGCAAGGCTGCTTTGCGGGCAGGGGCTGCGGCTTTCTTACCACGAGCCGCTTTCTTTGCCACGGTCTTTTTCGTTGTTGCCATATAATTTTTTTGTACCATTCAAAACAGGCAACACATCTGATTGTTCATCCCGCGGATCAACGCCGGGAAAACCGGATGATGCGTTGGGTGGTGTTACCGGCCTCATCCTCCACCAGCAGCTTCAGTTCGTGCTCGCCCGGCGGACAATGTTTATCCACCCGGTAGCGGAACACCGGTCCCAGCCCGGAAAACATCAGCCAGTTCCCGTTCAGTTCGGCGCGGAAGCTGCGGATCTTTTTGCGGTCGTCGGCCACGGTGCAGGTGATGAGGGTGCCGGCGCTCACCACCCCGCCGTCGGTAACACCTGCCACCGCCAGCGTGGGCGGTACTTCATCCACTTCCAGCCAGTATTCGCCCCACTCGCGGAACCGGGCTTCGTACCAGCCGTTTACCAGGCGGGCCCGGGCCACATCGGTGCGGCCTTTTGCCAGCTTGTGTATCACCACGCGCTGCTGCCCGCTTTCGGACACCGGTTTAACGGGACGGATGCGGAAGGTCATGGAGTCGTGCACCGGTATAACGGGCGTGTGCAGCACGTGCACGTTGGAAACGGCGGCCGCATTGGTTTTGTAGTTGTACACCAGCCGGAAGGCATCGTAAAAGCTGTTTTCGGTGCTTACCACCTGCACATCGTCGCGTTCAAACACATTGATCTGGTTGGGCAGCATGTAGCGGCTGTCCTGCTGCACATTAACCGCAGGAGCAGGCTGTCCCGTGCGCTGCAGCTGAAAGCGCAATGTAGAGGCATTGCCGTTGGCATCCTTCACCACGATGGATACCTGGTGGCGGGCGGTATCGTCGAGCCGGATCACCCCGTCCCCTTTGCGGTAGTAAATGGGCAGGCGGTCGCCGGGCAGGGGTGTGAGGTGCTGCAGGTAGGATCCGCCGGCGGAACGGATGCGGTAATCAATGTGTGCGTTGAGATACCGGGTCTGCAGGTAATCCACCCCGTCTATGCGGAAGCCGCTCACAGGCTCATCGTCCACGTACACCACCGCCTCAAATATACCGTTGTTGTTGGGTACGCCGGTCACCCGGTCGGTGGCCACCAACGCAAAGCTGATGCGGTTACTGGTGACCGTTATCAAGCCGCCGGGGACGGTGTACCCGCTGCCTGCCCGCACGGGCGCCAGGGTGCGGGGCGTTTGTTCGTAGGTGCTTTTGGTGCGGTCGTACACGGCCAGCCGGGTAATGTCGGGCGGGGTCACGTCGTACACCTTGTGAAACAGCAGGGCGTTGAGACAGGCGTCGTCGGCCGTGCGGCGGATTTCGTAATGCACATGCGGACCGGCCGAAGCCCCGGTATTGCCACTGTAGCCAATGAACTGCCCTTTTTTCACCGGGAAGCGACCCGGCTCAAACACCACATCGCCCTTCCAGCTTTCCTTCGCGTATTGTCCTTCTTCGATGGCCTCCAGCGTTTGCGGCGGGAAGGTGTTCATATGGGCGTAGAGGGTGGTGAAGCCGTTGGGATGGTCGAGGTAGATGGCATTGCCAAAGCCGTTGGGGTCTATTTTGATTTTGGAAACCCATCCGTCGGCTGCCGCATAGACCGGCAGGTTTTCGCGGCGTTCGGTAAAGAGGTCAAGACCCATGTGAAAATGGTTGGGACGCATTTCACCGAAGTTGGCGTTGAGTTTCACCGGTATATCCAGTGGATAGCGGAAGTAATGTGAGGGGTAATTCAACGGCGGGAAGAGCTGGGCCTCCGCGGCGGAAGCTATGCTAACGAAGAATAAAAGAATTAAAATGGGTTGGCGCATGCGGCAAAAATAACGAAGCCCGGGGAGTGTGCCGGGAACTGTGTGCGGTGGAAGCGTTAAAACCCATTGGGCAGGGCCGGCAACGGGTGCAAAAAAATCGGGCAGTCAATCCTTTCAATCCAATACTTTTGCAGCCAAATTCACCCCATGCCCAGAGATACCTCCATTCAATCAGTTTTAATCGTAGGAAGCGGCCCCATCATCATCGGGCAGGCCTGCGAATTCGACTATTCCGGCTCCCAGGCAGCCCGCAGTCTGCGGGAGGAGGGCATCCGCGTAATCCTCATCAACAGTAACCCGGCCACCATCATGACCGACCCCATGATGGCCGATAAAGTATACCTGCTACCCCTCACCGTGGAAAGCATTGAACAGATCCTGGAAGAAAACCAGATAGACGCTGTACTGCCCACCATGGGCGGACAAACCGCGCTCAACCTCTGCAAGGAAGCCGATGAGTTGGGTGTGTGGGAGAAATATGGCGTGCGGATGATTGGCGTGGATGTGAAGGCCATTGATACGGCCGAAGACCGGGAAAAGTTCCGCCAGCTGATGATCCGGATCGGCATTGGTGTTGCGCCCAGCAAGGTGGCCAACTCACTGCTGGAGGGCAAGGAATTTGCGCAAGAGATCGGCGTTCCGCTGGTGATCCGCCCTTCTTTTACCCTGGGCGGTACCGGCGGCGGTTTTGTCAATACCAAGGACGAACTGGACGCGGCCCTCGAACGGGGACTGCAGGCCAGTCCCATCCATGAAGTGTTGGTGGAAAAAGCCCTGCTCGGCTGGAAGGAGTTTGAACTGGAGCTGCTGCGGGATAAGAACGACAACGTGGTGATCATTTGTACGGTGGAGAACTTCGACCCCATGGGCGTGCACACGGGCGACAGCATCACCGTGGCCCCGGCCATGACCCTCAGCGATACCGCCTTCCAGAACATGCGCAACATGGCCATCAAAATGATGCGCAGCCTGGGCAATTTCGCCGGCGGCTGCAACGTGCAGTTTGCCCTGAATCCCGAAACAGAAGAAATCATTTCCGTGGAAATCAACCCGCGGGTGAGCCGCTCCTCGGCGCTGGCCAGCAAGGCCACGGGTTACCCCATTGCCAAGATTGCCGCCAAACTGGCCATCGGTTATACGCTGGACGAGCTGAAGAACCAGATTACGCAAACCACCTCCGCCTACTTTGAACCGGCGCTGGATTACGTGATTGTAAAAATGCCGCGCTGGAACTTTGATAAATTCAAGGGAGCCGACGACCGGCTGGGCCTGCAGATGAAAAGTGTGGGTGAGGTGATGTCCATTGGCCGCAGTTTCACCGAAGCCGTACAGAAAGCCTGCCAGAGCCTGGAGAACAACGCGGTGGGACTGGGCTACTACGGCCTGAGCCTCATGCGGGCCGAAGAACTGATCGAATACATCAAAACGCCGAAGTGGGACCGCATCTTCCGCATCAAAGACGCCCTGATGGCCGGGGTGAGCGTGAAAACCATCGTGGAAGCCACCAAAATTGACCGCTGGTTTATTTACCAGATCCAGGATATTGTGAACATGGAAAAGGAACTGGCCAAACACGACCTGCAATCGCTGCCCGAATCCCTGCTGCGGGAAGCCAAGCGGATGGGCTTTGGCGACGAGCAGATTGCCCATATCATCAAAGACGGCACCGACGAAGCGGTGTACGAAAAAAGGAAAGCACTGGGCATCACACGGGTGTACAAAATGGTGGATACCTGCAGTGCCGAGTTTGAGGCCAAGACCCCTTATTTCTACAGTACATTTGAATAAATAATCAGAGAAAGCGTACGAAAAGCAGGGGGATTTCTTCCTGCTTTTTTCTTGTGGTCCTGCACCTCGTCCTTCCAACGGTTTTTAAATACCTTCACTTCATGCGGAAGAATCTCACGGCCCTGCTTTTCGGTTTGCTGGCAGCCTTGCTGCTGTGCGAACTCGTCCTCCGCATCTACAACCCGGTTATGCGGTTCAACCGGCAGGGTTCGCTGATCTGGCCGGCGCAGCAGGAAGCCGTATTCCACAACAAATGGATCGGGCAGCTGGACGAAAAAATCCACTACAGCCGCAATGCCCTGGGCTTCCGTGGTCCGCTGCCCACCGACAGCATCAACCGGCTCTGCTCCGTGATCTGCATCGGCGGCAGCACCACCGAATGCCGTTTCCTGAGCGATGCCGACACCTGGCCCTACTTGCTGGGGCAACACCTGCAGAAAACTGTACCCCGCAGCTGGGTGAACAACGCCGGCATGGACGGACACTCCACCTTTGGTCACCAGTTGCTGGTGCGGGAATACATTGTTCGCCTCCGTCCCCGCTTTGTGCTCCTGCTCACCGGCGTGAACGACGTGGAAACGGAACGCCCCGAATCCTTCGACCTGCTGCAGGAAAACAAACTGCACACCGGCTCCCCCGGGCAGCTGATCAAATCCCTGCTGCAGAAAACCGCCACCGGCGCCACCCTCTTCCAGCTCTACAGCATCAGGCTGGCCTACAGGAAAGGCCTCATCCACAAAGAAGTGAACCCCTCCGCATTGCCCGACACCCTGCTTTCGCCGGCTTACCGGCAGGAGCAGGTAGCCCGGCAACAAGCCTTTCTGCCCGGCTACCGGCAACGGTTGCAGGTCATCACCAACCTCTGCCGGGAGCAGGGCATCACCCCCATCCTGCTCACCCAGCCCTCACTGTACGGCGCCGTGCAGGACCGCAACGGAAACGACCTGCGCCTCAAATACCTCCCCGGCTTTACCCCGGTGCGGAACAACCTGCTGCAGGAGCAAATCCTGGAGCAGTACAATGATGTGGTGCGTTCTTTTGCCGGTTCGGTACCGGTGGTGGACCTGGCCCGTCTCCTCCCCAAAGATCCCGGCCTTTTCTACGATTTCATCCACTTTAATAAGCAGGGTGCCGCAGCGGTGGCGGCCATCCTGGCAAAGGAGCTTGCGCCGGTGCTGCAGGAGGCCTGCCTGCAGTAAAACCGCATTTACCGGTTAGCTTGCATTTTGACCCGCCGCTTTCTTACATTTGTAAAGACGCTTAAAACAATCCAATGCGGGAACTACTAAACGATCTCTGGCTGTACATGAAAGAACGGAAAAAATGGTGGCTGGCGCCTATCATCATTTTCCTGCTCCTGTTGGGCGTGTTGCTGATCTTCGGCGGCAGTTCGGCGGTGGCGCCTTTCATTTACACGCTGTTCTGATACCTGTACATCCCGGCGGATGAATACTGGCCCGAAGACCTGCAGGTACTTTCTGTTTCATGCATCAACACTTTCATGCGCAGCACCCTTTTCACTAACCAGCGAGCCTGGCAGATGGCCGCCCTCCTGCTTTGCCTGCTCCTGCTGGCACAACAAGGGCTCTACATCCGGCAAGCTCCCTGGGTGGGCGATTACTGGGAGCACCGGGCCGTGCTGAACGAACTGATCCGCCAGCCCCTGCACCCGGCGCACCCCATCGTGGCAGCCAATCAACCCCATGCATTTTTCTCCCCCTACCTCATGGCAGCGGGCGGACTGGGTCATCTCCTGCAGCTTGATGCCGCCACCCTGCTGAACCTGCTGTCGCTGCTCAACCTCCTGCTGTTCTTCGCAGCCGTAGGCATCCTGGCCCGCCTTTTTCTTCCACCCGGACCGCCCGGTCGTTCGTTTACGCTCCTGCTGTTAACCTTGCTGGTCTGCTGGGGGGTGGATCCACCCTTTTTCAGCTCCTTTTTCCACCTGCGGGCCTTTCCCTACAGCCTGGGTTATCCTTCCACATTCAGCTTCGTGGGAGCGGTGCTGGCTGCGGGACTCTTCCAGCAATTGATCTCCCGGCCGGGTAGAAAATGGCAAAAGGGCGCCCTTTCCCTTCTGCTGTTACTCACCGGTAGCGTGGTGTTGCTGACCCACCCGCTCACCTTCCTGTTCCTGGGCTCCCTGCTGTTCGCTGCCGGCCTGCAGACCAAGATCCCCCTGCGGCAGTGGCTGCCCTGGTTGGCGGCGGTGCTGGTGCTTCCCTTTGTCGTTGCCGGGCTCTGGCCCTGGTACCCCTTTTACAGCCTGCTGGGGTATGCCGGAGCCGGTCACCAGTTTCACAGCGACAGCCGGGAACTGTATTCCAACATCTACCTGGAGCTGTATCCACTTGCCTTGCCGTTGATTCTGCTGCTGCTGAATGGTAAACCCGGAGTACGTCGTCATCTCCCGTTGCTGCTGGCAGCCCTGCCGCTGGCCCTCTTGTTTTTTTATGGTTATTTCACCGGAGCTTATGGCTGGGGCCGCATGGTTGCCTTCCTGGCTGTGCTGGGCCAGCTGGTTTTTTTGCGGGAAACCCTGCACCGCTACCAGCAACGGCCTTCCTTTATCCTGCCGGCCGCCGCCCTCCTGCTCTGCCTGCCGTATGCACTGCCGGCCCTTGCAACCAATTACCGCACCAGTGTCACCCCGGTGGTCACCTGTAAAGCACTACCGGGCGAACCCTTTGGCCTGCTGCCTCCGGCCTGTGTGGCGCACCGGCTGGGGAGCATCAGCCATTACATCGGCTATGGCGACCTGGTACTGGCCGACAGTACCTGCAACCGCTACCTCCCCGGCTACGGCGCCCGGGTGGTGGCCAGCGTTTTTCCGGCCTACTGGATAACCGATAACGATGCCCGGCGGGAGGAGTTGCGGCAGTTTTTCGCCCCGGAAGGTGACAGCAGCCGGGAAGGACTCATCCGCCGGATTACTCCCCGATGGGTGGTGCTTACCCCCGACCACCACACCATCCGGCAACAGCTGGACACCCTTGCGTTCCTGCAGCTGACAGCCGACACCGCCGGCATACGCCTCTACCGGGTGCTGCAATAAATTTGTGCACAGCCGGTATTTTGCTTGTGCCGTTTTCTGCCGGACCCTACCTTTGCACCGCCATGGCAAATACAGTTGTACACAACGAGTCCATCCCCTCCTCCCGAAAAAAAGTGATTGTACTGGGCAGCGGTCCCAACCGCATTGGCCAGGGTATTGAGTTTGACTACTGCTGCGTGCACGGACTACTCGCCATTAAAGAGTGCGGATACGAAGCGATCATGGTAAACTGCAACCCCGAGACCGTTAGTACCGATTTTGATATGGCCGATAAGCTGTATTTCGAACCGGTGTACTGGGAACACCTCTGGGAAATCATTGAACTGGAACAACCCTACGGCGTGATTGTGCAGCTGGGCGGTCAGACGGCCCTCAAGCTGGCCAAACGCCTGCACGAAAAAGGCATCCGCATCATCGGCACCTCCTTCGACAACATGGACATTGCCGAAGACCGCGGCCGCTTCAGCGATCTGCTGAAAGAACTCGATATCCCTTATCCCCGCTACGGAACCGCCTTCACCACCGACGAAGCCATGGAAGTGGCCAAAGAAGTGGGCTACCCGGTACTGGTACGCCCCAGTTATGTACTGGGCGGACAGCGTATGCGCATTGTGATCAACGATGATGAACTGGAAAAAGCGGTCCTGAGCCTGCTGAAACACATCCCCGGCAATAAAATTCTGATTGATCATTTCCTCGACCGCTGCCAGGAAGCGGAAATAGATGCTATTTACGATGGAGAAGAATTCCATGTGATGGGAGTGATGGAGCACATTGAGCCGGCCGGCATCCACAGCGGCGACAGCCATGCAGTGTTACCCGAATTTAACCTCACCCCGCTGGTGGTGGCCACCATGGAAGAATATGCCAAACGCATTGCCAAAGCGCTGGACATCCGCGGGCTCATCAACATCCAGTTTGCCATCAAAGACGGCAAAGTGTATGTGATTGAAGCCAACCCCCGCGCTTCCCGCACCACGCCTTTCATTGCCAAAGCCTATCAGATTCCCTACCTCAACATCGCCACCAAAGTGATGCTGGGCGCCAACAAACTGTCCGATTTCACGTTTGAGAAAAAGCTCACAGGCTACGCCGTCAAAGAACCGGTGTTCAGCTTCAACAAATTTCCCAACGTGAACAAAGAACTGGGTCCGGAGATGAAAAGCACCGGCGAAGCCATCCGCTTCATCAAAGACCTGCGGGATCCCTGGTTCCGGCAGCTGTACAAAGACCGGAGCATGTACCTGAGTAAATAACCAACGGAGGACTTGCTGTTACCGTGTAATGCCTGTACAGCAGGATAGGTGTGCCTGTAACCAGCGTAAACCACGCCCACTCCCTTCAATTCGATAGTTGTGCAGGTCCATTACTTTTATGTGGAAACCGGGCAAGGCGCCTGTTTCGGCAACACCGTTAGTTTTCGTACCTTTCCGTAAACACCTGTCGCTCAACCTATGATTCTTCCCTGGAAGACCGCACCGTTCCTGCGGTTGTTGCTGCCCCTGGCTGCCGGCATCCTGGTGGCCTGGTACGTATCGCTCCCTGCCGGGAGTGGCTGTTGGCCGATCCTGGCCGGTACCTGTCTGTCCCTTGTTTCCCGCTATGTTCCTGCTTACCGCAACTATTCCCTGCGGTGGCTGGGTGGTGCCGGGCTGCAGTTGCTGCCCTTTGGTGTGGGTGTGTTGCTGGTAGCCCTGCAGTTGCCGCAGCACGACCCCCGCTGGCTGGGGCACCGGCTGCAGGCAGATGATGTTGTTGAACTGCACCTGCTGGAACCTCCCCAGGAGCGGCCCAACACCTTCAAAGTGGTGGCAGAGGCCGTTGCCCTCTACGGCACAGAACGATCGGTCAGGGTAAGCGGCAAGCTCCTCCTTTACTTTCCCAAAGACCGTTTTCCCCGGCACCTGTCGTACGGATCCGTGCTCTACACCCGCACGGCCCCGCAGCCCATCACCAACGCCGGCAATCCCGGCGGCTTCGATTACCAACGCTACGCCCTGTTCCAGGGGATCACCCACCAGCTCTTCCTGCAAGAAGGCCTTTACCACATCGCCCCGCACCGCAGCGGTAACGCATTCCGGGCCGGTCTCTTCCGGGCACGCAGTTTTGTGCTGGCCACCCTGCAACGCTACATACCCGATCCCGACGCGGCCGCCATTGCCGAAGCCCTGCTGGCAGGCTACCGCGACGACCTCGACCGCGACCTGGTGCAGGCCTACAGCAACGGGGGTGTGGTGCACATCATCGCCATCAGTGGCATGCACCTGGGACTGATCTATGTGCTGCTCCTCTTCCTGCTGCGCCCGCTGCGGCACTGGCGCTTCCGCATGGTGCTGGTGGTGGCACTGCTGTGGATCTTCAGTCTTTATACCGGCGCATCCGCTTCCGTGTTGCGGGCTGTGATCCTGTTCAGCTTCCTGGCCGGCGGCGAGTGGCTGCAACGCAGGGGAACGGTGTACAACAGCCTGGCCGCATCGGCCTTCCTGCTGCTGTGCTGGAATCCGTTCCTGCTCTGGGATGTGGGTTTTCAGCTCTCCTATGCCGCAGTGCTGAGCATCGTCACCTTTCAGCAACCCATCTGCAACCTGTTGCTGGTGCGCAACCCCCTGCTCGATAAAATCTGGCAGCTGAATGCCGTCACCCTTTCCGCCCAGATCCTGACCCTGCCCTTGTGCATGTATCATTTTCACCAGAGCCCCAACCTCTTCCTGCCGGCCAACCTGGTGGCGGTGCCGCTGGGAACGCTCAGTCTGTACGGATCCCTGACCCTCCTGCCTGCCTCGTTGCTGCCGCCACTGGCCACCACACTGGGCGGCCTGCTTTCGCAGCTCCTGCAAATCCTCAACACCTGCATCCTGTGGATAGACCGCTTTGTGTTTTCTGTTACCGACGGCATCTCGCATCATCCCCTGCAAACCATTGCGCTGTTTGCGGTGATTGCCGCTGCAAGCCGCTGGCTGCTGCACAAAGACGCCGGCGCAGTGAAATGGATGCTGGGTTCTTTGCTGGTGTTTGGGGTGATGGACGTGCAACAGGCTTTCCGGCAGCACCAGCAACAACGGCTCATCGTATACAACCTGCCGCGCCACCAGGCCGTGGACCTGATGCTGGGACGGCGGTGTTATTTCCGGGGCGACACCGCGCTGCTGGCAGACGGTTTCCTGCGCAACTTTCACCTCAAACCCTCCCGCATACGTTTTGGTGTGTACAACCAACCGCTGCAATTCGTACCGGCGGCCCGGCCTGACTGGCAGCTGCAGGGACGGCAGGTGGTGCTGGCCGACCGGCACTTCCGGCCGGAGGAACTACAAGCAACGGGCGTTCCTGCCGTTGTGGTACTCTCCCACAACTCCCGCATCCGGCTGAGCGAGTTGGCGCAGCGCCTGCGGGTGGAAACAGTGGTAATAGACGGTTCCAACTCGCAGCGGGCAGCCGAACGCTGGAAACGGGAATGCGATTCGCTGCGCCTGCCCTGTCACAACACCCGCGAAGCGGGGGCTTTTGTGCTGGACCTTGGCAGGTAGCAACCCGTCTGAACTGGTAACAGTTTTTCCTCCCTTGCACGCGGGCTTCATTTATCTTTGCAGCCTTCACCACTGCTCCTTTCCCATTCATGAAAAAGATTCAAACCGCGCTGATTTCCGTTTTCTATAAAGACGGGCTGGATTCCCTTGTACAACTCCTGCACCAGCAAAACGTAACCCTCTATTCCACCGGCGGCACCCGGCAGTTCATTGAGCAGCTGGGCATCCCCGTGGTACCGGTGGAGCAACTGACCAGCTATCCCTCCATCCTGGGCGGACGGGTGAAAACCCTGCACCCGTCGGTGTTCGGGGGCATCCTGGGCAAGCGGGACGATGAACAGCACCACGCCGAGATGCAGCAGTACGGCATCCCGGAAATGGACCTGGTGATAGTGGATCTCTACCCGTTTGAAGAGACCGTAGCCTCCACCACCGATGAAGCGGCCATCATCGAAAAGATTGACATCGGCGGGCCCTCCATGATCCGCGCCGCCGCCAAAAACCACCGCGACGTGGTGGTGCTGGCCGCCAAAAAAGAATACGCCGTACTGGAACAACTGCTGCGGGAACAGGACGGCGCCACCAGCTACGATCAGCGGCGGGATTTTGCCCGCAAGGCATTTGATGTGTGCACCGCCTACGATACCGCCATCTCCAACTACTTTCACCAGACCCGTATCGCCACGCCCTTCCACAAAGAGGAGAAAGTACTGCGCTACGGCGAAAACCCCCACCAGGCGGCCCGCTTCTTCGGCCACCTCAACGAGCTGTTCAAGCAGCTGAACGGCAAGGAACTGTCGTACAACAACCTGGTGGATGTGGACGCGGCCCTGCAGCTGATCCGCGAATTCGGCGCCACCACCTTTGCCATCATCAAACACACCAATGTGTGCGGGGTGGCCCAACGGTCAACCGTACACGAAAGCTGGCAGGCCGCACTGGCGGGTGATCCGGAAAGCGCCTTCGGGGGTGTGCTGGTGTGCAATGGTACCATCGACAAAGCCACGGCCGAAGCCATCCATGAACTATTTTTTGAAGTGCTCATCGCGCCGGCCTTCAGCGAAGAAGCCCTGGCCCTGCTGCGCACCAAAAAGAACCGCATCCTGCTGCAACTGCTGCAACAACCCACGGGCGTTATGCAGTCGCGTTCGCTCCTGAACGGCCTGCTGGTGCAGGATCCCGACGAGGGTAATTTTACAACCTGGACCGAGGCCGGCGGACGAGCGGCAACAGACACAGAAAAAGAAGACCTGCTTTTTGCCAACCTGGTATGCAAGCACCTGAAGTCGAATGCCATTGCACTGGCGAAAGACCGCCAGCTGGTGGGTAAGGGCTGCGGGCAAACCAGCCGGATCGATGCCCTGCGCCAGTCGGTGGAAAAAGCACGGCAGTTTGGTTTTGATCTGCAGGGAGCCGTTCTGGCCAGCGACGCCTTCTTCCCCTTCGATGACTGTGTGCAGCTGGGACACCAGGCCGGCATTACCGCCTTTGTCCAACCCGGAGGGTCCATCCGCGACCAGGATTCCATCAACTACTGCCAACAAAACAACCTGGCGCTGGTTATTACGGGCATGCGGCATTTCAAGCACTAATAAGCCGCCACCGCATGACCAGACCCGGCCGCCCCTCTATCGCCCCGCTTTCGTCAGCCGCCCTGCGGCAGCTGAACGGACTGAACCCGCTTACCATTCACCGCAAGAGCACCCGTGCCAAAGCGTTGTTTGCACTGGCGGTGGTGTGCATCCTCTGGGGCACCACCTGGCTGGCGTCGAAGGAAGGGGTGCGGCACATGCCGGCACTGGAGCTGGCCGGCATCCGGCAGCTGATTGGCGGCTCTATTTACCTGGTTTATTTTTTTGCCCGGGGCGCCACCTTGCCCAAGTGGAAAGAACTGGGACCATTGGTGGTACTGGCCTTTCTCAATTTTGTGTTCAGCAACGGCCTCAGCACCTGGGGCGTGAAATACATTTCGGCCGGACTGGCATCCATCATTGGCGCTATCTTCCCGCTGTGGATGGTGGTGATCGGGTTCTTCAGCGGCAGCGACCGGATTCCGCCGAAAGCCATCCTGGGACTGGTGCTGGGCTTTGGCGGGGTGTGCATCATTTTTTATGAACACCTCGAGGATTTTTTTAATGCCGACTTCCGCTTCGGTATTCTGCTGTCGCTCATCGCCACCTGGACCTGGGCCTTTGGCTCCCTGTACACCAAGAAGCAGGCCGCCCGGTTCAACCCCTATTTCGGGCTGGGGTTCCAGATGGTAATAGCCGGATCCGTACTGCTGGGGATTTCCACAGCCGACCCCAACTTTCTTCCGCTCACGGCCATTCCAGCTGCCTCCTGGTGGTCCATCGCCTACCTGGTGGTGTTTGGCTCCCTGCTGGCCTTCATCGCCTACCTCTACTCCCTGCAACACCTGCCTACGGAGCAGGCCAGTATCTATGCCTACATCAACCCCATCGTTGCCGTGTTGCTGGGCGCCCTTTTGCTTAACGAAAAGCTGACCCTGATCCTGATGGCCGGCGGCCTGGTTACTCTTTACGGCGTGTACCTGGTGAACATAGCCTTTAAGAAAGAAGCCGGCAAGTTCCCGGCGGAGACGGACCACTAATCAACTATCTCATGTCTTCCACCGATCCCGTTCAACTCAACAAATACATCAGCAGCAGCGGCTACTGCTCCCGCCGCGAAGCCGACCGACTCATTGAACAGGGGCGGGTGGCCATTAACGGCAACATCGCCCTGCCCGGTGCACGGGTGTTGCCCGGGGACAAAGTGTATGTGGATGATGAACTGCTGAAAAAGAAACCGGCCGGCAAACAGGACTCCTTCATCATAGCATTCAATAAACCGGTGAACATCACGTCCACCACCGATGAAAAAGATCCTTCCAACATCATCCGTTTCATTAATCACCCCAAACGCATTTTCCCCATCGGGCGGCTCGATAAGGATTCGGAGGGACTCATCTTTCTCACCAACGACGGCGACCTGGTGAACAAGATCCTGCGGGCCGGCAACCGGCACGAAAAGGAATATATTGTTGCCGTCAACAAAAAACTGGGCCCCGATTTCGCAGCCACCATGAGCCGGGGTGTACGCATACTGGACACCACCACCCTCCCCTGCAAAGTGAAAGTGCTGGGCAGCAAATCATTTTCCATCATCCTTACACAGGGATTAAACCGGCAGATCCGGCGCATGTGCCACGCCCTGGGCTACGAAGTGGTACGCCTGCAACGCACCCGCATCATGCACATCCGCCTTGGCAACATCGCCGTGGGAAAATGGCGCTACCTCAGCGCACCGGAAATGGAAGAGATGCAGCAGCAACTGAAGGACTCCCGCAGCGAAGGTTAAAGATGGGTTACTGACGTTGCACCGGCTACTTCTTCCAGGAAAGCAGCATACATCTCCCGCCATCCCGCCATGTCGGCGCCCGTTCCCAGGATGTGATTGTGAAAAACGGTGATGCAGGTACCCTGCACTTCTTTAATCCGGTTATACATTTCCGTTAGTTCCTGCAACGCCTCACCCGGTGTTTGCCCGGCTTCGTACAACGCGTTGGCATCCATAAAAGCAAGGGGATGCACCCGCAGTTGTGTCGTTTGTTCCTGCTCCAGATCGTACCACAGAAAAGAACGGGAGGTGGAGGCCCGGAAACCATTGACCGTACCATAGCCCATGCTGTAATCGTGGGTGATACCGGCAGCGAGGAGCTGGCGGTACGAATGGGGGAGCTGGACCCGCAGGTAGTGATGCCGGCTGCAGGTAACGGCGTGGCCGGTCACCTGTTCCAGCAGTTGCTTCTCCTCCGGTAAGGCACCGGGATGGGTATTGCTGAAGACGGATGGATGAAGTCCCACGGCGGCTGTTTCAGCGGTATGGATGATGAGCCGGCGGAGGGAGGAATTGCGGGGATGAATGTTTTTATCGAGCCCGTCGCGTTGCCGCGCCATGAGAAAAAAATAAAGTGGCTGCAACTGGTGGTGTCGGTGCTGCTCATCCAGCCAGCTATAGCAATCATAGGGATCCGCGTGCCGGCCCAGCAATACCTGTAAGCGGTTCGGAATGCTGCGGGGCTCCCGGAGGGCTCCGCCGAGGAGTCGCCACCAGGCTTTTTCGCGCCAGCTCCAGGCAATATCAATATCGTAGGTAGGCAAGAAGGAAAAGACCTGTTGCCGGAGTTTCAGGTGCGGCAATTTCTGTTGCAGGCGCCGGCGGAAAACCTGCAGCCACTGGTCCACCAGCGGCTGGTTGAGCACCCCCTCTTTCCATGCCAGCGCGTTGGTGTGCGCATAACGCCCGTAAGCATCGGGTTCGTACTCGTTGTACTCTTCGTACCGGCTGAGCAGGTAAAAGAGGGCGGAGAAGAGATCAAAGCCGAGGTCATCTTCTTCCGTTTTAAAGAAGGCCAGGGTGCCGGCCCATGGAAAGCACGCAATCGTCTGCCGCCGGATACCTTCCGCTGCCAATAACCCAACCGGCTTTATGTGGAATGCATCCGGTGTAAGCGGCAGGTGGGAATAGTTCAGTTTTTCGGTGCGGTGGCTGCGGAAGAGTTGTTCATCGGTGGTGAGCTGTGCTTCCCACCCCAGCTGTTCGTTGAGGTACTGCACCACGTAAGACAGGCGGGGGGTGATATGCGGGGTGAAAAGCAGCATCAGGATGCCTTTTGTTCACGCTGTTCCCGCCAGAGCTGGTTGAAACTCTTTTCGGGAAAATGGAGCGGTCCGCGGTGGCGGGTCCAGTCTTTTACAAACGTATTGATCATCCAGTTTTTGATGCGTTGGTTGCCGGCGTTCATGAGGCGGCGGCTGAGCGACACCTGCTTCCAGACCTTCCAGGCCATGCGTTCGCCAAAAGAGCTGAAACCGGCCTCCACCGCTTCTTTGCGGTTTTCGAGCAGCAACTCGTGGAGGTTGATGCGCACCGGGCACACTTCGGTGCAGTTGCCGCAGAGGGAGGAGGCATAACTGAGATGCTTGTATTCATCCAGGCCTCGTAAATGCGGTGTGATCACTTTGCCGATGGGGCCGCTGTAGGTGGTATCGTAACTGTGGCCGCCGATGTTTTTGTACACCGGGCAGGCGTTGAGGCAGGCCCCGCAACGGATGCAGTACAGGCTTTCGCGGGTGGCGGGGTTCTGCAGCACATTGGTACGGCCGTTATCAAGCAGAATCACCACCATTTCTTCAGGGCCGTCGGTCTCGCCCGGCTGGCGGGGACCCAGCACCACGCTGTTGTACACCGTCAGCTGCTGGCCGGTACCGTAAGTGGCCAGCAGCGGCCAGAACAAAGCAAGGTCCGCCAGCGAGGGCAGCACCTTTTCAATACCCACCACCACGATGTGCACTTTGGGGAAAGCGCAGCTGAGGCGGGCGTTGCCTTCGTTTTCGGTGACGGCAATACCGCCCACATCGGCCAGCAGGAAGTTGGCACCGGTAACACCCACTTCTGCCTGCACATATTTTTCCCGGAGCAGGGCCCTGGCTGTGAGGGTGAGTTGTTCGGGCGTGGCATGCGGATCGGTGCCCAGCTTGCGGGCAAACAGTTTGGCCACATCCTCCTTGCTTTTGTGCATGGCCGGGGTTACGATGTGGTACGGCGGTTCCTCATCAAGCTGTTGGATGTATTCGCCCAGGTCGGTCTCCACGCTTTCGATCCCCTGTTGCTGCAGAAATTCGTTGAGGTGTATTTCTTCGGTGACCATGCTTTTACTCTTTACGAGCGTGCGGCATTCCACCCGGCGGCAGATGGCCAGTATCTCTTCGCAGGCCTGTTGCGGGGTTTCGGCCCAGATCACTTTTCCGCCACGGCGGGTGAACTGCAGTTCAAACTCCTCGAGCTGCTGGTCGAGGGTTTCCAACGCCCTCCACTTGACGTTCTTTGCCCGCTCCCGCGCTGTGAGCAAACGGCTGAACTGCAACTTCCCCTCAGGTACTTTGGCATTGTACTTTCCGATGTTGAAGTTGATGGTACGCCGGTGATCGAGATCGGCCGACCGGATCGTACTCTTGGCCAAGAAACGGGAATGGGTGTCCTGCATATCCTTAGGGGGAGGGAGTGGTTTCGTAATACTGCGACGCGATCTGCGTCAGCACTTCATAAAAATCTTCCCCGTACTTCCGCACGAGGGCTTCTTTCAGAAAAACGTATACCGGCATTTTGAGTTGCTGTCCCAGTGTACAACCGGGATTGCAAAGGCCGGGCCGTGGTTCGTAATTAACGTATTCGTGATCTGCATGCCGGCTGCGGGTGATCTTGACGGGAAAGAGGTGACAGGAGAGTGGTTTTTTCCATTGCAGAAGGCCTTCGCGGTGGGCTTCTTCAAAGGAACATTTTACCAGGCCCTGCGCATCCACGGTACCGTAGGCGCACATGCCGTTGGAAATGGTGGGCGTTACCCAGCCAAATTCCTGGTTGTACACGAAGTACCCACCGCGGGCCACCACCTCCCGTCCTTCGGGGGTGAGACGGTGTGCCACTACCGCATAAGCCTGCTCCACTTCCTGCTTTTCAGCATCGGTGAGCGGAGCGCCGGCATCACCTTCCACGCAGCAGCCACCTTTGCAGCGCTGCAGATCGCACACAAACTGTTCCTGCACCACTTCGTCGCTGATGTAGATATCGTCAATTACAATCACGTATCGCTTTTAACAAAGGTAACGAACCCGCTGCTGCCGTGCATCAACCGTTGCGCCAGCGCAGGGTCCGGATCAGGTGCTGCATATCTTCATACAGAAACTGTTCCACGGGTTGGATGGAATCGTAGTTGGGAGTGGCGTTGAAATAGAGCGCCCCGCGGAGAAAGTGGCGCAGGCTGTCGGTTACAAAAAACTGTTTTCCCGTAGCCGCATTGCCGCCCACATCAAAAATGAAACCCTGCACGCCGGGGCCACCCTGTACGGGTATTTCATCAATGGAACTGGCTTTAATGCTGTGTTTAGAAGACATCTTAAAAGCGTCTTCCACCAGGGTCTCAAAGCGGTTAGTTCCGCCGATGGATTTGTAACTGATGTGAATGCGGGCATCAAAACCGGGGAAGTCTATATTGATCCAGAAGGGATTCTCCGGCTGGTCGTCGAAGAACGTACTGTCTTTCACCACCCGGCCGTAGACCGGATACTCGAACGTGTAGGGATAGCCCGGCTCCGCATAAGCCTGGTACTTCTTTTCGGGCAGCGGGATGTGAAAATAACCCCGGGGTTTGGGTACGGTTGTATCGTTACAGGCAGCCAGGTACAGCAAGGCAGCCAGCAGGTAAAGGCGGATAGCCATATCAGTCTTGCATCGGTTTAATGGTTACTTTGATTTTCTGGATCCGGTTGCGGCCGATCTCCAGCACGGTAAAGCGGAAGTCGCCGCTTTCCACTTCTTCATTCACCTTGGGCAACCGCTCGGCCAGTTCCAGCACCAATCCGGCCAGCGATTCACTCTCCCCCTTCACCCCGTCGAAAGTTTCGGGCGGCAGGTTCATGATTTTGCACACATCGTGAATCATGGTTTTTCCTTCGAAGATGTAATTGTAATCGTCGAGCTTTCTGTTCACCGATTCTTCGTCGTCGAACTCATCCTTGATTTCGCCGATGATTTCCTCGAGAATATCTTCCATGGTCACAATGCCGCTGGTGCCGCCGAATTCATCCACCACCACCGCAAAGTGGATGCGCTTCTGCTGAAACTCTTTCAGCAGGTCGTCAATCAGCTTGTGTTCGGGAACAAAATAAGGCGTGCGCATGAGCTGGTGCCAGTTGAAATGGTCGGCATCGTGCAGGTGCGGCAGCAGGTCCTTGGTCTGCAGCAGGCCCACCACCTCATCGAGGTTTTTTTTGTACACAGGCAGGCGGCTGTAATGAAGCTCGGTCACTTTCCGCATCACATCGGGAAAAGTGGTGTTGAATTCAATACCCGATACGTCGAGCCGCGAGCGCATGACCTGTTTTACCGTGATATTGCTGAACTTCTGGATGCCTTTCAGTATCTGTTTTTCTTCAATGGTCGCCTCTTCTTCGCTCATCAGGTCAATGGCGTAGTCGAGCTCCTCCGCTTTGAGGGAGGAAGTCTGGTACCGCGCCAGGCGTTTTTCAATGCTGTCGGTGTAGGCCGATAGCCATTGCCCCACATTTTTAAACAGGGGGAACACTACAGCGTCGAGCCACCAGGCGGCAAAAAATACAAAGAAGAGGTTGTTCTGGGAGGCCCATACCTTGGGCAGAATCTCGCAGAACAGCAGGATGAGCAACCCGATCACCAGCGTTTTAAGCGCCACTTCCGCCCAGAGGTGTGAATGCTGCAGGTCCAGGAACTCATCAATGAGCAGGTTGGCGATGAAGATGATGCCAAGGTTGAAAAATGTATTGGCGCTGAGCATGCTGCCCATAAGTACCTTGGGCTGCTCCAATAACTGTACGATGCGGCGGGCCGAACTGTCGCTTTTCGTTTTGAGCATGTTCATGTCCTTGTACTTGAGGGAGAAAAAAGCAACTTCGGCCCCGGACACCACAAAGGAAAGAAACAGCAGTACAAGGAAGATGATCACCAGCACCGTGAGTCCCTGGCTGTTTACAGCCAGCAGAACGGGTTGCAGTGAAAGAACAGGAAGCTGGTGCGCAAGAAAGGAATCCAATGCAAATGTTTTTGTTCAGTAATGGGTGCCGGGCGCAAAAATAGAGGTTCCCGGACAACCCTCAGAAGGGCAGGTCATCTGCCGGTTCGCCCAGTGGCGGCAGGTCGCCCTGGTAGCCGCCCATGGTATCGGGAGCGTCGGGACGTTGTGCCGGGCCATCAGTGCGCTTATCTAGCATGATCAGGTTATCGCCGATCACTTCGGTTGTAAATTTTTTCATCCCTTCCTTGTCTTCCCAGCTGCGGGTTTTGAGACGTCCTTCAATGTACACGAGGCTGCCTTTGTGGAGGTATTTCTGCGCCAGTTCTGCCAGTCCCCGCCAGAGCACCACCGTATGCCATTCGGTTTGGCTGACCGCTTTGCCGGTGCGGTCTTTAAAGGTTTCGGTGGTGGCCAGTGGAAACTTGGCAACGGCCACATTTCCATCCAGCACCTGTACGTCCGGGTCCTTGCCCAGGTTGCCAATCAACATAACCCTGTTAACCCCTCTCATAGATGTTTGATTTTTGCAGGCCGGCAGTAAGATCCGCCGCTTCCCTCCTAAATTACAGGATTTGATGCATTTCTTTACGCGTTCCGCTGAAATAATTCCCTTGTTTCGGGTGTAAACAGGCGGTGGATGAGGCGGGGAAAAGCCAGCTCCTGCAGTTTTGCAGCATCCAGCCAGGTCCATCCTGCAGAACGTGAAGGTCTGCCGGGCAGTTGCAGCAACAGGGCGAAAGCGTGAATGGTTTGGTGGGAAAGTTGCTGGGTGACCGTTTTGGTGCGCCCCAGCAGACGGGCCCGGGAAATCGGCAGCGGGGAGGACCGCAGCGGGTCGCGGTGCTGCTGCAGCTCCTGCCAGGCTGCGGCCGTAAGTTCCTTCTGGGGAAACTCCCAGAGTTGCTGCCACACATCGGCCGCCGTGCGCTGCTGCACTGCAAACTGCCGGCGATGCTGCAGGATATAATAAACGAACCAGCGGTCGCGCTGCCGGGTTTGCTTTTCTTTTACGGGGAGCCGGCTCACCTGCCCGGTTGCCAGGGCCCGGCACTTTCGCCGCAGCGGACAAGTGGTGCAGCGCGGCTGATCGGGTGTACACACCGTGGCGCCAAAGTCCATGATGGCCTGGTTATAAGCGGCGGGCGCATCGGTGGCCAGGCAGGCGGCGGCCAGTTGGGCAAAGCGTTTTTTTCCCGCGGTACTGTCCACCGGGGTCTCTTCCCCAAAAAAACGACTCAGCACCCGGTATACATTTCCGTCCACCACCGCATGCGGCAGCCCGAATCCGAAGGAAGCGATGGCGGCGGCGGTGTATGGACCAATGCCCGGAAGTGCCAGCAGACCTTCATAGGAAGCGGGAAAGCGACCCTCGTGACCGGCCACAATGCGGCGGGCCGTGGCATGCAGGTTTTTACAGCGGGTGTAATAGCCCAGTCCCTCCCAGAGTTTATACACCGATTCCTGCGGTGCGGCAGCCAGCTGCTGCACCGTGGGGTAGGCGGCCACAAAGCGTTCATAATACGCCCATCCCTGCCCGGCCCGGGTTTGCTGGAGAATGATTTCGCTGAGCCAGATGCGGTACACATCTTTCTCACCCTTCCAGGGCAACTCCCTCCGGTTTTCATCGTGGTGCCAACGCAATAGCTTTTGTTGAAAATATCGCTCGGGTTTTATAGACATACGGTACGAAATAACAGATTTTGTTGAATTCGATTTAATTCAGAATTAAACAGAACCCGCGGTTTTTGTTTTTCAACTCATAATCAACCAGTTACAGGATATTTTTTTTCGGAATCTGGTTTTTTTTTATCATCTTTATTTTCGCTTACCAGTGAAAGACAGCTGATTCTTTAACCCCAAACTGTTCTACATGCGAAAAGCAGATCTCGTTAATCAAATCTCAGAAAAAACGGGGATTCCCAAGGTGGATGTGCTCATTACCCTGGAAACCATGTTCAAAGAAATCAAAGACTCCCTGGGTAAGGGTGAAAACATCTACATCCGGGGCTTTGGCAGCTTCATCACCAAGAAGCGGGCCGCCAAGATCGGGCGCAATATCAAGCGGAATACGGCGGTGCATATTCCGGAGCATTTCATCCCCGCCTTCAAGCCGGCCAAGGAATTTGTGCAGGAAATCAAGGACCAGCGCCGGGAACCGGAAAGCTGATCCTCGGTTTTACCGCGAATACGGCCGTGATCCTGTAGCTTTGCATTTCAATTCTGAAAAGCGTGAACAGGCAACAAATGATCCTTGTAATAACCGCAGTTCTTGCGGTTTTTCTTTTGTTCTTTTTCGGGCGTACGGTACCCCCGCCCCATACCGAAGGCGACGGGCACGACCACGGCGCCCCGGCGGCAGGGCAGCAACAGGCGTTGGACTTTCCCACCATGCTGGGACTGGCAAAAAAGCGCCTTACGCCCGACCAGCTCACCAAGGTGACCAACTGGGAGCAAACCGTGGTGCGGGGCAATGTAAAAGAACAGCAGATCACCGTGTACCGCCAACTGGCCCGCTTCTGGATGGACAGCATCGGCGCCTTTGTTCCCTACGCCAAATACCTGGGCGAAGCTGCTAAGTTGGAAAATTCGGAGAAAAACCTCACCTTTGCAGCCCATTTGCTGTTGGCAGAGGCACAAACGGTGACCGAAGCGCCCCTGCAAACATGGATGGCTGTGGAAGCCAAAGAGTTGTTTGAAAAGGCCCTGGCCCTTAATCCCGCCAACGATTCCACCAAAGTGGGACTCGGAGGCTGCTTCTTCTTCGGGGGAGGCGGCAGCGAGCCCCCGATGAAGGGAATCGGTTACATCCGGGAAGTGGCCGAAAAAGATTCCACCTTCGTCTATGCCCAGTACATGCTGGGAGTGGGGGCGGGCATCAGCCGCCAATGGCCCAAAGCCATCGAACGCTGGGAACGGGTGGTGGCACTGCAACCCGACAACCTGGAAGCCCTGCTGCGACTGGCCGATGCGCTGGAGCAGAACGGCGACAAGGCGGCAGCCAAAATGCAGTACCAGCAGTTTCTGTTACTCGTGAAACGGCTGGAGCAGACCGGCAAGTTTCGTAGCAACCCGCAGATGCTCCAACAGATTGAAGCACATATAAAGACATTGTAACCTAATTTTTCATAACCGAACGTAAATCTTATTAAGTATGCCTTGCGGTAAAAAAAGAAAGCGTCATAAAATTGCGACGCACAAGCGTAAGAAGCGTCTGAGAAAGAACCGTCATAAGAAGAAGAACAAATAAGCTTCTTTTTTTGAACGGAGTCCCGCCCTGGTTTGCGGGACTTCGCTTTCTTTTGCGTTGCAGGATTTTACTGGTTGCTTGTATAAATACCTGCGTCCAACGCATTCCTTCCTGATCAGGTGAAGTAAGATGGTTCAACTTAAAGACACACTGAGTGAACAAGGAACTGATCATTAACGCCGCCCCAAGCGGGGTGGAAATCGCTTTATTAGAAGACAGGAAACTGGTCGAACTGCATCAGGAAAGTCATGATGCCAGTTTCACCGTGGGCGACCTGTATCTCGGAAAAGTTAAGAAGCTGGTACCCGGCATGAACGCCGCATTTGTGGATGTGGGGTTCGAAAAGGATGGCTTTCTGCACTACACCGACCTGAGTCCGTACATCCGCTCCCTGCTCAAATTCACCACCCAGTCGGTGGCCGACAAGAGCGAAGGGCTTTTTGATTTTGGACGCTTCCAGAACGAAGCCGAGATCGTGAAGACCGGCAAGATCGGCGAAGTACTCAACGGCAAGCCCAATATTCTCGTACAAATCCTCAAAGAGCCCATTGCGGCCAAGGGTCCGCGCCTCAGCTGCGAAATCTCCCTGCCCGGCCGATTTGTGGTGGTAACCCCTTTCAACGACATTGTGGCCGTTTCCCGCAAAATCCATTCCGGCGACGAACGCAAGCGCCTTCAGAAGATTGTGGAAGCCATCAAGCCCAAAAACTTCGGAGTGATTGTGCGCACGGCGGCAGAAGGCAAGAACACGGCCGAGTTGCACGACGATCTGAGTAACCTGGTGGCTACCTGGCAGCAAATCCAGCGCAATCTTAAAAGCGCCACGCCGCCTGCCAAAATCCTGGGCGAAAAAGACAAAACCACCAGCATCCTGCGGGACCTGCTGAGTGCCGACTTCAACCGCATTGTGGTCAACGATAAAAACATTTATAACGACGCCCGTACCTATATCCAGAAGATTTCGCCTGAGAAGGCCGAAATCGTGAGTTTTTACCAGAACGGCGCTCCTATCTTCGACAGTTTTGGCATCACCAAGCAGGTGAAAGCTTCCTTTGGCAAGACGGTGAACATGTCCAGCGGTGCCTACCTCATCATTGAACATACCGAAGCCCTGCATGTGATTGATGTGAACAGCGGCTATAAGAGTGTAAGCGCCAACCAGGAAGAAAACGCCCTGCAAACCAACCTCGAAGCAGCAGAGGAAATTGCCCGTCAGTTGCGCTTGCGGGACATCGGCGGCATCATTGTGGTGGACTTCATAGACATGAAACTCCCCGAAAACAAACGCCGCCTTGCCGAAGCCATGGAAAACTTTATGAAGCAGGACCGTGCCAAACACGCCATCCTGCCCATCTCCAAGTTCGGGATCATGCAGATTACCCGCCAACGGATGAAACCCGAGGTGAACATCAACACACAGGAAGTGTGTCCCAGTTGTAACGGAACGGGCAAGGTGTCATCCACTCTCATCCTGGAAGATGAAATTGAAAAGAACCTCAGCTATCTTATCATGCAGAAACACCGTCAACTGACCCTGGTGGTGCATCCCATCCTCGAAGCATACCTCAGGAAGGGGCTCATCTCCAAACGGCGGAAGTGGAGCTGGAAATACAAACAAAACATACACCTGAAAAGCAACACCAACTACCAGCTCACCGAGTACCACTTTTATGATGGAAACGAAGAGGAGATTAAATTGATGTAACTACTGAAAAGAATGCATAAAAAAACCGGCTGCTGGGCCGGTTTTTTTATGCATATTTTTCCTTAAGCCGCGGCAATCACGCTGATCTCCACGTTCACGTTCCGGGGCAGTCCTTTCGCCGCCACAGTTTCGCGGGCCGGAAAGCTGCCGCTGAAATAGCTGCCGTACACCTGGTTCACTTCGTTGAACAAGGCCATGTCGCTCAGGAAGATGGTGGTCTTCACCACATGGCTGAAATCCATCCCCGCCTCCTGCAGCAGTACCCGGAGGTTGCGCATCACCTGGTGCGCTTCGGTGGTTACATCGGCATTGTTGAGCTCCCCGGTGGCCGGGTTGATGCACACCTGGCCGGAGATAAAGAGCAGCCCGTTGACTTTCACGGCCTGGCTGTAGGGGCCGATGGGGGCCGGCGCCGCATTGGTTTGAATGATCTGTTTTTCCATACAGCAAACTTAAAATTTTTTCGCCCGGCCCGCGGGTATCCTTTTAAATTTGTGGTATGCACAAGAAACAAGTGGTTGTCATTCACGAAGGCGAACCGGTGGAGGCCTTCTACAAATACAGCATTGCCTCCTTCAGCTGGTACCGCGAACGGCCCGGATGGGACGTGCTGGAAAAAGCCGACCTGATTGTGGACTGGACCGTGGAAGACGACCACAGCCGCATTGATTTCTACCGTGAAACCACCCGACCCGTATTGCTGGGAGAAGTGGTGCACACCCTGGAAGAACTGGGAGTCACCCACCTGCCCATCGGCCGCATGAACCACTGGCCCACTTTTGTGGAACGGCCCATCACCGAGCTATCCCTTCCCCGTTCACACCGTACCAAGATGACCGATCTGATGGATGAAGTGTTGCTCGCCTTCCACGACGCCCCCGACGTGCCCGGCTTTCTCAGCTCCCGCATTGCCATGACCGTTATCAATGAAGCCTACCGCACCCTCGGCGAACGCGTGGCGTCGGCCCAGACCATTGACCTGGCCATGCGGCAGGCAGCCAACTACCCCATCGGGCCCTTCGACTGGTTCGAAAAAATAGGCCCCAAACGCGTGCTGGCCCTCCTGGAAAAGCTCGCCCAAACACGGGAACGTTATACCCCTGCCAAAGAATTGATTAAACGGGTGAACAATGCCGCTGCTGCTAAGCGTTGACACCTCTACCTCCCATGCGTCGGTTGCCCTGGGCGACGGCATCGCCCCGCCCGGCCTGCGCACCTGCCATGCGCAGAAAGAACAGGCCGCGTTTGTACAGCCGGCCATCCGGGAATTGCTGCAGGCCCGGGGAGTAAAACCATCCGACCTGGATGCGGTGGCCGTAACACTTGGACCAGGCTCTTATACCGGGTTGCGGGTGGGACTGGCCTCCGCCAAGGGACTCTGCTATGCCTTGCAGCTTCCCCTGATAGGCATCGGTACACTGGAAGTGATGGCCGCTGCCGCCCGCTGCCGCCTGCAACAGCAATACCCCTCCGTTAACGAAGCGCTGCTGGTACCCATGATTGACGCCCGCCGCATGGAAGTTTTTACGGCTGTTTACACAACAGATGGAACAGAACTGGTGACGCCTCACGCCCTCGTACTCGACGCAACGGCTTACCAGGCGTTGCCGCCCGCACCCCGTACCTGGTTCTTTGGCTGCGGAGCTGATAAATGGCAACCCCACTGTACCCATACAGGGGCGATATTTACTCCGTTGGACTGGAACGCAGCCGATGCCCTGCCCCTTGCCCGGCAACGGTGGGAAGCCCGGCAGTTTGATGATGTGGCCTATACAGCTCCGTTGTACGTAAAAGCATTCCAGAGCGGACCGTCTGCCAGGTCGTAAAAAGGAGCGATCAATTGTTTACTTTTACATCCGTTTCAAAAACCCCGCATGTCGCAACCCGCCGCACCTTCCACCGAACCTGTCGCCCTCCCCGATTTTCACGCGGTACGGAAAACCTCGCTCATCTTCCGGGCACTCAACCATAAACTGCGGCAGCAAATCCTGCAGCGGCTGCTGGAAGAAGGCCCCATGACGGTTACGGAGCTGTTCCAGGCCCTGTTGCTTGAGCAGTCGGTCGCCTCCCAGCACCTCGCCATCCTTCGGCGAACGGGCTTCGTCTCCACCAAGCGCGAGGGAAAATTTGTGTGGTACATGATCAACCCTGTTCGCATGGAGCAGATGCATGCAGTGCTGCGGATGCTGTTGCAGAAATAACCTTTCACCAAAAACGCACAGGCTTATTGCCTGCCCCCCACAGCGCATATGCCCCTCGCCCACCCTTCGTACCTTTGCCGAAATTTTCTGCATGTACATCCGTCAATTCTATACGCCGGCGCTCCAGCAGGCATCCTATTACCTTGAAAGCAACGGCGAAGCAGCCGTGATAGATCCCCTGCGGGACGCCGCCACCTACCTGCAATTTGCACAGGAACGGGGCGCCTCCATCCGTTACATTTTTGAAACCCACTATCACTCCGATTTTGTGAGCGGCCACCCCGAGTTGGCCCGCGCCACAGGTGCGCCGGTGGTGTTTGGACCCGGGGGACTTTCCGGGCACATTGCCCAACCCGGTGAGCGGTTTTTGCTGGGAGCACTCACTGTGGAAGCGCTGCACACACCGGGACATACACCCGAAAGCCTGTGCCTGCTGCTGCGGGACGAAAATGACAACCCCTGTTGCCTGTTCAGCGGCGACACCCTGCTGACCGACGATGCAGGGCGACCCGATCCGGCACAATGCGACGAGCAGGGTGCCGCTGCCCTGGCCGCACAACTCTACGGGTCCATGCAGCAGTTGCTGGCCTTGCCCGACCGTGTTATCGTTTACCCGGCACATGGCCGGCCCTGCGAATCGGAAGCGGAACTGCGCAGCACAGTCGGTTCCGTGCGTACATCAGCACCAGCCCTGCAGCAGGAAGGAACGGAAGAATTCATCCGCTTTGTTTTGAAAAACAACCCACCGGTACCGGGCTATTTTCAGCGCAATGCCGCCCGCAACAAAACGGGTTCCTCCATCCTGGCGGGCGTACTGGAGCAGGGGCTCATCCCGCTGGATGTGTCCGCTTTTAAGGCAGCCCTGGCTGGCGAAGGCAGCCTGGTACTCGATACCCGACCGCAGGAACAGGCAGCGGATGGCATGATTCCGGGTTCTGCCTGGATTGGGCTCGAAGACCGCTTTGCCCGCTGGGCAGGCCTGCTGTTACCCCCCGGTAGCCGCCTGCTGCTGGTGTGTGAACCCGGACGGGAAGCCGATGTACTGCTACAGTTGGCCCGGGTGGGTATTGAAGAAGCCGTGGGTTACCTGGCGGGCGGTTATGCTTCCTGGAAAGAAGCGGGTGAGCCCTGCGACCTCTACATTACGGTGGAAGCGGATGAGTTGGCCATGGACCTGCCGCACGACGACTACCTCATTGTGGTGGATGTACGCAGCGAAGCCGAGTATGCATCCGGCCATGTGAAAGATGCCGTGCATCTGCCCCTCAGCGAGATCAACGATCCCGCTCTCCTGGCCAATATTGACGAACGCGACAACCTGTACCTGCACTGCTCCGACGGGTACCGCAGTGCCATCGCCTGCTCCCTCCTGAAACGGCAGGGATTTCACAACCTGCGGTTGGTTGACGGCGGCTGGGGGCGAATACGGGAAGAAAAGATTGAAACCGTTCAGGAAAAAGCAGCGCTCAACTAAGGAGCCGGCGGCGGCGTGGTATCAATCCAGTTGGTGGAATACTCCGGTTTCCAGCTGTGCTTCCAGCGGCGGTGGCTCCAGAGATAATTATCGGGCCGTTGCCGCACCGATGCTTCCACCCGGCGCACCAGCAGGCGGGTTAATTCCTCTTCCGTGAATTTGCCGGGCTGGTCGGTTACCAGTTCAATGTCAAACCGGTAGTACCCGCGTTTTATTTTGTAGAAGTCGGCGTAAAGCACCACCGTGTTGCGACTGATTGCGCCTTTGGCGGGTCCTTTTACAAACGGTGCAGGCCTGTCGAAGAAATGCAGCCACCAGGCGTTGCCGGGGTTGCCTGGGTTCTGGTCGCCCACCAGGATGAGGGCGTACTGCTTCCGCAGGTATTCGCCTGCATTGTTTTTAAAGTCGGTGGCGGGAATAAGGATGGTGCCGGTTTTCGTACGGAAGTCCCGGAAGATGCGGTCCATCACTTTACTGGTGAGGGGCATGTAAACACCCAGAAAAGGCAGGCGGCAACGGGCGGCCACCGCGAGGTTGGCTATTTCCCAGTTAAAGAAATGTCCCGACATCAACTGTACGCTTTGCTCCCCGCCTTCCCGGGCATTCAGCAGGCTGATATTGCCTTCCATCCGGCGCAGGATCTCTTCGCGGTCCCAGCTCAGCAGTTTGATAATTTCCACAAACGTGTCGCACAGATTGTGGTAAAACGCTTTCAGGATGCGGCGGCGCTCTGTTGCTGATTTTTCCGGGAAAGCCGTGAGCAGGTTTTGCTCCACGATGCTGCGGCGGTAGCCAAAAACATAAACCATGAGTACATATATGGTATCACTCAGCAGGTAGAGCACCCGTAAGGGCAAGAGCGAAAGCGCTTTGAGTAGGAAATACACCAGGTAATACATGGTATAAAAGTAATTCCTTTTGTGTGCCTGCTATAGTACAATATGCTGAACCAGTCCGCTCTTTTCCGGGAAATCGGTATTGAAATGCAAACCACGGCTTTCCTTGCGGAAGGAAGCACCCTTGGTGATGAGGTAGCCGATGGTGATCATGTTACGCAGTTCCATGATCTGGGGTGAGATCACGGTACTTCGGTACAACGCTTCCGTTTCTTCCCAGAGCAGGTCGAGCCGGCGACTGGCCCGTTGCAGACGCACGGTGTTGCGCACGATGCCCACGTAATCGCTCATCACCTGCTGCAATTCTTTGAGGCTTTGCGTCAGCAGGATCATCTCCCGGGGAGCGCTGGTACCTTTAGCATTCCATTCCGGCAATTGTACCGGTTGTGACGGTTGGGGGCGCTTGAGCGTCTCCACCGCATCGAGGCAGCTGCGGTGGGCAAATACCATGGCTTCGAGCAGCGAATTGCTGGCGAGCCGGTTGGCGCCGTGTAAACCGGTGCTGGCACATTCGCCGGCGGCGTACAGGTTGCGGATGGAAGTGCGGCCCCAGGCGTCTGTTTTAATCCCGCCGCAACTGTAGTGAGCAGCAGGCGCCACCGGTATCATTTGTTGCGTTACATCAATGCCCAGGTTTTTGCACTTTTCATAGATGTTGGGAAAATGATGCACAAACTGGTCGAGGCCCATGTGGCGGCAATCGAGCCATACATGCTCGGTACCGTTGATCTTCATTTCGTTGTCAATGGCGCGGGCCACGATATCACGGGGGGCCAGGTCTTTGCGCTCATCGTACCGCTCCATAAACGCCTCACCCTTGTGGTTGCGCAGGATACCGCCATCGCCCCGCACCGCTTCGGTGATGAGAAAAGCCTGTCCTTTCTGCCCGGCTTCAAAAAGCGCAGTGGGATGAAACTGGATGAATTCCATGTTTTCGATCCGGCCTTTAGCCCGGTACACCATGGCCACACCGTCGCCGGTGGCGATGGAGGGATTGGTGGTGGTGCGGTACACCTGCCCGTTACCACCGGTGGCCAGCAGGGTAACCGTTGCCTGCAAAATTTCAATGTGATTGGTCTGCAGGTTGAGCGCATACACGCCGTAGCATTGCACATCGGGGGTGGACTTGGTAACAAGATAGCCCAGGTGGTGCTGGGTGATGAGGTCCACCACAAAGTAGTGGCTCACCATGGTTAAATTAGACAGGCGGCGTACGGTTTCCAGCAGGGCCCGTTCCATTTCGGCGCCGGTTACATCTTTGTGGTGCAGGATGCGGTGCTCGCTGTGTCCGCCTTCGCGACCCAGGGCATAGTCGCCGTCCTGACCTTTATCGAAACGGGCTCCCCATTCAATGATTTCATGCACCCGTTGCGGGCCTTCCTTCACCACAAGCTCCACCACCTCTTTGTTGCAGAGGCCATCGCCGGCTATAAGTGTATCGTCAATGTGCTTATCGAAGCTGTCGTTTTCCAGGTCATTTACCACGGCAATGCCCCCCTGGGCATACTTGGTATTGGTTTCATCGGCCCGGGCCTTGGTTACCACCAGCACCTGCTTATCCGGGCAGGCCTCCGCTATTTTGATGGCAAAGGTGAGGCCCGCAATTCCGGAGCCAATGACGAGAATATCTGTTTGCATACAATCAGCTTTGTGCGCACTTTTTGTGCGATACGAAATCCGTAGTCTTTACGCGACCCTTGTGTTAAACATGGGATACCACTCCGCCCTTACGGGTCAGAACACCACTTTAAATGCACCGGCTGCGGGATTGTCTACCAGGTCCTGCAGTGAAGCGGAGAAAAAAAGAGAGCGCTTATCCCCGCCCAGTTTCAGGTTTTTGCCTTCCACCCGTTTCACCACGCGGGGCAGTTTGATGGTGGTGGTGTAATTCACCTGGCTGAAAAACATGGCAGCACCCTGTGCCTGATCGCCCATTTCGTTCATTAACTCATCGGCTGATACCGTGAGGCGTTCAATGGAGGTATCTGTTACAACATAAGGGGACGGCTTAAAGGGGAGAGCGTTACCTCCCGGCATACTCCCGCCTAATGAGGAGAGCAGGTTGGGCATCTGCCCGCTTGCATCCTGCTGCGGTTCCTCCCGCTTTTTAACCGCCATCAGCGAATCGAGTCGTTGAAGAGCCCTGAAGTAATCCCTGAGATCGGCCGCATTTTTTACGGGCGACTTCACGCGAATCTCCATTTTCTTTTCCTTCATATCTACCTGCATCCGCAACACGGTATTGCTGAGATAAGCCAGCTCCTGCGGGGTAAGATCGTTTTCCATGCCCGCTGCCATCGCATGAAGCGGGAGGATCGTATCACGAACCTCATTCATGATACTGTCGGGCTGGTTAGAAATACCGGCCATCAGCTCCAGCATGGGACTCATATCTATGCGGGATTCGTACGAGCCATTACCGTTGACACTGAGATCAATTTCTTCGTGCATGCTGCAGGAGCTGAGCAATGCGATAAAAGCAAACAGCAGTAATGCCGGCCGAAAGTGATGGCGGGAACTGAGGGAATAAAGATGCATGTACGTTGTGTTATTGGTATAGCAAAGATACTCAGGCAGGTTCCACCCAGGCATCGTATTCTTTCAGCAGGTTGATGAGTTCCTGCACCGCCACTTCGCTGTCGATGTTGCGTTTTACAATTTCCTTGCCTTTGTAAAGCGTGATCTTACCCGGTCCGCTTCCCACATAGCCAAAGTCGGCATCGGCCATTTCGCCCGGACCGTTTACGATGCAGCCCATGATGGCAATCTTCACGCCTTTAAGGTGGTGGGTCACGGCCCGAATTTTAGCGGTGGTCTCCTGCAGGTCGAAGAGGGTACGGCCGCAGCTGGGACAGGAAATGTATTCGGTTTTAGATATGCGGGTGCGGGTGGCCTGGAGGATGCTGAAAGCGGTGTTGTTGATGAATTGTTCGGGGCTTTGATTGTTCAGGTAGTTCCGGCCGCTGGCATTGACCTGTTCGTACGAGTCGGCCAGCAGACGGTAGCTGTTGCTGTTAAGGCCCAGGCAGAGACCGTCGCCCAGTCCGTCGAGCAGGAGCGCCCCGGTTTCGGTGGTAAAGTGGATGAGGTGTTCATCGGTGGTGTTCCAGTAACTGTCGGTCATCAGGACCACCGGGTTGCGGATGCCGCGTTGCAGCAGTTCAATGAACATGCGGCGCACACTCTGCATGGCGTTGCGGTTGGTACTGCTGAGGCAGAGCACCACGGCGGGGTCGTTGCCCAACTGGTCGAAGTAGGTATAGTCGTTGAGCGGTGTTTCGTCGTTGAAGCAATCCACCATTACAAAGTTGAGCAGGTTGCTTTTTGCTTCGGCGGTGGCGTACCCACTGTCCATAAACAGCGGAAAATATTTGTCCTCACCGGCCGGGGTGCGGGAAGCGTCCTTCCAGGTTTCGGGATACACCAGCACTTTGAGCGTGCCGGGTAGTTCAAAACGGAGCAGTTGGTGGCCGGTAAAAATATAATCGGCCGCCATGTCGCCGATGCTCCATTTATCGGTGGGTTCGTCGTAGCGGTAACCTACCGCTTCCAGGTGCAGCGGTGTAATAGCGGGTATTTTGCTGAGGTCGGCCACCACCACGGGCACCTGGGTACCCCCGATGTTGCTCACCGCAAAGGTTTCACGACGTTTGTAGGCATACGGATCATACGGCAGCGGAGCACTGATGGCCGGCACCACGCCGAGGGTGCAGTGCTGCATTTCGGGGGGAGTGGTGTAGCGCTTCACGAGGTCGCGGCATACCGGTATTTCCAGCTCGGGATCTTCGGTGAGGCTCACGCGTACGGTATCTCCAATGCCGTCTTCCAGCAAGGTGCCGATGCCGGCGGCGCTTTTCACCCGGCCATCTTCCCCGTCGCCCGCTTCAGTAACGCCAAGGTGCAGGGGGTATGCCTCACCAAATTCCTGCAGCATGGTGGTAACCAGCAGGCGGTAGGCCTGTACCATCACCTGTGGGTTACTGCTCTTCATGCTGAGGACGGTGTTGTGAAACGATTCATCGCGGGCAATGCGCAGGAATTCCATGGCACTTTCCACCATGCCGATGGCCGTATCGCCGTAGCGGCTCATGATGCGGTCGCTCAGGGAACCATGGTTGGTGCCGATGCGCAGGGCGGTGCCATGCTCCTTGCAGATGCGCACCAACGGGGTGAACCGTTCGCGGATGCGGTCAATCTCTTCGGCGTACTCCGCATCGGTGTATTCAATTTGTTCAAACTTCTTTTTGTCTACGTAGTTGCCGGGGTTTACCCGCACTTTCTCCACGATGCGGGCGGCAATTTCCGCCGCATTAGGGGTGAAGTGGATATCGGCGACTAACGGTGTATTGTAACCGCGTTTCCGCAGTTCGTCTTTGATGGCCTGCAGGTTTCCTGCTTCCTTGCGGGAGGGGGCGGTGATGCGAACCAGCTCGGCGCCGGCCTCAATGCACCGGATGCTCTGCTCCACCGTTGCCCGGGTGTCGAGGGTGTCGGTGGTGGTCATGGTCTGGACCCGGATGGGATGAAAATTGCCCAGCAGCAGGTCGCCGATGCGCACTTCGCGGGTGGCCAGGCGTTGGTAACGGGTGAGAGAGGGAGCGTACAACAACATGAAAAAATGGATTTTATACCGGTTGATGGCCGGTTGCCGCAAAGGTAACAAAGAAAGCCTGCTAAGGTTGGGGCGTCGGGGAGATTACCAGTCTTTATCCGGCTGGGCCAAACCGCCGGCTTTTTTCTGCATTTTTTCCTGCAACTCCCGCTCCTTTTGTTCCAATGCCTTGAGGTATTGTTCCGCCTGGCGCCGGTTGAGTTTGGATGCGGCCGGGCATGGCTGCGGTTGCTGCTGTTCTTTGGGCTGCGGTTGTTGCTGTTGTTGCTCCTGCTGTTGCTGTTTCCGGCGGGCGGTGAGGGCCAGCTGGAGGTTGGTGCGGATCTCCGCATCCCCCGGGGCAAGCCGCAGCGCTTCCTTGTAGGCTTCAATGGCAGCCGGCAATTCGTTACGGTTGTGGTGCACCACCCCTTTGTTGTAGAGGGCTTTTACCCGCAGGTTGCGGTTGCCGGCAGCAATCACAGCTTCGTAGGCAGCCAGGGCCTCATCAAAAACCTGCTGTTGGAACAGGGCGTTGCCCAGGTTGTATTGCGCTGGGGGAGCGCCCCCACCGGCAAGGGCCTGGCGGTAGGCGGCCGCGGCCGCAGGATAGTCGCCCGCTTTATACGCACGGTTGCCCTCCTGCAGCCGGGTCGTTTGCGCCGGGAGCTGCAAGGGCAGTAGCAGGAGAAAGAAAATGCGGTACATATTTTTCGCTTTTCCGTTTTTTTGTCAGGTTAAGCGGCCTTCTGCCTGCGACGTAGCTTTCCGTTCCGGCAGCAGCGTGGCAGCTACCAGCAAGACCAGGGCCAGGGCCAGCAGCCAGGGAAAGAGTGGCAGGTAAACAGCTGTGGCTGTTTCGCCGGCGGCTGCTTTTTTCTGAAACTGTTCCACCACCTCCACCACCTCCTGCAAAAGGACATCGGTTTGTTGCAGGTTGCCGTACATGCCCCCCGCCGCGGCCGCCATCTCCCGCAGCAACGGCTCGTTGAGCTTGCTCACCACCACCTGCCCCTGGCGGTCTTTCTTCTGCCCGCCGGTGGCTGGATCCACCAGTTGGGCGCCCTCTGCTGTGCCCAATCCCAGCACGAGTAGTTGGATGCCCTGCTCCCGGAGAGCCGTAGCCGCTTCCATGGCCGTGGCATCGTGGTCTTCGCCATCGGTGAGCAGCACCACGATCTGGTGGCGGCTGGAATGGCGGGGAAAGCTTTGAGCGGCCAGCGTGAGTGCCTGGCCGATAACTGTTCCCTGCAGCGGTACGGCATCGGGCGTGGCCGCCTGCAGGAAGAGACGCACAGCGCCCTGGTCGGCCGTAAGCGGCATGGCCAGGTAGGCGTTACCGGCAAAAAGAAGCAGGCCGGTGCGGTCGTCGGTAAGCCGGTCGCTGAGGCGGGCAACGAACTGTTTCGCCTTTTCCAACCGGCTTGGCTTGACGTCGGTGGCCAGCATGCTCCGGCTCACATCCAGCACCACCAGCACATCCCGGCCGCTGCGAACCGGCGCCTCCCCTGTGCCCCGCAGGCGCGGTTGGGCCAGGGCGAGGATCAGCAGGCAGCAGCCAGCCAGCAGACCCCGGTATTGCCAGCGGTAGCGTTTATGACTGTAGCCGGCCGTCAGCTGTTCCACCAGCCCGGTATCGCCCAACTGGCGGCGTACCTTCTGCTTCCATTGCAGGTTGCGGTAGATCCACCAGCCGGCGGGCAGGAGCAGCAATAAGAGCAGCAGGTATTCCGTATGGGCAAATGAGAGCGGCATGTGCGGTCCGTGAGGTTCCGGCAAAAATCAAACCACAACCGGCTTTACTTTTTTCCTTTCATGAAATCGTAATGGGACAGGATGGTTTTGAGCAGGGCAATGCGCCGGCCCACCATGTCGTACCCCGGCTGGTCCGCCTGCAACAGCAGTACAAAAAAGTAGGGGCGACGGTTTTCTTCGATCCAGCCCACAACCCAGCCGGTGTGGCGACCGGCGGCATCGCGGCCCCAGCCGGTTTTGTAACTCAGCTTGTAGAGGGTGTTGTCTTCCTGCAGCATCACCTTGCGCACGAGTTGCTGGGTACGCTTCTGAAAGGGAAGCTGGTCGAAGTAAAGGCGTTTCACCAGGCCCAGTTGCTCGTCGGGCGAGATGAGCAGGGTCTGGTTGAGCCAGAATGAGTCAATAGATCCGCTGCAGTTCTTATTGCCGTAGGAAAGCGTATCGAGGTACCGCTGCAGGGTATCGCGGCCAATGCGGCGGGCCACTTCCTGGAAATAGGGCACCGCCGATACGCGGAAGGCTTCGGCCATGGTAAGCTCGCGGTTCCAGTTGTGGAGCGTGTCGCCGCCGGGACCGGTACGGTACACTCCGTCCCAGGGCAGGGTCATGTTTTCACTGCTGATCACACCGGTTTCCACTCCAATGAGGGAGTTGACGATTTTAAAGGTGGAAGCGGGTGCATAACGCTTGCGGAAGGCTGCGGAGTCGTAGATGGTGAACTTCGCCTGTGCATTGTCGAACAGGGCAAAGCTGCCCGTGGCCTCGTATTGGTCGAAATAGGTTTTGAGGTTCTTGTCAATGCGGATATTATTGATGGAACACCCCTGAAGCAGGGCCACAGATACGAGCAGCGAAAGAAAAAGGCGCAATGGAAAAGATGTGATCGGATTTGTATTCATGGTTTCATTTTTTGCAGCACCCCGTGCTGTATACTTTGGATGGAATAATTGTCTACAGGAGGGATGTTGTGCTTACCACCCGTCGTGGAAGTTGCCCTTGCCGGGAAGGAGATCATCTCAACCTGCAACCCCCGGGTATCGAGCTGATACCGGGTTATAACGGAGTTCCCCTCAACGCTGAAAACGCTGACGAGTTGCTGCCCGATCCACCAGGCATCCAGTACAATACCGTTCCGCTCATCAATTCTCCAGTGTCCTTTGCTGCTGTCTGCCGGCACGAGCAGATAAGGGCGGTTGTCGGATCCGTCATCCCCGTACCTGATCTGCCAGATATAGCGGCCACTGTCGGCCGGTAGTACCTGCAGGCGCATGGCAAAGCTGCGGGATGGTTTTCCGGGCACCTCCCAGGAAAGCGTTCCTTTCCAATTGCCCAGGAAGTCGCGGGGAAACACAACCTTTTGGGCTTGCTGCGCCTGTATACCCAGGCTCAGCAACAGGAAGAGAAGAATGCAGGTGATGCGCATGGTTGGCAGAAGGGGTTAAACAGGGGTGGATACCGGTAAAACGCCCAGTTCGCGGCCCACTTTCGTAAAGGCGGCGATGGCCCGGTCGAGGTGGGACCTTTCGTGGGCAGCGCTGAGTTGTACCCGTATGCGTGCCTGGCCCTTGGGCACCACGGGGAAGAAGAAGCCGATCACGTAAATGCCTTCATCAAGCAGGCGGGCGGCGAACTGCTGGGCCACCACGGCATCGTACAGCATAATGGGAACGATGGGATGCTCGCCTGGCTTAATGTCGAAGCCGGCGGCTGTCATTTGAGTGCGGAAGTAGCGGGTGTTTTCTTCCAGCTGATCCCGCAACTCGGTGGTCTCACTCAGCAGGTCCATCACGGCGATGGAAGCCCCTACGATGCTGGGAGCGAGGGTGTTGGAGAAGAGGTACGGGCGCGAACGCTGGCGCAGCATTTCAATGATTTCTTTGCGGCCGCTGGTGAAACCGCCACTGGCGCCGCCCAGGGCTTTGCCAAGGGTACCGGTGATGATGTCAATCTTACCCATTACGCCGCGGTATTCGTGGGTGCCGCGGCCCGTCTTGCCCAGGAAGCCGCTGGAATGGCACTCGTCCACCATAATGATGGCGTCATATTTTTCTGCCAGCTCCACAATTTTATCCAGCTGGGCAATGGTGCCATCCATACTGAAGCTGCCGTCGGTAACGATGATGCGGCTGCGGGCACCGGCGGCTGCCTGGAGTTGACGCTCCAGGTCTTCCATGTTGTTGTGTTCGTAGCGGTAACGCTGGGCCTTGCACAGGCGAACGCCGTCAATAATAGATGCATGATTGAGCGCATCGCTTATGATGGCATCCTGCTCGTTGAAGAGCGGCTCAAACACCCCACCGTTGGCATCAAAGGCGGCGGCGTAAAGGATGGTGTCTTCGGTGCCGAGGAAGGTTGAAATTTTAGCCTCCAGCTCCTTGTGAATGTCCTGCGTGCCGCATATAAAGCGCACGCTGCTCATACCATAACCCCGGAGATCAATGTATTTTTTTGCGGCATCAATCACCTTGGGGTGCGCCGACAAGCCGAGGTAGTTATTAGCGCAGAAGTTGAGGACGATTTTGCCGTTGACCCGTATTTCGGGTCCCTGCGGGCTTTCGATGATGCGTTCGGTTTTAAACAGGCCGGCGGCTTTGATCTCTTCCAGCTCGGCGGCAATGCGTTGGGTAAACTGTTCGTTCATACACGTGGTTTCTGAAGCACAAAGCTACAGGATCGGGCGCATCCGGCTAAAGACAATATTATCGCTCCGCAAGCCCGTTCCGGCCACGTAATCGTTCGCCGTACAGGAGAGGAGTACCGGGACACCGGCCGCGTTGATGGCATGGGTGGTATAGCCCTGCTGCAGGAGCAGGTTTTCCGCTTCCCGGTGCGGGGCGCCGTTGTGCACATACTCCAGTATCACCACAGGTGCATGACGCCCGAGGGTCTGTTGAAGGCCCTGCAAAACGGCCGGCTCACTGCCCTCCACATCCATCTTGATGCAGGTGGGCACCAACCCGGTTTCCTGCAGCAACTGGTCGCCGGTAACCGCTTGCAGGCGGTGGCGGATGGGGGGATGGGAACGGTACCAGGGTTCCGTTTCATATTGAAGGGGATCCGTTGAGTTGTATTCGGCAAACTGCACCGGGAAGGTGTAAAAGTCGGTTTCCCCCGCCGCTGCATCCAGCAGCAGGTTGTAGCTGCTGCAGTTGGGCGCCTGTTGGAGATTGGCGGCAAGGAGCGGGAACGTGTCGGGGGCGGGTTCCACGGCCACTACCCTGCCGCGGGAACCCACCAGGGTGGAGGCCAGCAGGGAGAAATAGCCCAGGTGGGCGCCGGCATCTAGGAACACATCGCCGGGTGCGAGGTGCCGGATGAGGTAACGGCTGAGGCGGAGTTCGGAGGGATGCGTCTTGCAGCCCAGCAGGTAGAGGTCGGTGGCCGAGGGCAGTTCAATGGCAACCCGGTGGCCGGTGATGAGGCGGGCATGGGTGCGATATCCTTTGCGTAAACGGGGATAGAGCAGTTCCCGGAAGCCGATGGCCCAGGTATAGCGCAGCGGGTGGTGCAACCAGCGGCGCAACCGGGAGGCGGCCGCCAAACATTCGGAGCGGTTAAGCTGTTCTATAAAATCGTTGGGCGACATGGGAACCGGACAAATATCCCTTAAAAAACAAATTATCACAGAAATATGTGACCGGTTTGTAACAAACCACTGCGTATCTTCGTCTCACACACAAAAACCAGGCTCATGAAACGTATGCTGCTTTTCGCTGTTGGTTTGCTCCTGCTGGGGGGTGTTTGGTTGCTGGGACGGGGTGCCCGCACGGAAGATGAGCAGACCGGGAAGAAGCAGAGCTGCTCCAGTAAGTGTGGCAACAAAGCACCCGTGGCCCCTGGTACCGGTTTCTTTATAACTGATTCGTTTTCAGGCATCCTCTGATTTTTTTGATCCTCCTGTAACTTTTTACTTTCCTGCTACGTAGTGTAAGGGCAGTGTGCCTTGAAGCACCCAGCCCGCAACTGTTTTATGACTGTCCGAGAATACAACGACTGTGTAACAAGGCACGCCGATCATGTATACCGCTTTATCCTCAAGAACCTGGGGCATGAAGAGGATACAAAGGATGTGGTGCAGAGTGCGTTTGAAAAACTGTGGCTCAACCGCGGGCAGGTGGAGGCCGACCGGAGTAAGTCGTACCTGTTCACCATTGCTTATAACCAGATGATTGATCACATCCGCAAGCAGAAGCGGGTACAGTTGCAGGAGGAATTCCGGGAAGACCTGAAAGTGGTGAACCACTCCGGCAACAACCTGAAACAAGTGCTGGAGGCCGCCCTGGACCGGCTGAACGATACTGCCCGCAGCCTGGTGTTGCTGAAAGACTATGAAGGATACAGCTATGAAGAAATAGGCACCATTACCGGGTTGAACGAAAGCCAGGTGAAAGTATATTTACACCGGGCCCGGTTGCAGCTGAAAAAATACCTGGTAAACGTGGAATCGGTCTTATAACACAAAAGTAAAATGAATATCAACCGCCATAATTACGAAACGTTTTTTCTGCTGTATGCAGACCGGGAGCTAAGCGCTGCCGAACGTTTGATGGTGGAAGAATTTGCAGCCGCCCACCCTGACCTGCAGGCCGACCTGCAGCTGTTGGAGCAAACCCGGCTTCAAAGCGATGAGCGGCTGGATCCGGCCTTTCTGGCCGGTCTGAAGCGCCCGGAACCTGTAATAACCGAAGAACAGTTGCTGTTATACGCCGATAAAGAACTGGACGTCCCGGGCCGCCGGGAAGTGGAAGCAGTGCTGGCCGTTGATCCCGCGCTCGAAAAAGAACTGCGCCTGCTGCAAAAAGCCCGGTTTGAACCCGACCTGGCACTGGCCTTTCCCGACAAATCCATTTTATACCGCCGTCAGCCGGGGGGGCGGGTGTTCTTCCTCGGAAATTTCACCCGCAGAATGGCTGCGGCTGCCGCTGTGGTACTGCTGCTCAGCACCGGCTGGTGGCTGCTCCGCCCCGCAAACAACACCGGGAACCTGGCCCAACAAACCGATGTGAAAACACCGGCGCAACCAGTGCCGGGTGCTGGCACCGTACCACCGGCAGACTACCAGCACAATGCCATGGGCCCGGACCCGGCAGAAGAGGCAAATGGCCCACAGCCTGTCACAAGTGCCCGGCTGGCGAGCCTCCGTGACAACAACACTTCCCCGGAAACGCCGGCCGCAATTGTAAAGGAAACGCCGGAAACAACGTCGCAGCAGCAATACCCCGACGTGATGGTCGCGGTGGAAACACCCCTGCAGCCGGAAAAAAATCAGGAATTGCGTAACAAAACAGAACCCTCTCCCGTATTAGCTATAACAAACACAGCCGCCTCCACCGGATATACCGTTTACACCGATGAGGGGGATGACGACGAAGATGAAGGCCTCCTTACAGAAGAGCAGCAACGCCGCAGCGGCCTGAAAGGATTCCTGAAAAAAGCCCGCCGCACCATTGAACGCCGAACCGGAATTCAGGCAGGCGATGCCACCGTACGTTTTGCTGTGTTTGCCGTGAACACACATTAATTTCAGAACCGTAAAAAAGAAAAAGACCATGAAGGGAATGTACCTTGCATTGCTGGGAACAGCCGTTTGCCTGGCCAGCCTCGCTCAAACCGACACCACCGGTAAGCCTACCGGTACCGACACCATCAAAGTGGGCAACATGATCATCATCAAAAAGCACGATGGAAAGGAAAAAGCCGACCAACCCGGGGAGAAAAAAGAAACGGACCGGGAAGTACAGATTGAAATCAAAAAACGCAAATCCCACAAGCCTTCCAACGTGAGTACCAACTGGTGGATACTGGACCTGGGCTTTGCCAACGTGAACGACCAGACCGACTACGCATCTGCTGCCGTAACCGGTCCTGGTGGCTATTTCCCGGGCGGCAGCCGCAACGAAATGAGCTTACGCAATGGCAAGTCGGTTAATGTGAACATCTGGTTTTTCCAGCAACGCGTTAATATGATCAAACACGTGGTGAATCTGCAATATGGTTTGGGTGTGGAGCTGAACAACTACCGGTTTGAAAAAAATGTACGCTTCCGTTACGACCCTGCCGACTTTATTGAACGCGATCCCCTGGTGGCCTCGTACAGAAAAAACAAACTTGCAGCCGATTACGTTACACTACCCGTTATGCTCAACTTCAACTTCACACCGCAGAAAAAGAACGGCTACGGCTTCAGCGCAGGTGTGAGTGCCGGCTACCTGTACAGCGCCCGCCAGAAACTGGTGAGCGGAGAGAATGGCAAGGAAAAAATCCGCAACGATTTCAACCTGCAGCCCTGGAAACTCTCCGCCATCGGCGAACTTAACCTGGGTGCTGCCCGGCTCTACGGGAGCTATGCCCTCAATAATATGTTCCGCAGCGGGCTGGACCAGACTCCTTACACAGTTGGCCTGCGGTTGAGCAGTTGGTAAGTAATTATTTTATTCAATGGCAAAAACAGCTCCCCCCTGCTCTCCGGCAGAGGGGGGGCTGTTTTTCTTTATGGCTGTTGCAGGAGAAATCATTTACTTTGCTGCGGAAAACAAATCACCATGCAATACAAAATCATTGATATAGAAGGCATCGGCCCCAATTACGGCGCCAAACTGGAACAACAGGGTGTACGAACCACCATTGATCTGCTGGAGAAGGCAGGCACCAAGAAAGGACGGGTGGAACTGGCAGCCAATACGGAGATTCCGGAAAGCCTGATCCTCACCTGGGTGAACCATGCCGATCTCTGCCGCATTAACGGTGTGGCCGGCCAGTATGCCGAACTGCTGGAAGCTGCCGGCGTAGATACCGTAAAAGAACTGGCCCAGCGGAATGCAGCCAACCTGCACCAGAAAATGGTGGAGACCAATGAAAAATTCGGACTCACCGGCAAAGTTCCTTCTGCGGATCAACTGCAGGATATGATCAACCAGGCAGGAACCATGGATCAGAAAGTGTTCCATTAACAGCCCCACAATAACAGCTTTCACCGCCGCGAACCGGCGGTTTTTTTTGCAACCGGCCGTAACGGATTGTTAATTCAACCCTGCCGGAAAAATGCGGCCTGCTTTTTTCCGTTTGATGGTAAACGCTCCGTCACCATGAACAAAACCGGCCTTTTATTCCTGGTTCTTTTCCTTAGCGTCCTGGGAACCACCGCGTTTCGTCAAGGTGCAGCCCACCGCACAGCAACTTACCCCGAACCAATCTCCGGCACTCCGCCCTACAAAGTGGTGATTGTAAAAAGCGCCTATGAACTCCGGCTGTTTGATGCTTCCGGCTGGCTGGCCACCTACCCGGTGGTGTTTGGCAGCAGCGAGTTGCGGGATAAGATGATGGAGGGCGACCGCATGACACCCGAAGGAGCCTACAAAATCGTACACAAAAAAATGCACCCGGAATGGGGTCACTTCCTGCTGCTGGACTATCCCAACAGCAGCGACCTTGAAAAATTCCGGGAGCGGCAGCGGGCGGGACTCATCCCTGCCCATGCCCGCCCGGGAGGCGGCATCGGTATCCACGCCACGCGGAAGAACGAAGACCGCTTTGTAGACTACTTTTACAACTGGACCCTGGGCTGCATCTCCACCAAGCGCTCGTATGCCCGTGAACTGTACGACCTGCTGCCCGTGGGTACGGAAGTCCAGATACAACCCTGAAACACAAATACCCAATACTAGGTATTGGCATGCCGAATGTCATTGGCTACATTCGTTGCAAATTAATCAAACATGAAACAACTGCTTTTACTTGCTGCAACCGGCTTCCTGTTGCAGACCGGCACCTCCCAGCAACTGAGCAAGGAGGGCACCCACGACATCTCCAAAAAAGCCAACAAAGGCTATCTCTACGAACCAAAAATCAACGAGGAAAAAAAGGAGCTGGAAATGACCTACGTCACCAAGGCCAGCGGAAAGAAAGCGAAGTTTGAAACCTACCGGTTTGACCTTGATTTTACTTTCAAAGGCATGGAAGAAAGTGAAGTGCCCCTGGAGAAAATCAAAGGGTACAAGGGGGATGAATATACGCTGAATGCTGTAACAGTGGAATCCAACCTGCTGGGTACCCTGGTGCTCCGCCGCAAAATTATTACCCGTAAGTGGAACTGGTTCTGGGGTGGCTATGAATCAAAAATCAAACTGGCCGAGAAGCTCAAACCCAAAACCGAGGAGGGCGATAAAATGGTGTACATCGCCCACACCCAGCAGGATGAACTGGAAACGGTACTGATCATTGCCGGTGCCAAAGGCGCCGTACGGGAAGATCCGTGGCGGCAATACAAAGAGTTCCACGTACTGCGGTACGACCGCGACCTTAACCGGGTGGCCGATGAAGTGATCAAATTTGAAACGCCGCAATACCTGGTGGGCATCAATTCCATGGGTACCGATGAAGGAGAAGGTGATGCGGCCGAAGACGCCGAAGAAACCACGGGGCAGGACGATATCCTGATGCTGTTTGCCCCGGCAGGAGGCGCCATGTTTAAGAAAATTGCCGACCCCGCTGCTACGAATTACACATTTGTACGCGTAGGTTATGACGGAAAGATTAAAGAGCGCATCAGCGTACCCTCCAAAGCACCAGTGTTCAACGGTGATATGTTTTTGGTGTCTGGTTCAGATGTGTACATCATCGGAGCCACAGGAGGCGGTGATAAAAGTTATTACAACGAGTCGTTTGCCGATGCGCAACCCAACTCGGTTGGACGTAGCTTGCAATCAGACAATTTCAAGGCCAAAGGATTTCAGATTGTAAAAATATCGGGCGGCAAAGTAGCCTATGCCACTATCACCACGCTGGCCGAATTTGAAGCCAAGGCCAAAACACCTCCTTCGCAAAAAAAGAAACCCGAATATACGGGTAAACGCTTCCGGGTACAAGACATGAAGCTTGCTCCCAACGGTGATTTTTTTGTAGCCGGACAAAAATTCAACAAAAACAAAAACGGCACCTTTTATGAAGACATCATTATGATGCACTTCAACAACGGCGGTGCTCTCAAAGCAGCCTACGGCGTACGGCGTGAAGAAAACAGCAAGGGAAGCAGCGGCATGCCCAATACGCAGTTGCTGGAGTTCAGCAAGGACGGCAGCAAGCTGTACTGGATGATCATGGAGATGGCAGGACTGCGTGCGGAAAAAGAACTTGGCACCAGCAAATTCAAAGCCCTGGTGTACCCCAGCGTTTCCAAAATTGACATCAACAGCGCCGCTATTGGCGAGTTTGTACAGTTTGGGCAGGGAAAAACTGACTACTACGTCAATAACAAATACCCCTTACTTCCCATCGGTAAAAACGAGCTGGTGTTTCTCGGTGAAAACAAAAACGGGAAGACCCTTTGGTTCGCTAAAATGCCACTGGAATAATCTGCGGGAGGTTTTAAATCAACAAAAAGGTCCTGGTAAAACAGGACCTTTTTGATTCATAACGTTTTCAGTCAGATGCCCTGGCAGGAGAACGTATCAGGCAATGCGGCCGTTTGCAATTTCCTCCACCACCGCCGGATCGAGCAGCGTGGTGGTATCGCCTACGCTACCGAGGTCTCCCTCGGCAATCTTCCGCAGGATGCGGCGCATGATCTTGCCGCTTCGGGTTTTGGGTAAGCCGCTTACAAACTGAATTTTATCGGGTTTGGCAATGGGGCCAATCATGCGGGTAACCGTTTGCAGGATATCCTGCCGGGTGAGGTTGGGGTCGTTGCTGTGATGGTGCTCATAAATCACAAAGGCGTATACGCCCTGCCCCTTCACGTCGTGCGGATAGCCCACGACGGCGCTTTCCACCACGCCTGCGTGCATATTAATGGCGTTTTCAATCTCGGCGGTGCCCAGGCGGTGGCCGCTCACATTGAGTACATCATCCACCCGTCCCGTAATCCGGTAGTTGCCATCGGCATCCCGCAGCGCACCGTCGCCGGTGAAATACAGGTTGTCGTAGGCAGCAAAATAATTCTGGCGGCAGCGCTCGTGATCGCCGTAGGTGGTACGGATGGTGGAGGGCCAGGGTGCCCGGATGCAGAGATTGCCTTTTACGATGCCGTTCTCATCGGCTCCCGTTACCTCGTTTCCGTTCTCATCCACCAGTAAGGGCTGCACACCCGGCATCGGCAGCGTGGCCCAGCTGGGTTTTTCGGGCGTTACGCCGGCCAGGTTGCTGATGAGGCATCCGCCCGTTTCAGTTTGCCACCAGGTATCCACCACCGGGCAGCGTTCCTTACCAATATTTTTATAGTACCAGTGCCAGGCCTCCTCGTTGATGGGTTCGCCCACGGTGCCCAGCACTTTTAGCGAAGAAAGATCTTTACCCTTCAGCGGCTCCAGCCCAAAGCCCATGAGGCTGCGGATGGCCGTTGGTGCTGTATAGAGAATATTCACTTTATGCCGGTCCACAATATCCCAGAAACGCCCGGCGTCGGGCCAGGTGGGAATTCCCTCAAACATGAGGGAGGTGCCGCCGGCGCTGAGTGGTCCGTAGAGGATGTAACTGTGCCCGGTGATCCATCCGATATCGGCCGTGCAAAAATGTACATCGCCGGGCTGGTACTGGAACACGTTTACAAACGTGTAGTTGGTCCACATCATATACCCCGCCGTGCTGTGTACCACCCCCTTGGGCTTGCCGGTGCTGCCAGAGGTATAGAGAATGAACAGCGGGTCTTCGGCATCCATTTCCACTGCGGGGAAGGTGACCTTACCTTCCTTTTCAACTTCGTGCTCTGCATGTTCCATTTCATCTTCCCACCACACATCGCGGCCCTTGATCATGGAAACCGCGGTACGGGTGCGGGTGTACACAATCACTTTTTTTACGATGCGGTTGCCAATGAGGGCATCGTCAATTACGCTCTTAAGCGGGATGTCTTTGCCGCCGCGGTAAGCGCCGTCACAGGTAATGATGTACTCCGCCTGTGCATCGTAAAGCCGGTCGGCAATGCTCTGGGCGCTGAAGCCGCCGAAGATGACGCTGTGGATAGCGCCGATACGGGCACAGCCCAATACGGCGTACGCCAGCTCGGGTACCATACCCATATAAATGCACACCCGGTCGCCTTTCTTAACGCCAAGGTTGGTGAGCATCTGCGCTACCTGGCATACCCGCTTGTGCAGGCGGTTGTACGTAACGATGCGTACCCGGTCGGCCGGGTCGTTGGGTTCCCAGATGATGGCGGGTTTATCGCCCAGGGCTTCGAGGTGACGGTCAATGCAGTTCTCAGTGATGTTGAGTTTGGCTCCCTCGAACCAGCGTACACGGGGTTCTTTAAAATTCCAGTCAAGAACGTTGTCCCACTTTTTCCGCCAGTGAAAGTGTTCTGCCACTTCGGCCCAGAAAGCCTCCGGCTCTTCCACACTCCTGCGGTACGCTTCTTTGTATTGCTCAAGCGAACGTATCTGATAAGGGTATGACATAGCAATTCATTTTGAGAGCCGAAAAGATACACCGATCTGCACAAATACCCAAGTTCACAACAGGCACACCCTTAGCAGGGGCAGCCGAAAACCCGGTAATTTGTTGTACAACTTTGCCAACGATAATTTGAACAGAAATTTGTATTCTTACGGGGAATAGTATTTTAGCCGTCACAACCCTTACCTCCCTTCATGAAATATCTACTGGCTGCTTGTTTGTCGCTGTGTATCCTGTCCGCTGCCGGCCAGGGATCACAGGAGTACCAGGCGGGAATGAAACTGAACATTGGCGGCGATACCACCCGGTTCATACGCTTTATGACCTGGAACCAGATCTGGCTGCGCAGCCAGCAAAACAACCCGGGTACCGTTATCAACAATGAAGTGCGCAACAACACCTGGGATATTGGCGCCCGCCGCCTGCGGATGCTGGCCTATGCACAAATAAGTCCCCGCTATCTTATTGTTACCCATTTCGGAATCAACAACCAGAGTTTTGCTACCGGTGGCGGCAGCGGCTCGGGAGGTACAGGGCCGTACGGTGCGGGTAAAAAACCCCAGTTATTTATACACGATGCCTGGAACGAATTTGCCGTGATTCCTGCAACCAACCCGGCCACGGGCAAGAAAAATAAATACAACCTGTACATCGGAGGCGGCCTGCATTACTGGTGGGGCATCAGCCGCATGAGCAGCGCCAGCACACTCAATTTCCTCACCATTGATGCGCCCATCATTAACTGGCCCCTGGTGGAGTTCAGCGATCAGTTTGTTCGGCAGTTTGGCCTGTATGCCAAAGGACACCTGGGCAAACTGAACTATTCAGTAGCTGTAAACAAGCCCTTTGCCACCAACAACACCCCCGTATTTGACGCTGTTAAACAACAGCGGGTGGCGGTGGATAACAACGGCGACGCCCGGGCGGCCCTGCAGGGGTATTTCGATTACCAGTTTCTCGGCCAGGAATCCAACGTACTCCCGTTTCGGGTAGGAACCTATGTGGGAACAAAGAAAGTGTTCAATATAGGAGCCGGCTTCTATCACAATAAAAACGGCACAAAGAGTATTGACGGCAATGGAGTGATGGAGCAGCACAACATCACCCTGCTGGGGGCCGATGTGTTTGCCGATCTGCCGGTAGGCAACAAGTCCCGCAACATGGCCTTAACGGCCTATGGCGTTTTTTACAACTACAACTTCGGCCCTAACTACTGGCGCACCATCGGCATTATGAATACGGCCAGCGGCTTTGACCCGGGTTTAGCTGCCGTCTCCCGTACGCTTAACGGACCAGGTGATGCACGTATGTTCATTGGAACGGGCAATATTGCTTATGTACAAACGGGATTACTGCTGCCCAAAGGGGCCAAAAATAAAGTGCGTGTGCAACCCTTTGGCGCCTATACCTGGAAGCAATTGCGTTACCTGGATGAGCCCGGCAGTTATTTCGACATAGGCGCAAATTTTTTCATTGACGGACACCATGCCAAAATCACACCCCAGTACAGCACACGGCCGCTGTACTACCTGCGCAACGGGCAACGTGTAAAAGACGGAACCAGGGGCGAACTTTTACTGCAGCTGCAGATTTTTCTCTGATCACACAACAACCAACCACATGCAAACAGACAAACAAGAAGAAAAAGGTATCTGGAAAGTGATCGGCGCCTCCTCGGTGGGCACCCTCATTGAGTGGTACGACTTTTACATCTTCGGCTCACTCGCCGTTGTGATCGCCAACCAGTTTTTTCCCCAAACAAATCCAACGGCCGCCTTGCTGTCAACCCTGGCCACTTTTGCCGCCGGGTTCATCGTGCGGCCTTTCGGTGCGCTGGTATTTGGCCGGCTGGGGGATATTGTGGGTCGCAAATACACGTTTCTGCTCACGCTGGTCATCATGGGGGGCTCCACCTTTGCCATTGGGTTGGTGCCGGGCTACGACCGCATCGGTTTTGCAGCCCCCATCCTGGTACTGATCCTGCGGTTAATGCAGGGCCTGGCACTGGGGGGTGAATACGGGGGCGCCGCCACCTATGTGGCCGAACACGCCCCGGCCAACAAACGGGGCTTTTACACCTCCTGGATCCAGACCACCGCCACATTGGGGCTCTTCGTGTCGCTGGGCGTGATCCTGCTCACCCGGCACAGCCTCGACAGCGACCCGCAGCAGTCCATCGCCAAGTTCAACGACTGGGGCTGGCGCATCCCCTTCCTTGTTTCCATTCTGCTGGTGATTGTATCCATTTACATCCGGCTGAAGATGAACGAATCACCCCTGTTTGCCAAACTCAAAAAAGAAGGCAAAACTTCGGTCAACCCCCTCAGGGAAAGCTTTGTACACAAGGCCAACCTGAAGATGGTATTGCTGGCGCTGTTTGGTGCCACCATGGGCCAGGGGGTGGTGTGGTACACCGGCCAGTTTTATGCGCAGTCGTTTATTGAAAATGTGTGTAAGGTTGATTTTGACCAGAGCCGTACCCTGCTCATCTGGGCCATCCTCTTTGCCACTCCTTTCTTTGTGGTATTTGGCGGGTGGAGCGATAAAGTGGGCCGTAAATGGATCATGATGGTGGGTATGGCGCTGGCTATTTTTACATACCGCCCCCTGTTTTCGCAGCTGTACCACCTGGCCGACCCTTCGGAAAAAACCGAATTAACCGAAAAACGCACCCTGCAAATCACCCTGCAGCCCCTGGCCGGAAGTGCCGATTCGCTGCGGAAAACCATTACAGTGTCGCACTATGAAGATGGCATGCAGCTGACGGAAACCCGTACCGACACCCTGTACGCGGATGCCGGCAAAACCACCCTGAAGCCTGTTGTCAAAATCAACAAAACCATCGGCAGCAGCAGCTACTGGTCCATGGTGGTCCTTGTGTTCATCATGATTTTATATGTAACCATGGTGTATGGCCCCATCGCGGCCTTCCTGGTGGAACTCTTTCCCACCAAGATCCGCTATACCTCCATGTCGCTCCCCTACCACATCGGCAACGGTGTGTTTGGCGGACTTACGCCGTTCATTGCCACGTTGCTGACCACCATTTATGTTGATGATAAACTTTCGGGGCTTATGTACCCGATCCTGGTGGCTGTGGTGTGCCTGGTGATTGGCAGCCTCTACATCAGCAATAAGATAGACCCCAACGTTAACGACTAAACCCTTTTACCATGTTTTCTCCCCATACCATCAACCAAATCAAACGCTGGTCGGGCATTCTCTGGATGTCGGCCGGTCCGGTGGGTCTGTTTTACCTGGTACAGACCGGCCTGGCGGAAGTGGCCAAAAACCCGGTTATTGACACCAAAATTCAATGGGGTGTATTTATCGGGGTTTTCATACCCATTGCCATTGGCATGTGTCTGTTTGGCTTCTATGCCCTCAAAGGTGAATACGACCATCTGCCCGAAAGTTCGGAAGAACTGGAAAAAGATTACGAGGCCGGCACACTCGACTGATCCTGACAAATACGGGAAATTTTCCATTGCGATGGGCCGGGATGCAGCGTACATCGCTGCTTTGCGGTCATATAACTACTGTTTTTGTCTGTATATGGTTGGTTATACAGGCCTCCGCTCTTCAGCAGAGGCCTTTCTTTTTCCCCGCCTGTTTTGCCGTATTTTTGACGCAAAGAAAACCGCATGTCCATTGAAGTAAGTAACCTGGTGAAAGCATACGGAAGTCAACGGGCCGTCAACGATCTGACGTTCCGGGTAAACCGGGGTGAGATTGTGGGTTTCCTGGGGCCCAACGGGGCGGGTAAAAGCACCACCATGAAAATGATTACCGGTTACCTGCAGCCCGATGCGGGCACGGTGCGGGTGTGCGGGCTGGATGTACAGCAGAACCCGGTGGCCGTACGGCAGAAAATCGGTTACCTGCCCGAGAGCAATGCCCTCTACAGCGACCTCTATGTACGGGAATACCTGGGTTTCCTGGCCGAACTGCACCGCCTGCCCCAACGCCGGGCAGCTGTGGAATGGGCCATTGAAACAGTGGGACTCAAGCCGGAAGCCAACAAAAAAATTCACCAGCTGTCGAAAGGCTATAAACAACGGGTGGGCATTGCAGCCGCCCTTTTGCATGATCCGGAGGTCCTGATCCTGGATGAGCCTACCTCCGGTCTTGACCCCAACCAGATCATCGAAATACGTGAAGTGATCCGCCGGCAGGGCGCAAATAAAACCGTTCTGTTTTCCTCCCACATCCTGCAGGAAGTGGAAGCCATCTGCGACCGTGTGCTCATCATCAACAAGGGCGGTTTGGTGGCCAACGACCTGCTGAGCAACCTGCAGCAGGCAGGCCACAATCAAACGGTGCAGGTACGCTTCCGTGAATCCCTTGAACCTGCCTGGCTGGAGCGGCTACCGGGGGTACAGCAGGTGTATGCCAGCAGTCCCCGGCAGTGGGAACTGACCTGCAGCGACCCCGAAGCCGTACGACAGGCCCTGCTGCGCCTGGCGCTGGAACAGCAACTCAACATCGAAGCCCTGCAGAGCGGCAGCAACAGCCTGGAAGAGATCTTCCGCCAACTGACCGCAGCGCCTGCGGAATCACCGTTGTAAAACGCAGACTGCAAACAAGCGTTTGTTCCTGATAAAAAATACAAAAGGCACTGATACCGGTTCTTTGCGGCTCCCCCCGAAAGTCGTTTCTTTGCACCTGCTGAAACAGCCCGCCCGGGTACCTTCAGCCATCATCCTTCTCATTAAACCAAAAACACAGATACCATGAGTTTCATTGCAGACATTCACGCCCGGCAGATCCTCGACAGCCGCGGTAACCCCACCGTAGAAGTAGACGTTATCACCGAAAACGGCATTGTGGGCCGTGCCGCGGTACCCAGCGGTGCCAGCACCGGTAAACACGAAGCGGTTGAACTGCGGGACGGCGACAAATCGAAGTTCCTGGGCCGCGGCGTACTGAAAGCCGTGCAGAATGTAAACGACATCATTGCCGACCAACTCATTGGCATTGACGTTACCCGCCAGACATACATTGACTCCCTGCTTCTTAAGATAGACGGCACCGAAAACAAAAGCCACCTCGGCGCCAACGCCACCCTGGCCGTGAGCATGGCCGTAGCCAGGGCCGCCGCCGAAGAAAGCGGTCTGCCCCTGTTCCGCTACCTGGGCGGCGTCAACAGCACCCTGATGCCGATGCCACTGATGAACATCGTAAACGGCGGGGCGCATGCCGATAACAAAATTGACTTCCAGGAATTCATGATCGTACCCGTGGGCGCGCCCAGCTTCAGCGAGGGCCTGCGCTGGGGTGTGGAAGTGTTTCACCACCTCAAATCGGTACTCAAGAAGAAAGGCTTCAGCACCAATGTGGGCGACGAAGGCGGCTTTGCCCCGGATATCCAGAGTAACGAAGAAGCCATCGAAACTGTACTGGAGGCCATCAGCGCCGCCGGCTACAAACCCGGGGAGGACATCGCCATTGCACTGGATGCAGCCTCCAGTGAGATGTACGATGACGCCACCAAAACCTACAAGTTTTACAAGAGCAACCCCGACAAGTCAATCAGCAGCGACGAAATGGTGAAGTACTGGGAAGAATGGGTGAACAAGTACCCCATTGTTTCCATTGAAGACGGCATGGCGGAAGAAGACTGGGATGGCTGGAAAAAACACACCGAATCACTGGGCGGCCGTTGCCAGCTGGTGGGCGACGACCTGTTTGTCACCAATACCAAAATCCTTAAGCGGGGCATTGACAACGGCATCTGCAACAGCATCCTCATCAAGGTAAACCAGATCGGAACCGTTACCGAAACCATCAACGCCGTGCAGATGGCCCAGCGCGCCGGTTACACCACCATCATGAGCCACCGCAGCGGTGAGACGGAAGATACCACCATTTCCGACCTGGCCGTGGCCCTCAACTGCGGACAAATCAAGACCGGCAGCGCCAGCCGCACCGACCGCATGGCCAAGTACAACCAGCTGCTCCGCATCGAAGAAATGCTGGGTGAAAATGCCCTTTATCCGAAAGGAACGATTAAATTTGGTAAGTAAACTAGTACCATCCGGGTGAGGCTGTCGTAAAAAATCGTGAGCACACGGAGGGGTTGAGAAACGGAGAAACACGGAGAAAAGAAACCTGATCACCATCTCCCTGCATCCCAATCCTTCGCATTTTCATACCGCTTTACGACAGCCTCACACCCCCGGAATCAACCATTTCGCCTATGCAGTTCCTGGCCCGCATCCCGTCTGTACTGACCAACAAGTACGTCCTCACCCTGATAGGCCTGGGGGCCTGGATGCTGTTTTTCGACCGCAACGACCTTTTTTCGCAGTTTAACCGCTTCCAGAAACTGCGGGAACTGAAGAGCAGCAGCGCTTATTACGACCAGCGGATTGAAGAAGCCCGGGCCGAACTGGAGCGCAGGAAGACCGATCCTACTGCCTTCGAGCGCATCGCCCGTGAAAAATACTTCATGAAAAAGGACAAAGAAGACCTCTTTGTCTTCGACGAATAAATTTCAGCCCCGCACAATATCCCCGTTTTCCGGCCGTTTATAGTGGAAAGCATCCTGGAAAAACCATCATCGTGTACGCTTAAAAGGATCGCTTATGACTTCAAAATTTACGCCGGAAGACTTGCTACAGTATCTCTACAAAGAAACCTCGCCTGAAGAGACGGCCGCCATTGAACAGGCTCTCACCGAAGACTGGACCCTGCGGGAAAAGCTGGAGGTACTGCAATCGGCCCAGCGGCGACTGGAAGCTTTCCGTTGTTCGCCCCGCACAGAAACCGTCTTAAAAGTGTTGCATTACGCAACCGACAGCCAATTGCTGCAGCACCCGAATTAAGCGGTGAAATCCTCCTGATCCATTAAATTGCACGCTCCCTCAATTGTCTATGACCCGAAAGGAGCGTTACCGGTACGTACTGGATTATTTCAACACCCATGTGCCCGAAGCGGAGACGGAGTTGTTGTACGACAACCCCTATCAATTGCTGGTGGCCGTGGTACTATCGGCCCAGTGCACCGATAAACGGGTGAACCTTACCACCCCGGCCCTGTTTGAACGCTTCCCCGACCCCGAAAGCCTGAGCAAGGCCAGTTTTGACGAACTTTTTCCGCTTATCCGCAGCATCTCTTACCCCAACAACAAAACCAAGCACCTGCTGGGTCTTGGCCGGAAGCTGGTACAGGAATTTAAGGGCCAGGTGCCACTGACGGTGGAAGAACTGGTGACCTTGCCGGGAGTGGGGCGCAAGACCGCCAACGTGATCACCTCGGTAATTGACGCCCAGCCCAACATGGCAGTTGACACCCATGTGTTCCGGGTAAGCCACCGGTTGGGACTGGTCACTTCCACGGCCAAAACACCATTAGCGGTGGAAAAGCAACTGGTAAAAGAAATTCCCGGGGATCTCATCCACAAAGCCCATCACTGGCTCATTCTGCATGGTCGCTATACCTGTACTGCACGTAATCCGCAATGTGGAAAATGCGGGTTGCAGCAGGCATGCCGCTATTACAGCAGGCGTAAAGCATAAGAAGTCAGACGACGCTACCGCAAGGTTTCCTTTCCCGGCAAAGCAGCAGGTAAAACCAAAATAACGCAGCACATGCTGTACCAAATCCGCAGATCATCGAACAAGGTTCAAAACCAGAAGCCTTCCGGCAACCAGTAAAATAATTTATACGTATACAGGGTTATAACTACACTATTCCATCACCCGGACGTCTGTACAATACCGCCGCCTGCGATACCGGACGGCACTGCGTGTAAATAAGTAGTGTTGCAGGCGGACTGAACAAAAGCGTTCATGCTTCGAGCATCTTTTCGAATAGAAGTATCGACAAAAAAAATAATTTAACCTCTCCCGCGAACAAGTTGACTGTGGCTCGGTTTTGTTTAAGTCAAATTGCCCGGCTATTAAACAATAGACGGTATTCATAACCAAAAACCATAGCATATGCTACAGCACTTTTTTCTGGAGATTACTCCGCTCGCCAACGACAACTATGTCGCCTTTACGTTTTTCGTTGGCACCATGGCCATGATGGCCGCGTCGGTTTTCTTCTTCTTCGAAGTAGGAAACACCGATCCCAAGTGGCGCACATCCGTCCTGGTTTCGGGCCTCATCACTTTTATTGCAGCCGTGCATTATTATTACATGCGCGGTTACAGCCTGGAAACCGGCGAATCGCCCACGTTTTTCCGTTATGTGGACTGGTTGCTGACCGTACCCCTGATGTGCGTGGAATTTTACCTCATCACCAAAAAATCCGGTGCCACGCAAGGCTTGCTGTGGAAACTCATTGCGGCATCGGTAGGCATGCTGGTAACCGGCTACATCGGTGAAGCCATCTACCCCGCCGAAACAATAAGCTGGGTATGGGGCGCCATCAGTGGAGCCTTCTATTTCTACATTGTGTACCTGGTTTGGTTTGGTGAAGTGGCCAAGCTGGCACAAAACGCCGGTCCTGCCGTTGCATCTGCCAACAAAACGCTGGCCTGGTTCGTACTGGTTGGATGGGCGATCTATCCGCTGGGATACATCCTGGGTACCAAGGGCGGCCTGTTTGGCATTGAGCTCGTGGCCGACCGCACCGCTGCTGCTGCTGCCATGGACATCGTATATAACATTGGCGACGCCGTAAACAAAATCGGTTTCGGCCTGGTTATTTACGCACTTTCCCGCAAATCATCCGCTGCCTGATCAGCCCGATAAGAAAAAGGCTTGCCGCAAGATCGGCAAGCCTTTTTCCTTTCAGCCATGCAAGATCACCATTACGATATTATCATAACAGGAGGAGGGGCCGCTGGCCGTATACTTCTCCACTTTCTGAGTGCGGAAGATTACTTCCGCAACTGGAGGATACTGGTGCTTGAATCCGGCAACCGCATTCACGAAAAAACCTGGTGCTTCTGGAAGAAAGACACACACCCGTTTGAACACCTGATCTGTAAGGAATGGACCGATCTTTCGTTCGCCGGAACCGGCTATGCCAAATCGGAAAATATTGCCCCCTACTCCTACTGCTGCATCAGGGGTGCAGATTTCGACAACTATTTCAACCAGCAATTCTTTCCGGCGCATCCCAACGTTACGCTCGTAAATGACACCGTTGTGCGCACAACACAGCACAACGATGGATGGACCGTGCAAACCTCCACAGGCTGCTATACCGGATCACAGGTCATTTCCAACCTGGCGGCGGCCGGACAAAACAACAGATTGCTGCAGCATTTTTTTGGCTGGTTCATTGAATATGACACGCCTGTGTTTGACCCGGGAAAAGCGGTGCTGATGGACTTTTCTACAGTCCACGGAGACAACTTCTGTTTTTACTACGTCTTGCCGTTTTCCGAAAAAAAAGCATTGGTGGAATGCACCTACTATTCGGGCTCCACCCTGCCCGAAGCCACCTACACAGCACAGCTCGATGCGTACATTCTGAAACAATATGGTCCGGGGTTCCGTCGCCTGCAAACCGAGCGGGGTGCCATCCCCCTGATAGAGGAAGCCCCATCGGTAGTGGCGCCGGACGGCAGTCTTGCCATCGGGCAGTCTGCCGGGATGATCAAGGCCAGCACGGGATATGCCTTTCAACGGATGACAGAAGACGCCCGCCTGCTGGCAGCCAGCATCGGCAAAACGCAACAAAGGCGGAGGCGGCACAACCGGTTCAGGTTTTACGACCGCCTGCTCCTGTCCATCATCCGCGAAGAACCGGCAAAAGCCGTTGCAATTTTTCAACGTCTGTTTGAGCACCGGCGCATCAGCGAAATCCTCACATTTCTGGATGAAGACAGTTGTCTACGCGATGAAATAAAAATCTTTTCACAACTGCCGTGGTGGCCGTTTCTGAAACGCATCCATAAATCGCTGTGAATAAAACGATGCTCCATATCATACTGCTGGCGATGGCCGCCCTGGTTGCTGCCCTCACCTCCGGCTACTGGCAAAACACGCGGAGCGAGTTTGCAGTTGCAGCCATTTGCATTGTACTGGCCGGCATTCCGCATGGAGCGCTCGACCACCTGGTTGCCGGCACCACAAGAAAGGGGTTCCGGCTGGTTCCTTATCTCTTGTTATACATGGCCTCTATTCTGTTGTACCTGCTGGTCTGGTGGTTGCTCCCCGGTTTCGCCTTTCTCTTCTTTCTGCTCATTACAGCCTGGCATTTTGGCGAAACGGATCTGGCCTGCTTTGGTAACCGGAAGGCATCCCGCTGGCAAATTATTCTTTATGGGGTGGCCATTGCTTTATGGTTGCTGATGCACGATCAGCAAACCCTGTTGTACTGGACCGCCCTCCTTTCCCGCGAAAGCTCACTGGCAATAGCAGTTGTTACCCTGCTAGGTACTGTTCCCAACCTTACATGGCTGGGACTTGCCGGCCTGCTGTTGTGGACCGGCAGAGAAAAAAAGCAAATACCGGTGTTACCCACCTTCCTGTTTCTGCTGTTTCTGTTCACGCTTCAGTACACGTCGCTCATTACCGGCTTTGTACTGTACTTCACCGGCTGGCACAGCATCAATGCGCTTACACATATCCGGCAACAGGTTTTCGGAGCGGAGCCCTTCCGCACCATGTTACTGAAAGCAATGGTTCCCACGTTGGGAGCCATTTGCTTTCTCGCAGCGATAGTATGGTTGGGAAACGGGCTGTGGCTGCAACACAACGGGCTTCCGGCCCTTTTCATCCTGTTGTCTGTACTAACGCTGCCTCACATGACGGAGATGCACCGGCTTTACAGATCAACGTAACGACGGTGCTGTGGCAAGCAGCTGCTTAAACCGGTTCAGGAGCTGCACGTCCCCTTACGGGAAATGTAACAAAGCATCAAGACAATCTGTAATTAAAAATGGCCTGCCCATACAGGGTGCAGGCCATCCCGACAACCGGAAGCGTCAGAGGTACTTACTGATTTCTTCCAACAGCTCACCCCGCGTAATAGGTGTTCCTTTGATTTTATGGTATCCTTTGGCATCTACGAAGAATTCGTCGCGGATGATCCGCACCAGCTGGCCGTTGTTGATCTCCGGCACCAGTACGGTTTCGTAGTTGCGTAGCATGCTGCCCAGGTTTTTGGGGAAGGGGCGGAGGTACCGCAGGTGGGCATGTGCAACAGCATGGCCCTGCTCCAGCAGGTCGGCCACCGCGGTTTTGATAGCGCCGTACGTACTGCCCCAGCCGAGTACCAGAATTTTTCCCTTTTCGGGACCGGCATCCAGTTCCTGCTGCGGGATGTAATTGGCTATTTCATCCACTTTGGCCTGCCGGATTTTCACCATGTGCTGGTGGTTTTCGGCATCGTAGCTCACGTTGCCGGTGACGTCCTGCTTTTCCAGGCCGCCGATGCGGTGTTCCAGTCCGGCGGTACCGGGAATGGCCCAGGGACGTACCAGCTTTTCATCCCGTTTGTAGGGCAGGTATTTCTCTTCGCCTTCGGCAAGGCCTTTCTTGAACGTGATGTGTATTTCGGGCAGATCGGCCGATTGAGGAAACTTCCAGGGTTCGGCTCCGTTGGCAATGTAGCCGTCACTCAGCAGAATCACCGGCGTCATGTGTTGCACCGCGAGGCGGGCGGCTTCAAAGGCCACATCAAAACAATCGCTGGGCGTGGAAGAGGCGATCACGGGCATGGGACATTCGCCGTTTCGTCCGTAATAGGCCTGGAGCAGATCGCTCTGCTCGGTCTTGGTAGGCAGACCGGTGGACGGTCCCCCGCGCTGTATGTTCACAATCACCAGCGGTATCTCCAGCATCACCGCCAGGCCCATGGCTTCGGTTTTGAGGGCAATACCAGGGCCGCTGCTGGTGGTCACCGCCAGCGACCCGCCATAACTGGCACCAATAGCCGAAGTGATGGCAGCGATCTCGTCTTCCGCCTGGAAGGTTTTAACGCCAAAGTGTTTAAACTTGCTGAGGTCGTGTAAAATATCGGAAGCAGGCGTAATGGGATAAGAACCCAGGAATAAGGGCAGCCCGCTTTTCTCGGAAGCGGCAATGAGGCCGTACGCCAGCGCCTGGTTACCCATGATGGACCGGTAAACACCTGGCTGCATCTTCGCCTTTTCCACCTTGTAAGTGGTGGTGAAGGTTTCCGTGGTGTCGCCGTAATTGTATCCGGCCTGCAATGCGGCAATGTTGGAGTTGAGAATATCGTCTTTCTTTCCAAACTTATCTTTCAGAAACTGGATGGTGCTGTCCATATCGCGGTTGTACATCCAGTACAGGAAACCCAGCACAAACATGTTTTTGGCCCGGTCTTTTTCCTTGGTGCCCATGGTAAACTCCTTCAGCGCCTCGCGGGTCATTTTGGTCACATCCATCTTAATGACCTCATAGTTGGAGAGGCTGTCGTTTTCCAGCGGGTTTTCGCCTTCTGCGTAGCTGGCAAGCCGCAGGTTCTTGGCATCAAACCCATCGGTATTGACGATGATCTTTCCTCCCTTTTTAATGGCGGTGAGATTCACTTTCAGGGCGGCTGCGTTCATGGCTACGAGCACGTCGCAGGCATCGCCGGGGGTAAACACGGGATGGCTGCTGAAGCGCAGCTGGTAACCACTCACGCCGGGGAGCGTCCCCTGGGGTGCCCGTATCTCGGCCGGGAAGTCGGGGAAGGTGGCCAGGTCCATGCCCAGCAGGGCGGTATTGTTGGTAAACTGGCTGCCGGTTAATTGCATGCCGTCGCCGCTGTCGCCGGCGAACTTAATCACTACATCTTTGAGCAGTTCTTCTTTACGTGTCATATGGAAATTTCAATCGTTCAAAGTTAGGCGTGAAAGCTATGAAAAAACGCATACTGACCCAAATCATTTCACCGGCTGCCCGCTGTAAGGGACGGGCTGCAAACCCTTGTTCATTCCTTCCTATATTTAGCCACGCAATCAGGCCGGCATGCAGCCGGCGTCCCCTGTCATGAGTCCTGCAAACCCCGCTACTGCAACGTATACACACCGCCACCTGCTGCTTCACCTGTTTGTGGTAGCCCAGCTGGTGCATTTCGCCTTTGCCCCCGACCAGGTACCGGTGGTAATGGGCGTACTTGTGGTAGCCTGTATCATGCTGCTCCTCCGCCCGCAACAACTCATCTGGCCCCTGCTGGGCGTGGGCATTACCCTGCCGGAACAGTTGGGAAAGTTTCCCGAGCTGGCCAACCACGCTACGCTGGAACTGTTCATCTCGCTGGGCATCCTGTTCGTGGTACTGCGCTATGCAGCCGGGCGCAGATCACCGCTGTTCACTCCCGACGAAAAAAGCCGGCTTTTCTGCACCAGCGCGGTTGTGGTGTATTTCCTCACCGGCTTCCACAAGCTCAACCGCGGATTTTTTGATGCCGACACCAGCTGCGCCCTCCACATCAACCACTACCTTTTCCGCTACCTGGGCGGCGACGCCGAATCGTTGCCCCTCTGGCTCATCCGGAGTTTCCAGGGAGGAACCCTTCTGTTGGAACTCATCGTTCCGTTTGGACTGCTTTTTGCCCGTACACGCCGCTGGGCCGTCGCCCTCCTCTTCGGCTTTCATGCCTACCTCTGCTTTTTCGGCTTTGCCAATTTTGCGTCCTTCGGACTGTTTTTCCTCTCGGCCTGCCTGCTGCCGTTTGACCGGCCGCCTGCAATTAACGCCCTGTATAAACCGCTGCAACGCTATACGCAGTTGACTGTACCGCTGGCCGCAACCGCCTACCTGGTTTGCAATGTGGGCGGACTGCGCTTTGAGGGCGATGGGTTGTCGCTTTACTTCCTGGGCTTCTCTGCCCTTTTTTGCCTGCCCTACCTTTGGATGGCCGGCCGCGTGCTGCTGACCTTCCGGCCGGTTACCCGGCCGGCGCCGGCCCCTGTTCGTTTCCGTGCCTGGCTTCCCGCCCTTCTGCTGCTGGCCTGGGGCACCCAATGCTACTACGGCACCACCAACCGGGCCACGCTTACCATGTACAGCAACCTGGTTACCGAAGCGGGCCGCAGCAATCACCTGCTCATCAACACCGCTTACACCAAGCTGTTTCATTTCGAAGAAGATTACCTGCTGTTACGTGAAGTCTCCCCCAACCTGCACCGCTTCACCGGCACCACCTACCACCAGTTCTCCTACCCGCTGGTGACCTTCCGGCGGCGTGCTGCCCACTGGGCCCGGGAAGTGCGGGAACCGGTGTACATCCGGCTGCAATACCGCGGGCAGACCTATGAAATCCGCGACCTGAGTGGCAGTCCTTTTGCCCGGGAGAGATGGTACGACCGGTATCTCTATTTCCGCGAAACACCGTTGAAAGGGTACGGGGTGTGCATGTGGTAAGCGTATTAACTGAATACTTGAAAGGATTGTGTATTTTCACGCTTCACCAATGTTTCAACCATGAATCTCTTTAAATCGGGAAATCCCGCCCTGTCGGAAAAACAGTTTGAACAAACCCTTACCCTGCCCGGTGAAGAAACGATGACGGTGCGGGGCACCATGAATAAGTTTGGTTTTCTGATGCTGATGGTACTGGCCGGCGCTTCCTATGCCTGGAAATGGTTTGCCGACGGAAAAAATATCACCCCATTGCTGCTGGGCGGGGCATTGGGCGGACTGGTGGTAGCCCTCGTGATAATTTTCAAAAAGCAATGGAGCGGTTTCCTGGCGCCGGCATACGGGCTGCTGCAGGGACTGTTCATCGGAGGGATCAGCGCCTACTTCAACTTCGCCTTCCAGGAAAAGTACCCCGATATCATCATGCATGCCGTGCTGCTCACCCTCACCGTAGCCGCCAGCATGTACCTGCTCTACACCCTGCAGGTCATCAAGGTTACGGAGAAACTGCGTTCCATCATCTTCATCGCCACCGCCAGCATTGCCGTCTTTTACCTGCTGAGCTGGGTGATGGGCTTCTTCGGCATCCATTTCGCTTTTCTTGCCACCGGCTCCACCTTCGGCATCGTGTTTTCCCTCGCGGTGATTGCCATTGCGGCCCTCAACCTGCTGCTGGACTTCGACATGATTGAAAAAGGCAGCGCCCTGGGAGCGCCCAAGTACATGGAATGGTTTGGAGCCTTTGGCCTGCTGGTCACCCTGGTATGGCTCTACCTCGAAATTCTGCGCCTGCTGGCTAAAATGAACAGCCGGAAATAACCTCTACCCCTGTAGTGGCTCATGCAAGCATGTGCACACAGGTTATCGGATCAATCCGGAAACCAGATAAACCCGGAATAAAAAAACAGCGGCGGTCCATTTACGGAACCGCCGCTGTTCTGTTTCAACGAACCGGAATCAGTATTTAAACGAGTTGAAGATGCGGTTGGCCGTTGTTTCGAACGCGTCGCGCTCATCGGCCTTGGAAACATAGGTGAGTATGTAGGCCTTGCTGTTAACGATGGTAAACAGCTGGCGGATTTTAATGTCGTAGGTCATTTCGCCGTATTTGCCTTTGTACACCACTTCGTAAGCACGCGAACCGTTGCGGTTGAAGAACATGGAAGACACTTCGCTGTAGCCTTTAATGAGCCCCTTTACGGCATCCATATTGGTTTTTACATACTGGTCGACGGTTGTGCTTTTACCGCTCATATCCTCGATCTGCAGGTTCAGGTTCTGCCGGAACTCATCCGCATCATTTTCTTTGGGAGAGGTGATCTGGAGCACCGCTGACTCCGCTTTGTCGTTGAACGTCCAGTTACCGGGGTAACCAATGGTAAAACGCCCCTGGGGATCGCTGTACTTGGTGAGCTCCACGTTGGTGTTTACGGTGGTGGGGGTGGTAACCGGCTGCGTGGTGGGCTTGGTGTTGGTATTGGAGGGCGGCGGATCATTTACCGGAACCCGGGCCGGCTGCGCCCAGGCAGGTGCGGCTGCCGTCACCAGCAGTAAAAGAACAATGAGTTGTTTCATGAAAGGGCTTTTTGTGGACAATGGTACCAGGTTTATGCAATAATGCCTAAAATTACAAACTTATTGTGCAGGAAGCAATGAAAAGGACATTCCCCCCTCAAAATACCCACCGGCACGGAGGCGCAATGTAACTATTTTCCTGCCTGCACGTTCGTATGGCTGCCGCATTACCCCGGCCGGGGTTTGGGGCAGTCATAACAGCCTAAATCACACTTCTATGACGTTCTCCTTACGCTCACGGTTGCAGCGCTTGTACCGGCTGGTACGGGAAGCGCTGCGGGGCGATGTGCATGATTACACCCGTGGCAGCATCCGCAAGGCTGTTTTTCTGCTGGCGTTGCCCATGATCCTGGAGCTGGGCATGGAAAGCGTGTTTGCCGTGGTGGACATGTTTTTTGTAGGAAAGCTGGGGGAAAATGCCATTGCCACAGTAGGGCTTACGGAATCGGTGACTACCCTGGTGTACTCCATCGCCATCGGGTTGAGCACGGCCGCCACCGCCATCGTGGCCCGGCGCGTGGGCGAAAAAAATCCGGAAGCCGCTGCACAGTCGGGTGCCCAGTCGCTGGTCCTGGCCTTGGCCGCCACTGTGATACTGAGCATGGCCGGTGCCTGGTGGGCGCCCGACATTCTGCGCCTGATGGGCGCCAGCGAGGCCGTTGTACGCGAAGGCAGCTCTTTTACCCGCATCATGCTCGGCAGCAGCGGCTCGGTGGTTTTCCTTTTCCTCATCAACGGTATCTTCCGGGGCGCGGGTGATGCGGCCATGGCCATGAAAAGCCTCTGGATCGCCAGCCTGATCAACATCTTGCTGGACCCCATCTTCATTCACTTCTATGGTCTGGAAGGTGCGGCTATTGCCACCGTTATTGGCCGCAGCACCGGGGTGGCCTATCAATGTTACCACCTCTTTAAAGGCGACGGAGTACTGCGGATGCGCTGGCCCTACCTTCGTCCGCATTGGGCCGAAGTGCGGCACGTGGTGCACATCGCCTGGCCCGCCACCCTCCAGTTCATTATTGCCAGCGGCAGCTGGATCGTACTGGCCCGGCTGGTGGCCGAAACCGGCGGCACCACTGCTTCGGCCGGCTACCAGGTGGCCATCCGCAACGTGGTGTTTTTTATTTTACCAGCGTGGGGACTGAGCAACGCGGCGGCTACCCTGGTGGGGCAAAACCTGGGGGCGGGGGCCATAGACCGGGCCGTGGCCAGCGTGCGGATCACGGCTTGGTACAATGCCGTTTTTATGGCAGGGGGAATGCTGTTGTTTCTTTTTTTCGCCGCCCCCATCATCCGGATTTTTTCCCCCGACCCCGCCGTGATCGCCTACGGCACCCAGGCCCTGCGGATCATTGGAGCCGGTTATATTTTTTACGGAATTGGAATGGTGATGACCCAGGCGCTGAACGGTGCCGGTGATACCCGCACCCCCACCTGGATCAACCTGGTTGGCTTTTGGTTCTTCCAGGTTCCATTGGCCTACCTGCTGGCCAAATTGCTGCAGTGGAAAGAAACCGGCGTTTTCATTGCCATACCCGTGGCCGAAACCTTCATCGCCCTGCTGGCCTGGTACTTTTTCCGGAAAGGCGGCTGGAAGAAAGTCAGCGTATAAAAAACACAGGCCTGTTGTTGCTGAAACAAGATCAATTTTCTGGCGACAGGCTTTACCCCATCGTTCCCCGTACCACACCCCCGTCCACACTGATGGTTTGCCCGGTGAGGTACCGGCTGTGCGGGCTCAGCAACCAGCAGGCAAGGCCGGCAAAATCATCGGCCGCGCCCAGGAAACCTACGGGTGTCTGGCTCACGTACTGCAGCATGGCTTCTTCCATACTCAGACCGGTTTGTTCGCTTTTCTTGCGGAAGAGGCGGTCCATGGCGGGGGTGGCGTGATAGCCCGGCGCCAGGATGTTAAGCGTGATCCCTTCCTGTGCCACTTCCTGGCTGAGCGTCTTCACAAAACCCACCACGGCCAGCCGCAGGGCGTTGCTCAGCACCAGGTTTTCCATGGGCTGTTTCACGCTGGCGCTTTCCACAAACACCAGCCGCCCGTAACGGTGAGCCGCCAGGAGAGGAATCAGGCGTTGTGTGAGCTCCACCTTCCAGCGCAGTACCGAGTGATAGGCTGCGTCCCAGTCGGCCAGCGTGGTTTCCAGCACCTTCATGGCCGGCGGTCCGCCCGCGTTGATGAGTGCGCCTTCGATGCGCCGGTTGCCGATGCAGTGCAGCACGGCCTCCACCGTGCCGGGCCGGGTGAGGTCGCCGGTCACGATTTCCACCTGAAAGGGATGGGTTTGCTGCAGTTCCTGCAACTTTTCCGCCGTACGGGCCACCGCAATGATACGGGCGCCTTCACGGAGCAGGGCTTCTGCCACCGCCTTGCCAAAGCCGGACGTGGCGCCGCCCACGAGAAAGAGCTGGTCGTTGAGTTGAAGATCCATAAAGGGCGATTATAGCTGAAAGGTAAGACGGGAGGCGGGGGAAATCCAAATCGGGAGGAAATTGAAAAACGGGGGTGGCCGGCGGAGTACCTGTGCCGGCCACCCGGTTGGATGGTCAATTTAAGCGGTCAGATCAGTAAAATGCAGGGGCTGGCAGAGAAGTGAGGGCGTTTGCTTCACTACAAGGGGCTCCTTTCCATAACGAAGGGACAAGGATCAGCACGCATCAGGCGGATTTGCAGCCCGGAAAAAAAATCGAACTTGTATCGGGAGTTTAGTCCCGCAAACGGCAAAGTAGCCCGGACAAGAATCGAACTTGTATCTAGAGTTTAGGAAACTCCTATTCTATCCATTGAACTACCGGGCCACTTTGCCTGCGGGATATTCCATCCATTGAACTACCGGGCCAAAACAGAAAGAAGGACGGCAAAAATAACACAAATCGCCCATCGCCAACCGCAAATCTGCCGGGTTACCCTACCTTTGCGAACCAAATTTGACACGAATGAAACTCTTCAATTTATACATAAAACATCGCCTGCTGCTGGGGATTATCCTGCTCTTTGCTGCCATGGCAGTACACTATTTCACCGGCTTCTGGCCCTCTTTTATCATCTACCTGGTGGCTGTGGTAAGTATCGCCGGTCACCTTTTCTTCGGCCCCCTCCGCCTCATCCAGGAATACATGGAAGCGGGCGACCTGGAAGGCGCCGAAAAAATCCTCAACTCCATCCGGTTCCCCAACCTGCTGTACAAGCCCATCCGCAGCGTTTATTATACCCTGAAAGGGAACCTGGCCATGACCCGGCAGGATTTCGACACAGCGGAAAAACTGATGAAAAAAGGGATCGACCTCGGCGCCGGCTCCTCTGTGATGCAGGGTACTGAAGGCGCCAGCCTCCTGCAGATGGGCATGCTGGCTCTGCAGAAAAACAATTTCAAGCAGGCCGAAAGCTACATCCGCCAGGCCATCCGCAAAGGGCTTCCCGACAAAGAAAACGAAGCCGCCGCGTACCTGCAGATGAGCAGCATCATGGTAAACAAGCGCGAGTTCCGGGCGGCCAAAGACTTCTTCCGCAAGGCCAAGGCCCTCAAGCCCACCACCCCGCAGATCGCCGACCAGATTAAGCAGATGGAAAAATACATCTCCCGGATGCCGGGCTGATCCGGCAAAAAAAGAGGCCGAATCACTTCGGCCCCGGGCATTCCTTCATTTGCAGCAGACAACTATGCAACTGTGAGATTAACAACGGCTTTATATCCGTTGTAAAATTAAACCAGTAAGCACATACAAAAAATACCCTATTTGTGGTATTTTCTGCCCCCTAACGATTTGATAACACGAAAAAAGCCCCGTTACCGGGGCCTTTTCAAGTACGGTTGAATCTGGATTTTAAAACGGGCTGTAAAGATTCAACAAAAGTAGGCAGCGTTGGTTCAACGGCTGTCCGGAAGTTATACCCATTTCCCGAAGCGGTTTTCCACAGCCGAAAATCGGTGCCGGAAAATCCCCTCCAGCTGACGGCGGACAAACAACCACTGCGCCAGGTCGCCCAACACCCAGAGGGGCAGGCGGTAATGGACAATATCCGTCATTTCCACCCCCCCCTCAATTTCCCGGAAATGATGCTGGTGATGCCACAGGGTGTAGGGACCAAACCGTTGCTCATCCACAAACATCTTCCGCTCTTCCACGTGGGTGATCTCTGTCATCCAGTACAGGGGGATGCCCAACAAGGGCGACACTTTATACTCTATGATCTGCCCCGGGTACATGCGGGGCCCGTGGTGCTTCGAAACAATGTGGAACCCCATGTGATCGGGCGTTATGGCTGCGAGGTTGGCGGGGTTGGAAAAGAAATCCCAGGCCTCCTGCAGGCCAATGGGCATGCGCTGCACGGTTTTTATACTATACGTTTTCGACATGTGACACTTGATGTTTTGAACTGACTCATACCCCAAAGGCAGGCTTGCAATTCCCGGGCATGCGCTGTACAAAAACACGCAGTCCGTAAAAAGGTTGCGATCTGCTTGTTTTACCTTTCCGCTAATTTTGAAACACATGCCCCTCTCCAAAGAACAACTCGAAAAAAAGTTCCGCGAAGCCTATGCGCAGCTCAACGAACAGCAACGTCTCGCTGTAGACACCATCGAAGGCCCCGTGATGGTGATTGCCGGTCCGGGTACCGGAAAAACCCAGATTCTGGCCAGCCGCATCGGCAACATCCTCCTGCGAACCGATACCCTGCCCGAAAACATCCTCTGCCTCACCTTCACCGAAGCCGGCGTGGTGGCCATGCGGCGCCGCCTGCTCTCCTTCATCGGGCCCGACGCCTACAAAGTGCAGATCTGCACCTTCCACGCTTTTTGCAACGAGGTGATCCAGGAAAACCTGCCCCTGTTTGAACGCACGGCCCTCGACCCCATCTCCGACCTGGAACGGATTGCCCTGCTCAAAGAACTGGTTGACGAGCTGCCCAAAAATCATCCGCTCAAACGCTACCGGGGTGATGTGTACTACGAGGTAAACAACCTCCAATGGCTCTTTGGCCACATGAAAAAAGAAGGATGGACCTCCACCTTCATCAGCGGGCAGATTGACCGCTACCTGGCCGACCTGCCTCTCCGCGACGGCTACATCGCCAAACGGGCCTCGGGTATCTACAAGAAAGGTGATGTACGCACCGATAAAATTGAGGCTGAAGCCGAAAAGATGGAACGCCTGCGGGCCGCCGCCCAGTTGTTCGATACGTTTCAGCAGAAAATGCGGGCGCACAACCGCTACGATTTCGACGACATGATTAACTGGGTGATCGCCGCCTTCGAAAGCAATCCCTCCCTGCTTTCCCGCTACCAGGAACAGTATCTCTACCTGCTGGTGGACGAATACCAGGATACCAGCGGCACGCAGAACCGCGTGGTGGAACTGCTCATCAACTACTGGGACCAGCCCAACGTATTTGTGGTGGGCGACGACGATCAGAGCATCTACCGCTTTCAGGGAGCCAACGTGGAAAACATGCAGCAGTTTGCCGGCCGCTATGCCGACAGCCTGTTGAAAGTGGTGCTCTCGCACAACTACCGCAGCACACAGCCCATCCTGGATGTATCGTCCACCCTCATCCGCAACAACCGCGAGCGCCTGATCTACAAAATGGAGGGTCTGCGCAAAGATCTCGTCACCGCCCGCGATCAACTCAGGGCCCTCACCCACCCGCCCCGCATCCGCCAGTATGAAACCCAGCGCGAAGAGATGATCGGGCTGGCCGTGGCCATCCGCTCCCTGCTGCAGCAGCAAGTGCCCCCCGGCAGCATTGCCGTCATCTACCGCGAAAACAAATACGGCGAAGAACTCACCCGTTACCTCCGGCACCTGGGCATACCGGTGTACAGCAAACGCAACCGCAACCTCTTCGACCTTCAGCTGGTACAGCAACTCCTGCAAACGCTCCGCTACCTCGCTTCCGAGCACCAGGACCAACCTTTCAGCGGCGACGCCCTGCTGTTCGAAATCCTGCACTACAACTGGTGGGGTATTCCGCCCATCGAAATTGCCCGCCTCAGCGTGGAAGCTGCGGCCAACCGCATGCAGGGCACCAAAAGCGGGAAAAAAGAACGGGGTACCCTGCGGGGTCTGCTGGCCGAAAAATGTGCCGGTCCGCAAGCCGACCTTTTCACCCCGGCCCTTTCGCCCGCCCTGCAGCAAGCCGGCAACGTTATTGAACTGCTGATAGGCGCCGTTCCCAACTGCACCCTGCAGCACCTGCTGGAGCAGATTGTGCAGAAAACCGGCCTGCTGCAACTTATCCTGCAGGCGCCCGACAAACACCAGCAGCTGGAAGTGCTCACCGCCTTCTTCGATTTTGTAAAAGAAGAAACCCGCCGCAACCCCCAACTGAAACTGCAGGGACTGGTGGAAACACTCGACCTTATGGAACGGGAAGAACTGCCCCTGCCACTGGTGCAGGTAAACGGCAGCGACCAGGGCGTGAACCTGCTCACCGCCCACGGCTCCAAAGGACTGGAATTCACCCACGTGTTTGTGGCCGGTTGCAACGCTTCCATCTGGGAGAAAAAACGCAAGCCCGGCGGTGGCTATTCCCTGCCCGACACGCTGTTTGCAAAAAGCAGCGCAGCAGGCAGCAGCGACCTGGAAGAACTGCGGCGCCTCTTCTTTGTGGCCCTTACCCGCGCCGAGCAGCACCTCACCTTTACCTACAGCCGCTTCCAGGACAATGCACGGGAACTGGAACCATCGCTCTTCCTGGCAGAAATACAACAGGAACATCAGCTGCCGGTAGCAACCGGCCGTACCAGTCCCGAAGTGCTGGCCGAATTTGCCGCCCTGCAATTCACCGGTATCATAGCGCCGGAACTGGAACGGATGGAAGAAGATTTTGTAAGGCCATTGCTGGAAAACTTCCGCATGAACGTTACCGCGCTCAACAACTACCTGCGCTGCCCGCTGGAGTTTTATTACAGAACCCTGCTGCGCATCCCTTCTGCCAAGAACGAAAACCTCGAGTTTGGCTCGGCCGTGCACTATGCGCTGGAAAAACTGTTCAGCCGCATGAAGGAAGATCCCCGGGAACAGTTCCCCTCTCACGAGCAGCTGCTGCGTGACTTCGAATGGTACATGCAGCGCCACCGCGAAAGCTTTACGGAGGAGCAGTTTCAGCGGCGCATGGAATACGGGAACAAAGTCTTATCCGATTACTACGAACACCGGGTGCCCACCCTGCACAAAGTGGTGGTGCTGGAACACACCATCAGCACCGTTGTGCGGGACGTGCCCATCAAAGGAAAACTCGACAAGCTGGAGTTCTTCGGAAAAGAAGTGAACGTGGTGGATTACAAAACAGGCGACCCGGAAAAAGGCAAAGAGAAGCTTCAACCACCCGGCGACAAGCAGCCGCATGGCGGCGACTACTGGCGGCAGGCGGTATTTTACAAGCTGCTGGTGGATCACTACGCGTCGAAAGACTGGCGGGTGATGAGCACCGAGTTCGACTTTGTGGAACCCGACAAAAAGAAACAGTACCGGCGCGAAAAGCTCACACTCACAGCTGCCGATGCCGAAACCGTAACGCAACAAATTGTGCAGGTGTGGCAGAAAATACAGGAACGTGATTTCTATACCGGTTGCGGGAATGCCGACTGTCACTGGTGCAATTTTGCCAAAGACAACCAGCTGGCCATTGCCCTGCACGAAGTGGAAGAGGAAGAATGACCTTGTGTTAAAAACCGGCAGTCGCCCGGGCAGATGCGGGAATTCAGCTAAGTTTGCAGCGTTTATGAACCAAGCGCGGATCGTTCCGATTGTATTGTGGATGGTGGCTTTTACCCTGCCGGCCCTGCTGGGGCCCGGCTGCGCCAACATTGTACCGCCGGGTGGCGGTCCCCGCGACTCATTACCCCCTGTACTCCTCTCAGCTTTGCCCAAAGACTCCGCGTTGGAGGTTACCACGCAAAAAATCACTCTGAATTTCGATGAGTTCATTGAACTCCGCAATGCCAATGAGAAAATCCTGGTAGCTCCCTACCCGCAGCAACTTCCCATCTATGAGTCGCGGCTGCGCACTCTTACCGTACGACTGAAAGACTCCCTGTTGCCCAATACCACCTATGTGATTGATTTTGGCAATGCCATTGTGGATCTTAACGAAGGCAATGTGCTGCGTGATTTCCGATACGTTTTCTCCACCGGTGCCCGTATTGACACCAACGAACTGACCGGGCGCGTGGTGCTGGCAGAAACAGGGCGCACCGACAGCACGATGTTTGCCCTGCTATACCGCAAAGAAGAAGACAGTACCGTGGCCAAAGAAACGCCGCCCTACGTAGCCCGGGTTGACAGTAAAGGCCAGTTTCGCTTCAGCAACCTGCCCGAGGGCAGGTTCTATGTGTATGCCCTGCTGGATGCCGACGGCAACAAACGCTACAACCAGCCCATCGAAACCTTTGCCTTCGCCGACAGCCCGGTTGTACTGCCCGGAGCTGCACCGGTGCGCCTCTTCGCCTATGCCGAAGAAAAAGACAAACCCCGCCGGCCACCAGCCACGAAAGAGCCCGACGCCAAGCGACTGGTCTTTACCCCCTCCCTCGAAAGCGGTGCGCTGGACTTTACCGATACCCTGCTGCTTGTATATGCCCGTCGGCTGGGACGGGTGAACCCCGACCGCATCCGGCTGCTGGCCGATTCGGTGCTGACACCGGAAACCTTCACCCTGCGATGGGATACCGTGGGCAACCGCCTGCTGATACACCGTACCTGGAAGGGCGGCAGCAACTACAAGCTCGTGCTGGAGCAAGACTATGCTGCCGACACCTCCGGGATGGCCGCCCCCCGCAACGACACGCTTTCCTTCCGCGTGCGTTCCGAAAAAGAATACGGCAGCCTGCGCATCCGGTTCAAAAACCTCGACACCTCGCTTCACCCGGTATTGCTGTTCTACAACGGAGAACAACTCTACAGGAGTTACCCCCTGCAGGGAAAGGAGCTTTTGTTGCCTTATTTCCGGCCGGGCTCCTACCAACTGGCGCTGTTATTCGACACCAACCGAAACGGTATATGGGACCCCGGCGCCTATTTCATCCAACCCCGCCGCCAACCCGAGCGGGTGCTGAGCCTGGGCAAAAGCATCAACGTGCGGGAAAATTGGGACAACGAGACGGAAATCGAACTCACGGCCGATCAGTAATTGGTGCCGGCGCATCCCCCTTCCTTCGTAATTTCGCCGCATGAATTTTTCGTCTACCCTGCTGGAACAGGCGGTACAGGAATTTGCCAAGTTGCCCGGCATCGGGAAAAAAACAGCCCTGCGGCTGGTGCTTCACCTCATCCGGCAGCCGGCACCCGAGGTGGAACTGTTCACAGGGGCCGTGGCCAAACTGCGCCGTGATATTAAATTCTGCCGGAAATGTGCCAACGTGTCGGACACCGAATGGTGCAATCTCTGCAGCAACCCGATGCGTAACAAACGGCTGGTGTGCGTGGTGGAAAGCATCCGGGATGTGATAGCCATTGAAAGCACCCAGCAGTTCAGCGGGCTGTACCACGTCCTGGGCGGCGTGATCTCACCGCTCGACGGCATCGGACCCGACCAGCTGAGCATTGAAGCCCTGATCGGCCGCCTGGAGCAGGACGAGGTGGAAGAACTGATTTTCGCCCTCAGTCCCACCATCCAGGGCGACACCACCCTGTTCTACATCAGCAAAAAGATCAAAAGCCGGCCCGTGCGCATCACCACCATTGCCCGGGGCATCGCTTTTGGTGGTGAACTGGAGTATGCCGATGAACTGACCCTGGCCCGTTCCATACAGAACCGGCAGCCGGTGGACCAGTACATCAGCAGCCCGAAGAGCTGAAACCCTTGTTCCGCCTGCTGTTTTACCCTACCTTTGCTCCGCTTTGGCGGATTTGTTTATTGTTCGGCCGCATCCCCCACGGGGAACAGAACTAATAAACGGCAACAACCCTACCCGGTTACCCCTGCGTTTACAGTTCTCCCCGCCGCCGTGTGCCGATCTCTTTTCCCGCCTGCACAAAACCACCGTTTATGAGCGATATCCGCCGTGCATTGGAACAACGCATCCTTGTTATTGACGGGGCCATGGGCACCATGATCCAACGTCACCGGCTCAGTGAAGCCGACTACCGGGGCGAGCGGTTCAGCGACTGGCCCTCCGACCTCAAAGGCAACAACGATCTGCTGTGTCTTACCCAACCCCACATCATCCGGGATATCCATACACAATACCTGGAGGCCGGGGCCGACATCATTGAGACCAATACCTTCAATGCCCAGCGGGTGAGCCTGGCCGATTACCACATGGAAGCCCTGGCTTACGAGATGAACGTGGCCGCCGCCCGCTGCGCCCGCGAAGCGGTGGATCATTTCCTGGCTTCCCCCGCGGGAGCAGGACGGGAAGCCTGGGTGGCCGGCGCACTGGGACCGATGAACAAAACCCTGTCGCTGAGTCCCGACGTAAACAACCCCGGCTACCGCGCTCTCACCTTCGATGAAGCGGTGGACGCCTATTATGAGCAGGTAAAAGGACTGGTAGATGGCGGAGTGGACCTGCTGCTGATAGAAACCATCTTCGATACCCTCAACGCGAAGGCGGCCATTTTTGCCATTAAAAAATATTTTGCCGATGCGGACCGTCCGGAGCTGCCCATCAGCATTTCGGGTACCATCACCGACGCCAGCGGGCGTACCCTCAGCGGACAGACGCTGGAAGCGTTTTATATTTCGGTGACGCACGCCCGGCCCCTGAGTGTGGGTCTCAACTGCGCTTTGGGGGCGCACGAAATGCGGCCTCACATTGAAGAGCTGAGTCAGCTGGCGGGTTGCTATGTGTCGGCCTACCCCAACGCGGGCCTGCCCAATGCCATGGGCGAATACGATGAACGGCCGGAAGACACCGGGCACTACCTCGAAGAGTGGGCCAAACAAGGCTGGGTCAACATCGTAGGCGGCTGCTGCGGCACCACCCCCGACCATATCCGGCATATTGCAGAGCATGTGAAGGGAATCAAACCCCGTTCTTTACCCGAAGTTGTATATGATTTAACCACAGAGTAAACAGAGTTAAAGCACAGAGGAATGCAGGAGATAAACTTATTGACTGAGCAGATTCTGAAATGCGCCTTCCGGATTCATACCGAGTTAGGTCCCGGACTACTTGAATCTTCCTATAAAGAGTGCCTTTATTACGAATTAATCACGAATGGAATATTTGCAGAGAAAGAAAAAGCCCTGCCGTTGGTCTATCAGGAGGTAAAACCGGAAATAGGTTACAGGGTGGACCTGCTGGTTGAAAATAAGGTTATCGTTGAAATAAAAGCTGTTGAGTCATTCAATGATGTTCATACGGCACAGGTACTTACCTACCTGAAATTGTCCGGTTGCCAAGTAGGGCTGTTGCTAAACTTTCATACAGCTTCATTAAAAAATGGAATTAAAAGGCTGCTTCTCTAAAAACTCCTTAACTCTGAGTCAGACTCTGTGTGACTCTGTGGTAAAAAAAAATTCATGACCTCAATCAAACCATACTCCCGCTTTTCCGGCCTCGAACCCCTTGTGGTACGGCCCGAAACCAATTTTGTGAACGTAGGCGAACGTACCAACGTTACCGGCTCCAAAAAATTTGCCCGCCTCATCCGCGACAACAACTACGAAGAAGCCCTGAGTGTGGCCCGCCAGCAGGTGGAAAACGGCGCCCAGATCCTCGACGTGAACATGGACGACGCCCTCCTCGACGGGGTACAGGCCATGCGCACCTTCCTCAACCTGCTGCAAAGCGAACCCGACATCGCGAAGATTCCCATCATGATTGATTCTTCGAAGTTTGAAATCATCGAAGCCGGACTCAAATGCGTACAGGGCAAGTGCATCGTCAACTCGATCTCATTAAAAGAAGGCGAGGAAAAATTCATTGAACAGGCCACCATCTGCCGCATGTTTGGTGCCGCCGTGGTGGTGATGGCCTTCGACGAGCAGGGGCAGGCCGACAGCAAAGACCGCAAAGTGGAGATCTGCCAGCGTGCCTACAACATCCTTACGCAGCAGGTGGGCTTTGCACCGCAGGACATCATCTTCGACCCCAACATCTTTGCCGTGGCCACCGGCCTGGAAGAACACAACAACTACGGGGTGGATTTCATTGAAGCGACCCGCGAAATCAAGCAGCGCATGCCACTGGTGAAAGTGAGCGGCGGGGTGAGCAACCTGTCGTTTTCCTTCCGCGGAAACGAACACGTTCGCGAAGCCATGCACAGCGTATTCCTGTACCACGCCATTCATGCCGGCATGGACATGGGCATCGTCAATGCTGGCCAGTTAGTCGTGTACGACGAAATTGAACCCAGGCTGCGGGAGCTTTGCGAAGACGTTATCCTCAACCGCAACAACGACCACAACGAAGCCACCGAACAGCTCATCGCCTTCGCCGAAACCGTGAAAGCCAAGGGCAAGGAACAGGTGAAAGACGAAGCCTGGCGCAACGCCCCGGTGGAAGAGCGGCTGAAGCACGCCCTGATCAACGGCATCACCGACTACATTGACGCCGATACTGAAGAAGCCCGGCAGCAATACCCCCGCCCGCTGGACGTGATTGAAGGTCCGCTCATGGCCGGCATGAACGTGGTGGGCGATCTGTTTGGCGCCGGCAAGATGTTCCTGCCGCAGGTGGTGAAGAGCGCCCGGGTGATGAAGAAAAGCGTGGCGGTGCTCACCCCTTACATAGAAGCGGAGAAAACGGAAGCCTCCTCGGCCGGCCGCATCCTGCTGGCCACGGTGAAGGGCGATGTGCACGACATCGGCAAAAACATCGTGGGCGTGGTGCTGGGCTGCAACGGCTACAGCATCAAAGACCTGGGAGTGATGGTCCCTACCGACCGCATCCTCGATGAGGCGGAAGCCTTTGGCGCCGATATCATCGGGCTGTCGGGGCTGATCACACCTTCCCTTGACGAGATGGTGCACGTGGCATCGGAAATGCAGCGGCGGGGCATGAAGCAGCCATTGCTGATTGGCGGCGCCACCACCTCCCGCATGCACACAGCCGTTAAAATTGCGCCGCAATATGAAAACGGAGTGCTGCATGTACTGGATGCCTCCCGCAGTGTAACCGTGGCTACTTCGCTGCTGAGCAAGGAACAGAAAGATGAACTGCTGGCCGGCGTCCGCCAGGAATACGACCGGTTGCGGGACGATTTTCACAATAAGAAACCTGCCAAGAGCTATCTGACCTACAAAGCAGCCGCCAACAACAAGGCCCGGCTGGACTGGAACACCTACACACCCATTGCTCCGGCCTTCAGCGGCACGAAGCACTTCGACGAATACCCCCTTGCCGAAATTGCCGGCTACATTGACTGGCAGCCCTTCTTCATTGCCTGGGAACTGCACGGAAAATTCCCCGACATACTGAGCGATACCGTGGTAGGTACGGAAGCTACCAAGCTGTACAACGACGCCCGGGCGCTGCTGCAGCGGCTCATTGAAGATAAGAGGCTGAGGGCCCAGGGAAGCATCGGGTTCTGGCCGGCTAACAGCAACGGCGGGGACACCGTCAGCCTCCTGCACAGGCAGGAAGGACCCGACGAAGTGGTGCAACTGCAGTTCCTGCGCCAGCAAATCCAGAAGGCGACCGGGCAACCCAACTATTCGCTGGCCGACTTTATAGCCCCCGCAGAAGTAAACAAACAGGATTATATCGGCGCGTTCAGCGTTACCATTCACGGTGCTGATGCCTATGTACAGGAATTTGAAGCCGCCCACGACGATTACAACAAGATCATGATCCAGGCGCTGGCCGACCGGTTGGCAGAAGCCTTTGCCGAACGGTTGCACGAACGGACCCGCAAAGAGTTCTGGGGCTATGCCAAAGACGAAACGCTGAGCAACGAAGACCTGATCCGCGAGCAATACCGCGGCATACGGCCTGCGCCCGGCTACCCCGCCTGCCCCGATCACACCGAGAAATACAAGCTGTTTGCATTGCTGGGCGGGGAAGCGGCCACCGGCATACAACTCACCGAATCACTGGCTATGTACCCTGCCTCATCGGTATGCGGCTGGTATTTTGCCCACCCCGGCAGCAAATACTTTGGTGTGGGAAAAATTCAGCAGGACCAGTTCGCCGACTATGCTGCCCGCAAAGGGATGGGTACCGAAGAAGCCACGCGGTGGTTGCGACCCATCCTGGAATAAGGGATGCTGTTACCGTGGCGTTTTGTATTTCTTCACCCGTTTCAGGTGATCGGCCGATGCCGGCATAAAGCTGATGGCTGCCCCGCCGCCGGGCGCCAGCTGCAGGCGAAGACGGGTTGCGGCGTTTACAAGAAATTTTTCTATCACGTATGCCTCGGGATTTTGTTCCCAATGCGCATCGGCCGCATCGCGGTAAAGGGTGGCTACAAACTGCTGTCCGGCCGGAAGAAACGATAATGAAGGGGTAAAAAGGCGGGCTTCCTCATCCGTGATGGCCCCGAGGAACCAATTGGGCTTCCCCTTTTCCTTGCGGGCCACCACCAGGTAATCGCCGGGCTCGGCCAGCAGGTAGTGGCTCTCCTCCCAATCCACGGCCACGTCTTTGATGAACTGAAATGCGTCGGGGCGGGCTTCGTAATTCTCAATGAGATCGGCCGCCATCTGCAAGGGGCTGTACATGGTCACATACAGAGCCAGCTGCTTGGCGAGGGTGGTATGCACCTGTTCGGTTGCGCCCGGCCGGTAATGGTTCATCTTAATCCGGAATATACCCGGTGTATAATCCATGGGACCTCCCATGAGGCGGGTGAAAGGAAGAATTGTTTCGTGTTCGGGTGGGTTACCCCGGCTCCAGGCGTTGAACTCGTTACCACGGGCCGCTTCGCTGGTGAGCCAGTTGGGCCAGGTACGGTGCAAACCGGTGGGACGCACCGGCTCATGCATATCCACCATGATACGGTAAGCCGCTGTTTTCTCCGCCACGCGGTTGTAATGGTTTACCATCCACTGACCGTCGTGGTGTTCGCCGCGGGGGATGATGCGGCCCACATAACCGGTCTTCACCGCATCGTATCCAAATTTTTTCATGAAGCGGTAAGCGGTATCCATGTGGCGTTCGTAATTGGTGACAGATGCCGAGGTTTCGTGGTGCATGATGAGTTGAACGCCTTTTTCCCGGGCATAGCGATGCAGTTCGTAGAGGTCAAAGTCGGGATAGGGCGTAACAAAATCAAAGACATTTTCTTTCCAGTTGCCGTACCAGTCTTCCCATCCGGTGTTCCATCCTTCCACCAACACACCCTGGATGCCGTGGGCAGCGGCGAAGTCAATGTACCGCTTTACGTTGTTCGTGTTGGCGCCATGCGGCAGGCTGGCACCGCCGGTAACACCGGCCTGTGAACCCCGGTAATCCCAGCTGCTGGTACCCACGTGCATCTCCCACCACACCCCCACCATTTTCTGGGGTCGGATCCACGACGGATCTTCGATGCGGGAGGGTTCGTTGAGGTTGAGGATCAGCTTCGAGTTGAGGATACCGGTGGCCTGGTGGCTGATGATGAGGGTGCGCCACGGGGTGTGGGCGGGTGTCTGCAGGTAGGCCTTATTGCCTACGGCATCGGGCACCAGGTGCGATTGCAGAATATAACGGGCGGTATCCACCACCAACTGCATGGCCGGGTAGTTGAGAAGAGCCGCTTCGTGCAGGTTGATGTACAGACCCGCATCCGTCTTCAGCAGGAGGGGCGTTTGTACGCCCTGCGGGTGGAACATCGTTTTCACCCCTATTTCGGTGAATGAATGGCTGATGCCGGCATTCACCGCTGACAGGCGCGACCGGGTATACGTGTATTCGTTCGTATCATAATCACCGGGTATCCAGAAAGCCGTGGCGTTTGTTCCGAAGTTGAACTGCGTTTGCTCATCGGCTACAATGAAATAGTTAAGTTCCGGCTGCTCCGGAAATTCATAACGGAAGCCGATGCCGTCATCAAACACACGGAAGACCACATCGAGGCGAATGGCGGGCGCTGCACTTCGCTGCAACTGAAAGCGAACCTCGTTATAACGATTGCGGATGCGGTTGGTTTCGCCCCATACAGGTTCCCAGCTTTCATCCACAGCAGATGAATCCACACCCTTTACCACGAACTGCCGCAGAGACAGCCGCGGCTGCTGCAGCTCGAAGCCGATGGCGGAGGGTTGTACAACCGGAGCGCCCCTGTAATACACCCTGAAAGTAAACTGTTGCTGTGCATCCAGGCCGGCTTCGAGGCGGATTTGTGCGCCCGGGCTTAGAAAGCTGACCGGTTGTGCCGCAGTGGGTAAGATGGCGCCGGCCAGTAAGGAGATGAAAAGGAAAAGACGTGTCATAAGGAGAGTTACAGGGGGTAAAGAAATGTACAGTAATTTCGCTCCTCTAAGATAACCCATCCATCCCCAATGCGCATCATCTCATACAACGTAAACGGCATCCGGGCGGCCATCAAAAAAGGGTGGCTCGACTGGCTGCAGACCAACCCGGCCGATATCATTTGTCTGCAGGAAACCAAGGCCCTGCAAGCCGATGTGGACCACGAACCGTTCCGGAAGCTGGGGTACCACGACTATTGGTTCAGTGCGCAGAAGAAAGGTTACAGCGGGGTGGCCGTATTTACAAAAATCAAGCCCGACCGGGTGGAATACGGCAACGGGCACGGTCCCAGCGATGATGAAGGAAGGGTGCTGCAGCTCGATTTTGGCGAGATCCGTCTCATCAATGCCTATTTTCCCAGCGGCACCAGCGGTGCAGAGCGGCAGGATTTTAAATATAAATGGCTCGATGAATGTTACGACTGGCTGCTGCGGCTGCGGAAAAAACATCCCAACCTGGTGTTGTGCGGCGACTACAACATCGCTCACCAGGAAATTGACATTCACGATCCAAAGGGAAATAAAAACTCCAGCGGCTTCCTGCTGCCGGAGCGGGAATGGATGACGAAGTTTTTTGACAGCGGCTGGGTGGATACATTCCGGCTCCTGCATCCCGAACCCCACCGTTACAGCTGGTGGAGCCAGCGATTTCCCAGCGTGCGGCTCAACAACAAGGGCTGGCGCATTGATTACATTAACGTGACCGAACCATTACGTAAGCGGATACAAGACGCTGAGATTTTCCCGGACGTGAAACACAGCGATCACTGCCCTGTGTATCTGGAATTAAAAAAGTAAAAAGACTTCGCACCGGGCAAAAATCAGTTCACGAAAAAGAACAGCATGTTTATATACAACGTTACCGTAAAAGTTGATTGGGCCATACACGATGCCTGGTTGCAGTGGATGCAGGAAGTGCACATGCCGGAAGTGGTGGCCACCGGTTGCTTCATCAGCAGCCGGCTGCTGCGCCTGCTGGAATCAGATGAGGCAGAAGGGCCTACCTATGCCGCCCAGTATACAGCTGAAAGCAAGGCAGTCTACAACCGGTACATTGATTCCTTCGCAGAGGAACTGCGCCGCAAAGCCTTCGAAAAATGGGGCAACCGTTTTATCGCATTCCGAAGCCTGATGCAGGTTGTGGACTGATTGTGGAAAAGACCACCCTTCAAAAAGCGGAAATAAAACAGACGAACCATTGCTTAAATCCTTTGTGCATAAGGGTTTCAGCGGAATTACAGTAAAATTTTCTGTGCTTAAAATTTATTTTATCCCACAGCAAAAGCGTCTATATTTGTCGCTCTTAAAAAAATCATTCACTATGAACAAAGCTGAATTAGTTGCGAAAATTGCCGATGATGCCGGTATATCCAAAACACAGGCGAATGCTGCCATTGATGCTTTCACCGAAGCTGTGACCAAGACCCTGAAAGGTGGTGGCAAAGTAACCCTGGTAGGTTTCGGTACCTTTTCGGTGAGCAAGCGTGCCGCCCGCACCGGAAGAAATCCGCAAACCGGCGCCACCATTAAAATCAAGGCCAAAAAAGTAGCCAAGTTCAAAGCAGGAAAAGAATTGTCTGCCAAACTCTGATGCGGCAGTTGCACAAAAAAGCAGGAAAACCCGTGTTTTCCTGCTTTTTTTTATACGCAGGCTTTATCTTCACAGGAAATTAAAAACATACCATTATGGGAAGAGGTGATAAAAAAACCAAAAAAGGAAAGATTTCTAAAGGCAGCTTCGGTAAATCCCGGCCTGCCAAGCCCACCAAAAAGAAAGCGGCTGTTAAAACGGCCTGATGCAAAGAGCCGGCAGCGATCATCAACTGCCGGCTCTTTGTGTATACACCGCTCCTCTCTTTGTTTAATTGCTTCAGGAATGCTGCTGCCCACCGCTGTATTTCGCCAGTTCATCTTCCATCTGGCTGATGCGCAGCATCTGTTCTTCCAGCCGCTTGTTCTGGTCGGTAACGGTTTGCAGGTTCTGATTAAACTGCTCCAGGAATTCGTTGCGTTTCTGCAGATGCTGCTGATGAAACTGTGCGTCACGGTAACGGCTTTGCGCTTCGGTTACATCGGCCTGCAGCCGGGTATTTTGTTCGGCCAGTTCACGGTATTTATTGCGCAGTTCCTTTACTTCCTTATTGAGCAGTTCATTGGCCTGCTGCAGTTCTTCCACCTGGAACGACTGCGTAACCGGAGCTGCCAGCTGCGCTTCCAGCCGCCGGATTTTTTCCTGCATCAAATGAAACTCCGTATAAGTATTCTGTAGCTGCTGTTTTACCTGTGTTTCGAGGTGGGTGCGGTGCTGCAGCACATCCAGTTCCTCCTGTTTGCTATCGAGCTGCTTCTGCAGGCGTTGCACCTGCAGGTTTAAAAGCTCCTTTTCGTGCTGCACCAGTTCGTACATGGCCTGCGCCTCTTCAAACTGCTTTACCTGCTGCAGCAGGCGTTGAATGCTTTGATTGTGCCCCGAGAGGTATTCCTGTGCAAGGCGCAGCTGCTCTGCATACTCATGGGTGGAGAGGTGTTCACGTCCCGTTGCTTCTCGAACGGGCGCCGTTTCGGCAGTCCGGCTCATGAGTTCTTTGTTGAGCGCACGCAGCTCGTCCATCTCCGCCAGCAATTCCTGCTCCTGTTCCAGCAGGTGCTGCACCTCTTTTTGCAAAGCATCCCCATCTTGCTGCTGTTTATCGACCAGTTCATAATACTTAAGCCGCCATTGCACTTCTTCGTTGTTTTTCTTCTGCGTTTCCAGCAACTTGGCTTCGTACCCGCCGTTGCGGATGCTCCAGAGATAATGGGCTACAAAGCCAATGATAAGTGCGGCAAGTTGAAAGAAGACAATTTCAAGTATGGACAACTGCACAGTAAGCATAAAATTTCCGTAGTTCATGGTAGTTTCAGTTAAGGGTAACGGGGTTACCGGATAGTAAAGGCTCTGTAAAATAATAAAAAAAGAGAGAGCCGACCGTAAAATTACGGCCGGCTCTGGTATTGTTTAAAGAAAGCAAAAACTTTCTTTATTTAAGTTGTTAATAATCAGTATGTTACAATTGTACCAACTCGCTCACCCGTTACCACCCGCTTGAGATTATCGGGGCGGTTCATGTCAAAAACAATGATCGGGAGTTTGTTTTCCATGCAGAGGGTGAAGGCCGTCATGTCCATGACCCGGAGGTTTTTGCTGAGGCATTCCTGGAAGGTGATGTTTTCAAATTTGGTGGCAGCAGGGTCTTTCTCGGGGTCGGCCGTATAGATGCCGTCCACCCGGGTTCCTTTCAGGATTACGTCGGCATTGATTTCAATCGCCCGCAGGGAACCGGCCGTATCGGTGGTGAAATACGGATTGCCGGTGCCGGCGCCAAAGATGACCACGCGTCCTTTTTCGAGGTGGCGGATGGCACGGCGGCGGATATACGGTTCGGCGATCTGTTCCATTTTAATGGCGCTCTGGAGCCGGGTGTAAACTCCAATTTTTTCAAGACCTGCCTGGAGGGCCATGCCATTGATGACCGTGGCCAGCATGCCCATGTAATCGCCGTGTGCCCGCTCAATGCCGGTTTCGGCTTCGTTCATACCGCGGTAGATGTTGCCGCCGCCGATGACAATGGCCACCTGCACGCCCAGTTCGGTGATGTTTTTGATGTCGCGGGCATATTGGGTGATGACGGCTGAGTCCATCCCGAAGTTCTTATCGCCCATTAAAGCTTCACCGGATAGTTTGAGCAGAATGCGTTTGTAGCGGGGTAACATGCAGTTGTGTTTACGGTTGTATCCGGGTGCGAAGATAACGGATTTGACTGTATGTAAAAGGGCGGTCGCCGGAAAATGAATGACAGCCCCTTCTTGGCTAAATCAATCCACGTGTATATGCAATACGCAATGCCTGAGCACGACTGTTAACGTGCAGCTTTTGATAAATGCTGATGCAATGTTTCTTGACGGTATGGGAACTGATGTGAATCAGATTGCCGATCTCCTTGTACTCCAACCCTTGACTCAGCAACTGAAGAATTTCCTTCTCCCGATCGCTCAGATGAAAAAAAATATCATCAACCGTACTTACTGTCATTTGTGCCGGCCTCTGCACCATCTGAAGAATTTTATAAGCTATGGTAGGTGAAATCGGACCTGCCCCGCTCTCCCATAAATTCATCAACATGTCCATGATTGCTGCACCACTTTCCTCCTTTAACAAATAACCACAGGCCCCGGCCCTGATGGCTTTGAATATCTTATCTTCATCATCAAATATTGTTAACACAACAAATTTTACCGCCGGGTATAATGAAGAAGCTGCTGCAATTGCGGTTGCACCGTTTAAATGCGGCATTTCCAGATCCATTAAAACTATATCCGGCCTTTCCCTGTCCTGCAATTCCTTCATAAAGGTCAAAAATTCCTCTCCGTCGCCAGCCTCCAGAACGAGCGAAAAAAGGGGATTCAATTTCAGCTTTTCCTTCAAAATGCTTCGATTACTGAGCTTATCATCTACAATTCCTAAACGGATCATATAAATAATTTTGACAAAAATTAAAACCTACCGATAAATCAGCAATACTCCCTATGGGTACTTTATGCTTGTTCAACGTCCACTTCCACAACAATGGAGGTGCCATTTCCACTTCGGGTGTGAATAGAAAGCAAGAAATCAGCCGATTTCGCTCTTTCCTGTAAATGGCGTAAGCCATGACCATCTTCCGGATTATTTATGAGAGCCGGATTAAATCCAATGCCCGAATCCACAATAACAATTCGCCATACGCTGTGACCGCGTTCACTTCTGATAGTTACAAGATCGGCCTGCGCATGCTTAACAGCATTATTAACCGCTTCCTGAACAATCATCACAAGGTGTAAAGCCCTTGCAGAAGCAATTTTCACAGGACCTGGCATTGTGCCTTCTGTTCTAAACTGTATACCACCATAATGACGTCCCATCTGCTTTGAAAACGTGATTATACGCATCCAAAGTTCGTCTGTGCTTATGTCAGGAGACTTCATGGCCCATAAAGTTTCCCGCAGATGCAAAAGCATTTCCCTTGCCGTTTCATGCAAATCCTCGGCAAGCTCCTGTTTGTATACTGCACCATGCATCAATTTTCCTGTATTATGCAGTATCGCATTTACCTGCACACCCAGGTGGTCATGTAAATCGGCCGCAATACGCCTCCGTTCATCTTCTTGTGCCAACTTAACAGCTGCTTCTGATACCTGCTTCTCTTCTGCCAGAATTTGGGCCAGCTTAGCCTGTTGTACTGCCCTGTAATGCTTAAACAGGTACAATCCAACTCCGGTCAGAAAAACCAAGAAAAATAATAAACCGTAAAAAAGAAAATTCTTACGCTGCAACTCATATTGCTGCAACAAAATAGTGCCTTCCTTGATTTGTAAACTATATTTTGCTTCCATTTCAGCAATTGCACGTGCAGAATTAAAAACATAAAACGAATCTTTTGCAGAAATAATTTTTTCCAGTATTTCTGTGTACTCTTCAACTCGCTTAGCTCCTTTTAAATAGCGTGCCAGTGCCTCATAAAACAGAAGCCGGATCTTTGGATCAGTTACAACTGATTCCGTTTTATTCAGCACACTATCCTGCGCCGATCGAAAAAGCTGACGCTTGCAAACCTCAATAGCTTTGTCCAGCTGGTTGCTTTGTTCGTAAAATGAAGCCAATTGCAAATAGTCATCAGATATGGTGCTTACCGGCCCCATCTTCCTGCGCAACTCAAACATCTCTAGCATAAGCGGTTCCGCCTCGCGATATCGTTGCTGATCAACAAGGATTTTTGCCTGTATCCTAATTGCAGTTGCCAAATAATGCAGATGCTGAATGGAACGGGAAAGCTTAATACCGTACCTGATATAGTATCCGGCCGAATCGAATTTGTGCATCATGGCATACGCAGTAGCAGCATTGATGTAAACTGGTGCCATTATACCTGCCTTCAACCTGCCGGTCTTGGCATGCCGCTCCGCCCGGAGAATAAAATCAAGAGCCTTTTCAGGATGACCGAGGTTGATATATACAGACCCTAAAGAGTTTAAGCATAATACAAGGTGCGTTGTATCCTTAGCCACAGCTGCCAACTTCTGCATTTCGTACAGCAAATCAAGAGATTGCTGATACCTGGATTTGGACCCATGATACAAAGCAAGCGCACGTATTACCCTGAAATACACATCCCGATCTCCTGGTAGGTTTGGAAACCTATCCGGAAGCAATTTCTCAACAAAATAAATCGAACTGTCGCTTAAACCCCATCGATAATACCAGTTTGCATAGGCCAATGCTGCATCCATTCTTTGAACAGGAGAACCCAACTTGTCGGCCAGCACCTTAACGTCCGGCATATACTTATCAAGCGTATCCCTGTGAATACTGGCGTGCTCTTCTGCCCAGCTAAGCCAGGCAGCAAGTCGCTCCTCATCAGAATTCGCCGCTTGTACATTACGGAACAAGCTGTCAATTAATTCAGTCTGTGCACACACCAATGTCGGCGTCAAACAGACAAGAGTTAGAATAATAAAAATGTGCTTATAAACCTGCATACAAAACGTAAAGTTCTGTTAATCAGTTCATGAAAAAAGTATCCATATGGATTATTGTTTAGTGTTCATGATATGCATCTCTTTGTAATCAAATTCCGGATTTCCATGAACACAAAACCCAAACTCAAATCAAATGTGAAGTAACAAAATTAATTCGAAGGTTAGACCCATAACAAGTATAAATGCCAGATTTGGACGGAATTTCATCCAACCATATCTGACCACATTAATTATCACAGAAAGTAATACAATCAGAATTCAACATTTTGATAATTCAGACATAAAGCAGTATTTAATAACTTAAAATTAAAAAAATGAAACTCACACTCTTTATTATCCTTGCATCTCTATTACTACTAACAAATGAAAGTTGCAAAAAGAAAGACTCGGTCAATGTTGAAGGCTACTGGGTGGGTAAATGGGGGTTTGGCACAGGCTCACCCAATGAAAACATGGCAGTAATTTTTCGCAAAAACGGAACCGTCCGTGTGCTGTATGGTTATGTAACTGACACCTCTACGGCTGGATTCAGATTTGAAGACACCTATAGCATTAGCGATTCCGAGTTGCGATTCTCATACGTGGAAACCGGAAAGAGATTTATTCATGTTGCAAAACCATCCAATAAACGTCTTGAAGGTACCTGGGGGCAATCGCCCAGCACAACCAATGGCGGTCTTTACTTTCTTGATAAAAGATAATAATTAAAAATTATAAACACCAGGTTGATGTGTTGTGTCATTTGCATCTTCTCAAAAGTGCAAAACAGTGAAATCACTGGAAAAAGCCGCGTGCATTTATATTATGCATGTAAAAATACCGGAATGCTGAATGAACAGAACTTCGGGTGAATTTCACCTTACACCTCAATGCAACCCTCCAGAGGGTCTGTGGTATTGCCGTGTCTCTGCAGAGAGCACATAAGCTACGTGGAAAAAACAGAAAAATGTGGCCTTCTGTCAGCACAACACGCAACCACTCAATTTACCCAACTTAGATAGATGAGCACAATTAAAAAAGTAATCAATGATTACAATAATCAAATTCGATCTACATAAAAAAGAAGTGTTCAGTCAATCAACAGCAACCTATTTCCGGAAGAAAAGTAAAATTTTAATTGCCCTTTAAAAAATGAAATGTTAAACAACATATAATCATCCCTGCAAGCAAACATTTCCCAAACTACATTCTATGCAAATGAATAAGATCATGCTGGCCGCATTACTCCTCGTGGGAATTTATACCAGTTGTACGAAAAGAAATACAAAGGAACCGGACCTTGAGATAAAGCCCCCCCCCGCCGTACTGGGTCTGAGCGGCTTTTATAAAAAGTACCTGGATGCCGACGGAATTCCCGTAATAAGTTCGGCGAACGTATCGGATGAAGCTCTGCGAAGGGCAAGGGCAATAGTTCGCATTATGCTGAAAAATATACCCGCTGAAAAACAAAAAATGATTGAAAACAAGTTAAGGGTTGGAATTATAGGAATTAATGAGCAACCAACCCATATGCCGGAATATAACGACCTCTACACCGCATTTCCCGGCATTGACTGGAACAACAGGGCAAGAGCATATGGCGCCACCCTTCAGCGACCCCTCACCACGAATTGTGAAGAAAACATGCTTTGTATGCAGAATATTGACCGCTACAAAGGGGAGGAAATTCTAACCCACGAATTTGCACATGCTATTCATGAACTGGGAATCCGATTTACCAATCCTGGCTTTGACAATGAATTACTTGCGGCATTCAATAATGCAATGGCAAAAGGTTTATGGAATAATACATATGCAATTTCAGATCCACGTGAATATTGGGCGGAGGGCATTCAATGCTGGTTTAATTGCAATCTGGAATCAATACCTTCGAACGGTATACACAATGAAATTAACACAAAGACAGAGTTGCAAACCTATGATCCCGTTCTTTATAATCTGATTAAAAGGTACTTCACGGATGAAAACAGGAAAAACGGATGCTATTAATCGCCAATAACTGAACTAACGGTACAGCAGCTATTTCAAATTAACAGCATGCTGCCTATGGAAAAGCAAAAAGGGATCTTATATACAATCCTGTGCTTTGTCAGATGTATAAATTATTCCAGCATATATTACTCAAGCCATGCTTTGAAAAGTAAATGACCCTGCCTGGCTTTCCAATTTCTCCAAATAGCGAGCCGGGTTATCAATCAAGTACCTCAGGGCGGTATCTGTAACTTAAAAAGAAAACACGTATAAACAACCTTTCTTTAAGCCGTTTAAGAACTACCATAACCTTTATATAAAAAAATCCGGTTCATGTGCCACGTAATTAACTATAGCTGCTGCTAAATAAATTACTTAGGCTTCAATGCGCAGAGGTAAGCCAATTAAATAATTATAACGTAATGTACTATAAAACATCATGCCCCTCCTGCGCCTTTCGTTCGGTAGCTGCTTATTCACATTGTGGTTAAAATGCAAAATCACAGCGCCCGGGTGCTGTGTACTGAGTTGTACTGCGTAACAGAATTGAAAATCAAACTCATTAAAAAGCATAAAACATTGCTAATCATGATACATCCAGGATGCTTTCCTGCAGCAGAGCTATTCCAAGATTCATATTGCCTTTAGCAGGCCGTAATGCAGTATCATATCACGCATAAATCCGCTCTATCGCATCCCGGTACTTTTCCATGATCACCTTGCGCTTCAGTTTGAGTGTAGGAGTAAGCTCGCCGCCATCCACCGTCCACTCATCGGGCAGCAGCTCAAACTTCTTCACCTGCTCCACATGATTGAAATGCTGGTTGTATTCTTCCACAATGTGCTTGTACAGTTCCAGTACCTTGGGATGGCGCAGCAGGTCGTGTACGGTACCGAAGCTCAGGTTGTTCTGCTTCGCCCATTCTTTGAGTGTTTCAAACGTGGGAACAATCAGCGCGCCTGCAAATTTCTGCTCCGGCCCCACCACAATCATCTGCTCAATGAATTTGCTCTCTTTCATCCTGTTTTCGATGGGCTGGGGCGCCACGTACTTTCCGCCGCTGGTCTTGAAAATTTCCTTCTTTCGATCGGTGATCTTGAGAAACTTATTGTCCACAAACATGCCGATGTCCCCCGTGTGAAAGAAGCCATCCTTGTCAATTACTTCGGCCGTGAGGTCGGGACGTTTGTAATAGCCCATCATCACGTTTTCGCCGCGGCAACAGATCTCACCGTCGGGTTCCAGCTTTACCTCCACCCCGCTGATCACCGGTCCAACCGTGCCAAACATGCGGTTCTTTTCACTGAAACGGTTTACGGAAATAACCGGCGATGTTTCGGTGAGACCGTATCCCTCCATGATGTTGATCTTGCCGGCTGTGAAGACGCGGAGCAACCGCACCTGGCAGGCCGCCGCCCCGGTAACGATGGCCTTTACGTTACCGCCGAGGCCTTCGCGCCATTTCTTAAAAATCAGCTTGTTGGCCAGGGCCAGTTGCAGCTTGTAGCTGAAACTGTGCTTCCTGTTGATATCGAAGCGGCTGCCAATGTCCACCGCCCAGAAGAACAGCTTGCGTTTGATACCCGTCAGCTCCTGGCCCTTGCCCATGATACGCTCGTACACTTTTTCGAGCAGGCGGGGCACGGTGGAAAATACAGCGGGCTGCACTTCCTTGAGGTTATCGCCAATGGTATCCAGACTTTCGGCGTAATAGATGGATACGCCATTAAAGAGATAGATGTAGGAGACCATGCGCTCAAAGATGTGGTTGAGTGGCAGAAAGCTGAGCGACCGGTCGTTTTCGCTGCAGAACTCACGGAACACTTCCTCGCAGGCCAGTACGTTGCTCAGGATGTTACGGTGACTGAGCATCACGCCCTTGGGCACGCCTGTAGTACCGGAGGTATAGATGATAGTGGCCAGGTCTCCGTAGCTTATACGTGCAGCTGCGGTGGCCACGGCAGCCCTTTCGTCTTCTGTGGCAATGCTCAGCAGATCTTTCCAGTACAGCGCCTGCTGAATAAAGTTGAAAGTGTACACCGCCTGTACACTGGGGGTCTTCGCCCGCACGCTCTGCACTTTGGCATACAGGTCATCATCGCTTACAAACACCAGCTTCACTTCCGCGTCGTTGAGCACAAATTCCAGCTCGCCCACCGCAAGGGTTGGGTAGATGGGCACCAGGACGGCGCCGATTTTCTGCACGGCCAGGTCGAGGAACATCCACTCGGGCCGGTTGTTGCTGATGAGGGCAATTTTATCACGCCGCTCAATGCTCATATCGTTGGCGCTGATACCCAGGTGCAGGAGTCCGGCCGCCAGCTTATCCACGATCTCTTCCACTTCGGCCGTTCCGTATTTGCGCCAGATACCGCCTTCTTCCTTGGCGGCAAACATGTCTTCTTTGGGAAAATGCTCTTTCTGGTATGCGATGCAATCAAAGAGGCGGGTTGGTTTCATACAGCAAGTAGTTTGAATGTAAACAATCAATGGCCGGAGGCCTTACAGCCTGGCCGGCTCGAAAAAGAAAGATAAGAAAAATCCCTGCTGCCGGCCGCCTTCCCGGAAAAAATTACGGGCTGTAAAAAAACAGCAACCGCTCCGCATGCAACCTCCGCGTGTTACACTGTGCGCTCCGGCCTCTGTGTTGTTCAGAATCAGTTGTTGCGGTAATGCTGTCCGGGGGGCATTTTGAAGAGCTTTGACTTCTGGAAGCGGGTAAACTCGTTGTACTGGGCGGCATTGAGCCGGGTCCAGTTTTCATACCCCGCCAGGTTACCGGCCGCTTCAAAAATCCATTGGTTGTAGGCATCAAAGAGGCCTTCCTGCAGCAGCTGGCGCTGGTGCTCAAAAAGGCGGAAGGGAAACCGGGCGGCATATTCCTTTTGCCAGTCGAGAATAAACCGGGTGCGCAGCATCACCAGGTTGTCGGTGGTGATTCCGGACTGTACGACGGCATTGTTCTGGTTCAGCACAGCCTGCACCGCTTCGGTGAATTCGTTGCGGGTACGGGCGGGTTTGCCCTTGGGATCGGGGGTGTATAACTTTTTATACGCTTCCAGCAGGAGGGTTTTCATTTCGGCCGTGCGGCTGGTGTAGCTCTCCATGTTCACGAAGATTTCGCCGTAGAGCAACGGCCAGATCTTATCGGCCGTGAAATAATGAAACCGGGCGGCAAAATAATAATTGCCGGCAAAGTTGGGGTCGTTCTGAATGCCCTGCTCCCATTGCAGGATGCAGTTGTTGTCTTTCTGCATCCACAGGAGTTCGCCGTACTCGGCATAGAGGGGACCGCTGGCGGGATGTTTTTTCAACCCTTTTTTGTACATCCGGTCGCACTCCTTCAGTTCTTCCAGGGCCTTGTAGATATTACCGGCAATCTGAAACACCTGCACATCGGCATCCTCGCGGTCAATCAGCGGGCGGATGGTTTCCTTGGCTTTGGCAAAATCGCGCTGGTAGTAATACGTCAGGGCCAGTTCTTTCTGGTAAACAGCGTTACCGGGGTCGCGGGCCAGGGCTTTGTTGAGCAGCAGCACGGCATTGCTCCAGTCGCCGGTGCGCATAAACTGGCGGGCGGTTTCGTACAATTGGGGGGCATCGGGTTCCTGGGCCTGGGACAGCAGGGCCGCAAACAGGAACGCCAGCACGGGCATCACTTGTTTCATACGTGTGCAAAAGTAGGTCAAAAGCCGGCGGTACGGCCGGCGGGTTCCGCAGTTTGCATTTTTTTAACCCGCTTTCCTGTCAGGAGGGATCTGCAATGAGGTGGGTCAGCAGACCGTCGCGGAGCTTGGGTTCAAACCAGGTGCTTTTGGGGGGCATCACCTGTCCGCTGTCGGCAATGGCAAAGAGTTGTTCCATGCTTACCGGGTAGAGGCTGAAGGCCACAGCCATCTCGCCGCTTTCCACCCGCTGCTGGAGTTCGCCCAGTCCGCGGATGCCGCCCACAAAATCAATGCGCTTATCTGTGCGCTGGTCGTGGATGCCGAGGTGTTTCTCCAGCACCAGCCGGGAGAGGATGCTCACATCGAGTACGCCGATGGGATCGTGGGCGTCAAAGTGCCCCTCACGAGCGGTGAGGCGGTACCAACGTCCGTCCAGAAACATACCAAACACATGGGGCTGTTCCGGGCGTACCGGCATCTCCCCTGCTTCCTCCACCGTAAAATCTTCTTCCAGCTTTTGCAGGAGCCCGGCTGGTGTTAACCCGTGCAGGTCCTGTACCAGGCGGTTGTAGTCGAGTATCTGCAGTTCGCTGGCCGGAAAGAGCGTAGTGAGAAAATAGCCGGCGCCACGGGGAGCCAACTTGCCCAGGGTGGTTTTTACCCTGGCAGCGGAAGCGGCGCGGTGGTGCCCGTCGGCGATATAGGTATGCGGCACCTGTTTTTTGAACAGGGCGGTGATGGATTTGATGCTGGCATCGTCGTTCACAATCCAGATGGTATGCTGTACGCCGTCGTCGGCCGTAAAGTCGTAGATCGGGTTTTTTTCTGCTTTCCACCGGGCCACCAGTTCATTCAGTTCGGCCACATCGCGATAAGCCAGGAACACATTACCCGTCTGCGCCCCGCTGATGCGGATGTGCTGAATGCGGTCGTTCTCTTTTTCCGGCCGGGTGAATTCGTGCTTTTTGATCACATCGTTCTCATAATCCTTTACACTGCTGGCGCATACGAGGCCGGTCTGGCTGCGTCCGTTCATCACCAGCTGGTAGATGTAATAACAGGCCTTGCTTTCGCGGAACAGTACATTGCGCTGTACAAAAGCCTGCAGGTTTTCCCTGGCCTTCAGGTACACTTCTTCCGCATAAGGATCGGTGCCTTCCGGCAGATCTATTTCGGGCTTGGTGATGTGTAAAAAAGAATAGGGGTTGCCCTGTGCTTCCTGCTTGGCTTCCCGGGTGTTGAGAACATCATAAGGTCTTGATGCAACCTGCCTGGCATACTGCGCCGCAGGACGCAGTGCCTCAAATGGAACGATAATGGCCATACTGTTTTGCTTACGTACTTGCTAACCGCTGCAAAGAAAAGGAAAAATCGGGGGAGATGCACCGGCACTTCTCAGCCCCGGGTGCGGGCAAAGTCGTGCAGGATATCCACCAGCACCTGTACACTGCTGAGCGGCAGGGCGTTATAGAGGCTTACCCGGAAGCCTCCCACACTGCGGTGTCCTTTTACACCGTAGAGCTGGTTTGCCTTGCAGATTTCGAGAAATTCCGCTTCCAGCGTCGGATCGGGCAGGGTAAACACCACGTTCATCCGGCTGCGGTCGGCTTCCGCCACCGGGAGCCGGAAGAACGGAATGGAAGCGAGGGTTGCATACAGGAGATCGGATTTTTCGCGGTTGCGATCTTCCAGTGCCGCCACACCGCCCTGCTCTTTCAGCCAGCGGAGGGTGAGCAGCACCACGTACACGGCAAAAACAGGCGGTGTATTGAGCATACTGCCCTCTTTGATGTGGTTGCGGTAGTCCATCATGGTGGGGATGGTCCGGCGTACCCGGCCGAGAATATCTTCGTTTACCACCACCAGGTTCACACCGGCCGCACCCATGTTTTTCTGCGCCCCGGCGTAGATCAGGTCAAAGCGGTTGAAGTCGAGCACCCGGCTCAGGATGTCGCTGCTCATATCGGCCACCAGGGGCACGCCGGCATCGTAGGGCAGGTGCTGCCACTGGGTACCGGAAATGGTTTCGTTGGTGGTGAGGTGGAGGTAGGAAGCGGTGGGACTGAATTCCAGGTGGCGGGGGATGGTGGTATAGCCGCTGTCTTTGGCGGAACCGGCAATCTCCACATGCCCGAAGAGACGGCCTTCCCGGATGGCTTTGTTGCTCCAGGTGCCCGTTTCGGTGTAGGCGGCCAGCCCCTGCTCATCCAGCAGGTTCATGGGTACCTGCATAAACTGGGTGGAAGCGCCGCCATGCAGGAAGAGTACGTGGTGCCGGTCGTCCAGCTGCATCAGCTCTTTCACCAGTGCACGGGCTTCATCCATCACGGCCACGAAGGGAGCTGTACGGTGACCGATTTCGAGTAACGACAATCCTCTTCCGTTAAAATCCAGTACGGCTTCCGCAGCCTGGCGCAGCACTGCGGGCGGCAGAATACCCGGACCTGCATTAAAATTATGTACCATAGAGGCGAAATTAGATGATTTGAGGGAATGCCGTAACAGGCAACGCCAGCCTGTTTGCATCTGAAAACACCGTCCTGTTCATAAAAAGTTCATGTAATGCCTCAGCTGTTTGGGTTAGTTTTGCTGTGAATGAAAACAAATGATTCACCGGCCCGGCTTTTTCCCGCGCTGCACCAACGCTGTGAAACCCTTGCAGGAAATTTTTCTGAAATAGCGCCGGAACGGCGCTTATTACTGCAACAACTCGCTGTGTATATCCGGGAAAAAATCCGGCAGGAACAACTTGTACAACTGGTGTATGTGTGCACCCACAACTCGCGGCGCAGCCACCTGGGTCAGGTCTGGAGTGCTGTAGCGGCCGCTTACTATGGCATTGGCAACGTACATACGTTCTCCGGTGGTACGGAGGCAACGGCATTTCATGCAAATGCCATGGCGGCCCTGCAGCGTGCAGGTTTGCAGGTGGCAGCCACCACCACAGGATCCAACCCCGTGTACCGGGTGCAGTTCGGGGAAGAAGGGTTCACGAACTGTTTTTCGAAACTGTACAACGATGCCGGCAATCCCCGGGCGGGATTTGCAGCCATTATGACCTGTTCGGATGCTGATGAAAATTGCCCTTTTATTCCCGGCTGTGATCTGCGCATCGGCACAACCTACCACGATCCGAAAGCCTATGACGGAACACCGCTGCAGGATGAAAAATACCTGGAGCGCAGTAACCAGATTGCGCTGGAATGTTTGTATGTGTTTTCGCTGGTGGCCGGAACGGCCTGACCGGTTCAATTGCAATCTTTCCCGTACACTTTCCCTTTTTTCCACTGCTCATCCAGCTGCTCAAACTCTTTGAGTTCGTCGGCGCTGAAGGATTTGTTGCTGAGATTTTTGAGGTCGGGCTGCCCGGCATTCACCCAGGCGGTGTACCAGAAACTGGCCGTGGCATGTACGCTCTGGCGCATGCGGCGTTCCACCATACCAGTGAGCTTATCGTTGTAAGCAACGGTGAAGGCAGTAGAGTACTGGCGGATGGTGGTGCCATTGCGGTTTTCGTAGGAATACTTGAGATCGCTGGGAAAGGCCCGGGTCAGTTCGCGTTCAAATAACAGTACCGTATCGGCTGCAGTAGCGCTTTCCAGCACCCGTGCCCAGATGTACTCGCCCGGGTTTTTGATGTAGGCGGCCTTACCGATCCAGAAATCGAACTGGCGGTCGGCCAGCAGTTCCGGCACCCGGCTTTCCCAGAAACCGTGAATGCCGTTTTGCCCGGTGTACTGCCCGTTGTGGTTGTGCGTGGCATGCAGGGGAACATGGGCATCGGAAATATAGTGCCCTATTTCGGCGCTGAGTTTAAGGATCCGGGCCTGGTTTTTATCCCGGAAGGCGCTGGTAAGCCGGGCCAGCATGGTCTGTACCCACCAGGGTACAATCCCGTATTTATTAACGGTGTCTGCACTGAATTTAGCTACGGCGCTGTCGTAATTGCGGGGTAATTCCGGAAAAGGATATTTCCCGTAATAATCAATGTCTATATAATGGCGGGGGCCTTCCTCGGGGATGGCATAGCGACGTTTGTCGGGATCCACCGCGTGTTCGCTCAGGAACTCAATGTTCTCTTTGAAAAACGACAGCATTTCGGGAGGCAGGAGAAACACTGCCAGGTAGTTGATTTTACGGTGGCCGTAGAAGCCCCAGCAAAAGCAGGCCTGGGCAAGGAGCAGAAGTGGTATCAGAAAAAGCAAACGCTTCATACGCAACAAAATCGGTTTGTAAAATTAGGGAGGCGGTTCGGTACAACAGCTGCCTTTAACAATTTATTCATCCTCCACCTTGGTAACGCCGCCGCTGATGGCAAACTTCATGGCCTCGGACGGGGTTACGTGGGAGTCGAGCTTTTTGATGCGGTGAGACGGGATGAGGTACACATTGCCGGCAATGGAATAACTCATGGGAATGTACACGGCCACATATTCTTCCAGCCCGAAATCGTCCATCTGTTCCCGGGTGAGGAAGCCCACGCGCCATACGTCGTTATCGTCAATATTGGCCAGTACCGGCTTGTTGAATTTCTTCTTTTCACCGGCAAAGGCCTCGAAAAATTCCTTAACCGTGGTGTAAATGAATTTAATACCCGGCGCTTTTTCCAGCCAGTGATCGAAGAGGTTAAAAATCCGCGACTGGATGAAAAAGGCGCTGAGGTAACCCACCAGGGTGATGAACCCGATGATCAGGATAAAGCCCAGCCCGAAGTTGCGCACTTTCACCCGGCCTCCTTCATCGGTGAAGGTGAAGATGGGCAGCAACTCATCTATGCTGGTCACCACCCAGAAGATGGCATACGCCGTTATCACAAAAGGAGCCATCACCAGCAAACCCTGCAGAAAGTACTGGATCAGCTTTTTATACAAAGGAGGGGCCATGAATCGCGGGTTTACGGGCAAAACTACGGTAATCCGGCAGCCCGGGGTTGTGTTAATTTATTATAAAGGAGGGAGATTTTTTTGACGGAAACTTTGGCAACGATAAAAGTTTCTGTAGTTTTACGCCCCCGAAAGCACATGGAAACAAAAGAACGTATACTGCAAAAAGCCACCGAACAGTTCATGCGGCTGGGCATCCGCTCGGTTTCGATGGACGACATTGCCGGGTTGCTGGGCATGAGCAAGAAAACCATTTACCAGCTGTTTGCCGACAAGGAAGAGTTGGTGGACGCGGTGATGCAGCTGGAAGAACAGCGCATGCATCACGACTGCCGGTCCTGCGCCACCCGGTCCCGCGACGCGGTGGAGGAAGTGTTCCTCACCATGGAACAGGTAAACGAGCAGTTTTCGCAGATGAACCCGGTGGTGGTTTACGACATGGAAAAGTATCACCCCCGCGTGTTTCAGCGCTTCCAGCACATGAAAAACGATTTCCTGCTGGGCATCATCCGCGACAACATCAACCGGGGTATCCGGGAGGGGCTTTACCGGCCGGAACTGAACGTGGATGTGATCAGCAAATACCGTCTCGAGTCCACCATGCTGCCCTTCAACCTTACGCTTTTTCCGCCCGGCCGCTACAACCTGGCCGAATTATCCAACGAGCTGGCCGAACATTTCCTGTACGGATTGGCCACGTTGAAAGGACACAAACTGATCATTAAATACAAGCAACAACAAAAATAAAAACACGTATGAAAAACAACGCTGTACGAAGTCTGCTGCTGCTCCTTGTCCTCCTGGGGATTGGTTCGGCCATCCCGGCGCAGCAGGCAGTGCACCGCCTGTCGGCCCGGGAAGCCGTACAAAAGGCCCTGCAGAACCTGCCCGAGCTGAAGAACCTGCGGCTCGACTACTCCATTGCCGTGGCCCGCAACAAGGAAATTGTGGGGGCCGCCTACCCGCAGATCAGCGGCAATGTGCAGATGAACCGGTTTCTCGACATCCCGGTAACACCCCTCCCCGACTTTATCACACCGCAGGTATACGGGGTGCTTTCGGACGAAAAAGTGCAGAACTCGCAGACCGGGCAGCTGATCCAGGTGCCGCAGACCGATCCCCGCATCATCCCGGCCCAGTTTGGGGTTCCGTGGACCGCCCAGGCAGGCTTTTCGGTACAGTGGCTGCTCTTTCAGCCGGAAGTGTTTGCCGGCATCCTGGCCCGCAAGGAAGTACTCAACTTCTCCGATAAAAACATCACCGTGGCCGAAGACAAGGCGAAGGAAAACGTGCTGAATGCGTACTACCTCATCCTGGTGACCGAGCAGCAACTGGAGCTCATCAACACCGGGGTGCAGCGGCTGGAGAAGCTGTACCTTGACCTGCAGCAGATGTACCGTAACGGTTTTTCCGAAAAACTGGATGTGGACCGCACGCTGGTGGCCCGCAACAACATCCGCTCTACACAGGCCCAGCTGAACAACAGCCTTGCGCTGGCCTATGCATCGCTCAAGCTGGCCACGGGTCTTCCGCAGGCCGATTCGCTGGTGCTTACCGACCGGCTCACTCCCGAAGTGATCAAACAACAACTGCCCGACACAAAAGGCTTCAACTACGAAAACCGCAGCGAAATACGTCTCCTGCTAAGTGCCAAGCGCCTGCAGGAATACGACCTCAAGCGGTATCAGTTGCAGAAATACCCCACCGTTGCAACATTCTGGAACTACAACCGCAGCGCCTTCCGCCAGGAGTTCAACTTTTTCAACTCCGGGTCGCAATTCCAGTGGTTTCCATCAAGCATCCTGGGCGTGAGCCTGCAGGTGCCCATTTTTTCCGGCACGGCACGCCTGCAGCGGGTAAAACAGGCGCACCTGAAAATTGAGCAGGTGGATAACAACCTGCTGCAAACGAAGATGCTCATTGACTTCCAGCTGGAGCAGGCCCGGATCAGCTACCGCAACGCCGTCCTGGAACTGGATGCCAACGAAAAAAACATGGAACTGGCCGAAAGCGTTTTCAACTTCTCGAAAAAACGCTTCGAAGCCGGGTTGGGTACCAGCTTTGAAGTAATTAACGCGGAAAACGAATGGCAAACCGCCCAGAGCAACTACCTGCGCAGCCTCTACAACGCCGTGCAGGCGCAGCTGGCCTGGAAGCGTGCCACCGGAACATTATAACACACACATTTAATGCAATCAGATATGCGCACACTCTTCACCTACACAGGCCTGCTGCTGGTACTGCTGGCAGCGTCCTGTACCGAAAGCCGTAAAGAAAAAAACGCCGCGCTGGCCGACAAGAAAACACAGCTGGAGAAACTGCAGAAACAGCAGGTGGACCTGGCATCGAAAATCCTGCAACTGGAAAAAGCAATTGCAGAACAAGATACGTCGTTTAACAAGGAAGCTGCAGCCAAACTTATAGCCGTGGCGCCGGTGGGCGTGGAAGACTTCGCTCATTACATCGACCTGCAGGGCCGCATTGAATCAGACCAGATTTCCTATGTAGCGCCCCCCAATGGACAGGGAGGGGTGGTAACTGATATTGCTGTAAAAGAAGGACAGTATGTCCAAAAGGGACAGTTGCTTCTCAAGCTCGACGATAAAGTGCTGCGTCAGCAGATCCGGATCACCGAAACCCAGCTGGCCCTGGCCCGTGAACTGTACCAGCGCACGCAGAATCTTTGGGAACAGCAGATTGGCTCCGAAGTGCAGCTCCTGCAGGCCCGTTCGCAGGTGGAAGCCCTGGAGCGCTCCATGGCCACCGCCAGCGAGCAGATCAAACTGTACACCGTGTATGCGCCGGTAAGCGGCATAGCCGACGTGGTGAACGTAAAGGTGGGCGAGTTGTTCGTGGGCGCCAACCAGGCAGGTCCGCAGATCCGCATTGTTAACAATGCCAGCCTGAAAGCGCAGGTGGATGTACCCGAGAACTACGCCGGCCGGGTGAAAGAAGGCAGCCAGGTGGTTGTGCACCTGCCCGACCTCAATAAAACCTTTCTGTCGGCCGTGAAGCGCTCCTCCCAGCTGATCAATCCCTCAACACGTACGTTTACCATCGAAGCAACCATCCCCGGCGGTTCGGTGCGGCCCAATTCCATCGCCGCTGTGCGCATCCGTGATTACAGCGCCCCCAACGCCATGGTAATCCCCGTAAACCTGGTACAAACCGATGACAAAGGCAAATACGTATACGCCGTGGAAAAAGACAGCCGCGGACGGTTGGTGGCTGTGAAGAAAGCGGTGGTACTGGGCGAGTCCTACAACGACAAAGTAGAGATCAAAGCCGGTCTGCAACCCGGCATGCAACTGATCAGCGAAGGTTACCAGAGTGTGTACGACAACCAGCTGGTACGTACCGAGTAAGACCATGCTGCTACTGCCGCACACAATGAATCATCACCCCGCAACCCGGGAAAAACCGTGATTATGGAATCAAATTTTCTGGAAGGACTGAGTAAAAAATTCAAGGAGTTCAGGCCCACCAGCTGGAGCGTGGACAACCGCACCGCCATTTATATCATCACCATCATCATCACAGCCTTTGGCCTGGTGAAATTCAATACCCTGCCCAAAGAGCAATTCCCCGACATTGTGGTACCCACCATTTCGGTCACCACCGTGTATGTGGGCAATTCACCAGCCGACATTGAAAACCTGGTAACCCGCCCCATTGAAAAGCAGATCAAAAGCATCAGCGGAGCCCGCATCACCAAAGTGCAATCCACATCGCAGCAGGACTATTCGCTGATTGTGGTGGAGTTTGACACCGACATCAAGGTGGACCTGGCCAAGCAGAAAGTGAAAGACGCGGTGGACAAGTCCAAAACCGACCTGCCGCAGGACCTTACCACGCAGCCCGATGTACAGGAGTTCGCATTCAGCGAAATGCCCATCATGTTTGTGAACATCAGCGGCGACTACGACGCGGTGAAACTGAAGCAGTATGCCGACAAACTGCAGGACCGCTTTGAAGAACTGAAGGAAATCACACGTGCCGACATTGTAGGCGCCCCCGAGCGGGAAATCCAGGTGAATGTGGATCCCTACCGCATGAACAGCGCCCGTGTTACTTTCCAGGACATAGAAAATGCCATCCGCCGCGAAAACAACGACATCAGCGGCGGCCAGGTGGAAGTGGGCACCATGAAGCGCACCGTACGGGTGCGGGGCCAGTTTAACTCCGTGTTCGACCTCAACCACATCGTGGTTAAAAACGTAAACGGCGCACCCATCTACCTGCGGGACATCGCCGCCATCAAAGACACCGTGAAAGAGCGGGAAAGCTTTGCCCGCCTCGATGGAAAAAATGTAATCACTCTCAACATCGTTAAACGCAGCGGCGAAAACCTGATCGACGCGGCCGATCACATTAAGTCGGTGGTACAGGAATTGCAGGACGGCGACCAGCTGCCACGCGACCTGAAAGTTACGATCACCGGTGACCAGAGCCGGCAAACCAGGACCTCCTTCAACGAACTGGTAAACACCATCATCATCGGATTCATTCTTGTTCTGCTTATTCTCATGTTCTTTATGGGTGTAACCAACGCCTTTTTTGTGGCGCTGAGTGTTCCCCTGAGTGTGTTTGTGGCGTTTTTGTTTCTGCCGCTCGCCGACTGGCTGGTGGGCAGCAGCATCACCCTCAACTTCATTGTGCTGTTTGCCCTGCTGTTCGGGTTGGGTATCATTGTGGACGACGCCATTGTGGTGATTGAAAACACCCACCGGATCTATCACAACGGGCGGGTGCCCATTGTGCGCAGCGCCAAGGAGGCGGCAGGCGAAGTGTTCATACCCGTGCTGGCCGGCACCATCACCACCCTGGCGCCTTTCATTCCCCTCCTCTTCTGGAAGGGCATCATCGGCAAGTTTATGATCTACCTGCCGGTAATGCTCATCCTCACCCTCGCCGCCTCACTGATTGTTGCCTTCATCATCAACCCCGTTTTCGCGGTGAGCTTCATGAAACCAGAAGGAAGGGCTTACGACGAACCTAAAAAAGCACTCTTCCGCAAGTGGCACTGGTGGGCGTTCTGGGCCATTGGCATCATCAACCACATGCTCGGCAATCACGGTACCGGCAACTTCCTGTTCTTCATGGCGCTGGCCGGTATTCTCAACCGCTTTGTACTGCGGGACCTGATTTATTTCTTCCAGGAACGGTTGCTGCCCCGGCTCATGAACAGCTACGAGCGGCTCCTTCGCTGGGTACTGGTTGGCTGGCGGCCGGTGTACCTGCTCATCAGTCTCTTTCTGCTTTTTCCGGTAGCAGTGGTACTGCTGCTGTTGCGGGGCAACGCCACCACGTTCTTCCCCAGCGGTGATCCCAACTTCATTTATGTGTACCTGAAAATGCCCGTTGGCACCGACGTGAAGTACACCGACTCCATCACCCAATCGCTGGAACAGAAAGTGTACCGGATCCTGGAAAAGGAACTGCCCGGCCAACCCGGTGGCATTGTCGAAAGTATCATTGCCAACGTTGCGGTGAGCGCCAACAACCCCCGCGACAACAACCGGAGCGTACAGCCCAACCTGGGCCGCATCCAGGTTTCGTTTGTGGAATACGAACAACGGCACGGCAAGAGCTCCCGGCCCTTTTTGGAGCAGATTCGCAACAGCATTAAAAACATCCCGGGGGCGGCCATCAGCGTGGAGCAGGAAAGTGCCGGCCCACCCACCGACCCTCCGGTCAACATAGAAGTCATTGGGGAAGATTTTAACACCATTGCCCGCGTAGCGCAGGACCTGTACAACTACCTCGACACCAACCGCGTGGCCGGCATTGACAACCTGCAGATGGATGTGGATCTGAGCAACCCCGAAATCTCCATTATGGTGGACCGGGAGCGGGCCCTCATCGAAGGCGTAAGTACGGGGCAGGTGGGCTCCGAAATCCGCACCGCCCTGTTTGGTAAGGAAGTGAGCAAGCTGAAGCAGGGCGATGACGAATACAAAATCCAGCTCCGGTACAGCGAGTTGCAGCGCAACAACATCGGCGACCTTATGAACATGCGCATCACCTTCCGCGATTTCAACACCGGTCAGATTAAGCAGGTGCCCATCAACGCAATCGCCCGGTTCGACTACACCAATACCAGCGGCGGCATCCGGCGCAAGAACCTGAAGCGCACCATTCAACTGCAGTCAAATGTGGCCGATCCCAGCCAGACAGCCGGGATCAACGCCGCCCTGAAAACCAGGATTGACGATTTTAAAAACAAAGTGAAGCTCCCCGAAGATGTTACTATCCGGCAGAGCGGACAGAGCGAACAGGAAAAAGAAACCTCGCAATTCCTGTTCGTTGCCCTGTTACTGGCTATCGGTCTCATCCTCCTGGTGCTGGTGCTGCAGTTCAACAGCCTCAGTAAGCCCTTCATCGTCATCACCGAAATCTTCTTCAGCATCATCGGGGTGATGCTGGGCTATGCCCTCACCGGTCAAACCATTGCCACCATCATGTTTGGGGTGGGCATTGTAGGCCTGGCTGGCATCGTGATTAAAAACGGCATCCTGCTCATTGAATTTACCGATGAACTGCGCAAGCGGGGTTTCCGCAGCCGCGAAGCCGCTATCCAGGCAGGCAAGATCCGGATCATTCCGGTATTGCTCACGGCACTGGCCACCATCGGCGGTCTTATACCGCTGGCGGTGGGCTTTAACATTGACTTTGTATCGCTGTTTCAGCACCTGGATCCGAAGATCTTCTTCGGGGGCGACAGTGTGGTGTTCTGGGGACCACTCAGCTGGACCATCATCTACGGCCTGATCTTCTCCTTCTTCCTCACGCTGATGATGGTACCCAGTATGTACATCATATCGGAGCGGCTCCGCCGGCCGATGGAGCGGTTCTACGGCACGAAGTTCATCGCCCTGCTGGGCTTCCTGGGACCCTTCTTCTTCCTCCTGGTGGGCTTTATGTACCTCGTTCGCCGCCTCCAGGGTAAACGCATCTGGCTGGGCCACCGTCCCGCCGCATAAAACACACGAGCGAAACGACATCGTGTAGGTTTTGGTTACAACCCCCTTCCTGTCGAGAAGGGGGTTTTTGTTTCCAGCCGCGCTGAAAGCCGCGGTACGCGGAGGCCGTGTGGGCAGGTAAAGAATGATGCATGGTACGTGTATCCGAACCAATCGCTCATGGTATTACACCCATCTGTAAGCACACCACCTTAACAAAAATTTGATGCCCCGCTTTCGGCGTCATCCTATCTTCACGAAAAAATACTTTATGCCCGCCGCACACGAAATAGACTACCGCATTGCAGGAGAAGAAATGCAGTATGTGGAACTGGAACTGGATCCCCGGGAAACCGCCATTGCCGAAGCCGGCAGCTTCATGCTCATGGACGATGGCATCCAGATGGAAACCATCTTTGGCGACGGCAGCCCGCAACGGGGGGTGCTGGGCAAGCTGGTTTCGGCCGGCAAACGCCTGCTCACCGGCGAAAGCCTGTTTATGACCGCCTTTACCAATGCCGGGAACGAAAAAAAGAAAGTGAGTTTCGCTTCTCCCTACCCGGGTAAAATCATCCCCCTCAACCTGCAGGAACTGGGTGGATATGTGGTATGCCAGAAAGACGCCTTCCTCTGCGCTGCCAAGGGGGTAACCGTGGGTATTGCATTGCAGCGCAAGTTGGGTACGGGCCTGTTTGGCGGGGAAGGGTTTATCATGCAGAAGCTGGAAGGCGACGGGATGGCCTTCATGCATGCAGGCGGACACGTATTTGAGCGGGAACTGCTGCCGGGAGAACTGATCAAGATTGATACAGGTTGTGTGGTAGGCTATACCCGCACGGTGGATTTCGACATCCAGTTTGTGGGCGGTATCAAAAACACCATCTTCGGCGGGGAGGGCCTTTTCTTTGCCACCCTGCGGGGTCCGGGCAAAGTATGGATCCAGACCCTGCCGGTGTCGCGACTGGCCAGCCGCATTCTGTCGTACGGCTCCTTCCGCCGCAAAGAGGAGGGCAGCGTATTGGGCGGACTGGGCAACCTGCTGGACGGTGACGGCTTCCGGTAAACAGCGGCTGGCGCCTTTTAACCCGGCTTAGAGATGCTTTTCTATTTCCCGGCAGATGCTGTCAAAAATTTCATCAATACTGCCCTCGCCCGGCACCTCCACAAACTTATCGAATTGCTGGTAGTAACTGGCCACCACCGCCGTTTTGTTCTGGTATTCTGTAATACGGGCCCGGATCACCGACTCGTTGGTATCATCGCTGCGCCCGCTGGTTAGTCCCCGGTTGAGCAGGCGTTTCACCAGCTCCTCTTCAGTTACCAACAGGGCAATCATGGCATTGATCTGCATCCCCTTGAGCTTGAGCAGCTTGTCGAGCGCTTCGGCCTGGGCCACCGTGCGGGGAAAGCCATCGAACAGGAAACCCTTCGCTTGCGGGTTGTTGTCGAGGGCGGAGCTGATCATGCCCACCACCACCTCATCGGGCACCAGCTGTCCTTTGTCCATCAGCTTTTTCGCCTCCATCCCCAGCGGGGTCTGGGCGGCAATTTCACTGCGCAGCAGGTCGCCGGTGCTCAGGTGCTTCAACCCGTAACGGGCGATGATTTTCTCCGACTGCGTACCCTTGCCGCTGCCGGGAGGTCCGAATAAAATTAGATTGAACATAAGCGGTCGTACTCTGATTGAGTTGTAAATATAAACACCAATGCGTAAACCGCCGCCGTTCCGAACCCTCTTTGCCGGAATCTTGTTATATGCATCTACCCGGTATTCGGTCTACCTTTGACGGGGCAGCCTTTCCTGCCCATGCCCGGTACCGGAAAAACAAACCACCCATGCTGCAACGTACGCTCACCGGCCTCCTGTTTCTCTGCATCTTCATCAGCTGCGGGGCCCAGCCGGCCACCAAGAAACAAACTATGAACGAAGACAACAACAAAAACAATCCCGTGTACTCCCGCACCGACACCGGCAAAGTGCAACTCTCCGAAGAAGAATGGAAGAATATCCTGCCTTCCGACATTTATTACATTGCCCGGCAAAAAGGCACAGAGCGGCCCTGGACCAGCAAATTTGAACACTTCAACGAAGTGGGCACCTATTACTGCGCCGCCTGCGGCAACCCCCTGTTCCGCAGCGACACCAAGTTCGACAGCGGCTGCGGCTGGCCCAGCTTCTATGAGCCCATCAGCAAAGGAGCTATCATTTATACGCCCGACAACAGCCACGGTATGACCCGCACCGAAGTGCAGTGCGGCCGCTGCAAGGCCCACCTGGGGCATGTGTTTGAAGACGGTCCGCCGCCAACGGGACTCCGTTACTGCATCAACGGCGTGATCCTGGATTTTGAAAAGGCAAAGGCCGCTGAGAAAAAGTACAACAAAGACAAAAACGAGTAAGCCGGCTGCCGCTTCATCGCAGTTGCACGTCTTTCAGCGGCAGAATCACGAACACATCCTCCTGCCAGTCGCTGCCGGTATAAAGCGCCCGGTTTTCCCGCACCGGAAACCGCAGAATGGCCTGCGTGCCGTGGTTGGTGCCGTTGCGGATGTTATCGTAGGTGGCCACCAGGTACTTGCTGCATTCGTTGAAAAACGCTTCCTGCAACAGATCGTCTTCATCGTTTCCGGAATACCGGAACCCCTGCGGCCAACTGGCTTCGGTGCAACGGCGCTGGATCTGCCGGAAAAGCGAATCGGGTAGTTGTCCCGCGAGCTGCGGCGCAACCGGTTCCCAATAAGCGGGCACCAGCATCAGCGCCCGGCCACCCCAATAGCGTACATCCACCCTTTGTTCCTGCGCAGTAGCGGACACCTGCAAAACCAGCAGGAGTAAGAAAGCGATACCTGTTTTCATGTAATGATGCTTTAAGCGGTAAAACTATCCGGGAGCAACCAACCTGCCTATACCCGACGGAGGGTAGCCGGCTGCTTTTAACAGCTTTTTGCACAGGAGCCGTTCATCATTTTCTTTTTCCCCTGCCCGCTTTCCGTTTATCTTTAGCAACTTCAAACCTTTCTTTCATGAACCGAATAGTAGCTGCGCTGGTGCTGCTTGGCACCGCCCTTTCCGCTTCCGCCCAGGATCCTTCCTGGCTGCGGTACCCTGCCCTCTCACCCGACGGCAAAACCATCGTCTTCACCTACAAAGGCGACCTCTACCGGGTGCCGGCCTCCGGCGGAACCGCCACACCCCTCACCGTGCATGAAGCCCACGACTTCATGCCCGTATGGAGCAAAGACGGCAAAAGCATCGCCTTTGCCAGCGACCGCTTTGGCAACTTCGACGTGTTTGTGATCCCGGCCGAAGGCGGCACCGCCCGGCGCATCACCTTCCACTCCACCAACGAGTACCCCTACAGCTTCAGCAACGACGGCAAACAGGTGGTGTTTGGTGCGGCCCGCATGGACCTGCCCTCCAACCGGCAGTACCCGGCAGCCTATATGACCGAACTGTACACGGTAGCGGTTACCGGCGGACGGGTTACACAACTCCTTACCACCCCGGCCGAAGACATCCGCTACAGCAAAGACGGCAGCCGCTTTTTGTACCACGACCGCAAAGGCGGTGAAAACAGCTGGCGCAAGCATCACACGTCCTCCGTTACCCGCGATATCTGGGTGTACGATACAAAAACCAACAGCCACAAACAGATCACCCGCTTCAACGGCGAAGACCGCAGCCCGGTATTCACCCCCGACGAGAGCGGTTTTTATTACCTCAGCGAGGAGAGCGGCTCCTTCAACGTTCACCGCATGAACCTCGACGGCAGCAGGGGCCAGCAGCTCACCCGCTTCAACAAACACCCTGTGCGCTTCCTCAGCAGCAGCAACGATGGCACCCTCTGCTTCAGTTACGACGGCAGTCTCTACACCCTGCGGGAGGGCAGCGCTCCCCGGAAAGTGCCCGTTACCATCCTGGCCGATGCCCGCTACACCGATCAGCAGGTGGTGCGGGTAAGCAGCGGCAGCGGCATGAGCGTGGCGTCGAATGGCAAAGAAATCGCTTTCCTGTTCCGGGGCGATGTGTTTGTCACCAGCGTGGACGGCGGCATCACCAAACGCATAACCGCCACCCCCGAACAGGAGACCAGCGTGAGCTTTGCACCCGATGGCAAGAGCCTGGTGTACAGCAGCGAACGCAACGGCCGCTGGGGCATCTACGAAACCCGCATCACCCGCAAGGAAGAACCCTATTTCTACGCCGCTACGGTACTCACGGAAAACCCGCTGATCGTAAACGGCAACAACAATGCACAACCGTTGTATTCGCCCGACGGGAAGGAACTGGCCTACATCGAAAACCGCAACACCCTGAAAGTGTATACGCTGGCCGGAAAGCAAACCCGCACGTTGCTCACGGGCGACCACCTCTTTGCCTTCTCCGAAAACGACCAGTACTTCCGCTGGAGCCCCGACAGCAAATGGCTGTTGTTTGACTACGCCCTTCCGGGAAGCGCCAGTGGTGAAGTAGGGCTGGTGAGCGCCGATGGCAAACGCATCGAAAACATCACCCGCAGCGGCTTCAACGACTACCGTCCGCAGTGGATCATGGGCGGAAAAGCCATGTTGTGGCTCAGCAACCGCGACGGCCTCCGGGGGGCAGCCATGAGCGGTGGCCGCCAGGCCGATGCCTATGCGCTCTTTTTCAGCAAAGAAGCTTTCGACCGCTTCCGGCTCACCAAAGAAGAAGCAGCCCTCCTCAAAGAACAGGAAGAACAGCAAGCCAAGGCCGATACCACCAAAAAGAAAACCACTGCCAAAGATTCGGTGATTATTGACTGGGACGACCTGGAACTGCGTAAAACAAAACTCACCATTCACTCGTCCTCCCTGGGCGACGCCCTTGTGAGCAAGGATGGCGAAAACCTGTACTACCTGGCCCGCTTTGAGCGGGGTCTTAACCTGTGGACCACCAACCTGCGCACCCGCGAAACCAAGATGCTGGTACCGCTCAACGCCAATGCGGCCAGCATGGAGTGGGACAAAGACCAGAAGTCCATCTTCGTAAACAGCAATACCGGTCTGCTGAAAATTGATCCCAATTCGGGCAAGCAGGACCGCATCGGCATCAACGGCGAAATGATCGTAAACCTGCTGGAAGAACGCAAAGCCCAGTTTGATCACGTGTGGCGGCGCACCAAGAACACCTTTTACACCAAGACCTTCCACGGGGTGGACTGGGACAGCTACAAACCCGATTACGAGCGGCACCTGCCGCACATCGGCAACAACTATGAAATGAGCGAGTTGCTGAGCGAAATGCTGGGCGAGCTCAACGTGAGCCACAGCGGCAGCAGCTACATGAGCTTCAACCCCAACGGTGATGCCACCGCATCACTGGGTATCTTCTACGATTACAACCACAAAGGCAATGGAGTGCGCATCCTGGAAGTGATGAAAGGCGGACCGCTCGATAAAGCCGGACTCAACATCAAGGCGGGCATGCTCATTGAAAGTATTGACGGCGAGATCATCACCCCGGCCAAAGACCTGGCCCAGTACCTCAACCGCAAAGCCGGTCAAAACACCCTGCTGGTGGTGGTGGACGGCACCAATCGCCGCGAAATCACCATCAAACCCATCTCCCTGGGCGAAGAGAACGGCCTCCTGTACCGGCGCTGGGTACAACGCAATGCCGAAGAAGTGGACCGCCTCAGCAACGGCCAGCTGGGCTATGTACACATCCCCGGCATGAACGACGGCGCCTTCCGCACCACCTACGAAGAAATCATGGGTAAATATTTCCAGAAGAAAGGCATCGTGGTGGACACCCGCAACAACGGCGGTGGCGACCTCGTGGCCGACCTGGCCGTGTTCCTGGGCGGAAAGAAGTTCATGGACTATGGGGTGGACAACCGCCTCAACGGCTATGAGCCCAACTTCCAGTGGACCAAGCCCAGCATCTCGCTGGCCAACGAAGCCAACTACAGCGACGGGCACTGCTATGCCTACATGATCCGCGAGCTGGGCATCGGCAAACTGGTGGGCATGCCCGTACCGGGCACCTGCACCTTCGGCGGCTGGGAAGCGCTGATGGACACCGGCATCCGCTGGGGCGTACCCGGAGTGGCCTGTAAAGACGCGAGGGGCAACTACCTCGAAAACGCGGCCACCGCCCCCGATGTACTGGTACGAAACGAACAGGAGAAAGTGGGCACCGGCGTGGACCAGCAACTGGAGTCCGCCGTGCAGGAACTGCTGAAAGATGTAAAGAAATAAGCCGGATTTAAATGGTATTCGGATAAAAAGACCGCCTGTTGTATTGGGGCGGTCTTTTTTATTGTCCTGAAGGGGCCTGCGTCATTAATTCAACAGGGAGTTAAAGAGACACAGGGATACACGGAGAAAAAATACAGCAGCTGCCGTGTGACCCCGCCTCATTGTTTCTTTGTGCGCTCTCACCTCCGTGTTGAAAGATCCGTTTCACGTTTTATCTTTATACACGTAATAGTTGCAACAACATCATTGATACAAACACAAATCAATCTTTTTATAACCTGAAATCTTCTGCCGCATGATTCTCACCACCACCCCCACCATCGAAGGACGTCCCGTTCAGCAATACCTGGGAGTTGTTTCGTCCGAAGCCATCATCGGCGCCAATATTTTTAAAGACCTCTTTGCCGGTATCCGTGATGTGATTGGCGGACGTAGCGGGTCCTATGAGCGGGTGATTGAAAAAGCCCGTAACAGCGCTTTCAGTGAACTGCAGGAAAAAGCCCGGTCGCTCGGCGCCAACGCCATCGTGGGCATTGACCTCGACTTTGAAACGGTGGGCAACAACGGCAGCATGCTCATGGTGGTGGCAACCGGTACGGCGGTGCGGGTGTAGGGGGCTATTGAATGAATGAATGAATGAGTGAGTGAGTGAGTTAGGGATAAATAATTTTCGCGGCCCGGCACCATCCCCTCCTATTCGTTTGTACGAACATTTTTTCCAGAAGAAAAAAATATAACAACGTCATTCAGAACAAGTCCACCGGATTTGTTTCGAGCAGCACCTGCCAGGGTAACCCGCCATCACCGATCAGCAAGGTTTTATGCGGATGAAATTGCTTAGCAAAGGCCTCCATCCCACGCCCTAAACCCTCGCTGCCGGTTTTTACTTCCAACGCAATGCAACGACCTTCCTTCTCCAATATAAAATCCACCTCATTGTTACGCTCCCGCCAGTAATACAGCCGCATGCTGCCGGCATAAGCAGCATTCAGCAAATGTGCGCCAACTGCCGATTCCACCCACCGCCCCCACAACTCCGGCTGACGCTGCACTGAATGAAAAAAGTAGGGAGATTGTGCACTCATTAATGCGGTGTTGTGCACCTGAAAACGGGGACTCGACGACCGTTGTCTTACCACGGCAGCGCTGTACTTATCCAGGCCACCCAGCAAACCTGCCGTATCCAGCAAATGCAGGTAATGGGCCAGCGTTGTGGTATTGCCGGCGTCCTGTAATTGTCCCATAAGTTTTGTATAAGACAACACCTGTCCCGAATAGAGGCACCCCAGTTCAAACAATCGGCGCAGCAAGGCGGGTTTATCCACACGGGTCATTTGCAGTACGTCTTTTGAAATGCACGGCTCGATGAGCGCGTCCCGGACATATTGTTTCCATCGCAGTTCATCCCCGCGTAAAGCGGCAGAACCCGGATACCCGCCATACCAGGTATACGTTTCTGCATCATAATCAAAAGCAGCTTTCATTTCCACCAAACTCCAATGACCCACATACTGCATTTCAAACCGGCCGGCCAGGGATTCCGTTAAACCCTGCTGCATCAGCATCCGTGAAGAACCCAGCAGTATGACCTGTATGGGTAATCCCGCATTGGTATCGGAATCCCAAAGCAACTTGACCGTTTCACTCCAGTTATCAATTTTCTGCACCTCATCAATCATGAGAACAAATGCGGAAGCTCCCCTTTGCTTACAGAGCAAACGGGCCGTCTCCCATTGTTGCCGCAGCCAGGTGGTCCCTGCAGCAGCCTCCGCATCGGCTGTGCAATAATGATGCGTATCTGCCAGTTCGTGAGCCAACTGCTGCACCAGTGTTGTTTTGCCGGTCTGCCGCGGCCCGGCCAGCACCTGGATAAAGCGCCGCGGCGCTGTCATCCTTTGTTTAAGCTCTTGAAAATGAGATCTTTTATACGGTATGTTCATTTTGCTCAATATTTTGAGTAAATTTACTCAATATTTTAAGTATTTTGTAATACTGGACAGAATCCATTAGGTCTTATGCCAGCGGCGCATCCGGCGGATGGGCCAAATTGAAGGTATTACTCTGTGGCGTGATAGCAACTGCACCGCGCTTACAGTAAAAAAAACCCGGCTTTCCGTAGAACCGGAATGCCAGGGTTTGCTGTTGTAACCATTTTAACCTTACGCCATCTGCGCTCCCATCTGTTTGGCGGCCCGCTTACGGTCTTCTTCGTTGAGCAGCACTTTGCGCATGCGGATGAAGTTGGGGGTCACCTCGATGCACTCATCAAACTCGATGTATTCCATGCACTCTTCGAGCGTCATGAGGATTTTGGGGGCGATGTTGGTGGCCGCGTCGCTGCCGCTGGCCCGCATATTGGTGAGTTTCTTGCCTTCGATGATATTCACCACCAGGTCGCCGGGCTTGATGTGCTCGGCAATGATCTGGCCGGTGTACACCTCTTCGCCCGGATCAATGAAGAAAGTACCGCGGTCCTGCAGCTTGTCAATGGAGTAGCCGGTGGCTGTTCCGCCCTGCTTGGCCAGGAGCACACCGTTGTTGCGGCCGGGGATGGATCCTTTCCAGGGCTTGTATTCGCTGAAGCGGTGGGCCATCACGGCCTCGCCGGTGGTGGCGGTGAGCATCTGGGTACGCAGACCAATGAGTCCGCGGGAAGGTATTTCAAATTCGAGGTGCTGCATGTCGCCCTTGGTTTCCATCACCAGCATTTCGCCTTTGCGGCGGGTTACCAGGTCAATCACCTTGCTGGCGAATTCCTGCGGTACATCCACCACGAGGGTTTCGTACGGCTCGTATTTTTTACCGTCCACCAGTTTGGTGATCACCTGCGGTTGTCCCACGGTGAGTTCGTAACCTTCGCGGCGCATGGTTTCGATGAGCACGCCCAGGTGCAGGATGCCGCGGCCGTACACGATAAAGCTCTCGCCACCCGGGCTGTCTTCCACCCGCAGGGCCAGGTTTTTTTCCGTTTCCTTCATCAGGCGGTCGCGGAGGTGGCGGCTGGTGACGAATTTGCCGTCTTTACCATAGAACGGTGAGTTGTTGATGCTGAAGAGCATGTTCATGGTGGGCTCGTCCACGCTGATGACGGGCAGGGCTTCGGGGTTTTCGGCATCGGCAATGGTATCGCCGATATTGAAATCCTCCAGTCCCACCACGGCGCAGAGGTCGCCGGCCAGCACTTCGGTTACCTTTTTCTTGCCCATGCCTTCGAATACGTAAAGTTCCCGCACTTTGGATTTGCGGTGGGATCCGTCGGTCTGCACCAGGGTGAACTGCTGTCCTTCCCGTATGCTGCCACGACTCACTTTGCCGATGGCGATGCGGCCCAGGAAGGAAGAATAGTCGAGCGAGGTGATCTGCAATTGCAGGTTGCCCTCGGAAATCCGGGGCGGGTGCACGTGCTTTATAATGCCATCCAGCAGGGGCAGGATGTTATCGGTGGGCGTGAGGGAATCGTTGAACCAGCCGTTCTTGCCGCTGCCGTAGTAAGTGGGGAAGTCGAGCTGCTCTTCGGTGGCGTCAAGGCTGAAGAAGAGGTCAAATACCGCGTCGTGCACCTCATCGGGCCGGCAGTTGGGCTTGTCCACCTTGTTAATCACCACAATGGGTTTGAGGTTGAGGTGCAGGGCTTTCTGCAGCACAAAGCGGGTTTGCGGCATGGGACCTTCAAAGGCATCCACGAGGAGGATCACCCCGTCGGCCATTTTGAGTACCCGCTCCACTTCCCCGCCGAAGTCGGCGTGACCGGGCGTGTCAATCACGTTGATCTTCACACCGTTATACACTACGGCCGCGTTCTTCGAAAAGATGGTGATGCCCCGTTCCCGTTCCAGGTCGTTGCTGTCCATGATCAGGTCGCCGGTTTCCTGGTTGTCGCGGAACACCTTGGTGGCATGTAAAATTTTATCTACCAGGGTGGTTTTTCCGTGGTCTACGTGGGCGATGATGGCGATGTTGCGCAGGTTTTGTGCAGTCTGCGAAGTGGTGATACTGCTCATAAAAAAGTACGAAAGCCCCATTTGGGCCGGGGCTTTGCGGCCGCAAAGGTAGGCCTTTCTGCCGGGGTGGACAAGGAAAGCGGATGAAAGTTTGGTTACCGGAAGCAGCCCTCCGGAAAGCCGGTCTTTGATTCTGAAACATCCGGCAACTAACCGCACCTGTACATTCCGCGTGGAAGGCCCGCAGAAGGGATGCCGTTTTCGGCAACCCGACCCAGAAAGCATGTGCAACAAAGAAAGACAACCTGCTACAGATCAGTATGATACAACGTAACCAGCTGTGCTGCACCAAAACAACGCAGCAATCATTTGCACTGTTTACCGCCTACCGGTGAACAGCCACCAGGCTGCAGCAGCACTCCCGTCTGCAACGCGAAATGTAACTATTGCAGGCCCACCAGCACAGGTGATCCCGGAAAAAATACAGAATGCTTATCTTTCCGCCAAACACTTTTTCATGAAGAAATTATTTCTGCAATGGACAATCATCATCCCGGTACTGGCATGGATCTTGTTTTTTTCCGGCGTCATCAACACCGGCAGTTTCTTCCAGGTACTGGCAGGCGCACTGCTCATCTTTAGTGTGATGTCGGCCGTGCACCATTCGGAAGTCATCGCAGAACGGGTGGGAGAACCCTTTGGAACCATCATCCTGGCTGTTTCGATCACCATCATTGAGGTTTCCATCATTGTTTCCATCATGCTGACCAAAGGCCCCGAAGCAGCTTCGCTGGCAAGAGATACGGTGCACGCGGCCACCATTCTCATTCTCGATGGCATCATCGGTCTCTGCCTCATCATTGGCGGACTGAAGCATTATGAACAGAACTTTTCGACTTCTTCTGTAACCATTGCCCTCATTTCGCTGATATCAATTATTGTATTCACCCTGGTATTTCCCACTTTTACCGCCAGCACACAAGGGGGATTCTATTCCACGCCCCACCTCGTGTTTGCCTCGGTTGCCTGCCTGGTCATTTACTCCGCCTTCCTGTTTGCACAAACAAGGCGGTACCGGCAGTATTTTCTGACTGTGGGCCCCGATGAAAACGAAGAAACGGCACAGCCCATCCTGATTAAAAACAGCGTCTTTATTGCGAGCCTTGTTTTTCTGCTGGTGAGCCTGGGCATTGTGGTGCTCCTGGCTAAAACGCTGTCACCCACCATCGAGATTATCATTTCAAGTTACAGCCTGCCCAAAACACTGGTGGGTGTTGTAATAGCCGCCATCATTTTATTACCCGAAGCCATCGCCGCCATTAATGCCGCGAGGAAGAACAGGCTGCAAACCAGCTTAAACCTGGCACTCGGCTCCGCACTGGCAAGTATTGGTCTGACCATCCCAACAGTGGCTATGGTGTGCATTGTGCTGGACATCCCTGTAATCATGGGGCTGGATATTAAATCCATTGTGCTGTTGGGGTTATCTGTATTAACGGTTATGCTTGCGCTCAGCAACGGGAAGTCAAATATTGTGTACGGGGTGGTTCTCCTGGTCAATCTGATTGCGTTCATCTTCCTGATGATCTTTCCCTGATGCAAGGCAACACATTCCCGTCTGAGGCAGATTAAAAACCCGGCTGACGCGACGCTTCTCCCCGCAACAGTTTACGATGGATCCCCGGGAAACATTAGCAGGAGATGCGTATCTTCCTTCATAATTTCATTCGTAATATGTCGCTCTTCCGCCGCCCGTTCCGCCTCCTCTTCATTCCCTTTATACTTGCCCTGGTGTATCTTGCCGGGCCCAACCCCGCCACCCCGGTGTACGACACCACCCTGCCGCAGCTGCCGGCTGCACCCGACTTGCTGGAGCAGTACGTCGCTGCCCGGGAAGCCGGGCACCAGCTGCGGCCCAACAACCAGGCCCGCATCATCTGGGCCAACGACAGCAGCAAAACGCCCACCGAATACGCCCTCGTGTACCTGCACGGCTTCTCCGCCTCGCAGGAAGAGGGCAGTCCCCTGCATACCAACCTCGCCAAAAAATTTGGCTGCAACCTCTACCTCAGCCGCCTGGCCGAACATGGCATCGATACCACCGAACAGCTCGTCAACCTCACGGCCGATGCCTACTGGAACAGTGCCCGCGACGCCTATGCCATCGGCCGGCAGCTCGGAAAAAAAGTAATCCTCATTGGCACCTCCACCGGCGGCAGCAATGCGCTGCACCTCGCCGCCACCTACCCCGATGTACACGCCCTCCTCCTGCTTTCGCCCAACATCGAAATCAACAACACCAACGCCTGGCTGGCTAACAACCCCTGGGGGCTGCAGATCGGGCGGATGGTGACCGGCAGCCGTTACGTTACACCCCGGGATAACCGCGACATTTACAAGCAATACTGGAACCACCCCTACCGGCTGGAAGCTGTGGTGACCGTGCAGGAATACCTGGAAACGGCCATGGTATCCGCCAACTTTAAAAAAATAACGCAGCCGGCTTTGCTGCTCTATTACTACCGCAACGAACAGGAGCAGGACGATGTGGTGAAGGTGAGCGCCATGCTGCGTATGTTTGACCAGCTGGGCACCCCGGCCGGCAAAAAGCGGCAGCTGCCCATGCCCAATACCGGCGACCATGTGATTGGCAGCTACATCAAAAGCAACGACTACCAGGGAGTGGAAGCGGAGGTCACGAAATTCATGATCGACATACTGGGAATACCCTTGCTACAACCCTGAGCAGCCTTAGATCCTGCCGGATAACGGAAGAGCAACCCCTTTTCGGGAAAAATGGTACCTTAACCCTGATCCTCTCTGCATACAACGTGTAAAAAAATCTGCCATGCCGCAATCCTATTCCCGCCGCCGCCTCCTGCAAACCCTGGGCCTTTCGCTGGGCGCCGCCGCCCTGCCCGTATCGGCCTGGGCCACCAACGAACAGGGCCAGCCCCTGTTGCTGCCCCACGCGGAACTGCACCCAACACCGGCACGGCCCGTCACCGCCATCACCCTGGGCGCCGGCAACCGGGGCAATGTGTACGGCAACTATGCCCTGCAATACCCGGAGCAACTCGACATCATAGGTGTAGCCGAACCCATCCCCCTGCGCAACGAACGCTATGCCCAAAAGCACAAAATTGCGGCCGACCGGCGGTTCACCACCTGGGAGCAGGTGTTTGGGCAGCCTAAAATGGCCGACGCCGTCATCATCTCCACCCCCGACGACCTGCACTTTGGCCCCTGCATGCAGGCGCTGGACAAAGGCTACGACATCCTGCTGGAAAAACCCATCAGTCCCAGCGAAGCCGAATGCCGTGCCATCCTCGCCAAAGCAAAGACCACCGGCCGCATTGTAGCCGTATGCCATGTGCTGCGCTACGCCCCCTATTTTGAAGCGCTGCAGGAAATCATCCGGAGCGGTGTGCTGGGCGAGGTGGTAAGCGTGCAGCACTTCGAGCCCATTGAACACATCCACATGAGCCACTCCTTTGTGCGGGGCAACTGGCACAACAGCCGGCAAACTGCACCTATCATCCTGGCCAAGAGCTGCCACGACATGGACATCCTCCGCTGGCTCCTGGGCGTGGAAAGCCGGAAAGTGCAGGCCTTTGGTCATTTGTCGTGGTTCCGGAAAGAAAAAGCACCCGCCGGCAGCACGGCCCGCTGCAGCGACGGTTGTGCGGTGGAAGGCCAGTGCCCCTACTCGGCCCTCAAGATTTACTACCGCGACCGTACGTATAACTATGTGTTCGACCTGCCGGAGAAAAAAGAAGAGCAGGCGGCCTTTGTGCTGGAACAGCTGAAAACCACCAACTACGGTCGCTGTGTGTACCGGATGGAAAACGACCAGCCCGATCATTACATCGCCAACCTGCTGTTTGACCGCAACATCACCGCCAGCTTTTCCATGGAAGCCTTTACCTCCTACCACGGGCGGCGCACCCGCATCATGGGCACGCTGGGGGATGTGGTGGGCGACATGACAAAATTTGTACACACCGACTTTCTCACCCGCAAGGCAACCGAATGGAAGCAGAGCACCGACGGGCATGGCGGGGGCGACTGGCGCCTGGTGGCCAATTTTGTGCAGGCTGTGGCGCGGCAGGACGGCAGACTGCTCACCTCTACCATCGAAGCATCAATAGAAAGCCACCTGATGGCCTTTGCCGCTGAACGGAGCCGCCTGAACGGTACGGTGGAAATGATTGGATGAGCAGGTAGAAAAGACGCCGGTGAAAGAGTTGGTATACCCCTAAAAAGAGCGGGCCCCGATAGAAATCAGGGGCCCTTTTGCTTACCTCTGAAACCACAAAAAAATAGCCTCAGCTTTTAAAAAAGATGTGTTGGTTGGTTCGTCAAAAGAAAAGATTTTGCCCGGGGGCACTGCTTGTTTCTATAGGGAGCTGGTACTGTTACAGGAGGCAGGATAAGATATTAGAATTCGCGGAACTGGATAAAAGTAAGTTGTATCCTCCATATTTGCAAGTACCTGGAAAAAACTGTGAATAACCTCTGCTTTTCGGGGCCTGGAACCCGCCATTTCGTACCTTCCCCTTACTATGTTGTTGCACATACACCCTCAAAACCCGCAGGCCCGTCAGATCAAGGCAGCAGTTGAATGCCTGCAGAAAGGAGGCGTCATCATTTACCCCACCGACACCATTTACGGCCTGGGCTGCGACATCACCCAACACAAAGCCATCGAACGGATCTGCCGGATCAAGCAGGTGGACCCCGCCAAAGCCAACCTGTCGTTTATCTGCCCCGATCTCAGCGATCTCAGCCGTTATACCAAATCCATAGACACCCCCCTCTACCGCTTGCTGAAACAGCACCTGCCCGGTCCCTATACGTTTATCTTACCTGCCAGCAAGGAAGTACCCCGCATCCTTAAAAGCAAAAAAGACACCATCGGCCTGCGGGTACCCGACAATGCCATTGCCCAGGCCATCCTGCAGGAGCTGGGCCGGCCCATCCTCAGTGCCTCGTTACCCGGCGACATGGTGGAAGAATACACCGACCCCGAACTGATGCATGCCAACTTCAGCAAGCTGGTGGACCTGGTGGTGGACGGCGGCATCGGCGGCATGACCCCCTCCACCATCGTGGACTGCACCGGGGAGGAGCCCGTGGTCACCCGCCAGGGACTGGGACCCTGGGAATGAAAAACGCTCCGCCAAGAGGGGAGCGTTAGAAAACAAAATCAACCTTAGCTTTTACCGGGTGCGGCGATTGTGCATAGCCCAGTTCCGGTGACGCTTGAACTCCCGCAGCTCGCGGCGGATGTGGCGACGTTCGAGTGGACCAATCCGGCCATCATTGGCACGGGCCATCCGTATATCGCGGCGGATATGTGCCCGCTTCTGCCGCAGGTGCCGGGCCTCACCGGGCGTGATGGCACCCTGCCGGATGCCCTGGGGCACGGTGGCGTTGCGGTGTGGACGAACAGGCTGTGCCATTACTTCGGCAGCGGTAAATAGTACTGCCAGGAGCAGGAAGAGGAAGGAGGTACGCATACATGTACAATTTCAGGTTTCAGATGCAATAACACAGGTGAGACGCAGGCAGCGCCAGCAGGTTTAAAAACGGCACCTGTTAAAAAATGTGAAAACAGCAGCGGGAGCACCCGGCCAACAGACCTGCAGCAATACTCCTCCGTTAAATAGTCATTTTTCAAACAATCCGCCCTGTTGCGGCTGGATGTTGAACGAACGCCGGTGATGGATGCAGAGTCCATGCTTTTCAATGGCCTGCCGGTGCTCTCCGGTGCCATAGCCTTTGTTCTGCTTCCAGTTGTAAACCGGAAATGCTTCGTGCAGTTGCTGCATGTACGCATCGCGGTGGGTCTTGGCCAGGATGCTGGCCGCCGCAATGGAAGCAAAGCGGGCATCGCCCTTTACAAAGGTTTTATGCGGTATGCGGGGATACTTGATGAAGCGGTTGCCGTCTATCAGCAACAACCCGGGCCGGGTGGTGAGCTGCGCAATGGCCCGGTGCATGGCCGTGAACGAAGCCTTGAGGATGTTGATGCGGTCAATTTCCTCCACCTCCACGGAAGCCACAGCCCAGGCGATGGCTTCGCGTTCAATGATGATGCGGAGCTCCTCCCGCTCTGCTTCCTTCACCTGCTTGGAATCATTGAGCAAGGGGTGATAAAAGGTGGGGGGCAGGACAACCGCTGCGGCAAAGACGGGACCGGCATAGCATCCCCGGCCGGCTTCGTCGCAACCGGCTTCCACCAGCTCATTTTGATAGCGAACCTGAAGCATGATACCAGCGCAAAAGTAAACGGAAAGGGTAAACGGTTGAACGTTTAACCGGGAAAGGGTACCTGCAACCGGTAACGAACAACCGGCACCCATTTCCCAAAAAAGCAGCACATTTGCACTATGTCTACCTCCCCGCATTCCGACAGTCTCCTGCGCAGCCAATACCCCGTCTTTGAAGATGCCCTGGTGGAAGATATTGAAACACACAGCGACTTCCGCACCTACCCGCCCAACGAAGTGCTGATGCGCCGTGGACAGTACATCCGCAGTACCATGCTCATACTAAGCGGTCTGGTGAAAGTGTACCGGGAAGACGAAGAAGGCAATGAGTTTCTGATGTACTACCTGCAGCCGGGTGAAGCCTGCGCTCTGTCCATGGTATGCGCCGCCCGCCAGGAAGCGAGCCCCATCATGGCTAAAACCGTTACCGAAACCGAAGTGCTGCTGGTGCCTATTGAAACCATGTCGGACTGGATGGGCAAGTACCGGAGCTGGTACCAGTTTGTGATCGAGACCTACCGCTCCCGCTTTGACGAATTACTGGCCACCATTGACAGCGTGGCTTTCCGCAGCATGGATGAGCGGCTGGAGTTTTACCTCAAACGTGCCCGCCAGGTGCAGGGCAAGACCACCATTGAAACCAGTCACCAGGAAATTGCCCACGAACTCAACACCTCCCGTGAAGTGATTTCCCGCCTGCTCAAAAAAATGGAACAGCGCGGATTGGTGAGTCTGCACCGAAATGCCATCGAACTGCTCAAACTCTGACAACCGGCGGGCAGGCCCGCCTGCGCAAAAAAATGGAACAACGGGGGCTGGTGAGCCTGTACCGCAACGCCATTGAGCTCCTGAAACTCTGATCCATCTCACAAAACCGCTGGCCGGCAGCCCTTATGTGATCAGTATCACCCACACAGCCGTTCTGCTGCTTCACCTTTGCAATATGGAAATAGAAGGTTATATCGCATCCATCCTTATTGGCATCTCCCTGGGCCTAATCGGCGGAGGGGGCTCCATCCTCACCGTTCCGGTACTGGTTTATCTTTTTGGTATTGAACCCGTATTAGCCACCGCCTACTCCCTTTTTATTGTGGGCACCACCTCGCTGGTGGGGGCCGTGCCCAAGTACCGGCAGGGTCTGGTTAACCTCAAGACTGCCCTCATCTTCGGCGCGCCGGCTATTGCCGGCGTGTACGCCACGCGGAAATTCATTGTACCGGCCATCCCGGATGAGGTCTTTTCTCTGGCGGGCTTCACGGTTACCAAGCCCATCCTCCTCATGCTGCTCTTTGCAGTGCTGATGGTGTTTGCCTCCTATTCCATGATCAAGGGTAAAAAAGAAGCGGCAGGCGCCGAGCCGGCCCAGCAACAATTTAACTACCCGCTCATCCTGCTGGAAGGAACGGTGGTGGGTGTACTCACCGGACTGGTGGGCGCCGGCGGAGGTTTCCTCATCATCCCCGCCCTGGTGTTGCTGAGCAAACTGCCCATGAAACAGGCCGTGGGGACCTCCCTGGTCATCATTGCCGCCAAATCACTGATCGGCTTTCTGGGCGATGTGGGGCAGCAGGCCATTGACTGGCAGCTGCTGGGTATCATTACCGCGCTCGCCATCGGCGGCATCTTCTTCGGCAACTGGCTCAGCCTCAAAATCCACGGCCACCAGCTCAAGAAAGGCTTCGGCTGGTTTGTTCTCGTGATGGGCATTTATATTATTGTGAAAGAACTGTTCCTGTAACTTCACCTCCATGCGCTTCGTCCTCCTTCTTGGCTCCGTGCTCTGGGCTGCCTGCAGCCCCGCCCAGCAACCGCTGACCGTACGGGTGGAAGCCCTGAACTGGGACAGCATGCCCGGCCTGCAATCCTTTGCCGCAGGCCAGTACAACGGCTACTGGTTATTGATCGGCGGCCGCACCGACGGTCTCCACATGAAGCAACCCTTTGCCTCATTCCACCCCGACTACAACAATACCCGCATCTACCTCATTCACCCAGCTACGCGGAAAGTGCAATCCGCTCCGCTCAGCAGCCTGCCTGCCCCCGTGGCCGAGCAGTTGCAGAGTTCGAACATGGAATTTGTGCAGGTAGGCGACCACCTCTACCTCTTTGGTGGCTACGGCTTCAGCGCCAGTCAGAACAAGTTCATCACCCATCCGCGGGTACCGTGGTACAGCTGCCGCAGCTCCTGCAGGCCGTTGGTAAAGGCACCTCCCTCGGCAACTGTATAACCTCGCTCGAAGATGTGCGCATGGCCGTTACCGGCGGCGGGGCCGGCTACCTCAACGGCCGGTTTTACCTCGTGGGCGGGCAGAAGTTTTCGGGCCGTTACAATCCGCACGGTCCCGATCACGGTCCCGGCTTTGCGCAGGAATATACCAATGAAATCCGCAGCTTCGCCCTGGAAGACGGAGCCGGTGGCACACCGGTGATCAGCAACTACCGGGCACAGCGCGATGAGGAGCACCTGCACCGTCGCGATTACAACCTCGTACCGCAGGTGTTCCCCGACGGAAAGCCGGGCTTCACCATGTTTGCCGGCGTGTTTCAATACAAAGCGGATATCCCCTGGCTATACCCCGTAGACATCCGGGAAGACGGCTACCAGCCCGTGCCGGCGTTTGAACAGCAATACAGCCATTATCACTCCGCCCACCTGCCCGTGTACAGCCGGCAGTCACGCGAAATGCACACCCTCTTCTTTGGGGGCATTGCCCAATACTACCGGCACAACAACGAAACGAAAGAAGACAAGGAAGTACCTTTTGTAAAAACCATCAGCCAGGTGACCCGTGCCGCAAACGGCACCCTTACCGAATGGGCCCTTCCTGTGGAACTGCCCGACCTCTCGGGCGCCAGTGCCTGGCTGGCCCTGCACGAAAACATGCCGCGCTTACCGGGCGACCTGCTCGACTGGGACGCTCTTCCGCCCGGCGAACACCTGGTGGGTTACATTGTAGGTGGCATCCGTAGCAGCGCACCCAACATTTTCTGGCCCAACACCGGCAAACAGAGCAGCGCCAGCGCCACCGTGATGGCTGTATACCTGCGCAAATAAGCGCTTTAACAACTTCCCGCCGCAGCATCAGCGGTACTGTGACATAAGTCATAGTTAACGCCCAACGGAACAAGCATTTTTGCAATCGTTGAACATCTTTAACCCCCAAACTTATTGTTACATGAAATGAGCCAAAAAATTATCAGGTACTTTTTATCACCTGCGATGATCATTTTTTCGGCGAATAGCATGTGGCCATAAAAAACACAAAAAACGATTCACATGAAAATTGAACAGATTTACACCGGTTGTCTTGCACAGGGCGCCTACTACATCGAAAGCGAAGGTGAAGCCGTAGTAATTGATCCCCTGCGGGAAGTAAAACCCTACCTGGAAAAAGCGGCGAAAAATAACGCCACCATCAAGTACGTGTTTGAAACGCATTTCCACGCCGATTTTGTAAGCGGGCATCTTGACCTCGCCAAAGAATCGGGCGGCACCATCGTGTTTGGTCCCACCGCCAGGCCGGGCTTTGCAGCCCATGTGGCAGCCGATGGAGAAGAAATCCGCGTGGGCAAGGTAACGTTTGTCGTTTTGCACACACCCGGCCACACGATGGAAAGCACCTGCTACCTGTTGCGGGATGAAAACGGAAAAGACGTAGCGCTGTTTACCGGCGATACCCTGTTCATTGGTGATGTGGGCCGCCCCGACCTGGCGCAGAAAGTGATTGCCGACCTCACCCAGGAAAAACTGGCCGCCCACCTGTACGATTCGCTGCGCAACAAAATCATGCCGCTGTCCGACGACATCATCGTGTACCCCGCCCACGGCGCCGGCAGTGCCTGCGGTAAAAATATGAGCAAGGAAACCTCCGATACACTGGGCCACCAGAAGGCCACCAACTACGCCCTGCGGGAGCACATGACCAAAGAAGAGTTTATGAAGGAAGTGCTCACCGGCCTTACGCCTCCGCCCCAGTACTTCCCGTTGAACGTACTCATGAACATCCAGGGCTACGACAGCATTGAAGAAGTGCTGCAACGCGGCACGCAGGCCCTGAGCCCCGATGCATTTGAAGCGGCCGCCAACGAAACCGGAGCGCTGATTCTCGATACCCGCGACGCAGCCACCTTCAGCAAAGGATTCATCCCTAATTCCATCAACATCGGCATCGAAGGCAGCTTCGCCCCCTGGGTGGGCACCATGATCCCCGACGTAAAGCAGGAACTGCTGCTGGTGATTGAGCCGGGCAAGGAAGAAGAGGTGGTGACGCGGCTCGCACGCGTAGGCTACGACTACTCCATCGGCTACCTGAAAGGAGGCTTTGATGCCTGGAAGGCTGTGGGCAAGGAAGTGGATACCATCAACAGCGTCAATGCAAAAGAGTTGGCGACGATCCACCACCGCAACCCCGCCATTCACATCCTCGATGTGCGCCGTAAAAGCGAGTATGAAAGTGAACACATTATTGATGCCGAAAACGCCCCCCTCGACTATATCAACGACAGCATGCTGCAGGTGGATAAGAACAAGACCTACTACGTGCATTGCGCCGGCGGTTACCGGTCCATGATCTTTATTTCGGTGCTGCGGGCCCGCGGTTACGATAACCTCATAGACGTGAGCGGCGGATTTAAGGAACTGAAAGAGAGCGGTGAGTTTAAGGTGAGCGACTATGTGTGTCCGTCAACTCTTTTGTGATGGCAAATGGTGGTTTACAGCATCCCCGGCCGCCCTGGCGGAGGGATGCAACTAAGAAGGAGGCTTGCAATACAGCCTCCTTTCTTTCACCGGCAAAAAAGTAAGTACCACAACGAATGCTGATCCGGAAAGGAAATAAGCTTTCATGAGTGGAGCACTGGTTCAACCGAAAAAATAAAACAACATATGACGTTACAACAAATCCTCGCACATCCGCAGGTAAGCATCGTGGATGTTCGCACCGAAGAAGAGTTTGAAGAAGAGCATGTGCCCGGCGCCCTCAACATGCCGTTGCACCGCATTCCCTACCTGGAAGCGGAACTGCAGGCACTGAGCCGGCCCATCGTATTTTATTGCCGAAGCGGCAACCGCAGCGGGCAGGCCGTGGTCTGGCTGCGCCGGCAGGGCTTCGACAACATCTACAACGGTGGCGGACTGGAAGACATGGCATTACTCACCCAAACACAACACAGCGCATGATCGGATTACTGAAACGGCTTTTTGCCGGTGGCCCCAAAACGGATTTCAAGGCATTGGTGGCCAACGGAGCCATCGTGGTGGATGTGCGTACACCGGGCGAATACAAGAGCGGGCACATCAAGGGATCGCTCAATATGCCGGTAGACAGCATCCGCGGCAAAGTGAGCGAACTGAAAAAGAAAGGCAAGCCGGTGATCACCTGCTGCCGCAGCGGAGCCCGCAGCGGCATGGCGGCCGGCATCTTAAAACAAAACGGCATAGAAGCCTACAACGGCGGTCCCTGGCATGTGCTGGGCCGGCAGTTGCAGGAATCCTGAACCCGGAAAAAACAAATACATTTATGCTTACAGGCTGGAACTGGATCCGGATCATCCGGTTGGTACTGGGCGCAGGCGGACTGGCACAGGGAATTGCGGCGCAGAACAATGTACTGATGGTGATTGGCGGACTGCTGCTGGTGCAGGGATTGTTCAACGTGGGCTGCTGCGGCACATCCTGTGCTCCGGCTGCACGCCCCTCTTCCACCCCGGCTTCGGTGGAAGAGGTGCAGTATGAAGAAGTCAAATAACGCAACACATTACGCATCATCCACCGCCGCAGCGGTACAAATAAAACGCATGAAAAAAATCACAAAAGAACTGAAATGGTACCTGCCCGGCATCCTGCTGGGTGCGGTGGCCGGCTATGTATACTATCATTTCTGGGGCTGCAACGGCTCCTGCCTCATCACCTCCAGCCCGCTTAACAGCATGCTGTACGGCGCCACCATGGGCGGGCTGCTCAACAGCCTGTTCAAACCCGCTAAGAAAGCGGCCGAATAATTCCAAGCTGAAATCAGACAAAACGTCCTGCCCGGCAGGTGAATGTAATCTTTATCACAGAAGCCGCCTCCGGGCAGCGGTAAATTGCATATCTTATCACAAAACGCATCATCTATGAACTTTATTGACTGGATCAGACAACCCTGGCCCTGGTATGTGGCCGGTCCGCTGGTAGGTTTAACGGTACCCATGCTCCTGCTGCTGGGTAATAAAACCTTTGGCATTTCTTCTTCACTGCGCCATGTGTGCGCCGCCTGTATTCCTTCCAAAATTCCTTTCTTCAGCTACGACTGGAAGAAAGAAATCTGGAACCTGTTTTTTGTGGGCGGCGTCCTGATGGGCGGCGTGGTGGTAGCCCTGTTTCTCAGCAATCCTGATCCGATGATTGTAGCCCCCGCTTTGGCGGAAGAACTCAGCGGCTATGGCATCACCAACTACAACAGCCTGGTTCCCCCGGATGTATTCAACTGGCCGGAATTACTGACCGTACGCGGGCTGCTTATGATGGTGGGTGGTGGCTTCCTTGTGGGTTTTGGCACACGCTATGCCGGAGGTTGTACCAGCGGTCATGCCATCATGGGCCTGTCCAACCTGCAATGGCCTTCCCTGGTGGCCACCATCTGTTTTATGGCAGGTGGTTTCATCATGGCCAACCTCATTCTTCCTTTTATCCTGAAACTCTAAAACGCAAACCATGTCTGTAACAACAGAAAAAAATACAACAATCAGCGATCTCAACACCGACTTTGAAGTACGGTCCGAAAACGCCATGTGCGTTAACCAGAGCCAGCTCGACAAACCCATCATCAGCAATCTGAAATACGGGTTAGCCGGCATCCTCTTCGGCATCATTCTGGTAAAATCGGAAGTAATTTCCTGGTTCCGCATCCAGGAGATGTTCCGGCTGCAGAGTTTTCACATGTATGGGGTGATTGGCTCCGCCGTAGTGGTGGGCATCATCAGCGTATGGCTGATCAAGAAATTCAGGATCAAATCGCTGGAAGGCGAAGAGATCCGCATCGAACCCAAAAAATTCAACAAAGGGCAGATTTACGGAGGCCTCATCTTCGGCTTCGGCTGGGCCATAACCGGCGCCTGCCCGGGTCCGCTGTTTGCCCAGATCGGCACCGGCGCCACGGTGATCATCGTAACCCTGCTCAGCGCCATTGCCGGCACATGGGTGTACGGACGGTTCCGCGAAAAGCTGCCCCATTGATGACCCTTTAAATTACGGGTAATGGCACGATATCTTACCACAGGAGCCGGCCTCGTGCTGGCTGCTGCCATCTTCCTTTTCTCCCAGGCGGGCTGTTCCGGCGGTGATGAGCGCAGCACTGCGGCCGATTCGGCCGTGTACAAAACCGTGTGGACCGGTGCGCCCGGCAACCAGATTCCCTATTACTCCCGGGAAGATGGCCCGCAGATATGGTACGGCCGTGAGCTCATCGCCAATACGGCCCGTTACCTGGGACCGCGGGGATCGGTGATGCAGATCAGCAACGGCATGAACTGCCAGAACTGTCACCTCGATGCCGGTACCAAACCCTGGGGCAACAACTACGGGGCGGTATACACCACTTACCCCCTGTTAAGGGCCCGCTCCGGCACCCTGGAAACCATTTACAAGCGGGTGAACGACTGCTTTGAGCGCAGCCTCAATGGTAAAGCCCTCGACAGCAACGGCCGCGAAATGCAGGCCATCTACGCTTACATCAAATGGCTGGGCGAAGATTTACCCAAGGGACTCCGCCCCAAAGGTTCCGGCATTGAAGAACTGCCCTTCCTGGAACGGTCCGCCGATCCTGCCCGCGGAAAGAATGTGTACGTACAGAAATGCCAAAGCTGCCACGGCACCAACGGAGAAGGCATGATGAACCTGGAAGGCGACATGTACCAGTACCCGCCGCTCTGGGGTAAGAACAGCTACAACAGCGGAGCCGGCCTCTACCGCCTGTCGCGCTTTGCCGGCTACGTGAAGAACAACATGCCGCAGGGCGCCGACTACCACAATCCGCAGCTCAGCAACGAGGAAGCCTGGGATGTGGCCGCCTTTGTGAACTCACAGCTACGGCCGTCGAAAGACCTGAGCAGCGACTGGCCCGATATTGCCAAAAAGCCGGTGGACCATCCCTTCGGCCCCTTTGCCGATCCGTTCAGCGAACAGCAGCACAAATACGGACCATTTGGTCCCATCAAAGCCTGGAAAGAAGCACAGCAGAAAGCGGCCAACAAGACCACTTCTTTATAACCCACCCAAGAAACGATTGCCATGTCACAACACGAACAACACACCACCGGCTGCAGTTGCAACAGCTGCTCGCACGAAGACGCCTCCGTACGCCCGGCACAAAACTCCCGCCGCGATTTTTTTAAAAGCGCCTCTATGCTCACAGCCGGTGCATTGCTCCCGCCTTCGCTGGCCAATGCAGTAGCCGGTGATGCTTACCACGACAAAGAAATCTTCAGCAACAAAGCCGTACAGAGCGGAAAAGCGCAGGTGTTTACCCTGCTGCACACCAGCGATATTCATGCCCAGCTTTACACCCACGATGAGTTTTTCTTTGAAAACGGCAAACCGGTCTATAAAAAAAGGGGCGGCTTTGCGGTACTCAAGACCATGCTCAAAACCCTCAAGGCACAAAACCCGCAGAACACCCTCATCATTGACGGGGGCGACTGCTTCCAGGGCGGCGGTGTGGCGGCCCTTACCGAAGGAAAAGGCATTGTACCCCTGATCAACAACATCGGCTACGACCTCATCCTACCCGGTAACTGGGAAGTGGTGTACGGCAAAGAAATTATGTGGAAAGACCTGGGCGGTTACAACAGCACCAAGATCTGCGCCAACATGTTTCATGATACGCAGGATGAGTTTAACAAAGAGCTCATCTTCCCGCCCTACTGGACCAAAATGCTGGGTGGTGTAAAAATCGGTTTCATCGGCTACAACGATCCGCTTACGCCCAAGCGGCAGTCGCCCGCCTACAGCAACGGCATCACCTTTACGAAGCCGGAAATCAATGTTGCCCGATACATTAAAATACTCCGCGAATACGAAAAATGCGCTATGGTGTTCCTCGTCACCCACATGGGCCTGGCCCAGCAGGTGGACCTGGGCAACAAACCCGAAGTACAGGGCGTGGATTACATCCTCGGCGCCGACACCCACGAGCGGGTACGCAAACCCATTCCGGCCAAATATGCCAAAATCACCGAGCCCGGCGCTTTTGGTTCCTTTGTGGCCAAACTGGATGTGGTGGTGGAAAACGGAAAAATAAAAGACGAGAACTACTACCTGCTGGATGTGGACCCGGTGAAATACCCGGCCGACCCGGCCATGGCCGCCCTGGTGGAAAAAGTAGCGGCTCCCTATAAAAAAGAGCTGAGCAAGGTGATTGGAAAGACCAGGACCACACTGGTGCGGTACTACGTGATTGAAAACCCCATGGACAACCTCATCACCGACGCGTTGATGTGGAAGTACAAAGACAAGAACGTGGATATTGTAGTGAGCAACGGTTTCCGCTTTTGTCCGCCCCTCGTTCCCAACAAAACCACCGGTGTAGCCCATATCACCAACGATTTTTTGTGGAGCATGCTGCCGGTGGACAGTGAAGTGAAAATGGGAGATGTGACCGGGCAGCAGGTGTGGGACTGGATGGAAAAGGAGCTGCACAACGTATTTGCCAAAAACCCGGCACACCGTTTCGGCGGATGGGTGATCCGCTTCCAGGGCATGAAGGTGAATTTCACCATGAACAATGACATGGGCAAACGGGTGAACTGGATCAAAGTGGGCGATGAACCCATTGACCGGAACAAGACCTATACCATGCTGGCCTGTGAGCGGGAAGGTGATCCCGATGATACGCTCTGCCGTATGGAAAAAGTGAAGAATCCACGGAAACCCGGCGGAAGCCTGCACAACATCATGCGGGAGTACCTGGCGGCCCATCCCATGGTGGCACCGAAAATCGAGGGCCGCATAACGGCCACCGATGCACCACAGACCCTGCTGTCGCAACTGGAAGGATACGACTATCAATTCATTTAAAGCAAAACACATGAAACAGTTCAGCCTGCTGGTGCTGTTATTCCTCAGCCTGGGCGCTTCGCTGCAGGCGCAACACAAAATCATCTGGGAAGTATCCTCCGGCGATACCAGCGTGCAGCGCATGCTGTACCGGCAGGTGAACAATGTGCTCAACGCCGCACCCGACACAAAAATTGAAATTGTGTACCATGGCCTGGCTATTTATGCCGTACTGCAGGATACCGGGCACTACAAAAACGAACTGAAAGCCGTGCAGCAGCGGGGTGTGCTCATTGCTGCCTGTGCCAACTCCCTCCGGAACCGGGGTATTGACCCTGTGCGGGTGATGAAAGAAGCATTCATTGTTCCGGTGGCCATCCTGGAACTCGTACAAAAACAGGAAAAGGGCTGGAGTTATATCAAAGCCGGTAACTAATGTGAGCCAAGGATGAATCGGATAAAACGCGTTATTATATTGATCCTGTACCTGCTTGCGGCAGACCAGTCAGCCAAGGCACAGGAACACCGCTCCGAGCGTGATTCGATCCGCCCGGTTGATACATCGGTACGCTCACTGACCGGCCTGTTAACCGAAGGCACCTTTTTTGGTCATGTCCGTAATTTTCTGATGAGCACCGTTAACGAAGACGGCCTGAGCGATTACATTGCCTGGGGCTTTGGTGCCGGCATTGGCTACGAAAGCGCCCGGTTTTACAATTTCCAGGTGGGCATGAGCGGCTTTTTTATTAACAACGTAGCCTCCTCCGACCTTACCCGCCGCGATCCGTTAACCAACCAGCTCAGTCGCTACGAGCTGTCGCTCTTCGACTTTACCGACCCCGGGAACAGGAATGATCTCGACCGGCTCGAAGAATTGTACCTGCGCTACTACGTGGGGAAAAAATCAAATATCACCTACGGCAAACAATACCTCAACACCCCCTTTCTCAACAAACAGGACGGGCGCATGCGGCCTACCATGGAAAACGGCCTCTGGGCTGAAATAAAAGAATCGGATAAACTTGAATTTGCCGGCGGTTGGATCAACTCTATCTCTCCCCGCAGCACGGTAAACTGGTACCCCATCGCCAACACCATCGGGTTATTCACCGCAGGCTTTGATGAAAACGGCACCCCCTCGCAGTTCCGGGGCAACCTCAGCAGCAAAGGCATATTTATAGCATCTGCCAACTACAAACCAACAGCAACCATTACCCTGCAAGGCTGGAACTATTGGGTGGAAAACATTTTTAACACCGCCATGATACAAGGCGATGCCGTCCTGCCGCTGCAAAAAAACGGCCGGCAAAAACTGCTGTTGGGTCTGCAAGTCACCCGGCAGAACCGGGTGGGCACCGGTGGTAATGTGGATGTGCAGAAAGCCTATGTACCGCCGGGCTATCAATCCTTTATCCTCAGCAGCCGCCTGGGCATCCAGCAAGGTCCGCTCAGCCTCACGGCCAACTATACCCGCATTACTTCCCACGGCCGCTTTCTGTTTCCCCGCGAATGGGGCCGTGATCCATTTTATACATTTCTGGCCCGCGAACGCAACGAAGGACTGGGCAATACCCATGCTGCCGTATTACTGGCCCGCTATGACCGCAAACAACAACCCTGGACCGTTCAGGCAGGGGCCGGTTATTACAAGCTGCCACAAAGCACCGACTTCCGGCTCAACAAATACGGCATGCCCTCGTACTACCACCTGCTGGCCGATGTGCAGTACCGGTTCAAGGGGTTCTTTAAAGGCACCACCGCCCGGTTCATCTACCTGTACAAGGGCAATGCCGAAGATGGTCTCACCAACAAACGCACCATCATCAACCGGGTGAACATGCACCACTTCAATTTCATTCTCGATTACTGGTTTGGCAAAGAATAACCCATATCCGCAACAGGGGCTTGCAGAAAACAAGCTGCAGTTTGCGTTGCTGGTGCTGACCAACGCTTTTGTGGGCGCTATGGTGGGATTGGAACGGGCCGTAATGCCCGACTATGCAGCCAGCCGTTTTGAAGTGTCCACCACCACCGCCCTGCTCTCCTTCATTGCCGCCTTTGGCCTCACCAAAGCCATCTTCAACCTGCTCACGGGCGAACTGCAGCAACGCTTCAGCCGCAAGCAGGTGCTGCTGCTGGGCTGGCTGTTGGGTCTGCCCGTGCCGTTCCTGTTGCTCTACGCACCGCATTGGTGGGTGGTGGTGGCTGCCAACGTGCTGCTGGGCATGAACCAGGGACTGGCCTGGTCGAGCACCGTAATCATGAAAGTAGACCTGGTGGGGTCCCGCAACCGCGGACTGGCCATGGGCATCAACGAATTTGCCGGTTACCTGGCCGTGGGTGGGGCGGGCTACTTTGCCACCCGGCTGGCGCAAACCTATGGGGCTGCCCAGGCGCCCTTTGTACCGGGCATCGCTTTTGCCGTCCTGGGCCTGTTGCTCACCATCTTTTTTATCCGCGATACCACCGCCTTCAGCAAGGCCGAGCAGGAAACATCCACCTTGCCACCGTTCCGTTCACTCTGGAAAGATGTTTCCTTCCGGCATTTCAACATGGGCAGTGTAACCATCAACGGCTTTATCAACAACCTGAACGACGGCGTGCTCTGGGGCCTCCTGCCTGTCTGGCTCCTCAGCCAGGGCTATTCCATCGCCACCACCGGCCTGCTCACCGCCATTTATCCCACGGTATGGGGTATCAGTCAGTTACTGGCCGGCAAATTGGGCGACCAGTACTGTAAAAAGCAACTCATCAGCATCGGCATGTGGCTGCAGGCAGGTGGCCTGGGCCTGTTGGTGTTGCCGGGCGGAACCTGGATGGTGGCGGGCGCCCTGGTATTGCTGGGCCTGGGTACCGGTCTCGTATACCCGAACTTTCTGACCGTCATCGCTGAAAACCTTCCGCCGCTGCAACGGGCACACGGATTAAGTTACTACCGCTTCTGGCGCGACCTGGGCTATGTGGGCGGCGCACTGGGGGCGGGCCTGCTGGCCGATTTCCTGTCGCTGCCCACCGTGTTTCTGCTGGTGGGCCTGGTTACCACCGGCGGCGGCTTTCTGGCCAGCTACCGCATGTGCTGCACCTTTAAACTGCTCTGGCGCAGCCATACCTGTACCGAGGCGGCGGCTTTCTGATATCCTGACCGGAATCAACCCCTGCCCGCACGCCCGTCATTCTCCCCGCATCCCCCACTTCGTAGCTTGTGCGTCAAACACAGTTGTATGCGACTGGCATTACGGATATTACTGGCATTTGTGGCGATCACTGCCATCCCCTGCGGGCTGCTGCTGGTGCTGCGTCCCGACGGCAGCTGGCTGGGCCTGTCCACCACCCTCCTCCAACCAACCCCTTTCCGGAGCTTCCTGGTACCGGGGCTTATCCTTTCCCTGCTGGTGGGCAGCGCTAACCTGCAGGCCCTGGTTGTGCACCTGCGCCAGGGCACCAACGCCTTCTGGCACACCCTCACCGCCGGGGTGCTCATTGCCGGCTGGATTGTGGTGCAGATTGCCCTGATCCGCGAATTTTTCTGGATGCAGTGGCTCTACTTGCTGGCAGGTTTTTTCATCATCCTCATCAGCCTGCAGCTGAAACACAAAGAACTGATTTAGCCCCCCTGCCGCGGCAAGGGGTGATCATTTCCTCATACCAAACACCTTTTTCAAATGCTAAAAATCTTCATCGCCCTCCTGCTCCTGCTGCACGGACTCATTCACGTCCTCGGCTTTGCGAAATCCTTTGGTCTGGCCGAATTACGGGAGCTGACCCAACGCGTTTCCCGCCCGGTGGGCCTGCTCTGGCTCCTGGTTGCGCTCCTGTTCATCATAGCCGCTTTTCTTTGGTGGCACCAACATGACAACTGGATCTGGGTGGCCCTTCCGGCGATTGTGCTATCGCAGGTATTGATATTCATGGTGTGGAAGGACGCCCGCTTCGGCACCATCGCCAACATGTTGTTGCTGGTGGTGGCACTGGCGGAACTGCCGGTACTCCGCTTCCAGCAAAGCTTCCGCAACGATGTTCGCGCCAACCTGCAGGCCAACAACCCACTGCCCACCGACCTGGTGACCGAAGCCGACCTGGCGCCCCTGCCGCCCCCGGTACAGCGCTACCTGCGGCTGGTGGGTGTGGTCAACAAACCCCGCGTGAAAAGCATGCGCATTGAAATGGAAGGCGAGTTGCGGCAAAAAGACCAGGACTGGTTTCCCGTCCGCTTCCTGCAGTACAGCTTTTTTGAAGCCCCCACGCGCCTGTTCTTTCTCAAAGCCCGCATGAACGGCCTGCCCGTACCCGGTTACCACCATTTTGAAAACGGAAAGGCAACGATGGAGATCCGTCTCCTGGGTCTGAAACAGGTGGCATTTAAAGACGGGCCGGAAATGGACCAGTCGGAAACCGTGACCTTTTTCAACGACATGTGCCTGCTGGCGCCGGCCACCCTCATTGATCCCCGCATCACCTGGGAAGCCATTGACAGCGCCTCGGCGCGGGGTACGTTTACGTACAAAGACATCCGGGTGACAGCCGTGCTGTACTTCAACGAACAGGGAGAGTTGATTGATTTCATTTCCTACGATCGCTACGTCATGGACGACCTGAAGCGATTTACGTTTTCCACGCCGCTGCAGGACTATCAGGATTTCAACGGCTACCGCCTGGCCGGGGCCGGGGAAGCCATCTGGCATTACCCCGACGGGCTCTTCTCCTACGGGCGTTTCCGAATCAAGGAAGTGCAGTACAATGTGAGTGAGTAAATGCGCAGCCAGCTAACCAGCTTCAGCCGGCTGTATGATTCCCGTCACTTTGTGATGCGGATCACAAAGGGCAGTTTTGTATCGTTCTAATTTGCCACCTGTAAATATTTCAGTTATGACAACGCATCATCAGATACTGATTGTGGGCGGCGGCAACGCCGGCATTGCCGCGGCCGCCCAATTGCTGCGGGCCGATAAAAAGCTCAATATCGCCATCCTGGAGCCCGGCGACAAACACTATTACATGCCGGCCTGGACCCTGGTGGGCGGTGGCATCTTCAACATGAAAGCCACCATCCGCGACGAAAAAGACGTGATTCCCAAAAACACCACCTGGATCAAAGAAAGCGTTGACCGCTTTGAACCCGACCAGAACCGCCTGCACACGTCCGCCGGCAACACCTACACCTACGATGTGCTCATCGTGGCAGCGGGCATCCAGATGAACTGGCACCTGGTGAAAGGCCTGACCGAAACCCTGGGCAAGAACGGCGTCACCAGCAACTACCACAAAGACTACGCCCCTTATACCTGGGAATGTTTTCAGACCCTGCGGGATGGCGACGCCGCCCTGTTCACCGCTCCGTCAACACCTACCCGTTGCGGCGGCGCCCCGCAAAAGATCATGTACCTGGCCGGCGATTACTGCAAGAAGAAAAAGATCAACGCTCACATCGAGTTTGTCTCGGGCGGTTCAGTGATCTTCGGCATCAAAAGGTATGCCGACGAGCTGATGAAGCTGGTGCAGGACTACAAAATTGATCTGCACTTCAAACACGACCTGGTGGAAGTGGCCGGCCCCAACCGCGTGGCCACGTTCCGCGTAACGGCTCCCGACGGCAGCACCTCCGAAGTGAAAAAAACATTCAAGCTGCTCCATGTGGTTCCCCCGCAGAGCGCGCCCGATTTCATCAAAGAAAGTCCGCTGGCCGATGAAAAGGGCTGGGTGGATGTAGACAAGTTCACCCTGCAGCACAAACGCTTCGCCAATGTCTTCAGCCTGGGGGATGTGACCAACACCCCCAATGCCAAGACCGGAGCGGCCATCCGCAAGCAAACACCGGTGCTGGTGAAAAACATCCTGTCCTTCCTGCAACAGCAACCACTCGCGGCGTCGTACAGCGGTTACGGCAGTTGCCCGCTGGTGGCGGGATACGACAAGCTCATCCTGGCGGAGTTTGGCTACGACAACAAAGTGATGGAAACCTTCCCCTTCGACCAGAGCAAGCCGCGGTGGAGCATGTTCATCCTCAAAAAGTACATCCTCCCCTGGCTGTACTGGAACAAAATACTCAAGGGTCAGATGTAAGTACGACCCGCAACGCATTTCCCACCGGAAACAATTCGATGATGCGTAAGGCGGCTGTCCGGCAAAGAAGCTTTTCTTTCCGGCAGCCGTTTTTTACGACGGTCAATGCGCTGGCCGGACTGTGCAGGTTTCGCTGCTGTTTTGCGCTAAAATACCTGCAGCAGACGGGGGCCGTACCGGCAGTGGCTGTACCTTTGCGGCTGTTATGCAAACAACAACTCCAGCTTCCGGTAAAGCAGTGGCCAACTGGCTGCTGCTGGGTGTGTTCATGCTCATCATCCAGATCCTGCTGGGCGGCATCACCCGCCTCACCGGATCGGGGCTTTCCATCACCGAATGGGAGGTGGTGACGGGCACCCTTCCGCCGCTGGGCGCCGCACAATGGCTGCAGGAGTTTGACAAGTACAAAGCCACGCCACAGTACCTGCTCCTGAACTCCGACTTCACCCTCAGCGATTTCAAGTTCATCTACTTCTGGGAATGGTTTCACCGCCTCTGGGCGCGTGTAATGGGGCTGGTGTTTGCCGTGGGCTTTCTCTGGTTCCTGGTGAAAGGCGCTTTCCGCAAAGACATGATCAAACCCCTGTTTGTGCTTTTCCTGCTGGGTGCCCTGCAGGGAGCCGTGGGCTGGATCATGGTGGCCAGCGGCCTCACCGGCGACGCAGTATACGTAAAGCCCACCCGGCTGGCCCTGCATTTCATCCTGGCCATGGTACTGCTGTGCTACACCTTCTGGTTTGCCCTGCAGCTGAAAGTGCCGCCACAGGAACGCACCGCCGCGCCGGCCCTGCGCCGCTTCACCTGGCTGGTGCTGGGGGTACTGGTGGTGCAGCTGCTCTTCGGAGCGTTGATGGCCGGGCACAAAGCCGCGCCGGCTGCCGCCACCTGGCCCCTGATCCAGGACAGCTGGATCCCTCCCACCGCCTGGAAGGAACAGCCCCTCCTGCTCAACTTCATCGAAAACAAGCTCACCGTTCACTTTGTACACCGCAACCTGGCCCTGCTGCTTTTTGTACTGGTGGTGCTGTGGTACCTCCGCTCGGCCCGGGTAACGGGGTCGCGGCTGCTGCAGGCCACCCGCTTTCTGCCGCTGGTACTGATTGTACTGCAGGCGGGGCTGGGCATCCTTTCGGTGCTCGCCGCCCTGCAGATCGTTCCCAACCGCTGGGGGGTGTTTGAATGGCTGGCGCAGTTGCACCAGCTGGGCGGCATGTTCCTGCTGCTGAGCCTGGTGTGGATGCTGTACCTCGTGCGGAATCGGGTGCCTGCCGCAAGCTGAGTGACGCAACCGGCCATTCAATGGTCCGGCGTAAACGAGAATGCCGTACCTTACAGGTAGCAACCGTAGCTACTATGAAGCGAATCCTGCACGCCTTCTGGTATTCTTTTCCGGTTCAGTTGTTGTTTCTGCATTTCCGGAAATACCAGCTGCTCCTGCTGTTCTGGTTTTTACTGGGCAGCGCCATCAGCGGCGGGTTCATGAGCCATTTCGGGGCCAACTCGTTGTTCGTGGCGCCCGAATACCTGGGCCGGGTGAGCTTCTGGAGCAGCCTCTTCACCGGTGCGGCCTACGGGGTGTTCATCATGAGCTGGAACATCACCACCTTCATCCTCTACAGCAGCTACTTCAAATTCCTGGCCACCACTTCCAAGCCCTTTCTCAAATACTGCTTCAACAACGGCGTGCTGCCCCTGCTCTTCCTGCTCAACTACCTGGTGCAGGTGGTGCGGTTCGACCGGTTCCGGGAGCTCATGAGCACCGGCGAGATCCTGCTGCTGGCCCTGGGCTTTACCTGCGGCCTGCTGCTGTTCATCCTTTTCGCCTTTTTCTACTTCTACGGAAGCGAAAAAGCCATCCTGCGTACCCTGCGCCCCGTACTGCACAACCCCCGGCAGTTTCTTGAACGTTACAAACCCATTCCCGTGGGCGAACAGGAAGCGGCACCCGTACGGGTGGACCATTACTTCAGCGGTTTTTTTTCCGTACGCAAAACCCGCAACGTGAGTCACTACAGCCAGCAGTTCCTCGACCTCATCTTCAAACGTCACAATTTCGCGGCCGTCATTGCCATTGTGCTGGCCTTCCTTTTCCTGATGGTGTACGGCTTTTTCCTCGATACCCCTTATCTGCAGTTGCCGGCCGCCGCCAGCATTTTCGTCTTTTTCTCCATCCTCATCGCGGCCTCCGGCGCCCTCGCCTACTGGCTCGACACCTGGAGCATCCCCGTGGCCCTGCTGCTGGTGCTGCTGTTCAACTTCCTGTTCCGTTACGAATACATAGACATCCGGAACAAGGCCTTTGGCCTGAACTACGAAGACCGCGCCGGGCGCCCTGCCTATTCGCTGGAAGCGCTGAGCCGCCTCTGCACACCGGAACAGGTGCAGGCCGACAGTCTGCACATGATTAACATCCTCAACCGGTGGAAAGCCCGGCAGCCGGAACAACGTCCCCTCCTTTACGTCATCAATGTGAGCGGGGGCGGCAACCGCTCCGCCACCTTCAGCTTCCGTACCCTCTGCGCACTCGACAGCGCGCTGGGCGGGCAGCTGCTGCCGCGGACCATCCTCTTTTCCGGCGCTTCGGGCGGCATGCTGGGAGCCACCTTCTTCCGCGAGCTGTACCGGCGCCGTCAGTCGGGCGACAGCAGCCTGGGTAACCCTGCCAGCCATACCTCGGCCATTGCCCGCGACCTGCTCAATCCCATCTTCTCGGCTTACGTCACCCGCGACCTCATCACGCCTGTCCAGAAATTTGCAGTGGGCCCCTACCGGTATGTAAAAGACCGCGGCTACGCGTTTGAGCAACAGTTATTGCACAACACCGGCGGCATCCTCCACCAGCGCTTGGAAGATTACCGCGAAGAAGAGGCCGAAGCCCGCCTGCCCATCGGGCTGTTCAACGCCACCGTGTCGCAGGACGGGCGCCGCCTCATGATCTGCAGCCAGCCGGTGAGTTATCTCATGCGGCCGCAGCACGACAGCGCCCACGGCATCACCGCCGAACCCGACGCCATTGACTACAACGCCCTTTTTCACGCGCTCAACCCCGGCAACCTGCGGCTACTCACCGCCCTGCGCATGAACGCCACCTTCCCCTATGTGCTGCCCAACGTATGGCTGCCCACCCAACCCATTGTGGACGTGATGGACGCTGGGCTCCGCGATAACTACGGGCAGGAAGCCACCCTGCGCTTTCTGCACGTATTTGCACCGTGGATACGGGAACATACCGGCGGGGTGGTGTTCATTCAGATACGCGACCGCAAGAAGGGCGACTGGCAGGAAGACTTTAAAGAGCCCTCCATCGCCGACATTCTGTACAAACCGGTGACCACGCTGCAGACAAATTTTTACAAAGTGCAGGACTACCTGCAGGAAAGCCTGCTGAGCATTTCGCGTAGCGGTCTGCCGCTGCACCGTTTTCTGTTTATCTACGAACCGGAAGGAGGCAAAAAAGGCGCGGCCCTGAGTTTTCACCTCACCGAACGGGAGAAGCAAGACATCATCCGGGCCGTATACAACCCCCGCAATCAATCTCTGCTGAACCGCCTGGTGCAACTGCAGCAGGAGGTTCAGGGCAGCAGCAGCCGGTAAGCCGCCGGAAGGACTTCCACAGTTAAGGAAGCAGCCGTTGGGCGACCGTCGCCATCAATGTGCAGGGGGGCGCCGTCGGTATTCTCGATGCGCAGGCGGGTGGACTGAAAATAGTCAATACCCGTACGTTGCCCGTGGGTACTTCCATAGCGGAGGTGACGTAAAACTCGCCACAAAAATTGCAGGCGGTTGCAGGCATGCACCACCACCACATCACACCTTCCATCGTTTAATTGCGCCTGCGGCGCAATGGTAAAATGATTCCCGAACTGGTTACTGGTGGCTATGCACACAAAAAACGCCTTCACGGAAAAACGGCTGCTGCCGGTGTCCAGTACAAAGTTGTACGGCTGCATGGTGAAGAAATGCAGGAGAGTGAGCTGCGCATATTTCAGAAAGCCCCGTTGCTGCTGCCGGTCAAACGCATGGGCCACCACAGCATCAAAGCCCAGGCCGGTGAGCATGCAGCTGAAATACCCGTTCACCTGTACGGCATCCACTTCGCCGGGCTTGTTGCGGATAACGATGTCGAGTGCTTTGCGGGGGTTGCGGGAAATACCGGCCGCCAAGGCTAGTCCGTTACCCGATCCGCGGGGGATGATACCAAAGCATACCGGCAGGTGCCGCAGAGCGCTTACCACCGCACTGATGGTACCGTCGCCCCCGCAGATCACTACCTGTGTGATGCCGGCTGCCTGTATCAGTTCAGCAATGGCACCGTAGTTGCCATCGGCCGGCGTGAGGCGTATGGTGAAGGGGGATTGCCGGCGGGTGCAGTACCGCCCGATCTGCCGGACCAGTTGCGAGCCCGACCGGTTACCCGAACGGGGATTGATGAGGAACAGGCGGTGCGGCTGCATGGTTAGCAAAACTATATCACCCGGTTGTTACCGGAAAGTTACCTTTTTGTAACGGGTACCCTTGCAGAAGCAGGGTGTTGCAGGACGGAGGGGAAGATGCCCTTACTTCTTCACCTTTTCTTTTTTTTCTTCACCACCGCCACCGCTTCAATTTCAATCAACACATCGGGATGAAACAGGGAATGTATGCCTACAAGGGTGCTGGCAGGCGGATTTTCAGTGGGCAGGTAACCCGACCGTACTTCCCGGATGAGGGTTACCTGCTCCGGACGATAATTCACCACGTAGTAATTCATCTTCACCACATCGCTGAAGGAAGCGCCGGCGGCTGCCAGAACAATTTTCAGGTTTTCGAAACATTGGCGTGTCTGCTGCCGCAAGTCGCCCTTGCCCACGATGGCGCCCTGCGCATCATCGGCCACTATGCCGGAGGTAATCACCCATTCGCCGCCCCGCACTTTTACCACCTGCGAGTAGGTTTTAGGCTTGTTTACCCCATTGGGATTGAGATGTGCTTTTTGCTGCGCCTTTACAAAGAAGGATGCGGTTAAACATAAACACAGGAGAAAATAGTAACGCATGCAGGTTGGTGGTTTCGTGAAACGCCTTTGAAGTGAAGCGTGAAAATAATCGTGTTACAAATCCAATTAATCATTCACTCATTCAGTCCCTGTTTTCCCGCAGTGGACGCGGCGAAGCAGCGGATGCAACGCTTTATTCCATTCGTGCATTCGTGGCTGTTTTCTCACGCAAAGCGGCCAAGCAGGCTAAGGCACCCGGGCGAATGCAGCCCTATACAATCCTTCAGTCACTCATTCAAACCCTGAGTTCCCGCCGTGGACTCAACGCTTACGCTTTGTGTTTCTTCGTGCCTTTTGAGCATTTTGTGGTTCATATAATTCACGCAAAGCAACAAAAGCATCCCTTTTAAACCCCGGGACCCTGCAGGAGAACCCGGAGCAGGCGGGAACGCCCCAATCCCAAATTCCTAATTCCTCCACCCATCCTCACCATCTCAACAACGCACTTGCCCAGGTAAATCCACTCCCAAATGCAGCCAGACACACGAGGTCGCCTTCCTGCACCTTGCCCAGCTCCCAGGCCTCGCAAAGAGCAATGGGTACACTGGCGGCCGTGGTGTTTCCGTACTTCTGAATATTGTTGTACACCTGGTCGTCCCGCAGCTTCAGCTTCTGCTGCACAAACTGTGCAATGCGGAGATTGGCCTGGTGCGGTACCAGCAATTTCAGATCAGCCGGTGTAAAACCGTTTTGCTGCAGTGCTTCCAGGATCACCTCCGGGAACTTCACCACGGCAGTTTTAAACACAGCCGGACCGTCCATGTTGGGAAACAGCTCGGCTTTATCAATCATCTCATGGCTCATGAACATATCGGCCAGTTCGCCTTCGTTGAAGTGTGCCAGGCCGGGTTTCCAATAGTTGGCGTGGGTGCCCGGGTTGTACATGGCCAGTATTTCCGCCTCGGTACCATCGCTGTGCAGGTGGGTGCTGAGGAGCCCGCGGTTTTCGTCCTCGGTGGGTTGCAGCACCACGGCGCCGGCGCCATCACCGAATATCACGCTCACATTGCGGCCGCGGGTGGTGAAGTCGAGCCCGAACGAATGCTTTTCGGCGCCCACCACCAGTATGTTTTTGTACATTCCGGTGCGGATGAACTGGTCGGCCACGCTCAGCGCATACACAAAGCCACTGCACTGGTTCCGTACATCCAGGGCCCCCACCTGCCGCATGCCCATGGCCCGTTGCAGCAGCACACCGCAGCCGGGGAAGTAGTAGTCGGGACTCAACGTGGCAAACACAATGAAGTCCACATCCTGCGGGGTGATACCGGCCCGCTCTATGGCTATCTTACTGGCTTCCACGCCCATGGTGGTGGTGGTTTCGTTGGTGCGGTGGGCATAGCGCCGTTCCTGGATGCCGGTGCGCTCCCGGATCCATTCGTCGCTGGTATCCATGAAGCGGGTCAGATCGTTATTGGTTACCACGTGGGCGGGTACGTACATGCCGATACCGGCAATTTTACTTTGCTTCATATGACAGGCTTTGAAATGGAAAATTAAGGAATACTTGCAACCGTTGCGAATGAAACAGTTACAAAAAAAGAGGGTTACCCTCTTTTTCAATTATTCGTCGGTGTGCCGGCTTATTTGATTTCCCACACTTCGTTGCCCCGCAGCAGTTTGTCAAGGTTGCCGCGGCCTTTGGCGGTCATCACCTCGTCAATCTGCAGCTGCATCATTTCTTCGTAGCAGGGGCGTTCGGTTTCGTAAAACACACCAAAGGGGCGGGGCAAGTGGTATTCGTGGCGCGGATCGTCGAACATGCGAACGAGTATCTGTGCTTTGTAGAAGTCGTGGTCGTCGTGTACCCACAGGTCGTCTTTACTGTGTCCTTCCCCGAGCTGCACCACCACGGGCTTGAAACCATCCAGTTTGATGCCTTTGTTTTGCTGGGCGCCAAACACAAGCGGCTGGCCCTGTTGCAGGAACAGGGTTTCTTCGGGCTTGGTGGATTTTTCGGTGAAGATTTCAAAGGCCCCGTCGTTAAAGATGTTGCAGTTCTGGTAGATTTCGAGGAAGGAAGCGCCTTTGTGTTGCTGGGCACGCAGCAGCATTTCCTGCAGGTGTTTGGGGTCGCGGTCCATGCTGCGGGCAATGAAAGTGGCATCGGCGCCCATGGCAAGGGCCAGGGGGTTGAACGGGTGGTCAATGCTGCCGAAGGGGGTGCTCTTGGTCACCTTGTGTTCTTCGGAGGTGGGCGAGTATTGCCCTTTTGTGAGCCCGTAGATCTGGTTGTTGAACAGCAGGATGTTGACGTCAAAGTTGCGGCGCAGCAGGTGGATGGTATGGTTGCCGCCGATGCTGAGGCCGTCGCCGTCGCCGGTGACGATCCAAACGCTGAGGTCGGGCCGGGCGGCTTTGAGTCCGCTGGCTACCGCTGTGGCACGCCCGTGAATCGAGTGCATGCCGTAGGTATTCATGTAGTAGGGGAAGCGGCTGCTGCAGCCGATACCGCTGATGATGGCAATGTTTTCGCGGGGGATCCCCAGGGTGGGCATGATTTTCTGCACCTGGGCCAGGATCGAATAATCGCCGCAGCCGGGACACCAGCGCACTTCCTGGTCGGTCTGGAAATCCTTGACGGTAAGGGGGGCGGGGGCAGAAACGGTTTCAGACATATGGTTCCATTCAATTCCTTCAAAGTTAAGGAAACCAACAGAAGCTGCAAGGGGAAAGCAGCCGGTTTTGCACCGCTGTTCAGGCGCCGGTCAGCTCTTCCCAGTATTCTGCCGCCCGGCGGGTGTGGGGGATAACGATGGTGCCGCCCACGATGTTGGCCACGGCAAAGATCTCGTACACCTGCTCGGTGGTAACACCCAGCTCGTGGCACTTGCCCAGGTGGTATTTGATGCAGTCGTCGCAGCGCAGTACCATGCTGGCCACCAGGCCCAGCATTTCCTTGGTTTGGGTGCTGAGGGCGCCTTCGGCATAGGTGTTCGTATCGAGGTTCCAGAGACGTTTGATCACGAGGTTGTCCTTGCCGAGAATCACCTCGTTCATGCGGGTGCGGTAATCGTTAAATTCCTGTACCAGGTTACTCATGGTTCATATTATTTCTGCAAAGGTATTGGGGAAGTGATTATAACGACAAAAGCCACCCGGAGGTGGCTTTTGAGCAGGTTGTTCTGCGGAGATCAGTAACGGCTGAAGCTTTTGTTACCAAAAGAGCGGTTGTTGTTGCTGCGCTCTTCGCGGGGCTTGGCTTCGCTTACGCGGATGGCACGTCCTTCAACGGTACCACCGTCGAGCTCGGAGATGGCTGACTGGGCAGCAGCATCGTCGCTCATTTCCACAAATCCGAAACCACGGCTACGGCCGGTGATCTTGTCGGTAATTACTTTTGCGCTGGTGACTTCACCATAGCTTTCAAAGAAACCTCTCAAGTCTTCATCCTGTACGTTGAAGCTTAAGTTTGAAACATAAATGTTCATGTGTGCTTATTTAAGCATGAAAAAAATCTGAGAAAATACGAGGCGTAAAAGAAGACTAACTATTAGCAGAATATGCGTAGCAGAAAAGACAATTCACTTACTGATCACTGTATAACTCAAAATAACAGGACAAAGATAAAGGAATTCTGTTAACCGGCCGTATTTATTTTGAGCGTAACCATTAATCAACAACTGCGGCGGGTGGGTTTGCATTTTATGTCTAACTAAGACTAGTGTACAGTTTGAGAGGGATTGGTGAAGTTTTTTTTCTCAACATAAATACAACTTGTTTGACTTTCAACAGGGGACCGGCAGCATGGTGCAGTTACGATTTTACACAGCTGGTGGAGACATGCTTTCAATCCATCCGCCTGACCACCACCGTTTCACTCGATTGCAGGTATGCAATCCCCAATTCCAAAATCCCAATTCCCCCCTCACTGCTGCAGCAGCAACCAATCTTTCAAGCCGCTCACGATGGCCAGCGCCAACTGCCGGCGGTAGACCGGGTCGAGGATCAGCGCCTCCTCTTCGGGGTTGCTTAAAAAGAGGGTCTCCAGCAGGGCGTTGGGAAATTCAGTGTACCCGTTGAGGAGGAAGTTAAAGTTGCCCACCAACCCGTACTCCTGTAAACCGGTGCTGCCGGTGATGCGTTGCAGGAGGGCCTGGGCCAGGGAGTGGAAGCCGGTATGTTTGTAAAACATGCCAATGCCTTTGGAGCGGGTGGGATCCCCGCTGCTGTTGAGGTGGATGCTCAGGAGCACATGCGGGTTGCGGTCGCGGAAGAAAAGGTAACGTTCGTGGTTGTCGAAAGTGGCATCGGTGGTGCGGCTCATGAGCACGGTGGCGCCTTCCGACTGCAGTACCTGCTGCACGTCACGGGCCAGCAGCAGGGTGAGGTCTTTCTCCCATACGCCGGTGATGCCGGCTGCGCCGCGGTTGGTGCCTCCATGCCCGGCATCCACGCCGATGACCAACTGGCGAAGATCAAGGCTGGCGGGACGCCGCCGAACACGGATTACCAGGTTGGTACCGTTGTAATACACCGTATGGCCCCAGTGCTGGCGGTCTTCCAGTTCCAGGGTCATGCGGAAGATGCCGTCTTCTGCCTGGCGGTAATAGACCTGGCGTACAGCGCGGGCCGACTGCAGCTGGGTGATCCAGTTGGTATTGGCGGTGGCGCCAAACACCTCCACCACAATGCGGGAGGGATAGAGCTCCTGGTAAGTCTGGTAAGGCAACCGTTCACTGAGAGTAAGCGTGACGTAGTCGAAGGCGGAATCGCCGCGGCTGGTGATGTTGCCGGTGAGTGAGGCGGGCGGAAGCGTACCGGCCGGCAATACCTTTACATGCTGCTCTTCAATATAGGCGTGGCGGTACGGACTGAGCTGTACGCGGTATTTGTTGCCGGCTTTGCCGGTTACCCGCAGTCGGATGAGCGAGTCGAGGTAGCCGATCTTGGTACCCCCCAGCCGGTCTTCGCCCAATCCCACCAAGAGGTACGGCAGCTTACCCTTTGTTTCCACCACCAGTGGTTGCTCCGGCAGGCGGGCGTAGGTGCTGCGGGTGGTGGCTTCCAGCTGCAGTTCGCCGGGCAGCTGCACCATTGCCTTGAGGGGCTGCGGCGTAAAGCCTATAAGGTTATCGTTCTCTTTTACAACATACTCACCCCTGTAAATGCCGCGGACGGGCACGCCGGGGCCAACGGGCAGTTCGGTGAGCGCCCAGCCGTTTTCCAGCTGCACCTGCGCCCCGGGTTTTGTTTTGAGGCTGAGTTGCAGGCGGTCACCGGGGTGCAGCAGCAGGTTGCCCTGCGGCTCGATGCGCAGGTACGCCACGGATGCATCCGTTGTTTCCTGCTCCCGCTCCGGCAATTTGTATGAATAAAACAGCGTTTGGGTGGTTTTCATACCCCGGGCGTCGGTGGCGGTGAGGCGGAAACTGGTGTCACCGGTGCGCAGGATCACTTCAGCGGCAAAGGCGCCCGTGGGCCACACCTTCACCTCGGTCGTATCTAGGTAAAGGCGGCAGCCCTTACAGGTGGTGCCGGTGATAAACTGGCGGGAAGAGGTGACGTTATTGCTGTTTTTGGCAGGTGTGACCAGCTTGAGAAAGACCTGCTGGGCGGTGGTTACACCGCCGAGCAATAAACAGACGCTGAAGGAAAAAAGCAGACGCATAAAAAAAATCCCTTGCAAGGTAGGCAAAGGATTTTTTTGGGTTGTGAAATTCATCACAGCGGGTATTTTCCGTTGGACCGCAGCGTAGCCGCGATCCGCCTGCGCGCTTCCTTACTGTTAAAAGGTTCCACCTTGGTAAAGCGCTTGAGGCCCAGCAGCATGAAGCGATGCTCGTCGCCGTCGGCAAAGGCGTTGATGGCGTCTTTACCGAATTTGTTGATCCGGTCGGCTGCATCGTAGAGATAGATGCGCATCATGTCGAGTTCCAGCTGAGCCGCGGCCTCGCCTTTTTCTTCCACCAGACGGGCCGTTCGCAGCAGGGCGCTTTCTGCATTGAAGGTCTGGATGGCCATATCGGCGATGTTCATCAGGATTTCCTGTTCGTGTTCAATCTTCATCATCAGCTTCTGCACGGCGGCTCCGGCCGTCATGAGGATGGCCTTTTTAAAGTTGGCAATGGCCTTGAATTCACTGGCGAAGGGCATATCCTCGCCGCTGCCGAAGTCGGGGATGCTCATCAGTTCTTTCTGTACAGCCATGGCGGGACCCATCAGGTCGAGCCGGCCTTTCATGGCCCGTTTCAGCACCATGTCCACCGTAAGCAGGCGGTTGATTTCGTTGGTGCCTTCGTAGATGCGGTTGATGCGGCTGTCGCGGTAAGCACGGGAGATTTCATACTCATCGCTGAAGCCGTTGCCGCCAAATATCTGAACTCCTTCGTCCACCAGCAGGTCCAGCACCTCGCTACCGTCCACTTTGAGCATGGCACATTCGATGGCATATTCCTCGGCGGCTCCCAGCAGGGCTTCGTTGAAGGGCTTGCCGGCGGCCAGCAGTTCATGCTCTTTGTCGTCAATCCACTTGCTGGTGCGGTAGAGGGCGCTTTCGAGTACCCAGATGCGGGTGACCATTTCGGCCAGCTTGTGCTGTATAGCACCGAAGTTGATGATGGGTTGCTTGAACTGTTCGCGGGTGAGGGCGTATTCGAGCGCCAGGTTGAGGGTGCGTTTGGAGCCCCCCAGTGCAGCGGCGGCCAGTTTGAGGCGGCCGATGTTGAGGATATTGAAGGCGATGACATGGCCCTTACCGATCTCACCCAGCACATTTTCCACCGGCACTATGCAATCCTGGAAGTAAAGTTGAACAGTGGAAGATCCTTTGATGCCCATCTTGTGTTCTTCCTGTCCCTGGGTAAAACCTTCCATGCCGCGTTCCACAATGAAGCCGGTGAATTCTTTGCCGTCAATCTTCGCAAAGACGGTGTAGATATCGGCAAAACCGCCGTTGGTGATCCAGCATTTCTGCCCGTTGAGGATATAATGTTTACCGTCTTCGCTGAGGCGGGCCGTGGTTTTGGCGCTGAGGGCATCACTGCCACTGTTGGGCTCGGTAAGTCCGTAAGCACCTTTCCATTCGCCGCTGGCGAGCTTGGGAATGTATTTTTCTTTCTGGGTCTCTGTACCGAAGTAGAGGATGGGCAGGGTACCGATGCCGGTGTGGGCTGCCACAGCCACGGAGAAGGAGTGGCCGCCGCCCAGTGCTTCGTTCACCAGCGTGGAGGTGATGAAGTCCTTGCCCAGGCCGCCCAGCGCTTCGGGAGCAGAAGTGCCCAGCAGTCCCAGCTCGCCGGCTTTGTCCATCAGCGCCGGCATGAGACCGGGCTCCATTTTATCGAGCCGGGCCACGATGGGCAGCACTTCCGTCTCGAGGAAGCTGGCGCACATCTCCTTCACCATCCGTTGCTCTTCGTTGAACTGCTCGGGGGTAAACGTGTCGTGGGGTGCTCCTTCTTTGATGAGCCATTCGCCGCCTTTGATGGCAGCAGCAATCGTTGTAGTACTCATAGTCATTTATTTTTTGATGATCAATGCATTTTAAAAGTAGCAGCAAGTCTGTATCGTTAGATCCGCTTATTTCAGGTTGTCGTACACGATCTGCAGCACTTCTTTGGCCACATCCACTTTATCTGCCGACACCCCCACGAGGGCTTCGTTGAGCGTATCGTTGGCCAGTCGCATGGTCTCTTCCTCCAGCTGGCGACCCAGCTCGGTGAGGTACACCTGGTTGATGCGGCGGTCGCTTTTGCTGGCCACCCGTTTTACCAGTTTTAGTTTTTCCAGGTTGTCCACCAACCGTGTGATGCTGGGCTTATCGCGGAAGGTGGCGTTGCAAAGGTCCTGCTGGCTCAGCCCGTCCTGCTTCCAGAGGTGGTACAGCACGCTCCACTGCTCCACGGTGATGTCCACCCCCGCCTGCTTGAAGTTTTTCTGCAGGCGCCGGGCGATGGCTGTACTGGCTTTGCCCGTCATGAAGCTGTAAAGCTCCCCTTTCCGGAATTGGTTGTTTGGCATATAGTTGTTTATGCAACTAATCAAAGTTAGGGTTTCTCCCGGCTTGTACAAGCTTTTCCGCCGGAAAATTTTGTGAAAGTCGGGCACTGCACAGTTTGCACGGGGTTGCGTGGCCCCGCCTATCTTTGGCGCATGGGTCGTTTTCACTGGCACGACAGCACCAACCTTTTGCGCAAGCTCACCTGGCGCCGGGCCTTCAACGCCCTGCAGGTGTGGAGCAGCTACCGGCTCAGCCGCCTGCTCAACCGGCCCATCCAGTGGGGTTACCCGGTGTCCCTTTCCTTTGAACCCACCACCAGCTGCAACCTGCGCTGTCCCGAATGTCCCAGCGGACTGCGGGAATTCACCCGTCCCACCGGCATGCTGCAAAAAAGTTTTTTTGAAAAAACCATCGACGAGATCCACCGCGAGCTTTTGTACCTCATTTTCTATTTCCAAGGGGAGCCCTACCTCAACCCCGACTTTCTGAAGATGGTGCGCTACGCGGCCGATAAAAAAATCTACACCGCCACTTCCACCAACGCCCATTACCTTACCGATGCAAAGGCAAAGGAAACGGTGGAAAGCGGGCTCGACCGCCTCATCATTTCCATTGACGGTACCACGCAGGACGTGTACCAGCAATACCGGGTGGGCGGACAGCTGAACAAAGTGCTGGAAGGCGCCCGCAACATGGTGAAGTGGAAGAAAGAATTGAACAGTAAAACACCGATTGTTGTATTTCAGTTCCTGGTGGTGAAGCCCAATGAACACCAGCTGAACGAGGTGAAACAGCTGGCTAAAGAGGTAGGGGTGGATGATGTTTGGTTCAAAACTGCCCAGGTGTATGACTATGCAAACGATCCCAATCAACTCATTCCCACCCTCGGCAAATACAGTCGTTACCGCAAAAACGCCGACGGCACGCATACCCCTAAGAACAAACTGCTCAACCATTGCTGGAAGCTGTGGCACGCCAATGTGATCACCTGGGACGGGCTGGTCGTTCCCTGCTGCTTCGACAAAGACGCCCTGCACCGGCTGGGCAACCTGCAGGTGCAGTCGTTCAAAGAAGTGTGGCAGAACGATAACTACCGCCAGTTCCGCAAAGAACTGATGACCAGCCGTAAAAACATCGATATCTGTTCCAACTGCAGCGAGGGGCTGAAGGTGTGGGAGGACTGAGCATCGTGGGCCGTGGGCCGGGGATGTACGTTCGACCGGAAGAGAGGTGGGGTGGGCGGATCACAGTGGACTGAGGACAGGTTTGTTACGTTCAGTTGGAAGATGCTGCCCGGCCAACTGTCAGCCGTCCGCTGCATCCATCATTGCTCATTCCTTCGTATTTTCATTCCATGGCAACGTTTTCCAACCGGCTGCGCCAGGTCATCCTCCTGATCGCCCTCCTGGCATTGGGTTATCTCCTCATCCGGGAGTTGTACATCTTCCTGCCCGGCTTCCTGGGGGCAGTCACCCTTTACATCCTCAGCCGCGGCTGGTACAGCCGGCTCACCCGGGAACGCCGCTGGAATCAAAACCTCACGGCTACGCTCTTTCTGCTGGGCTTCCTGGTGCTGTTTGGGCTGCCGGTGTACTGGATCATCCACCTGATGACCCCCAAAATCAACAACGTGTTCAGTCACTCCCAGGAACTGATGCAGGGTCTGCGCTCGGTTTCTGCACAGGTGCAGGAGTGGACCGGGCAGGAACTCTTTACCGCCGACAACATCGCCGAGATGCAGAAGCGGGTGGCCAACTTCTTCCCGGCCTTCCTCAACAGTACGGCGCTCATCCTCAGCAACCTGGCCATGCTGCTGTTCCTCTATTTCTTCATGCTCACCAATGGCGGAGCCATGGAAGCGGCCGTGACCCGCTTCCTGCCCCTCAAAGATGAAAACATCGGCATCCTTGCCACCGAAACCATGAACATGGTGCGTGCCAACGCCATCGGCATTCCGCTGATCTCGCTCATCCAGGGCATCTTCGCCCTGATCGGCTACTGGATCTTCGGGGTCAACGAATTTGTACTCTGGGGCTTTATAACGGGGGTCTTTGCGTTTTTCCCCATCGTGGGCACCACCATCATCTGGCTGCCCATCGTGATCTACCTCTTTTCGCAGGGACACAACGGGCCCGGCATCGGCCTCACCATCTGGAGCCTGCTGGTGACCGGCAACGTGGATTATCTCGCCCGGGTCACGCTGATGAAGAAGCTGGGCAATGTGCACCCGCTTGTTACTGTACTGGGCGTGATCGTGGGGCTGAGCCTCTTCGGTTTCTGGGGCTTCATCTTCGGGCCCCTGCTCATCAGCTATTTCCTGCTGCTGTTCAAAATTTACACCAGCGAGTTCGGACCCCTGCACGGGACCGACAATCCGCACCACCATGGAAGCTGACCCTCCGGACCCAACCAACAACAACCGCCTATGAGTATTGAAAAAGACATCCGCCAGATCCGGAAGTTCCGCAACGAACACCACAAGGTGGTCGTGAACCTGATCTTTACCGGCAACCGGATTACGGAGCAGGTACGGGACATCGTCAGGGACTTTGACGTCACCACCCAGCAGTTCAATGTACTCCGTATTTTGCGGGGCAGTTCCACGCCCCTCACCACCCTGCAGATCCGCGAACGCATGCTCGATAAAATGAGCGATACCAGCCGCATTGTGGAACGCCTGGTAGCCAAGAAACTGGTGTCAAAAAAAATCAACCGTACCGACAAACGGCTGGTAGACGTTGTCATCACCGCCAAAGGACTGCGCCTGCTGCAGCAACTCGATCCGCTCGATGCCCGTATTGAAGCCATAGCCGACCGCCTGAGCGAAAAAGAAGCGCGGGAGTTGAACCGGTTGCTGGATAAGATGAGGAGTTCAATGAATGAATGAATGAATGAGTGAATGAATGAATGAATAGGTTTACGATCGCAGAGTAAATTCTGGTATATTCCTCAGCATACGGTGTTGCCGGAAGTGGGTGCAGGACATCGTCATACGGCATGTAATTATTCATACTGGCGGGAGTTAAAACCCCTTGCGTTTCTGTGATTAATCCCCGGGTTTATGTCCGCACGAACTGAATCAATTATTACTTAATCAGCATGCTGTTACATACAGCTGTGCCCGGTGAGACAAGTGCGGGATGTTACGCGAAAAATCGGTTCGTGAAGACACCAACCAGGGCGGAGAAGACCTGTTCGTTCGTCACTCAAAATCCACCCCCGGGACGTGGAACGACTGGCATAAGAACACACCTCTAACAATTTGAAATCTGCCATTCCAAATCAAAAATCTGCACTTTACAATCTTTAATCTACATTCCCAAATCTGCAATGATAATTCCCCGGCTGCCTGTAAGTTGTTACTTTTAACCATGCTTCGCCTGCTTCTCACCCTCCTCCTGTTGCCCGCTCTTTGCCCGGGCCAGGCCCGTCCCGAGTTCCGGGGCGCCTGGATTGCCACGGTAGATAATATTGACTGGCCCTCCCGCAAGGGACTGCCCGTGGATTCACAGAAGGCTGAGTTCATACGGCTGCTCGACATGCACCAGCGCAACGGCCTCAACGCCATTGTGATGCAGATACGGCCGGCCACCGACGCGTTTTATCCCTCTCCTTTTGAGCCCTGGAGCGAATGGCTCAGCGGTGTGCAGGGACAGCCCCCCTCGCCTTACTACGACCCCCTCGCCTTCATGATTGACGAAACCCACAAACGGGGCATGGTCTTTCACGCCTGGTGCAACCCCTACCGGGCCAACTTCCGCATCGGCTCGGCTTCCATTTCGCCGGCCCATATCAGCCGGCTGCATCCGGAGTGGTTTCTGGATTACGGCGACAAATCCTACTTCGACCCCGGCAACCGCGAAGCGCAGAACTTTGTGGTGGAAGTAATCCGCGACATCGTGCGCCGCTACCCGGTGGATGCACTCCATTTCGACGACTACTTTTACCCTTACCGCATTGCGGGAAAAGAGTTTCCCGACTCGGCCAGTTATACCCGTTACGGGGCCGGCATGAGCCGCGACGACTGGCGGCGCAGCAATGTAGACTCCATTATCTTCAAGCTGTACAACGCCATCCGCACCACGCGGCCGGGTGTGCAGTTCGGCATCAGCCCCTTTGGCGTATGGCGCAACAAAAGCAAGGACCCCCGGGGCAGCGATTCACGGGCGGGGCAGACCAATTACGATGACTTGTATGCCGACATCCTGCTCTGGCTGCAAAAAGGCTGGATTGATTACGTGGCACCCCAACTCTACTGGGAACTGGGACATCCTGTCGCCGAATACGCCACCCTGCTCGACTGGTGGAGCCGCAACAGCTACGGGAAACACTGCTACATCGGGCTGGGCATTTACCGGGCCGGCAGCAACGACGCCTGGAAAGACAGCACCCAGCTTACCCGCCAGATTGAACTGCTGCGCAAAACCCCCAACGTTCAGGGCATGATCTTCTTCAGCAGCAAGACTTTTTACAAAAACCCCAACGGCTGGAGCGACAGCCTGCGGCTGAAGTACTTCCGCGAGCCGGCACCCCTGCCGGAGATGGAGTGGTTGCGGCACTGATGATGACCGGGCAGGTATAACCCTGTAACTTTTTTTGCCGGCAGGTTACAAAACCATGTGCGGCAACCACCTATTATGTAAGCAGATAGAAAAATCCGAAACAGATCAGGCTTGTTTATACTGAGTGTGCAAAGGTGAACTATTTGTAACCGGCATGCAACCAAAAAGTTGACCCAACCCGGAGCTCAATCCAAAACCGGGCCACAAACCACTGATATTCAATAATACAAATTCTGATGCCGGGCAAAACAGCAACTTATTTGTAAAAACCGGTTACATCAGCTGCGTTGGTGACCACTCAAACTATCAACAACAAAAATTTAATTGTATGAGTGATTTATTTTTCCGGAAGTTCCGTTCCACCCTTTTTGTATTTGCCACGGTTATTATCACAGCCAGCTGTGAAAAGGCCTCCCTGGACGAATTGCGCACAGCTGAGGAGTTTTCGCAGGACCTGCCGCCGGCCAGCACAATCAATGAATCGGTGTTTCTTGTGATTGACGAAGAAAGCATTGATAACGGCAACCCGCCCAACAACTTCTCCGAAACCGATGTAAACGACCAGATCGCCCGCATCGGGCAGCGACAAACACTCCGCTACTTCCAGAACAATGTGGGCAAGATCATCACATTGTACACCGGTGAAGTGGGTGATGAGGGTTGGCATGCGCTGAAGACCATCCCCGGTAGCTGGAAAAATGCCGGTCCCACCACCAACGGCACCCGCAATTTTCTGCTGGCCGGTCCCGGTCTGGGTGGCGGAAACGATCCGGAAAAGTACCTCGATAAGATCCCTGATGTAACACCCCTGCGGGCCACCGGACTGAAAATGCTTACCGGCAAGACCGTCCTCGCGGTTGTGTACGACAGCGACGTCTCCATCAATTACAGCCCCCTCAACGGCAGCCTGAAAGGCGATAACCTGGGTGTGGTGGCGTTTGATGTGCTGGAAGTGCGCCGGCGTACCGATGGATCGTCGGGCTCTCTTCCGTCTGTACGCATCCGCATCCGGAGCGTGACAGAAGCCAGCAGTGCCCGGCTGGTACTCTTCAGCAATGCACCGGTGCCGCGCTCTTCATCGGAGCCTTTTGATGTCAATCCGACCGCCACGGTACCGGCTTCCGTATTCACGGAGGCGCCCTGACAGTTACCCGCTTTTTACACCTGCAACCAGCCCGGAGGGCTGGTTTTTTGCGTTTACCGGATGATGGAAATCAGCCCATCTGCGTTCGGCCATCATTTTACACCAGCAGACATGCTCTTACCTTCATTCCCTAAACCACCAGGTATGAAAAAAATTCTGATGGCGCTGGACGGGGAACATTTTCCCAAAGGCGCGTTTGAGCTGGCTGCCGCCCTACACCGGTCCAGTCCCGTACTGGTGACCGGTGTGTTCCTGAGCCCCATTGATGTTTCCAAAATCGTGGCCTACACCGGCCTGGAAGCCGTGCCGCTGATGCCTTCGGTTATAGAAGGCGATTACTCGGACCAGGTGAAAAATAACATGGAGTTGTTCCGCAGCCGCTGCGATGCGGAAGGAATGGAATACCGGATTCACAATGACTCCGAAAACCTGCCGCTGGCATCGCTGATCAGGGAAACCCGGTTCGCCGACATCCTGTTCATCAGCCGCGACTCGTTCTTCTCCAACATCAGCAAGGAACAACCCAACGAATACATGCAGGAACTTCTGAAGAAAACGGAATGCCCTGTAGTACTGGTACCCGACAACTTCGACCCGCCTGGTAAGGTCATGCTGCTCTACGACGGCGAAGCCTCATCGGTATATGCCATCAAACAATTTGCCTACCTGTTTCCGGAACTGGCGAAGCTGCCTACCACACTCACCGAGATCACGGCTACGCCCGATGAACGGCTGCCCGACCAGGATGCGGTAACCGAACTGGTAGCCCGCCATTACAACGATCTTACGCTGAACGAGATGGTGCTGGAAAGCAAACGGCAGCTCACCAACTGGCTGATTACGGATGAAAGTACCTGGCTGGTGATGGGTGCTTACGGACGCAGCCTTTTCAGCACGCTCTTCAAAAAAAGCTTCGCGGATGAACTGATCAACCGCGTTCAACTACCGGTTTTTATTGCTCATAAATAGGCAGCGCATGCTGCATATACTTTGGTTGGTTTACGCCCCGCCGTTCCCGGCGGGGTTTCTGTTATGCATCATTGCAGGGCGTGAGTTGCATCATTGAAGCAACGACGCCGTTCATCTAAGTTTGGGTTCTCAATTCATTATATGTATTTACACATTCACGATACACGCACCCTCAAGGAATTGCAGGAAGATTTCAATTTCAGCTTTCCTTACCTGCGTCTCGAATTTTTCTCCCGTATGCACCGCAGTGGTTTACGCTCCTCCCTGAAACGGCGGCTGAATCCGTTTCTGCAGGTGGCTACCGTACGCAGCAAACACCGCAACGGCGCCCTGGAAATCAACGGTAACCAGAAAGTGAGGGATGTGGAACAAAGTCTGCAGCAGGACTATCACCTGCCCGTACAGATTTATCACTTCACCAAGGCGGGGTGGTTGATGACCGATGTTACCGACGACGCCACGCTGGACGAGCTGAACGAACAAGGCCGGAATACCTCCCACGAGCTGCACAACGTATTTGCCCAGGCACGGAACCTGCATTAATAACCGGCGGTGGCTGTTGAAAGGCTGATTTTAAAGTTTTATTTCAAAACCCGAATACCCCCTTCCTGTATCTTCGCGTGAAATGTCTGCTGTATGAAGAATCACGTGGAGATCCGCTTTCTCGAAGGCCCGCAAAGCCGCTGGGCCGATTTTAAATTCACCATCAAAGTCCTCATTGAATTCATCCGCGGGTACCGCGCCCTTTCGTTTGTAGGCCCCTGTGTAACCATTTTCGGGTCGGCCCGGTACAAAGAGGATCATGAATATTACCAGCTGACCCGCCAGGTGGGAGCGGAAGTGGCCAAGCTCGGCTTTACCGTGATGACCGGCGGAGGACCGGGCCTGATGGAAGCCGCCAACCGCGGCGCCAAAGACGTGAACGGGCGCAGTGTGGGCTGCAACATTGTACTGCCCCACGAGCAGGAACCCAACCCCTGGCTCGACAAGTGGGTGAACATCCGTTACTTTTTTGTGCGCAAAACCCTGCTCATCAAATATTCCTATGCCTTCATCTGCATGCCCGGCGGCTTTGGCACGCTGGACGAGCTGTTTGAATCCATCACCCTCATCCAGACCGGCAAAATCCGCAACTTCCCGGTGATCGTTATCGGCCGGGAGTTCCACAAAGACATCGTGGAACACATTCACCTGATGAAGGAAAAAGGGACCATCTCGCCGGAAGACCTTGACCTGTTTGTGGTTACCGACTCCATTGAAGAGGCCATTGAGATCCTCCGGGAACAGAGCATCAAGCGTTTTGCCCTGCAGCACGAACGCCCCCGCCCCTACCGCTGGCTGCTGGAGCGGAACGGGAAAAAATAAAGACCGGCTGACCGGAATCACGCAGAATCTTGACACCCCTCATTTCATACCCCTGCCGGAAACTTCATTTTTGAGCTGTCAAAACAGTTTTGGGTATGAACAACTATCTGTTTCATGTGTACCATGAGGAAAACAACTCGTGGCGGAGTACGCTGGACCTCCAGCGGAAAGAAATACCGGGTATGAGCCGCATCCTGGCTGAGATCGTAAAAGACAATCCCGGCGAACGGTACCTGAACAATGCCCGCCACCTGCAACGCCGGCTGGAGGAACAGGAAGCCCTGATCCGCCAGATTACCCACAGAATCGAAGAACAACAGGAAAAACTGAAGGGAGAAGAACAGGAAATCAAGATCAATTACTCTTCCCTCGATACCCTCTACGGGCAGGAAGCCCTCCGGGATGAAGTGCTGAAGTTTGAAAAAAGTTTTCTCGACTTCAAGCAAAACTTTCACAACTACCTGCTCACAATGCTCTGAGGATGCCCGAAATACTCCCCCCACCTGTAAAGAAACAAACCACCTGCTACCACTGCGGGGAAAGTTGTAACCACTCCATCACAGTGGAGGATAAGGCTTTCTGCTGCGAAGGATGCAAATTCGTGTACCAGCTGCTGAACGAAAACGGGCTGTGTAACTACTACGACCTGTCGGAACAACCCGGCATTTCCGCAAAAGGAAAATACCGCAACCAGCAGTTCGCCTACCTCGACCATGAAGAAGTGCAGCGGCAGCTGATCCGTTTCTCCGACGGCATACAAAGCCGGGTACTGTTTCACCTGCCCACCATGCACTGTGCCAGCTGCGTGTGGTTGCTGGAAAACCTCCACCGCATCGAACCCGGCATCCTGCATTCCCAAACCAATTTCCAGCGAAAGGAAATCACCCTCGTTTTTGAACCCGGAAAAGTATCGCTCCGAAAAGTGGTGGAACTCCTGGCCTTTGTGGGCTACGAACCTTACATCAGCCTGGGCGATGCCAACGGTAAAAAACAGAAGAAAGTGAACCGCGCCCAGATCTACAAAATCGGGGTGGCGGGCTTCGCCTTCAGCAACATCATGATGATGAGCTTCCCGGAGTATTTTTCGGGGGGCGACATCAGTGAAACCACCCTGCGCAGCGTGTTCTCCTGGGTGAACCTGGGACTCTCGCTACCCGTATTTTTCTACAGCGCTTCCGAATTTTTCATCAGCGCCTGGAAAGGGCTGCGCCAGAAATGGCTCAATATTGACGCTCCCATTGCGCTGGCCATCCTGGTAACTTTTGGGCGCAGTGTGTACGAGATTGTTTCGCAAAGCGGTCCGGGTTACCTCGACAGCATGAGCGGTATTGTATTCTTCATGCTGGTGGGCCGGTGGTTTCAGAATAAAACTTACGACTCGTTTTCTTTTGACCGCGACTATAAATCCTACTTTCCGTTGGGCGTAACCCGTCTGCAGGCAGGTGGCGAAGAGAACATCCCGGTCACCCTGCTGCAGAAAGGCGACCGCATCCTGGTACGCAACGAAGAGATGGTACCGGCCGACGGCCTGGTGGTGGACGGCGATGCGGCTGTGGACTACAGCTTTGTGAGCGGGGAAAACACACCGCTGCAGAAGCACAAGGGTGAGCTCATCTATGCCGGCGGCAAGATCACCGGCACGGCCGTGGAACTGGAAGTTGTGACCCCCGTGTCGCAGAGTTACATCACCCAACTCTGGAACAACGACGTGTTTCTCAACCAGAAAAACCGCGACAAATCCTTTGTGCACCCCTGGAGCCGCTATTTCACGGCGGTACTCTTTGTGATTGCCGGCAGCACCGCCCTTTACTGGTCGCTGCACGACAGCACTAAAATCCTGCCGGCCGTAACCGCCACGCTGATCGTGGCCTGTCCCTGCTTCCTGCTGCTGGCCGCCTCCTTTAGCTACGGCAATATGCTTCGGCTCTTTGGAAAGAACCGCTTTTACCTGAAGAACGCCGGCGTAATTGAAGCCATGGGCAGGATCCGGTCCATCGTACTCGACAAAACCGGCACGCTCACCCACAACCGGTCGTCCCTGGTGCAGTATGAGGGTACGCCGCTGAACGCCGGCGAAGAACAACTGGTACGGTCGGTTACCCGCCAATCATCCCACCCTCTCAGCCAGCTCATCTACCAGGCGCTGGACAGCACCCGGGAAACACCCCTTTCGCTCGACCGTTTTGAAGAGATCAGCGGGCAGGGACTGCTGGCCACGGCCGGCGGAAATGAAATCCGCATCGGTTCGGCCGCCTTTGCAGGTGCCGGAAATCCCGCGCTGGTATCCTACGATACCGGTACACATGTACATGTCTGGATTAACGGCAGCCCGAAAGGAAAATTCTCCGTGAGCAACCACTACCGGGAAGGTATACCCGAAATGGCAGAACAACTCCGGCAGCAGCACTACCAGTTACACGTATTATCGGGCGACAACGATACCGAACAGACCAACCTCCGCCGGATCTTCGGTACGGAGACCCGGCTGCGTTTCCGGCAATCGCCGCAGGATAAACTCGACTACATTGCCACCCTGCAGCAGGACCACCAACAGGTGCTGATGCTGGGCGACGGACTCAATGATGCCGGCGCCCTTCGCCAGAGCCAGGTAGGCGTGGCCGTTACCGATAACACCAACCAGTTTTCCCCTGCCTGCGACGCCATTCTGCACGGGGAAGAAGTGGGACGGCTGCACCGCTTCCTGCAGTTCGCCCGCAGCGGTAAACGCAACATCAGCATCATCTTCGGCATCTCCATCGTATACAACATCGTTGGATTGTGGTTTGCCACCCAGGCTCTGCTCAGCCCCATGATCGCCGCCATCCTCATGCCCTCCAGCACCATCAGCATTGTGCTGTTGTCCACCCTGTTCAGCAATGTGAGTGCACGGAAGAGGGGTCTTTAAATCAAGGACTGAAGGAGTGAAGGAGTGAAGGACTGAATAGGGTTACTTTCCCGCAGTAAGTTTTCGTTCATTCAATGTCTTTGCGCCTCCGCGACTAGGCGGTGAAAAATCAAGGATTGAAGGATTGAATGAGTGAAGGATTGAATGGGGTTGCATTTCCGCACTGAGACTCCGCTCAATAAATGGCTTTGCGCCTCCGCGACTTAGCGGTTCAAGTGTTTCCCGCAGATATAGCAGATTACGCAGAAGGCACCCGAACCTTTTGAGCCTCTGGAACTTTTTTAACCCTCTGGAACCTTTTCACCTCCTGCCTGGTCCCTTCGGTTTACCAGGTACACCCCCGCAAAAATCAGCACCGCCGCCACGGCTTTGTATACCGCGGTTTCTTCACCGAGGAACAGGATCGAGATGATGGCCGAGAAGAGCGGTTGCAGATAGATATAGGCACCGGTGGCCGAGGCGCTGAGGTGTTGCAGTCCATAGATATTAAACAGATAAGCGAAGAACGTTGCTCCCAGGACCACAAATGCCAGGGCCCCCAGCTGGGGTAACGTAAAAGTGCTCCAGTTGGTTTGCGCAAACTCCGGCCAGCAGACCGGCAGCATGTACAGGAAGCCGAGTGTAAAGACCCAGCGGATGATGTGTATCGGTTGGTAGCGCTGCATCAGCGGCTTCACGAGGTTGAAGTAAAACGAATAGGTGATGGCGTTCAGCAACACCAGCACATCGCCCAGCATCATGTTTGAGGCGATAGCCGAGCTTTCGCGGGTAAGGATGAGCAGTAGCGCCCCGCCGATGGCGAGCGCCAGTCCCACCAGCTTCTGCGGCCGCACCGGCTCCGAGCGGAAGGCCCATGCCAGCAGCAGGATAAAGACCGGCGTACCCAGCATGAGCAGGGCCGCGTGGATGGGCGTGGTGAGGGTGAGTCCCTTGATAAAGAGCAACTGGTTGATGGCCACCCCTGTGAGGGCGCAGAGGAGGAAACGCGGCAGGTCGGCACGCCGGATGCCGGCCCCGGCATGCGGACCCGCCAGCCACAACAGCCAGAAGAGGGAAGCCGTAATGATCACCCGCACCAGGTTGAGAGCAAAAGGCTGGATGACCCCGGGCGAGATAATCTTCACCACGCTGAAATTGATGCCAAACAACAAGTTGGCTGCGAGTACGGCCCAATGGGCTTTCCGTGTGGTAAAGGTGGTCAAAGGGGATGGTTATCTGGCAGGCAAAGTTAGGCGGTTGGGGTGCACGGCAGGCCTTGTGCAGAGAGGAATGCATCCAGAATGGAGCGGTAGTGCTCAAAAACTTCCGGAGCCGGCGGAGGGGAGGCTGTAAAGTGGTCGGCTGCTGCGAGTACCGTCTGCAGCTGCAGGTTTTTTTGCGGCAGCCAGGGAAAGAAGCCCAGCTCCTGCATGCGAACAGCCAGGTATTCCTGCTCGGTTTGTCCGGGTGTGGGCACCAGCACAGCCGGCCGTCGCAGCCGCAAGAGGTCCATCAGCGTGGTGTAACCACTGCGACTCACCACGAGTCCGCACTGCAGGAGCGCCTGCTGTAGTTCCTGTGCCGGGAGGTGGTTAACAACGGTTACAGACGGGGCCCATGCCGGCAGCGGCGATGCCGTTTGGGGCAAACCACGAACCAGCAGCACCTTGCCTGCATAGGAGGCAAGTTGTCCGCAGAAAAGCTGTTCGAGGCGGGTGCGCTGGGGCTCGGGACCGGAGAGCAGAAGCAGCAGGTCGTAACGGTGCGGAAGTTCGGCTGGCAGTTCGAAGCGGGAGAGCAGGCCCAGGTAGCGAAGCGGTTGAGGCCAGTTGGCGGGTTTCGAGAGCGAACCGGCAAGGGCGAGCGGCCCCGTGGCATCGGGGATCCAGGTTTCGTCGAAACTCCGAACCGCCCGGGCGTGCAGGCGCTCCAACAGGCCGTCAAAAAAAGCGCCCAGTCCCGAACGAATGCGCAACTGGTGTGTAATATAAATGCTGGTGATGGCGGGATGGTGCAGGCCGGGCCGGTTGTCGCTGATCACGGCATCGAACTGCTCCCGTTTCAGCAACTGGCGCAGCCACCGTCTTTCCCGGCGCATGGCCAGCAGAATGCGGGGCAGCTGCAGGAGAACAGAAAGACGGGCACTCCCCCGGCCGTAGCTAACGCGGTAGCCGGGCAGCGGCAACAGGGGCAGCTGCGGAAACTCCTGCTGCAGCAGGGTGGCCACCGGACCTTCGGCAGCGAGTACAACAGTACACCCCCGCAGCAGCAGGTGCCGCACCAGGGGGATGCAGCGGGTGGCATGTCCCAACCCCCAGTCGAGCGGAGCGATGAGTATGCGGGCCATGCTTAGTTTTTAAAAAAAATTAAAAGATTCAAAAAAGAAATTTCTATTTTAGGACACTCAAAAATAAGAACGATCCAATGGTCCTCCGAAAAATCACCCTGCCTGCATTCCGGGGCTCAACCAAACGAAGCCTATTTCTGTTGATTATGATTGCAACCTTGCTGGGTGGCTGCGCTGCTTCCAAAAAAAGCAACTGCGGGTGCCCCAACAAGAAAAATATGGTGGGATATTAATTTTTTGCCGCACATGAACAGGAACCAACACAGAGATCTGCTTGTATTGATCAACAACGAATCCAAAAGCCGCGATGCCATTGACCAGGAAGTGGAATGGCTGCACGACGTGCTGTACCACGTGGAAGAGCTGGAAAATCACTGCCGGGCCCACGAGGTGATTGACCTCAACCGCTACAAGATTTACACCCAGACCGGCCGCGTGAAAAAAGCGGTACTGCGGAAAGATTTTAAAGCGTTTGAGTTTGTCTGCAATAAGAACTGAGTCCGCCCATCCTTCACTTATTCAACTCTTTTTTTCACCGCTAAGGCACCGAGGCGCAAAGATCTGTGAGGAGGGAAATCTTGCAGCGGGAATGCAGCCCTGTTCAATCATTCAGTCAGTCATTCATTCAATCCTTGACAGAACCTCCGTTTCTCCTTTCTCTGCGCCAGGGCCTGCCTGCCGGAGGCAGGTTTCACGCAAAGCCGCAAAGGATTTCCGCTAACCTCCCCGGGGGGCTTGCAGGAGACCCCAGGGCAGGCGGGGAATGCCACGGATGAAAAAACAGAACAAACTGAGACCAGCAACCTTTACAGAAACTTATCTCCCTTGTTCCGCTTCACCTCGGCCACATAGTCTTTGATCTCCTGCTCTTTTTCTTTTTTGCAGATGAGCAGCACATCGGGGGTGTCCACCACAATAAAATCATCGAGGCCCTGCAGCAGCAGCAGTTTGTTATCGGGTGCGTGCACCACGTTTTTGGTGGCGTCAATGATCATCACGTTACGGCCGGCCACGGCATTACCGAAATAATCCTTTTCCATGTTTTCCCAGGCACTGTTCCAGGTGCCCAGGTCGCTCCATCCGAAGCTTGACGGCAAGACGTACACGTTATCGGCCTTCTCCATAATGCCGTAGTCAATGGAAATGTTGGTGCACTGGGGGTAGATGCGCTCCACGGCCTCCCGTTCCTGCGGGGTGTTGAAATGGGCCTGTTCCGCCACAAACACTTCGTTCATCTCGGGTAGAAAGGCCTCAAAGGCCGCGAGGATGTTTTTCACCTTCCACACAAAGATGCCCGCATTCCAGAGGAAGTCGCCGCTGGCCAAAAAAGTGCGGGCGAGTTCAAGGTTGGGTTTTTCGGTGAAGGTCTTCACCTGGTAAATATTATCCGCCACCGGCAGGGTTTCGTGCTGGATGTAGCCATAGCCCGTGTTGGCATAAGTGGGCTTGATGCCCAGGGTTACCAGCGCGTTGATGTGGCCTACAAAAGCAAAGGCATCGAGGCAGACCTTGGTGAAGGCCGGGGCGTCGAGAATGAGATGGTCGGCGGGGGCGCAGATGAGCAGGGCATCGGGGTTGCGTTGCTGCAGTTTGTGGGCAATGTAGGCAACACAGGGGGCCGTGTTCTTACGGCTGGGTTCGCTGAGGATGTTATCTGCCGGCAGATCGGGCAACTGCTCCTGTACAATGCCGGCATATTCGGCCGAGGTAACCACAAAGATGTTTTCGCCGGGTATGAACTGGCGGTACCGGTCATAAGTTCCCTGGATGAGCGTGCGGCCGGTATGGAGGATGTCGAGGAACTGCTTGGGGTAGGCGGTGCGGCTCATAGGCCAGAACCGGCTGCCGATGCCGCCGGCCATTATGGCAACGTAATGATTTTGATTCATGTGGGGGTTTTGGCGGACGACCTGCTCGGGAAACCTCAGATCAGTCCTTCTTTGATTAAGTCGTGCAAATGTATAACACCTGCATAATTGTCTTCCCTGAGAACGGGCAACTGGGTAATATTATTTTTCCGCATCAGTTCCAGTGCGTCAATGGCCAGCGCTTCGGTCGCGATGGTGCGGGGGTTGCGGGTCATGATGGCGGCCGCCGTAACGCCGGCAAAAGACTCCTGCCGTTCCAGCATGCGGCGCAGGTCACCGTCGGTGATGATACCCGCCAGCCGGCTTTGCGCATCCAGTACGGCTGTCATTCCCAGTCGTTTGGCGGAGATCTCCATTATCACGTCCCGCAGCGGTGTGTCTTCCTGTACCAACGGCTTTTCGTTCTGGATGTAAAGGTCGGCCACCCGGAGGTAGAGTTTTTTTCCCAGTGCGCCGCCGGGGTGCACCCGGGCGAAGTCGGCACTGCTGAATCCGCGGCGCTCCATCAGGGCTACGGCGAGTGCATCACCCATTACCATCTGGGCGGTGGTGCTGGCGGTGGGGGCCAGGTTGTTGGGGCAGGCTTCCTGGCTCACCGTAGTGTTGAGCACAAAATCGGCCTGCAGGGCCAGGTAAGAACCGGTATTACCCACCAGGGCGATGAGGGGATTGCCGAAGCTTTTCACCAGCTGCGCCAGGACTTTTATCTCGGGCGTATCGCCGCTCTTGCTTAGAATGAGCACCACGTCGTGCGAGAGGATCATGCCCAGGTCGCCGTGGATGGCGTCGGCGGCATGCAGGAATACGGCGGGGGTTCCGGTAGAGTTGAGGGTGGCCACGATTTTCTGCGCCACCAGGGCGCTCTTGCCGATCCCGCTCACGATCAGCCGGCCCGGGGCCTGCAGCACCGTGTCGAGCACCCGGTCGAAATCGGGCGTGAGCTGCCGGGCCACCTGTTGCAGGGCATCGGCTTCCAGCAGGATGGTGCGACGGGCGGCGTCGAGCGACGGGTTGCGGGGTTCCATGAAGGGCAAACCTACTGCAAAAGAACAGAAATCCCGCCCAACCGCTCATCAAAATTCAACCCGGGCCTTGACAATTCCCGAAAAATAGACGTACCTTATAGATCGGGCCGAATTTAGCAGCAATTTGACGTTTATGAAGCAAAAAAAAGACGTAAATGGAGTAATTTCGTCGCCCTTTCAGAAAAGGACCCGGCCGGTTGTGTTTACAACGGCTGTCAACTCCCGGTCCTGCTGAATCATCCAATCATAAAAAACCATTGCGGGAAGGATTATTGAGATGCGAACAAGTGTAAAGAAAAAAGCGGCTGTCAAGCCGGCGGTAACCAGCAAATTAAAAACAGAAGCCAGAAAAGCAGTCACCCGGACCAACGGCAACGGTAAAATAAAGCCGGCATCCCCCGGCAAAACAGACCTCACAGCGGCCCTCCAGGAACATTTCGGGTTCGATGCCTTCAAAGGCACCCAGGAAAAAGTGATCCGCAACCTGCTGGCGGGCAAGGATACGTTTGTTATCATGCCCACCGGCGGCGGCAAAAGCCTCTGCTACCAACTGCCGGCCCTGGTGAGCGAAGGAGTGGCTATTATTGTAAGCCCGCTCATTGCCCTCATGAAGAACCAGGTTGACCTGGTGCGGAGCTACAGCAGCAAAGACGATGTGGCGCATTTTCTTAACTCCACCCTTACCAGGAAAGAGATCCGGGAAGTGCACGACGACCTGCTCAGCGGGCGCACCAAGATGCTGTACGTGGCGCCGGAAACCCTCACCAAAGAAGAAAACATCGAGTTTTTCTCTGATCTCACCATTTCGTTCTTCGCAGTGGATGAAGCACACTGTATCTCGGAGTGGGGCCACGACTTCCGCCCCGAATACCGGCGGCTGCGGGAGATGATGGACCAGATCAGTCCTGACGTGCCGGTCATCGCCCTCACCGCCACCGCCACGCCCAAGGTGCAAAGTGATATTGTGAAGAACCTGGGACTTCGCAACCCCGACATTTTCATCTCTTCCTTCAACCGGGGCAACCTCTACTACGAGATCCAGCCCAAGGTGAAGAAAGAGCAGACCATCAAGAGCATTGTCCGCTTTATTTCCCAGAACAAAGGCAAGAGCGGCATCATCTACACCCTCAACCGCAAGACCACCGAGGAGCTGGCCGATATGCTCATGGCCAATGGCATCAAGGCCGTGGCGTACCACGCAGGGCTCGACAGCAAGCTCCGTTCCGGGCGGCAGGATCTTTTTCTCAATGAAAACGTACAGGTGATCGTAGCCACCATCGCCTTTGGGATGGGCATCGACAAGCCCGACATCCGCTTTGTGATCCACTACAACATCCCCAAGAGCATCGAGAACTATTACCAGGAAACGGGGCGTGCCGGCCGCGACGGCATGGAAGGAAAGTGCATCCTCTACTACTCGCACAAAGATGTGAGCAAGCTGGAGCACCTCATGCGGGACAAGCCGCTGAGTGAACGCGAAGTAGGGGCCCAGCTGATCCAGGAAACCGTGGCTTTTGCCGAAAGCAGCGTATGCCGGCGCAAAATACTCCTGCACTATTTCGGTGAAAAATATGAGCAGGAAAACTGCGGCAATTGCGACAACTGCCTGCACCCCAAAGAAAAAGTGGAAGCCAAAGCCGGTGCCGTTACCGTGCTCAAAATTGTGAAGGCGCTTGATGAGCGGTTCCCCACCGATTATGTGATGCCGGTGCTCACCGGGCGGCTCACCCCACAGATCAAGATGTACCGGCACGAGCAACTCCCGCTGTTTGGGGCGGGCAGGGAGCAGCCCGAACATTTCTGGAACTCACTGATCCGCCAGCTGTTGCTGCATGGATTGCTGAAGAAGGATATAGAAGAATACGGCTTACTGAAGCTCACCAAAGCCGGCGAGGCTTTTCTGAAAAAGCCGGCCTCTTTTAAAATTGTGCTCAATAACCTGTACGAAGACGCCAACGAAGACGATGAAGAAGGTACCGATACCGGTGGCGGTGGCGCTGCTGCGGCCGACGAACGGCTCTTTGAGCTGCTCCGGGACCTGCGGCAGAAAGAAGCCCGCAAGAAAGGGCTGCCGCCGTTTGTCATCTTCCTGGAGAACTCGTTGCAGGACATGTCCATCCTCTACCCCACCACCCTGGAAGAACTGGAAAAATGCCAGGGCGTGAGCAAGGGCAAGGCCGTCCGGTACGGCAAACCCTTTGTGGAGCTCATTGCGGCCTACGTGGAAGAGAACGATGTGGTGAAGCCTGATGAGTTTGTGATGAAAAGCGTGGTGAACAAGAGCGGCAACAAAGTGTACCTGATCCAGAACATAGATAAGCGCATACCGCTGGAGACCATTGCCAAAAACAAAGGCTGGCGCATGGATGAAATGCTGGAGGAGATGGAGACCATCGCCGCCAGCGGCACCAAGCTGCAGCTGAATTACGCGGTGGACGAGTGGTTGGATGAATACGAGCAGGAAGAGATCATTGACTATTTCAAGAGCTGCAGCACCAGCGATCTGAAAGTGGCGCAGCAGGAGCTGGAAGACAGCAACTACAGCTGGGAACAGCTGAAGATCATGCGCATCAAATTCCTGAGCGAGTACGGGCTGTGATGGCAGGGGGCTGTGATCGGCTGTGCAGGTCCGGACGATCGTCCGGGCTTTCCGCTGCAAGTCCGGCGCCCCTCCCGCAACAGCCCATTCTGCGCCGGAGCTTTCCGCTTCAATCCCGCAGCCCGTGGGCGGCAGAACACCCATGAGGAGGCTCCCCGCCCGCACAAAAACGCCGAAACTTTTCCGAAATACGGAATGAACCGCTATATTTGCAACCCCGAAGCCAGCCGGGAAGGTACGCTTCCAGTACCGGAGCGGCGGGTTTCAGGATGGTGCGGTAGCTCAGTTGGTAGAGCAAAGGACTGAAAATCCTTGTGTCGCCGGTTCGATCCCGGCCCACACCACAGAGAAGTAGAAAAGCCCGGGGTATGAAAATCCCGGGCTCTTTTATTTCCTGTCCTCTCCTTCAGAACTCACTCTTTAAAAAAATCAGCCCCCGGGCTTTTCTACTTCTCTGTGGCCCGAAGCGACCGGGGTACGAGGTCTGCTTCGGATTTTTTATCCTCACTTCCGCAACCTAACACCTCTTAAGCATGAAAATGCATCTCCCTTACCCGGTTTACATTCCGTTCAGCCAGAAAGATCATTTGCTTTACATCGGCTATTCAGCAAGCCTGGTAAAGCACCTGGAGAGGCACAATGCCGGCAGCGCCCGGAGTACAGCAGCCCGGCGGCCGCTCCAACTGATATTCTGCGAATTCTATCTGTTTAAACAAGACGCCCTGAAACGGAAGGGGTAATGTAAAACTACCATGGGCAGAAAGGCTGATGCTCCGCGATACCCTGCTGAAGCCGGGTATAAAAAAGACACTGCTCGTACAATTGAAATCCTATACGATGAGGGAAAAATGATAAGGAGACGCCAGCTACCCTTCGCTTTCACCGGTTGCCGGGAGCAGGCAACAGATGATGATGCAGGGGCTGCGACTGGATTTTCAACCAACGTCTATTCGCATCTATAAAATCCTGATTCTGCCTTAAAACCTGCTTCGGAATACAGGAGGGGATTATCCAATATTTGCCATTGCATCACGTTTTCAACCTTTGTTCTTATTCTTGCCCAACCGCAAATAAGGAACCACCAGCAGCAACAGGAGGGAGGCCAGCAGGCCCGGCACCAGTGCCGCCACGGGCGTGTGCCATACATATTCGCACAGGAACCAAACCAAAAGACCGCCTGTCATGGAAGCCAACACGCCTTCTTTCGATTTATACGAAAAAAACAAAACAGCGGTTAAAGGCGCCGCTATAGATACCAAACCAATGATGCTTGACTCTGACACCAATTGAAAAATATCCTGCCTGTACAGTGCAATGCCCAAGCCTGCCAACCCGCAAAAAACAACAGTCAGTTTGGTGACCCACAATTCCGTCCGGGGAGTTTCACGCATAGCTTTCCAATGGGGTTTAATCAGGTTTTCGGAAATCAACCCGGCAGGCGCCAGCAAAGCCCCTGAACAGGTGCTCATCACAGCCGACAAAACGGCTCCAAAGAAGAGTGCCTGTACCCCAACGGGCATCTGTTCTTTTACGATAACAGACAACGCCGACTCGCCTGCGCCCAACGTACGCCAGTCGTTGTGCATAGCAGCAGCCGCAACGATGAATATGGGCAAAAAAGAAAGGAGCAAATAAAAAAATCCGCCCAATATAGAACTCCAGACAGCCGCTTTTTCGCTGCGGGCAGAGTTTACCCGCTGAAAAACATCCTGCGAAAAAATACTGCCCACACCCAGCACCATCCAGGCGGCCAGCCAGTTTACCCGGGAAACCAGATCCGCTTCGGGAATCATTTTTTTGTGTGCCGGCGGTACGCTGTTCCACACCTCCCCAATGCCCCCGCTCCCTTGCCAGGTTAGGTAGGCAAGTACCATCAGTCCCGCCACAATCATGATGCCCTGTATGAAATCGGTAAGCGAAACCGCCCACATGCCGCCTAAAAATGTGTACAGTATCACAATACCGCTGCTGATGATCATGCCATACACAAAGGGTACTTCCAGAATGCTTTCCATTACAATACCAAGCGCCACAATTTGCGCACCCGTGTATCCAAAAAAGCTGAGGGCCATTAAGGCGGCACTTACCTGCTCCACCAACGGACCGAAGCGGTTCTTAAAAATATCACCCAGCGTCAGAACATTTTCCCGGTACAGCTTACGGGCAAACACCAGCCCCACCAATACCAGGCAAAGTGCCCCGCCCAACGGATCTTCAATAATGCCCTGTACGCCCTCATTCACAAAGCGGGAGCTGGCGCCAAAAAGCGTTTCACTCCCAAACCAGAGGGCGAAGAAAGCCGCCGTATTGACGGCGGGATGCAGGTGCCTGCCGGTACTCAAAAAGTCGCGGGTATTCGCCACCCGCCGCTTCGCCCAAAAGCCTATACCCACATTGATCAGAAAATATGCAAAAACGGACAGGACGAGCATGGTTTACAATTTTATATCAATTAGTTCCGTTAGTCAATAGCAGCAGTTGCTAAAACGGGTAAATATAAAATAAAATGAGTTTTTTGAACCTCAACCGGTAACTGATTTTCAATACCACAAACGATCTTTCCGTTTACGTCGTTCATGCAACGCCGGCCCGTTCAGCTACAACAGTCTGCCCAGCGCCCCGGCCCCTGCCGGAAATGGCAGGAGAGACAATTACCGGAACAATCCCTGCTGCATCCATTTCACTGGGTAAAAAAAATGATTGGCTTGTGCAGGGCAGCAGGCGCTGTATCCAGGCCACCGAAAACAGCCCCTGAGATGTTGCCGGGATTGAAAAAATGTTTACATTTTAAGCTGAAACAACAAACGGACTGCAGTCCGCCCTTGCTTTTCAACTTTTACCTGGATGAAAATTCTTCTCACCGGTGTAACCGGATACATTGCCAAACGATTACTGCCCATCCTGCTGGAAAACGGGCATGAAGTGGTCTGCTGTGTAAGAGACAGGAAGCGGTTCAACACCAAAAACTACGCCACGCCCAACCTGTCGGTAATAGAAGCCGACTTTTTAAAGCGGGAAACGCTGCACAACGTACCGGCTGACCTGGATGTAGCCTATTACCTCATTCATTCGATGTCGGCACAAAGCGGCGACTTTGAAAACATGGAGGAACAGTGTGCTTCCAACTTCAGGGATTGCATCGTCCAAACGAAGGCAAAACAGGTCATCTACCTGAGCGGCATCAGCAACGCCGACAAACTGTCGAAACATTTATCGTCGCGGAAAAACGTGGAAACGATCCTGTCGGGCGCATCCTATGCGCTCACCACCCTCAAAGCCGGCATCATTGTGGGATCGGGAAGCGCCTCCTTCGAAATCATTCGCGACCTGGTGGAAAAACTGCCGGTCATGATTACACCCCGCTGGCTCAATACAAAGTGTCAGCCCATTGCCATCCGCAATGTATTGGAGTTTTTAACGGGTGTGCTGGGTAAAACAGAAACCTATAATAAAAGTTATGACATCGGGGGGCCGGATGTGTTAAGCTACAAAGAAATGCTGCTGCGGTATGCAAAAATCCGCGGACTAAAACGGTACATCGCCATTGTTCCGGTTATGACGCCCCGGCTGTCGTCTTACTGGTTATATTTTGTTACGTCCACCTCCTACGCCCTGGCAAAGAACCTGGTAAACAGCATGAAAACGGAAGTCGTGTGCCAACCCAACAACCTGGTAGAGCTCCTGGGTATCCGTCTCATTGATTACGACACTTCAATAAGAATGGCGTTTGATAAAATCGAACAAAACCAGGTGGTGTCCAGCTGGAAAGACGCCCAATCCAGCAACCTGCTGCTTGCAGGCTTACCGAAGCTGATTGAAGTTCCGGTGAACGGCTGTTACAAGGACGTACGAACCGCTTCGTTGAAAAACCCGGGGGTCTCCCTGCAAAAAATCTGGTCCATTGGCGGAAAAACCGGATGGTACTATGGCAACTGGCTGTGGGAAGCAAGGGGGCTCTTAGACCAGATAGCCGGAGGAGTTGGGATGAGAAGAGGGCGAAAAAGTGATTCGGATATTGAAGCGGGTGACGCACTTGATTTCTGGCGGGTACTGCTGGCCGACAAAGACGAAAAGCGATTGCTGTTATACGCCGAAATGAAACTGCCGGGTGAAGCCTGGCTGGAATTTAAAATAGATGAAAACAACCTGCTTACCCAAACAGCTACATTCAGGCCCCTGGGTCTTTTGGGAAGACTGTATTGGTATACGGTACTTCCTTTTCATGGTTTTATATTCCGGGGCATGATCCGCAGCATTGCGCAGGCCTGAAGTAAATGGCGATAACTTTTTTACTCCACCGATGAATTACCGGGCTGTCAGCAGCAGCAACCGCCCTCCATCTTCCACACTCACATACAAGTTGCCGGCAGGACCCATCTTTGCATGACGTACGCGTCCAATATTGGCGAGCAGAATGGTTTCTGCGCCGGGCACACCATTGGCCATGCTGATCATTAAAAGATGGCGGCGGCCCAGGCTGCCCACGAGCAGGTTGCCGTTCCAGTCGCGGAAGGAAGGATGATTGATGAAAGTGAGTCCGGATGGAGCCAGCGCCGGCGTCCAGCTCTTCAGCGGCGGCGTAATGCCTGGCGCGTTATGCCCGCTGCTGATGGTGGTACCGTTGTAGTTAATGCCGGTGCTGTACAAGGGCCAGCCGTAATTATGGCCCGCTTCAATCCGGTTGAGTTCACAGCCCCCGCTGGGACCATGATCGCTGGCAAACAGCCGCCCGCTGCCTGGTTCAAAAGCCATGCCCTGCGGGTTGCGGATGCCATAACTGTAAATGGTGGAGCGGGCCGTTTGGCCGGGCAGCAAGGGGTTATCGGCCGGCACCGTTCCATCGGGATTCATCCGGTGAATTTTACCCCACAGGGTATTGAGGCGCTGGCTGTTCTGATGCGGACTGGAGGGACCACCCATCGATCCGCCGCCGCCTTCCCCCACACTCCAGTACAACTTGCCGTCTGCTCCAAACGCAAGGCGGCTTCCAAAATGACCATTCCAGGTGGAAGCCGATTCGGTGGTATGCAGTATCTGCCAGTTGGCAGCGGCCGTGCCATTCAACGTAAAACGTGCCAGCGAAAGAAAGCCCCCCGTTGTTGCGTAGGTTACAAACACCTGCCGGCTCGTGGAGAAATCCGGCGAAACGGCCACATCCAGCCATCCCCCCTGCCCGGAGGAGGAAATGTTGGTGGGCAAACCGGTGAGGGGTGTGTTGCTGCGTGTAGCCGTGTCGAACAACCGCAGCGTACCTGCCTTCTGCGAATACAACAGGTTGCCATCGGGTAGCACATCGAAGCCCCAGATAATTCCCTGGTTGGTGAGCAGGGTGGTGGTGGTCAGCTCCGGCGTACCAGTCAGCGGTGGGGTTACAACCGGGGGTTGTGTGGGGTTGGCCCCTCTGTCACGCGAACAGGCGGCCAGCAAAATAAATGAAGCGTACATAATTTGCCGGAACATCTGCATAGTGTCAATTTTTAATGTTAAAACAAGAGCGCTTCTGTACAGCAACAGACTTCAAACGGCTCTCCTTGCGATTTGGTTGAAAAAGAACCGGTAAATCTTTCAGCGGGACACACGTGCAGGTTCATTTTCATCAATATGGACCGCAAAGTTCGTGCCGTCCTGATAACTCCATTATAACAGCAACGATTGCCAGGTGAAGCCGTATCTGGGAAGGCGTAACATTTTTGTAAAAGACAGAAGCGGGCTGATTTTAAAATAAAAAATATTACAAAGGGCAACCATCCCTTCTTCCTGAAGCAACGTGATTGAAAAAGCTTTTGGATTTGCACGCAATTCCATTGCTGCAATTGTTCTTTCTCCCATAATAACCTCGAGCCCAACTGTAAAAACGCCATTAAAGATAAGACAGACTACGAGAAGCTTTCTCCCCCACCGGAGGGATAATAGCACTGTGGCACAAGCAGGACGCTTGGCCAGATGAGTAAACGAAATTTCGTTCAAGACCTGTAAGGCTTGCAGCCCCGCAGCGCCGACCGGCAGAACTGACAGGTCTGAATGGCGAACCTTATTTTCTCTGGTCCAACCTATTCAAATCTTCCCTGGTAAAAATTCGATTCTCCCGGAAGTTCTTCTTGCAATAATCAAGATATTTCCGGGCGGCTTTCAACTCCAGGCTATGGGTATAGGCAGTCCGTGCAAAGAAATACGCAAACTCCAGTTGAAATTGCTTTGTACTCCGGAACATATGTTCGGCCAGACGCAGGAGAGTTGCCGGCGATCTTTTCACGTTACATAGATAATTGTCGTATTGCGGAAGGTTGGCGTGGGTTAGATAGATATCTTCTTCGCTGGGAGCGGTGAGCAACAGCTGCACAATGCTGTCTGCTGTTTGCTGGTCGTTGATTTCTGTAGCCATCCAAAAAATCAAGTGGTTTAAAATACGTTGTTTCTGTTGGCTGGAATATTGAATCACCTCTCTGAACAAGTGGATCTTTTTTGCCTTCATTGCAATTTCTGCTACGGTAAAAAGGTCGTCAGTTGTAATGTTGAGGTCGATGCCGTAAAGTTTATTGGCTTCCACATACGCATCAAAATACCCGGCCACCGAAAAAGATGACGCTGCACTTGCGTCCATAAAATTTGTGTGGTTTTTATAGAAGCGGAACAGGTGTTTGGCAGCTGTGCTGGCAGCCAGTACGGGCAACTGGTTATGCGAGGCTTCAAAAGATTGTACCGACAGATTCGTGTTGACGAATCGCTTGTTCTGCAAATCAGCAGCTAATAATTCGCCCAGCTCATTGAAGCCATTGTCGAGCGTACCATAACCGATGAAAATTTGTTCGGGTGCCTGGCGCAGGAAGTTGCTTACCTTCTGTACAAAATAATCCGACTCTGTGTTAACCGAAAAAGAAACAATGCCCTTGAATGGATTATCGCTGTATAAGGGCAGGTTCAATACAAAATGTCCGGTATTGGAATGACCTACAATTGCCTGGTAGGCCGTAGTGGCATATTGCTGATTGATGTAGGGAACCAGTTCGTAAAACAAATACTGCCGTAATTTCTCAGCGCCTTCAAGCAGCAACGTGGAGTCGGTTGTGTAATTGAATTTGGGTTTGGTTTCATAACCCCGGTCGGTATGAAAAACACCTACTGTAATTACTTCGGGAATATTATCGCGGCCATAGTCAATCCCATCACTGCCGATGAATTTTTCCGACAGCAAATCCAGGCTCAGCACAAAGGGTTTCAAGAGCCCCGGTGCATCCAATACATATACCACCGGGTAGTTGGTGGCCGTATTATAGTTTTTGGGTAACGAAACGGCGATGGTGCGTTGGGCATTAAAAACAGTTGAGTAGTGTTGTTGTATGCGTACAGGAAAAGAAAAGCGTTCCTCTCCGTCCTTACGGTCGTTCCAACTTGTAATTTTTATATGCACCTGTTCTGCAACGGGATGTGTAATACGGATATTTTTATTTTCTTCCCAAAAGGGTACCCGGTATCCTTCAGTTTGCCAGCTGCCCCGGGTGAATTTGAATTCGGCGGGAAAGTTTAGTGCAAGCGCTATCTCCCATTCCGTATCCGAAATTTGCTGCAATTTTATTTTATCGGGTTGCCAGTTTCCCAGCGCTTCCTGGTTGCCTGTAACATACACGGCATCGGTACCCGGTGGTGTCGTAACCCGCAGAGTGGTTTTTTGCTGGGCAGTTGCAAGGAGAAAGAAGCAGGATGCGAGCAGGGCGAAAATAATCTTCATCTTGGAATCATTTGTATCAACTGCAACAAAAATAGAAAGGCGGGTCCGCAATAAATTGTACAAATGGGACATGGCTCAGTTGATGTGCCAGAAGGTATCTTCCTGCCCCAGGTGGGTGCCTTTATTTACAAACTGTTTGGGGGGAATACGGGTGAACTTTGCAAACAGCTTATTTAAGTGCGAGGGGTCGCACAAATTCATTTCATAAGTGAGGGAGGTAAAGTTTTGTTCGGCATTTTGAAAGAGTTTCTGCTCCAGTACCTGGCGGAACAAAACAATTTCCTGAAATTTTTTAACCGATACGCCGAGCTGTTGCTGAAACAGCCGGTTGATATGCCGTCTGCTAACGGCAAGCTCCTGTGCCAGGTTTTCAACCGAAAACATTTGTGCCCGTTCGTGTATATATGCGATAGCTTTTTCCAGCACCTTATTTTCTTGATACTCAAATCGCTTGAGCAGGTATTGATCGAGTAAGTCTGTGATTGTATGGATATTGCCGGCTTCAAATAATTGCTGCAGCTCATCTCCGGAAAAAAATCCGTAATCATCCATCAACTTGGTGAATGCCAGATTTTTATAGAACTGCTGTATGCCCAGCGGATGAAACACCAATACCACCCGGTGGATAGGTCCCATTTGTTTGATGGTAAGTACCTGCTGACGTACCGGCGTAAAAATTTGAAGAGGCGTACCCTTACATACGAATGAAATCGTATGAACTTTTTTGCTATGTGAGCGGTAGAGGGAGATGGAATTATTGTAATGCGGAAAGCAGGAAAATTCACGGCCGGTATTGGCTTCGTTGATTTCAAGGTAGTAGTATTGCACATACCGGGCAATGGTTGTATGGAGGGGTTTTGCTGTTTCAAATATGTGCACCAATAAAGGGGTTGTGTTGAAGCAACTAAAATACAACCGCCTGATGCTTGCCGCAAATAACAGTTGTTAATGTTTTGTGCTGTTTGTTTTTTGCAGCAGCCAATCTATACCAACGAACTGTAAGTGGCACAAGCGGGACCCTTGCGTCAGGACGGGGGGACGCTTGCCAGCTGTGAATCTGCAAATGGCACAAAAAGAATCCCCTCCGCAAATACACGGCGATCTGCCCAACTAGTTTTGACGAAAATTCATCGCCATGCTCATCTTCGTGCAACTCAGCCACAGCCACCCCGACCTGCGCATCCTCACCCCCAAGAAGACCCTGCAGGCCACCATCATCCGCCGCCACCTGCATGTGCCCAACAGGCGGCTCGACTTTGACCTGTCCTGGCAGGACATCCGCCGGGAGCTGACCCCCGAAACGCTTATCTGCAGCGGCCTGCCCGTTTTTGAGCAACCCTCCTATTCGCGGCTGCCGCACCATCCCCGCTCACTGGAGTTCCTCGACGTGCTGCGGGAACAGGGGTTCCGGGAAATGTACATCACCTCGCATTCCGGCGACCTGATGCCGGGTGAATGGATCCAACTGCTGGTGGAACTCTCCGATCCGCCCGAAATCCTGTAGCTTCGCCTTTCAAACCCTGCCACATGCAACTGACCGCCAAACTCTATCAACTCCTGCCCCTGCAGACGGGCAGCGGCAAAAACGGCCCCTGGAAAAAACAAGACATCATCGTGGAAACCGATGGCAACTTCCCCAAAAAAGTATGCATCTCCATCTGGGGCGATAAAATTGACTCCGCCCTGCTGAAACCGGGCACGATGCTCACCATTGACTTTGATGTGGAAAGCCGCGAATATAACGGCCGCTGGTACACCGATGTAAAGGCCTGGAAGGTACAGGTGGCGGGTGGCAGCAACGCTGATGTGTACCACGATCTCCCGCCGGCAGACGGAAGTGATGAGCCACTGCCGTTTTAAAGAAGACTGCCCGCCATTGTTGCAGCTACCGATCGCAGATTCCGAGGAGACTTTTCCGTAAACAATGGATACTTGTTCCTGCACCCTGTTTTCGGAATGCGGGCAGCCGGACTGATGTGGTGAATTAAAGCATAAACGAAATCTCCCCACTCATCGCTCACAATTTATCACTTACAACTTATCCCCCCGTTTCTGCCTGTATGCATACGCCACCGTATTAAGAATTTCCCGTACAAACACGTCAAACTTGTCGAAGGCGTTGTTGCATAAAATAATAATGGTCTGCCGCGTATCCAGGCAGCGGATGATCTGTGTCTTATACCCGGGGTTATCACCGTTGTGCCGCACGATCCGCCCCAGTACGGGATGGGCTTCCAGGTCCCAGCCAAATCCGTAAGGCGACAGACTCCCGTCGTTCAAGTGCATGGGCGAAAAAGCTTCGGCCAGGGTAGCAGCGCTCACCAGCCGGTTGCTGTACAACGCCTGGTCCCATTTGAGCAGGTCCTGTAGCGTGGAGCTGATGCGCCCGGGCCCCTTGCGGTTGCCCAGCCAGAGAGTGTAGTTGCTGGAGGGAAAGGAATCGGCCGGCAGGTGCAGCTGCCGCTCCTTCACATAGATATGCCCTTTTGCCAGGCGGGGATGTTGCCGCCGTTCGGGCACGGTGCGGATGTCGGTATCCGTCATCCCCAGCGGCACAAAAATCCGCTCCCGCGAAAGCGCAATGAAATCTTTTCCCGCTGCTTTCTCCGCAATACTCGCCAGCAGTACATAACCCGTGTTGCTGTACTCATACTTCTCACCCGGCGCAAACCGAACCGGCGGTACGAAGCGGTTGAGATACGCGAGGATGTCTTCATTCCCCGCCACTTTTGTTTTGTCCCAGTACCGGTCCATCAGCGCCTGGTAATCGGGCAGTCCCGATGTATGGGTGAGCAAATGGCGGATGGCGATGCCCTTCCAGGGAACGGTCACATATTTTTCAATGGGATCATCGAGCTGCAGCAACCCCTCTTCCTTCAGCAGCAGGATCACCATGGCCGTAAATTGTTTGGTTACGGAGGCCAGCTCAAACACGTCGGTCGCCTGCAGGGGTTCACCCGTGCGGTAGTCGCGGTAACCGCTGGCTTTCTCATACCACACCTTTCCGGAATCGGCCAGCAATACCACCCCGTTAAAGTGATGAACCGATGGCGGCAACAGGGTATCCCTCATCGGCCCGGCACGCAGGTCGCCGGCAGCCAGCCCCAACAGGCAGCAGCAGATGATCAGTTGTTTCTTTATAAGCATAAGGCAATAAAGGTAATAACATCTCCGGCAAGCAGCCGGCCGTAAAAGTCCGGCTCCTTTCGTACCTTACCGTAACGATTGCCCACCCCAATTCCCCGCTTATGTCACTCGTAGCAGCCGCCCTCCGCTTCGCCGCCCACCACCACGGTCACCAGTTCCGCAAAGGCACCCGCATCCCCTACCTGTCGCACCTCCTCAACGTCTGCGCCTGGCTGGCCCGCCGCGAATACGACGACGAGATCCTGGCAGCCGCCCTGCTGCACGATGTGGTGGAAGACACCGACGCCACCCTGGGGCAGGTAACCGATGGGTTTGGCACCCGGGTGGCCACCATCGTGGCCGGCGCCACCGAACTGGAGAAGCTGGAAAAGAAAGCGCTCAACAAAGCAGCCACCTGGCAGCAACGCAAGGAACAGACCCTGCATTTCCTGCGGCACGACGCCAGCTACGAACAACTGCTGGTGAGCGGGGCCGACAAGCTCGACAACCTGCATTCGCTGGTGACCGACCATGCGCTGGTGGGCGAAGCCCTCTGGCTGCGGTTCAACGCACCGAAAGCCCTGCAGCAATGGTACTACACCTCGGTGGCCCTGCTGCTGGAAGAAAAGGCGGAGCTCGACCCTGTTTTCGGGGAGATGGCAACGGAGATGAAAGCCGGCCTCCGGCACCTGTTCTGAAACCATACCGCAATTGAAGAATATAAGGATTGCGCCCGGATTGTGCAAGTGCGTACAAGACCCCGAACGCCTTCGTGGATAAAATGTAACAATTTCTTTCGACGCCCATGCCGCGTTTGGCATTAATTTCACTGTCATATGCACATGACACGAACCTATCTGCTGAACGCCACCCAACAGGAAATCTGCATCGAACAGGATTCTCCGTTTAAACGGCTGCGCCTGCTTAAGGCCCAGAGCAACCGACCGGTAAGTTCGCATCCGCTGGCCGGCCTGCAGTTGCTGCTGCAGAACAACCGCCACTCGTACAACATCTATTCCTTCAAGTCGCCCAACGACTCCACCTCCTTCATCACCCACAACCTGCTGGAGCAGGTGGGCCGCCTCCCGCACCTGATCAAGGAAGGCTTTCACCGCCTCACCATCCGCCCCGAACTGTTCCAGCTCGATCCGCAAACCGAAGTGCTGATTGAAATGGAAATTCAGTAAACCGCTTTTCTTTCTCCGCTAAACCGGCCGCCTTTGCGCCGCAAGCAATAATTTTACCGGAACCAACCGCTACCGCATGCAGTTTCGTTACAAACGGGCACTCACCCGGGCACAGCAACAGGCTGGCGAACTGGCCAAGGGTGTATTCTTCATTGGCACCTGGCCGGCCCGCAAGCTGGAAGAAGGGCTCGACTATATTTATGGTTACGACAAAGAGAGCGGCGTCAATCCCCGGGTCAACACCCGCATCCTCAGCCTCTTTCTCATCTGCCTCAGTGTGGCTGCTCTCGTCACCTGGCAGACGGTGCAATCGCCCGGACTGCGCAACGAAGCGGGCTGGATGGCCGGCATCTTTACCCTCGCCTGCCTGCTGTGGATGACCGAAGCCCTGCCCCTTTTTGCCACGGCGCTGCTCATCATGGGACTGGAAGTATTGCTGCTGGCCAATCCCGGCAGCTGGAACGGGTTGGGCTTTGAGCAGGGTAATAACCCCGCCTTTACCTTTTTCCTGGAACCCCTGTCGGACCCCATCATTGTGCTCTTCCTCGGTGGTTTCATCCTCGCCAAAGCGGCGGTAAAACGGGGGGTGGATGCGGCGCTTGCTTCCTGGGTACTGCGCTTTTTTGGCAACACACCGCCGCGGGTGATGATGGGCATGATGGTGATCACCGCTTTCTTTTCGATGTGGATGAGCAATACGGCCACCGCCACCATGATGATCACCCTGCTGGTGCCCGTCTTCAGCCAGCTGCCCGGCGAAGAGCGTTTCCAGAAGGGCCTGCTGCTCAGCATCCCGTTCGCGGCCAACATCGGCGGCATGGGCACCCCCATCGCCTCACCGCCCAACGCCGTAGCCGTGAGCGCCCTGGGCCGCGCCGGCGAACCGGTGCTCTTCCTGCAATGGGTGGCCCTGGCCCTGCCCTTTGTTTTGCTGTTGCTCTTCATCTGCTACCAGCTGCTTTACCGGCGCTACAAACCCATCAACGCCCGCAGCACCATTGAACTGCCCCGCAAACCCATCGACGGAAGGGGACGCTTTGTCATCTTTATCTTCATCCTCACCATCCTGCTGTGGCTCACTGAACAATGGCACGGACTGCCTACAGCCGTGGTGGCGCTTATCCCCATTGTGGCGTTCACCGCTACCGGGCTGCTCAGCAAAAACGATATCAACTCGCTGGAGTGGAGCATCCTGCTGCTGATTGCCGGCGGCATCGCGCTGGGCAGGGGCATCACCGCCACGGGGCTGGACCAGGTGTTTGTATCCCTGCTGCCGGGCAACAGTCCCTACATGCTCAGCATCCTGGTGCTGGTGACCCTGCTGCTGAGCACCTTCATCTCCAATACCGCCACGGCCAACCTGCTCATCCCCATCGGCATCTCGCTGGCGATGAGCAATGCCGCCGCAGGGCCGCTTTATGTGCAACAGGTGGGACTTTCCATTGCGCTGGCCGCCTCCATGGCCATGGCCCTGCCGGTGAGCACGGCCCCCAACACCATCGCGTATGCCCAGGGCAGCCTGGTGACGTCCGACTTCGTCAAGACAGGCGGGTTGCTCGGCCTCATCGCCCTGCTGCTCATCAGCGGTATCAACTGGCTGCTGCGCCTGCTGCCGCTTTAAATTCCACGCCCATGCCATCCAACAAACACGCCGTCATCCGCTACCGCATCATTGACCGCTGCCTGCGCAACCCCATGCGGCGTTACCCCAGCAAGGACTACCTCCGCCGGCAGATCAGTGAGCAGCTGTTTGGCGAAGGGAGCGAAGGCATTTCGGTGTCATCGGTGGAAAAAGACCTGCTGGCCATGCGGGAAGACGCGGCGCTGGGCTACAACGCACCGATCCGCTATCACAAAGTGCACAAGGGGTATTACTACGACGACCCCGACTACAGCATCGACGGCATGGGGCTCACCGAACAGGACTCGCAGGCCCTGCGGGAGGCGGCCGGCGTGCTCACCCTGTTCACCGACATTCCCGTCTTTGCGAACCTCAAGGAAGCCATTGAAAAGATCAGCACCCGTTTCTCGCTGTCAGACGACCTGGGCGATCCCGTTGTGGACCAGTACGTGCAGTTTGAGCAGCCTGTAACCACACGGGGCAAGGAATGGATCAGGCCGCTGTATGCCGCTATCGTGGAGCGCCGGCCGGTACGCTTCCTCTACAACAACGTGTACAAGAACGAAACCCGGGAGCACCAGCTGGACCCCTACCTGCTCAAAGAAGTGCGGAACAAATGGTACCTCATTGGGTGGAACAACAAGTACAGCAACTTCACCACCTATGCGCTGGACCGCATCACCTCGCTGGACACCCTGGCCACCCCGTTCCAGTACCGCCGCGATTTTAATCCGGATGATTTTTACAAATACTCCACCGGCATCATGGAGGGCGACCGGCCCGAAGAGAAAGTGGTGCTGCAGGTCAACGGTGCACTGTCGCGTCTTGTGCGCATCAATCCCCTTCACCACAGCCAAAAGGTATTGCAGGAAGGAACAGACGAGGTACGCATTGAACTGGAAGTGAGCATCACCGAAGAATTTATCCGCCAGTTGCTCGGCTTTTGCAACAACATCCGCGTGGAGAAGCCTGCATCCTTGCGAAAAAGGCTGCGGGACGAGTTGCAGCGGGCAATGGAACTGAACAACCCGTAACGAAGCTCAGCCATACAGCCGTAAACTATGCCGGCAACGCAGGAATCGTTGATTGCACTCGATTCATCAACCGCTTCCGGTATTCAAAAAGAGAAGAGGCTGAAGAATCAGCCTCCGTTACCTAACTATTGATTATAAAAAATGAGTCAGTCCACTATATAAGCGCTGGAGATACCCGCCCGCTTCTTTACCAGAACCGGATGTACAGCGCCAGCACCAGTACAAGGATGATGACGATGAGAATGAGGTTACGCGGTTCCACCCTGAACATCTTCGGATCAATTTCCATGGTGTGACTGCGGGATACCAGGTTCTTATCGAGCAGGCTGGCCACAATCATCACCAGGCCGGTGAAAACAAACACCCATCCCATCTGCACCAGGAAGGGAATGGTGTACACACCCTTGTGATCGGGGTAAGCGGTGTACAGCCAGGTATCGTACTGACCGTTGAGCGGCAGCACCCGGTCGAACACGATGGACAGCATGGTACCCACCACAATCCCCACCAGGGCTGCGCGGGCCGTGGTGCGCTTCCAGAAGAAGCCGAGGAGGAACACCGCAAAGATCACCGGTGACACATACCCCGTGTACTTCTGGATGAATTCAAAGCCACCGCGGTCGCCGATGCCCAGCAGATCTTTCCAGTTGATAACAATGGCAAAGAGTATCGACAGTACGATTACCACGCGCCCCATCCAAACCTGCTTTTGTTCCGTAGCTTCTTTGTTGAAATATTTCTTGTAGATGTCGAGCGTGTAAATGGTGGAAATGCTGTTGGCCTTGGCTGCCAGCGAGGCCACGATGGCGGCGGTGAGGGCGGCCAGGGTTAAGCCCTTCAGGCCCGTGGGCAGAAAGCCCAGAATGGCGGCGTAGGCATTGTCTTCGCGGAACTCGCCGTTAGTCATCATCTGCTCCTGCAGTTCGCCGTTCTGGTGCAGCACGTAGGCCGCAATACCGGGCAGCACCACCATCACGGGCATCAGCAGTTTGAGGAAGGCGGAAAACAGGATGCCGGTGCGGGCCGTGGGCAGATCGGCACCGAGGGCCCGCTGGGTGATGTACTGGTTGCAGCCCCAGTAGTTGAGGTTGGCAATCCACTGGCCGGCCGCCAGCATGGCCAGTCCGGGCAGGCTCACATAATTGTCCACCTGCTTCTGCGTGGAGGCAACGGTCGGCTTGTCGAAGATCATGTCAAAGTGCCCGGGCACTTTCTGCAGCAGCAGGTTGAAGCCCGCCAGCGCATCTGTTCCCATCCCAAACATTTCACTCACCAGCGTGAGCGCCACGTAGGTGGTGACCAAACCGCCCATGATGAGCACAATCACCTGGATCACGCTGGTGTAACCGATCACCTTCATGCCACCGATGGTGATGATGAGGGAGAACAGGGCAAGACCGATCATGATGCCGTGGAAATACGTGCCGCCCACCAGGTTGTTGATGGCAATGGTGCCGAGGTATAGGATGGATGTGAGATTCACCGTTACGTACAGGAAGAGCCAGAAGATGGCCATGATGAGCGCCACTGTTTCATTGTAACGGGTGCTGAGGAATTGCGGCATGGTGAAGATGCGGTTCTTCAGGTAAATGGGCATAAAGAACACGGCCACAATGATGAGCGAAATGGCGGCCAGCCATTCGTAGGAGGCGATGGCCAGACCCAGCCGGAAGCCGTTGCCGCTCATGCCTATGAACTGCTCGGCCGAAATATTGGAGGCGATCAGCGATGCCCCGATGGCCCACCAGGTGAGCTGTCCCTCTGCCAGGAAGAACTCCTTGGTGTCGGTAACCGCCCGCTTTTTCTGCCGGTAGATCCAAAAGCCGTAGGCGGCTACGATTACAAAGTAGATGAGAAAGATGATGACATCAATGGTCTGCAGATAACTCATAAGCGGTTGGTTGTTCCTTGGTTGAAAAATTCAAATACAGTGGTTGATTGCCAGGTCTGGCCCGGGTTCAGCACCACGGGGGGGAATTGCGGTTGGTTGGGACTGTCCGGGAAATGCTGGGTTTCCAGGCAGAAGGCGGAGCGGTACAGATCCGCAGCCCCGTTTTTTACCACATTGGTGCCGTCCATAAAGTTACCGGTGTAAAGCTGCACGCCCGGCTCGGTGGTAAGGATGCGCAGACCGATACCGGTGCGTTCCGACCAGGCCGCGGCCACCAATCCGGGTTCATCCGAAGGATAACCCCGGCGGACAAACGTATGATCAAATCCGCCGGCGCGCCGCAGCTGTTGGTGTTCCTGCTGCAGCTGGGTGGTGACGGATACTCCGCCACGGAAGTCGAAAGGTGTGCCATCCACCGGCCTGAGCGTCCCTTCGGGGATCATGTCGGGCCGCACCGGCAGGTAGTTATCGCATTCAAGATCCAGTTGCTGGTCTTCGATGTTGCTGCTGCCGCAACCGCTGAGGTTGAAAAAAGGATGGTGCGTGAGGTTGAGAAGGGTGGGCGCATCGGTGGTGGCTTCATAACGCATGGTGAGCCTGTTGCCGCTCAGCTGAAAAGCAACGCGGATACTTACGTTGCCGGGATATCCTTCCGCACCATCCGGAGAGGTATGTTCAAACACCAGTTCCCTTTCCGTTTGCTGTACACAATCCCATACCTGGTTGTGGAGGCCTGTTACGCCGCCGTGCAGGTGGTTGGGACCATTGTTGCAGGCGAGTTGACAGGTCTGGCCGTTTAATGTAAACCGGCCGGCGGCGATCCGGTTGGCATAGCGGCCAATGACCGCGCCGTAATAGGGATTGGATGACTGAAAAAAGCCTTCTGGTGTTTCAGGACCCACTACGATATCCACCGGTTCCCCATCGCTGCCTGCAACCAGCAGGTGCACCATGCGTAATCCAAAGTTGGTGATGGTTACACAGGCAACATCACTTTCGAGGATGTACAAAGCCAGCGGGGCGTGATCGACCGCCTGCTGCCATTGACCGGCGAGCCGGCTCCATTTAATTTTATTTCTGAATGATATCATGTGCCGGTCCGCGTTCATTATGCCTGGAAGAGAATATCCGTTCCGTTTTCAATTGTTGTAATGTAACCGGTCAGCGGCAATCCCATAGCCGCTTCGTAGGCGGGCCGGAGTTTTTCCAGCAACGGTCCGATGGCTTCTTCGCGGATGAGGTTGATGGTACAGCCGCCAAAGCCGCCGCCCATCATACGGGCGCCGATCACCGCTTCGTTGTCCCGTACCTGGTCCACCAGCCAGTCGAGCTCCCTGCAACTAACGCCGTACATTTTGCTCAGGCCGTCGTGCGTGGCAAACATTTTCCTGCCCAATGCGGCGAAATCGCCTTTCGTGAGGTCCCCGCACGCCGCCAGCAGCCGTTCAATTTCCTCCACCACAAAACGGGCACGCCTGTCCACGAGGGGATCCTTCGGCAGCACGTATTGATCCAGCATAGCTGTTGTAACGTTCCGGAGGGAGTTGACGCCCTGTACGTGCTCACGCACCCACCCCACCGCGGTTTCACACTCCCGCCGGCGGGTATTGTATTCCGATGAAGCCAGGGAGTGTTTCACGTTGGTGTTAAGCAGCAGTACCTTGATATCACCCAGGTTAAAGGGCTTATACTCATATTCCAGCGAGCGGCAATCGAGCCGGATCACGTGATCTTTTTTCCCCATCATGGATGCGAACTGGTCCATGATACCGCACATAACCCCCGCAAACTCGTGCTCAGCTTTCTGCGCCATGTGCACCATCGTGATGCGGTCGAGGCCGGTTTGCAGCAGTTCGTTCAGCGCAAACACGGTGGCGCATTCCACCGCGGCGGAAGAAGAGAGCCCGGCGCCGATGGGCACATCGCTGGTGAGCACGGCATTGAAGCCCGGCAGGCGGACGCCCCTTTTCAGGAACTGTGCAGCCGACCCGATGATGTAATTGGGCCAGTTCACATCGCCCACCGGCCTGAGGTCGGTCACCGTGGTGGAGAATGTCTCGTTCAGGTCATTGGCAACCAGGTGGATTTCGTCATCCTCCCGCAGCGAAATGGCCAGGTACGCCGCCTTGTCAATGGCAGCCGGCATCACAAACCCCTCGTTGTAATCGGTGTGCTCGCCAATGATGTTTACGCGGCCGGGAGAGCGGACAATAAGGAGGTGGTCATTGGTTCCAAATCTTCTGGCGAAAAGTGATGCGGGTTCCTGTTTGTTGCGGTGCATGAAAAAAACATTAAGAAGTCAGGTTATGCCGGTTGTAATCAACGCGCCGGTCAGCCCTGTTACCGGTAAAAATAAGGCATGCTTTTTTCAAAGGGGTTCAATTAATGAAAAGCATTCATCCATTCAAAGAAAAAATCCGGGGATGTGTACAACGACGGGCCATGGTGCGCCTGTAAGCAGATCCGCTTTGCGCAATATCACCGGTATATGACGGCTTTTGCCCGGCGGTTGTACTGCCGGTTTTTTCAATGATTCTTTTTCCGTATTTCAACAATTAAAAAGGCTCAATGAGGTAGCTGTACGAGTACTTGTCGCCGGTAAGCAGATACGGAGGGTGCGGCAATGCCCCCCAGCTGTTATCCCCGCCCACCCCGCGTTGGTTGAGGTCAATGTGAACAGACAGGAATGTTCGTTCATTCAGGTCAGACGGGTGCTGCTGCTTTTTCGAATTGCCGGGATCCAGGTCTTCCGCCGTGTACGGCAAGGCACTGAAGCAGATGGGTTGCAGGCCGGTGATCTTCACGCCATGATTGCCGGCCCCGGAAAATTGCACCCAGCGCACATCGGTACGATAACCGTTTTCCTGCGGACGGATATAATTGGCCACAAACTGCTCACCGGCTGATTGCTTGTACCAACCCAGGAAGGATGCGGTATTCCGGTCGCTGTAATTCTCCCAGGGACCCCTGCCATAGAATTCAATGGAATCGTAGCTCCTGGGCAGCGACATCCGCATGCCGAAGCGGGGGATTTCGGGCAATTGATTCTTGCCCATATCAATCGCTGCGGTTACCTGTAAGGAACCATCGCTGCGTACCTGGTACAATAGTTTATAGGGAACCTGTACGGCTGTCATGGTGTATCTGCATTCAATCAGCACGCCCGCTGCATGCTGCGGATGTACAAGCACCGTATCCAAATTCAGCAGATGATGCGCACTGCGCCAGAATCCCAGCTTGTTGGGCATCTGGTTACCGAAGTCATTGTCCGTGGGTGCCCGCCAGAAATAAGGTTCGGGCAGCTGAACCGCCACCGGTTTGTGATTGAATTCATATTTGGTAAACTTCGCCTGCTTCAGATGAAAACTGCCGGAGATCGCACCGGATGTAAAATCAAGCACTTGATCGTTCACGGTTATCTGCAACTCACCTGCAGGGGGTGTCAACGCTGCAAAGTAATCGCTGGTCTTTGACCCCAGTTGCTCCCGCGCCACTTCGTGCCCGGCCGGAACCAGCGCTGTGGCTTTGCGGGTATAAGCAAAAACATTCAGCATCCGTTCGCCCTTGCGGTCAGCCAAAGAAAAATTGATTTGCTTTTCGGCATCAGCACCGGGCAGTACATTCAGTGAAAAGGTATCCGATGCAACAGGCTTCCCGTTCTGCAGCAGTTCCCACTTGAAATAATAACCGGACAAATCTGTAAAGTTGAAATGATTGTGAATCCGGATACGCCCGTTCTTCCAGTCAACATCCGTGAAATGGATGGGCTGGTACACTTTCTTCACCTCGTAAATAGCAGGATGCAAGGAGCGGTCGGCCGCCACCAGCCCGTTGGCGCAGAAATTCTCATCGTGCTGCAGATGCCCGGCTCCCAGGTCGCCGCCATAGGCCCAGTATTTTTCGCCTTCTGCATTGGTGGCCAGCAATCCCTGGTCCACCCAGTCCCAGATAAATCCGCCCTGCATGTGCCGGCTGGAGCGGATGATGTCAAAATATTCCTGAAAGTTACCGGTGCTGTTGCCCATGGAGTGGGCAAACTCACACATAATGAAAGGACGCTTCCGGGTGCTGTCCTTTGCATAACGCTTCATGTAGGCAATGGGCGGATACATGGGACTTACAATATCTGTATTCCACTCTTCGCCAGCCTGTTCAAACAGTACCGGACGACCGGGATCTGCTTTCTTGATCCAGTTGTAGGCATCGCGGAAAACGTTGCCGTTGCCACACTCGTTCCCCATACTCCAGATGATTACAGAAGCGTGGTTTTTGTCGCGGTGCACCATCCGCTGTATGCGGTCCGTAATGGACGGAGCCCATTCGGGCAGATAGGCGGGGTGATGGGTTGAGTCGAATGACCCCTGCAGTGTAACTCCCATACCATGTATTTCCACATTGGCTTCGTCCACCACATATAACCCGTACTCATCGCAGAGTTGTAACCAATAAGGATCGTTGGGATAATGGGATGTGCGGACGGCGTTGATGTTGAACTGCTTCATCAGCTGAATGTCTTTCAGCATCAGTTCTCTGGTGGGCACATGTCCCACCTTTTCATCGTGTTCATGACGGTTCACCCCGTGCACCATCACTTTTTTACCGTTCACCAGCAACTGGGCGTTTTTGATTTCCACTTTCCGGAAACCCACTTTGAAGGAAGTGGTGCCAATAATTCCCCCTTTCACATCCTCCACTGTAATGATACAGTTGTACAGGTTCGGCTGTTCCGCACTCCATTTCCTGGGATTTTTTACGGTTCCGCTGAATGAAAAATCACGGGAAGCCGCCTCTCCCATGTCTGCATTTTTCATTTGACTGAAAACGGCTGTTCCGGATTGATCCTGCAGCTCCACTTTCAACCGGGCTTTGCGGTTGATATGACCGCTGAACTGACGCAGCTGTACAATGGCCGAAAAATTACCATGTACATATTTCGCATCCAGATCGGCCTTCAGCGAAAAATCCCAGATGCCCATGGAAGGAAACGCATGCAGGTACACATCCCGCTCAATACCGGAGAGGCGCCAGAAATCCTGGTCTTCCAGGTAGCTGCCATCGTGCCAACGGAATACCTGAACCGCCAGTAAGTTTTCGCCTTTCTTCAGGTAAGGGGTAATGTTAAACTCCGCGGCCGTTTTGGAAGCCTTGGTCATGCCCGCCTCCTTTCCGTTCACATAAATAAACGCAGCGCCGGTGATGGAACCAAAATGCAGAAAAACCTGTTTATCATCCCAATTTTCAGGAACGGTAAACTTTTTTCGGTAAGTGCCTACGGGATTATCATTGCCTACATACGGAGGGTTTTTAGGAAAGGGATAAATGATATTGGTGTAAATGGGTAATCCGTAACCCTGCATTTCCCAGTTGGAGGGCACCGGAATTCCGGCCCACCCGGTATCGTTTACATCAAAGCCGTAAAAATTCATGGGGCGTTGTGCGGGCGTTTCGGCATATACAAATCTCCAGGTGCCGTTGAGCGACTGGTAAAATGGGGAGGCCAACCGATCACTTTGCAGCACCTGCTCTTTTTGATCAAACAAAATGAATGACGTGCGGGAGGGCTCCCTGTTCCGGTCAACCAGGCGGTGGTTTTCCCAGTCTGCATTTTTTACCTGACCCCCGGCCGATCCTGACGCCAGTAGCGAAATAAACAGGAATGCGGCGATTGGCAGCGCTGAATGAAGTGTGTAATACATAAACCGTAACAGTTTTAACGATGCCGGCAGCCATCCAGAAAAAAGGATGCAGGCAATGAATTGCAATGTTATTGGCTGCACGAAAATTTTTACAACGCAGACAAACCGGTCTTTCAAACGATGGAGCGCAGGAGCAAAACTCATCCGGACCCCAACGGTTTTCTACCGGGGTTTCCGCACATTCCGGCACCCGCTGCACACTCCGTTCCGCTTGCGGAGGCAACCGGTAAACCGAACCAGGCTCAACCCTAATGCTGCGGGCGCCCGCCTCAGCAATTTACGCCAACCGTCCCACCAGGCCACAGAAAAACAGAAGCTGTTCTGCCTGCTGCGTTGAGGCCGGCCGTGGTTTCCTGCATTTTGGCCTGTATCTTTGATCTCCACCCATATGTCATTTTCACCCCGCATCTGGCTTGCTGCTTTTTTTCTGAGCTGGTTTTCCCCCGTCGCGGCCCAGCAGTTCACCCTCCAGGGAACTGCGGCGCAAACCGGCCCTCTTTCCTACAGCCTCACCAACGATATCAGCACCCAGGCCGGGATGATCACCAATACCTACCCCCTTAACCTGGCGCAGAATTTCAACCTCCGCTTCCAGCTCAACTTCGGCATTAAAGACGGAACGGGCGCCGATGGCTTCGCCTTCCTGCTCAACAACTCCTGCACCCCCACCCTCAGCCTTGGCAGCGGGCTGGGCGTGAACGGCATCAAGAACTCCCTCATCGTGGAATTTGACACCCACAACAACGGTGAAGCGCTGAACGACATCACCAGCGACCATACCGGGATCTATGCCGACGGAAGTCTCACCACCACCGGCAGTGTGATCGACGGCCAGCCCTTGCCGGTATGCCTGCTGCTCAACTGCGGCAATGTGGAAGACGGCAACTGGTACGATGTAACCATCCAGTGGGAATACCTCAACGCCGCCTCACAACGGCTGAGCGTCTTTTTCAACGGGGTGCTGCGGGCCACTTCCACCCGCAACCACATCGGCGAGCGGTTCAGCAACCAACCCATCGTTTTCTGGTCGGTATCAGCCTCCACCGGCTCCCTCTCCAACCTGCAGCAGTTCCGGCTGTCCACCGGCAACAACAACATCCTGGCCTGCGAAGGCGGATCCGTGGAACTGCTGGCCCCCGACCTGGGCAGCAACTACAGCTGGAGCGAAGGCAACTCTACCACCAACAGCGTGATCCTGCCCGCCAGCGTGAGCCGTACGGTGAGCTGCACCTACCGCGACTACTGCGGCAACAACCGCACCGTGCTGTTCCAGATCATCGTTAACCCCAACCCTACGGTAACGGTACAAACCCCGCCCCCCGCCTGCGAAACACAACCAGCCACGGTGACGGCCGTACCCGGTACGCCGGGAGCGTACAACTATTTCTGGACCGTTCCGGCCGGCGCCACCAGCCCCGGCGATGTGGCCAGTTTTTCCGCTACACGGCCGGGTACTTACACCGTACAAATTACCGGCACCGAAACCGGCTGCAGCAGCCCGGTGGCCGCCGGAAGTGTGTCCTTCCTGGCAGCGCAGCGTCCTGTATTTCAAGCCCTTGCACCACTCTGCATCGGTACAACTCTCAACCCCTTGCCGGGCCAGTCGGTCAACGGCATCGCCGGCAGTTGGACCCCCGCCTTCAACAACCAGGCCACCACCACCTACCTCTTTGTGCCCGACCCGGCGGTCTGTGCGTTCGCCGACAGCCTCACCCTGGTGATTAACCCGCTCCCCACGGCCGGGCTGGGGCCCGGCCGCAGCATCTGCCCGGGTGAACAGCTGGTGCTGGACCCTGCTGTTACCGGTAACAACCTCAGCTACCGGTGGCAGGATGGCAGCAACGGACCCCGCTTCACCGCCACACAACCGGGCACCTACCTCGTTACCGTGACGAACTCCTGCGGATCCGCCACCAGCAGCGTATTGCTGGAAGAAGGCCGCTGTACCGTCTTCATCCCCTCGGCTTTCACCCCCAACAACGACGGGCTGAACGACCGCTTCCGGGTGGGCGGCGCCGTGGTGCTGTTTGATTTCCGGATGGAGGTGTTCAACCGCTGGGGCGGACTGGTATACAGCAGTACCGATCCGCTGGCGGGATGGGACGGCTCCCGGAAGGGACAGCCCCAGCCGGCGGGACTGTACGTTTACCGCATCCGCTACCGGCTGCCGCAGAACGATATTCCGGAAGAACGGAACGGAACCATGCTATTGATCCGCTGAGGAATTACAATAAAACTGCTGGAAATTTTCTTTACCGCTTTCCCCGCCGCCAGTCCCAGGGCGCAATGGGGTTGCGGTCCTGCCACAGTCCTGCCCTCCGGCGGCGGGCGGCGGTTTCGGCGGCGGCCAGTTGCCGGTTGGAGGAATAGCGTTTAAAATGCCAGGCCCAGCCTTCTTCCACCAGGCGCAGGTTCAACCAGTTATCCGCGGGAGTAAATACATCCCCCAGCACCCGTCCGTTGCGGTCTTTGGACCGGAACCTCACGGTAAGCTCCTGCCCCTGGCACAGCCGTCCCAGGGCGTCGGTGGCTTTCCGGGAGTAGGGCTGACCTTTTTCGGGACAGTCAATGCCGTTGAGGCGGATGCGGAAGGTGCCGGCGGCGGTGAGCAGGTCAAACGTGTCACCATCGAGGATTTTAACCGCACGGCCCCGGAGCACCTGCTGGGCCGGCAGCGGGGAAGCGGCGGCCAACAGGCACAGAAAGAGTACAAACAGAAAGGGAACCTTCATAGGGTGTAAAATTAGGTTGCAACGGCCATTGGCCCCGGTTTATGCCGTTTGCGTGGCATAGCGGGCGGTGCGGATGCGGCGCAGGCAGGTGACCCCTTCCTGTACATTCCACTCGCGGCAGAAGCCGGATGGTACCAGGATGGCGCAGGCGTATTCGCTGAAAAACTGTACAAAAAAGCCGTCGCCCTCGCGGTGGCGGGGAACGGGATAGATTTTGTGGATGATGCCGTCGGTGCCTACCACCAGCACTTCCACGTCAAAGGCGAAGCCAAACCACACGGGCGTGGCCGCCTCGGGGCATTCAAAGTGCAGCACGAGCGGGCGGGTAAAGTGCAGGCGGCTGCGGTGGTTCAGCGCCTGGTAGCACTCGGCAGGGGTAACGGCCTCCTCGGCTTCCACGAGGGCCATGGGGGTCTGGCCGCGGTACAGGCGGAAAAAGCATTGATGGGCGAAAGGAAAAGAAACAGGCTGCATATCGGTCCGTTTTTCTGGTGTAAAGAAACACAGGCAGATAGCAGCCTATTTGCGGACCGGATTATCTTCCTTTTATGAAGGGCAGCACCTTGCGGGTGGAACCATCGGCGCCCAGCAGGTGCAGCCAGTAGGGGCCGGGAGGGAGGTCGCCCACCGGCAGGCGGTCGCCGCTCCGGAGGTTAGAATAACTCCGGAGAACCTGCCCCCCGCTGCCCACAATGCGGGCGTTGAGCACCCGGTCGTCGGGCAACATCCAGGTCACCACCAGCTGCTCCTGCACCGGGTTGGGCGCCAGGCGCACAAAGCCCAGAGATCGGTTCAGCACATAGTTCACCCCGTCGGCCGGCGGACTTGCGCAACCATTCAGCGTAACCTGCAGGCTGTAAGTGCCCGATTGCTTCGGACGGTAGATCGAATCAGTAGCACCTGTCAACGGCAGTCCGTTGAGGAACCACTGATTGCCGGACGCACTGCTGGATATAAGGTCAAACCCGTTGACGGTAATGAGGGGGCGTGGTGGGCTGGGGCGCACGGTTACTGTTACCGCCAAACGGCTGGCGCTCTCGCAGGTGCCGGCTCGCTGGGAGGCGTGGTACGTGGTTCCGTTGAGGAGCGATGTACCAACGGCAAGCGGGGTTCCTCCGGAGGGCTCCGCATACCACCGGATGTCCGTTCCGGCAGCCAGCAGCTGGGCTACGGTGGCCGGGGAGCAGAAACTCTGAGCCGCAGTTCCGGTGGGCGCCGGTGGTAACGCGGTTACAGTAACCGAAACAGCCAGCCGGGATCCGCTTTCACAACCCTCCCGTGTTTGCGAAGCATAATAGGCAGCCCCGTTTACGAGCGGAGCCGAGAGAGCAAGCGAAGTTCCGCCGGAGGCTGTTGTATACCAGCGCAGGTCGGTGCCGGCAGCCTGCAGGTCGGCCACGGTAGCAGACTGACAAAAACTTTGTGCCGCAGCACCTGCTGGTGCAGGTGTGATCAGCAGGGCAACACGCACACCCAACCGTTCCGCACTTTCGCAGCCATTCAGCAACTGGGTGGCGTAGTAGGTCTGGCCGCTCACCAAAACAGTTGCAGGTGGAAGTTCGGTTGTGCCCGCAGCCGTTCCATACCAACGTAAAGCGCTGCCGGAGGCTACGAGCTGTGCCACGGTGGCTCCCTGGCAGAATACCTGCAGCGGTTCACCGGCCGGGGCCGGCACCTGGGTGATGGTAACGGTTACGGCTAACCGCTGGGCTCCTTCACAGCCATTGATGGTTTGTGTGGCATAATAGGTTTGTCCGCTTACCAGGGGCGTGGAGACCGGCAATTCATTGGTGGCCGCAGCACCGGGATACCACCGCAGTCCTGTACCGGTGGCCTGCAGGTCTGCCACTGTTGCCATGTTGCAGAAGGACTGGCTGGCAGCACCGGCGGGGGCAGCGGGCAGCGGGGTGATGGAGACGGTTACGCCCAGGCGGTTGGCGCTTTCGCAACCCTCCAGTGTTTGCGAAGCATAGTAGATGGCGCCGCTGCTGAGGGAGGTTCCGGTTGCAAGCGGACTGCCGCCCGTTGGTGCAGCGTACCATCGGATGCCGCCGCCGGTAACCTGCAGACTGCCCACAACGGCTGCACCGCAAAAGGATTGGTCAGCCGGGCCGGAGGGCGATGGGGTGGAGCGGATAACAGCCCGCACGGCCAGGCGGGGCAGGCCTTCGCATCCATCCGTTGTTTGCGATGCAAAATAAAAGGTGTTATTGGCCAGCGCGGTTGACCCCGGCAGGGAAGTGCCTCCCGTTGCCGATGCATACCAACGGATACCAGAGCCGGCAGCCTGCAGGTTGTTGAGCAGAGCGCTGTTGCAGAAAAACTGAACACTATCGCCGGCAGGCTCCTGCGGTGCGGTGATGCGTACCAATACAGGCAGGCGCTCCCTACTTTCACAACCGTTCACAACCTGGCTGGCATAATAGGTGGTCCCGTCTGCCAGCAATTGGTTTGCAGGAAGCGGTGCGCCCCCGGTCGCGGCGGTGTACCACTGCAGGGCATTGCCGGTGGCCTGTAGCGCATCCACCAGGGCGGTGTTGCAGAAGGTTTGCGGCGAAGTACCGGCCGGTGCTGCCGGAAGGGGGCGCACGGTTACCTGCACGGGTGCAGACAGGGTGCTGCAGGCAGGAAGCGACGTTCGCACTTCAACCCGGTAGACCCCGGTGGTGGTGGCTGTGAATACCGAATCAGTTGCCAGCGGTATCACCGCATCATCCCGGTACCACTGGTAGCCGTAGGCTTGATCCCGGGGTGCGGCCAGCCGCACGGCGCTCCCTTCGCAAAAACTGAGGTCGCCGGTGATTGCAATGGTGGCAGGCGGACTGACGACACGGATGGTTTGCACCTGCTCATCGGAGCAGAATTCGGTGATGGCCCGCAGCCGTACGGTATAGGTGCCCGGCTGGGCATACTGGTGTACGGGTTGGGCGGCGGCGGAAGTGGTGCCATCCCCAAAATCCCACTGGTAGCTGAGCGTACGGGCATTGGCCGAACTGGTATTGCTGAAAGCGAAAGAATGACCTGCAAAACACTGCACCGTATCATTGATGCTGAACCGCGCCTTTGCCTCACAAGGCACCGTATAGCGCCAGAGGTCATTGTTCTGGGTGAACGTATTGGAATTATTGTAGCGCATGTTGCCCCCCATCATCCAGAGGTTGGATGCCGAGTCCATCCACCCTATACTGTTGTTACGTGCCGGCGGTTGGTTGAAGGGAGAGGGTGTTTGTGCTATACCAAAATCGAAGGAAGGAAAAGTGGTTTCGCTGCCACTTATCCATGTCCAGGTATTGGATTCTGGATCATACTTCCAGAGGTCCTGCAGCTGGTCGGCCGCACCGGTTGCCCCGAACCCGTTGCCCCCCATCATCCATAGATTGCCGTATTTGTCGGTCCAGCTGAGGGCGCCCTGCCGGGCACCGGGGAAGTTGGTGGCAGCAGCTACGCCCTGGGTGCCGTACAGGCCTGTACGATTGGCCACTGTTGCACCTCCCACCCAGGTCCATTGGTTGGTGGCCGGCTGAAATTTCCACAAGTCGTTGAGCAAACCCTGGGTACCAAGGCCGTCGAAGCCGGTACCGCCAAACAGCCAGAAGTTACCCTCCCGGTCGGTCCAGCAGGTGGCCGCCTCCCGGCTGCCGGGTTTACCCGAGCCGGCCACCCCCTGCGTGCCATATACCGACGCCTGGCTGATGGCTGCACTGCCGCTCATCCAGGTCCACAGGTTGGTGGGGGGATCGTACCTCCAGAGATCGTTCAGCAGTCCGGTCTGGCCGGTATTGTTCCGGCCCAGGCCGCCCAGCAGCCAAAAATTACCCAAGGTGTCTTTCCAGAAAGCAGGCGCCCGCCGGCCGCCGGGAATATTGGTGGTTGCCGGCACCTCAATGGTTCCATAGTTACCGGTGGGATTACCGCCGTTGCTGCCGTTGATCCAGGTCCACTGGTTGGTCCCCGGGTTGTACCGCCAGAGGTCGTTGAAGTAGGCCGTACTCACGCCGCCCATGATCCATACCTGGCCGGCGGCATCCCGCCAGGTGGCCGACGATTGCCGGCCGCCCGGGATGTTGTTGGGACCGGCTACGCCGCGGGTGCCGTAAACCCCACCCGGATTCACCAGGTTGCTACCGCTGACCCAGGTCCATTTACCCGTTGTTGCATTGTACTGCCACAGATCGTTCAGGAAGCCGGTGTTGCCCAGCGAGGCAAAGCCGTTGCCGCCCCAGAGCCAGAAATTGTTGTTGTCGTCGGTCCAGCTGATGGCGCCGTTCCGTCCGCCGGGCATATTGCCGGCATCGGCAACACCTCGCGTGCCATAGCGTCCTGTTTCAAAGGGAACATTGGTCCCGCCGGTCCAGGTCCACTGGTTGGTGGCAGGATTGTAACTCCACAGGTCGTTGAGAAAGGCCGCAGTGCTGCGGCTGTTCACCCCGAGGCCGCCAAACAGGTGTGGGATGCCCGTTGCGTCAGTCCACAGGTGCATGCCCTCCCGCGCCCCGGGTATGTTGGCCGGTGCCGGAACGGAACGGGTACCATATTCCGGTGGTTGGTTCAACGTGTTGGCGCCGCTGACCCATACCCATTCCCCTGTTTGCGGGTTAAACCGCCATACGTCATTGAAATAACCGGAAGTCCTCCCGCCCATCAGCCAGAGACCGGCGGCATCCGTCCATGCCACACCTCCCGCCCTTGCCCCCGGCACGTTGGCGGCAGCAGCTGTGCCTTTGGTGCCATAAACGCCTGCCTGGTTCACCAGGTTGTTCCCGCTTACCCAGGTCCACACATCGGTTGCCGGGGCGTATTGCCACAAATCGTTGATGAAACTGAGATTCCCATTTGCATCATAAGCTACCCCGCCCATCAACCATAAATTACCCAAGGGGTCCATCCAGGAAACGGCTTCACTCCGGGCTCCCGGGATGTTGCCGGCAGACGGCAGTCCCCTGGTGCCATAGGTACCCCGCTGGTTGTTGGTGTTACTGCCGCTGATCCAGGTCCACTGGTTGGTAGACGGGTTGTAGCGCCACAGGTCGTTGAAGCGGGCAGTGGATACCCCGCCAAATAACCAGAAATTGCCGGCTGCATCCGTCCAGCTCACGGCAAAATTCCGGGAGCCGGGGGTGTTGGTGGTGGCCGGAACACCCCGGGTGCCATAGGTTCCCCCCGGGTTATTGATGGAAACACCTGTCATCCAGGTCCACTCGTTGGTAAGCGGGTTGTACCGCCACAAATCGTTCAGAAAGGCCAGGGTGGTGGTGGTACCGTACCCCTGGCCGCCAAAGAGCCAGAGATTTCCTGCCGCATCCGTCCAGCCCACCGCGCCCTGCCGTCCGCCGGGACGGTTAGCCGGTGCTGCCACCCCGCGGGTGCCGTACACGCCCTGCTGGTTCACCCGGTCGGTGCCACTCACCCAGGTCCACCGCCGGGTCTGCGGGTTGTAGCGCCATAAATCGTTCAGCAACCCATTGTTGCCCACTCCGTCGTACCCGTTTCCGCTAAACAGCCAGTAGTTACCGGATGCATCCGTCCATGTTACCGAACGAGTCCGAGCACCGGGTATGGCGTTGGGCCCTGACCCATACTCCCCCAGCAGCTCATTAGGGAAACTGGTGGAATCACCCCCCATCCAGGTCCACTGGCTGGCACCGGGCTGTCCCCATGCAGGGAGCGTTGTGGTTGTGGCAGCAAACAGTATGCTCCCTGCAAAAAAACACAAACGCCCCCCCGTTATAAAGGACCGCCGGAAGGTATCCGCCAACCGGAAAACAACTTGACACACAAACTGCATTGGTATTATTTTTTAATACTGCTTTTATACAATCGTCGGGCGTCGAAAGGTTGAGCGGAAGTGGCTTCAGGTAGGACAGGAAGAAAACTCAGTGTTAGAAAGTTTAAATATAAGACCTTTTTCAGGAGCGGGACCGTTACGGTATCATCAACATTATCAAAAAAAATCCCCCGGCATTACCGGGGGATTTTCCTGAGGAGGCGTACCCCCTATTTCGTAATGTTAATCAGCGCCCGCCGGTTGCGGCTGCGTCCGTCGGGATTGTCGCGGCCGTTGATCAGCTCCATCTCCACGGGGCAGCATTTGCCGAAGCTTTCAAAGCTGATGCGTTCGGCGGCAATGCCCTTGCGGATCAGGTAGTCGGCGCAGGCCTTCGCCCGGCGGTCGCCCAGCTTCAGGTTGTAGTCAACGGAACCCAGCCCGTCGGTGTGACCGGAAATCTGGATCGTGGCGGAGGGGTTGTCCACCAGCACCTGATAGATTGAATCCAGCTGCTCCCGGCCGCGGGGTTTGATCACGCTCTTGTCAAAATCAAAATACAGGATCACCACTTCCTCGGGTTTGATCACCACTTTCTTCTCCATGCAGATCAGCTCGCTGTACAGCGTGTCGGTGAGCGGATCCACTTCATTGGTTTGGCCGATGGTGATGCCGGTAATTTTTTCCTTGTAGTATTCGCGGTTAATGGTCAGCTGCTGGGCCGGCGCCTCGCCTTTCAGCTCAAAGCGGTACTGCCCTTCGCTGTTGGTGTAGAGCCGCTGCGTACCACCTGCCCCATCGGCCACCACCACCTCAGCGCCGTTTACGGGCTCGTTGGTGTTACAGTCGCGTACCACGCCCGTCACAAAGCGCTTCTTGGGTTGTTTATCCACGGCGTAAGTCTCCAGGCAACAATTGGAGCCGCGGTCGGAGCTGATCAATCCATCCTGCAGCAGTTCTCCCTGCTGCGAAACAAAATAGTACACGTCATCGCGGGTCGAATTCACAGGATACCCCATGTTCACCGGCAGTTCCCAGCCGGTGCCCCAGCCTTTGGCCCGGAACAGGTCGAAGCCGCCCATGCCCGTACGCCCGTTGGTGGCAAACACCAGGGTGCCGGAAGTGGCGTGGTAAAACGGCGCCTGCTCATCGCCCACGGTATTGATGTTGGGCCCCAGGTTCTCCGGTGTGCCGGTGCTGCCATCGGGCTGCAGCACCGCCATCCAGAGGTCCCATTTGCCCTGCCCGCCCGGGCGGTCCGAGGCAAACAGGAGGTACTTGCCATCGGGGGTGCAGAAGGGCTGCTTGCTGCTGTACCCGGCCGTGTTAACCGACTGCAGCAGTTGCGGCTGTTCCCAGCCATCGCCTTTTTTCCGGGCTACCCAGATAGCCGACTGGTTGGCTCCGTTCACCTTTTTCCATTGGGTGAAATAGAGGGTCCGGCCGTCGGCACTCAGACTGGCGGCGCCCTGGTTGCTGGTGGAATCCAGGCCCTCCACCTGTACGGTTTCGGGTTGCTGCAGCGAGCCGCCGGAGCGGGTGGCATAGAACAGGCGATTGCGGTAGGGGCTGGTACCCGCCGGCACCTGGCTCAGCGTTTGCGTACTGGTAACCAGGTAACGGTCACCGCTAACCGCCAGCGGCGCAAACACCCCTTTCTCCCCGCCAAAGGCGGCGTTGGCCTTGCCGATGCGGTAGAGGATGGTATCGGGGCGCTTCAGTTGCGAGCGGATGAACTGCAGGGTTTTGAACTCCTCCTCCGCAGCCGGCTTCAGGGCCGGCTGGCCGGCGGCGTACTTGTCCAGGAAGGTCTGCAGGCTGGCAGCCGCCACATCATAAAAGCCCAGGCCCCGCTGGCATACGGCATGCCAGTAGTAGGCCGCCGGGTAGGTATCGGGTGCTTTTTCAAAACATTCTTTGTACCGGGCCGATGCTTCGAGGAGGTAAAATGCCAGCCGGTAGCTGTCGGCCTGCTTAAACAGCACGTCCATGCGGCTGCCGGTGTTGCCCGTGCCGCCCTGCACGTTGCGGCGGGGGTTGACGGGAAAGCCGCCGATGGTTTTATTCTTCTCCAGCGGGTTGAGAAACTGTTCGTAGAGCTGGGCCGCGGTGAAATACTCGCCGGCGGCAAAATACTGGTCGGCCAGCGCCAGGCGCTTGTCGAGCTGGCTGTAGCCCTGCTGCACAGAGCAGATAAACAGGAGCAGCAGCACCGCGGCTGACTTGGTAAAGAGACTGTACATGGTTGCTTGCTTGAAACGGAGCTGGATCATACGATCATTCAGTTGGTGGGTTCAGGATGGATTTACAGACGGGGGCAGCGGATAAAATCAAATATGCCTTTGGTGCCGCGGCGCTTGATGTAGGTGAGGCTGAGTTCGAAGCTGTTCACGTTCCGCGTCATGGCGCCCAGCTGCGAAATGTTCACATCGTAGCTTACGCCAATGAGGAAGTTGCGCCAGTCCACCCCCACAAAGGGCGCCACCGCGTCGCGGTGCCGGTAATACCCGCCAAACATAAAGTCGGTCTCGTTATTCACGTTCAGTTGCACGTAGGCGCCCAGCATCTGCTCCTGCGCCGTTCCCTGGCGGTTGTACAGGAAGTGGGGCACAAAGCTGGTGCGTTCCGAAATATTGAAGCTCACACCGCCGTGCACCGCGTAGCGCAGCGGGATGGTGGAGGGTTCCACCTGGCCGGTGGAAATGAAGGGATCCTTCGGCCGGTTGAGGTGAAAAACCGACACGCCGGCAAAGACGTTGGCTTTTTTATCGGGGGCCGCATCATAGTACAGCATACCGGCGCCCAGGTCCAGGGTATTGGCGCGGGTGGCGGCAAAGGTTTCGGTGGTTGGATTGGTGGGCTGGTAGCCGGTGATGGGATTCCACTGTTCGCCCCACTTAAATTTGGTGGGATCCACCCGGCGGTTGATGAGTCCGCCCTGCAGGGCAAACACCAGCCGGTGCCGGTTTTCCTTCCCGAACTTCACGCCCGTGTAGGCCACCGATGCGTAGGCGTTGAGGTAGTTGAAGCCGCCGTCGCCGGCCGCCTGGTTGAGTATGTTCACGCCCAGGGCAATGTTATCGTTGGTGCGGGCATCAAAGGAAACGCCGGTGGTGCGGTAGGGGTTGGTGATGCTGCCCCACTGGCTGCGGTAGATGCCGCTCACGCGGTAGTCGCCATCGCTCCCGCCGGTAAGCGCCGGGTTGATGTACATGGGGTAGGTATAGTTCTGCGTAAAGTGCGGATCGGTCTGGGCCAGCGCACCGGTGAGGGCGCCCGTGAGAACCGCCGTGGCAAAAATCCGTTTCAATTGCATGTTTATTTTCATTTGAACGTGTCGCAAATTTTTAGGGTTGACGGCATCAGCGCACCAGCGTGATGGAGCCTTTCAGGTTCACGGTACGCCCGTCGGCCAGCACGGCCCGCAGCGCATACACATATACCCCAACGGGCTGGGCCTTGCCTTTGTGTGTGCCGTTCCATCCCTGGTTGCGGTTGTTGGTAAAGAACACCTGCTCGCCCCACTGGTTGAAGATGCGCATTTCGAGTTGCTGGATGTAGTTGCCGTACACCAGCAGCACATCATTTTTTCCGTCGCCGTTGGGCGAAAAGACATTGGGCACAAACACATCCTTGTTGAGCGGACGCACGGTGATGGTAAACGTACGGGGCGCTCCGCTGCAGCCGTTCAGCACCGGCGTAACCGTTATGGTGGCCACCACGTTGTCGTTGCCGCGGTTGATGGCGGTGAAGGTGGGGATGTTGCCCGTACCGGATGCCCCCAGGCCGATGGATGTGTTGTTGTTCGACCAGGTGAAGGTCACGCCGGCCGGTGTGCCGCTGAAGACGATGGTGGGCACCGCGTCGCCGTCAAACACCACGATGTTGTTGATGGGGTTGAGTACCGGCAGCGGGTTCACCGTCACCGTAAAAGTGGCAGGGTTGGCGCACTGGCCGCTGGCGGGCGTAAAGGTGTATACGCCGTTGGCCGTGTTGCTCACCGTGGCCGGACTCCAGGTACCCGTGATATTGTTCTGCGAAGTGCCGGGCAGCGTGGGCACGGTGGCACCGGAGCAGATCGTGAGCGTGGTACCAAAGGCGAAGGTGGGCGTGAGGATGGGGTTGACCGTCACCGTAAACGTAGCAGGCAAAGCGCACTGCCCCGCCGTGGGCGTAAAGGTGTACACGCCGCTGGCCGTGTTGCTTACGGTGGCCGGGCTCCAGGTGCCCGTGATGTTGTTGGTGGAGGTACCGGGTAACGTGGGCACGGTGCCGCCCGAACAGATGCTGAGCGTGGAGCCGAAGGCAAAGGTGGGCGTTACGTTGGGCGTAACGGTTACGGTAAACGTGGCCGTAGTGGCACACTGGCCCGCTGCCGGGGTGAAGGTGTACACGCCGTTGGCCGTGTTGCTCACCGTGGCCGGGCTCCAGGTACCCGTGATATTGTTCTGCGAAGTGCCGGGCAGGGTGGGTACCGTGCCGCCCGCGCAGATGCTGAGCGTGGTACCAAAGACGAAGGTGGGCGTTATATTGGGGTTGACGGTGACCGTAAACGTGGTCGTGGTGGCGCACTGGCCCGCCGTGGGTGTAAAGGTGTATACGCCGTTGGATGTATTGCTTACGGTGGCGGGACTCCAGGTACCTGTGATGTTGTTGGTGGATGTGCCGGGCAGGGTGGGCACGGTTGCACCCGAACAGACGCTGAGCGTGGTACCAAAGGCGAAGGTGGGGGTGACGTTGGGCGTTACCGTTACGGTGAACGTGGCCGTGGTGGCGCACTGCTCGGGACCGGGCGTGAAGGTGTACACACCGTTGGACGTATTGCTCACCACGGCCGGACTCCAGGTGCCGGTGACGCCGTTCTGCGACTCGCCGGGCAGCGTGGGTACCGTGCCACCCGAGCAGATGCTGAGGGTGGTACCAAAGGCGAAGGTGGGCGTGACGTTGGGGGTGACGGTTACAGTGAAGGTAACCGGGTTGGCACACTGGCCGGCGCCGGGTGTGAAGGTGTACACGCCGTTGGCCGTGTTGCTTACCGTGGCCGGACTCCAGGTGCCCGTAACTCCGTTTTGCGAAGTGCCGGGCAGTGCGGGCACGCTCTCTCCCGAACAGATGAATAAAGTAGTACCAAAATCAAAGGTGGGGGTTACGATGGGGTTAACGGTTACAGAGAACGTGGCCGCGGTGGCGCACTGGCCGGCATCGGGGGTAAAGGTGTACACGCCGTTGGCCGTGTTGCTCACTGTGGCCGGGCTCCAGGTACCGCTAATGCCGTTTTGCGAAGTGCCGGGCAGCGTGGGCACGGTACCGCCCGAACAGATGCTGAGCGTGGTGCCAAAGGCGAAGGTGGGGGTGACGTTGGGGTTGACGGTTACGGTGAACGTGGCTGTGGTGGCGCACTGGCCTGCCGTGGGTGTAAAGGTGTACACGCCGTTGGACGTGTTGCTCACCACTGCCGGGCTCCAGGTACCCGTGATGTTGTTCTGCGAGGTGCCGGGCAGCGAGGGCACGGTGCCGCCCGAACAGATGCTGAGGGTGGTACCAAAGGCGAAGGTGGGTGTGAGGTTGGGATTGACCGTTACCGTAAACGTGAAAGGATTGGCACACAGGCCGGCGGTGGGTGTAAACGTGTACACGCCGTTGGATGTGTTGCTCACCGTAGCCGGGCTCCAGGTGCCGGTGATGCCGTTCTGCGAAGTGGCCGGCAAGGAGGGCACTGTGCCGCCGGAACAGATACTGAGGGAGGTACCGAAGGCGAAAGTGGGGTCCAGTACGGGGTTTACCGTTACGGTAAAAGTGGCCGTGGTGGCGCACGGGCCGGCGTTGGGGGTAAAGGTGTAAACGCCGTTGGATGTGTTGCTCACCGTAGCCGGGCTCCAGGTGCCGGTGATGCCATTTTGCGAAGTGGCCGGCAATGTGGGAACGGTGCCGCCGGAACAGATGCTGAGCGAGGTGCCGAAGGCGAAGGTGGGTGTTACGTTGGGCGTGACGGTAACGTTCAGTGTTACGGTTTGGGCGCATTGGCCGGCCGTGGGCGTAAAGGTATAGGTGCCGGAGTTCTGGTTGTCAATCACCGCCGGGCTCCAGGTACCCGTATAGCCGTTGTTGGAGGTAGTGGGCAGTGCGGGTGGAGTTGCGCCGGCACAAAAAGCGGGCACGGCGTCAAACAGCGGGGTAAAGAGGGGGTTGGTGAGTGTAATGGCCGCAGCCAGGTTGGAGGTGCAGCCATTGATCAGCAGGGAGAAGTTGGCATAAGTGGCCGCGTTGAGGCCGGAGAGGGTTACCTGTCCCGTTCCATTCGCTGTAACCGTAAGCGGCCCTACCGCCACACCGTTGCGGGTGTAGGTGAGGGTGTAGGTAGCACCGGGCACCAGGCCGTTGATGGTGATGGATCCTTCGGTGCCGTTGCAGCTGGTGGGATTGGAACTGGTAAAAGCAGGTGCCTGGATGGAAAAGAAAGCCTGGTAGTTGGCGCCGCCGTTGTTCAGTACCACCAGGTCGCCGCAGCCGGTGGTGCTGGAGTTGGAGCCCCGCACATCGTAATACACTTCCAACACGTAGTTGCCGGGGGGGAAGGCGGTCAGGTTGACCGGCGCATACGGAACCGTCTGTCCATTAGGCGTAACCCGTTGCCATTTCTGGTCGCCGGCACCGCAGGGTCCGCCGGAAGCGGTAAACTGGCTCAACCCCACATTACAATCCTCAAAAAAGGGCAGGTCAATCAGGTTAAAGCTGCCCGGGGTGCCGCTTTGGGGATAAACACGGTAGTACATATTGGCACCGCACACATTGCCGCTGCTGGTATTCTTGAAGGTTTTCACTTCCCCGCCCCGCAGGATAAGGGTACCGGAATTCTGTGTATGCACCCCGAAATTGGTATTCGTAAACGTATTGGCAGCCGGCCCGATCAGGTGTTCCGGCGGGCGGGAATTGGACGTGTTGAAGAAATTGTTCTGGTTACAGGTGGTCATCCATACCGCCGAAGCATAGGGTCCGAAATTCTGGGCCTGCAGGGCGCCGGGGAGGATGAAGGAAAGAAGAAACAGGAAAAATGCAGACAGGGATACAGGTCTCATAAGATCATATGATTGTGTACGTGTAATCAATAGTCAGTTTTGAAATCCGAGTGTAAAATAGAACAAATACAGGTGTAACGGGCAGAATCCGGCGGGAAATTTCAGCGCAGCCGGAAAAGCAAACAACTGTTTGTTAACGCATCCGGTAACCCGGCTTTCCCTCCAGCCGGTTCACCTGTTCCAGGGACCCCAGCCGCAGGTACAAGGGCACACCGGTTTTTTGCTGCAGGCGGTACTCCCCGATGCAGAATACGCCCCACTGGTGATGAACCGGAATGGCCGGCAGACGTACCGGTTGCCCGGCTATCGGCGGAGCAAGCATTACCAACCGGGGAAATGGCACGTTTGCCTGCTTTAACCCGGTGTGCTGGGCAGGTGCAGTAAAAGAAATTGTTAAGAAAAAGGCGGTCGCCCCACAAATTCTGTTCCAGTTTTGAGGCAAACGGACCCGATTCAATAATTTCGCAGCGACACGCATATTGTTTTCAAAGATAAAGTGGAAAAGGATCATGGCGCTCAGTCAGGGATTACATCAGAAACTGCTGCAGAAACTGTCGCCCCAGCAGATTCAGCTCATGAAGCTGCTGCAGGTACCCACGGCCAACCTGGAAGAGCGCATCAAAGAGGAAATAGAAGAAAACCCGGCCCTGGAACAGGGCGAAGAAACCGATGACAGCTTCAACGAAGAGCCGTTGGACGAGTTCAGCGGGGACGAAGAGGAATTTGAACCCGATGGCAGCGAAGATGAATACGACAACATTGACATCAGCGAGTACGTAAGCGACAGCGACGACGAGGTGGCCGACTACCGCACCCGCGACGAGCAGTACGGCGAAACCGGGGAAGAGAAAAGCATGCCGGTGCGGCTGGAAACCAGCTTCCACGACCTGCTGGTGCAGCAACTGGGCATGCTCAACCTCGATGAACGCCAGCAGATCATCGCCGGGCAGATCGTGGGCAGCATCGACGACGACGGCTACCTCCGCCGCGAAACAGCAGCCATTGTAAACGACCTCGCCTTCCGCCAGAACATCGACACCACCGATGCCGAAGTGGAGGAACTGATTGCTCTCATCCAGCAGTTCGACCCCGCCGGTATCGGGGCCCGCAACCTGCAGGAGTGTCTGCTCATCCAGCTGCGGATCCGGCAGAAAGCCCACCCCTCCCCCGCCGTTAACGCCGCCCTGGTGGTGCTGGAGAAATACTTCGACGAGTTCACCAAAAAGCATTACGAAAAAATCCAGCGCAGCCTCAACCTGACGGACGACGACCTGCGGGAAGTGATGCAACAGATCATCCGCCTGAACCCCCGCCCGGGCGGACAGGTGGGCTCTGTGAACAAAGCAGAAACCTACATCATCCCCGACTTCTTCGTCACCAACAACAACGGTGAGCTGGAACTCACCCTCAACTCCCGCAACGCGCCCGACCTGCGCATCAGCGAGGGGTACCGCGACATGCTGCGGGAATACGAACGCGGCAGCAAAAAAGACAAACGCCAGAAAGAGGCCGTCCTCTTCATCAAACAGAAAATTGACGCGGCCAAGTGGTTCATTGATGCCATCAAACAACGGCAGAACACCCTGCTCTTTACCATGAACGCCATCCTGGAGCACCAGCGGGAGTTCTTCCTCACCGGCGACGAAACCACCCTGCGCCCCATGATCCTGAAAGACATTGCCGAAAAAACCGGGCTCGACATCTCCACCGTCAGCCGCGTGGCCAACAGCAAATTTGTGCAGACCGAATTCGGCACCTACCGCCTCAAATTCTTCTTCAGCGAATCGCTGAGCACCGATAGCGGCGAAGAAGTGTCCACCCGCGAAGTGAAAAAAATCCTGCTCAACTTCATCGAAGCGGAGGAAAAGAAAAAACCGCTGAGTGACGAGCGCCTCACCGAGCTGCTCCAGGAAAAAGGTTATAATATTGCACGGCGTACCGTAGCCAAGTACCGGGAGCAACTCAACATCCCCGTGGCGCGGCTCCGCAAAGAACTCTAAACCCCACCGGTTATGGAAGTCACCCCCAACGGCACCCTGCTGGCCCAACCCGCCGCAACCCGGATGCTGGGCGTCCTGTTTTCCTGGCTGCTGCACCCGCTGCTGCTCATCGTCTGGATCACCCTCTACCTGCTCTACGGCAACCGGACGGTGTTCCTGGGCATCGCCCCCGACGACCGCCTGCTGGTGTTCCTGCGCATCTTCAGCACCTCCGTGTTCCTGCCGCTGGTGACGGTGTTCCTGCTCAAAGGCCTGGGCTTTGTACAGTCCATCCAGTTGCGCACCCAAAAAGAACGCATCGTGCCCATCGTGGCCTGCATCACGTTTTTCTTCTGGAGCTTTTACGTGTCCAAACAACTCAACGACCCCCTTCCGCTCAAAGCCTTTCTGCTGGGCCTGTTCATTACGGCATCGGTATCGCTGCTGCAGAACAATTACATGAAAATCAGCCTCCATACCCTGGGGGCCGGCGGACTGATAGCATTGTTCCTGTTGCTGCTGTTTACCAACCAGCTCGACAGTGGCTGGTCGCTGGTACTGGCCCTGGCAGCCGGCGGGCTCATTGGCACCAGCCGCCTTCTCACCGGCAGCCACCGGGCGGTGGAAATCTACGCCGGCTACATCACCGGGTTTGTGGTGCAACTGATTGCGTGGTGGATCCTCGCTTAAGAGAGAGGGGACTGCCCGCGGCAATGGAAAAAATCAGAGCGTTGAGCATTTTTTGTTCGTGTGCCACGAACCATGGCGTGGAGGTTGGCTGATAAAACCTCCGTGGGCTCTGTGCCTCATTTTCTCCGTGTGGGCCACCCCGGCTCAGCATAAAAAAACCCCGACGGACGGCGGGGCTTTCATTGGTTTTCCGGAATCTGTTGCTCAGCTGTTGAGAAGGGCTGACTGCTCTTTATAGTTACGGTCGGGGTGGTAAATGAATAACACCGATCCGTTTTTAATCGTGTTTATGATGGGTTTGGTGAGTTGGTTGGGTACTGCCGGGCATCCCAGGCTGCGGCCCAGATACCCATTGTTGCGGGCAAAGGCGTCGGAAACATAATCGGACCCGTGCATCACAATGGCCCGGTCATACGCCTTGTCGTTGATCCCTTTCTCCAGGCCCCGCAGTTTGAGTGAGTAGCCATTGCCCCCCATATAGGTATCCAGGGTGAGGTAAAAACCCAGGCTGCTCTTATTCGATTGCGGTTTGTTGGAAAACGCGTTGGCATATTGCAGCCCGCTGTTGCGGCCATGCGCCACATAGGTATGGTACAGCATTTTCAGCGTTTGCATGTCCACCACAAACAGGCGCCGGGTGGTGGAGGGCTTGGAAAAGTCGGCAATGGTGAGCAGGCCTTCTTTGGCTACCAGCCCGTCTTCCCGCAGCTTGTAATACCCTTTGTACGCCTGCTCAAAGGCTTCTTCGCTCAGCCCGGCGGTAGTCAGTTCCAGGGCCTGGTAGATGCTGTCGGCTTCCTCCAGGATGAGTTCGTCCATGGATTTTTCCGTGGCTACGGCGGGCACCAGGGCGGCCAGGTATTCGGGTGTGTTCACCTTGTGGGCGGCCACATCGGTACCGGCAATCAAAATGGGAATCTGTAAAAACAACAGGGCTGCCACAGCCATGTAAACCGGGTTGGTACGGAACAGGTGCATGAGTTGGTTTTTTACGGGGTACAGGATCAGGGATAAAGAACGCAGGATCTGTTTCAATGAATGCATAGCTGTCAGATTTTTTGAGGTTTCTAATCGTTTACACTTGGCTGGTCTGATGGCAGATGGTTCGTTGGTAACAGGCACCGGTTAAACGCAAAATTAGATCCGCCCGTGTGCAGCAGCTTGTTAAAACGGCTCCAACCGCGGGTAAAAACATGCCTTCAAAAGACAGACTTCTGCAAAAGTTATTGATTGTGAGCTGATTGTGACAATGGCTATCGCCGCACCGATCCCTGCCTGCCCGGCCGGCCGGTTTGGCAGCCTTGCCGCCGGCTGTTATCTTTAACCCTCTTTGCACCCCAAAACGGCATGTTTTCCACCCATTTTGTCATGATCCGGACGGTCGTCCTTCTCCTGCTGCTCCTGCTCCTGGCAGGTAGCCTGGTGTGGTTCCGCGAGCGGATGCTGTTTGCCGACCCGGGTTTCATGACCTTTACCCTGCTGAACAAGGGCCGTTTCGCCATCCAGGAGTACCGCTACGGCGCCTGGATCACCCAGCTGATCCCCCTGCTGGGCGGCTGGCTGCGGGCCCCGCTGCCGGTCATCCTGGCAGCTTATTCGGCCGGGTTTTACCTGTTTTATACCGTCACCGCCCTCCTGCTCTTCCGCTTCCGCCAGCCGGAGCTGGCCCTGCTGCTGGTCCTCTACCTCACGCTGCAGGTCACCGACGGCTGGTTCTGGCCCAACAACGAAGTGCACCAGGGCATCGCCTGGATGCTGCTGGCCCTGGGTTGGCTGCGCAGCGGAACGGCGGAACGATCGGCGGTCCTGCGGTACGGGCTCTTTTTCCTCTTGTCTTTTTTCGCCCTGTTCAGCCACTTTCTGGTGGCACTGCCCTTCTTCTTTTTGTGGAGCTGGTGGCGGGTGGCGGGGTCGCTGCCGCCGCTGAGCGGCCGCACCAGGACGCTGCTCACCGCGGGACTCCTGGCGCTGTTTGCCGTAAAATATTACCTGGGCACCCGGGGCTGGTACGATGGTCCCAAACTGGAAGGTATCCGGCGCCTGCGCCCCGAACAGATTCTGGAGCTTTTCCATACCGGCCACTGGCGCAGCATGGCGCCCCTGTTTATCACCCGCTACGCCACCACGCTGCTCCTGCTTGCAGGGGGCGCCCTGGCATTGGTGCGGAAGCGGCAGTGGGTACTGCTGGCCGGCACCATCCTGACCCTGCTGCTGTACATCCTGCTGACGGGCCTCACCTTTCCCGATGCATTTGGCCGGGACCTGTTGTTTTACATGGAAAGTCAGTGGATGGCCGCTGGGCTGATAGCCGCCGTTCCCTTTGTGTACGCCGTACTGCCGCGGCTGCGGACCGTTACTGCAACCTGGGTGCTGGGCCTGGTCTTCCTGGTGCGGCTGGGCTGGATCGCCGCCTCGCAGCCGCTGTTTGCGGAACGGTACAAGGCGGTGGCGCAGATCTGCCACACCCTGCACAGCAAGGGGATACACAATGGCTTGCTGGTGAAAGACCGGCCTGTGGCGGGGGCGTTTCTGGCCGACTGGGGCACACCGGTGGAAAGCCTGTTGTACAGCGCCCTGCAGGGATGGGAACCGCAGGTGAGTTTTCAACTGGTGGAGCCGGGAGCGGGGACCGACAGCGGGCGCTTTCAATCCTGTTTTGAATCCATGCCGTACGGTGCGCTGAACCGTCGCTACTTCCGCCCCGATTCCCTGCAGCCGTACCGCGTGCTGCCGCTCAGCGAAGTGTGGGTTCCCTGAAATGAATGAGGTAAAATGGGGAATACTTTATGCCTCTTGTGCACGTTGTGGTTACCTTGGTTTAACCACAAGGAACACGAGGTTTTTTTCAGAAGGGACGCAACGGAATCCGCAACAACCAGGTCACGCCCAGCGGCTGACCTTACGCTCCGATAATTCAATTGAAACCATGGTGTTTACTTTAGTTTTTTCTCTTCCAGGAAAGCCCGCTGTGCCGGCGAAAGCTGCAGCCGGGGGTTGCGGCCCAGGTTGAGCTGCAGGAGGCGCTCCAGCTGCAGAAAGCTGGCGGGCAGTACCAGCAGTTGGTTACCGCTGAGGTCGAGTTGCCGGAGCTGGGTCAGCCGGCCAAAGGTTTCGGGGAGGTATTCGAGCTGGTTGAACCGCAGGTTGAGCTCTCTTAGGCGGTGCAGCATGCCAATGCTTTCGGGTAGCGCGGTGAGCTTGTTTTCGCCCAGGTCCAGCACTTCCAGGTTCCGCAGCATGCCGATGCTTTCGGGCAGGGTGGTGAGCAGGTTGCCGCGTAAATCGAGGTGCACCAGGTTGCTGAAGCGGCCGATACCGTCGGGCAGTTCGGTGAGGCGGTTGTAGCGCAACTGCAGCCGGTACACTTTCTCCGGTGTTTTCAGCGCCTCTTCCAGGGAGGCATAGGTTTTACCGGGCTGTGCAACAGCCGGCATGCTGCAGAAGGCAAGAAAGAAGAGAAACAGGATACGCGGCATGGATAATCAATCACTGGTTAGCGCAAAGGTAGCGAGAAAAGCCACCGGCCGGCCGTATTGATGCGGCCGGCCGGTGGCAAGGGCATAAGCGCAAAACCTTACCGCTTCTTCCTTACCAGGTTCATCTCCTGCACCAGGTGACCGGCGCCCGCATATTTATCAATGATGAAGAGGATGTACCGGATGTCCACCATGATGTTGCGGCAGATGGAGGGATCGTAGTTGATATCGCTCATGGTGCCCTCCCAGGCCCGGTCGAAATTCAGTCCCACCAGGTTACCGCGGGCGTCCAGCGCCGGGCTGCCCGAATTACCGCCGGTCGTATGGTTCATGGCAATGAAGCAGACGGGCATCCGGCCTTTCACTCCGTAGAGGCCGTAGTCTTTTTGCCGGTAAAGCTCCTGCAGGCGGTCGTCCACGTCGAACTCATAATCCCCCGGCTTGTATTTCTCCAGCACCCCATCCAGGTAGGTCATGAAGCTGTACTGCACCGCGTCGCGGGGTTGGTAGCTGCTCACCTTGCCGTAGGTGACCCGCAGCGTGCTGTTGGCATCGGGGTAAAATATTTTTTCGGTCATCACCTCCGTCTGTGCCTGCATGTAAGTGCGTTGCAGGCGGTTGATGGCGGCCTGGTATTCGTTGAGCCGGGGCGTGACGGAGGCCCCGTAGAGCTGCACCAGTTGCAGGTAGAGCTGGTAGCCCGGGTCCTGCTTGATGGCTTCCACCGCGATGCGCCCTTCCGGGTCGAGCAGTTCGGTTCCCTGTTGCCGGCCCAGTTTGCTTTTTTCGTACACCACCGCTTCCAACAGGACGGTGCCGCTTTCGCCCGGACTGAACCGCTCCCAGGCGGGCTGCAGGAACTTCATCTCCGGGTCACTGCGCAACACCTGCACGAGGCGCTGAAAGAGGGAGCGGTCCACCCGCAGGTCCAGCTCTTTAAACAGTTCCTCCAACCGGTGGCGTACCTGTTCGCGGCGGCGGTTGTAGCCGGTTTGGCCGTTTTGCTCAAAGGCGTTCACCAGGCTGTGGTACTGGGCGGCAATGGTGAAGAGCTCGATGCGGGGCATGGTTTCGTTGAACACGTCGCGGGCATGGGCGTAGGGCAGCTGGGCCCGGTGCTGCTGTTCCAGTTCGGCGAGTACAGTTCCATAGAGGACCTTCCACTCCGTCCGGGCTTCCACCCGCTGCTGAAACACTGCTTCGTAGTTCCGCTTCTTTTGCACCGCGTTGGTGGCGGTAAGGCCCCGCACTTCGCCCTGCCATTTCTTCCACGCATTGCTCACCGATGCGTACTTGGCCGCGTACTGGATTTTTACCTGTTCGTCGCGGCGCATGAAGCCGTCCATCACGGCCAGCACCTGGTCGCGGATGCCTATCTTCAACGGATCAAACACCTGCACAATCTGTTCCACCGCCACGGAGGGCAGGTACTGGGTGGTGCGGCCGGGGAAGCCCATCACCATCGTAAAGTCGCCTTCCCGCACACCTTGCAGCGAGATGGCCAGCGAACGGCGGGGTACATACGGAACATTATCGGGCGAGTAGGCCGCGGGCTTGTTGTCTTTGCCGGCGTAAATGCGGAAGAGGGAGAAATCACCCGTATGGCGGGGCCACATCCAGTTGTCGGTATCCTTGCCAAAGTTGCCGATGGAAGAAGGCGGGGCCCCTACAAGGCGCACATCGTTGTACTGTTCCGTCACAAAAAGAAAGTAGCGGTTGCCTTCAAAGAAGGCCCGCACAAAACAATCCTGGTACGGTTCCATGGGCACCTGCTTGCGGAGGGCGCTGATGTTCTGGTCTGCCCGCGACTGCCGTTCCCGCTCGTTCATGGCAGGCGTAACGCCGGCCAGCACCTGGGTGGTCACTTCTTCGATGCGGATGATGAAGGTGACAAAGAGGCCGGGGTTGGGAATTTCCTCCTGCCGGTTCCTGGCCCAGAACCCGTCGCGGATATAATTCCGTTCCAGCGTGCTGTGGTTCTGGATGGCGTCGAAGCCGCAGTGGTGGTTGGTGAGCACCAGTCCCTGGTTGGAAATCACTTCGCCGGTGCAGAAACCACCAAAGCTCACGATGGCGTCTTTGAGACTGCCCTTGTTGATGTTGTAAATGTCTTTGGCGGTGATCTTCATGCCCATGGACCGCATCTGTTTTTCGTTGAGCTGCTCCAGGAACAGGGGCAGCCACATGCCTTCATCGGCGCGGGTGTGCAGGAAGGAAAGGGAAAAAAGGAAGAGGACGGGGATGAGTTTCAGCAAGCGCATACAAGTTGTTTTGGGTGAACATGCGCAGCGCACCCGTTGGTGGCTGCGGGCTGTAAAGGTAACACCCGGCGCAGGGTAAAAGAACGGAGGGGAGGCGTTAAAAAAAGTAGGCCAACCCTGAAAAGAGTCGGCCGTTGCTAACCTATGAAAAACACCTATGACACAAAGTTGATACATTTTTTTAAAAGAATTGTAGTATTTGTTCTACAAAATCCGATTTGGGTAATAATTTGACATTTTAATACATGAACATCCGCCGGCTACCGGCCGAAAGTTGTTGACCCTTTCCGCGTCATGGGCTCAACAGCTGACAAATACCTGACAATCGTCAGTCACCTGCTTGACAGCTCTCATTTCACAACGGAGGGAGCCCGTATAGTTTTGCCCGCAAACCATCCTCAACGTATGAGCGTGATCATCCTGCTTATTGTAATAAGCATCCTCGTAGCCGGCGGCTTTCTGGCCGCCTTTCTGTGGAGTGTGAAGGACGGGCAGTACGACGACGACCACACCCCTTCCATCCGGATGCTGTTTGATGACCAGCCGCCTGCTTCCAAACCGTAATTTCTTTCACCCTTAATTATAACCAAACAACATGCAAGTAGAACGTTTTCAGTACGACAACCGCATTGTACGTGATTTTGCCCTGGCCACCATTGTATGGGGCGTGGTGGGCATGCTGGTGGGCCTGTGGGTGGCACTGCAACTGGTGTTTCCCCAAACGCTCAACATCGGGCCTTGGTTCAGCTTCGGCCGGTTGCGTCCGTTGCACACCAATGCCGTGATCTTCGCTTTTGTGGGCAACGGTATTTTCATGGGCGTATATTACAGCCTGCAGCGGTTGCTCAAGGCGCGGATGTTCAGCGACATGCTCAGCAAAATTCATTTCTGGGGCTGGCAGCTGATCATTGTGGCCGCAGCCATCACCCTGCCGCTGGGGCTCAATACCGCCAAGGAATACGCCGAGCTGGAATGGCCCATTGACATTGCCATCACCCTCATCTGGGTGGTGTTTGGCATCAATATGTTCGGCACCATCCTCAAGCGCCGGGAGCGGCATCTTTATGTAGCCGTCTGGTTCTACATTGCCACGTTCATTACGGTGGCCGTGTTGCACCTGGTCAATTCCTTTGCGCTGCCCGTGAGCCTCTTCAAGAGCTACAGCTGGTACGCCGGCGTGCAGGATGCCCTGGTGCAGTGGTGGTACGGCCACAACGCGGTGGCGTTCTTCCTTACCACACCTTACCTCGGGCTGATGTACTACTTCATGCCCAAGGCAGCCAACCGGCCGGTGTATTCGTATAAATTATCCATCATTCACTTCTGGGCGCTGATCTTCCTCTACATCTGGGCCGGTCCGCACCACCTGCTCTACACCGCCCTGCCCAACTGGGCGCAGAGCCTGGGGGTGGTGTTCAGCTTCATGCTCATCTTCCCCAGCTGGGGCGGTATGATCAACGGGTTGCTTACCCTGCGGGGGGCCTGGGACAAAGTGCGGGAAGACGTGATCCTGAAGTTTATGGTGGTGGCCGTTACCGCCTATGGCATGGCCACTTTTGAAGGCCCCATGCTGTCGCTCAAGACCATCAACGCCATCAGTCACTTCACCGACTGGACCATCGCCCACGTGCACGTAGGCGGCCTGGGCTGGAACGGCATGCTCACCTTTGGTATCCTCTACTGGCTCATCCCGCGGATCTTCCGCACCGAGCTGTTCAGCAAGAAACTGGCCAACTTCCACTTCTGGATCGGCACCCTGGGCATTGTGTTCTGGGCCGTGCCCATGTACTGGGCCGGATGGACCCAGGCCAGCATGTGGAAGCAGTTTACCGAAAGCGGACAGCTGAAATACCAGTTCCTCGAAACCGTTACCTACCTGCAACCCTTCTACGCCATCCGGGCCCTGGGCGGACTCATGTTCCTCACCGGCGCCATCGTGATGATGTACAACCTGTTCAAGACCATCGGCCGGGGCAACCTCCTGGCACAGGAAGACGCTGAAGCGCCCGCCCTGGAAGGCGAATACCAGCAGCACAAAGGCGAACACTGGCACCGCTGGATTGAGCGCAAGCCCTGGCCCATGCTGGTAACCGCGCTCATCGTGATCCTCATTGGCGGTGTGGTGGAAATGGTGCCCACCTTCCTCATCAAGGAAAACGTGCCCACCATCTCCAGCGTGAAGCCCTACACCCCGCTGGAACTGCAGGGACGTGATTTGTATATACGGGAAGGCTGCTACGTATGCCACTCGCAGATGGTGCGCCCCTTCCGCAGCGAAACCGAACGCTATGGCGAATACAGCAAAGCGGGCGAGTTTGTGTACGATCACCCCTTCCAGTGGGGCTCCAAGCGTACGGGTCCCGACCTGGCCCGCGAAGGCACCGGCAACAACAAGAAATCGCACAGCTGGCATTACAACCACTTCGATGAACCGCAGGCCATCTCCACCGGTTCGGTGATGCCCTCCTACTCATTCCTGATTGACAACGAGCTGGACACCGCCAGCACGCCGGCCAAGATCCGCGCCATGCAGAAACTGGGCGTTCCCTACCCCGACGGGTTCGATAAAGTGGCCAACGAAGACCTGATCAAACAGGCAACGGTCATCAGCCTGGTGCTGAAAAACGACAGCATCCACGTACAGCCCACCAAGGAGATCATTGCCATGATCGCTTACATGCAGCGGCTGGGCGTTGACATCAGCAAATCCCAAACAGCAGAAGTTGTAAACAAATAACCATGTTCAAATTCATCAAGAAATACGCGGAAACGATTGATCACATCGAGATCTTTCCCATCATTTCGCTGGTCATCTTCTTCGGCTTTTTTGTAGGCGTACTGTGGTACGTGCAACGCATGAAAAAGACGGAAACAGACCACATGAAACAACTTCCGCTCGACGAAACCCTTTAACCCTTTAACAACGAAACAGCATCCACATGAAGCGCAGACTCTTATTACTGGTTCCCGCCGCGCTGGCCACCGGGGCGGCACAGGCCCAACAGGCGGCAGCACCCGCCGGCGGCCTGAACTTCCTGGAAATATTCATGGCCTCCATTGCCATTGTACTGGCCTTTGTGATCTGGGGACTTGGCAGCGTGCTCACGGCCTATGCCCGCAAAGCGGCAGAGAACTACCGTAAATCGCAGGGGGGGAAAGCGTCCTCCCTGGTGATCGCCTTCCTGCTATCTTCGGCCGTCGCCCTGGCACAGGAAACCGCCGCGCCGGCCACGGCACCCAACTACGGCGGACTGAGCGCCAACACGTTTTACATGCTGGTGGGCGTGATTGCGATGGAATTCATCGTGATCCTCTTCCTTGTGTTCAACATCCGCCGCCTCACCGGTGAACTGTTTCCGCAAGCCGAGACCGTTGCACCCGAAGCCGCCGCTGCCTCTGCTGCCGTTCAAAAGGAAAGCTGGCTGCTCCGCACCTGGCACAACCTCGACCGCCGCTTTTTCACCAAAGCCGCCGAACAGGAAGCCGACGTGCTGCTCGACCACGACTACGACGGTATCAGGGAACTCGACAATGCCCTGCCCCCCTGGTGGAAGTACGGGTTTTACATCACCATCGCCCTGGCGGTGGTGTACCTGCTGCGCTTTCACGTAACCGGTACCGGCCCCAACCCCGAACAGGAATACGCGGCCGAAATGAAACGGGCCGATGAGCAGATCAAGGCTTACATGGCCCGGGCCAAAGACCTGGTGGACGAAAACAACGTGCAGTATGAAGAAGCCGGACTTGCCGTAGGTAAAGAACTCTACATCAAAGCCTGCGTGGCCTGCCACGGACAGAAGGGAGAAGGCGGCGTGGGCCCCAACCTTGCCGACGATTACTGGTTGCACGGCGGCAGCATGAGCGATATTTTCAAAACGATCAAGTACGGCTACCCCGACAAAGGCATGCAGGCCTGGCAGCAGCAGTTCTCGCCCAAACAGATGCAGCAGATCTCCAGTTTTGTGAAATCGCTGCGGGGCACCAACCCGCCCAATGCCAAAGACAAGCAGGGCGAACTGTACCAGGAAGAAGCACCGAAAGGTACAGACAGTACGGCTGCACAGGAACAAAAAACCGTTGCCCTGAACTAAGCCCGGAAGGAGCATTGTTATGAACGAACAGATGAGCGTAGAAGAGAAGATTTACAGCATGGACCAGTCGTTCCGCGACAGCGTGGCCACGATTGACAAGGAAGGACACCGCAAGTTCATTTTTCCGAAACAACCCTCGGGCAGGTATTACAACTGGCGTACACTCACCAGCCTGGTTTTTCTGCTGGTGTTCTTTGCCGTTCCCTTCATTAAAATTGAAGGCGAACCCTTCATGCTGTTCAACGTGCTGGAGCGGAAGTTCATCCTGTTTGGCAAGATCTTCTGGCCCCAGGACTTTTTCATCTTTGCGATCGGGCTCATCACCTTCATCGTATTCATCATCCTCTTCACCGTGGTGTTCGGGCGGCTGTTCTGCGGCTGGGTTTGTCCGCAAACCAATTTCATGGAAATGGTGTTCCGCAAAGTGGAGTACTGGATTGACGGCGATGCCACCAAACAGATGCAGCTGAAAGCCATGCCCTGGAACGGCGAAAAAATCCGGAAACGGGCCCTCAAGATGGCTGCCTTCTACAGCATTGCCTTTGTGATTGCCAATTTCTTCCTGGCCTACCTCATAGGCATGGACGAAGTGCTCAAGATGGTCACCGAAGGCATCGGCAACAACACCGGCACCTTCTTTTCGCTGATCGGCTTCACCACCGTGTTCTTCTTTGTGTACTACTGGTTCCGCGAGCAGGCCTGCATTGTGGTGTGCCCCTACGGCCGCCTGCAGGGGGTACTGCTCGATAAAAACTCGGTGGTGGTGGCCTACGACTATGTACGCGGCGAACCCCGCGGCAAGATGAAGAAAGGCGAAGTGGCGGAAGGACACGGCGACTGCATTGACTGTTTTGCCTGCGTGCGGGTTTGTCCCACCGGCATCGACATCCGCAACGGCACCCAGCTGGAGTGCGTCAACTGCACCGCCTGTATGGATGCCTGTGATGCCATCATGGATAACATCGGCAAGCCCCGCGGCCTCATCCGCTACGCCAGCGAAAACAACATCGCCCGCAAGGAACCCACCCGCTTTACCTGGCGTATGGCCCTGTACTCGGGCGTGCTGCTCCTGCTGGTGGTTGTGCTGGCCACCCTGCTCATCACCCGCGACGATGTGGACGCCCGTATCCTGCGGGCCCAGGGGCAAACCTTTCAGAACCTGCCCGACGGGCGCGTGGCCAACCTGTTTAACGTGAAGCTGGCCAACAAAACCCGGAAAGAACTGCCGCTGACACTGAAACTTGAGAACGTGGACGGTGAGATCCAGCTCATCCAGGAAATTGTGGTGCCCAAGGAATCGTACTTCCAGACCAGCTTCTTTGTAAAACTGAACCGGTCGGCCATCACCAAACGCAAGATGCCGCTCGAGATAGGCGTGTACCAAAACGGAAAACGGATTCAGAAACGAACCACCACCTTCCTGGCGCCTTCGATGTAGGCCGGAAGAACGGTATACTGTAAACGAAATAAATCATTGATACTATGAGTTGGGGTTACAAAATCTTATTCGCTTACCTGGCCTTTGTGGCCGGCATTATGTTCCTGGTGTTCAAGGCCAGCAACGAGTCCTTCGACCTGGTGGAAAAAAACTACTACGAAGAAGAACTCAAATACCAGACCCGCATTGACGAGAGCAACCGCACGGCGCGGCTGTCGGAACCCGTACAGGTGCAGGTGACGGGCGGTCAGCTGCAGATCCGCTTCCCCGGCGATTTCAACAGCCAGCCCGTACAGGGGGAAGTGCACCTCTACTACCCGGCCAATGCCAAAAAAGACCTGCGCCAACCCTTCACCGGGCAGGCCAACGAACTGCTGAGTGTGGCCCTTCCACCGGGCAACACGGGGCTGCACAAGCTGAAGCTGAGCTGGAAAGTGAACGACACCACCTATTACCACGAAGAAACCGTCTTTCTCTGAGCGCATGACCACCGTTATCACCATCGCGTTTACCATGGGGCTCATTGGCAGCCTGCACTGCCTGGGCATGTGCGGTCCGCTGGCCCTGTCCCTCCCCATCCAGCACCACCGGCTGGCCGGCAAGCTGACCGGCGCCCTGTTGTACAACCTGGGGCGGGTGACCACCTATGCCACCGCCGGACTGGCCTTCGGGCTGCTGGGGCAGACGATGTCCTTTGCCGGCGCCCAGCGCTGGATATCCCTCATCATGGGTCTGCTCATCCTGGTGTACATCGTCATCCCCAAAGATTACGGCAGCGAGAGCCGCGTGGCCCGGCTGCTCAATGGATTATTTCTTGACCTGCGGTTCCGGATGGGACAGCTCTTCTCCTCCAAAGCGCAGGGAACGCTGTTTGTGATCGGGCTGCTCAACGGCCTGTTACCCTGCGGACTGGTGTACCTGGCGCTGGCATCGGCGGTGGCTACCGGCCAAGCCCTGCACGGGGCGCTCTTCATGGCCTTTTTTGGCCTGGGCACCCTGCCGGCCATGTTTGGCATCAGCCTGTTTGGAAACTTCATGCGGCAGGGCATCCGCACCCGGCTGCGCAGGGCTGTGCCCGCCTTCATGGCGGTGATGGCCATGCTGCTGATCCTGAGAGGGTTGAGCCTGGGCATCCCCTACCTCAGCCCGGCGATGGAGGGCAAGGAAAAAACGCCGGCCTGCTGCACCAAACCCTCCTGATGACGAAAATCAGCGCCTGCGGTGACGAAGATTATGGATAAATGCCGGGCAATCTTACAATTTTGTAGTTGCTCACAACATTCTTTCACATTAAAAAAATGGTTATGAACAACGGGAACATGCCGGTTAAACGCATGGAAACCTTCCCAACGTTGTTTGACGACTTCTTCAAGCCATGGAGAGAGTGGTTTGACATGGGTTGGGACAAAGTTTCAACCGTACCAGCTGTAAACGTAACGGAGGCCGACGGCAATTTCAAAATCACACTGGCCGCACCGGGTTTGCAGAAGGAAGACTTCAAAATTGACGTTGATGGCAATCTGATTACCATCAGCGCCGAGAAGAGCACCCAAAAAGAGGAGAAAGATGAAAAGTTCACCCGCAAGGAGTACAACTTCACTTCTTTTTCCCGCACGTTTACTTTGCCGGACAACGTAATGGCCGACAAAATTGAAGCCCGCTACGAAAACGGGGAATTAAAACTGATGCTGCCGAAACTGGCGGATGCGAAAGCACCGCCACACAAAAAAATTGAAATACGGTAAGCGCAGTTTCCACCCCCTGCCACATCAACGACAGGGGGCTTTTAGTAAGAAAGAGAATCTGTGACAGACCTGAAACCGCATAAAAATGCCGAAGCGTAAATTGGAAATATTTCACCAGGAGAATTCCACCTGGCTCCGTACCCTCGACTACATGGAGCAGGAGAACGTATTCATGAAGAACCGGCTCAGCAAGGTGGTGGACATCTACAACTCCCACGACGTGCTGGAGTGGGCGGAGCATTACCAGAATAAAATCCTGATGAACGAAGAGGCCATTGACCTGCTGAAGCACGACATCCAGCTGCAGGAAAAGCGCCTGGCCAGCGAATACCTCTTCGAAGGCCACCCCCTTAAAGATGAAATTATCACGGCGCAGGAACAGTTACGCCGCCAGATGGATTATGTGGAAACCGACTTTTTTAACATGAAAAAAGCCTTCAGCGATTACGTGGCGCACCACGTAATGCAGGCCGACCCGGAAACGCCCCCGGTCAGTTGATCATATCCTGCAGCTTCTTCTCGTTCAGGATAACAATATTCCCTTCCTTGATGTCAATCAGTTTCTCCGAGCGGAAATCGCTCAGGGTGCGGATGAGGCTTTCCGTGGCCGTGGCGGCAATATTGGCCAGGTCTTCCCGTGAGATGTGAATGGCAAATTTTTCCTTGCCGGGCTCCTTGTATTTTTTCATCAGTGTAAGCAGGGCCTCGGCCACCCGCTTACGGAGGCTGTTGTAAGCCAGTCCCAGCAACTGATTTTCTTTCTCGGTAATGTTATTGGCCAGCAGCCGGATCAGGCGCTGCGACACTTCCCGGTTGTTGTTGAGCAACTCTTCAAAATCACTGCGGGGGATGATGGCCAGTTCGCTGTCTTCCATGGCTTCGGCCGTTTCCTTGTAAGGTTCATTTTCGAGCAGGGGGATGTAGCCCAGGAAATCGCCCTGGTTGTAGAGCCCGATGGTGAGTTCCTTGCCGTCATCGTTGGTCTTGAAGGTTTTAACCTTGCCCTTGAGGATATAATACAGGCGGCCGGGATGGTTGCCTTCGGAATACACCACCTGCTTCTTCTTGTACTTGTTCACGTTGCGGTCTTCCCGCAGGGCGGCCAGCGGATCCTTGCCGGTAACCGACTCCACCATGCGGCTCCAGCCTTCCAGGCCCCCGGGCATCTCCTGCTGCAGCATTTCGGTTTTGCGGAGCCGGCTTTCAATGGCACTCAGCAGTTCGGTTTCGGTAAAGGGTTTGGTGATGTAATCATCGGCCCCCATTTCCATGCCCTTGCGCAGATCGGTGCGTTCGCTCTTGGCACTCAGGAAAATAAAAGGCACAAACCGGAGCTCGTCGTTCTTCTGTAAAACGTGCAGCACGCCGTAGCCATCCAGCACGGGCATCATGATGTCGCAAATGATAAGGTCGGGCTTGTGTGCCATGGCCTGCTCCAGACCCAGCTTGCCGTTTTCGGCGGTAAACACCTTGTACCCGGCCAGCTCCAGGATCTCGGAGGTGTTTTCGCGGATATCGGCATTGTCTTCGATCAGGAGAATGGTCTTCATGCTGCGTTGTTTAAATGAGATGCTGCAAGATAAAATAATCTTTCCAAGCGGGGGCCGCGTCAGGAGGGATAATCAAATTTATGTTGCTTGAAACGAACGGTGAACTCCGTACCCTGCTCCAGCTCGCTGCTGCAGCTGATGCTGCCGTTCATCAGCTGCACATAGCGGCTTACGATGTGCAGCCCGAGACCGGTGCCCTGGATGTTGGTGACATTGGCTCCACGGAAAAACCGCTCAAACAGGTGTTGCTGGTCTTCCTGGGAAATGCCCAGCCCCTGGTCTTTCACGCGGATGACGATATCGTCGTTCTGGATGTCTGTATGGATGGAAATCACGGCCTTCTCCGGCGAAAACTTCAATGCATTGCTGATGAGGTTGATGAAAACGTTTTTCAGCAGTCCGGGATCCAGTACCAGGTGGGAGCTGCCGGCATGCTCATGACGCAGGTGCTGTCCGTTTTTGCGGAGGGGCTCCATCTGGCGGATGACCGACTGCACCAGCTCGGGCAGGGAAAACTCGGTCCACTTGGGCTCCACCTTGCCGTCTTCAATGCGGCCCAGCGACAGGAACTCATTCAGAATATCCGTGAGGTTGGTCACCGAGGCCTTGATGCGGTCAATGTGCTTTTCCCGCTTGGGCTGGTCTTCGGTGGTGATGTACTTAGACAACAACGTGATGGACGACAGGATGGTGCTCAGCGGCGTGCGGAACTCATGCGAGGCCATGGACACAAAGCGGCTCTTCATGTCGTTGAGCTGTTTTTCCTTTTCCAGCGCATGGGTCAGGTTGTCGCGGCTCTGCTCCAGTTCCTTCAGCGTTTCCTGGAGCATCTGGGTGCGCTCGGCCACTTTGAATTCGAGCAGTTCGTTCAGTTGCTTCATCTTGGCGTTCACCCGGGCCATCTCCTCTTTCTGGCGGATGATGGCCTGCTCATTGGCCTTGCGCTCGGAATCGTCAAAAATGAAAGCCAGTGTAAACTTACCCTCTTCGTTTTCGAAATGACCGAGGCTGATCTGTACCGGGAACTCTCCCCCGTCTTTCTTCAAGGCAAACAATTCCAGGCCGGACCCCATGGAACGGCTCTCCGGCTCTTTGTTGTAGCGTTCCCGATGACCTTCGTGCCCCTGCCGGAAGCGCAGGGGGATCAGCGCCTCTATTTTCTTGCCCAGCAATTCGCCGGCGCCATAACCAAACTGTTTGTTGGAAAAGGGGTTGGACAATACAATTTCGCCGGCGCTGTTCACCAGGATGATGCCCATGGAGGCATAGTTAAACAACGCTTCAAATTTCTGGATCTCCCGCAGCAGGTTTTCTTCCGTACGCACCGAACCGCTCATATCGGTTATCTTGAGCAAGGCCTTGCCGGGATGCGCTGCCAGCGGTTCCAGTTCAAGGCGGGTCCATCCGCCGGCCACCCCGGGTTGTTGCAGGGTTTTCTGCACAGCCAGCCCGGCGTCCAACTGCTTCTTCCAGTTCTGTACCAGGTCGCGCCCCACCTGGAACCGCTCGCACAGAAAGTCGCGGAAAGGATCAGTGAGCGTACAGGCATAGGTCTCCCGGGCCCTGGCATTGAGGTACTCCAGCTGTAAATTTTCAAGGTCCACCACCCCTACCGAAAGGGGCAACTGGTCGCATACGGCCTGCAGGATGGTACCGTTAAGAGTGGATGGCATACAACGTATTGTTTCACCGTTTGAAACACCAAGATTAAGAAATTTTACCGTATAAGCGGCAGTTAAACATCACTTTAAGCAGGGGGAAACCTGGCGTCAAAAAGGGCCGGGCGACTAAGTGTTTCTATCTAAATTAACAGAAGTTCCTGTCATAACCGGGTAATCTTTTACCCCAAAAGGGCAGAGTCCTTGCTCTATTTGTGGAACTCTACTACATTTATACTTCATTCCAATTCCTGTGTGCTGCAACCCTTTCATACTGCTTACCGGCATTGCCTTTTCCAAAGGACTGGCAACACCCATTCACTTGTTGCCTACCACAGCTTCATCCTGCCGTAAAAAACACCCCGCTTGCACAGTAACCTTAAAAAAATCCTGATGGAAAAAATTTCAATCCTGATTGCAGACGACCATAAGCTGATCCGTGAAACCTGGAGTTTCATCCTTAACAGCGATCCCCGCTTTGAAGTGATTTCACAATGCTCCAATGGAGAGGAAGCCATCGCGGAAGCTATCCGGTTGCGCCCCAAAGTGGTGCTGCTCGACATCAACATGTCGCCCATCAACGGCATTGAAGCCACTCCGCAGATCCGCAAGTTTTCACCGGCCAGTAAAATTATCGGCGTGTCCATGCACTCGCAGCCGGCTTACGTAAAAAAACTGCTCAAGCTGGGCGCACACGGATATGTAACCAAAAACTCTCCCCAGCACGAAATGTTTGAAGCCATTGCGGAAGTATGCAAAGGCAACCGGTTCATCTGCTCCGAGGTAAAAACCATTCTTTCCGAACAGGCCTTTGAAGAAGAATCTCATACGGGTGCCAACTCCCTGTCGGGCCGCGAGCTGGAGATCATCAAATACATCAAGGACGGGCTGAGCTCAAAGGAAATCTCCAGTGAGCTGAACATCTCCCTCAAAACCGTGGAAGTGCACCGCCACAACATCCTCAAAAAACTCAACCTCAAGAACAGCGCCGCACTGGTGAACTTCATCAACGCAGAAGGACTGGTGATTTAACCGGGAGAACATAATGTTATTTTACAGAAAGGAGGCTGCGCCCTCCTTTTTTTAGCGGCTACGGCCAGCATGGCGTATTTTCACAGCTCAAATAACCCGCATATGGCCATCCGCATCTTCATTACCGGCGGCACCTTCGATAAAGAATACAATGAAATAACCGGGCAGCTTTTTTTCAAAGACACTCACATACACGACCTGCTGGAAATGGGTCGCTGCCGGGTGGCGGTGGAAACCCGCACGCTGATGATGGTGGACAGCCTGGAGATGACGGCGGAAGACCGCGAGCTGATTGTTCACCAGTGCGAACACTGCGAAGAAGACCGCATCGTCATCACCCACGGCACCGATACCATGAGCGAAACCGCCCGGGTGATTGGTGAACGAATCCGCAACAAGACCATCGTTCTCACCGGGGCCATGATCCCCATTAAATTTGGAAGTAGTGACGGGCTGTTTAACCTGGGTAGTGCGCTGGCCTTTGCCCAGAGCCTGCCGCCGGGTGTGTATGTGGCGATGAACGGGCGCTATTTTCAGTGGGACAATGTGCGGAAGAACAAACAAACCGGGATGTTTGAGGAAATCAAGCCGCTGTAACATGCAGCCGAACGGATTTTTCGACCACCCGCAACAACAGGTACCCCTCTCAGAAGGCAGTGCCCCTCTACCCTGTTTTTTCCGCCACGTTCACTATACCGTTTGTATGTTCCCGGCGGACCGGGAACCCCTGTTTCGCAAGCTGGAAGGCACCGGACTGGTGCCGGCGCTGCAACTGGGCGGCCGGTTCATGGTGGCACTGGGCCTGGTGAAGTACACCGACAGCAACCTGGGAGCCTATAACGAAGTGATCCTGGCCATCCCTTCTTTGCCGGCAGGAACGAAGGCCCCCTGGAGCAACTGGGCCGACCTGGTGGGGCCGCTGCACCGGCGCCGGGTGGGCCAGTACATCCTGCACATTCCCGTCACCAGCCGCTTTTCCATGCTTGCCGGCCGGGAACTGTGGGGCTATCCCAAAATAGTGGCCCCCATCACCCACCAGCACAAGGGACATTCGCTGCAGGTTGCGGTGGAAGACCCCGTCACCGGCGAGCAGATACTGTCGTTGGGCGGAAACTGGCGGATGTCCATCCCTTTTATTCCCCTGCCCCTCATCACCTATTCGTTTCAAAACAATATGCTGCTGCGCACCGAGGTGGCCGTGCGGGGCACCATGCAACTCCGGCTCTGGCACAACCTGCGGTTGCAAGTCGGTCCCTCGCAACACCCCTTCGCAGCCGACCTGCGGGATCTGGGTCTCCACAACCGCCAACCCTGGGTGGTGCTGGATACCCCTCATTTTCAAAGTGTATTTTACCCGGGAAAACCGATGGGCCAATGATCAGTGCCGGCGCCGGGGGGCATGCACCACATGGCGGTGACCCGGCTCGTAAATAAGGCGGAAAAAGGTGCTGAAGCGTTCAGCGGTACGGCTGGTGGGAATGCCGCTTACAATGCCAATGAGCAGGTTATCGGTGATGCCCACCCGCATCTGGGGCCGCAACACCATCGAAAAGGTACCTTGGTGCCACTCCTTGTTCATCTCCAGCCCCACAAAATTGCGGGATCCCGGAATCATGTAATGAAAATTGGTATTTACCTGCCAGGTGGTTACCACGCCGCCCCCTCCATACGGCTTAAATACCTGCGGACCGGCATAAATAAGCGTGTGGTAATTATTGCCCCAACGTTTGGCCGCGATGAAAAAGGGATTGTGGAGGTGACCCTTGAAAACCTGCTTATTGCCGTAGTCGCGGAATTCGGCCAGTTCAAACTCATGCAGGTAGCCGATGGCGAGGGACGTGGCGATTTTCTCCGACACAAAGAAGGAATACTGGGTGGCCAGTTTCAGGCTGTTGAGTTTGCTGGAAGGCACCGAGTCGCGGGCCTGCCCGTTGATGGGATAATAAAAGGAAAAAGGTAATTCCACTTCAAATCCCAGGCGGTTCACCGGAGCAAATTCGTATTCCACCAACGCGGTGTACAGATCGTATTTGTTGTTGTCGTTAAGCCCGAAACCAAAATTCCACTCCTTCTCGCCTTTGCGGGCGCCCAGGTCGCGGATGAGATCAATAAACAGGGGTTCTGCGTGAAGCACCTTATCTCTTCCTTTCTTGTCGCTCTGCACTTCATCAATATACAGGCTGTCGATCAGCTTCCGTTGTTCCGCCAGGCTGTCTACCTGGGCCTGCAGCTGCTGCACAAAAACAATTAAAAAGAGGAGCAGTAGTTTTTTCATGTACAGTTTGGTTGTACCCGGCCTTCTCCGGGGGATAACGATGCCGCAAAACTAACAGAACTGCCGGGCGTACAACCTGCAACCGCTAACTAATAAGAATTTTTTAAGATTTCGGGAACAGATTAACCCGTGTTCACTCTGCTTCAAAAAATGCCACCACCCGTTGCGCTACGGCCTCCCAGCCGGGCTCGAGGTTGAGGTTATGTCCGCCGGGAAAAAACACCAGCGGTGCCTGCAGCCGGCGGGCCGACTGTTGCAGGCTGGCGGGCGTTATGAGTGCATCGGCCTGTCCGCCAATCAGCAGCAAGGGTACTCCGTTGGGTTGTTGGCGGGACGACAGGGGGAGGAACAGATCGAGGTACGCCCGGAAACTTTCGTCCTGCATGCGGGCAATCACGTCCTGCATGCGTTGGTCGGGTGTTGCCGGCCCGAAGAGCAGGCGGGACGCCCGTTCCCGGTTGTTGAACACCGGCACAAAACTCAGGGTGGCCAGGGCCTGCAGGAAAGCCAGCGGGTAGCGCCGCAGCACCTGCCAGGTGGCGCCGGCGATGCCGCGGTCGGGCACCGTGCAGAGCAGCACCGCTTTCCGGATGCGGGGATCGGGGTGCCAACGCAGGTAACGCTGCACCAGGTTGCCGCCCATGCTGTGACCCACGAGATAGATGGGGCCTTGGTGTTGCTGCACCACGGCATGCACATCGGCCAGGTATTCGCGGATGCGGCGCCAGCGCAGGGCGCCCCGGGCCGCACTGTTCCCGTGGTTGCGGTAGCTCAGCGCCACCGCATGGTAGCCCCGGGCCGCCAGCCAGGGCAGAAAATTATCTTCCCAGTACCAGGCGCCGAAACACACGCCATGCAGGAGTACGACCGTGCCCTTTGCCGGACCGGCAGCAGGGAGGTGCAGGGTTTCAATGTGCATGCGCTGCTACGGGTTGAGGTGCAACAAGAGGTTCCCGCCGCACATAATCCCGCGGCAGCTGCTGCAACAGCCGCTTGCGGAAGCGGTGATGGTCCACCGTTATGGTATGACGGGGGGTATTGACCTGCCGGAAGTCGGGGTTCCTTAACTCCGCCTCTATTAACTGCTGCAGGTTGCCGGGCCGCTGCCACTTGCCGGCCAGCTCCCGGGCCATGATTTTACTCTGCAGTTCACTCCCGGGCCAGATGCACCCCAGCGGCTGAAACAGCCCGATGAAATAGAGGTTGTTGATGGAGGGATGCAGCATGCGCAGCCAAAGGGGCACATCGCCTTCACTGTAATCAAGTAAGCTTTTTTCAAAGAAAGGATGGGCGATGACATAGCCGGTGCAGGCCACGATGCAGTCATATTCGCCGGTGCTGCCATCTTTGAACGTAACCGTATTACCTGCTGCATGATCCACATCCACGCGGGGATGAATCTTACCGTGGCGGATGGTATAAAATAGATCTTCGTTGATGGTGGGATGATGACTGCCGATGGGGCCTTCCGGTTGCTGCAGGCCGTATTGCGCATGCCGGCCGTGGCGGATGAAAAGCGAGAGATGTACCAGGCGCCGCCACAACCAGCGGGGCAGCCAGTCGATCTGGTGGCTGAACACATCGGCGGGCTTGCCCATCAGAAATTTGGGCGCCACCCAGTAGCCGCGCCGCCAGCTGAGATCCACCCGGGCAGCCACCCGGCTGCTTTCAACGGCCACATCGCAGGCGCTGTTGCCCCCGCCAATCACCAGCACCCGTTTGTCTTTGAACCGGGCAAAGCGCTTCACCTGGTGCGAGTGCAGGTATTCGCCGGTAAACGTGCCGGGGAGCTTGGGCCAACGTGGTTGCCAGTGATGGCCGTTGCACACCGCCAGCGCATCAAAGACGGCTTTGTGTTCCCGGCCGTGCTGCACCGTGGTCACTTCCCACCGCCCGTCGGGCAGGCGCCCGCAGTGTTGCACCAGGGTTTCAAACTGAATATACGGCAGCAAGCCGAAGTGGTTGGCATAGGCCTGAAAATACTGTTTCAACTGCACGTGCCCGGGATAGTCGGGGTACGCATCGGGCATCGGGAAATCCTCGTACTGGCTCAGGGTTTTAGAGGAAATGATGTGGGTGGTTTCAAACACACTGCTGTGGCTCTCCTCCTCGGTGAACACCCAGTTGCCGCCCACCTCTTTGCCGTAGTCGTACACGGTCACCCGCAGACCTTCGTCCAGCAGGTTCTTGGCGGCCGTGATACCGCTGGGACCGGCACCAATGACACATACATGCTTACTCATGGAGGGAAATTACAGGATTCCCCCGAACAAAACACCAACAGAATGGATGGGCGGATGCAGGGAAAACTTACAGGTTGTCGCCGGCCGCTTCATCGTCAAATCCCGGGCGGCGGAAGGCCGCATAGCCGGGAAATTCGTTGGCAATATCGCGGGACAGCTGCTGCAGCAATGCCAGCAGATCAAGGATTTCATCTTCCGCTTCCGGCTTCAGCAGCAGCACGGCATTCCAGGCAGCGATGCTGCGTTCGCAGGCAATGAGCGCCACCTTGGCCGAACCGTCGGCATCGGAGGGATACCCGTTGGCGGCCGACCAGCCTGTATCCGAAGCCCGGGAAGCCAGCGCCCGGCAGGTCTTTACATGCAGAAAATGCATATACCAGGCAATCACCTCGAGGGGCTCCCGCAACTCATCCATTTCGGCCTGCACCTGCTCCTCCGTGAGCAAACCCAGCTCCAGCTTCCGGGTCCATTCCCGCGCCGCCTCATCGGCATCCTGCGACCGCAGCCAGGCCCGGGCCTGGTTGGCATAGAGCAGGGTGTAAACGGCCAGTGGGTGCTGGCGCAGCTGGCGGCGCTGTTCGAGATGATCGGCAACATGTTCGGCCGCTTCCGGCCCTTCCACATCCAGGCTGATGCCCAGCCGGGAAGCGGTTTGCTGCAGCATGTCTTTAACCTGGTCGAACTGGTCCGACACAGCTTCCACAAAATTATCGGGGTCGGGAGAGCCGGCAGCATGTTGCCGGGCATAACTGCGACAGCGGCTCGTAAAGGCGCAGCGTTGGCACCAGTTGTCGCAATAATTGTAAATACCGGGGATATAGTGTTTTTCATTCATGCCCGAAAGCTACAAAACCGGCCGGAAAACAAGAAGTCAGGCTTTCGCTTTTTCCAACTGAAGTACTTCTTCCTTCCGCAACTGGCGGTCGTACACAAACGTGCCCAGGGGCAGCCAGGCGGCGATAAAGGCGTAGAGAAATTTGCGGAAGGGCCAGCCCAGGGTCTCCTTCACGTAGTAGGCCAGTCCCACATAGGCCACAAACAACATCCCGTGCGCCCAGCCAACGTATTTCACCGCGATGGGTTGGCCGTAAAAATATTTGAGGGGCATGGCAATAAGCAGGAGCACGAGGAAGGATAACCCTTCGGCAATACCTGTTTTTCGCAGCAGTTGAAGAGGAGTCATGGCAGAAATTGAGATGCAAAACTACGGGCAGGCGGCCTGGAGTCTTGCTAAGAAAATGAAAAATCAGTGGTTACAGTCGCTCGTATGGCAATGGTTGGCCTGCCGGCAAAACCGGTGGTTGAGGTAATGCGCCGTAAGAATAGCAGCGATGCCCGGCAGGATGAGCAAGAGGGTATCGTAGGGGAAATTGATAAACTGGTGCAACACAAACAACCCGATGCCCAGGGTAAAAATGCCCAGCGTCAGTAGCCGGTGATGGTGCCGCCGGTAGCCGTGCCAGAGGGTGGAAATCCCCAGCACAAAAGCCGTACCCAGCAATACCAGCTCCACCCACAGGTTGTGCACCAGGTTGATGCCAAAGAGGGGAAGGCTGCTGAGCAGCAAGGGGGTGATGGCGCAGTGAATGGCGCAGATCAGGGATGCGCTGATGCCGAGTGCCTGCCAGTTGATGCGGATATTCATACGGGACAACAAAAGTACAAATTTGCAACAGAATTGCAAATATTAATATCAGGCGCGGCTCCTGCCCCACCCCTTCGTACCTTTGCCGTCAATTTCGGATATGATGAAGAAACTGCTGTATTACGCCGTATTTTTTGTGGTGCTGTTGGGTGGATTTTACCTGGCCCTGTTCTGGGGTACCGACTGGTGGCGCAAGAAACTGCCGGTGATCAACGATGTGAAGGAGTTTGCCTTTGTGAGCCAGCAGGGCGATACCATTACCAACCGTAACGTGGCCGGGCGGGTGCAGGTGGTGGAGTTTTTCTTTACCACGTGCAAGGGCATCTGTCCCAAAATGAATACCAACATGCTCGTCCTGTACAAAGAATTTGCAGGGGAACCCGACTTCCTGATCCTGAGCCATACCGTGGATCCGGGTACCGATTCGGTGGCCCGGCTGAAGCAATACGGCGATTCGTTGCAGATCAGCCCTGAACGGTGGCTGCTGCTTACCGGCACCAAGGAAAAACTGTACGAGGCGGCGCGGAAGAGTTACCTGCTCGACGACCAGAACAACGAACAGGCCGCCATTGAAGAACAGTTCATCCACACCCAGCTCTTTGCACTGGTGGACCGGGCCGGCGGGGTGCGGGGCATTTATGACGGACTGGACGAAAAGGAACTGAAGAAGCTGCGGAAAGACATCCGCCTCGTGATGACCGAACGCTACAGCGGCCCCCGTTTTGTGAACGGCATTTTTCAGAACAACCCCAATTGAGTAATTTACAGCATGAGCGAAGCCATCCGCACCATCCTGAAAAAGAACAGCCTCAGCATCACCGACAGCCGGTTGCAGATACTCGGGCTCTTCTACGATGCGCCGGGCGCCCTGGCGCACTCGGATATTGAAAAGCGGACCAGCGATAAAATTGACCGCGTCACCATCTACCGCACGCTGCAGACCTTTGAAGAAAAAGGCCTCATCCACACCATCCCCACACCGGACAACTCGGTGAAATACGCCCTCTGCAAACACGAGTGTGCGGAAGGACACCACCACGACAATCACGTGCACTTCATCTGCCAGCACTGCGGCACCACTACCTGCCTCGACGATGTGTTGGTACCCGATGTTAAACTTCCCACCGGCTTTGCGCCCCTGCAGGCCAACATGGTGGTGGAAGGGATTTGTAAAAACTGCCGGTGAAATTTCATAGATGTTCCGGGCAAAAGGATTGGGGATTGCAGATTGCAGATTTGGGATTGCAGATTTCAGATTTTTTGACACGATCCCCCGCCAGCGGTTGCACACCCTGGCGGCGGTTTCCCGGAACGAATGTGAAAAGGTGTAAATGTGCTGATGTGTAAATGGACAGACCCAACCGGCTGCAAGTCGCTACCCCGTCAACAATCCACCGTCATCTGTCAACTACGTCAAGTCACTACCCGGCCTTCGGCCCACGGCAAACGGCCCACGATACGACACATTCCCCCGCCAGCGGTTGCACACCCTGGCGGCGGTTTCCCGGAACGAATGTGAAAAGGTGTAAATGTGCTGATGTGTAAATGGAGAGAATCTTGCGGCCGGAAGAAACAAAACGTTAAACTGCAGACGGCCCAAAACGCATCACAAGGCGAACCGATGAAGGATGACGTAAAGAACCTTCCGGCCGCAAGTCGCTACCCCGTCAACAATCCACGGTCATCTGTCAACTACGTCAAGTCACTACCCGGCCTTCGGCCCACGGCAAACGGCCCACGATACGACACATTCCCCCGCCAGCGGTTGCACACCCTGGCGGCGGTTTCCCGGAACGAATGTGAAAAGGTGTAAATGTGCTGATGTGTAAATGGAGAGAATCTTGCGGCCGGAAGAAACAAAACGTTAAACTGCAGACGGCCCAAAACGCATCACAAGGCGAACCGATGAAGGATGACGTAAAGAACCTTCCGGCCGCAAGTCGCTACCCCGTCAACAATCCACGGTCATCTGTCAACTACGTCAAGTCACTACCCGGCCGGCGGCCCACGCATCTTACTGCAACGCTTCCATCTCCTGCTGCACAAAGGCCATCAGGGTTTGAATGTGTTCCGGTGAGAAGTCAAATTTCAGTCCGGCGGCGGCGTACAATTCCGGCAGCGGACGGGTTCCCCCCAGCTGCAGGGCATGCATGTAGTTCTGCAGCGCCGCTTCCGGGTTTTGCCGGAACTGCATCCACAACCCGATGGCGCCCAGCTGGGCAATTCCGTATTCAATGTAGTAGAACGGTACTTCGAAAAGATGCAACTGCCGCTGCCATTCGGTGGGGCGGTAGTGCTCCAGCCCGCTGTAGTCCACCATCCCGGTGCTGTACTGTTCGGCCAGCTGCATCCAGTAAGCGCCGCGTTCTTCGGCGGTATGATACGGATGTTCGTAGATCCAGTGCTGGAAGGCATCAATGCGGGCAATCCAGGGCAGCACGGTGAGCACCCGTTCCAGCTGCCGGAAGCGGGCCCGGCGCAGTTCATCCACGTCGGGGAAAAACACCTCCCAGTGCTCCATGCTGAACAATTCCATGGCCATGCTGGCCACTTCGGCAATTTCGGAGCCGTATTCCTTGAAACCGGTGAGCTCCAGCCCGTGCGTGAGAAACGAATGCACGGCATGCCCGCCTTCGTGCACCATGGTGGTTACGTCATCCAGCGTGCCCGCCGCATTCATGAAGATGAAGGGTGCGCCGGTCTCGGCCAGCGGCATGTTGTAACCGCCGGGTGCCTTGCCCTTGCGGCTGTCGAGGTCAAAACGATTCATCTCCTGCATCTTCAGGAGGCAGTCGGCAAAGAACGGATGCAGTTGCCGGAAACAGGCAATGCTTTTCTCCAGCAATTCTCCCCCGTTGCGGAAAGGCTGCAGGGGCTGCACACCTGCCGGCTCGGCATCCATATCCCAGGGGCGCAGCTGATCAACGCCTATGGCTTTACGCTGATGCTCGTGCAGTTGCTTCACCAGCGGCACCACGTGCTGCCGGATGGCGTCGTGAAAACGGAAACAGTCGTCGGGCGTATAATCGAACCGTCCCAGTTCCTTGAACTTGAAGTCGCGGTAGTTGGCAAAGCCGGCATTGACGGCCACCTGGTGTCTTTTATCCACCAGCTTGCCGAAGAGCTCGTTGAGTGCTTCCCTGTCCTGGTAGCGCCGCTCCTGCACCTTGCGGTACACTTCCTCCCGGAGTTCCCGGTCGGGCTGCTCCAGGAATCTGGCGGCCTGCTGCAAGGTGTATTCCTGCCCCTTCACCTCTATGGTCATCTTACCCGCAATCTGCCCGAACTGCTGCTGCATCACATTCAACTCTGCCAGCAGCGGGATGTTTTCCTCCCGGAACAGCTCAATGCTCTTGCGGATGGAACGCAGGTAAGTGAAATATTTTTCCGGGTCAACCTCGGCAGTCAGCGGACAGTCCACCAGCTTGCGGTTGAGCTTATCGGCATAGGGCTGCATCCGCGGAGCGATCTCCAGATAGAAATAGTTGAAGGCCTCTTCCAGCTCTTTGTTTTCTGTGTCGCAGGTCATGCGCACCTGCCGCCAGCAGGCATCTTCGCTGATCACGGCTTCCAGTTCACTGCTGTGGAGCAGCCACTGCTCCAGGTCGGCCCGCGTATTCAGCGGCCGGTCCAGCAGTTGCGAGAAAAAAGGTTCCAGGTGGTCCCAGGTAGTAACGGAAAAACCGGCCGGCAGAAAATGCCGGGGCAGGGGTTGGATGGCTGCGCTGAGCATACGATTATTTTTGGTACTGATTCGGGCAAAGAAGGGTGAGACACTGCTGTTGGAAACTCAGGCTCCCTCTTCCTTTTTCTTTGCTTTTTTCTTCGGTGCTTTTTCTTCCGGAACGGCTGTTTCCGCGGGTTCCGGCGTGGTAGCTGCGGCCGGCGTTTCGGCATCCGCTTCTTCGGTCAGGCGGATCTCTATGCCCTTGTCGCTGATGATGCTTAACCAGCGCACCATCTTTTTCATATCGCTGTTGTACACGCGGTCGAAGTCGAGATCGGGGTACACTTTTTCAAAATAGCTTTTCACCGCCTTGGCGTCTTTTTCCGCGGGCAGGGGTACACCGCTGGCCAGCATGGCGTTGAACACCTCCGCCAGGTTCACGTTTTCACGTACCGTATACACTTCAATGCTTTCCAGGTGAGAAAACTGATGCTGGCGCGTGGCGGCAAAACGGGAACTGCCGTCTTCCAGCGAGCGCACGATGGCGCCATCGGTTTTACTGCTCACCAATTCATACAAACCGGGCAGGCCGGTCACCGAAATTAATTTTGAATACTCCATACGTTTGATTTAGGAAGGTGTGCAAGTTAGGGAAATCCGGGCTAGCGGACCGGCCCGTGCGGTATTTACATCAAATCCATTAGTTTCGGTGTGGCATGCGATGACCGCCTGCCTTTTTCATTTGTTCAACTGCCATGAAAAAAATCACACTGATTCTTTGGGTGCTGCTGACAGGCGCCGCCGCACTTGCCCAGGATGACCTGGGGGTTTTTCAACAGGTACTCGTGCGTGACGGGACCGTGTATGTAGTCACCAGCAAGGGCTCGCTGCAGTTCCGGCAGTTTCCCAACGAACTGCTGCAAACCACTTTTGAAGCAAACGGCTACGCGGGCGAGCAGGTGAGCAATGCGGTGGTTCAACAACCGGAGGCGGCACCCCGCATCCTCCGCGATGATGCGGAACTGCTGCAGCTGGGCGCCGGTACCCTGGTGGTGAACATCCACAAACAACCGGTACAGGTATTCATCGGGGCCAATGGCCGCGGCGCCTCGTTTACCGGATACCGGCAGGCAGACGGCCACCATGAACTGCTGTTCCGGATCGCGCCCGGTGAACCATTCTTCGGCACGGGTTCCCGCTCCCTGCCGCTCAACCGCAACGGATACCGGGTGGAGCTGAACAACAACCCCTGGTACGGCTACAGCACCGATGCCGATAACCTCAACTACTCCCTGCCCGTACTCCTCTCGGGGCGGGGCTACGGCCTGTTTTTCGATAATCCCTCGCGGGGGTACTTCGACATCGGCAAGGCGGCCGCCAACGAACTGCGGGTGGGCCTCCGGGCCGGCAAGCTGCAGTTCTACACGTTCATCGGCCGCAACCCTGCCACCCTCATCGAGCGTTTCACCTCGCTGGTGGGCCGCATGCCGCTGCCGCCCCGCTGGGCCCTGGGCAACTTCATGAGCCGCTTCGGCTACAAAACGCAGGACGAAGTGATGGAAATCGCCGGGCGCATGAAGAAAGAAGGATTCCCCTTCGACGCGGTGATCATTGACCTGTTCTGGTTTGGCGACGGGGTACACGGCGCCTGGAACATGGGCAACCTCGACTGGGACCGCAAGCGCTTCCCCCGGCCGGAAGAGATGATCCGGCAGCTGGCCGACCAGCAGATCAAAACCATCCTCATCACCGAACCCTTTGTGCTGGCCGAATCCTTCAACTATTTATCCACCCAGCAGGAGAAGCTGCATGCCGTCAATCAGCAAGGCGATACCGTTGGCATCAAAGAGTTTTACTTTGGCCACGCCGGACTGCTCGACATCTTTCAGCAAAAAACCAAAGACTGGTTCTGGAGCAAGTACGATGCACAGATTCAGAAAGGCGTTGCCGGCTGGTGGGGCGACCTGGGGGAGCCGGAGAAACACCCCGACTACCTCTACCACAACCTGAAAGACCAGGGACACGATCGCTTGTTTTCTGCCGATGAAGTGCACAACCTGTACGGCCATCTCTGGAGCCAGATGCTATTTGAGAAATATGCACAGCATTACCCCAACCAGCGGCTCTTTCACCTCAACCGCAGCGGCTATGCCGGCACCTGGCGCTATGGCTCCTTCCCCTGGAGCGGCGATGTGGACCGCAGCTGGAAAGGCCTCCGTGCCCAGCTGCCCGTTATGATGGGCACCGGTCTCAGCGGCATCCCCACCATGCACAGCGACGCCGGTGGCTTTGCCATGGGCCAACGCGATCCCGAGCTGTACCGGCGCTGGCTGCAGATGGCCGTCTTCAGCCCCATCTTCCGCCCGCACGGCAGCGTGGCCGCCCCAGAAGCCAACGCTCCCAGCATTGAAAGCGAACCGGTATTTTACGACGAGCCCGATAAGTCCATCCTGCGCAGCACCATTGAGCTGCGGTACCGCCTCATGCCCTACGTCTACAACCTGGCCCGCGAATCGGCCCGCAACGGATCCCCCTTTGTGCGGCCCCTGTTTTATACCGATACCAGCGATCGGGAATTATTCAACGCCACCGATCAGTATTATTTCGGCCCGCACCTGCTGGTGGCTCCAGTGCTGGAGCCGGGCGCCACCACCCGCCGGCTGTATCTGCCGCGGGGCGACTGGTACGATTTTCACCGCCCCACCGAACGGCTGCAGGGCGGACGCTGGATGGAAGTGCCCACCGAAGCCGCCACCATTCCGGTGTTTGTAAAAGCCGGGGCCGTGGTACCCATGAAACCGGTATTTGAAAACACCGGTTCCTACCCGGCCGGAAAATGGATCTTTCACTACTATCCGGCAGCAGGCGACAGCTACAACAGTTTTTATGAAGATGATGGGCAAGCCACCGATGCACTGGAAAAAAACAAGTACGAAGAGATCCGTGTTAAGACAACCCGCAAAGGCAGGCGCACACGGGTGGAGATCAGCGCCACCGGCAGCTACCCCGGCCAGCCGGAAAAGCGGGTGGTGGACCTGTGGATACACGGGGTGGGAAATCCCCGGCTTGTGAATGTAAACAACAGCAGGACCAGCAACTTCAGCCGCGAAGGAAACAGTATACGCGTAAGCGGCCTCAACTGGAACGGGCAGTCCCTGCGGGTGGAACTACGCCAGTAATAGAAAACACGGAGGTTCGGAGGACGCAGCGTTACACGCAGGCGTTATCATTGGCGCCTTCCTCCGTACCACCCCGTGCTCTCCCAACTCCGTGTTTGAACCCAGAAAAGCGAAGCTTTCTCCTGCTGTTTACAACAACTTCTTCGCCAGGTACCAGTCCACCATCTCCAGGTCACTTTTCTTGCGCTCGGCCAGGCCTTCCAGCGTTTTGGGTGCCGGAACAATTACCTTATCACCGGGCCGCCAGTCGAGCGGACAGGCCACGCTGTGCTTGCTGGCTGTTTGCAGGGCCAGCAGGGCCCGCTTGATTTCATCCATGTTGCGCCCGATGTTGAGCGGGTAATACATGATGAGGCGGATCATACCTTCGGGATCAATGATAAAAACAGCCCGCACCGCGGCGGTTTCGCTTTCGCCGGGTTGCAGCATGCCGTAGAGTTTGGCCACTTTCATGTCGAGGTCGGCAATAATGGGGAACTCAAACAACACGCCGGTTTTTTCGTTCACTGCGTTTACCCAGGCGATATGGGAATGGATGCTGTCGATGCTCAGCCCCATGAGTTTGGTGTTGTGGGCGGCAAAAAAATCCTTTTCCTTCGCAAAGCCGCTCATTTCAGTGGTGCACACCGGGGTAAAATCGGCCGGATGCGAAAACAGGATCACCCAGCTGCCTTTGTTGTAATCGCTGAAGGTAAGCGGTCCGGTGGTGGTTACGGCGTGAAAGTCGGGCGCCCGGTCGCCAATGCGGGGCATGGGGTTGATGAGTGGTTGTTCCATACAAGGTTTTTTAAAAAATGGATAAAAAAAGCGGGGACCTGCCCCGCTTGTTGTGTTACATGTTTATGCTGTTGCCAACTGTTCCGTTCCGGTGACAACCGGGTTGCCGGTGCCTACCCATTCGGCATAGCCGCCGGTGTAGTTCTTCACGCGGATGCCGTGGCGGGCCAGCACCGAGGAGGCGATGGACGAACGGTCGCCTGCCTGGCAGTGGATCACGATGTCTTTGCCGGTATCCAGCTTGTCGAGGTGCTGATCAATTTTACCTACAAACAGGTTGATGGCGCCTTCCACGTGGCCGGCTTTGTATTCGGCCGCGCCGCGAACATCCACCACCTGCACGTTATCCCGCTGCACGAGCGATTTGAATTCCTCCAGCCCTACATCTTCGCGTTGCTCAAGGGTATGTCCCAGTTCGGTCCACACCTCCACGCCGGGCACAAAGCCCAGAATGTTATCCAGCCCGATGCGCATCAGCTTGCGGGTGATGTCTTCGGTCTGCTCTTCAGGGGCAACGATGATAAACGACTCGTCGTAATTGAGGAACCAGCCGGCCCAGGTAGCCAGGGAATTGTTGTTCTGGATGTTGATGCTGCCGGGAATATATCCCTTAGTGAAATCCACCTTGCTGCGGGTGTCAATGACTTTGATGCCCTTCTGCTGCGCTGCGGCAAACTCTTCTTTGGTGAGTTGCTTCAGGCGGGGCACTTCGGTGAGCAGGGGACGATCCACTTTGTTCAGCTTCTTCATCATGGCGAAATACTTCGGGGGTTCCGGCTGGTCTTCCAGCAGGTACTTCACAAAGCCGTTCTCGTTGGTGGCATACTGAAAGGCCCAGTTGCGCACTTTTTCATACCCCACGGTGGAGCTGGGCACGGCGCCCAGTGCTTTTCCGCAGGCGCTGCCGGCTCCGTGGCCGGGCCATACCTGGATGTAGTCGGCCAGGGCGTTGAAGCGGTTGATGGATTTGTACATTTCGTGGGCACCGGCTTCTTTGGTACCCACAAAACCAGCTGCCTCTTCCAGCAGGTCGGGACGGCCGATGTCGCCTACAAAGACGAAGTCGCCGGTGAAGATCATGACGGGTTCGGGGCTGGCCGGTGTATCGGTGAGGAGGAAGCTGATGCTTTCGGGGGTGTGCCCGGGGGTGTGCAGCACTTCGATTTTGAGGTTGCCCACCATAAAGGTGTCGCCGTCTTTCAGGCCCACGTGATCGAACTCATACTCCCAGCCCGGACCACCTTCATCGCTCAGGTAGAGCTTGGCGCCGGTGAAGGCGGCCAGTTCGCGGGCGCCCGAGAGAAAGTCGGCATGGATATGGGTCTCCGCCACATGCGTGATCTCCATCTTGTTCTGCTTCGCGATTTCGAGATAGGTATCCACATCGCGTTTGGGGTCAATGACCATGGCTACACCTGCCTTCTGGCATCCGATGAAATAGCTGGCCTGTGCCAGGGATTTGTCGTACACGTGCTGGAAAAACATAGCTGATAATTTTTTTGATGATTACGTTAACTCCCGTCCGGCAGATTAAGTTATTGCTTTACCGGCGGAATGCAAATATCCGACAGCCGGAAGCGCCTGCAAGTAACATTCGTCACATTCTTGCATTGCCGGCATCAGCACAGGGCGGATGATCAAAAAACCCGCCTGCCGGCGGGTGAATGTGACACCGTTTTAACAGCAGCCTAACGGATGGATACCGGCTTTACGGTATAACCCGCCTGCCGCAGCAGGGCCAGCACCCCGTAGGTCCCGCCCAGGTGGGCGGCTCCCACGGCAAAAAAACTGCTGCCGGTGCGCATGGACGTTTCCATACGGGGAATCCAGTTCTGGTTGCGGTTTTTCAGCAGCCGTTCACCGGCGTTCATGATATCGGGCGACTCCAGGGTCATCTGCACCAGCCCCTCCACGTCCTGCTGCAGGTAGCGCTTCACCAGCTGTTGCATCTGTTGCTGCTGTTCGGCAAATCCGTCAATCATCCTGAGAATGGCAGCCGCTTCTTCCGTGTCGGGTATGGAATCAAATACCGCCATCTGGTCGGCCACCGTTTCCAGGCCGCGGATATCTTTTTTAGCGGCTTTCGCCATCTTTACAAAGTCGAGCTCATAGGATTCCTGCACGTCGCATCCCAGGATTTTCTGGTACAACATACTCAATACAAAAAAAGGCTTGAATCCGTTGAACAGACTCACCGACATGTTGAGCCGGACCCGGAAGAAGGAGTCGAGCCGGGTATAGCCTTCTTCGCCGAAGATCTGGCGCAGCGACTGTCCCTTCTCCAGCTGCATATAGTTCATCAGCTCCATCTGCAGCCGGGGATCGTCCATATCCAGCTCCAGGAATACCGAGTCGGCCTGGTTGAATTTTTGGCGGATTACCTCCGTCATCAGGTAATCTTCTTTACAGATCATGTGGATGGTGCCAAACACATAAGAGGGTTTGGCGAGACCGTTACCGCTTACTTCCCACAGCAGGCTTTGTGCCGGTGCGGAAAAGAAGGGCAGGCAGAACAGGAGGAAGGATATCAGTCGTTTCATAAAAATGTATAAGTGAAAAGAGAAATGATAGTGGTAAGGGTTATAGGGATTCCATCTCTGCCAGCACGGCCTTTAGTTTGTCTATGTGCTGGCCATACAGTTTGCGGATGTACCATTTGTTGATAAACCACACGGGTACGGTGAGTACGGCGCCGATCACCACCAGGGCGCCCAGGAAGATGAGAAAGAAGGCGGGATCCCGGCGGAGGTCGGGACCGGATGGTGTCGTGGGCGCATAGAAATAGCCGATCAGCCCGGCGATCAACACCACCACCGGCAACAGGGCCGTGCCCACCACCAGGTACAGGCGTACGTATTTTTCCAGCATCTGTACCTGTTGCTGCAGATTCGACTTCACCTCGCAGGTAACGCATTCCATCCGGCGGAGCAGCTGCATTTTTTTGTAATAGTAGCCCAGGAAGGCCAGCCCGATAATTACCAGCAACCAGGCGAGACTGAGCATGCCGCCGGAGTAGCGCAGAAAAGCATCCGTTATCACCCAGGCATACAGCGCAATCAACACTGCCAGTTCCCAGCGCAGGTTGCGCTTCATCTTGGCAATGGGACTTCGTGACCGTTGCTGCAGCATTTCATGCAGCTGTTCGCCGGAGGCCACCGGCGTGGCGGCAGCCGCTTCCTTCCAGATCCCTTTTAATTCATCGAGTTCCATACGGCACTGCGTTTGTAAGTTGACGTAATTTATCCTTGATGCGGGTCATTTTCACCCGGAGGTTGCCGGAGTTGATCCCCAGGATATCCTGCATCTCGTCGTAGCTTTTGTCTTCGAGGTACAGCATCACAATGGCTTTTTCCAGTTCGGTAAGCTGGCCAATGGCCCGGTAAAGGTTGCTCCTGCGCTCCTCTGCCAGCTCATCGTGCTTCTCATCGGCCAGGTCGCGGGGCACAAACTCGGGGAAACTGAGTTGCACCCGGCTGTCCTTTTTGCGGATGGCCGATATAGCCGTGTTGAGGGCGATGCGGTACATCCAGGTGCTGAACTTGGCCTCGCCGCGGAAGCTGCCATAAGCTTTCCAGAGCTGGACCACCATCTCCTGGAACAGGTCTTCCTTCTCCGCCTCACGGGTAGCATACACCCTGCACACTTTGTGCAGCAGTCCCTGGTGTTCCTGGAGCAGGTGTAAAAATTCGGTCTCGGCGGCCTTGTCGGTCAAACCAGTTGGTTTTGTTGTTTGTATTGGTACGGTAAATTGCGGAAAAGTTACAGGAATGAAGAAAATATATCACCTCGCCACCTGCAGCACCAACCAGCGCATCCTGAAGGAAGTGAAAGCCGTGCAGAAGGGAGTGCTGTTACAGGATATCAAAAACGACCCCATTACGCCCACCCAGCTGGATGAAATGAAGCAGCTGGCCGGGAGTTACGAAGCCCTCTTCAGCCGCAAAGCCCTGCAGTACCGCAGCCGGGGCCTGCACGAAAGGCAACTCACAGAAAAAGATTACCGTACCCTCATCCTGGAAGAATACACCTTCCTCAAGCGACCGGTGGCGGTGGTGAACGGAAAAATCTTCATCGGCAATACCAAGGCGGTGGTGGAGGCATTGAAGAGCGCACTGTAAACCCTCCAGCCACTGCAGGTTTGCAGATACCGGAGCTGCAATGTAGTATTGCACCATGCAATCCCCGGTGTCTGTTCCCGTATTCGTAAGCGCTAAATTCCGCTTCCATGCCTTCCTGGCGATGGTGCTGCTGGTGTTTGTGCATGGCTACAACCTCAACGAGACCTACCTGCAACCCTACAGCCTGGTGCGTGAGCCGCTCACCTTCACCTCTTTTTTTGAGTTCTTCACCGCCAACGGCCTGTTCCGCTTCCGCATCCCCATGCTGTTCATCATCTCGGGCTACCTGTTCGCGTGGGGTGATGCCACGCCCTTTGCCCGGCGCATCGGCAAGCGGGCCCGCACGCTGCTGCTGCCCTATTTCCTGTGGAGCGCCCTTGCCCTGCTGTTCACCTGGCTGCTGCAGGAGTGGCCCGTTACCGCAGCCGCTGTAAAAGCTGCCGCCATTGACCAGCTGGGCGACAACCGCCCCTACCGCGAACAGCGCTGGCAGGACATGCTGTTGCGCTGGACCCTCGCTCCCACCGCCTTCCATCTCTGGTTCCTGCGGGCCTTGTTTTTCTACAACCTGCTGTACCCGCTGCTGCGGAGCGCCGTTACACGGCAGGCGGCCATCTGGCTGCCGGTTTTCGGGTTGCTGTGGGTGCTGGGCGTCGGGTTGTTTTTTATTGAAGGCACGGGGCTGTTCTTCTTTTCGCTGGGCATCTGGCTCGCCAAGCGGAACACCGACTTACAGCAGCCACCGGCCTGGTTACCGCTTCGTTGGGGAGCAATATTATGGGTGGGTGCATCTGCCGCCAAAACCCTGCTGGCCTTTTACCTGCCAGCCCATACCGGCAGCCTGGTGCTGCTGACGGTGCTGCATAAGGTGATCATGTTTTCCGGGCTCATCACCGTTTGGTGGGGAGCCGACGGATTGGTGCGCTGGTGGATGAACCGCCCGGCCCTGGCCCGGCTTACGGCTTTTTCTTTCATCATCTACGCCCTGCATGTGCCGCTGATCAACTACAGCAGTGCCTGGCTGCGGCCGCTGGTGGAGCACCTGCCGTTCTACCGGCTGGGTATGTACCTGGGCTGGCCCCTGGTGATCATCGCATACTGCGTAGGCACAGGTTGGCTGTTACGGCGGTTCATGCCGGGGGTGTATGCCTTGCTGACGGGGGGAAGGGGTTTCTGAGAATTTAATACCCGATCAACGGCCGCAACTGGCCCCACAGTTCATTGTCGAAGCTGGAGACGGCCAGCTGCACATTGCCCGCGCTTTCGCCCATACGGATCACCACCAGCTGCTGCGAAGGCACCACATAAATTTTCTGGTCGTTTTTCCCGAGGGCCGCGTACAGGTCGGCCGGCGCGTTGGGCGTCAGCATGCCGTTGAACACCAGCGACGTGAGCGGCAGCATGTGCGAGGCTTTGCCGTTGAGCCAGGTGAGGTAACCGTACGAGAGGTTGAGCGACTGCGAGGAGCGGATCATGCTGTTGAAGTAGCCTGTGTCGGACAGGATGGGCGTACCGGCCCAGTTCCCGCGGGCGAGCAGCAACAGGCCAAAACGGGCCATGCTGCGGGCGTTGCTGTAATACACATTGTTGTAAGGTCCCGTGCGCAGCCAGAGTCCGTTCATGCCAATGCGGTTGCGGACCTTCTCCTGAAAATACTGGTTGTAGGTCTTTCCGCTGGCCTGTTCCACTACCTTTTCCAGCAGGGTATACGGGGCATTGTGGTAAAACCAGCGGGTGCCGGCGTCGGCCCGGTATTGCAGGCAGCTGGGCAGGGTGCAGTCGTCGTCGGGCACCGCGTTGTCGAGCCCGGTGGTCATGCTGAGCTGGTGTGCCACGGTGATCAGCTGCTCCTTGGCAGGCGGCAGGCTGGTCCAGCCGGTACCCAGGTATTGCGAAGTACGGTCGCTCAGCCGGAGCAAGCCCTCCTGCTGCGCAATGCCCACCAGCAGGGCCGTAGCCGTTTTGCCGGCCGATGCCCAGTACCAGTTGCTGTCGGCAGTGAAAGTCCCGAAGTAGCGTTCCACCACGATCCGGCCGTTTTTCAGTACAATGAAGGCCTTGGTGTTTTTTGTCTGCAGAAAGCTGTTGAGGTTGTTGAGCTGCACTTCGTTCCAACCCAGGGAGGCGGGCGGGCGGGTTTCCCAGGCGGTGCCTGTTACCGGGGGAAAATAGAGGCTGCCGGCGGCGGGATCGCCGGGAGTGGAGGGCTTGCGGCAGGCGGCGACAAGCAGCAGCAGCCCGATCAAAAAGTATGTTTGCTTTTGCATGGTTGCAGGTTGTCAGTGGGACGGTTCTTCAGGCCCGGGGTTTAACCCGGCTTGCGCCGGGGAGGAAAAGAACGCGCCGGAAAGAGCCGTAGTATGCGGAAAAGGAAAGGGTTGCAGGTGCTAGGATTGACGGGCTGATGGCGATGAGGCAAGATGACCCAGTCCCTGCTCCGGATACTTGCCCTGCACGGCGGCAAAAAAGGAAAGGATCCGGGCGAAGTCGGCTTCCTCGTCTGCAGAAGGGTAGATCAACGGGCCCAGCACCACCTCCTTTTTGGCAAAGTCAAAACCAGAGAGGAGGATGGGCACCCCCGCTTCTTTGGCAATGTAATAGAACCCGGTGCGGAGTTTATCCACCCGCTTGCGGGTACCCTCCGGGCTCATGGCCAGCCGGAACTGGTCGTGATCTGCAAATTTCTGCGCTACCTGCTGCACCATGCCGGTGGAGGAAAAACGGTCTACCGGCGTTCCCCCCAGGGAGCGGAAAAACCAGCCGAAGGGACCGTCGAACAGTTCTTTTTTGCCCAGGAAATAAGCATGGTCAATGGGAATGAGGTGCCGGGCAGAGAGTCCCACCACCACGTCCCAACCGCTGGTGTGCGGTCCCACCGCTATCACCATTTTTGGTACTTCGTGCGGAAAGCGGCCGGTGATCTTCCAGCCGGAAAAACGAAACCAAAGCGAAAGGAGCCAGCCAATCATGATGCGTTGTTTACCGCGAAAAGGTAAGCGGATTTCACGGAACAGCCAACTGAAAACAACACGTTGGTACCGGCCTCGGCAGTAAATCAACGTTTCAGCAAGGTCAGTTACCGGGCTAACCTTGCTCATAGTTTCCCGGGTCACTCCTGCATTAATCTTGCTTGGGCTTTAAATTTGCAAACTAACGCCCGTTATACTATGTTTGACCCCTCAAAATCCCCCATTTAATACAATGATTGCTTCATCAAAAACCGAATTGCGGGAGTGGGTCGACCGGATGGCCGCTCATTTTCAGCCCAACAGTGTGCGCTGGTGCGATGGTTCCCAGGAGGAATACGACCAGCTGTGTGAAATGCTCGTGGAAAAAGGAACCTTCATCCGGCTGAACCCGGCGAAGCGTCCCAACAGCTTTGCCTGCTTCAGCGATCCCAGCGATGTGGCCCGCGTGGAAGACCGCACCTATATCTGCAGCCGCCGCAAGGAGGACGCCGGTCCCACCAACAACTGGATGGACCCCAACGAAATGAAAACCACCCTGGAAGGTCTTACCGAAGGCAGCATGCGGGGGCGCACGATGTACGTCATCCCTTTCTGCATGGGACCGGTGGGTTCGAAGTTTTCCCGCTACGGCGTACAGCTTACAGACAGCGAATACGTGGTCATTAACATGCGCATCATGACCCGCATGGGCGCACAGGCCATGCCCCATATAGGCGAGGATTTTGTGAAGTGCCTGCATACGCTGGGCGCGCCTCTGCAGCCCGGGCAGGAAGATGTAAAATGGCCCTGCAACCCCACCGTTAAATACATTTCCCACTTTCCCGATGAGCGGCTGATCATCTCCTACGGCAGCGGTTACGGCGGCAACGCCCTGCTGGGCAAGAAATGCTTTGCGCTGCGCATTGCAAGTGTGATAGGCCGCGACGAAGACTGGCTGGCCGAGCACATGCTGATCCTGGGTGTGGAGTCGCCGGAAAAAGATAAAAGCTATGTGGCCGCCGCTTTCCCCAGCGCCTGCGGCAAGACCAACTTTGCCATGATGATTCCCCCGGCGGGCATGGACGGATGGAAAATAACAACAGTTGGCGACGATATTGCCTGGCTGCACAAAGGCGAAGACGGGCGGGTGTACGCCATCAACCCCGAGTCGGGTTACTTTGGCGTGGCTCCCGGCACCAACGAAAAAACCAACCCCAATGCCATGCGCTCTATTGAGCGGGACACCATCTTCACCAACGTGGCCATCACCCCCGACGGTGATGTATGGTGGGAAGGCATGACGAAAGAAATACCGGAGGGCCTCACCGACTGGCACGGGCAACCCTACAACCCTGCCAGCGGCAAACCCGCCGCCCACCCCAACGCCCGGTTTACCGCGCCCGCCCACCTCAACCCGGTGATTGACCCGCATTGGGACAGCCCCGACGGAGTGCCCATCTCGGCCTTCATCTTCGGCGGACGGCGCGGCAGTGCTGTACCGCTGGTGTACCAGTCGTTCAACTGGAATTTCGGGGTGTACCTCGCCGCCACCATGGGCAGCGAAATGACGGCCGCCGCCTTCGGCGAACTGGGTAAGGTGCGCCGCGATCCCTTTGCCATGCTGCCCTTCCTGGGCTACCACATGGGCGACTACTTCAACCACTGGCTGCAGTTTGGCCGCGACCTGCCCAACGCCCCCCGCATCTTTGGCGTGAACTGGTTCCGCAAAAACGAAAAAGGCGAATTCGCCTGGCCCGGCTTCGGACAAAACATGCGGGTGCTCAAGTGGATTGTACAGCGCACCAAGGGCAGGGCCAGCGCCGTGGAATGCCCCATCGGCTGGCGGCCCCGCTACCGCGACATTTGCTGGGACGGGCTGGAAACCTTTACCCGCGAGCAGTTTAATGAAATCATGAACGTAGACCGCGAACTGTGGAAGCAGGAACTGCTGGGTCACGAAGAGCTGTTTGAAAAAGCTTACGACCGCCTTCCCAAAGAGTTTTTCTTTATGCGGGAGCTGTTGCTTTCCGCCCTGTGGCGCAGCCCGGAAAGTTATGCCCTGGCTCCCGAACGCCACGATTAAGGCCGTAATGGTTTCTTGCCTGAAAAAAAAAGGCTGTCTCATAAAGAGGCAGCCTCTTGTTGTTATTGCATTTTATTACTCCTTTCGTGGATGATAAATTTAATGATATTACTTCCTTCCCCGATGAAGATAAAAAGCACATTCTCTATACACTCGATGCTCTCATCAAAAATGTGAAGCTTAAAAGCTATTTAAAACAAAAGCCCCGTGAAGGGCTTTGTTCTTCTTACATTGTATTCTTTGATTTCTTTATCAGTTTGTACTTACTGCTTTTGCTTTCATATCTATAGCTGTAAACAATACTTCCTGCATTACTCATCATAACTTCACCTGCATTGTCTCTTATAACATAATCAACAAGAACAATTTCAACGGTGCCCTTATTCATTTCGACAGGCATTAACTTTATTGCATACAGTGATGATTTACCATTGAGAAACGAACTTGTATTCTCGCTTATATCAAGAATAGTATGCTTACCTATCTTAGAAGGCAATTCCGTATCAAAACACTTCAAAATATAAATAGTATCAGCCTTTATATTTGACAGATGAAGTAGCAAAGATTGCTGATAAAGCATTGTGTTGTCCTTATTTGATTTAAATGACATTACAACTACAGATAAAAAGATAACATCAACTATGTTTTTCATAACTTAATTTTTAAAAGTTGATATTGGAATTGTAGCTACAACACCCTTATTTGTATAAATGTAAATCGTTCCTTCCTTCATTGCAAAAACATAGTCTTTGCCTGTTGCTGTTTTTATATCTGTAGCCGAAGGTGGCTGTACCCAAATTGCAGTTCCGCCTGGAACTTTCTTGTCGCCACTTGGATGACTATGAAAATCGATTCGGTCAGTAGATGAAATACTTCCATTCTTACCCTTTGATGGATTGCCGACAGGACCCGCCTTTAATTCCGTAACTTTTGAACCATCATATTTCCCACCATATTCTCTATTATTAGCAGCTTTTGTACCACCTGTACCATCATCCTTTGATACTATATCAGTCATTTTCTCCATTGTCTTTGTAGGAGCAATTTCAACAACATTCTTCATAACATCTGCACCAAAATTTCCATTCTTAATTTCAATTTCTGTGTTTTCTGCTGTTTCAGTTGAAATCGGAACAGACTTGCCTTTTTCTGTATAATTGTCTTTACCATAAAGGTCAGTGGTGGTTTTCGTTGTTTTAATTACATAGTTCTTACCATCATCTTTTCCGTCAGTACCTATGTACTCGCCTTTCTCATTGTAAAAATCACCTGGTACCATTCCATCAGGGTCTATAAACCTGATAGGATTATTAAACGCATAATTGTAAGGAGACCATCTACGCATTATATCTGCCATGGGGTCTACTACATGCCATCTTCCGATTTGTTTATCATACATCCTCGCTCCATAATCTAACCATTCAAGACCGCTTTCATCGCTGAATTCCTCTCGCTGTTCTTCCTTGCCGTTGTATTTAAACTTGTTGGCTGTATTTGCAAACTGGTTGGCCTTACTGCTAATCCCTGCCATTGTCAACCCGAACGGATAAGATTGATAATCCTTATCAAAGTACTAATTCTAAATTAAATTTACTGAATATTCGAATCCCTTGTTAGTGAAAACACAGAACAAGCGCACCCAAAGCTGAAACATAGTTATTACCGAATATCAAAAACGACAAAAAGTGGTGAAGCGGCTGAACGATTTAAACAACCTGCCCGATAGAGACAAAGAATATATTTTGTACGCCCTTGATGGTTTGATAAAATCTGCTAAGCTGCAAGCTCTCTAAAACACAAAAGCCGCATCGCTGCGGCTTTGTTGTTATCTAACTTTGATTAAATCTAAAAAGTAACGCTTTATAAAAGGGCCATAATTATAAAATTTATAAAAATCACTACCGATACTCTTGCATAGATGACTAATTTCATCCTTATTTAAATTTAAATCTCCACGAACTGCCCACTTAAACAGAAAATTTTCACTTTTTCTTTTATATACATTCATTAATATTTTTCTTCCGTCATTATCATTTAGGTCATTAAAATACCAAAAGGCAACACTTAACATCCAGCCAATAATGAAGTCATAATCAACATCGTTTAAAAAGAATTTCTTATACTGATTATAATTCTGAACCAATAATTCATTTAACTCAGTTTCTGTAAAATTTTCACATTTGACTCCCTCAACTAAAGCATACCAAAGAACAAAAGATTCTCTGATCAACAAGTCTTTGTTATTCTTGTCTTTGGATAATTTTGCCTTTAGCTCAATAATTAAATCATTAATATCTTCAATTTCATCAACTACTCTCATAATACTTTATCATTTTATAAATGCTGTTCCAATCCGAGGAATACCATCTACAACAGCCCCTCTGATTGTAACATCATAACCGTATATTTTTACAGAAACTTCAAAATTTCCATTAGCTGGAACCCCTCCTGATTGACCTAAAGACAAATATAGCCGTCGTATTACATTAGACTCACTGCTGTATTGACCCCCTAAATAGCTGGTCAGAATTGTAAAAACAATTAAGTCAGTAAATTTAGGAAACATGTCAAAAACAAGA
>CALMED010000001.1 GCA_937862815.1 uncultured Chitinophagaceae bacterium | reverse complement strand
AGAATCGACCGACTGCAGTAATGCAGGATTAGGTAAATGAGCTCTCCAAAAGAAGGTTCATCAGATGCCACAATTAAAGCATTATCTGTACGTCGCCAATGGGGCATGCCACACATGATTTGGGGGGTGGTAAATTTCTTCCAGTCATCGGGGTTCAAGACCAATAGATTGACCTTCATTTCCATACTGCCCAATACCATATCATAGTATTTCTTGGCTTTGTCAGCTAAAGCACCTAAAACCAAGGGGGCTCCCTTTACTTCATGGGAAGATAGATGTCAATTTCACCCGCTGCTTGATGCTGAAGGTCAGATAAGTTTTGGGAAAGTCCGCTGAAGCTAATTCCCAGAAAACAAAAGGTTACAATTAGACTTTTCATCTTGTTTTATTGGATTTAATAAATATGAGGCACTTCAGTGATCACATTGATTTTACTTTTCATCAACCTGAAATCTTTAATTTCCAGCGGCCTTCGTTGGGCTGTAACAAATACCGAATCGTCACCCAATTGACCCCGGAAATGTAGATGAACAGAATCACTCGTTGTAAAATAAAAAGGCACTTTGATGTTTCGGGCAATCAGCACAGAATCCATATTCACTTCATCGCCCAATTCCTGTAATATGGTTTTCTTTTTCATAGCCAGTTCGGTGCGGTCACCATACAGTAAGATTTCCTTTTTATCCATGGATAAATCGGCAAAAGCAATGCTGTCTCCTTTATAGCGAACTGAAGTCAACCAACCTTCCAGTATCACTTCATCCCAACGCTGGGGATGTTCAGTGGATAATGTGTCACTATTCACCACAAAAGCAGTTACCTCATACACCCCACGTAGTGGGGTTGCCAGTTTGGCTCGTTTTCTCTCAGGGGCACCGGCATACCATATCAGAGACGGAATAAACTGAAAGGCGATGATGAGTATTTTTGAAATGAGGATGGCTCTGTTTTTCCAAGGTTTTTGAAACACTAAACCTTGTTGAATAGGGAGCGCTACAGCCTCACCGGTAAAAAAGAATTTGAAAATGCGTTGTATATAAGGCAGCAAAAGAAACAAAGCCATCACCAACATCATGGAAGCATATACTTTGGCATGAACATCATAGCTAATATTGACAGCTACCACGTTTGCCATAGCGGCAGCAGTAAGTAAGGCCCCAAATGGCATGGTTCTTCGAAACAGCAATAACAATGCGGCACTCTCTGCCACGCCCATAAAGATGTTATAAGGATAAGAATACCCGAAAAAGGCATAGGCAAAACTCATGGGCGTCATATCGCCCAAAGGCTGTGTGAGCTGATAAAAATTAAGATCTCCAAATTGGGTTTTAAAGAATTTCTCTAAGGCAAAGGCAAATAAGTTAGCGGCCAAATAATAACGAACCAGTACGGTCAACCCATAATGCAGTTGGTTATAATTCAATCGCTTTCTATCGAACAAACTCCAGACAATTGCACCCACAAAAGCCACTACCAGGGTAACAAAATACTGGATATAGATAAAGGTACTGTCGCTATGGTTTCCGAAGGTGGGCGAGGTAATGGGGTAATCGATTTGAAAAAGATGAATACCCACCCAAGGGATGATCGCATCCAGAAGTTTATCAAAATATAGAAGTTCAAAAAAAATCGCGGTGAGGTTTAATCCATACCAATCAAGTAGGCATATAAAGAGCATGAAATAGATAAAGGCAAAGCGGAAGCCAAGCTTCTTTACAAGACTCCATTCTGAATCAGGTTGAATTGAATTTTCCATGACTTGGGATTAAATCAGCTTAGTGTTTTGTCCTTTCCATGTTCCATTAGTATGGTTGGCCCGGTTTCATTACCTTTTTTGACCATACGGAGATTAAAACCACCGGCATCTACATAAAGGGTGTCTTGGGCAAGGATTGGAATTTGCCCTAAGAAAATGGCGCAAATGATTGCGATTATAAGTTGGATTGCTTTTTTCATAATTCATTTTTTTTAGGTTCCTGTTGTGTACTGCAATGAATACCGCCTCTACCCCAATTGAGATTCATGGCATCTATACAAACAAAAATCTTTCTGAGATTAGGTAGAAAGTATTCCGATGCCGCTGCAATTTTGATGGCCACATGCCCATTGATGGCTTTCATTACATCAGTCATTACTCTTTTGTAATCACTTTCCCACTCACTCATATACCAGGTGCCAAACCATACGGCTTCATGGGGTTCAAACTCGCCGGGCATGTAAAAAGCGGCAGGGTCGGTTTTATTATCCGACCTGCATGAAAACAAAAGGGAACCCCAAATAAGTTATGCCGGCATACTGCAATGTTACTTCTCCAAAAACTTTATACTTTCCCGTTTCCAGTACTTTCCGTACTTCTTCCGGGTTTGGCCATTTGTCGATATTCATAGGTGGTTGCCATGCACTGTAAATGCGTTCTTTGCCTGCGGCCTTAAACTCATCATCTCTGGGGCCGCTGCTTACGGCATAAATATTTCTGCGCCGTAAAATTTCCAAGTTTTTCTCCAGCAGTTCTTTGTTGGAGGTGGGTGCCATAATGGGATTATCTCCTTGCGGGTTGGCCATCCAATTGGCGAATGTGGCTATCCAGGGCTTATCGGCTTCATAAACCGGATACCCGGTATTGAGCCGGCTGATGCCGTTAGGTGGCGGACCATTATCATCAAAGTTGGCCGCATGAAAATGCATGTCGATAATCGGCGGCGGCTTTTGTGAAAATCCCGGAACTGTGGTGAGCAGTAAACCTGCAGAAAGCAGAAAGATGATTTGTTTCATCAGCAGAATGTTTGATGTGTGATTGGTACCTGGTGTATGGGATACTGTATTACTCAAAAGGCAACTTGTTACCAGCTTGTGTGTAATTGCTCAAAAAAGGGATGTACCTCTGCTGCCAACTTCGCCTGCAACACATCGTCGGATAACTGTTCCTGGTTTTGCTGCAGAAAATCCCATAGTTTTTTCATCAGCGGGGCGCCGCCCTGGTAGTACAACTGCTTGGCTGCGTGTTGGAATGTAACGACGGATCTCCCTGCCGCAGGAATAGCAACAACAACCGCCTGTATTTCCGCAGCCAGAAAGCATACAAAACCGCATGTCATTAGCTTCGAACATCAATAGCTGAAAGATTATGTGGTACTGAATTAAGCTGAGATACCATCAACCGCCTGCGGCTGTATCTCTCCTACCGGCACATAGGTCAGTGAATGCGCTGCTGAAAAGAGTAGTAAGCAAGATGAAATGCGCACCTGATCCCGGATATTGGCGTTTATACGATGATGAAAGTAGTGTTTAATTTTTGTAAGGACAAACACATACCATACTTTTTTTAAAAAAATTGATACCACCGCTTATTTAACGGGGTAGTGTTTGTATGCATAACCATTCAACAGCTGTGGTGCAATTATAAGATACCGGAAGAGGGCCCTTACATATGACATCAAAACAATGTTCTACCGGTTCCGGATAAAATGCACTTGCTGAATTTTTCCGTTTGCTATGGTATATATAGCTATTGCCTGCACTTGTGGCTGTGCTGCATCAAAGGTTACCAGCTCGTGGTCGATTACCGTATTACCCATCACCATGCGGTTCAGCAATTTGCAATGTAACGCTGGCAGTCGTTCAAACATGGCCGCATAGTTTTGCCGCATGGTGGCTTTGCCTTTGTATTGCAATTGGTGAGGAAAAGTATATACCTCCACACTGTCGGAGTAGGGAACGAGAAAGGCTTCGATGTTGCGCTGGTTGTAGGCATCCAGTTGCTGCTGGGCCAGTTGTTCGGGCGTGACAACGGTTTGTGCAGCACCGGATAAACCGCAAAACATCAGACCTGCCAGTACACCTATTATTTTAACAACATTCATGTGCATGAAGTTACTATACATTTTCGGCCCCGTAAGCTGCTGTGTGATAATCCCTCCGCTTCCACATTTTACCTTCTACAATACAAAATAAAATCACAAGTCCGAAAATAACCCAGGTAAGCGTGGCACTGTAACCCAGCCGGTTAATGGAATTATTAAGCACTGCGTGCAATATGCAAACTGCCAGCATCGAATACGAAGAGCGGTTGTATAACCATGTAAAGCCAATTGTTATGGGAAACAACCATACAAAGCGGGGCAATAAATCCTGATAGCCGCCGGTGGAATAAATGCCGTTATAATGCAGCGGCAGGTGCCAGAGGCTCCAAAAAAACGAAATAATAAAAGCTACTATAAGTGGGTTATACTTTTTCTGCAACTCTTTTTGCATAAAGCCCCGCCAGCCGAACTCTTCATTGCCACCCGTCATCAGCAAAGTGGTAAAAAAACTAAATATTATCAATGGCGAACCTTTAAAGATATAATCCGATAACGGCAAGCTAAAAACTACCCCCAATATATAGGATGAGAGATAAATGAACGGAATGATGCCGAATGCAAGCAGGTACCACTTAGCGGCAGCACGACTAAATAAAAAGCTGCGGATATAGTTTTCCTGCATCCGAATGTTGGTTGCCTGGCTGGCATTAAAGCCCACAATAAAGAATACAGCGGCTAATACCGGTACCGATGCCCAGCCGATTTGCTGTAGCCCAGGTACGGTAACAGTATTGTTCAGTTGCTCCGAAAAGTACAGCCGCATCAGTAACACAAAGGCTGCAAAGAGGAAGAAGAATACAAATAGTTTCATGGAGCCGATCTGCAAACGTACGCCGGAGCGCAGTGCAGTCAGTATCAATGCAGCCAGTAAGGGCCCTGCTCCGCCCAAAATATTGGTGGTGTAAGCCAGGTCGGCGGGCAGGTCAATCAACACCGGCAAAAACCAGATACTGTAGGTGTAAGCGAAGGTAATCAGCAGGTAGCCTGTAACCGGATACCGGAGCAACAGTTGCTTCATATGAATCGTTTTATATGCTATAAATACGAATACAAAAAAAGTTACCTGCGTACGGGTGTCTAAAAAAATCCGCACTTTTATTATTTGCCCCTGCTGAAAATAGTTATTTTATCTGCAGCGGCGCACGCTAAGCAATTTGAAACAGACTTTCTGTTGATACTACCGCTCTTTTCATTTGGATCAGTGTATGCGCTTCTTAATTTGGAGATAAGCAATTGAAATGCGCACCTGGTCCCGGATATTGGCTGTTATGTGAAGTATGAAAATACAGATTTCCGGAAAAAGAACAAATGCGGGCGTTGTTTTTTTACAAAATGATTTGCTTTTCCGCGTTAAATACTTCCAGTAAAAATAAAGTGGTTTACTGCAACCTGCCGAAGCAGCCTTATACCGCCACTTGCTGCATCAGTTGATACCCCCGCTCCAGGGCAGCGTAGTTTAACGGCAGCGTGTGGTGGTATTTTTCGGGAAGCACCTGCCGCAGGGCTTCCTGTACCGACTGCATAGATACGATAGGCCGTTGCGCCAGGTAGGCACCCAGCAACACCATGTTCATGGCCTTGGGCTGACCCAGTTCACGGGCGGCCGCCATGGCCGGAATACCCAGCACCTGGATATCGGTACGGGTGGAAGGTTGTAATACGGTATCGGTTTCGTAAAGTAACAACCCGCCGGGCTTTACTTTAGCGGCAAACTTATCCATGGAGGGTTGGTTCAGCACAATGGCTGAATCGAAGCTGGCGATGATGGGGGAGCTGATTTTACGATCCGACAGAATGGTGATGCAGTTGGCTGTGCCGCCCCGCATCTCCGGACCGTAGGAAGGCATCCACGAAATCTCTTTGTCTTCCACCATTCCCGCATAGGAAAGGGTCATCCCCAGCGACAGTACACCCTGTCCGCCAAAGCCTGCTACTACCAGTTCTTCTAACATGGTATTTCGTTTTAATTGTATGTAACCACAAGGGGCACAAAGGAGGTACAAGAGGCTCAAGTTGTGCCGGAATGTCATTTCATTCAATCCTTCAGTCCTTCACGCATTCAATCCTTGTTTTATCTCTGCGTAACCTCTGTTTCTCCTTTCTCTGCGGTTGGAATTGCTTTTTCGAATTTTCTATCCTAACCCACCCGCCTGCGGGGTTTGCACCCGCCGCCGGGGGTAACGCCACCCTCATTCCAAATCCCTCATTCCAAATTCCAATTCAACAAGCATATCATGTTACCACATTAACTTTTACCCTTTTATATCTCCCGCCGGAAAGGTCTTCAGCATCACGTCTTCGATATACTGCATGCTCTCCACCGGCGTCATGCGCCAGTTGCTGGGACAGTTACCAATAATTTCCACCAGACAGGTGCCGCGCTTTTCTTTTTGCAGCGCAAAGGCTTTCTGCAACGCTTTCTTCGTTTTCCGCACCGCATTGGCGGTATGTACGGTTTGCCGCGTTACAAACACCGCTCCCGGTAAGGGGGCCACCAGTTCGCTGAAGCGGATGGGAGCACCGTATTGGTGCACATCGCGGCCATAGGGACTGGTAGTGGTTTTAATGCCTTCGGGTGTAGTGGGCGCCATCTGTCCGCTCGTCATCCCGTACACTCCGTTGTTCATGAACACAATGAGCAGGTTTTCGCCGCGGTTGATGGCGTGGATGGTTTCGGCAATGCCAATGGCGGCGAGGTCGCCATCGCCCTGGTAGGTAAACACATAATGGTCAGGCAGCAGGCGCCGGATACCGGTGGCCACCGCACAGGCACGGCCATGCGCCGCCTCCTGCATATCAATATTCATGTACTCATAGGCAAAGACCGAACAACCCACCGGCGCAACGCCGATAGTTTGCTGCTGAATGCCCATCTCCTCCACCACTTCCATCAGCAGTTTGTGTACCAGGCTGTGGGCGCAACCGGGACAGTAGTGCATGGGACGGTCCACCATCGTATGCGGACGATGGTACACTTCATCAAACACTTCCACCCGGCAGTCGGGCTCGTGCACCGCAGTAGCGGCGGAGGCCAGTAAAAGGGTATCAGCTGACATATTGCGGTTGTATTAAGGTTTCCAATTGCTGTACAATTTCTTCGGGTGTGGGTACCATGCCTCCCATGCGTCCGTAAAACGCAACGGGGGTCTTGCCGTTGGCGGCCAGCCGTACATCTTCCACCATCTGTCCGCTGTTTAGTTCCACGGTCAGTATCTGCTCCACCTGCAGCGCCAGGTTCTCCAGCCGCTCGTAGGGGAAGGGAAAGAGGGTGATGGGGCGCAGCAAGCCCACTTTGATGCCTTTGGCACGGGCCAGGTCCATGGCTTTCATGCAGATGCGGGCGCTGAGGCCATAGGCCACCATCAGGAAGTCGGCATCTTCGGTGTTCAGTTCTTCCCAGCGTTGCTCGGCGGCGCGGATGCGGTCGAACTTATCCTGCAGGTGCAGGTTGTGCTGCTCCATGCGTTCGGGCTGGATGAAGAGGGAGGTGATGTAGTTACGCTCCCGGTCGGGTGTTTTGCCCGTGGTGGCCCAGGGCTTGGGCGTGGCGGGAGGTGTGTAATCGGGGAAACGTACTTTCTCCATCATCTGGCCAATGGCGCCATCACTAAGGATCAGCACCGGGTTGCGGTATTGCTCGGCCAGGTCGAAGCCGAGGTACACAAAGTCGGCCATCTCCTGCACCGATGCCGGCGCCAGTACGATGGTGCGGTAGTCGCCATGCCCCCCGCCCTTGGTGGCCTGGAAGTAATCGCCCTGCCCGGGTTGGATGGTTCCCAGTCCGGGCCCCGCCCGGTTTACGTTCACCAGCAGGCAGGGCAGCTCGGCGCCCACGAGGTACGACAATCCCTCCATCATCAGGCTCATGCCCGGCGAGGAGGAAGAGGTCATTACCCGGAATCCTGCGCCGGCGGCGCCGTACACCATGTTAATGGAAGCCAGTTCGCTTTCGGCCTGCAGCACCACGCGGTTGTGGCGGGGCATTTCGCGGGCCAGGTATTCCAGTACCTCGCTCTGCGGGGTGATGGGGTAGCCAAAATAAGCATGGCAGCCGGCCCGGATGGCGGCTTCGGCCAGGGCTTCGTTGCCTTTCATGAGTTTCAGTTCGCTCATACGGCGGGGTTTGTGGGGGTGAGTTGGGCCTGGAGCTGTTCTTTGATGTCGGGCGGTGTAATCACATCGCGTTTCTTACCCGGCCGGGTGCGGTACACGGTGATGACTGCATCGGGACAAACCAGGGCGCAGTTGACGCAGCCGGTGCACAGGTCGTTATTGGCAACGGCATAGCGATAGCCTTTATGGTTGATGGTGGCGGAGAGGCTGAGCGCTTTTTCTTTGCAGGCAACGGTGCAGAGTTCACAGCCTTTGCATTGCTGGATGTCTATTTCCACCCGTCCTTTTACCGCACGGGGTTTGGGGGTGGAAGTGGGCGTGGCAGTCGTTCCCATGGTGGGTTTGTTTTAGCGTGGCAGGAGGCGTAAATATCGAAAGAAAGGTGCGGGCAGGCGAGTTCGGCGGTCATGCAAACAAATGATCGTTATCAGGTTGTTCAAGGATTGAAGGATTGAATGACTGAAGGATTGAATGGGAGTGCGTTCGGGTTAGAGGACGTACACTTAAAATATGAACCACTTCCCCTGGGGTCTCCTGCAAGGGACCCCGGGGTTTAAGAGGACGCCCTTTGCGGCTTAGGGTGAAATGGTTAAACCACAAAGGGCCCAAAGGACACCAAGGAACATAAAGTAATAACGTTGCGCCCCTGCGGGAAATCAAGGATTGAATGAGTGAATGAATGAAGGATTGAATAAGCCTGCGTTCGCCGCACCTCCGCGTCCGCCGCGGGAAAATCTTTGCGCCGTTGCCTCCTTTACCGCTTTGCGTGAAATAATTGCCACGAATAAAGGACGCATCCGCAACAAAAAAGCCCCTCCGCCGCTTACGCGGCATCGGGGCCGTTGGAGTGTTCCAACTTTAACCACAGGTGTTTACAATGCGTGTACGGTAAAGGGCAGGGTAAGGGGTCCTTCGCAGGCCGGCTGTTGTACGATTTCCTTGGTGGCACGGTTGGTGTTTTTGGGCGACCGGTAGCGGTAGCGCTCGCCGGAGTCGGGACGGGGGCTGTCCGGGGTGGCGGGAGCATCGGGTTCCTTCAGGTCGCTTGGTGGTTCAGGCAACGGCTGTCCTTTGCTGTCGGTTTTCCGGAGTCCGTCGGCAGTCATGATGTAGTCGGTGTTGGTGTCGTAGTCGAAATACTGGTCGAAGTCAAAGTCGAAATCTCCCCCGCGGTAGCGGTCCCATTTTCCTTCCCGGCTCCGGTTGATGCGGATGTTGAAGGGATGGAGACGGCGGGAGACGGATTCGTCGAAGCGGATCTTCTTGCCCTCGGGCACATGAATTACCACCAGCACTTTCTGTCCGCGGAACTTGGTGGCCCGGTCAATGGCGATGCCGCTGCCGAGTCCCAGCACACTGTCCTGGTAGTTGGCGTTGAACACAATGTTCCCGGCCCGGCGTTCGGCGTCTTTGCGGTTGTCGCCGAAGCTGTAGCGCACCACCTGTACGGAGTAGGCGTTGCCCACGGCTTTTTCAATGCGCACCCGCACGTTGGCGTAGCGCAGGGTATCTTCGGTGAGGTCGAACCCTTCGTCATCGCTGTTGATCCATCCGAAGGTGCCGCTGTTGCGTACCGGCGGTTCGGTTACGGCCACCAGCATTTTGTTGTTGGCGGGTTGGGTAACGGGCAGGGTGTTTTCCACGTAGCTTTCGCTGCGGAAGCTGCGGGTGACGCTGGATACCAGCAGGGTAACGGATACCCAGCCCAGGATCCAGAGGGTGCCGAAGGTATAGCCGAGGTAGGGGTTTTTGCTGCGGGTGCCGCTGATGCGCCGGATCACCCAGATAAATACACCTATCACGGGTGTGAGCAGGAAGAAGATGAGGGTACCCCAGAGGGCCCAGTTCTGCCAGTTGCCTTCAAAGAAGAAGTCCTTCAGCGGGTAGGCGGCTGCGGCCCCGATGGACAGGCCAATGAGGGCCATGAGCAAGGCAAAGGCGATGATGCCGGCGATGAACAGGAAGAATGCCTTGAACAGTACGCCGATGGCATTTCCCAGTCCGTTGCTCACCTTGGTGGCCACGGGGGTGGCGGCGGAGGCAAAGCGCTGGGCGGCTTCCGAAGCTTCGGCGCCAACGCGTTGTGCGCCGGCCGACAGTTGGTCGGCAGCCTCGCTCACCCGTTCTTTCACGCCGCCCATTTCTTCCTGCACGGCGTTTTTGATGCTGTTCACGTCAATTTTCTCTCCCCGCATCTGCAGCTTTTCTGTGGGGGTTTGCGCCAGGGGCAGCACAATCCACAGGATGATATAGGTGATGAAGATGGTGCCGCCAAAGCCGCCGGTGATGAACACGGGCTGGAAGTCGAAGGGGAACCAGGCGTTGCGGAAGATGGAGGTGAAGGCGCCCAGCACGAAGGGCAGTACAAACACCAGGCGGGGTACCCACACCGGGATGTTGAAGTAGGCTGCCAGGCCGCTGGCCACGCCGCCCACCACTTTTTCGTCGGGGTTGCGGAACAGCCGCTTGCGGATGTTGCTTTCCAGGGGGCGGGCGGGCAGGATGGCCCACATAATAATATAGATGAGCACGCCGGTACCGAAGCCGCCCAGGGTGATGAGGGCGAAGAGCACCCGCACCACGGTGGGGTCGATGCGGAGGTAGTGGGCAAGGCCGCTGCACACGCCGCCCAGCACTTTGTCGTTGCTGTTGCGGGTGATATTGCCACGGGGTTCGCTGGTCGTTTGCGCAGTGCTGCCCGCAGGAATGGGACCGGAGTGGTTGTTACCTCCGCCGGTTTCCTGGTCCATCTGCTCAAAGTCTTCGATGCGGCCCATGCTGGTGAGCACACGGCTCACGGCCTCTTCGGTGATGCAGGCGGCGCCGGCTTTGAGTTCTTCGCCAAAGAGCTCGGCAATGCGGTCTTCGATGTCGTTGATGATTTCATCGCGGCCTTCTTCCCGGGCAAAGTACCGGCGCAGGCTTTCGATGTAGGCTTGCAGTTGTTCAAAAGCGGCTTCTTCGATGGGGAGGACCCGTCCTTTGAAGTTTATGTTGATTACCTTTTTCATTTGTCAACAGTTTATGCGTGGTTAAAGTGAGTTACTGGGGGTGGACTTCAATGGTTTCGCCGGTTGGGGTGCTGCCGGCCGGCCCTTCCTGGCGGGTGACGGTGTGCACCGAGTGGACCATTTCGTTCCAGGTTTGTTCCAGCTCCTGGTAAAAAGCCGCTCCTTTTTCGGTGAGGGAGAAATATTTGCGGGGCGGACCGCTGCTGCTTTCCACCCAGCGGTAGGTGAGGAGGTCGGCGTTTTTAAGGCGGGTGAGCAGCGGATAGAGGGTTCCTTCCAGGAGGTTGAGGTTGGCTTTTTTCATTTCCTCAATTATATCGCTGGGGTACACTTCACCCCGCTTGATCACCGAGAGGATACAAAACTCCAGCACGCCCTTGCGCATCTGGCTTTGTGTGTTTTCGATGTTCATAACCGGTGGGTTTGTGGGTGAGGGAGTGCCGGTTTCCGCTGTTGGTACCTGCGGCGGGTCCGGTGCTCCAATCAGATAACATCACAAAGCTAAGGCAAAAAACGGTACTATGCAACACAAAGTACCATATTTTTTTTGGTAGTTGGTGGTGTGGGTGAGCGGCGGTTGCTCTAATTTGTTGATTTTGTGATTGTTGGGGATATCCCGGGCGGGAAAAGATTTTTCTTCTTGGGGGCTGTAGGCGTCCGGCGCCTTGATCAGCTGCAGTTCCCGCTTTCCGTTCCAAGTCCTCCCCCGCGCCCGCAGTAAGCGGAGCGGGGTCCGGGCTTTCCACTGCAATCGGGCAGCCCGTGGGCAGTACTGCAGGCAGCGGCAGGCCGCCAATTATGGGAACAACGGTTTACAGTAATTGCACCTGCTATGATTATAAATTTATGATTGCGTATTGCCCCCCTCACTGGCACCACTTCGCCAGCGCGGCAAAAGCCAGGGTGCTCCCCAGCTCCTGCGCCCGCCGGAAATCGGTACAGGCTTTTTCTGTTTCCTTGTTAAAAGCGTGGGCCAGTCCCCGGTTGTACCAGGCATCGCTGTTGCCGGGGTTCAGCTCCAGCACCCGGCTGAGGTCGCGGATGGAAGCGGGGTATTGTTTCAGCTCATACAACGAAACGCCGCGGTAAAACAGCGCTGTTTCCTGCTCCGGCAGGCGGGAGAAATCGGCCACCGCCCCGCTGTGATCGTTCAGCCGGGCGCGGGTGATGCCCCGCTGCAGCCGTGCTTCGGCCAGGGAGGTGTCCAACTGCAGGGCCCGGTCATAATCCCGCAGCGCCAGTGCCGGCTCATTGTGATGAAGGTAGAGGTTGCCGCTGTAGAGCCAGGTTTCGGCCCGGCCGGGACTCAGCTCCAGCGACCGTTTGTAGTCGGCCCGGGCCCCTTCGTAGTCGAAGAGGTGAAACTTAGCCCGCCCCCGCAGGGCCAGGGCTTCTGCCGCGGTGTCGTTCTGCGTCAGCACGCGGGTAAAATCATCGAGGGCGGCGGCGTAATCCTGCCGCAGCAATTTCTTTTTTCCCCGTTCCAGCAATACGCTGGCGGTCTGCGCCGCCGCCAGTCCGGCCAGCAGTGCCGTAAGTACCAGGAGAGATAATGCTTTCACAATGGTGCATTTAATGGTTTGGGTACGGTTTACACGGGCGGGCAATCGACTCAAAATTACGCAAAAGACCGGTGCCATATGCCCGCATAACCGGCTCCCGTTGTATCTTCCTGCAAAAACACGCTATGTCCCGCCCCGATCCCTCCTCTCCCCAGTCGCTGGTCATCTCTTACCTCACCCTGCGAAAGGCCGTGGGCCTCCTGGGCATGGTCCTGCCCTTCCTGCTGCTCCTGGGCTGGTGGGCGCTGGAGCAGGGCTGCCGCTTTCCGCCCAGCATCAGTCATTTTTACTATACGAATATGGGCGATGTGTTTGTGGGCACCCTCTGCGCCGTAAGCCTCTTCCTCTTCTCCTACAACGGCTACGATGCCAACGACCGCTGGGCAGCCAAGGCCGCCGGCCTCTTTGCCCTGCTGGTGGCGCTCTTTCCCACCAACTTCGGTAATTACACGCCCGATACCTGTTCCCGCATGACCGATGGCACCAACGATTTCGCGAACGTGATCCACTACGGGGCGGCCTTGCTTTTTTTTGGCACGCTCACATATTTCTGCCTGTTTCTTTTTACCCGGTCCAGCCAGCGCGGTCCTGTTAAGGGCAACAAAAAAATCCGCAACAACATTTATATCATTTGTGGCTGGGTAATGGTGGCCTGCATGGTGTTGCTGATTGTGGTGAACTTTCTGCCGGCCGACGCGTACCGCCGCATCCGCCACCTCCGGCCCGTGTACACGCTGGAAACCATCGCTCTGCTGGCCTTCGGTTATTCCTGGCTCATCAAGGGTGACACGTTTTTCCGCGACGCGAAGCCATAACCTATCCGGCGGATGAATTTATCCACCCGGCTGATGCCCATCATTGGAAAGCGGGAGCAGGCGACGGTATTTTCATGATTGGCCGTTCCGATCGCTCACCCCTAAATCTGTTGCCATGACCGACAAGAAAGCCCCCGTAGTTCCGCAACCGGTTCCGGATCCCGACAAGCTGCAACGTCCGCCCGAGTCGCCCGATTTTGCAGCACCGCCGGAAGAACTGCCCGACGACCTGCTGGAAGAGGATCCGTTCGAAACACCCCTGTATGAGCCCCCGGTAGAAGGTGAGGGGCCCTGAGCGGCGCTTTTCCTGCTGCGCATCACCGCCGCCTTTGATGGCCGTCATTCCACCCCCTTTGGTTGCGCTGTAGCTTTAGGCTCAAATTCATTGTATGGAAACGACGCAACACCTGCGGCTGCAGATACGCGCCGGGAAGGTGCTGCTGCCCGGCGACCTGATGCTGCCGCCGGAGTGGAAAGGGTTGATCCTTTTTTCCCATGGCAGCGGCAGCAGCAGCCACAGTCCCCGCAACCAGATGGTAGCCAGCTTCCTGCGCAAGCAGGGCTTTGGCACTTTGCTGTTCGACCTCCTCACGCCGGAAGAAGACCGGTATGCCGATAACCGGTTCAACATCGACCTGCTCACCCAGCGCCTCATCAGCGCCACGCTGTGGGTGGAACGCCTGCCCGAAGTGCAGCACGCCCCCCTCGGTTATTTCGGGGCCAGCACCGGTGCCGCTTCTGCCCTGCGGGCCGCTGTGCAACTGCCCCAGGTGCAGGCCGTTGTATGCCGCGGCGGGCGACCCGATATGGCCACCGATGAACTGCCCCGCGTGGAAGCTCCCGTACTGCTGCTGGCAGGCGGTCTTGATACCGATGTGCTGCGGCTCAACGAGCAGGCGTTTGCCCGCCTGCGCTGCACCAAAGAACTGCAGGTGATACCCGGCGCCACCCACCTGTTTGAAGAACCCGGCAAGCTGGCCGAAGTGGCCGCCCATGCCGCACGCTGGTTCAACCAGCATGTGCACGCACCCGTGGTACCGGCTGAAACGATTTGATTCAACCCACCAACTCATGTTTTCCGACCGCACATCCGCCGGGGTGGAACTCGCCCGCCTCCTGGAGAAGTACCGGCAGCAAGCCAATACCGTTGTACTGGCTGTTCCCCGGGGCGGCGTGCCGGTGGGCGTGGCCGTGGCCCGCGAACTGGGCCTGCCGCTGGACCTGGTGCTCACCAAAAAGATCGGGCATCCCACAAACCGCGAATACGCCATTGGGGCGGCAACGCTCACCAACCGGCTCCTGGTACCGCATGCCGACGTGGATCCCGATTACATAGAAGCCGAGACCGGTCGTGTGCGGGAGCGCCTGCGGGAGATGGAACGCCTGTTCCGGCCGGGAAAACCGCCCCTCAACGTCAAGGGAGCGACCGTTATTATTGTGGATGATGGCATTGCCACGGGCAACACGCTGCTGGCCACGCTGCAGTTGTTACGGAAACAGCAACCCGCCCGCCTCGTGGTGGCGGTGCCCGTTGCGCCCGAAGGGGCGGCGGATCGCTTCAAAGAAGCAGCCGATGAATTTGTATGCGCTTATACGCCCCCGTATTTCACGGGTGTGGGGGCTTTTTATGAGCAGTTCCACCAGGTATCGGATGAAGAAGTGGTGGAGCTGTTGGGGGAGGAGTGAACGGTTTCAGGTCTGCCGGCCGGCAGGTTGCGGGTTTGTGCTTCATTCGTGTATTCGTGGCGGTTATTTCACGCAAAGCGGCAAAGTAGACAATGGCGCGAAGTGCTTTTTCTTAAACCCCGTGGTTCCTTGCAGGAGACCCCGGGGGAGGTGGTTCATATTTTAAGTGTACGTCCTCTGACCCGAACGTAATCCCATTCAATTCTTCAATCCTTGAACAACCTCTGCGAAAACCACCGCTTCTCCTTTCTCTGGGCCAAAGGTTTCACACAAAGCGACAAAGAATACCACGGCGCAACGGATTTTACATGCATAAAACGCAGCGCCAGGCAAACGCACACCCATTCAATCCTTCAGTCATTCACTCCTTCAATCCTTGCATTCACCCTCCCCGTTCCAGTCTTTTCACCACGTTTCCTTCCGCATCTTTCAGTTCCACCACCATCGGCATCTCACCCAGCGCATGGGTGCTGCAGGAAAGGCAGGGGTCGTAGCAGCGGATGGTGGATTCCACGCGGTTGAGCATGCCTTCCTGTACCTCATCGCCCCGCACATACTGCCGGGCTACTTCCAGTACCGAGCGGTTCATGGAGGGATTGTTCTGCCCGGTCGCGATGAGCAGGTTCACCCGCACCAGCTTGCCGGTGGCATCGGTGCGGTAGTGGTGGAACAGCGTGCCCCGCGGTGCTTCCGAACTGCCGATGCCTTCTTCGTAGTTCCAGCGGCCGTGGTGCTGGATGTGCAGCGAGGTTACTTCCGGGTCGCGGAGGATGCGTTCGGCGTCTTCCACGTCGCTCAGCGCCTCAATAAGGCGGGTGTAGTGGTAGAAGAACGTACCGTGCACCGGCTTGCCGCCACCCAGCAGTTTGAAGTATTCAAATTCGTGTTGCGCCAGCGGGGTCTTCATACGGGTGCACACATTGAGGCGGGCCAGCGGGCCCACGCGATAGATGCCTTTTTCGAATCCGTAGGGTTTGTAGTAGGGGTATTTGAGGTACGACCAGTTGACCGACCGTTCGGCGATGTAGTCGAGATAGGCCGTGGGCGAAAGCTGGTCCTGCAGGATCATGCCGTCTTCGTTTACAAAGCGCAGCTTGCCGTCGTACAGTTCGTGTTCGCCGCCGGGACCAACGGTACCCAGGTACAACGTGGGGGAGGTGGCGAAGCTGTGCACCATATCGGCGTGTTCTTCGTGGAATTTCTTGATGAGGTGAATGCCCATCTGCACCGTTTCCAGCGCTTCGGGGATCCATTCGAGCAGGGCCTTGCGGTTGTCTTCGGTGAGCGGGAAGGCCATACCTCCGGGCACGATGCCCATGATGTGGATCTTCTTACCCGTGATGCGTTCGCTCATCTCCTGGCCAAATTTGCGCAGGCGGATGCCGCGGCGGGCCAGGTCGGGGTATTTTTCGGCGATGCCGAGGATGTTGCGTTTGGCGGGATCACTGTCGTAGCCCAGCAGAAAATCGGGCGCTGAGAGGTGGAAAAACGACAGGGCGTGCGAAGAGAGGTTCTGCCCGATGTGCATCAGCCGGCGCAACAGGTTGGCCGTGTAGGTGGGCTTGATCCCCTGGATCATCTCACAGGCTTTCACACTGGCGAGGGTGTGGCTGGTGGGACAGATGCCGCAGATGCGGGGTGTGATGGTGGGCATTTCGGTGTACATGCGCCCTTCGCAGAATTTTTCAAAACCGCGGAATTCGTTCACGTGAAACTGCGCATCGGCTACCTGGCCCTGTTCATCGAGTTGCAGGGTGATATTGGCATGCCCTTCGATGCGGGTAACGGGCGATATAAATATTTTACGCTTATCCATATTTGAGTTTTTTAGCCTGGCTCAGCTGCGGAACACGGTCGTTCAGCAGTTCAAAGAGCACATAAAAAATTGCATCGGCATCGGGCGGACAGCCGGGCACCACCACATCCACCGGCACCACGGCCTGCAACGGCACCACCTTGTCGTTGAGCCGCAGCAGGCAGGGATGGTCGGGTTGTTGCCCCTGTCCGTCGTCGCTCACCGCATCGCGGTAGGACGCGTTCACCACATCCTGCAGGTTGAAGTAGTTGCGCATGCCGGTGACGTTGGTCATCACGGCACAGTCGCCCAGCGCCACCAGCACCTTTGCCTGTTGACGGATGTGCAGTAGTTCGCGGTAGTGTTCGTCGCTGGTAACGGCTCCTTCCACCAGGGCAATATCCACCGGCGGGAGTTCTTTGCCGTCCACCACGGGGCTCTTAACGATGTCGGCCAGTTGTGCCACGTCCAGTATGCGCTCGTCTATGTCGAGCAGGCTCATGTGGCAGCCGCTGCAACCGCCGAGCCAGATGGTGGCTAATTTCTTTTTATTCATGACTTCATTGTTACGAGTTATGTGTTACGGGTTTCGTATTCCCAATATCCTAATTCCCAATTCCTTTTCAACTGCTCAGCCTGTCAACTTACTCCTGTCCAACCCCTCCGCGTTTAACTCTTTTACTCCGTTCTCTGCGGTTGGAGTTTCTCGCAAAGCTGCAAAGGAACTAAGGCGTATAAGTTTTAAAAGCTGGTATTCAGTATGCCTAACTCCCAATATCCTAATTCCCAATTCCTTTTCAACCTATTAACCACCCGCCGTTGGGGGTAACAACCACCTGATTCCAAATACCCTGATTCCAAATACCCTAACTCCTTAACAATCTATTAACCTCCCCGTCTTTATGTTTTACAACTTCATCTTCCTCCGGTCCACCAGCTCTTCCACCATCTCCGGCCGCTTCTGCAATTGGCCCTGCACAATGGCCTTGGGCCAGATGGCGCCGGTGGGACAGGCATGCAGGCATTTGCCGCAGGACGTGCAGGTGGTTGATTCGCCCCAGGGGGTGTTGAAGTCGGAGATGATGCGCACATCGTGTCCGCGTCCCATCACGTCCCAGTTGTGGGCGCCCTCCACTTCATTGCATACACGCACGCAACGGGTGCACATGATGCAGCGGTTGTGATCCATTACGTACCACGGATGGGAGGTGTCCACTTCGCACTGCGGAAACAGGTGCGGGTAGCGGATGCGGTCCAGCTCCACCTTATAACCCAATTCCTGCAGTTCGCAGTTACCGTTGGCCACGCAAACGGCGCACACGTGGTTGCGTTCGGCAAAGAAGAGTTCGGTGGTGATGCGCTGGTAGCGCTTCAGTTTTTCCGTAGCGGTGTGAATGACCATGTTGGCCGCCACCCTGGTGGTGCAGGCCGGAATGAGTTTGTTGATGCCCTCCACTTCCACCAGGCAGAGGCGGCAGGCGCCTACATCCAGGATGCCTTTGAGGTGGCACATGGTGAGAATTTCAACGCCCTGCTGCCGGCACACATCCAGGATGGTGTGCGTGGGATCGGCTTCGCAGGGCTGGCCGTTTATGACGAGGGGTATCTTGTTCATACGTGCTTGTTGAGGGATGGTGCCTGAATCTTGTTTTCGTATTCTTCCCGGAAATGCCGCAGGGTGCTCAGCAGCGGGTTGGGGGCCGAACCGCCCAGTCCGCAGAGGCTGGTTTCTTTCACGTACTCGGCCAGTTCTTCCAGCCGGTCGAGGTCCATCTGTGTACCCTTGCCGCTGCCAATTTTTTGCAGCAGGTCGTGCAGCTGGCGGGTGCCCACCCGGCAGGGGACGCATTTGCCGCAGCTTTCGTCCATGCAGAACTCCATGAAGAAGCGGGCCACGTCCACCATGTCGGAGCTCTCGTCCATCACAATCAGCCCGCCCGAGCCCATGATGGATCCCAGGTTTTGCAGCGATTCATAGTCCATCTTCACATCCAGATGCCCGGCCGGTATACAGCCGCCGGAGGGGCCGCCGGTCTGCGCCGCTTTGAAAGTGCCGTTGTTCTGGATGCCGCCCCCGATCTCGAACACGATTTCCCGCAGGGTGGTGCCCATGGGTACTTCTATAAGGCCGGAGTAGTTGATCTTGCCGGCCAGCGCAAACACTTTGGTGCCGGCGCTCTTGGGCGTGCCCGTTTCGCTGTACCATTCGCCGCCGCTGACGAGGATGGGGGCGATGGCCGCGAAGGTTTCCACGTTGTTGATGAGGGTGGGCTTGCCCCAGAGTCCGCTTTCGGCGGGATAGGGAGGCCGCGGTTTGGGCGTGCCCCGTTTGCCTTCGATGGAGGCGATGAGGGCGGTTTCTTCGCCGCATACAAAAGCGCCGGCGCCGATGCGCACTTCCACCTCAAAAGAGAAGGAGCTGCCCAGGATGTTTTTGCCCAACAGACCCAGTTTGGTGGCCTGTTTGATGGCCAGCTCAAAGCGTTTGATGGCCAGCGGGTATTCGCCGCGGATGTAGGCATAGCCTTTGGAGGCGCCGATGGCATAGCCGGCGATGGCCATGCCTTCGAGGATGCGGTGCGGGTTGCCTTCCAGCACGCTGCGGTCCATGAAGGCGCCGGGATCACCCTCATCGCCGTTGCAGATTACGTATTTCTGGTCGCTGATGTATTTGTACACGGTCTCCCACTTGAAACCCGTGGGGTAGCCCGCGCCGCCGCGCCCGCGTATGCGGCTCTGCTTCACTTCGGCAATCACTTCTTCGGGTGAGAGGAGGAAGAGGGCTTTGTCGAGTGCCTGGTACCCCCCCACGGCCAGGTAGTCGTCAATCACTTCGGGGTTGATGTCGCCGCAGTCTTTCAGCGCAATCTTGAGTTGCTTCTGGAAAAAGGGATCTTCGGCGGCATTTACAAAGGGCTTTTCCCGTGAGTCGGCAAAGAGCAGCATCTGCTCCAGCGGCTGCCGCTCCACCAGCTGGCTTTGTATCACCTGGTCCAGGTTGTGACAGTCCACATGCTGGTAGATGGTGTTTTCCGGCAGGTACTTCACCAGCGGGCCCTGGTTGCAGGGTCCCATGCAACCGGTGGGAATCACTTCCACCGAGGCTTCAAGACCCCGGTCTTTGACTTCCTGCTGCAGTTTTTTCAATACCTCTTCCGAGCCGGAGGAGATGCAGCTGGCGCCGCAGCAAACACAGATTTTATGCCGGATGCCGGCCTGTTTTTCGCGGGCTTTGGCGGCGAGGGTTTGCAGATCGTTCCGGTTCATAGGGCGTTGATTTTGGCGTGAAGAATGTCGCAGAGATGGTCTTCCGTTTCTTTACCCAGCACCTCATCGTCCACCACCACGGCGGGCGCCAGTCCGCAGGCCCCGATGCAGCGGGCCACCTGGATGCCCAGTTTGTTGTCGGGTGTAACGCCCCCGGGTTTGAGTTGAAATTCTTTTTCCAGCCGGTTGAGCAGGGCCTGTGCTCCTTTTACATAGCAGGCGGTACCGGTGCAAACGAGGCAGGTGTGTTCGCCTTTCGACTTCAGGGAGAAGAAATGGTAAAAGGTAACGGTGGAGAACACCCGCGAAGGCGGAAGCCGAAGCCCCTTGGCAATGTAGGCCAGCACGTCCATGGGCAGGTAGCCAAAGGCGTTCTGGGCAGCGTGCAGTATCTCGATGAGTGCATCGGGTTTGTACTGTTCTTTTTTCATCTTGGCAGCGAGGAGCTTCACCCGGGGATCGGTTTTCGAAAGCTCCGCATGCGGAGGAGTGGTGGTGGCAGCCATAGTAACGGTTTCGGGATGAGCAATCAAAGCAGTGGAAACGACCGGCCGGCGAACCCGACCGGAAACGTACCTAAAACCGGGCGCTAAGCTAAGCAAGCGCGCCCGCCGGGTTTATGATGAATGTCAGGGAAAAAACTGCTTTCAACCGGCCGGTATTGTTGTTGCAGCAACAGGGGTAGAAAACTGATGGGAATCAAGCCCCCGGATGATGCTGCTGCAGGATTCAGGAGTAACCATAAGGTTATATTGGAGGCCCTTTGGGGAAAATTCTTTTTATGCAAGAGCCCCTGCAAACCCGCCTGCTCGACCGGCTTTGGGAACTGCAACTGCAATACGGCTGTATCCGCGATGAAGACATCGGGAAGCTGGCTGCCGACCTGCAGCTCTCCGCCATTGAAGTGGAAGGGGTGGTGTCGTTCTACCATTTCTTTCACCGCAAGCCCACCGGCCGTTACACCATCTACCTCAACAACAGTATCGTAGCCGAACACAAGGGTTACCAGCGCATCAGAGAAGCGTTTGAGCGGGAAACGGGCGCGGTGATGGGCTCGGTGGACCGTACCGGCACCTTTGGCCTGTTTTCCACGCCGTGCATCGGCCTCAGCGATCACGAACCGTCGGGCCTCATCAACTTCCACCCTTTCACCCACCTCAACGCCATCCGGGTGAAAGACATTGTTACGGCGCTGAAGAACGGCGCCGATCCGGCCACGCTCTGCGATGAGCCCGACGACCAGGTACGCTACCTGCCCCCGGATGATAAATCGGTTTTTTTCCGACCCTTCACGCCCGGCACCGCCTTAGCCAAGGCTAAAGCATTGGGCCCGGAAGGCGTACTGGATGAGCTGCGGACAGCCGAGCTGTCGGGCCGCGGCGGCGCTTACTATCCCACCTGGAAAAAATGGGAAGCCTCGCGACAGCAACCCGCCCGTCCCAAATACGTGGTGTGCAACGCCGACGAAGGCGAACCCGGTACGTTCAAAGACCGGGTGTTACTGCACAGCCAGGCGGGCTCCCTGCTGGAGGGCATGCTGCTCTGCGCCTACACCATCGGGGCGGAACACCTCATCATCTACCTGCGGGGCGAATACCGCTGGCTGCTGCCCCGGCTGGAGGCGGCGGTGGAACAATACCGCCAGGCCGGTCTGCTGGGCACCGACTGTGGCGGCATCCCGGGCTTCAACGCAGAACTGCGCATCCAGGTGGGCGCCGGCTCCTATGTGTGCGGGGAGGAAACGGCCCTGCTGGAATCATTGGAAGGCAAACGCGGCGAGCCCCGCACCAAATGGTACTACCCGGTGGAACGCGGCTACCTGCAGCAACCCACCGTGATCAACAACGTGGAAACCTTTGCCGCCGCCGCCCGCATCCTCGAGTTAGGTTCCGCCGCTTACACCAGCCTTGGTATCCCCGGTTCGCCGGGCACCAAGCTGATCAGCGTATCGGGCGACTGCCGCCTGCCGGGCATCTACGAAATAGAATGGGGCATGACGGTGGCCGAGCTGCTGGAACTCTGTGAGGCGGAGGATCCGCACTACATCCAGATCAGCGGTCCCTCCGGGGAATGCATCTCCATCAAAGAGAAATACCGCCGCATCTCCATGCTCGACCTGCTGGCCCGCACCGACATCCGCTGCGGCGGTTCGGTGATGATCTTCAGCCGGCAGCGCGACCTGGTGCAGGTGCTGCTCAACTATACCGACTTCTTCCAGTCCGAATCCTGCGGCATCTGCACCCCCTGCCGCGCCGGTAACTTCATCATCCGGCGCAAGCTGGAGCGCCTGCAGCACGGCCTTGCTAACGAGAGCGACCTGCAGGACCTCCGCAACTGGGGCAGCATTCTCAAAAACACGAGCCGCTGCGGACTGGGAAAAACCGCCACCAACAGCCTGATCTATGCCATGGATAAATTTCACGGCGATTTTGCCGCCCGGCTCGACAAAGACTACAACGGTCTCAACCTGAAATTCGACCTGGAAGCCGCCACCCGGGACTACGAACAATACAAAACCTGATGCCATATGAAGTCGCAGGTGAACATAACCATTGACGGGAAGAGCATACAGGCCGAAGCCGGCACCAACCTCATGCAGGTGGCCCGCGCCAACGGCATCTTCATCCCATCCCTGTGTTTCTACGAACACATTGACCCGCCGCTGGGCACCTGCCGGGTGTGCACCTGCCGCATCAACGGCAAATACGCCCCCGCCTGCACCGAGCGGGTAACGGACGGGCTTGTCGTAGAGGTGAACACGCCCGAGCTCACAGACACCCGCAAGGCCCTGGTGGAGATGATGTTTGCCGAAGGCAACCACGTATGCCCCGCCTGCGAAAAAAGCGGCAACTGCGATCTCCAGCACATCGGCTATGAGCTGGGCATTTCGTCCACCCGCTTTCCGCATCTCTTCCGCGACCGGCTTATTGACTTCAACCCCCGCCGCATGGTGATGGAGCACAACCGCTGCATCAAATGCCTGCGCTGCGTGGTGGATGTGAAGACCGATGACGGTTTCAAAGTGTTCAACTACCAGCAACGCGGCAACGACACCTATGTGGGCATCGACTACGAACAGGAAGCCAAACTCACCGGGGCACAGGCCGTGCGGGCGATGGAGATATGTCCCACCGGCGCCATCCTCGTACGCGGCGTGAGCCAGTCGCAGCCCTTCGGCGAGCGGAAATTTGATCAGCAGTCGGTACAACCCGATTACAACCGGCACAAAGCCCCCCGGGGCGCCCGCCCGCCGGTGATGGGTAAAAAGATCGTAGCCACGGCGGCCCTGGCCGGTTGCTTCGGCTGCCACATGAGCATGCTGGACATTGATACCGAGCTGCTCGACCTGGTGGAGCTGATCTCCTTCGACAAGTCGCCCCTCACCGATTTCAAAACCTTCACCTCCCGCTGCCACATCGGGCTCATTGAAGGCGGTGTGTGCAATGCGGAAAACGTGGAGACCCTGCGGCAGTTCCGGGAGCACTGCGACCTGCTGGTATCGGTGGGCGAATGTGCTATCTGGGGTGGGCTGCCCTCCATGCGCAACACCATCCCCCTGGGCGAATGCCTGGAAGAAGCCTATCTCAATTCGGCCACCAGTGAGCCGGGCGCCCATGTGGTTCCCTACCACGAAGACCTGCCCAAGATCCTCGACCGGGTGTATGCCTGCAATGAAATTGTGAAGGTTGATTATCATATACCCGGCTGTCCGCCCGATGCCAGCCACATCTGGAAGGCCGTGAAGAACCTGTTGTGGGGAGAAGAGTATTCGATTCTCTACTCCGAATTCAAATACGACTAAACGATTGCCATGAGCAGAAAGATCACCATCGATCCCGTAACGCGGGTGGAGGGGCACGGACGGGTGACCATTCACCTCGACGAGTACGGCCAGGTGAAGGATTCATTCTTTCATATTGTGGAGTTCCGCGGCTTTGAGCGCTTCATCCAGGGCCATCCCTACTGGGAGGCGCCCGTGCTGGTGCAGCGCCTCTGCGGCATCTGCCCGGTGAGCCATCACCTGGCGGCGGCCAAGGCCATTGACCAGCTGGTGGGGGTGGATCCGAAGGACCTGAGTCCCACCGCCACCCTGCTGCGCCGCCTGCTGCACTACGGGCAGGTGTTTCAGTCGCACGCCCTCCACTTCTTTTACCTCGCCTCCCCCGACCTGTTGTTTGGAGTGGAAGCACCGGCCGACAAACGCAACGTGGTGGCCGTGGCGGCGGAGCACCGCGACCTGGCGGTGAAGGGCATCACCATGCGCCGCTTCGGGCAGGAGATCATCCGGGCGGTGGCCGGCAAAAAAATTCACGGTATCCTGGCCGTACCCGGCGGGGTGCACAAAACCCTTACCGAAGCCGAGCGGGATTATTTCCTCGACGGCAAAGGCATTGAAAGCGTCGACACCATGGTGACCTGGTCGCAGGAGATGGTGGATTTTATGCAGCAGTACCACGAACAGCACCGTTCTTTTCTCGATAACTTTGCTGCCTTTCCGTCGGGCCACCTGGGTATGGTGAACGAGGCCGGTGGTCTCGATCTCTACGACGGACGGCTGCGGGCGGTGGACAGCGACGGGCGGCGTACGCTGGACGATGTGTCCACCGATCTGTACCAGGACTATTTTGCCGAGGCGGTGGCGCCCTGGTCGTACATGAAGTTTCCCTACCTCAAAGAACAGGGGCGGGAACGTGGCTGGAACCGGGTGGGACCGCTGGCGCGGCTCAACGTGTGCGATTTTATTCCCACGCCATTGGCCGATGCGGCGTTGCAGACCTTCCGCGCTTTTACCGGCGACCGGGTGAACAACCGCACCATGTACATGCACTGGGCCCGGCTCATTGAAGTGCTGCACAGTGCCGAAGTGTTGCGGGAGTTGCTGCACAACCCGGCCCTGCTGGGCGATGACCTGCTGCGGCAGGGTATCCCCCGCTTCAAAGGAATCGGTATTGTGGAAGCGCCCCGGGGCACGCTCACTCACCACTACGAAGTGGACGAGCGGGGAATGATCACCCGGTGCAACCTCATTGTTTCCACCACCCACAACAACGACGCCATGAACCAGGCCGTAAGCTGGGTGGCGCAACAGGTGATCAGCCGCAAGGGCCAGATCACCGACGGCATGCTCAACCAGGTGGAAGTGGCCATCCGGGCCTACGACCCCTGCCTGAGCTGTGCCACGCAGGCGCTGGGGCAGATGGCCCTGCAGGCCGAAGTATACGATCACCTCGGAAATCTCATTGATGCACGAACACGTTCCTGACACCAACGGCCTTCTCCTCATCGGCATCGGCAACACGGCCCGCGGCGACGACGGGCTGGGCTGGGCCCTGGCCGACGCGGTGGACGCACTTCGGCTCCCCGGCGTTACCGTGGAATACCGCTACCAGCTGCAGGTGGAAGATGCGCTTCTACTGCAGCAATACCCCCGCGTTATTTTTGCCGACGCCTCACACGACCCGGTGCCGGACGGGGCTGCGTTGCTGCCTTGCGATGCGGCGGCGCATTATTTTTTTTCTTCGCATCACCAGTCGCCGGCTACCATCCTCTACCTGGCCGAAACCCTGTACGGCGTGCGTCCGCAGGCCTGGGTGCTGGCCATGGGGGCAGAAGGATGGGAACTGGGAGCGGGGCTGAGTGAGCGGGCGCAGGAGAATCTTACAAAGGCGCTGGAACTGATGAGAGAGCAGTTTTACAACCACATACGCGGAGAAGCAAAAACATAGCCGATTGCCTGTGCTTTCAAAAAATTATCTTCCGGGATACACGTTGATCCGGGCGGTCCGGCACTTGCCGGTTGACTACTGTCACCGGGCATAGCGCCGGGCCGGTACATAAGACTGCTGATAAAACGAACGATTGAGCTGACTGCCTGTTGCACCAGTGCGGGTATTTATAATCCCGCCACCTCTCTGAAAAAGCTTTCCCTGTATATGTGCGAAACCTGTGTGTTATAAAAATTTATGACCAGGCCCACTTTCTTTTTTACGAGGGGGTATTTGTCCACCAGTTTCCAGAACGCCGCTCCGCCGCAGAAAATGTATTCCGCATACATATTGAAGTCGTTTTCCCAGTTGGAAAGCGAATAGTCGCAGAGGTAGCCATCTTCCATCAGTTTTTCATTTAACGCCGTTGCGCTGTAGCCCAGCCACATGGCGGCCGCGCTGGAGCGGTTCACCAGGCGGGGCGACCGTTTCTGCCACTCCCATTTCAAATCACCATTTGGCAGGTTGCGGAGCAGGATGCTGGAAAACTCATGATGGAAGGTGTGGTTGGTTTGTACCGAGTCGCCGCCCTCGATGTAAATATTCCGGCGGGAATTGGTACCGTAGAATTGCTGGCCGCCCCACCGTAAACTGCCCACGACATAAATCCGCGACAGGTGCTTTCTGATGAGGCTGGGCGGGTACATTTCCAGCGCCCGGAGAAGGGCCGCCGTATCGGAGTGAAAGAACTCCATCCGGGCCGGCCGGGCTTTTACTTTTTTCCATTCTGCCGGAAAGATGGCCTGCCTGCCATTGTAGAAAACAATCAGGTCTTTATCCAGCCATTCCTGCGCCGTTGCCGTGTCGGCCAACAGGGATAGACAGAGCAGGGCGGTCAGGATTTGTTTCACAGGACCAAAATACGGATCATCGGTGCAGGACCGATACCGGGTTTCCGGTATTTTGGGCAAGGGTGAATCCCGGAGGGAAATTTTCCAGGCAAGGAGGGTGCGGAACAGGCGGGAGGCTTGTACGCAAATTCTTCAGTTCACCAAACATTCCAGTTTGTCATTTTAAGTTCAGTGCGGGTTGTTGGTTTTTGTAAACCGTTTGTAAGCCGGAGGACCTGTTCCGCCACCAGCTTTTGAAATTCGGCGACCGTGATGGTTTGTTTTTCCTCCAGGAGTTTCAGTATGCTGTATGAAAACACGCCGTTTTGCAGGTCGCCGCTTTCCTGTGCAAACTGCACGCCTCCGGCAGCAGCAATCACGACGGCGCCCGTACTCCGGCCTACATTCACAAACAGCGATTGCATCAACTCAAAACTGTTCTGCAGCCCTACTGTCTTCGTAATAAGTTCATCTTCTCTTGATCCCCGGTGCACGATCAGCCCGTTGTTGATGCCTGCTGTCTTCCCGGTTTCAGCAAACACCAGGTCCTCTTTATCCACTTCTCCGCTATGACAGGCGTCTAACAGCAGTAATTTCATGCGGGCCGGGATACTGTCCAGCAATAACTCAATTTCTTCGTAAGGAATTCCGTTCTCTTCCGGCTGGCTGAAGTTAATGTCATAAGACGACAGGTAATAATCGTACTGCTTCGAAAGCAATCCGTGGCCGGAGTAAGCTATTATTACTTTGTCATTAATGGTTGTCCTTGCAAGTTTCGCTTTTAACGGTAAAATGTTCTTTAAAACAACATTGTTGTCAAACAGCGTATCAACCACCAGCTGCGCACCGTACTTCTCCCTGAATTTATTTACCAGGTCTCTGATATCTTTCACGCACCATTGAAGATTATGCCTGGCATCCGAAAAATGATTGATGCCGATTCCGATAAAATACACCTTCTTTTCAACCGGAACCAAGGGGGTATACTTTACGTAAAGCGGCATCTTGTAACTTTCTGTTCCGTTCGAATTAGTCACCGAAGCTTCAACTTTGTTGATTCCTTCCGAAAGCAGGACCGTTATGCTTGAATCAAATTCCTTACTCTTACGGTGCCGTATGTTAATTCCCCGTAAGCCAAACAGCGGCACATCGTTGATCCATATGTTGAACCGGTTCAGGTTAAACATCCGGTCGGAGCATTTTATTTTCAGCAACAGTTTTTCCTTTGCCTGGTCGTATTGAATCTCCGCTTTGTTTACGATGTCTGATTCGGGTATTCCATAATTACCTGCAAATTGGGTAGTGTCAATGGCCAGCTTTTTGATTCTTTTCTGGTAGGCTCTTTTATAGGAGTTGATCAATGCCGTATCTGTATTTCCCAGCGATTCGAGAATTTTATCGGGCCTGTTGTATTTTACGTCCAGCTGATCAAACGTGATGATCCTGAGGTCGCCTGTAATGTAATGCAGCAACTTTGCCGAAGCGGGAGTACAGGTATAGTATCCGTCTTTGTTAATTAAAAGATAGTCCGAACTGTCTATGGCATAAAACGTAACGGCATGGGCCGGATTTTCCGGAATCAGGTGCACTTCGGTTTGTCCTCTTCCCAAAGCCTTTCCCGATTGAAATCCATAGTCGCAGGGATAGGTTGCCGCGGGAACCGGAAGGGTTTTGATTTCCCTGCCCGTACGCGGATCCCACAGTTTAATCCAGTGAAGTGCGTAGCCGGAAGCATAAGTCAGTCCATCGGGCGATTCTTTTGCGAAACAGGCCCATCGGGGTTGAGCGGGCAGGTTCAGCAAAGGTTTTCCTGTTGCCGCATCCCACAACCGTACCACTCCGTCAAATCCTGTAGTAACAATCTTTTTTGAGTCGGCGGTAAAGTACATATTATCCACGCTTAAATCCTTTCCCAACAGTTTTCCCGTCAGCCGGCCGGTTTTGGTTTGGTAAATCCGGGGCGTATCAAGCAAATAAGCGACAACAAAATTTTCCGTATCCGGCGAAAAGTTAATCGCTGTGAGTGTGAGCGGGAAACCCGGGTATTTGTTTACAATACTCCCGGTTTCTGTATTGCCTATTCTGATTGTCTTGTCTCTGGCATAGGCTATAAAGCGTTTCCCGTCATTTGAAAAACGTGCTTTTGTAACCCAGTCTTTATAAGTGGAATTTACATGTTCTGCCTGGCCGGAATATGAATTCCAGATCCGGGTTGTCTTATCCCAGGAGGCCGATAATATCAACCTGCCGTCCGGCGAAAAGGATGCCTCGGAAATATAATCGTTGTGTCCCTTTAAGGTAAAAAGCAGCGCCCCGGTATGAGTGTTCCATATTTTTATGGTGTGATCCCGTTGCGCAGTTAAGAACCGGTTCTCATCCGGCGAAAACTGCGCCGAAATTATTTTACTGGTATGACCGGAAAATGAATTTTTTTTCTCCCCGGTATTTATGTCCCATACAATGGCGGAATTGTCCCTGGCGGTGGTGACAATCTGCGCATTAACCGGCGAAAGTGCAATGGAGGTTATGCTGTTTGCATGCCCTTGTAAGCGATGTAAAATATTCCGCTCAGTTGCTGACCAGACGATAGCGGTGCTGTCTTCCGAAGTGCTGATAATTTTTTTACCATCATTTGAAAACCTGATGGCTGTGATTGGCTTTGTATGCCCGGGTAATTCGGCCATTATTTTTTGTGTCCTCACATCGTACAAAATCAGCTTATGATCATTTGATCCGAAAGCAATTGTACTGCCATCCGGCGACAGCGCTCCGCATCCGTTTGTAAACAGCTCGTTTTTTGTTATCGGTGATCCGGTCTTAGCATCAAACACATGGATTCCCCGGTATGATACAACAATAATTTGTTTTTTATCCGGTGAAAAAAAGACGCTGGCCTTTGTATAATTTTTACCTATTGACAGTACCAGGAGCTTTTTCCCGGTCATTATTTCCCACACGTTTACCACGCTGTCCATCCAGGCGGCTGTAATCATATTCTTTTCATCCGGGGAGAAAGAAACCCAGGAATTGTAACCTGTATACGCTTTTGCATCACAAACCAGCTTGCCGGTTTGTAAGTTCCACACTTTAGCGGCCGAATCAAATGAAACAGTAGCCAGATAGTTGCCGTCTTTTGACAGAACTGAAGTGCTGATCCGGTCGCGGTGGCCCGCAATGCTTACAATTTCCTTTCCGGAAAGCACGTCCCATATTTTTATTGCATTATCATAGGAGGTTGTCACTATTTTCTTTCCGTTTTCAAGAAAGTGGGCAGTTGTTACCCAATTGCCATGACCTTCAAAGGTTTGCAGCAACATGCCCGACTGAACATCCCACAGTTTGGCCGTGTTATCTTTTGACGTCGTGACGATTCTTTTTCCATCCGGGCTGAAGGAGGCCCACGTAACTTCATTAGTATGGCCGGCGGGTAAAACAATTTTGACCTCCTGCGCACGTGCGCTCGTGGCTAATAAGGATAAAAGGATGACGCAGCTAAAACAGACATGCCTCATACCGCCGAATTTAATCCGGCTTACCGGGGGGGAAAAATGACCTTTCTCATTCGATGACGATTTCTGAATCATCCTGATAAATCCGGGCCATTTTCTTCCTGTCCGGTTCCCGGCAACTTGTGCCGCATTGTGACATTGAGTTACCGTGTGCGTAACAAAGGAAGGGCACAGGCGGGCGGTTTGCGACGTGCGGGGCCACCACTCAGCGTTTTTTATTACCTGAACGTTGGTCCAGGCGGGGTCGCAGCCACCGGTACAGGCTGTCGGCCAACTGGCGGTTGAAGGCTGGCGAGTAGTGAGCTCCGTCAATGAACGGAACCAAAGGGGCTTGTTGCAACATGTTTCCCCAGAAAAGGAGGTTTTTCTTCTCCCGGCTCAGCTTTTCCAGCTGAGGATAAGCCAATAGAAAAGCGGGCAACTCACTTTTGGAACAGGCCGGATCGCCATCCCGTGTGCAGTCATTCACGCTGTCTCAGAAGTCTGTATGGCAAGGGTTCCTGCGTTGTGCAAGATCCGTTCCCGCACATTTCCGGCCGGCGCCGCCGGCCGGAGAACGGAATGGCTGAAAAAATGATGTTGCCGGATCCGTCTTTGGTGAAAAGCCAACCCGGGCTCCGCAGGCAGCCATCTCTCAGGGAAACAAGAGGTGGTCGATGGGGATGGCATCGAGGTAGGGCGTCAGGTGCCGGGGGTCGTGAAACACCCGGTAATCTTTCACTTCTTTTGTTTCGCGGCAACACCAGGTTTCAACATAACAACCGGTGAGGTGGAAAAGAAAGACCATGTGGTTTTGGACCCCTCTTTTTGCAAGGGGCACTCCTTCCTGTACAACAACCACTTTTTTTTCTTCCTGTGTCAAGGCGATAAAGGCGGAAAGTTTCATAAATGCTGATTTTAATGCAGTGAATTAAAAAAAGGCAATTACTAAACCGGTTACCGGAAATGACAGATCCCTGTCACGAACAACGATCAATGAACTAACAGGACGAAGACAAAAAACAAAAGGCTGAAATAAACGGGGCCGTAGCATGGCCAGAGACAGAGCGCAAATGTAGAAGGGATTCCGGGAAATGCAAATTTATTTTTGTTGCAGGGAGAGCGGGACCGCTATGCTTTCTTGAAAAGAAACGGAGCGTATTACTTCCCCTTTTTCTCAAAAACGGCTTCTATTTCATCTGCGGTAATATTCAGTACGCCTAAATGCGAATCGGAGCGGATGCGTATATAGCGCCGGTCGGGCAGCAGGATAATGGATTGTCCGCAGATACACCGTTCGGCAAACAGCAGGTAGAACAGTTGCCGGTTGGCATCCCGCTGGTAGGTATAATCAAAGGAAATTACTTTGGGGGTGCGGTTGCCCGGCTCGTAAACGGTATAAAACCGGTTGAAGATGCGGCCGATGGTACGCATGCGAAACCGGTGCTGTCGTTGCTGTACAACCTGGGTGATATCATCTGCGCCTTGCCGCTCAAGCGCATTCCAGCAGGTATCGGCATTGTAGGCATAGTTAATGATGAGCGTGTCTTCATTATCCGGCTCCAGGACCAGCGCTTTCAACACCTTTTGGTAAATGGTATCGGCAATCCTGCCTGTAACAATTTTTCCCGCATCACCGGTGCGGAGTTGTTGAGCGCCGGCGGGAAGTATTGCCAGAAGGCAGCTGCCAAGCAGCAGTATCACACGAATGCGAAGAATGACCTTGCGTTGGGTGCGGTTGGATGTAATGGTGTTGTACATGTTGTTTAAACTTTTGGTTTTCTTTCTCAGCACCGTCTCCCCCAGGGGACGGGGCGTGACAGGAAAGCGGCACAGCGGGATACGGACAGGGTCTTGCAGCTCCTGCTTTCGCAAAGCGGCAACTGATGAGGCTACGATGATAAAGAAAAGTAATTGCATCTTCAGCCATCGCCGGCAGTTATTTCATATGAAAGGTAATGCCAATACCGGCCATACGGCCATTGAAAGAATAATCGCGGAAGGAAAACGGGCGTTGGTTGAATGTGAGGTTAGCGGGATCGGCCCGTACCAGGTCACTGTCTACGCGGGAGCCGTTTCGGGCCGGCGAAAGGTTGAGAACGTTCAGGTAGCGGAGGGTGGCGTGATAACCCAGCGTACAATCAATGCTCAACTGCCGCAAGGGATATAACCCGGCACGAACAAAAGGAACGGCGCCCACGTACATGTGAAACGACCCGAGTTCAATCTCATTCACCACTACACCCGACGGGAATACCACATCCGGTACCGGGATGTTGATGAGGCTGATATAGCTCATGGCCAGCGGTTGCAGCATGACCCCGGCCTCGAGGCACACCGGTTTTGCCGGAAAATACCGTGCGCCGAAATCCACACCCAATTCCACATGGTGTTGTACCCCGCTTTTGGCAGCGCTGTTGGGCGGTACCCAGTTCCAGGTGGCCTTGGCCGCATAGTAAAGGAACAGGTTGCTCCAGAAACGGCTCTGGGGTTTGTCAACCACATCATTAAACATCACCCCAAAAAAATTGAGCTGGCCGCTGATGGATTGCCGCGGTTGCAAATCGGCTTCATATAAGTCGGATGTGAAATTATCGTTCTGCAGCCGGGCTCCAATGCGACCGGGCAGTACATGGTACCTTCTTGAAAACAGGTGCCCTGCCATAAAGGAAGCACCTGCAAGTTGAGGTTTGTAGGTCAGCGAATCGCGGCCGGGCAGCGTATGTTTCTTTTCCGGTACACGCATAACGGTACGCATTTCCTGCATGGATATTGCGGCCTGTTGCGCCAGTATCGTTGTGCCGTGCAGCAACATACAGCAAAGCAGCAGCAGCCAGCCGCCGGCGGGTTGGGTTGCCGGTGTTGCGCCTGTTGTATTGCAGTATCTCATTGTTGCAAGATGCTCATTTTTCAGGAGCGCACCATACCCGCATACGGGTAGCCGGCCCTTTTACTTCCCAGCACTCTCTCCCCCATGGGGAGGGTACCTGGCAGGATCTTCGTCAACGCAACGTCCCAGCCTGCAGAAAAAGCCGGGGACGCGGTATTTCTGGAAGGAGCGTTTAAAAATTCACTATTTAACCCCAAGGCCATTAAACCTAAATCAGGAGAATGCTTATTTAAGCTTCCGGCCGCTGTTATGTGCCGGATTGGTTGGGAGCGGGCCGCTCCGATGCACCTAAAGGGATCCGGCGTCTGCGACCGAATAACAGTTTCACCCCACAGCTTGGCGCAAGCGTCCCGCTTGTGCCTCTCGTCAAGACAAGAACCGAACAGGGCGCAAACGGCTACGTTGACCTTTTGCTTGCACCTGTAACCTCCTCATCTACTATGGTTTGCGACCTTTTTGGCACAAGCGGGACGCTTGCGCCAGTTCCGGATTACCCAGCCAAGTACTGCGGTAGGATGGGGGCGGCCGAAGGCCGCCCCACTCAACAGCCGCCCGGTGTTCCCCCTGCCCACGGGCTGCCGGACAGCAGCGGCACCCCGCAGCTCCGGAGCACAGTAAAGGAGCGAGGAGTAGAGCGGATGGCCGGGACTCCCGCCGATGCCTGCACCCCCGCTCACAGCCCCCTCCCCTCTTTACCGGGAACGGGAAGTCCCTTCCCTGCACACCCCTCAGAACCAGCCGCCTGTGTACATAAGGCCTGTCAGCAGGCGTGGTGACAGCCATCATTTCACAAGGAGCAGTAAGGCCGTAAACTAGCGGTCTCTTAGAACCGAAACCCGTGGATATGGAATTCCTGTTATACAGCCTGTTCCTCCTGCCCGTGGCGGTGAGCGGGCTGCTGTTGCTGGTGCCCCGGGCGCTGGTACGTACCACCGTGGTGACGGCCGGCGTGGCGCTGGCCGCCCTCGCCGCCACTACGGCCTTTCTCTTTGAGGCGCCGGTACAACTCACGGTGCCCCCCTACGTAGATCAACTGGTGGCGGGCGCCGACCTGCTGCTGCTCCTCTTCTTTGGCTGGGTGGCCATTCGCCATCGCAACGTTCTGGTGGGACTGCTGGCCGTACTGCAACTGGTGGGGCTGGCCTGGCTGCTGAGCGGCCCGGCACAAACGCACGGGGCGGCTTTTTACGTGGACCGGCTGAGCGTGTACCTCTACCTGCTCATCAACGTGGTGAGCGGCATCATTGCCGTGTACGCCCTGCGCTACATGGACGAAGAGCCCTGCAGTCCCTTCCGCCGCCGCTGGTTCCTGGCCATCCTCTTCTGGTTTGTGGCGGCCATGAACCTCGTGGTATCGGCCGACAACCTCGAATACTTCTTCCTGTTTTTTGAACTCACCACGCTGGCCTCTTTCCTCTTTATTGGCTTCCGCCGTGATGCGGTTTCCTCCCGCAACGCCCTGACTGCGCTGTGGATGAACCAGCTGGGCGGATTGGCCATCATCGGCGCAATGCTGTACCTCGCCATCTACAGCGAAGGTCCCCTCAGCTTTACGCATCTGCTGGCACAGGCACCATCCGATGCGCTGCTGGTGCCGCTGGCGCTGCTGTGCATGGCCGCCCTGGTGAAAGGCGCCCAGCTGCCCTTCAGCAACTGGCTGCTGGGAGCTATGGTGGCGCCCACGCCCGTGAGCGCCCTGCTCCACTCCTCCACCATGGTGAAGATCGCCCCCTTTGTGCTGCTGCGCCTGGCGCCGGCACTGCAAGGCACCTCCGTTGCAATGGTAGTGCTGGCTATTACGGCCTTTGGCTTTGTAGCCGCGGCCATTGGAGCGCTGTCGCAATCGAACCTCAAACGCATTCTCGCCCATTCCACCATTGCCCTGCTGGCGCTGATGATGCTGCTGGCCGCAGTGGCTACACCGGTAACGATGATTGCCGCCTTGTTGTTGCTGCTCTTTCACGGACTGTCGAAAGCCCTCCTCTTCCTGAACGCCGGGGTATTGGAGAAGGTGTTTCACCTCAAAGACACGCACGATATGGACCACCTGGGCGAAACCGGTCCGCGTACCGCCCTCATTACCATCATCGGCTTTGTATCGCTGCTGCTGCCCCCCTTTGGTGCATTCCTGGGCAAATGGCTCACGGTGGAATCGCTGGGCTACCTGGCTGCCGAACACCGCATCCACATGGCGCTGCTGCTGGTGGCCATAGCGCTGGGCGGCGGGGTGTTGACGCTGCTCTATTTTAAGGTAATGGGCGTACTGTTGCTGCGCAGCGGCAACCGCGATCTGGCCCGTCCCGAACATACCGAACCGGTGTACAGCAGTACGCTGTACCTGCTGCTGGCGCTGATTGGTGTGGCAGCGGTACTGCTGCCCCTGCTGGTTACCAACCTCGTGGCGCCTACGGCGGCGGCCACGCTGCGTACCTCTGTTGTAACGGTTATTGCAGGCGGGCAACTGCACATTGGCGCCACGCATTTGCCGCTGGTGCCCATGGCCGTGGCCCTGTTTTTGCTGCCGCTCACCCTGGTAACCGCCCTGTTCATCCACTTCCGGAAGGTGGACCGGGTAGCGGAATATGCATGCGGCGAAAAAGTGAATTATTCCATTTCATCGTTTTATTTCTCCACCGAACGGGCGCAGCCCTGGCTAACGGCAACCGGCTTGCTGTTAATGGTGGTGCTGCTGGCGGTGGCGGTATTCTAAGTTTTGTATGATGACCAACTGGTTACCCATATTGCTGATTGTGCTGGCGCCTGTGCTGGGCGGCCTTTTATACGGCTTTGAACGCATTGTAAAGGCCCGCATGCAACGGCGGGTGGGTCCGCCCCTGCTGCAGCCCTTCTACGATTTTCTGAAACTGGCTGATAAGCGCCGCATGGTGGTGCACTCGGCCCACGCTTTCCTGGGCATCATGCACCTCGTGGCCCTGTGGTTTGCACTGGGCGTGCTGCTGCTGGGCGGCGACCTCATCCTGGTGGTGTTTCTGCACCTGCTGGCCACGGCCCTGCTGGTGCTGGCGGGCTATAGTACCCGCTCGGTGTTCAGTCACCTTGGCGCCAACCGTACCGCCATCAGCATCCTGGCGTATGAACCGGTGCTTATACTTATAGCGGTATCGGTTTTTCTCTGCACCGGCAGTTTTGATGCCCGGGATGCTTTCGCCAACACAAAACCGTTGCTATACCAGATGCCGCTCTCGTTTGCGGCGCTGCTGCTGGTGCTGCCCATCAAACTCAAGAAATCGCCTTTTGATGTGGCCGAAGCCCACCAGGAGATCACCGGCGGCGTGGAGCTGGAGTATTCGGGCATCTTCTATGAAGCTTTTTATACGGCCAAATGGCTCGATTATGTGTTTTGCTACGCCCTCGTATTTCTGTTCAGCGGCACCAACCTGCTGCTGGGACTGGCACTGGCGGCGGGCAGCTTTTTGTTTGTGAACGCCCTCGATAATTCCACGGCCCGGGTGAACTACCGGCAGATGCTGCGCTTCTCGCTGCTGGTGTCGTTTTCCCTGGCCTTTATCAACTTACTCCTTAACAGTATATGATGAACCTCGCCTCCTTCCGCAAAAAATCGCCCTGGATCCTGCATTACAATGCCGGTAGCTGCAATGGCTGCGACATTGAAATACTGGCCTGCCTGGGTCCCAAATATGACATTGAACGTTTTGGCATGATCAATACGGGCAACCCCAAGCAGAGCGATATTCTGCTGGTGACCGGTCCGGTTACCAAGCGCTCCCGGGAGCGGCTGGTGGAGATTTACAACCAGATGCCCGAACCCAAGGTGGTGGTGGCCTGCGGCACCTGCGCCAGCACCGGCGGCGTGTTCCGCGGTATGTATAACTGCGAGGGTGGGGTAGATCAATACATTCCCGTAGATGTGTATGTGTGCGGCTGCGGCACCCGTCCCGAACAGATCATTGACGGCGTGGTGCAGGCATTGGGTATTTTAGAGCAGAAGTCCAAAGAACCGGAACCTTCGGTACGCCTGCGGCGGGAAGCGGTGGAAGAAGAAGGACAACTGAACCGCCGCGATATGACCGAACCCATTCAACCCCTGGCGCATGAACAAGATTGAAACAACGGCGGAAACCCTGCTGCACGATATCGGCGCTTTTTACCAGCCCCACCGCCATCATTTTATGGTGATGAATGCTGTGGAAGTGGGACCCCAGCTGGAAGTACAGTGGTTTTTCTGCGACTATGCCCCGCCCTGTGCGGAGACGGTGTTTTATATGCTGATTGACCCGGCCACCGAAGTGCCCAGCATCCGCGGCATTGTGGCTTCGGCCTGGGTGGCGGAAGCCGAGCTGGTGGACCTGATGAACATCCGCATCGAAGGCACAAAGAAAGGCTTTGTACTGGAGCCCGACTTCAACGGGAGTCCGTTGCGGAAGGGGGAATAAAGGCGGCAACCTTGCAATTTAGGGTGTTAAAAATAAGTTCAGGATGTTAAACATAGGATACAATCAGGGAACAAAAGCTGGGCACTACAGTAGTGCAAAAGTTTAATCAGGGATCCCTCCCGGGATCGGGGTGTTATCGATCCCGGGGCCCCTTTTTTGGTACTTTGGCGCCTGCCCCGAACCCTCTCGGGGGCAAGCAAAAAAGTACAGAGACAAAATGAAACCACTGAATCAGTTCAGAATGAGACAAAATAAATGGTACAGGATTTTGAGGCTGTAAGCAACCATTTCTACTTAAAAAGCAAACGATGTCCCGACAATACGAAATACCCGTTGGCGCCCAGCACATCTCGCTGCTGGAGCCCCTGCATTTTAAGTTCACCACCGAAAACGAACGCATCGTGGACGTGGATGCCAACGTGTACTACGTGCACCGCGGCATTGAGCAGGCCTGCTGCAGCAAGTTCAAGTTCCGCCAGGTGAGTTTTGTGGTGGGACGGGTGTGTGGTCTTTGTTCTATTTCGCATACCACCGCCTATTCGCAGGTGGCTGAAAAGCTGCTGAAGATTGAGGTGCCGGCACGGGCCAAATACCTGCGCATGCTGGTGATTGAGCTCGACCGCATCCACTCGCATCTGCTCTGCCTCAGCCATGTGGCCGAGAACTCGGGTTTTGAAGCCCTGTTCATGAAAACTATGCAGTACCGCGAGTTTGCCATGGAACTGCTGGAGGCCGTGTGCGGCAACCGCATTCAGTACGATTTTTCGATTGTGGGCGGCGTGACGCGTGACCTGCGGCCCGATGTGGCGGAGCTGATAGTAAAGCGCCTCGATACCTTTCTGCCGCAGCTGGATGAGCTGCTGCAGATTTACCAGAACAACTGGACCCTGGGACTGAAGAACAAAGGCGCCGGTGCAATTACACAGGAAGAAGCGTTGCGCTTTAACGTGGTGGGACCCTTTGCCCGGGCGGCCGGACTGGCAGTGGACGTACGCAACGAAACCGAAGACCTGCTTCCCTGGAAGGAAGTGGGTTTTGAACTGATAACCGAAACCGGCGGCGACGTGTATGCCCGCAACCTGGTACGGCTGCGGGAGCTGTACGTATCCATCCGCATCATCAAGAACATTCTGGCCGGATTGCCGGAGTCGGCCCTGGTAACCGAAACAAAAGCCTTCCCCGATGGCGAAGCCATTGTGCGGCTCGAAGCCCCGCGGGGCGAGTTGTTTTACTATGCCAGGGGCAACAAAACCCAGGTGCTGGAGCGGCTGAAAATCAAGGCGCCTACTTTTTCAAATGTGGCGGCCATGGTGCACGCCTTCAAGGGCAACGAGTACGGGAGCGCCGCGGCCATCATCGCCTCGTACGATCCCTGTTTGTCGTGCACGGCCCGCTAAATTAATTGGATATGAACGCATTTTTTACCGCCCTGTTCAACCTCTTCCGCAAACCGGTGACCACGCTGTACCCGGCGGAGAAGACCTACATTCCCGCCGACTACCGGGGACTGATTGGTTTTAACGAAGACCTGTGCATCTGGTGCCGCCGCTGCGAGACGGTTTGTCCGCCCGGCGCCATTGTTTTTTCGCAGGACCTCGAAGGCAAACAAACCTATCACTTTAACCGGGCTGTGTGCATTTACTGCGGCGAGTGTGTGCGTACCTGTCCCAAAGAAGGCGCCCTCTTTCAAACCGCTGAGCCGGCCCCCTGTGCGCTGAAGGCCGAGAACATCAACAACGGCTGGAACCTGTTGTATGCCGATGCGCTGGCAAGCAGGGAGGCATATTTGGCCGAAAAGAAACGCCGGGCGGCCGAAAAAGCCGCGGCGGATAAGGCGGCTGCAGCAGCAACACCCCCTGTTGCAGGGGAATAATTTGCAATCATTGTGATGAAACAATATCTCAATTCATATTTTCTGATATTGCTTGCTTCTCTGTTTATTTCCTGTGAAAAAGAAGTAGAGCCAGGGCAGTTAAAACCCTATTTCAAATTAACCGTAAACGGAGCAAAGAAGACGGTGGAAGCCTGTGGTACCAGCGACCACGTTGCTCAATTTTTGCAGGACACGCTTGTTTTTGCTGCCTTCGGTTGTGGCGAACAAAGGGCTGGGTTTCGGTTATTGGGTCCTGTTACGGATGGCACCTATGAGCTGGATCACCAGCATATGGCCTGGTACGAAGAATCGTTTGTTACGTATTACACGGATAGCTTGCGCCGCGGTACATTGACTGTGCGAAGCGGTTCGTTTCAGGCGGCGGGAGGCAGTATACCGTATATTGAAGGCCGGTTTTCGTATGAGGCCATTGATAAAAATACCGGAAAAACCATCCGGGTAAGTAACGGCACCTACTTGTTGCGGAAGCACACCTATTAACGAAGTTACCGATTGCATCAGGATGGTGAAAGGCACCGGTATAAACGCACTGTAACTAAAGCACACCTACCTTAAGCTCAATATGCACGAACTCTCCCTCGCTCAAAGCATTCTCAGTATTGCCGCCAAGGTGCTGCCGCCCGGCGAAACCGGGGTGGTGACCGCCGTGGTGGTGCAGGTGGGTGCGCTCAGTGGTGTAGAACCTGATGCTCTGCTCTTTGCTTTCGACGCCATCAAGGGCGAAGGCCGCCTGGCCCATGCCGTCCTGCAGCTGGAGCATGTTTCCGGTGAAGCGCTATGCCACAGTTGTGATACCCGCTTTACCATGGCCGATTTTACCACCCCCTGTCCGGCCTGCGGCGGCTACAACCGCAGCATTGTACAGGGCAAAGAGTTCCGGGTCTTGCGGCTGGAGGTGGAGTAAAGGCTTAAGGCGTAAGGCAAAAGTTGTGAGGTTGCGGTTTTCACGCAAAGCGGCAAAGGATGCAACGGACACAACGGGTTTCCCGCTGCGGTCACAGCGGCAAGGCGAACGCAGTCTCATTCAATCCTTAAGTCCTTCCTTTTTCACGGTGATACCACAGATTTTTTGCAGATTCTGCGGAATCTCATGCTCTTCGGGTCATTACAAAGAAGAGCAACGCCTCAAAACTGGTACCCCTCCCTGTTCAGTCATTCACTCATTCACTCCTTCATTCCTTGTTTTCCCGCAACGGACGCGGAGGTGCGGCGAACGCAGTCTCCTTCAATCCTTCATTCCTTCAAACGTATCAGCTACGAAGCAGTCTCTCCAGTCGGTTTCGCCCCATTCAATCCTTCATTCATTCACTCCTTCATTCCTTGTTTTCCCTGACACAAATCACGATTCTTCCTGACTGCCCGCCATGGCCCGGCGCCGCCGAATGTGTAACTTTTGACCTGTGAATATCCTCCGGTTTAACCCTGTAGTACAGCGGTTTTTTGAGGAAACCGGCGAGCTGTCGCGTTTCACTGGCCGCTTCTTTATGGAATGGTACAAGCCCCGTTACGAGTGGCGGGAATTCGTACGCCAGTGCTTCATCATCGGTTACCGCTCCCTGCCGCTGGTGGCCCTCACGGGTTTCATCATCGGCCTGGTGCTGGCCCTGCAGTTGCATCCCTCCATGGTGCGCTATGGCATCCAGAGCCAGATACCCGCCATGGTGGGTATTTCCATCGTGCGGGAGATTGGGCCCATTATTACGGCACTCATCTTCGCCGGTAAGATCGGCAGCAGCATCGGCGCCGAACTGGGTTCCATGAAGGTGACCGAGCAGATCGACGCCATGGAAGTGAGCGGCACCAACCCCTTCAAATACCTGGTGGTGACCCGCGTGCTGGCGGCCACCGTGATGTTGCCGGTGCTGGTGCTGCTGAGTGATGCCATTGCGCTCTACGGTGCATACATCGGCGTCAACATCAAGGAAGTGCTGAGCCTGCACCTGTTCTGGAACCAGGTAGTGGACAATCTCGTTTTCAGCGACGTGATTCCCGCTTTTGTCAAGACCTTCTTCTTTGGTTTTGCCGTGGGCATTGTGGGCTGCTACAAAGGGTATTACTCCAACAAGGGCACCGAAGGCGTGGGCCGCTCCGCCAACTCGGCCGTGGTGGTGGGTTCGGTGTTGATTTTTGTGCTCGACCTGCTGGCCGTGCAACTCACCGATGTGCTGGGATTTAACTGATACAGGATGATAGCAGTAGAAGAACATACAATTCCCCTGAACCCGACGCCCGTTTCCGCAACGGTGCTTTCGGTGCGGCACCTGTACAAGTCCTTCGGCTCCAACCACGTGCTTACCGACTTCAGCCTCGAACTGCAGCAAGGCGAAAATGTGGTGGTCTTGGGTAAATCGGGCTCTGGTAAGTCGGTCCTGATCAAATGCATCATCGGGCTGCTGCGACCCGATGCGGGCGACATCGAAGTCTTTGGTCAACGTATCACCCAACTCGATCATGCGGCCCTTGATGCCGTACGCGCCAAAGTAGGCTTTCTCTTCCAGAGCAATGCCCTCTACGACTCCATGACCGTGCGGGAAAACCTCGAGTTTCCCCTGCGCCGTCACTGGATCAAGCTCAACGCCAGCGAGGCCGATGCCATGGTCATGCAGGCCCTCGACGATGTGGGCCTGGCCCATACCGTGGAGATGATGCCCGCCGAACTGTCGGGCGGTATGCGCAAACGCATCGCCCTGGCACGGACGCTCATCCTGAAGCCAGAAATCATTCTGTACGACGAGCCCACCACCGGCCTCGATGCCATCACGGGGCGGGAGATCATTGAGCTGATGATGGAAATCCAGAAAAAGTACAACACCGCCTCGCTCATCATCTCGCACGACCTCAACTGCGTGCGCATGGCCAGCGACCGGGTGGTGGTACTGCTCGACGGCCGTTGCTATGCCAATGGAAAATGGCAGGAACTGCAACAGCACAGCGATATCAGCATCCGTCAATTTTTTCAATAAATGCTTTATGCGCAATACCACCACCAATAACATCAAACTCGGCCTCTTTACCCTGGCCGGTCTCGCCTTTTTGGTGTTGCTGCTCTATGTGATAGGGCGCAACCAGAGCCTTTTTGGCCACACGTTTGAACTGCGGGCGCAGTTTGACCATGCCCGCGGCTTAAAACCCGGGCACAACGTGCGGTACGCCGGCATCCAGGTGGGTACGGTAAAGCGGGTCTCAATTTTGAATGATACGCTCATGGAGGTGCTGATGCTGGTGGATGACGACATGCGGAACATCATCCGCACCAATGCTGTGGCCGATATCGGCTCCGACGGCTTGATGGGCAGCCACATTCTCAATATTTCACCGGGCGAAGGCAATGCGCCCTTCGTGCAACCCGGCGCCATCCTGCCCACGCGCCGTTCGCCGGATACCGATGAAATGCTGCGTACGCTGGATATTACCAATCAGAATGTGGCGCTCATATCGGAAGAATTGAAACAAACCGTAGAGCGCATCAACCAAAGTGCGGCCCTCTGGCGCATCCTGAACGATGAGCAACTGCCCACGCAGTTGTCGCAGGCCGTTATCAACCTGCAACGCACCACCGCCGAAGCACAAACCACCATCAGCGATATTCACCAGGTGGTGGCCGGGGTAAAAGCCGGGAAGGGATCGCTGGGTGCCGTGCTCACCGATACGGCTTTTGCCGTAAACCTCAACGAAGCCCTGCTCCGCATTAAAGGGGTTGGCTCGCAGGCCGATACGCTGGCCGCCTCGCTCAATCAACTCACCCGCTACATCAGCACCGAGGTGAACAATGGCCAGGGCATGGTGCACGCCGTACTGAAAGACAGCAGTATGGTAAACCAGCTGCAGCAAAGCCTTCACAACCTGCAGCAGGGCACCGAGCGGTTTAACCAGAACATGGAGGCGCTGAAACGGAACTTTTTTTTCCGGCGTTACTTCCGGGAAAAGGACCGGAAACAGCGTTGACACGGGCCGGACAGGACCCTTCCGGCGGTTGCTTTCCGGGAATGCCGGTTTTTTGAGGCGAACAATCGGCTGTTCTTATCAAAAATTTATCCACACGATATCCATTTAACCGTTACTTTTGCGCTGCAAATGTCTACCGCACAAACATACCGGTTTTATCCTGTCACCCGGACCAGCAATGGCCCTGCCGGATTGGTTGTGTTTTCCCCCCGACCTCGACGTGTAGTCTGACAGGACGAGCCCCTCACCACGGCCCCTGTCAGTGAACGAACTCCCGGACGTTTACCTTGGACTGGTGGCCCGCTTTTCAACGAGTAGTTTCAACCGTCATGGACAATCAGGAAATCATCATACGTGTAGCCCATAGTGGCGATACGCATTACGCCGAAACCATCACCACCGAGATGGAAGAGAGCGCCAAGGCCCGCGGCACCGGCATCGCCAAACGCAGCCCCGCCTACGTAGCCAACAAAATGGAAGAAGGTAAGGCCGTGATCGCCCACCTGCCCGACGGCGCCTGGGTGGGTTTCTGTTACATCGAAACCTGGAGCCACGGCGCTTTTGTGGCCAACAGCGGTCTCATTGTGGTCCCCGCCTTTCGCAAGAGCGGGGTGGCCAAATCCATCAAAAAGAAAATCTTCGACCTCAGCCGCCAGCTCTATCCCGAAGCCAAGATCTTTGGCCTCACCACCGGCCTCGCCGTGATGAAGATCAACAGCGAGCTGGGATACGAACCCGTTACCTACAGCGAACTCACGCAGGACGAGGAGTTCTGGGCTGGCTGCAAGAGTTGCGTGAACTACGACATCCTCATGAGCAAGGAGCGCAAGAACTGCATGTGCACGGCCATGCTCTACGATCCGGCTGATCATTACGAGCCGGAGGAAACCAAAAAGTTTTTCGAGGAAAACAAGAAAGGATTTGAGCGCCTGCTGCGGTTCAAAGAGTGGAAATTCGTCAAGGCCCTGCGCCGGAAGGACAAAGGCGACAGCAACAACAAGCCCGGCGGAACGCCTAAACCGTCCGCCCGCAAGCTGCTGCAGTTGTTCGGCTTCCTCGGCTAATAGCCGGCTGCAACGCCTGTAACAGTTACCGGCATTTATCTATCTACAGCATACAATCTCCCGACATGTCAAAAAAAGTTGTCTTAGGTTTCAGTGGTGGTCTGGATACCACCTATTGCGCCAAACACCTCAGCGAAGATCTGGGGTACGAGGTGCACAGCATCATCGTCAATACCGGCGGGTTCGACGCTGCCGAGCTGCAGCGCATTGAAGCGCACGCGTACAGGCTGGGCGTGAAAACGCACACCACCGTCAACGCCGTGCGCTCCTATTACGACCGCATCATCAAATACCTCATCTTCGGCAACTGCCTCAAAAACAACACCTACCCGCTGAGCGTAAGCGCCGAGCGGCTGGTACAGGCCCTGCACATTGCGGAACATACACAACAACTGAAAGCGGATGCGGTGGCCCACGGCAGCACGGGCGCCGGCAACGACCAGGTGCGGTTCGACATGATCTTTCACATCATGCTGCCCGGGGTGGAAATCATCACCCCCATCCGCGATCACCAGCTCAGCCGTGAAACAGAGATTGCCTACCTCAAAGAAAAAGGGGTGGAGATGAACTTCGAAAAAGCAGCCTACAGCATCAATAAAGGGTTGTGGGGCACCAGCGTGGGGGGCAAAGAAACCCTCAACAGCCGCGGACTGCTGCCGGAAGCAGCCTGGCCCACCCCATGCACTAAACAAGATGCAGAGAGTTTATCGCTGGGCTTTGAGCAGGGAGAATTGTACACCGTAAACGGAAAGCGTTTTTCGCATCCCTCCGAAGCCATTGAAGAAGTGCAACGCATTGCCGGTCCCTTTGCCATTGGCCGCGACATCCACGTGGGCGATACCATCATCGGTATCAAAGGACGCGTGGGCTTTGAAGCGGCGGCGCCCATGATCATCCTCAAAGCGCATCATGCACTGGAAAAGCATGTGCTTACTAAATGGCAGCTGCAGTGGAAAGATACCCTGGCACAGTTTTACGGCAACTGGCTGCACGAAGGGCAGCTCCTTGACCCGGTGATGCGGGACATTGAAGCTCATTTCACCAGCAGCCAGCAAAACGTTACCGGTGCTGTATTTGTGCAGTTGCTGCCGTATCGCTTTATGATCGAAGGGATTGAAAGCGCTTTTGATCTCATGAGCAGCCAGTTTGGCAAGTACGGCGAAATGAACACCGGCTATACCGGCCAGGATGTGCGGGGCTTCAGCACCATTTTTGGCAACCAGGTACGCATCTGGAATGCGGTGCAGGAAAGTGGGAAGGGTTAAGGTATAAAGTTTAAAGTTTAAGGTTTAAGGTTATGGGTACACGAATAATAGAACAGCAGGATACAGGCACCCCTTTAGGGCATGGGGGCATTAAGGCTGGTATTATCGGAGGCGCCGGCTATACCGGCGGCGAGTTGATTCGTTTGCTGATCAACCACCCTTCCGTTGCGCTGCTGTGCATCCACAGCCGCAGTAATGCTGGCGAGCCGGTGTACAAAGTACATCAGGACCTTGCCGGTGAAACCAACCTTCAGTTCACCGATGATCTTACGCCGGTTACAACAGGTGCTGTGGATGTACTGTTCCTCTGCCTGGGCCACGGCGAATCCAAAAAGTTTCTCACCGATAATCCGGTTCCGGAAAGCGTGAAGGTGATTGACCTGGCCAACGACTTCCGCCTGCGGAAAGATGCCCTGTTTCAACCCGCAACCCGTAACCCACAACCCGTAACCCGTAACTTTATCTACGGCCTTCCCGAACTGAACCGCGAAAACATCCGTTCTGCCCGCAACATCGCCAACCCCGGTTGTTTTGCCACAGCTATCCAGTTGGGACTGTTGCCGCTGGCCAAGGCCGGACTGCTGAACCAAGTGTTCACCACCGGCATCACCGGCAGTACGGGTGCCGGACAAGGCCTCAGCGCCACCTCGCATTTCAGCTGGCGGGCCAACAACATTCAGGCGTATAAAACCCTAACCCACCAGCACCTGGGAGAAATTGGCGAGTCGTTGCTGCAGCTGCAGCCAGGTTTGTCCAACGCCCCTTCCGGGGATGGGGGAATCAACTTCGTTCCCTGGCGCGGCGACTTCACCCGCGGCATTTTCATCAGCTCACAGGTGCATACCGATCTTTCGCTGGAGGAGTTGTATACACTGTACGCCAATTACTACAACGGCCAACCCTTTACGCACCTGGTAAAAGAGCCGGTATTTCTCAAGCAGGTGGTGAACACCAACAAGTGTTTGATCCAGCTCGAAAAAGTGGGCAGTCTGCTGGTGGTGCATTCGGTAATTGACAATCTCTTAAAAGGTGCCAGCGGTCAGGCCGTGCAGAACATGAACCTGTTGTTTGGTCTGGAGGAGACGGCGGGGCTTAAGTTAAAGGCCAACTATTTTTAATCATTTGGCACTCGATAATATTTTTGATGAACCACAAGGAGCACAAAGAATGACACAAGGGACACAAAGAGATATTAAAAAGAATCCCTTGTGTACTTTGTGCAACACTTCGTGGCCTTCGTGGTAAAAAATCACTGAACACACGCACAAATAACACGCAATGAATTTATTCGACGTATATCCGGTAAACGAAATCACCATCACCAAAGCCAAAGGCTCCTACGTTTGGGATGATGCCGGCACGCAGTACCTCGATATGTACGGCGGACATGCAGTAATCAGTATCGGGCACACGCATCCGCGTTGGGTGGAGCGCATTGAAGCGCAGTTACACCAGATCGCGTTTTATTCCAACTCCATCCGCATCCCCCTGCAGCAGCAACTGGCGGAGAAACTGGGTAAGGTAAGTGGCAAGGAAGCATATCAGCTCTTTCTCTGCAACAGCGGCGCCGAGGCCAATGAGAATGCGCTGAAACTGGCCAGCTTTCACAACGGCCGCAAAAAAGTGGTGGCATTTTCCAAGGCCTTTCATGGCCGCACCTCGCTGGCGGTAAGTGCCACCGACAACAAGAACTATATTGCGCCGGTCAACGAAACAGCGAACGTGGTCTTTCTGCCGTTCAACGACCACCAGGCGCTGGAAGACTTTTTTACAGAGCACGGAAGTGAAATTTCTTCTGTAATTATTGAAGGCATCCAGGGTGTGGGTGGCATTCATGTGGCAGAGAACTCCTTTCTGCAGCTCATCCGTACGCTGTGCGACCAGCACGGTGCGGTGTACATTGCCGACAGCGTGCAGTGTGGTTACGGGCGCAGCGGTAAGTTTTTCAGTCACGACTACGCCGGCGTAAATGCCGATATTTATACCATGGCCAAAGGCATGGGCAACGGATTTCCGATTGGCGGCATCATCATCGCTCCCCACATCAGGCCGAAGCATTTTCAGCTGGGAACAACATTTGGCGGTAATCACCTCGCCTGTGCGGCGGCCCTGGCGGTACTGGAAGTGATGGAAGAAGAGAAGCTGATGGGCAACGCGGTGATGATGGGTAATTACCTGAAAGAACAACTGGAACAAATTCCGGGCATTAAAAATGTACGGGGAAGAGGGTTGATGATTGGCTTTGATGTAACGGAAGGGCTGAAAGACCTGCGGAAGAATCTCCTCAGCAATCAGCACATCTTCACCGGGGAAGCGAAACCCAGCGTGGTGCGCCTCCTGCCCGGTTTGGCATTGAAGAAGAAAGATGCGGAAATGTTTATAGAAGCGGTGAAGGAAGAGGTGGAGGCGATGGCGGGTTGAAATTCCGTTGATGATTGATCATTCTCCTCTGCGAACAACGCTGCTTCCCTTTTCGCTGCGGATGATCTTTCAACAAGGACTTGTTGTAAAAATCTTCTGCAAAATCTGCCTCATTCATCTGTGCTGTCTGCGGCGTACACGCAGAGCACAGAAAGGTAAAATATCAGCATAAAAAAAGAGACATATATTGAAACAGTTTATCTCCGTTCACGATGTAACCGATATCAATGCGCTGGCCGCAAAGGCATTGACTTATAAAGCCAATCCCCTCGCGGATAAAACGCTGGGCGCCGGTAAGCGCATGGGATTGATTTTTCTGAACCCAAGCTTGCGTACCCGCCTCAGCACCCAGATTGCCGCCGAAAACCTGGGCATGCAACCCATTGTATTTAATGTTGGCAGTGAAGGGTGGACCTGGGAGTTTGAAGAAGAGGCCATCATGAGTGGCAACACGGTGGAGCACGTGAAAGACGCGGCCCCCATCCTCGGTAACTATTTTGATGTGCTGGCTATCCGCACCTTCCCGTCGCTGCAGAACAAGCAGGACGATTACAGCGAACTGTTCATCCGGCAGTTTATTAAATACGCCGGCGTACCGGTCGTGAGCCTGGAAAGCGCCACCCTGCACCCCCTGCAATCACTCACCGATATCATTACTATAACAGAGAGCATGCGGCACACCCCTTTAGGGGATGGGGGTAAACCTAAAATCGTGCTCACCTGGGCGCCGCATATCAAACCCCTTCCGCAATGCGTGGCCAACAGTTTTGCCCAATGGGTGAATGCCTGGGGGGAGGCCGACTTTGTGATCACCCACCCGGAAGACTATGAGCTGGACGAGCAGTTCACCCGCGGCGCCACCATCACCCACCACCAGCAGGAGGCCCTGCAGGGCGCCGATTTTGTGTACGTGAAAAACTGGAGTACGTATACCGACTACGGCCGCATCTATTGCAACGATCCCGCCTGGATGCTCACACAGGAGAAGCTGAAGCACACCCGTAACGCGAAGGTGATGCACTGCCTGCCCGTACGCCGCAATGTGGAACTGAGCGATGAAGTGCTGGACAGCACCAACAGCATTGTTACCCGGCAGGCCAGCAACCGGGTGTGGGCGGCACAGGCCGTTCTCAGTGAAATACTACGGTCCAATGGATAAGCTCTGTATCATAAAAATTGGCGGCAACATCATTGACGATGAGGGAAAGCTTTTTTCCTTTCTCCGCTCCTTTGCTGCTGTAAGCTCCAGAAAGATATTAGTACACGGAGGCGGTAAGCTGGCCACACGAATAGCCGAAGCAATGGGTGTTCAGCAACAAATGGTGGAAGGACGTAGAATAACCGACGCGGAGACCCTGAAGATTGTGACCATGGTATACGCCGGGTACATCAACAAAAACATCGTCGCCCAACTGCAAGCGCTTGGCTGCAATGCGATCGGGTTGAGCGGCGCCGACGGCGATGCCATCCGGGCGCACAAGCGGCAGGCCGCGCTGGACTATGGGTTTGTGGGCGATGTGGATACCGTTAACGCCCCCGTGCTCAGCAACCTGTTACAACACCACGACACGGTGGTGCTGGCTCCCATCACCCACGACGGTAACGGGCAGCTGCTCAATACCAATGCCGACACCATTGCCCAGGAAACGGCAACGGCCCTGAGCCGGTATTACGATGTGGAGCTGATTTATTCGTTTGAAAAGAGCGGAGTACTGCTCGATGTAAATGATGAGCAATCGGTAATTCCAACGCTCACACCGGCCTATTACCGGCAACTGAAGGAAGAAGGGAAAATTTTTGCGGGGATGATCCCCAAACTCGATAACACCTTTGTGGCCCTGAGCAACGGCGTAAAAAAAGTAATGATCGGCATGGCCGAAGAGTTGCCGGCCCTGCTTAACGGTACCAAAGGAACAACTATACAACATGACTGATACCGCTTTGCTATACCACGATGCGGTGGCCCTGCTGAAGCAGCTGATTGTCACCCCCTCCTTCAGCAAGGAGGAAGAGGAGACCGCTGCCATCCTGGGCCGGTTCTTTGCCGAACGCATGATCCCGGCACAACGGGTGGGCAACAACCTGTATGCCCTCAATAAACACTATGATCCGGCCAAGCCCAGCATCCTGCTCAATTCACACCATGATACCGTCAAGCCCAACAAAGGCTACACCCTCGATCCCTTCACACCGGTGGAAAAGGACGGTAAACTCTTTGGCCTTGGCAGCAACGATGCCGGCGGCTGCCTCGTGTCGCTCCTGGCCGTCTTCCTGCATTTCTACCCGCAGGAAGGATTGTCGCACAACGTAGTGTTTGCCGCCAGCGCCGAGGAAGAGATCAGCGGGGTGAACGGCATTGAGCTGGTGCTGCCCTACCTCGGCACCATCCACTGCGGCATCGTGGGCGAACCCACGCAGATGCAGATGGCCGTGGCCGAACGGGGACTGATGGTCATTGACTGTGTGGCCGAGGGCCGGGCCGGCCATGCCGCCCGCAACGAAGGGGAGAACGCCCTCTATAAAGCGGCGGATGATATCAACTGGATCCGGAACTACCGGTTCGACAAGGTGAGTCCGTTACTGGGTGAAAGCCGCATGACGGTCACCATCATCGGAACCGATAACCAGCAGCACAACGTGGTGCCATCGCAGTGCCGCTATGTGATAGATGTGCGGGTGAACGAGCTGTACACCTTTGACGAAATCCTCGAAGCCCTGCAGCAGAACCTCCAAAGCCGCTTCAAGCCCCGCACCACGCGGATGAAGAGCACGTCCATCCCCCTCGATCATCCCCTGGTAAAGGCCGGAATTTCCCTCGGAAGAACCTACTATGGCTCCCCCACCACCAGCGACAAAGCCCTGATGCCTTTTCCCACGCTGAAAATGGGACCCGGCGACAGTGCCCGCAGTCACACGGCGGATGAGTTCATTTATCTGGATGAAATAAAGGAGGGGATTGCGCTGTATATTCGGTTGCTTGGACATGTATTGTGATTGTTTCAGGGTGCCCGTTACAGGTTTCCGGTAAACCGGTCAGCAGAAACCGGTCTATATTTGCAGGGAATGCTAACACCATGAAAAGCTACAGGGATCTTGACATCTGCCAGGAGTCGCGGCAGCTGGCCATTGAAATACACCGGATGACGCTTGTGCTTCCGAAATTTGAGTTGTTTGAGGAAGGAGGCCAGATCAGGAGCTCATCCAAGGCAGTCGTATCGGCCATTGTGGAAGGCTATGGCCGGAAACGCTACAAACAGGATTTTACCCGCTATCTGGTGTACAGCCAGCCGGAATGTAATGAAACGATGCTGCATCTTGATTTTTTGTTTGAGACAGGATCATTAAACGACAAAGCTCTTTATGATGACTTTTCTGAGCGGTACACCCGGCTGAGCAAAAAGATTAATAGCTTTATTCAGTGGGTCGATAAAAAATGGAACAGTTTTCCCACCAGCAATTGAGAAAACAGTAACCAGCAACCAGTAACCAGCAACCAGTAACCAGCCCCCCATGAAACTCTGGCAAAAACAACACACGTCCATCTCCGCCCTCGTTGAGCAGTTTACCGTGGGGCGTGATAAGGAATTTGATCTGCTACTCGCCCGGTACGATGTGCAGGGTTCCATGGCCCATGTAACCATGCTGGGTGAAGTGGGACTGATGACCCCGGACGAAGCGGCCACGGCGGTGAACGGGTTGCAGGAAATCCTGCAGACCATTGAGCACGGTACGTTCATCATTGAAGAGGGCGTGGAAGATGTGCATTCGCAGGTGGAGCAACTGCTCACGGAAAAGATCGGCGATGCCGGTAAGAAGATCCACAGCGGGCGTAGCCGCAACGACCAGGTGGCGGTGGACATCAAGCTCTACCTGCGGGCCGAACTGCAGCAGATTAAAGAAGAAGTACTGCAACTCTTTGAGCTCCTGCAGCGGCAAAGTGAAGTCAACAAAGACAAACTGCTGCCCGGCTACACCCACCTGCAGATTGCCATGCCATCATCGGCCGGGCTCTGGCTCGGGGCCTATGCCGAAAGCCTGGTGGACGACCTGGAGCTGCTGGCGGCGGCGTACAGCATCGTCAATAAAAACCCCCTGGGCAGCGGGGCCGGCTACGGCTCTTCCTTCCCCCTCAACCGGCAACGCACCACCGAACTGCTGGGCTTTGCCACGCTCAACTATAACAGTGTCTACGCCCAGATGACCCGCGGCAAAGCGGAAAAAGCAACGGCCACCGGTCTGGCTGCTATTGCTGCCACTCTGGCCCGGCTGAGCATGGACTGCTGCCTGTACCTCAACCAGAACTTTGGGTTTATTTCCTTCCCCGACGAACTCACCACCGGCAGCAGCATCATGCCGCACAAGAAAAATCCGGATGTGTTTGAGCTCATCCGTGGCAAATGCAACCGCATCCAGTCTCTCCCCAACGAACTTTCCCTCCTGCTCACGAACCTGCCCAGCGGCTACCATCGCGAGTTGCAGCTCACCAAGGAAATCCTGTTTCCGGCCATCGAAGAACTGAAAGCCTGCCTCCAGCTCATGCGCCTGATGCTGGAAAACCTGCAGGTACACGACCGCATTCTCGACGATCCGAAGTACCAGTACCTGTTCAGTGTGGAAGCGGTAAACCTGCTGGTGAACCAGGGTGTGCCTTTCCGCGAAGCCTATCAACAGGTGGGAAAAGCCATCCACGAAGGGTCGTTCACCTTCAACCAGCAGCTGCTGCAGCATACGCATGAAGGCAGCATCGGGCGTCTGTGCAACGAAGAGATTGCGGCCGCCCTGCAGGAAGTCCTCCGGCGGTTTGCCGGATAAAGGGCAAAAAAAAAGCCTCGCACGCAGCGGGGCTTTCATAGAGAGTGGATCTCTTATTCGGCAACAAGTTTCTTCAGGAGCCGGAACTGGCGCGACTGCGGCGATTCAAATGATTCCATCAGTTGTTCCACCAGCAACCGGAAAGTCCGGGCGAAGGAAGAGTTTTTGCTGCGGGTAATGGTTTTGTTCATAAAGATTGGATTTGGTACTGCTAAAATAAAACTACAGCAAAGGCCTTGCAAGAGCGCTTTTACCCCATTTCAAACTGCAGAAATTACGCAGTTCCCTGTAGAATTCCGGTAACTTTAAAGCATGATCCTGCTGCTTCTGGCCTGGTTCCTGTTCTATTTCCTGCACAGCCTGCTGGCCGCCACGGCGGTTAAGGCCTGGCTTCTCCATCGCCTGCCCGCTTGCCGGGAGCCGCGTTACCGGTTGTTTTACAATCTGTTTGCCGGTAGTACCCTCCTGGCCGCGCTGTGGGTGCACCGGCAAACGGACAGCCCCCTGCTGTACCAGCCGGGAACCGGGCACACGGTGGCCGCCATCTGTTTGCTGGCCGCCGGCGCCGGAGTGCTGCTGGCCGCCTTCCGCAACTTCCGGCTCCGCAGCTTTGCCGGGCTGGAGCGGGAAGACTATTCCGCCCTCGTCACCGGGGGTATCCACCGGCTTATACGGCATCCGCTGTATACCGGTACGGCCTTGCTGCTGCTGGGCTGGTGCCTGCAGGACCCCCTGCTGAAAAACTTTCTGCTGCTGGCCCTTACACTCCTGTACATCGGGGTGGGCAGCCGGCTCGAGGAGCACAAACTGTTGCAGCTGTATGGGGAGGCGTACCGGCAGTACCGGCAGCAGGTGCCCGCTTTTCTGCCGCATCTTTTCGGGCTTCTTCTTATTTTGCAGGCAAATCAATATCCGGTATGAAACAGTTCCTGCTGCTTATTTTCCTCTTTGGTGCTTCAGCCGCTTTTTCCCAACTTAAGACCACCACTTCGTCCATCCGTTCGTATCTCGACCAGGTAGTGGATGCCTATCCCTACGGGTTTTCCAACCTCAAAGGCGAACGCCTGGGCAGCGATCCCAACACCATCGCTTTCTCCTCCTCTCTCGTACTGCCCGGGGCCCTGGAAACGCAGGTGCTGGGCTATCCCGGTAAGCGCAAGACCTACTGGGTTTGGGAATGCAAATACCGCGAACTGGAAGATTTTGACGCGTTCAAAAAAATGTACCGCGCCGTTTACAACGATATTGCCGGCGGAGCCGTGGTGAAAAACCCCAACAGCCGGTATGTTTCCGCCATGCCGTATGAAGCACCCACCGAAACGCAGCGCCTCTGGAGCAACCAGTTCCGCCTCAACGAAAAGCTGGCGCCCCACAGCAATTTGGTGATTGACCTGGTGGCGGAAAATGTGGGCTTTGTGTGGGTGATCTGGCTGCGGGTGTACGACAAGGAGCGGGATACGGATATGCGGCCTACGGAACCCGAATGATGATTACCGATTGGTCGGAAGAATGCTGGTTACATGAAAGACCAATGTCACCTTGTATTAAACCTGACGAGCTGTTGTTTTTTGAAATGGGCCACTATTTAAATGTATCCCAGAGTTTGAAATTTTTCTGAGACGAGTTCACAACATATTTTGTGTAATGAATATTAAACAGTATAGATGCGTAGGCTGTGGCCTATGCTTCCGGTGTATTTCTGTTGAGAAAAAAATCACGAATAATGCAGTGAGCTTTAAAAAAATTGCAATAACAGTGTACTAATAACAAATTTCTTCAGGGGTCAAATCCATTTACTACAACTGCAATAAATCTGAATCGGAGAGTACTTAAAAGCACAGTAGTAATACGGAGACACACAACCCGGAATTTTTATGACTGCATACTCAGATAATACGTGTACTCGTAATTGATATCGAGGATCTTTCAGAACTTATCGTTTATCCTGTATGCTTGCTTTGGAGAATGTTGCAAAATGTGTAACTTATATATATCCCTCACAGAATGACTTGAAAAATGCTGCTGCCTGATACGGTAAAATAATTTTCACAACGTAATGTGTTCAGCTAATAATTTATTTTACAACTGAAAAGCCAAGCTATTTTATTTCTTCAACTGAAAAGGGAACTTCGATTTTTATTTTTTCCCACTGCATAATTAGTTTTCCTCTGTTTTTATTGTCCGGCACAACCTGCCAGGTTAACCGTTGCACTAAATTGTTTTCTTGCGGGGTAACTGTCATTCGAAATACATCATCCGCAGCACTATACTCATCTGCAAGATGTTGTTTGTAATTTTTATTGATGATGAATATCCATTCTTTTTCACCGGGTATTGTAAAAAGTGCATAGGTGCCTGCCTCAATTTTCTTCCCTTGAAAAAATATTGCCCCATTAATGTTAATGCGGGTTGCAGTATGTGCGCCTGTTACCCAAATCTCGTTGTAAGGTACCAGACCACCCCAAATGATACGGTCTTTTACTCCGGGCGACTGGTATTCAATGTGCACATGAACAGGCCCTATATTTGCCATGGTCAATCGGCTGGGACTGCCCTTTAGCGTGTCTTTTTCTATCAAACCCCTGTTAATGCTGTCAATGTAGGCTGTAAATTGTTTGGAGGATGCTTCATGTTTGTGCTGTTTATTCGCATTTTCCGGTTTTTCTGTACATGTAATATGTATGAGTAATACTACGGGTAATAAAAGTGTATATTTTTTCATAAAAATGATTAAAACGAGCAACTTACATGCACCATCAAACGGTTATTAGCTCTGATTTTTCCTTGTGCTAATTGCTGAATTACCGGTATCTGATAATTTATGCCTAAAGAAATATTACCCAATGCCCATTCTGAACCAACAGAATATACCAGGGCATGACCGCCAGATACTTCAACCACCCGTTTGCCATCTCGCACATCTTTGGATGACTGCTCGAGCATAAAGCCTGTGTTGGGGGCCCAGTTTTTTTGATACCCCAGGCTGAATTTGTAGTAAGCGAGTAAATTGGCAGTAAATTTATTTCCGAATCGATATTCGTCACTGTTAGCCGAGTTAAGTTTGTAGCTAATATTAGTATTAAGCCCGGCATCCTGCAAACGTAAATCATACATGATATTAAACATCAGGTCAGTGCTTCCTGTACCAAGTTGAAAAGTATTCTGAACATTTGCAATTACATTCCTGTCATTATGGTTATAATTTCCGGTAGGCAGTTTAACCGCTATTCCGCCCCACAGCGAGTGAACAAAAAGTTGTTTATTGCTGGTTACGCTACGGTTGTCGAAAATATTGTAATAGCCATAAACGGCAATATCTCCAAGGCCGTTTTTGTTTGTTATTTCTCCCTGGTTAAGCCTTTGATTGATGTTATATGGAACAAAACCCATAAGCCGGAATTTACTACTCAGGTTTATGGCGCCCCAAAGTTCGGCAATATGAAACTGCTCATCACTGGTCATGTAACTTCGGCCACCGGCAGCATTAAGACCAGTCACCATACTTTTATGCTGGTACCGCATACCGATGAAACGTTTTTTAAATTCAGGTAAAATACCTACGTAATAGCTGCCCGTGCCACATCCGCAAATATCACAAGCCCAAATCAGTGAGGGTGCCGTTATCATTAGCAGAAAAAAACACAATTTGATTTTTATCATTGTTCAGCCAGTTTGGGATCACGCAGAAATGAATCATCGGTCAGGGTTCTGAGAAAAGCGATGATTTTATTTTTTTCAGGCGCTGTCAGTGGAATGCCTGTTCTGTTTCCATTACGAAGCCTGCGATCCAGCGTTGGCATGTCCTGCACCCCATCGCTGTAATGATCCAGTACCGCCATTAGTGTACGAAACCGTCCATCGTGCATATAGGGCGCGGTTTGTACTACGTTTCGAAGCGAGGGGGTTTTAAACTTGTAATTATCTTCATCATTCAGCGTTATGAGTGCTCTGCCTTTATCATCTATAAGCGAAGGCAAAAGACCGATGTTGTGAAATTGCTGATCGGTAAACAAATCTGTAGTATGGCAGGAAGCACATTTTTGCTGAAATATTAAAAGGCCTTCCTGCTCATCCTGCGTTAGCTTTACTCCTTCATTACGCACAAAACTGTCGTACCTCGAGTTGGCGCTCATACAGTGTACCATGAATTGAGACAGGGCTTTGAGCATACGGGTAGAGGTAATTTCCGGATCGCCAAAAGCCCGGCGAAACAGGGTGGTGTACTGGCTGCTGTTCCTGATTTTTTCCACAACAGCAGCAGGTGATTCATCCATTTCAACCGGGTTTTCAATTGGGGCCAGCGGTAGTAAATCCAGATGGAATACGCCTCCATCCCAAAAAAATTGCCGGTACCACGCCAAATTTACCACTGGCAGACTGTTACGTGTGCCCAACTGGTCGTCAATTCCATGGCTCACATCATGTCCATGGTGCGTAAACCCACTGCCCTGAATATGACAACTTCCGCAGCTGATGGTATTGTTTCGGGATAATATGGGGTCATAAAACAATTTTCTGCCTAATTCAAAGCCCTCTTGTGTCAATGGGTTCAATGCTGTATCATACACCAGCGGAGGAAAGTTGGCTGGTACTCTGAGCTGCATGGGAGTGGGGCCCGCACCATCGTTGGATTTGGTGCAGGCCACAAACCATGCAATAATTGATGTAAGCAGTATTGCTGTGCCCAAAGGATTCTTTCTTATGCGCATATCAATCATTGTGAATATGATCTATTGAAAACATACTTTGATAGTTAGCTGCTATATTAACCGAAAAAGGATTAAACATAACAGTATGGTTAGTGGTGAGATTGATATTGGAGCCTCCGTTCATTAGATTTGAAGCGTCAGCAAGAATGTGAATCGCAGGCGCTGACGGTTTGTTTTTCCGAACCTTGGCAAGATCGCTACCCGGTGCCAGCAGCGTGGTGAATTTAATATTGTTAATCGTTGCCGAACTGTAACCACCAAAGCCTCCTATATGAAACCTGAACTTTTTGTCTGCCGACCCAGCCACGTCGGATGTGCCTTCCATCTTTACAAAGATGTATCCCGAATTCCAACTCCAGTACATGCCTGCACCTGCTCCGGCAGGGTCTAATACGCCGGTACGCTCAGACGCCGGAGAGGCACATTTGACACTATCAACACCAATCACAAATTCCACCCCGCGGTAGTCGCCCGCCGGTATGTTGCGCAGTCGTATATTATGGGTGGTTGCATCTTCTTCCCTGATGAGAAAGTAGCTGCTGTCCCGGGGAAGTGTGTATTTGGTGCCGTTTGTGTGAATCAACGAAATATTACTTACGTAGTAATTGAACATAGTAATATTGAAACGCTGTCCGTTTGCATTGGTGTAAAAGCCTGTATTCAACTGCAAATTGGAGCCGCCTACCACATTATCAAACTTTAGTACCAGTTCACCCTTGTCGCCGGGTTGAATGGTATCAGTCTTTTCCTTTTTACAGGAAGTGAGAACCAGGTAAGATGAAGCGAGCATCAAATAAAAAAAGAATTTCATGTGTTAATAATTTAATTATAAATAATAAAAGCATTTCTGTTCCGGTATCAGTTTTTATAAAACCTCAAACCGGCAACGTTTTTTTTCTTTTGCACGATAAACAGATAAGGCTCATAAGGCCGGTTGTTTGTTAGTGTGAACACTTCTCGGCAATTTCATGGAAAAGCTCATGTACTGTATATATCTGTTTTTTAAGAACGGCATCTGTTTTATTGGAAGCAACTGATGCTGACAGAAGATTACAGGCTTTTACCAGTTTTGCCAGTGTACGCTTTGTTTTGACGGCGTTGAAATTTTCGGGTATTGCGGCTTGTTGCCATTGTTTTGCAAGGTTTAATAATAAAGGAGCCTGGTCACGTGTAGGTTGCAGTTTGTTGTGTTCTGCAGGATGAAATGTCTGACTGATAACAGTGTGAAACTGCTCCATCTCTTTCCACTTTGTTTTCTGTGCAACAGAAATGCTGCCTGCCAGAACGGCAAGCATTGTAAAAAACACTTTCATGGTGTTGTTTTAATTAAGATGCAACTGCCGCATACCGGCAACGGAAGCCGGCAGCCGTAGTATTAACGGTGTTCCACTTCCCGGGTATTTGCCTGCAGGGGTTACCAGCCGTAACTCATGATACAGGGATACAACCGTGCACCAGTAAATGATCTGAATAATTCCGAATAAAGAGTTTGCATCCGCAATCTAACAGGGCTGCAGAAATCATGCACAGGAGATGCTTTACACCTGTTTATCTGTGCAACACAATGTTAGCCCATCGTGCGGGATGCCGGTATAGACGGTTTAAAACGGGGTGGGTGGAAAATGGAGAATGCGTGGTGGTTGACATGCCCAATTGCATGGGTGAAACTCCATTTGTCGGATTTCTGTTCCGGCGAACTAAGGTAAAAAGGGAAAAATTCTTTGTTGATGAGAACGCTTGTTTCCAGTTTGTTTTCGGCTCTTCTTTCGGGGTTTTCTTTGTTCTTCTCTTCCTCTTCCTGCATCTTCTTCATCATCTGGCATTTACCCTTGCATTTCAGCTCAGGCTTTTGTTTGTTTTCACAGTTGGCAGCATAGGCGGAAGTGCGGATAAAGTAATCAGCCAGTAATATATTTCTGCCAAAGGTTTGCAAAAAAAGGGCTGCAACCAATGGTATAAAAAAAATTAGATGATATTTATTTACAGGTGTCAATAATTTGTCTTTTCCACGGGGCAAAATTAAGTCTTAACTTTAATAGTTCGCAACACGGCCCCAAAAATATCGTAAATGCTGAAAAAATGTTTGTATTTGTTTGCCTTTATTTTTTTTGAGGGGAAAAGCTTTCTCATGGGCACCTAAATTCAAGATCAACTCCCCGCGTCATTTATTTGGTTAAGCACCATGATTTTCGTTTTCAAATTGTGCCGATGTACCCAACTGAGCAATAGTTTATACGAGCTTCATCGCTGAAATCCGTTAGTCCAGGGAAATAGTTCGTAAAGGATGTGCCGCAATCATATGTAAAATTTACATTGCTGCTGCCTTATTGAATTATAATGAGCCGCACCGTAGTGTACTCTTGTAAAATACAACGATTGTTTGTAAATAAGGCTCAGATGGCTTTAGTAAGAATTATTAAAAAATCTTTAATGCAGGTGTATGCAAGCTAGTGGTGGCGTTTCAGCAAATCCGCGGCAGCTGTTCCCCGGTAAGATAATTCACCACCCGGCGGCCGCCAATCCGGCTTTTCATGGTCACTTTACCGGGGTGCTCATCTGTAACACGTCCCGCAATTGCGGCCCTTTCAAATCCTGCGAGGCTTTTCAATTCCTGCAGGTAATCTTCGGCAATGCCCCACTCCACCACCGACACAAACACACCCTCGTTGGCCACGTACAGCGGGTCAAGGCCCAGCATCTCGCAGGCGCCTTCCACCTGTTCGTCGAGCGGCAGTTGCTGCTGGTCGAGGGAAAAGCCCAACCTCGTTAGGCCCGCCACTTCGTTGAGTACAGACGCCACACCGCCGCGGGTGGCATCGCGTAGAAAATGCACCTGCGGGCCAAAGCGGTCGAGCAGCTGCATCACCACCTGGTTGAGATTGCGGGTATCACTTTGGATGGTGGTTTCAAATTCCAGCCCCTTGCGCAAGCTCATGATGGCAATGCCGTGGGCGGCAATGGGACCGCTGAGGACGATGGCATCGCCCGGCCGGATGCGGTTGTGGTGAATCTGCGCCTCCGGGTGTACCAGGCCAATGCCGCTGGTATTGATGAAAATTTTGTCGCCCTTTCCCTTTTCCACCACCTTGGTGTCGCCGGTTACAATCTGCACCCCGGCTTTATCGGCTGCCTGCCGGATGCTCACCAGCACGTCCCAGAACTCCGTCATGGGCAGTCCCTCTTCCAGAATAAAGGCGAGCGTGAGGTAGCGGGCGTTGGCGCCGCACATGGCCAGGTCGTTCACCGTTCCGTTCACCGCCAGCTCCCCGATGTTGCCGCCGGGAAAAAAGATCGGCGAAATCACGTAACTGTCGGTGCTCAGGGCAATGCGGCTGTGAATGTCGAGCACAGCGCCGTCGTGTTGCTGATCAAGGTGCTCATTTTTGAGTATGTCGAACACCCCGCTCTGCAGCAGGCGCTGGGTGAGCAATCCGCCGCTGCCATGGCCCAGTGTGATGATATCGAAATCAAACTGCGGCATGGGGCATTGCAGGTGAAAGGGTCCTTGATCTGCCATACCGCAAAGTAACTACAAACCACTGCCCCACCAACAGCCCGTCAGTTGATGCGCATCTTGTAGCGGCCCAGCTGTTCGCGGAGGATCTTTTCGATTTCCGTTTCCAGGGTGGTGACCTGGGGCTGACTGCCCCTGGCCGCCTGTTCGCGGAGGTACTGCGACCGTTGCTGGTTTATGCGGACGATCTCGGTCTGCAGCGTGAGCCGCTCCCGCCGCTTCTGTTCCACGATCCGCTTGAGTTCCTCTTTCGACTTGCGCTGCAGGCTGTCGGGCAGGGTGCTGAAGTCAATCTCTTTGTACACGGCATCGCCCTCCTGTGCCCGGTCCACCAGGTCCCACCCCGCATTGTTGTACACCCCCGCGTTGCTCTTGGCTTCTGCCCGCTGGATGGCCGCTTTGCGGCTCATGCCGGCGTTGGCTTTGTCCTGTTCTTCCTGTTTGGAAAAATAGCGTTGCCCGTGGCTGCCGTAAGGAATATAGGTGCCGTTGAGCCGCTGGTTGAGCCGGTAAATGGTTTCGTCGTAGGGTGTGGGGAGGTCTTCCAGGCGGACGTCCTGGTTGATGTGGGTGTACGTGCCGTTGCCGCATTCGCCCTGCAGGTTCCAGAACTCGCGGATGCCCTGCTGGCGGTCGCCGCAGTAAATGGTGTTGACGACGATGCCCTTGCTGCGGGCCGACTCACAGGCACGAGTAAACGAAATGCTGCCCTGCCGGAAGCTCTCGTTGCCGGCTATGAAGATCACTTTGTAGGAATCGGGGTTGGGATCCCAGTTCAGTTCGTTCACCGAACGGTAGATTACGTGCCCGCAGTATTCGTCGCCTCCGTAGGTGGTGAGGGCGAAAAGGTTTTCCGACAGGGAGTCGAGTTGTGTGATGAAGCGGTTGATCTGCCGTATATAGCCGCCTTCCGCCGCGTTGCGGGGAGTGCCGTATTCGTAGAGGGCGATTTCGATGCGGGGCGGTTTGCCGGTGCCGCACTGTACGCGGCCGAGAGTGTTGACCATGTTCCAGAGCTGGGCCTTGGCCTGGTCAATGAGGCCGTCCATGCTGTTGCTCACGTCGAGCAGGATGGCCACCTGTATTTTTTGTGCCGGAGGTTCGGGCAGCGGAAGCTGACTTGTTCTTTTAGCGGAAGGGGTGCGGGCGGCCAGCAACAGGCAGGCGGCACCGGTTAGCAGCAGAAGGGCTGACGCGGTTGTGCGGAAGGAGATCATAACAGTGGTTTTCTGCAGAAATGCCTTACCGTTATAAATCCATACTACAAAAAAACCGTTTGTGATTGTTTTAACAGCCCCCTGCGGTGCCGGTCAGAAAAAGAAGACCAGGCTGAGGCGGGCGAAGAATGGCGTCCCCGGTGTAAAATGAATTTCCGAAACAGGTGCCGGTTCATTCTGGAGGCGGCTTTCGGTATCAAACTGTGTTTCTTTCCAGCGGGTATTGAACAGGTTCTGAATGGCAACACCCGCTTCCCAACTGCGCTGGGTATAGTTCAATGCAAAGTCGGTTACAAAGTATCCCCTTGCCACCACCGAGTTGTCTTCGTTGGCCGGCCGGTTGGCCATGTAGCGGTAGCGAAGACTACCGTTCCAACCAAGGTCCTTGCGGTAGGAGAGGCCACCTGTGCTGGTGAAGCGGGGCGCCAGCGGGATGAAACGGTTTTCTTTGGGCTCATCCACGGCTACGGGGTTGGTCCAGGAAAGATCCACATCAGCAAATAGGTATTTGCAGAGTTCGTAGCGAACCGACAGGTCGGCACCCAACCGCCGGGTTCTCCCACCAGGTTCCACCACTCCTTCATCACCTACATAAATAAACTCCTGTTTCATCCACAGGTACCAAAGCGCTGTTTGTATCAGCAGTTTTTTTCCGGGCTTTACGATCGCGCCCAGGTCGGAACCCCAGGCCGGCGTTACCACTTCCCTTCCGTTTTGCTGTACAGCCACCCGGGTGTCGTTGCTGTGAAATCCCTGCCCGTTATACCAATAGAGTTGCACCTGCCGGTTGACTTTGTAGTTGACGTTGAGTTTGGGACTGATGATGGGTGAGGAGGAACGGAGCCTTCCGCTATTCAACACATCGTTATAAGCATTGGTGAAGTAATCGCCCCGCAGCCCCACCTGCACATCCAGTTGTTTGCCCAGGTTAATTTTTTCTTCCGCAAACACCCCCCAGTTACTTTCCCGTACTTCGCCCAGGGTCAGGGGCAGGGTGGTGATGGTTCTGTTGCGGGTGCGGGAGAGTTCCAGCCCGTTCACGGCATCGTAGCGCACCTGCAGTCCTGCCCGGAACAGCGCATCCCGGTTGAAGAGACGGCCCGGTTGTTCGTAACTGCTGTTGAAGCCGAGGATGTTCCGTTTTTCTTTCTGCCGTATCTGGTCGCCAAACACGGGATCCTCCTTGAAAAAAGTGAAGTTGGAATACAGCTCAAAATCGTAGTAGCTGTAAAACAACTGGTTCTTCCAGGTGGCACTGTTGCTGAGGTAGGATTGCAACTCCACGCTCAGGTTATGCCGGCTGGTAGTTCCGCCTTCGGTGTCGTCAATAGCGCCAAAAAATCCGATTTGTCCGCTCGCAACCGCCCGGTCGGGGATCTGGCCGCTGGCATTCCACTTACTGGTAAACGCCGATCCCGTGGCAGTGAAATAATGATTGTTGCCTGCCCGGGTATGGTATTTGAGCAGGCCGTTGAAGCGGGTGAAGTTTTGCGGGCTCTCAAAATAGCCACGGGTGGCCGAAAACTCAGAAGCGAAAAGCAGGCTTCTGTCGGCCGTGTTGTTCCGCAGCAGGTTCAGTCCGGCAATGCCCCGGAAGGTATTGAATTGTCCTGCTTCTGCTTTGATAAAATTCCGCTCAAGGTATTTTTTGGTTTTGAAGGCCACGTAACCGGCCGTGGTGAAGTTGCCTTTTTCCGTGTCGTAAGGGCCTTTATTGAATTGTACTTTGTCAATGAGTTCGGGAATCAGAAAGTGCAGGTCGGCATAACCCTGGCCATGTGCATGGCTCACCATGTTCACAGGCATACCGTCCACCGTAATATTGATGTCGGTCCCGTGGTCAATGTCGAATCCCCGCAGGAAAATCTGTTCTGCTTTTCCGCCTCCGGCATGCTGACCAATAAATAACCCCGGCACCATGCGCAATACTTCCTGGGAGTTGACAATGGGGCGGATGTGAATGTCGAGGTCGCTGATGGTTTTGAAAATGCCGCTGCGGGCCGAAGCCTTCACCACCACATCTTCCAGGCTGGCAATACGGGGTTGCAGACGGATATCAGCTTTACCGTTTGTGTATGTCAGCGAATCTAACCGTACTTCGGTGATGGCAAAGCCGATGGCAGAAATGGTAAGATGACGAATATGGGCAGGTAAGCGCCGCAGCGATACCATGCCGGCATCGTCAGAAACCTCGCCAAAACCGGCAAGGGTATGATAAACGCTGGCATTTTCCACCGGTGTCCCTGACACAGCGTTGAAAATCCGCAGATATTGCGGATGGTCCTGTGCTGCCACCCGCGAAAAATTGATACTGCAAGCAGTGAGCAATAAAAGAAGAAGAGGTGCGCCCTGGGTTTGCTTGAAAAAGATCATGCTGCAAATTAAAGATGTTCTGCGGGAATGCCGTGGTAATGATAATACGCTGCACAGGCGCCCTCGCTGCTCACCATGGGTGCGCCGAGGGGATGCTCGGGTTTGCATTTTTTGCCGAAGTGCGGACACTGAAAAGGTTTTTTGAGTCCTTTCATGATCTCGCCGCTGATGCATTCGTTGTTCCCGTCCACAGCCGTTTCGCCCAGGTTGAACTTTACGCGGGCGTTGTAGGGCCGGTAGCGTTCATTCACTTCGTAACCACTCATGGGTATTTCACCAATGCCGCGCCAGCTGCGGTTGCTGATGTCGAACACTTCGCTGATGGTGTCCTGCGCCATGCGGTTGCCTTCGCGTTGTACACTGCGGGCATACTGGTTCTCCACTTTGAATTCGCCTTTCTCCAGTTGTTGTACGGCCATCAGGATACCTTGTAACAGATCCACTGGTTCAAAGCCGGTCACCACAATGGGGGTTTTGTACTTTGCTGCAATGGGGTCGTATTCGTTCATTCCCATGATGGTACACACGTGACCGGCGGCCAGGAAGGCGTCAATCCTGTTTTCATCATCACCGAGGATGGCTTCCATGGCGGGGGGCACCAGCACATGCGATGCCAGGATGCTGTAATTCTGTACGCCCATTTTGTCGGCCTGCACCACGCTCAGTGCGTTGGCGGGAGCGGTGGTTTCAAAGCCAACGGCAAAAAACACCACTTCTTTACCGGGGTTTTGCTGCGCCAGCTGCACGGCTTCGAGCGGCGAGTACATAATGCGCACATCGGCACCGGCGGCCTTGGCTTCGAGCAGACTTTTACGGGTGCCCGGTACCCGCAGCATATCGCCGAAAGAGCAGAGGATCACATCGGGCCGTTCGGCCAGTTGAATGGCTTCGTCAATGATACCGATGGGTGTTACACATACGGGGCAACCGGGCCCGTGCACCATGGTGATCTCTTGGGGCAGCATTTCCAGGATGCCGTTCTTCACCAGGCTGTGGGTTTGCCCGCCGCAGATTTCCATGATGGTCCAGGGGCGTGTGGTGCTGTGGCGGATCTCCTGCACATACTGTTGTACCAGTTCGGGATCGCGGTATTCGGAAAGGAACTTCATTAAGGACTGAAGGATTGAGGGATTGAAGGATTGATTTACGACGACACTGTTTTTCGTGCGGCTGATACTATTTTGAGGATTTCTCCTGCATCTGTTTTAATTTTTTTCAGTCTATCCGATTTATAAATTTCGCTTTCCTCAGTTATCTCCAGCCAGAATACTGTTTCATCTGCTTCTTCCACACAGGTAGAGATTTTCGCGTGAAACTCAGCTTTTGATCTTGCTCTGCACGCAGCCCTGTAGTTGGCGGCAACGGAAGTGGCAGAACGGATCAGTTGTTTTCCTGCGATCCGGGCTTCATCGGTTTTTGGAAAAGAGCGGTAAAGTTTGATGATTTCAACAGCGTTCTTTTTGGTTCTTTCTTTAAACGCTTCGGCGAACAGGTTTTTTTCAAAGCTCATAGCTTAAATTGTTAGGTGTTAGAGATAGAAAATTAGCTGTAGTAAGGTACATCATTTTAATCAATCTCTCCGCCCTTCATCCTTTGAAAGGCAGTCCTTCAATCCTTCAGTCCTTCAATCCTTCAATCCTTTCTTCATTGTTCAACTCATCCACCTCCCCCATCAGCTTCAGGTATTCAAATGTTTTCTGCGCTTCTTCTTCATCCACCACGCTGATGGCAACGCCCACATGCACCAGCACATAATCATTTTCTTTGGCTTCGGGCACCATGCTGAGATTGATTTCTTTGAGGATGCCGCCGAAGGATACTTTACCGCGGCGAAAGGTGGCGTCGAGTTGCGAGGTGATGGAGACAATTTTTCCGGGGATGGCTAAACACATGGTGTAACTGATTTATTTTCTTGTGGAATGATGCAACCGGCCAGCCGTTTGCGGTTGACTGGTTCGTCCTCCCTGCAATTCCACGTGCGCCAGCTGACCAAACGCGATGCATTCATCGTTGGGAGAAAGCTGTTGGTGAAAATACAGGTGGTAGCGGGTGCCCAGCTTTTCCTGCAGCAGGTCTACCAGCAAGGCGTTCTGCAGCACGCCGCCGCTGAAGGCAATATACTGCACGCCGGCGTGCCAGGCAACCTGTTCCACCAGTTCGGCCAGGCTGTGGTGCACCCGCAAGGCAATGAGGGCCGGATCCACACCGGCCCGGCTGTCGGCCATCACCCGTTGCAACAGGGGGGCCGTTTGCACGATGTTCTTGAATACCGGCAGCGGGTAGCCCTGCACCCCGGTTTCGCGGCAGCGGGCTGCCAGCGTTTCCAAAAGCATGGCGGCCTGTCCCTCGTAACTCACCACATCGCACAGGCCCAGCAGGCAAGCCACGGCATCGAGCAGGCGGCCCATGCTGGAAGTGAAGAGGGTGGGTGTTTGGTAATGCAGGAGGTTGTGGTAGTAGTTGCTTTCGGCCGGAGTAAATTTTGCTTTTAAGAGCTCAGTCGTTGCCGTTTCGGCATGGCAGAGCGAGAGGGCCGACAGCCGGGGCTCCCGGGCCATCTTGTCGCCCAGCAGCACGGGGAAGTACTGCAGGTGGGCATAGCGCCGCATGTTCCCGTTGCGCAGCAGGAAAAACTCACCGCCCCACACGTTGTTGTCGGTGCCGTAGCCCGTACCGTCCCACACCACGCCCAGCACCCGTTCGCCCGTGTGCAGGAGGTCGTTTTCGGCCAGTACGGCCGCGAAATGGGCTTCGTGGTGCTGCACCAGCACGAGGGGCACGTTGTGGGTGGTGGCATAGCGGCGGGCGGCATCGCTGCTGTGATAACCCGGGTGGAGGTCGGCCATGCAGCAGGTGGGTTCAAACTGCAGCAGGCGGCTGAGATGCTGCAGCGTATGCTCCCATGACTGCTGGGCATCATAGCTGCCCTGGTCGCCCAGGTACTGGCTGATGTAGAAGTGACCTTGTTGCAGCAGGGCAAAGCTGCCTTTGAGATCGGCGCCGGCGGCAAAGAGGGACTCGCGGCTGCGGAAAGGCACGGGCAGGTAGTTGGGCGCGAGTCCGCGGGAGCGGCGCAGCAGGATGGACTGCTGGCGCGCCGGCGTGAACTGCTGTACGCTGTCGTCCTGCGGCACCACGATGCCCCGTTTGTGGGTGAGTACAAAGTCGGCAATGCCACCGAGGTATTCAAGGGCCTGTTCGTCGTCGTAGATGATGGGTGCGCCGCTCACATTTCCGCTGGTGGCTACCAACGGGCGTTGCACCACGTCGGCTATAAGGGCCAGCAGCGGGGCATAGGGCAGCAGCACGCCCAGCTTGTCCAGGCCGGGCGCCACCTGTTCGCGGCAAACGGTGCCGGCTTTGTCTTCCCGGAACCGGCAAAGCACAATCGGGGCCACGGTGCCTTGCAGGGCTTCCCGTTCCGCATCGCTGAGTTGAACCTCGGCTGCCGCGGCTTCGGCCGATGCAAAGAGCACAGCAAAGGGTTTGGCGGGACGTTGCTTGCGTTCCCGCAGGCTTGTAACGGCCAGCAGGTTGGCGGCATCGCAGAGCAGCAGGTAGCCGCCGATGCCTTTCACCGCCACGATGTGCCCGTTGAGCAGGGCGTCTTTCACCATCACCAGGATGCAGTCGGGGTCGTTGCAGATAACTTCTCCTTCTTTGTTGTAGAGGTGGAGGGGAATGCTGCAGTCGGGACAGGAATTGGTCTGGCTGTAATACCGCCGGTGCAGCGGGTCGTGGTATTCTTTTTTGCAGTGCCAGCAGGGGTCAAAGGGCTCCATGCTGGTACAGTCGCGGTCGTAGGGCAGGGCAGTGATGATGGAGTAGCGCGGTCCGCATTCCGTACAGGTGGTGAAGGGGTAGTGATACCGCCGGTTTTTTTCATCGAAGAGTTCTTCGCGGCAGGCGGGGCAGAGGCCGAAGTCGGGGGTGAGCAGCAGTTCCGGCGCCTGTTGTCCTTCGCTGGCGACGATGGAAAAATCGGGGAAGTTGCGGGGCGCTGTCAGCGCCGCTTCGTGGTGGGTGATGACGGCGTGGGCGGGTGGCTGCGAAAGAAGGTCGGCGTAAAACGCTTTCAGCACACGTTCTTCTGCCGTGGCGTAGATGTGTACCCCATCCGGACTATTGCACACCGTTCCCTTCAGCCCGTGCCGGAGGGCGAGGCGGTACACGTGCGGGCGGAAGCCCACACCTTGTACCAGTCCACTGATATGGATGTGCCAGGTTTGCATGCCGGGTTGAGTGTTGTTTTCTCCATCGGTTAGTGTGCTGCCGGTTGTGCCTGCTGCCGGCGCAACCATTCGTACCACGCTTCCATGCCTTCTTCTTTGTAGGCACTGAGTTCAATGATCTCCATGCCCGGGTTCACTTTTTGTGCGTTCTGCCGGAAGGCCTCCACATCAAAGGGAACATAGGGCAGCAGGTCGGTTTTATTGAGGATGCACAGCTGCGAACTGTGGAACATATCGGGGTACTTCATTGGTTTGTCGTCGCCTTCGGTTACGGAGGCAATCACCACCCTTTTCCCTTCGCCGAGGTCGAACATCGCGGGGCATACGAGGTTGCCCACGTTTTCGATAAACATCACCGCGTTTTCTTTGGGCTTGAGGTGCTGGAGGGCATGCAGCACCATGTGGGCATCGAGGTGGCAGCCCTTGCCGGTGTTGATCTGTACCACGGGCGTACCGGTGGCATGAATGCGGTCGCCGTCGTTGCTGGTCTGCTGGTCGCCTTCAATTACGTAACAGCTCAGTTCATCTTTCAGGGCGGTGAGGGTCTTTTCCAGCAGGGTGGTCTTGCCCGAGCCCGGCGAACTCACCAGGTTAACGGCCAGGATGTTTTTAGCGTCGAAATAGCCGCGGTTGCGCTGGGCCAGCAGGTTGTTCTGGTGCAGCACATCCTGTTCCACGTCCACTACCCGCCGGCCGTGGCTGTGAGTGGCATCGTTGGCATGGTCGTGACCATGGGCGTGCGGGTGAGTATGATCGTGGTGATGGTCATGTACATGCCCTTCCGTTTCATGGTGCTGATGATGGGCTTCGTGTTTGTGGTGATGTCCGGTAATGGGTTCGATGGTTACCGATCCGTCGGCATCGCATCCGCAGGTGGCGCACATAGAGATTGAGGGTTTGTTGTTACTTGTTAGTGGTTACGGGTTGCTTGTTGTTTGTTACGGGTTACGGGTTTGTGTGGCCGGGAGTTGATCGTTTGTTTTGTATCATTCATTTATTCACTCAGTCATTCATTGGTTTCACACAAAGCGACAAAGGATCAAAGGATACAAAGGCGCAACGGGTTTCACGCGGCGGTCGCAGCGTCAAGGCGAACGCGGCTACATTTATTCATTCACTCATCCACTCATTGATTTCCCGCAGATTTCGCGGAATCCTGTTTCAAAAAAGTATGTAAAACAATCAGCAACGCCTTCCTTCCGACACGCCCCTTATTCACTCATTCATTCATTCACTCATTCATTCCTTGTTTTCACTCTTCTGCCTCCGCCTGAGTTGTCCGGCGTGTGGCCATGTCCGCCATAGGCCCGGCCAGCGGCCGTTCGTGCATGGTTCAGGGCTTTTGCTGCACATCCCGCATTTCCTTGCGTCGTCCCAGGAAAAAAATGGTGATGGCAAGCGCAAGCAGGCTCAGCACCACGTGTTCGGGTTCAACCATGTAATGTTTGATGGTAAAGCCTTCCGTTTCGCCATGCCCGGGATGCGCATACAGGAGGAAGGGAAGGATGGTGGGGACAAACGCCCATAGTCTTTTCATATTCAATGTGTTTTAAAGGTCAATGTTAGTCGAACCGCCCCACAGGGGCAATGAGAAAGGTCACTTTAATTCTTGACCATCATCATTCCGGCAGCAGTCCTTCCTTGCCACCTTTAACTCCTCTTTCACCCGCCACACCTGCCATGTGCCAGCAACCGCTGGCAGGTGACGTCAACGAATCAGAAAGGGGTGCTGCGCAAGCGTTGTTGCTGCATGCACCCGTTTCGGAACTAAACGGGGAGGGAGCAGGAGCCTGGCTATGCTGACGGGATCATCCAGGCGAAGAAATTGAATGGTCGATTAAATAAGCAATCAATGGTGGAAATCTTTGAGCAGGTGCGTGACTTTATTGCACAGCCCTGGCCCTGGTATGTAGCCGGCCCTATTCTGGCCTTTATCATGTTTATCCTTCTTTATTTCGGACATGAGTTTGGCATTTCCGACAACTTCCGGCTTATGTGCGCCGCCGACGGGGCGGATGAACTGAACGATTTTTTTAAAGTGGACTGGACCAAGGGCGAGTGGAACATGCTGGTGGCCCTGGGGGCTGTGTTCGGTGGGTATATTATAAGTCATTATTTCCTGGGGCCGGAAGGTAATGTGGCCCATGTGAGTGATGCAACGCTTTCTGCATTAAGCCAGATGGGAATTGACACCAGCAAGGGCGTAGTGCCGCTGGTGCCCGACTTCATCAGCTGGGAAGGATTGCTCAACTGGAAAACCTGGCTCATCATTGCCGGGGGTGGTTTTCTCGTAGGCTTTGGCGCCCGCTACGCCGGCGGGTGCACCAGCGGCCATGCCATCAGCGGCTTGTCGGCCCTGCAGTTGCCCAGCCTCATTGCCGTCATTGGCTTTTTTGCCGGCGGGCTCTTTGTTACCTATGTCATCATTCCCTTATTGTTTCCCCTCTAAAACTGATTGATTATGCGCATGTCGAGATATATCCTGGTTGGTATGCTGCTGGGATTTGTATTGTATAAAAGCGAAGCCGTGAGCTGGTTCCGTATTTATGAAATGTTCCGCTTCCAGAGTTTTCACATGTACGGCATCATTGGCAGTGCCGTGATAGCGGGTATGATCATTGTACAGATCATCAGACGCAGGCATATACGGAATGTGACCGGACAGGAAATTGTGATCAACGATAAAGCTAAAAGCGTACCCCGTTACCTCATTGGCGGCGCCATCTTTGGTATGGGCTGGGCGCTGGCAGGTGCTTGTCCGGCTCCCATGTTCATTTTGCTGGGCAGTGGTGTAACCGTGTTTATTGTGTACCTCCTTTTTGCCATGACAGGTACGTTTGTGTACGGGTTGTTGCGGAAGAAGTTGCCGCATTGATGGAGTTAGGAACCACAAAGTCACGAAGTGTCAATACGAACAGCTTCAGGGAAGCCTGCTTTTTTATAAAAGAACGTACTGCCGCTTTGAGCGTGGGGGGCTTTTTGGCTGAATCAACAGGAACAGACCGCATCTTCATTCCCGGTATCGGCAAATAACCCATGGCTTTTGAAGATTTTTCCTTGATACTCCCGATCCCAACCGGCAGTAGCAGCCGGCCCACCGGTCCGGCTTTTCTCCTCCAACCCGTTTTCTCTGTTATCTTGCATCCATGTACGACTGGTGGCTTTATGTGCTCCTGTGTGCAGGGGCTTTTTTTGCGGGGTTTATGGACGCGGTGGTGGGCGGCGGCGGGCTCATCCAGGTACCCCTGCTGCTGGTGCTGTTCCCCGAGTTATCGCACGTGCAGGTGATTGCCACCAACCGCTTTGCCTCCGTGGCCGGTACGGCGGTGGCCGCCTTCCAGTACATCCGCGCCATCGGGGTGGAGACAGCCGTGGTGCTGACCGCCGGTCCGGCTGCCGCGCTGGCTTCCTTTGGCGGCACCTTTGTGATGCGGCTCATTCCGCCCGACGTGTTTAAGCCGGTACTGCTGGTGGTGATTGTGGCGCTGGCCGTTTACACCTTTCTTAAAAAAGACCTGGGGGCCCATCATGCCGTTAAATACACCGGCGCCCGTTTCTGGTGGGTCTGCGCCGCCATCGGCGCTGCGCTGGGTTTTTACAACGGGTTTATTGGTCCGGGTACGGGCAGCCTGCTCGTCTTCGCCTTTGTGAGCGTGGCCGGCATGAACTTCCTGCACGCATCGGCCAGTTCCAAGCTCATCAACGCCATTGCCGATGTGGCCTCGCTCATCGGCTTTCTGCTCAACGGGGCGGTGCTCTTCCGCCTCGCCCTGCCTATGATGGTGTGCAACATGCTGGGCGCCTATGCCGGCAGCCGGGCCGCCATCCTGCGGGGCAACGCCTTTATCCGCTATGTGTTTTTGCTGGTCATTGCCCTGCTGGTGCTGCGGCTGGGGTGGGATGTGGTAATGAGATAATTTGAAAATTTGAAAATGTGGAAATGGGTAGTGTCTTACGGCCGGATGTTTCTTTCCGTCAACGGTCAGCCGACCGCCGCCAGACGCGTTGCGGGCCGTTGGCCGTTAGTCGTGGGCTGTTTTATTATTCCGGCCGGAAGGTTATTTCTGCTTCCAAAATCCGTTTTTGAAACCGCCGCCAGGGTGTGCAACCGCTGGCGGGGGAACGCGTCAAAGAATCTGAAATCTGCAATCCCAAATCTGAAACCCGCCTCCAGGGTGTGCAACCGCTGGCGGGGGAACGCGTCAAAAAATCTGAAATCTGCAATCCCAAATCTGCAATCTCAAATCTGAGTTCCGCCCCCCGTACATCGTACATCCAACATCGTACATAAATACGTGGGCCGTTAGCCGTCAGCCGCAGGCCGGATAGTGCCTTCCGGCCGGATGTCTCAATCCATTTACACATTTACACACTGCCACGTCTTCACATTATTTCATTGCTTTATACAGCACTTCCACCGGGTGCAAAGCCCGTCTTCCCGTGCCGTCTTTCACCTGGTGGCGGCAGGAGGTACCGGGGGCAACGATGAGATCGTCTGCTGCAGCGGCCCGTACGGCGGGAAAGAGTACCAGTTCTCCTACTTGCTGCGACAGCTCAAAATGCTCGGCCTCGTAACCAAAGCCCCCCGCCATGCCGCAGCAGCCCGAGGGGATGAGGTGCACCCGGTAGCCGGTGGGGATGGAGAGGCAATTGGTGATGGAGCGTTGGTCCGATAAGGCCTTCTGGTAGCAATGACCATGCACGTGCAGTTGCCGGACTTCGGTGGTGAACAGGTTGCGGTTGATGCGGCCGGCCTCCGATTCCCGGCTCAGAAACTCTTCGATGGTGAACGTGTGCTGTGCCAGCTGCCGCGCCTGTTCCCGCAGCTCCGGCAAGGCGAGATCGTTGGCTTCGTCGCGGTAGGTGAGGATGGCGGAGGGTTCAATGCCCACCAGCGGGGTCCCGGCGCCCACCAGCGGCGCCAGCCGGGTGATGTTGCGGTTGATGATGCGGGCTGCCTGCTTCACCAGCCCTTTTGAGAGCCAGGTGCGGCCGCTTTCTTCGTGTTCGGGCATGACCACTTCATAGCCCAGCGCCTCCAGCAGCAGCACGGCCTGCCGGCCGATGGCCGCGTCGGTGTAGTTAGTGAACTCATCACAAAACAGCAATACCCTTCCGTTGGATGCGGGTGCCGGCGTGGTTTCTTTCCGGTGCTGCCGGAACCAGCTGCGCAGCGGGGTGCCGGCCACCCGGGGCATGCTGCGGTGGGGGTGAAAGCCCACCAGCCGGTGTGCCAGCCGCCGCAATGGTACGATGCTGTAAAACGTATTGAAGAGCCAGGGCACCCGGCTCACCAGCCGCATCTGGCTGCTGAAGCGGGCGATGAGCTGCGCCCGCAGGGGCACGCCGAAACGGTCGTAGTACTGCTGCAGGAACTCGGCCTTCATTTTGGCCACATCCACGCCGGAGGGACATTCCGTCTTGCAGCCCTTGCAGCTGAGGCAGAGGTCCATCACCTCTTTGATTTCCTGGTGGTGAAAGGGATGTTCGTCGGCTTCGTTGGCCAGGAACTGCCGCAGCAGGTTGGCCCGGGCGCGGGTGGTGTCTTTTTCGAGGCGGGTGGCCATGTAGCTGGGACACATGGTGCCGCCACTCACGGGCATCTTGCGGCAGTCGCCGGAGCCTGAGCATTTTTCGGCCAGGCGCAGGATGCCGCCGGCCTCGCTGAAGTCGAAGGTGGTGGTCAGTTGCCGCGTGGCCGGCTGCGGAGGTACCCGCAGGTGCTGGTCCATGGGTGGGGTGCCGGTGATCTTGCCGGCGTTGAATACCTGCTGCGGGTCGAACAGGTGTTTCACCTGGCGGAACAGGTCGTACACCTCCGGGCCCACCATGTCCGGGATGAACTCGCCCCGCAGGCGTCCGTCGCCGTGCTCGCCGGAGAGCGAGCCTTTGTATTTCTTTACCAGCTCCACCGTTTCGGCCAGCAACTGCCGGAACAACTGCCGTCCCTCCGGACTGCGCAGGTTGAGCAGGGGCTCCACGTGCAGCTCGCCCGCCGCCGCGTGGGCATAGTACGAAGCGTCTACCCCGTGCCGGGCCAGCAAGGCCTGCAGGTCGGTAATGTACATGGGCAGGTCGTCGGTGCGTACGGCACAGTCTTCAATGAGGTTCACCGGCTGCACATCGCCTTTGAGGTTGCGCAGGAGTCCCAACCCTGCCTTGCGTACCTCCCAGGCCGCTTTGGATGCTTCATTGTACAGCACGGGGTACGCAAAGCCTAATCCGTTGTGTTGCAGGTCGGCCACCAGCTGCTCCGCCCGCTGGCGGGCCGCGGCGGCTGTTTCCTCCATGAACTCCACCATCAGGATGGCGGCGGGGTCGCCTTCTATAAAGGAGCGGTATTGGCCGTATTCGGGGTGGCCGGTGGTGAAATCGAGAATGCGTTTGTCCACCAGTTCGCCCGCCATGGGCCGGTGCCGCAATGCGATAGTGTTGGCGTGCATGGCTTCCACGATGCTGTGGCAGTGGATGCACACCACGGCTGTTTCGGGCGGGGGCAGTTCCAGCAGGTTGACTTTCATTTCCGTTACCAGTGCCAGCGTTCCTTCCGAGCCGGCCAGCAGCTGGCAGAGGTTGAAGGGCGGACCTCCCGGTGTAAAGGGTTCCATCTCCAGCAGGCGGTCGAGGGCATAGCCGGTGTTACGGCGGTGCACCTGCGGATCGGGGAAGCGGCTGCGGATCAGTTCGCGGTTGCGGGGATCCTGCAGCAGGGTATATAAACCGGAGTAAATGCGGTCTTTGAGCGACAAAGGGGACTCCGTTGGCGGGAGCTCACCGGCGCGGAACACGGCTTCCGAACCGTCGCTCAGCAGGGCGGTGACTTCCAGCACATGGTCGCGGGCGGCTCCCCACACGATGCTGTGCAGACCGCAGGAGTTGTTGCCGAGCATGCCACCCAGCATGGCCCGGTTGGCGGTGGAGGTCTCCGGACCGTACATCAGGCCCAGGGGTTTGAGGTGGTGGTTGAGTTCGTCGCGGATGACGCCCGGCTGCACCCGCGCCCATTTTTCCCGGGTATTGACTTCGAGTATGCGGGTGAAATATTTCGATACATCCACCACGATGCCGTTGCCCACCACCTGCCCGGCCAGCGAGGTGCCGGCGGCCCGCGGCAGCAGGGTGGTGCCCTGTTCGCGGGCAAACAGGATCAACTCCCGCAAAGCAGCTACCGAGGCGGGGATGGCCACCGCACGTGGCTGCTCCTGGTACACAGAGGCATCGGTGGAATAGGCCCGCAGCTGCACCTGGTGCAGGGTGCTGTTGTCGTAAAACAACAAACCGTCGAAGCGGGCTTCCAGTTGGCGGAGCGCTTGTTGCATGAAGAAGGGTTGCTCTGCAAATCTACTGGATTCAACAACCGGTACCTGCTGATTTTGTATATTGTCTGTGTGCCCGGCGCAACTACAACGGGCTACCTGTAACATGACTTACCGATTCCTGCTTTTTCAGCTGTTCTGCTGTATCTGCATCACTACAGTGCAGGCCCAGCATGCCGGCCGCATCGAACAAACCGTTACCTGTAACGGGGTTTCTGTGCAGCTGGTGGCGGAGGTGCCGGCCGCCGATACGGTGGATGTGCTGCTGGCTTATCATGGCACGGTGTTATTCGACAGTAAGATACTGGAAGCCGCCCGCAACATGCTCGGCCAGGTGAAGCGCATCACCGACCGCAAAGACATCCTGCTGGTGAGTGTGGCCTACCCCGAGGAGGGTTTGCTGATGGGCGACAACATCCGCGAAGCCGAAGCCGCCCTGCTGTGGGTACGGCAACACGGGGCGGCGGAATGGAAGCGCGTGATCCGGAAAGTATTTCTCGTGGGACATTCCCAGGGCGGCTACCTGGTAACGCGGCTCAACACCCTGCATACCACCGACGGGGTGATTGCCAACGCGCCCGGCCCGCTGAACATGGAATTGCGCTGCCAGCTGGAGGAAGACGGACGGGTATCCCCCGCCGGTGATCACTGCCGCCTGTTGCGGGAACGCTACGGGCCGGTGCGCAGCAATCCCGGTCCCTATCTCGAACGCTCCCTGCTCTCCTTTACCTCCGGTTTCAAGGCCCCCATCCTTTTTGTACAGGGACTGAACGACTCCCGCATCCAGCTCACCAGCTGGCCCCGTTTCCGGCAACAGGTGGAAGCCTGCACCAACTGTGCCGAACGCCGCTTCCTCGAAATTCCCGGTGCCGGCCATGGCGCCCTCTTCCAGGATGCGGCGGCGCGGCGGGTATACAACGCGTTTCTGAACCGGTAAGCGAAACCTGAAGTGACGAAAAGGTAATATCGTTAGCAAGAGACGGGATATGATCTGCCGGCATCCCTTGTCCGGCGTAAGCGTCCCGCCTGTGCCTTACTGGGTTTGCCCGGTATGCGGTCTGCGTTTAACAGGTTGACAAAAAGAATCCCTGCTTTTGTTTCTTTTTTATCATCTTACAGCGAAAGCCGGAATTTATGTCAAGCATTCATCCCGTACGGGTTCTGTTCGTTGCCATTGTTTTAACCGTTTCGGTTTCCGCGGCCGCACAGGAAACGCAGAAGAAGCAGGTGCTCTATGCAGCCAACGTGGTAACACCCCGCGACCTGCCGGTTCCCGCAAGCCGGCCGCCTTCTGCCACAACCCGGGGGTATTGTTACCTCATGTATACGAATTACACCGGTTTCTTTGTGGACATCTGGGTAGACAGCATGTACCAGGGACGGATAGCTCCTTACATCAATCAGGTACGCCTTGATATCTGGGTCCCGGGAAAATGGACCGAAGTGTATATGGCAACCACGGATGGTAAGCTTTTCTGGAAAACAACCGCTTACTGCAACGACAGCCGGGTTATCATCCTCAACGGCGCCAACCCCAAAAACCTGAAGAAGTAACAGGGTTCTTTTTCACTTTTTGATTCTCTTCCGCAGAAAACAATGAGTTATATCAGGTGTGGAAATTTTGAAACCGCTGCCTGCCGGCTGTACCTTCATTGTGTTAATACCTACAGCCTGTGTTCCAAGCATGAACAGAACCCGCCAGGGTTCGGCCAGGCCCGTGTTTCTGCACGGTGGCCCTGAAAGTTCAAATCATTCAGACTTGATAAACATATACGCTTTTTGGCGTACGCATCTCTTTATCAGGCCAACCTTTAAATATTTTTTTATGAAAACGATGTTTAAAGCGTTCTGGCTGATAACAGCATTATTGTCATTGAACGCTTGCCGGAAACAAAAAAATGAATCGGTTCCGGATAAGAACAAACTCGTGATTTTGAGCGATTACAAAGGAATGTTTTACGGCGTCAATGCCATGAACGGACTGGGTTTGTGGACGTACAACATGGGCGACGGCGACTCGTATCAATGGGCTTCCCCGGCCGTAACACCGGCCAAAACCGTGGTGTACAACTACGAACTGAATAAACTGTTCTGCTTCAATACGGCCAACGGCGCTTTGCTCTGGAGCCAGGCGGTTGGCGACAACTATTATGCCTCGCCGCTGATTGCCGATGGTCTTGTTTATGCTGCTGGCAATGACAAGGTGTTGGTGCTCAGCCTCGGCGATGGTTCCCTTGTGCGGAACATTGCTGTCCCCAACGGGTATATGGCCCATTCCCTCAACTTTGTGAAGAACCGTTTAGTGGTGGGTACCTGTGGCGGTCACCTGTTTGGGCTGGATCCTGTAACGGGTAACGAACTATGGGAGTATGAGTCGAACGCATCCTGTTATCACAACAACCCTGCTGTTGCCAACGGTATCATTTACATTTTTTCCAGCGGCAGCAAGCTGAGCGCTGTGAACGCGGTAACCGGTGCCGAAGTGTGGAGTAAAATGGTACAGAACTATGTGAACGACGATGCTCCTGTTGTGTACAACAACGGTATCCTTTACCTGATCGGGTATTCGGGAAACAAAGTACATGCTTTTTCGGCCAACAACGGCGAATGGCAGCATTCCTATACGCTGCCCGATGATGAAGGTGTCTGGTACAACATTGCTCCTGCTGTAGCCAATGGCGTCTTGTTTGTATTCACCGATGCCAACCGGCTGGTTGCATTCAATACCGGCACTGAGGAGATTATGTGGCAGACCAGCTACGCCACCATTACCGGTCGCCGTGCGCCGGTTGAAACGGTAACGCACAACCGCGTTGTTTCGGTCGGTTCTGTTTCATCGGTGGTATGGGCTAACAACATGCTTTACTTTGTTGCTGAAGAGCAGATGCTGTATGCCGCCGACATGAACGGCGAACAGGTGTGGAAACGTCCGTTGAACGACTACACCCATGCTTCTCCGGTAGTGCTTACGGAAAAAGATAAAGTGTTCCGTCCCGGTACGGCCGGCGTGGTACAACCGTAGTTGGCGATGAACGAAGTGTTCAGGCAACCCCGCTGCAAGGCGGGGTTTTTTATTCCATGTGAATGCGGAGCGGTTATTTGTCACCGGAATTGAAACAGCAGCGGCAGTGCAAAGGTCACCAGCGCCGTCCAGGCAGCATAGACCGGCAGCAGCAGCACCAATACCTTTTCCACATTCTCCACCGTTGCCTTTCCCCGCAGCAGTTGCAGCAGTTGCCGGCTCACCAGCAGGAGGTTGATAAACAGGAGCAGGTTACCCCCCAGTACTGCAACGCGATTGGGCGTGAGGCCGTATTCGGCCAGCCGGAAGACGATGGCCGACAAGGCGAGGCCGTTAATAACGAGGGCCACGAACGACAACCCGGTCAGGAAAAACAAATTAATCGTACCGCCGCTGTTTTTCGTGGCTTCCGTTACCCCAAACATTACAAGCGCCATCACGGCCAGCAGGATGCCGTTGAACAGCAGCAGAAAGTCGCGGTCGTTGTACAGGTTCTTTCCCGTAAACAACACAGCGCCCAGGAACAGCAGCAGGGTTACAAACACGAGCGGGGTGAAGATCCGGGCGATGAGCGGCGAAATCCTGTTCACCAGCTGCGGGTTGTTGTGCACCAGGAAGGTGGCCACCAGGGGCAGGGCGGCCAGTCCCCACACGGCTATGTACCGGGCGTAAAATTCTTCGATGCGGATACCCACCAGCGAAAACAGGCCCATGGTCAGCCCGGTGAACAGCAGGCCCGCCAGTCCCAGGAGGACGCCCATGATGAGGAGATCGCCGTTGAAGCGCAGGTAGGCTGTTCTTCTGGCCGGGTCCTTCCAGCCGGCGCCTGTAAATGCATAGCCCAGCAGGGTCCACAGGAACAGCGGCAGGTGGATGCAGGCCAGCACAAACGTGTCGTTGCGGTCGTTGCCGGGGAGGAAGTTGATGTAGATGACCGGCAGCACGACAGCCAGGGTCGGTAACAGCAGCCGGGCGGCGGGGGTCTGTTGTTTGCGGAGAAAATACGCCATCAGGAAAGGCAGTACAATGAACCCGATGTTACGGGGGAAGAAGTAATCGGGGGAGACGCCGGTGATGTCCGGTATTTTGGCGATGCCCCCGGCCAGTGCAGCGAGTACCAGCACAAAGGGGAGTTCGTTGGGTGCCCCCAGGGACAGGCCTTCCTGTTTAAAGTGCAGGCGTTCGTGCCAGGTTTGTGCCGCGGGGTGCGACTGGATGTCGGGAAAGACGGCATCGAATGCCCGCCCGAACAGGGAGGGGTTTGTACGGTAGAGCCGTTCCAGCGCGGCGGGTTGTTCCAGCTGGCTGGCGATGGTTTCCTGCAGTTCGTGTTGGGAGGGCGCAGGGGTTGTGGAGTGGTTCATGCTAAAGGTTATAAGGGATGGGTGATGGCGATTCAACTGGTTTGCCGGATCAGTTTTTCCAGTGCGTTGAGGTGCTCGCTGAAGGCTTTCCGCCCGGCGGGGGTAACAGAAAACGAAGTGTTGGGTTTTTTGCCGATGAACTGTTTGTACACCTGCACGTAGCCCAGTTTTTCCAGCGCCGCCATGTGGCTGGCAAGGTTGCCGTCGGTGATCTGCAGCTGTTCCTTCAATGTGCCGAAGTCCACGGCATCGTTCACCAGGAGCACCGACATGATGCCCAGCCGCACCCGGCTGTCGAACGCTTTATGTAAGTGCTGGATCACGCGGATTGTTGCTCGTATTTTTTATAAATCACCAGGCCATACACGATGTGGAGCAGGCCGAAGCCGGCGGCCCAGCAGAGCAGCGACAGCTCCGGCAGCCAGGTGGCCAGCAGTCCCAGCGCCATCTCCAGTACGCCCAGGTGGCGGATGTCGCTGATGGTATAGCGGCTGGCGTTCACCAGGGCGAGGCCGTAGAAGAGCAGGGTGGCGGGCAGGGCCAGCGCAGCTTGTCCGTGGTGGAGCAGCAGGCCGGTATAGATACCGCCGGCCAGCAGGGGGAGGCCGAAGTTGAGCAGCAGCCGGCGGGCGGTGGCGTCCCAGAGCGGGAGGCCCAGTCGTTTGCCCTTGCGCAGCGCCATCACCGTGCCGGTGAGCAGGGCCAGCAGCAGGGTGCTGCCGAAGAGGGCCATCAGTTGGATGCCCGTTGCAGGGTTGGTTGCCAGGGCTTCCTGCAGGCGTTGGTCATAGCCGGGTTGTGTGCCTGGCTGGAGGTCCAGCAAGACAAAGGCGCCGGCGGTGCAGGCGAGTCCCAGCAGGCCGATGAGTACACCGGAGAGGCCGCTCAGCGCCAAAAAGCGGGAGGAGCGTTCCATCAGGTTGCGGATGTCGCGGAGGGCATCGAGTTGTTCCTGTTGCGGGTGGTGGGAGGGTGCTGACATAATAAAAATGACGGGGTGGTGAAGGGATGTTCCGGGTTTGTTCAGAAAGATTGCAGCATCAGGTCAATTTTTTGCGGCAGTTCGCCCACACCCAGGCTGGCCCAGATGATGAAGGCAGCTCCGAGCAGTTTCACGAATACCGGTATGGCGAAGCCGGTCTTTTGCTGCAGCAGCCGGTTTACGGGCGGGAAGAAGAGCAGGGCGAGCCCGACCAGGAAAACACCAAAGAGGGCGTCGTTTCCCCAGAAGACGTTTACCAGTCCGATGGCCGCAAAGAGCAGGCCGGCGAGCCACCCGGCAGCGGTGGTGAGAAAGGACGGGAGGTGCATGTGCTGGTTGTTTAAAAGTACTTTGAATTACAAAGTTAATAAACAAAAAGATACAGCCACCAATATTTTTTGGGGAGTTTCCCGGAGGTCCGGCAGTCGCCGGCGCCGGTTACTGCTCCCCGGTTGCATCGGGATTCAATGCTGCAGATTGTCAATTAGCCCTCACTCATTTTTCACGGCCTTGATTCATGTCTTCACGAATCAACAACCGACTGAATTTTCTTTGAAATCCGGACACAGTCCGGGTGATTTACTGGGCGCAAGTGATCCTGCGGAACAGGTGTGCCAGCAGAGGGGTAGTTTTCCCGGTAGCCCTTCCGGTAACGGGTGGGCTGCACCTCTTTTTTCCGGAGGAATACCCTGTTGAAATAACTTAAGCTTTCAAAACCGGAGGCAAATGCTGTTTGCTCAACGGTTTGGTCCGTTTCCACCAGCAGCCGGCAGGCTTGTGCGATCCGTAACTCATTCACATAGGAGGAAAGGGTTTTACCCGTATTGCGCTTAAAAAACTTACAAAAGGCACTTTCGCTCATATGCAGGGAATCAGCCAGAACGGCACTGGTTACCCGGGAGGAGGTAAAGGAGCTGTGGATCAGTTGTAACGCCTGGTTCAGCCGTGATGCCGCAAGCAGGTTGCCCTGCGGAAGTTGATAGACTGCAGATGCCAGCGGTTGAAAGGGTAGTTCTGTCAGTATATGCAGCAGTTGAACCAGCAACGACAACTGGTTCAATGCTTGTGCATTAATCAGCGCCTTCATCAGATAAGGAACCTGGTCTGTATGGCCGCTGAACACGAGCCCTTGCCTGGAAGACTGCAGCAGCTGCTGAAATGCGCCTGTACCCGGATAATCCAGGAGTGTTTGCAGGTAAGCCGGTGAAAGATGTAAGACGGTTGCTTTCACCTGCCCCGTTGAAACAGGGTCGCTGACCCATGAGTGGGGCAAATGCGGCCCGGAAAATACCAGGTCGCCGGAAGTAAACGGCAATAAGCTGTCGCCTGCCAGCCGGCGCCCAGATCCCTGCTCTATGTAAGTGAGTTCGTATTCCGGATGATGGTGCCAGAAAAGTTCAAAACAGGGGAGGTTGATCTCAAAGCAAAACAGCGCCTTTGAACCGGGTACAAATCCTGTCTGTTCGAGCCTGGCTTTCACCTGAATTTCTCCTTTTTTACCAAATTACGGCTTTTAAGTTCAATATAGTGTCAGAATCAGGCGAATTTGTGGAGTACAGACCCGGACCTGCTTTGCATTTTTGAGTAAAATCCTGCACATGAAGTCCATTCCCCCTTCCATCCGGCAGTTCCTGGAAACGCCGTACGGTCTCTCTGAAGAACAAATCAGCTTTTACCAGGCCCACCGGTTTATTAAGTTGAAGCAGGTGCTGAACGGGGAGACGCTCGCATTTTACAAGGGAGTTATCACTGATTGCGTAAACCGGATGCATACGCAAACAAAAAAAATGGATGAGCGTTCCACCTACCAGAAAGCGTTTTTGCAGTTGTTTAATTTATGGCGGGAAGATGAGCGGGTCAAACAGCTGGTGTTCAGCCGCCGCCTGGCCCGGATTGCAGCTGATTTAATGCTGTGCAGCGGCAGCCGGTTGTATCACGACCAGGCGCTGTTCAAAGAACCCGGTGGCGGCATCACTCCCTGGCATGCCGATCAGTACTACTGGCCCCTGGAAACCGATAAAACCATCACCGCATGGATGCCGTTGCAGGAAACGCCGCTGGAAATGGGTCCGCTGGAATTCAGTGCCGGCAGTCACCAGATTGTGGAAGGCCGCGAGCTGGAAATAGGCGATGAAAGCGAACAACAGATTCAACAACGGTTACGGGTAACCGATTTTAAGCATGTGGTTGAACCGTTTGAAGCCGGCGAAGTCAGTTTTCACAGCGGCTGGATTTTTCACCGGGCCGGGGCCAACAAAACCAGCCGGATGCGGAAGGTCATGACTGTTATTTACATGGATAAGGAAATGAAGCTGAAAGAGCCCGAAAATGAGAACCAGTTAAATGACTGGAACACCTGGTGCCCCGGTGCCAGAGTGGGTGAAATAATTGACACTTTCCTCAATCCGGTTCTTACGTAAAAACTTGTCCTGCATTTTGATGATACCCCTTTTAAAAACAAACAACCAACCATTTTGAAGCTGCAATTTATAGCAACGTACTGGGGAAGCGAGTCGCTGCCACCCGAAACTTTTCTTCAATGGATTTTGAACAATGGGTATAACGGAGTTGAAGTGTTTCTCCCGGATTCCGACTCCTTTTGCACGGAACTGTTATCACTGGTGGCAGAAGAAAAAAAGAGAAACCCTTCGTTTCAATTGATCCTGCAGCATATCAGTCACCCGCAGAATGAAGACATGAAATCCTTTCGAAAACGGGATGCGGCTTCGTTGAAACAACTACTTTCCTATCACCCGGATTTCATCAATGCACATACCGGAAAAGATTATTTTTCATTTGAAGACAACTGCCGCATTATTGAGTCCTTCCTGGAGCTGCAGCAACAAACCGGTATCCGTATACTGCACGAAACGCACCGGGGACGCTTTTCGTTTCATGCGCCTGCTCTGCTCCGCTATCTCGATATGTTTCCGGAGCTGGAACTTACAGGCGACTTCTCTCATTTTTGTACCGTATCTGAAAGTATGCTGGCAGACCAGGAAGCGATACTCCAGCGTATCATTCCGCATGTGGGCCACATTCATGCCCGGGTTGGCTTTGAACAGGGGCCGCAGGTGAACAATCCGTTTGCACCGGAATGGCAATTGCATCTTTCTCAATTTGTCAACTGGTGGCAGCAAATTGTAAGTCAGAATAAACTCCGAAACAAAGACGTCTTAACCATTACTCCCGAATTCGGTCCCGTGCCGTACATGCCGGTTGAACCTTTTACCCAAAAGGAACTGGCCAATCAGTGGCAGCTGAATGTACTGATGAAAGAGTACTTACAAATCCATTTAAACCTGTAAGGTTCATGAATCACCAACGATACCATATATCATTATTACTGCTGTGCGGTTTGGTTTTTATTCTTGAATGCTGTTCGTACAAACCGCAACAGAACTATACGCAGTTTGTAAATCCATTTATTGGTACAGATGGCACCGGCCATACCTTTCCCGGTCCCTCAATGCCTTTTGGCATGGTACAACCCGGTCCCGATAACCGGGACCAGGGGTGGGATTACACCAGTGGCTATCAGTACCGGGACAGTATGATCCTGGGATTCTCACAAACCCGTGCCAACGGTACCGGCATCAATGAATTTGGCGATATCCTCCTGCAGCCCTTTACGCACGCTGACAACAACAACTTTGCCTGTTCCTATAACAAGCAAACGGAAAAAGCTGCGCCTGGATTTTATACCGTAACACTTTCCAACCAGGTACAGGTTGAGTTAACCTGCACCGAACGGGTGGCGTTTCACCGGTATACCTATCCCGATACTGCAAAGAAGTTGCTGGTCGATTTTCAACACGGTCTCCGGTTCTTAACCGACAGCCTGGTAGTAAGCAGTTCGGTAACAGTTGAAGGTAATCGTGTGCTTTCGGGGTATTGCCGCACCCGTAACTGGGTGGAGCGTACGTACTTTTTTGTACTTGAATTTGAAGAGCCCTTTATTTACGTTGATACATTACCGTTAGCAGCCAAACAGAAAGCCCCCCGCTATATCCTGCAGTTTAAACCGGGTACGCAACCACTGCAAACAAAAATTGCATTATCAACCGTAAGCGTGGAGGGCGCACGTAAGAACCTGCAACAGGAACTGCCGCATTGGAATTTCGGGCTGGTGCGCAGCAAAGCAGATGAAGCCTGGAACAGGTACCTGGGCCGGGTACAGATCGAAGCCCCGCTGAAAGAGAAACAGATTTTTTACTCAGCCTTGTACCGTCTTTTCCTGCAGCCATCCAATATTGCTGATGTTGACGGACGTTACCGGGGTCCGGATGATGCTGTGCATACTTCGCCGTCAAGAAACCGGGCTTACTACTCCACCTTCTCCCTGTGGGATACGTACCGGGCAGCACATCCGTTGTACACTCTTTTACTACCGGAGAAAGTAGATGATTTTGTCTTGTCAATGATTCAACACAGCCAACAGGCGGGCTTTTTACCCATCTGGACCGCCTGGGGCCAGGACAACTATTGTATGATTGGCAATCATGCCATCCCGGTAATTGTCGATGCCTATATGAAAGGATTCCGGGGTTTTGATGCAGAAGCAGCCCTGCAGGAGATGATCAAATCCACAAGCCAGAATCATATCAACAGCAACTGGTCGCTGCTCAATCAATATGGTTACTATCCGTTCGACAGCCTCCGTGATGAAGCCGTTTCACGTACACTGGAGCACGGGGTAGACGATTACTGTATTGCAATTATGGCAAAAAAAATGGGGAAAGATTCCATTGCAACCTTGTACTTTAAACGGGCTTCCTATTATAAAAATTTGTACGACACTGTAACAAAGCAAATGCGGGGGAAAGACAGCAAAGGAAACTGGCGCACACCGTTTGATCCGCTCAACGCCACATCGCCCATGAACAATCCGGGCGACTATACGGAGGCCAATGCGTGGCAATACTTCTGGACACCGGCACAGTATGATGTTACAGGTTTACAAACGCTCTTAGGGGGTACTGCTGCCTTTGAACAACAGCTGGATCAGTTTTTTACGATACAATCACCTGACCCTGATAAACATTTAGGCCAGGAGGCCCTGATTGGCCAGTATGCACATGGCAATGAACCCAGCCATCATGTAGCTTACTTATATGCTTTTACCAACAATCCTGCCAAAGGACAACAGATCATAAAAGACATTTGTAACCGTTTTTATAACAACACACCAACAGGCTTGATTGGAAACGACGATTGCGGACAAATGAGCGCCTGGTATATCTTTTCCATGCTTGGGTTTTACCCGGTTAACCCGGCTGATGCAAGCTTTGTAACCGGTATCCCGCAAATCAATCATGCCACCATACAATCGGGCAACAAAAAAATAACCATCCGGAAAAGCAACAACGGGCAATTGCTGATAAACGGGAAACAGCCATCAATCCCTTTCTTCTCATTTGAATTTTTATACGAATGAAGACACATCTCTTTCTTGCGCTCTTTTTGCTTGCCGGATTTCATCAATCCGTATTAGCACAGCTGCCTGCGCCTTATAAGGTAGCCCCCGTAAAAACCAACCTGGAGCCATTACCGGCGGGTGCCGTACAGGCCAGGGGATGGTTGCTGGAGCAGGTGAAGCGCAACCTGGCAGGTTTTACCGGTATGCTCGACAGCCTGGCACCCGACTTAGTGGTACAAGATGATATCTATGTACAAAACCGCATTAACCGCAACATGAAAAACAAGAACCTTGGAGCGGTTTCAGAAGAAGGCGAATGGCAGGTGCAGTTTCTCTGGTGGAACAGTGAAACACAGGGCAACTGGCTCGATGGTTTGTTGCGTTCTGCCATCAGCATCCGGGATCAACAGGCACTCGCCAAAGCCGAGTATCATGTAAAACGCATGCTTGCATCACAGGACGCAGACGGATACATTGGCATTTATGATCAGGAGCTGCGTTACCGGTTTACCAATGAAAACGGGGAGCTCTGGAGCAAAACCACCATCCTTCGGTTTTTACTGGCATGGTACGACTACAGCAAAGATCCCGCCGTTTTGAAAGCAATAGAAAAAGCCGTTGCCAACCTCATGAAACACTGGCCGCCGTATCAATCAACCCCGTTTTACTCCGTAAACCCGAATGTAAGCGGTCTCTCCCATGGATTGATGATGACAGATGTTTTGCAACGGTTGTATCAACTCACCGGCAAGCGGGCTTATTTGAATTATGGTATTTTTCTGTACCACGATTTCAGCAGGCAGCAACTGAATGAAGACGCACAGCTCCATAAGTTGCTGACCGATTCGCTGCCGCTGAAAGGACATGGTGTTCATTCCTATGAACACCTGCGGGCAGTAGCCTTTGCGTATTACCACACCGGTAATCAGCAATTGAAAAAGGCGCTGACGAATTATATACAAAAAGTACAATACTGCTTAACGCCGTCGGGCGCACCTGCCGGCGATGAGTTTATCGGTGGAAGAAGAGGAGATGCTTATCAAACAGGTTACGAATTCTGTTCGCTCCACGAGCTGATGCACAGCTGGATCGACCTGTTTCGCTATGCCGGAGAAACACCGTATGCAGATGCGGCCGAGCAGTTGTTGTTGAATGCGGGTCTGGGGGCCATTCATCCCCGCAACAGTTCCATTTGCTATCTCAAAACCGATAACGCATTCATTCTTACCGGTGGTAAACATGGCGATACAACTGATATACACCAAACGCGCTACCGTTATTCACCTGTGCATAAAGAAGCGGCTGTTTGCTGTGTGCCCAATGCAGGCCGCATTTTCCCGTATTACATACAGCATATGTGGATGAAAGATGAAAACGGCTTGGTGGCGGTGCTGCCGGGTCCCTCTTTTGTGGAAACACACTACAGGAACAAGCCGGTGAAAATTGAAACCATAACGGAGTATCCATTTTCCAACACCCTTCAATTGATTGTACAGGTGGAACATCCGCATTCCTTTCAGCTGCGGATACGAAAGCCCGGCTGGGCGAGGCAGGCAGTGGTATCTGTTCCTTGTACAGAAGCAGACGGATTCATTCTGATTTCAAAACAATGGACAGGAACAGACACCCTCTCCATCACCTTCCCCATGCAGCCGGAAATAAAGACAACCAGCAATAATAGTGAAGTGTATGTGCAGGCCGGCCCGCTGGTACTTTGCAGGCCTATAGCAGCACAGGAGTCAATTACACGCACGTATTTCCATGGTTCCCTGCAGGAACTCATGTACACTCCCCTGCAACCAACGTCATATGCACTTCCTGCAGGTGAGGCTGTCACTACAACACCACCTTCGTCTTATATGATTCGATTATGGAATGTGCAAGCCAACCGATGGGAAGAAGTTCAGCTTACCCCAATGGCGGGAACCATTTTACGACAGGTAACATTTCCGGTTGATCACAGGTGAAGGGCCCTGCATGTGAATTTTTACAGCTGGCACGGGCTGTTTACATCATCGGCCGGCGCAGGCGGACATTCAGGATCGTCCCGCCGGGGGGAAACTGCCGGGAGGCAATTAAAGCCTTTTTGCTTTGGTCCATTTCACCATTGTAACTCATTCTCCCCGATAAACTGCTTCAGCCTGTCAACGGTTAACTGATCTGTTGGCAGAAAGTCGGATTCCCCATACCCGTATGCATACACTTTTATTTTAATTCCATTTCCCTGGATCCAAATGCAGGTCCTTCCGCTTGATTTTTCTTTTACAAATGCGCCTTCTCCCTCCTTTTTGTATCCCATTCTTCTGATGGTTCGTTCAAACTCATTTTTTGGGGATTTAAACCCTGTATTAAAAAGATTTAATATGAATTTTCTTATTGACATAGCGTAAATTATAGTTTAAACAGCAGCCTTCATTTGTTCCCGCACGAATTGATCCGCGTAATTCCGCACAGAATCCCCGTTTGAATCCAGGTAGGCTTCTAATCCTACAGCAGCAGCCTGTTTGCCCTTTTCCGTCAGGGTGACCGGAGCATTCAGCAGAAAATCGGCATGCAGTAAAAGCAGGTTGTATTTTCTGAAAATATTCAGAGCAACCACATTGGCCGGAAAGCTTTGATTCAGGTTTAACTTTGTATCGCTTACAAGCGCTTGCCGGAGCTTGTGGTTGATGGAGTGTGTGGCCAGATCCGTGATGGTTTCAATGGATTCAATGGAATAGTTTGGCATTTGAAATAATTTTTGGAAATAAAAATTGAATGTGTTCTGTAATTGAATATATTAATACCATTCTGTGTGTCAATCTGTGTTTACCTTGTGCGACTTGTGGCTTAACGGCAAAGCCACAGAGTCGCCAAAGTTTTTCCCATAGTTATAGATAGTTCTAAAATTGAAAATCAAATGCTTACAACAGTACAATGCGTTATTGCTGATGAAGACCGTTTCCGAAAGCGGCTATTCCGTTTTCAATTTCCAGTATGCGCTGAGATACTTGTTCAGCCGCTTCAGATCTTTTTCATTTAATTCCCTGAACCTTGTTATGTCCATGTTGTCCAGCAAGTCATTGATCTTCACTTTTACCGCAAGAGGGTTTACACGTATTCGTTCTATAAACGCGTCATAATCCTCGTCTTCCGATTTCTTGCTGAGGCATTTTAATGCAGCAAGAACATCATCGGAAAAGCCCTCTTCCTTCAGTTTTTCAAATGTCCAGTCCGTATCCTCAATGAGATCATGCAGCAGCCCGCAGATTTTCTCTGTTTCTGTTTCACCATTTTGCATGACCCGAACAGGGTGTAAAATATAATCGGCGCCCGCTTTGTCTTTTTGACCCTTATGAGCCGATATGGCAATTTCTAATGCCCTTGCTAACGTTGACATATTCAGGTTTTATTGTATTTGCCGTGCTTTTCAAATATTCCCTCGCATATTCGCGGGCATTAAATCCCGCGCCACCTTCTATAAATGGATCTTCGCCAAACATTAAATAGCTGGCATATAATTCATTTGCTGTTGCGCCCGCTTTTAACTCAATCGAGCGTTCCACTATTTTCTTACATGCAAGGATGGCTTCTTCAGGGGTATCATATTCGCCATACTTGTATCTTGCATCTTCGTCCATATAATCGTAATTGTCATCAATCATTACTATGTATTTCTTTGTTTCCATTGCACTTTTATTTAAAAGGTTATTCAGAATGGGATGACTTTTCAACTGCCCTTGCGTCTTCCTGCTGAATCCCTGTGTAAATTTGATTCATTGGCTGCTGCCGGCGCCCCTGCACTTTCCGGATCAGCAACCGTTCAAACCCTCACCCCCTGTGCGGCCACATGCTGCCCCTGTGTGACTCAGTAACCCACCTATAATTTAGAAAACGGTTGCCACAATTCATAACCATACGGATGAATCAACCTGTTTTCCTGGCAGCAACCGGGTGTCGTTCCGTACGCTTTCAGTCGCTTTAATCCGAAATTCCTATTTTCGATCCATGGCTGTTTTTTCTGGTTACGGCAATCCCCTTACACCCGCCTCCAGCCTCCGTATTGTAACCGGCGATATCACCCAGATTCCGGCAGACGCCATCGTAAACGCAGCCAACAGCCGGCTTCTGCCGGGCAGTGGAGTCTGCGGTGCCATTTACAATGTAGGCGGTGCGGCGATTTTTGACGAATGCCGTCAACATGTAACAGCCCACGGTAGTTGTCCGCCCGGATCAGCCGTGATTACAGGGGCCGGAAAGCTGCCGTCCCGCCACGTGATCCATGCCGTGGGACCTGTGTGGGAAGGCGGACAGAAAAACGAGGCGAAAACCCTCGCATCCTGCTATTTTAAAGCGCTTGAAATCGCTTCCGCTAATGGTTGCAACTCTATTTCCTTCCCCGCCATCAGCACCGGCGTGTACGGATTTCCCAAAGAGCTGGCCGCCACCATCGCCGTACAGACTGTATTGCGATTTTTACACCATCACGAACTGCCACAACAGGTGTTTTTTGTATGTTTTGATACGAAAACGCCGTCTTATTACAAAAAGCACTGAACGCAGTTACAAATAGTTCTGTTTAATACAATGGTGACTCTTTTATAGTTAATCAAAAGCGCTTTTCAAGCGCTTACGGCGGACTTTTTTCTGTTGCCGTAGAATCTGTATTCTTTCAGCTTTCTGACCGATACCCATCATTTTCTGTTTTTTACGCCTTTTATCCGTTTTATTCATCAGTCATCCCGCCTGCTAAGCGCTTCCATGTACTCCAGGATTAATTCAACAGTGGAACTCTTGGGCAGGCAGACCTGGATGGCACCCGTCAGCATCGGTTCCAGTAAAAGTTTTTCAATCATCGGCTGAAATTCTTTCTCTATTCCTTCAATAAGCCCCTCTTCCCTGAACTGGTAAATCATTTGCGGGGTGAGCAGCTGCCATACCACCATGCTGACGATCATCAAGGGCACCTGCACCCCGTATCTTATCGCAAGTTCCTGTGCGGCTGCGGCAAACAATGCGCCGTTCATGCCGGGATGGTTGATGTCGCTGATGATCAGGTCCACGCGGGAACCCACCTGGTAACTCGTCTCGAGGAAAGCCAGCGCGTCATCGGGGTATGAAAATTCATGAAAGATAAACCTGTCGCCGTGCGGGTCGCAGGCTTTTCTAAACCCCTGTCTGAATAATTGGTGATCATCGAGATACACAATACTTTTCCGTGCTGTATCCATTATTTAGTCAATATTAAGCGCTTAGTAATTAACTGCTGCCCGCTCTAACTCCCGCAACCGCTGCCACAACTGTACGGCCACGGGTTCGTCCCGCTTCACCATCCACACAAAACCGATTTTTCCTGTTACCGCGGCCTTAAAAGAAGCCTGCAGGTGCGACGCATTCCGGAACCGTACAGCCCTGCTGCCAAAATACCGCTCTGCGGCACGGCTCAGTCCCTCTTTTTCCCACGAATGCAGTACTGCACGCAGCTGCCGGATATAACGGCGGTCCACATTCACTTTTTTATTCACTTTCAAACCGGTCACATACTGCGTACGGTGCAGGGATTGCCGTCTTACTTTATGCGGATGCACCGCAAATCCGTCTTCCTTTAATGCGTTCATGATTTCCCCTGTTTGTTCATTTGTAATGATACCATCCGATGAAAACGTCAGGTCATCGGCATAACGGGTGTAACGCCATTGCAAGCGCTTTGCAAGCGCTTCGAGCGTATAGTCGGTTTTGTAAAAAACCATATTCGACAAAACCGGCGAAACCGGACTTCCCGCCGGCAGCCGCCATGCCCGGGTTGACAGCAACGCCACTATGCTGGCGGCCTCCAGGGTGTGCATCGCAACGGGCCCGTGCAGCAGGGCTTCCCGCACCTGCTCGGCTGTAATGCCCGGAAAGAAATCGCGGATGTCGAGGTTGAGCACCTGCGCACTTCCCACATGGGCGCCGGCATTGGTCACGATGTTTCTGGATGACCTCCCCGGCCTGCAGGATACAAATCCATGCACAAACGAAGGAACGTAGCTGCCGTACATCCGGTTGAGATACGGGAGCAGGCGTTCCTGGATATCGCGGAGCGGCCGGGCCGGACTGTGGATGATGCGGAAGCCACCTTTCTTCTTCCGGAGCGGAAACTCGTGGTAATTGCGGTCACTCTCCAGCACCATTGCCACCACCTCCGGCTCCATGCATAGGCAGCGTGCAACCTCTTCCAGGCTGCCGCAGCGAAGAAACACGCCGAGGCGCCGGTCGTTCACTTTCGGGTCAAATGGTAACAGGGTCAACATAAAAAAATCAGCCGGTTTCAGTTCATTATCTTAACCACCCCCGATCGCTGCACGGCAGCGACGGCAGGAGCGGACGGGCGGCGGTGCGACGGAGTCGCGACCGCGGCGCCATTCCTTAACAGGCCGCAGGTACACAGCCCCATAGCGAAGTTGTTTCGGGTGTTTCGCTCATAATGTTGTTACTCCCGGCTGATCATGTATTTATTCATTTTATAATTAATTTTAATTTCCCGTTTCATCACCGCCCGGCATTCTGGTCACCGCAGAAGGAATAACCGCATACCTATCGTGCATCTGCGCAATGAAAAGACCGGACACCTTACTACCGCAGCATCGCCCGGCTGTTATAATTAATTTTAAAGTGTTTTGCTACTGAAATATTCATTTGATTCTATAGTTGTATTTAGATTATCAATTACTTGTTGTCTCTTTGTTACTTTTTGCCCCGACTCTATCGGCCGGGATCTTCGACTTGCTTCCAAAAAGTAACCAAAAAGGGCCCCGCCATCGATTACAGCCCGATGGCGGAGGGGTCCCCCGCTGAGGCGGGGATTTAGCTGTATTACTACTGTAGTGCCCAGCAGTAGAGCACTGATATCGTTCATCAATAGCAAGTCTCAAATAATTCAAGACTTTTAATACCACAACATGTTAATTTTAATTCACCTTTTTCAGAAAGGAGTGTCCTCATCATACCCGTTGTTAAATTTCTTCCCCGCCTCCTCAAACTTTTTGGTCCAGGTGGTGTGAATTGCAGGCTGCTCGGTCCCCTGCAGGGCCTCCTCATATTCCCCAACACCCATTTCAACAAATCGCTGAATGTCCAGGAAGGATTTAAGCCGGACCGTATCCAGCGGACCGGTACGGTTTTTGGCAACAAGCAGGCGGGTTTCCCCTTTTATGACCCCGCCAAAGCTTTGATGGGTGATATCGTAGTACTCGGGCCGGAAAAGAAACAGCACCACATCGGCTTCCTGCTCCAGCGATCCGGAGTCACGCAGATCCGAAAGCCGGGGCAGCGAATCGCCGTGATCCCGGAGTTTCGACGGACGGTTGAGTTCGGAAAGTATAAACACGGGCACCTGGTATTCAACCGCCAGGCGCCGCAGGTCTTTCATGATGTACGACACTTCCTCGTCGCGATACCTTCCCCTGCCGGCTTGCAGCAACTGGATGGTGTCAATGATGATGAAATGGAAGGGGTCGTTCCGGTTCAGGAACAGCCGTCGCTCCAGGTCCTTGACCGAAACGGAAAAACGGTCGTCAATAACAAGGCGGAACGTTGAAACCAGTGTGCCGAGCGTGGTCAGCCGCTGCGCTTCCCCGTCTTCCATTTTTCCGCGTGCGATCTTTTCCACCGGCACCCCGCTGATGCAGGCCAGGATGCGCTGGGTCAACTGGTTGCTGCTCAGCGACGGAGAGAGGTAAAGCGGACGGAAATTGCTGCCGTAGGTCTGCAGCATGTGAACGAGCACGGATACGGCAAACGCGGTTTTGCCCACGGCCGGGCGGGAGCCGAGGATGTACAGCTTGCCCGGCTGAAAGCCGTACAGGAGTTGATCCAGTTGCGGGAAACCCGATTCCAGTCCCGCAGGCGGCGTTGCGTTGCGACGGATCTCTTCAATGCGTTTGATCTGTTCGGCAAACAACTCCTGCATGGATTTTTCCTCTTTTCCCTTCCGTTCGCTGAGCAGCCGGCTCACCTGCTCCAGCGCATCTTCCGCGGCGGTTACCGGGTCGGCATCCTCGCTTTCCAGGGTGGCGCCCAGGTTTTCGGCCGATTCGCGGATCTTCCGCTGCAGGTAGTGCCGCACCAGGAACTCCATGGCGGGCTCCAGGTCATTTGCCCGGACCTCCCGGCGGAACAGTTCATCCAGTAGCGCTTCCGGCTCTTCCCCGGCCGCGGGCTCCAACTCTATGAGTTCAAGGGATAAGGTGGCCGCCGATATATTTTTCCCGTTGTCACGCACCCGCAGCAGGAGCCGGTGGACCAGCCGGTGCTCCGGGCTGCTGAAGAAGTCGGCGTGAAAAAACAACGGAATGATATCCCCCGGAAGCGTTCCCTTTTGCAGCAGGATGGCCAGTACGGTGCGTTCCGTTTCGTGGAGGGTGTTTTGTTCTGATTTCATATACATGTGTTGAGCATCGGGGTAAATTTCAGCTGATTCTTGACAGCGGATCGCCTGTGTGAATAAATACACCCCCGAAATTTATCCACGGGTATTACGGGTGAAAAAGTTCTGTCCGGTGTGCATATTTCCCGGCCCATTCTGAATAAATCCACGCTCAGCTGCCGCCGGAATGAATTATATTATCTGACGGCCAGCGAGCTGCAAAGTAGCCGGGCAGATAGCAACCTATTTGCAATGTGAAATTTGTTTTTCCTTGCGGAATACGGGCCAACTTTGCAGCAGATGAAACCTGCACCTGCCTGCCTGATATCCATTGGACGGTCAAGCGACAATACGATGTTCCGCCCCGACATCTGTTCGCTGCCGCATCTGTTTCTTTCGTACAGTGAGCCGCAACAACTGATCCGCTACCTGCTGCAGACAGTACAACAGGTTCAGGAACAGGGACCTGTATTGTTTGCAGCTGTATTATCTGCACAGGTCTGGGAACAGGTACAGGCCACCACACCAACCGATTTCTGGCAACCACTGTTTATACGTAACAATCCGGACCCAGCAGCTGCCGGCAGCCGCCACCTGTTTTTACAGCAACTGCAGAAAGAATTACGGCGGAGGCGACGACGCACCCGGCCGATGCCCCTGCTTTTCGTTTTAATTGATGACGTACTCGACCTGGTGATCACCCGTCGCCGTTCCACCGGACTGCAGTTTCTGCAACTGCTAATTGAAGGACCTGCTTGCGGAATGCATGTCATCGCCGCTTCAGGACGTGCTTACCGCAACCTGATGCTGCAGTTGCTTAACCTCAACCCGGCGGTAAAAGAGAAACTGAAGAAGCAAATGCCCGGCATTGATTTTTCAGTTCATTATCCGCTCGGTGCTGAGCTCGTGATGACGCCGGAAGATGTTTGTTTTTTCCGGAAACGAAACGAACCGGATTACACCCGCTTCTTCCCGATCTGAATACCTGCTCCGCAAATAGGCTGCCATCTGACGCCTGATCTTGCCATGAAATCCCAGTCCGTAGAATCAATAATGATCTGCATGTTCAAATTAAATAATTAAAAGAAAAGTTTTATGGCAGAAAATGCATACAAACAGGCAGTGCAGGATACCGTGACCGTATTAGTGGAAGCCCGCCACAAACTCTTTGATCAACTGTTTACGTTAACGGTAACCGGTGAATTAAAGGAGTGGGCTGATGCTGTTCCCGTTGGTGAATCACACACGTTTACAAATGAGTTGTTCGACGGACTCGAAGACACCAACGTTCAGCTGCTGATGCCCCTGCTTCGCGAAATTGAAGCAACTGCCGAACGCTTATGTAATATCAATGGACTCCCGTTTCCTGAAGAAGTCGTTCATATAAAATAACAGTCATGATACCCGATATACAAACAAATACCCTCTATCTGTCCGCACGCTTGCCATCCCGGTATCCCGGCTTTTTCAGCCATTTTGAAAAAGCTTTGAATCAAATGCAGATTACGTACGAATTGCTGGAGGGAACAAATGACGTGTGGGCGGTGGATTACATGCCCATACAGGTGCATGAGCAGCACTTTGTTCAGTTTATGTACCGACCCGATTATTTACGGAACTCCCCCAGCGCCCGCCTGTCCATTACCAATGCAACACCGCTGTGCAAAGCAATGAATCTGCCCTTTGTATCATCAAATTTAGTAGTGGATGGCGGGAATGTGGTCGCCACATCGCATAAGGTAATTCTCTGCGACAAGCTGGTGAAAGAAAATTCAGGATACACAAAAGGCCAAATCTGGCGCGAACTCCAGGCTTTATTTGAAACCGATAAGGTGCTATTGATTCCCGAGGATCCCCTTGATCCGGTGGGTCATGCCGATGGGATGGTTCGTTTTGTGGATGCAGATACGGTTTTGGTCAACGACTATGGTGATTCCGATGCGGAACTCAAGGATCATCTGCGCCATATATTCCGGAAGGCCGGACTGGAAATAATACCCCTTCCTTACAATCCGTATTCAAATAAAGGCAAATGGGATGCAGCCGGTATTTACATGAATTACCTCCACATGCAGCAGGGCCTTGTAGTACCGGTGTTCAACCGTAAAGAAGACGAAACGGCCGTAAGATTGCTGGAAGAAGTATTCAGCGGGCAGCCAATTATAACTGTCGACAGCAGGGAGTTGGCAAAAGAAGGCGGGATTTTAAATTGCATTAGTTGGAATATAATTCAATAACGGGCTATACAATTATATTTACAAATAAACCTAAAAAGAATTTTCTATCATGAAAGAAATCTTCCAAATTGTTGATGCAGATAAAAATTCAACACAGGCATCATTCCGAAACATTGCCACGCAATTGATGAACAATTACAAGCTGCAGGTGGCCGATAAATTTTACAGAGTAATTGAATGTGAGTTTTATTACCACAGCTCCAATCATCCCGATCCGTATGTACACGGACATTCGCGACAAAAAGAAACAATTGGTGAGTGGTATTTCCATGGTTCCGGACTTGATATCACACTTTCCACTTCAAACGGGTACGGGGGTATTTTAATCAGGGGTATTGCAGAAGTGAACAAGGATTCTATAATACCTGTAAAGGAGAATGCGGTTATTGGTCCGTTGAATGTTTGTACAGCAATCTTTGCAAGTATTGGGACTGTACTTGCGGATAAATATATTGAGTTTGGCTTTCATGATATAAGCAAGGACCCGCAAGGTGCTTTAATGAAGACAGCGAGGGTGTTTCAGGTTCCCAGGATTGGCTTGAACGCATCGAAAGATAATGATGAAGCATTTGTTGAGCGGCCTTATCGATTTATCAGTTTCCTGCATTTGCCACACCGGGAAACGGAGAGAATAAAAACGTTTCTTACAACCGGGGAAAACAAGCAATTGGATATAGAACAATATAACAGCCTCAAAAATCCAAAAGATATCTAAGAACGAGGTAAAAAAAGCTGTAGGTCATAACCTTCTGCATTTCTGTGCAAATCTGTAATTGTAATAAGCGAATTTACATATGAACGGAAAATCCTTCTACGACTTAATTGACCTGGTAACAAAATCCAATCATTTCCTTTCTGAAAGCAGGGCAGATACCATAGAATTGATCCGTCTGCTGGAGATGGACAGGATTCCTGCTGTTGCACAACTGCTTGCTCATCCTGAAACATTAAAGCAAATGACTTCAGAGGAAGTGGTTGCCCTTTTAAAAAAGGCCCTCGCAGAGTACCGGGGCATACAGGTTCAGTCGAAAAATAAAGAGAAGCCCATTGAGGCGTATGGCCGGATATGGGACGCTCAAAAGCGCTTTGTGAAAGACAGTTTTCATGCAGTGATCTTACTGAAGCTGTTGGGAAAGTTGAACAAGGGGTAAACATATAACAGGGCTCGCCATTTAATTTACATATGCGGGTGATTCATCAATTCCATTCATGATCCACCTTGTCTTTCATCTTTCCACCCGGCGTTTCAGGATTGGTACTGACATTTCACCGGGGCGCTACCCGGGAACTGCGCTGGTCGGGCAAAAAACAAAGCGGTTTCGCCAACGGCTTTTATGCCGGGGAAAACCAGAAAGTCAAAACGAAAGATGGCAGTTACTCAAGCCCGGTTGCAGTTACAAGCCCCTGCTGGAGTGCGAATCGTGCGGCACCCGGTTCCGGGTTCAATCCCGCAGCCGCTATAAAACTATTTGCAGAGGAGACCTGCATTGCCCCCGCTGCGGAAGTGAGGAACTTGAACTGGATCGTCCCATGAGCGACTTGTGCCGGTCTTTCCTGGAGCAAACGGTTTTTACACCCGAAACCGGGTCCGATCATATTCAGATTACCTACGTTCAAAAGCGCAGGCCTTCATTGTGGTTCCCGGAGTTTATACGACCGGGAGGAAATATTAAAAAAGGTAAATTATCCGGCTGTTGAATTTGACAAAACCCGGCTGCAATTTATACCATATCTCGTTCATCCGTGAGTAGTGTAGAAGACAATTCCCGGCATTGTCCTTGAAAAACAAGAAATCAACAAGCGGTATTAAGTCATTTACATTGAGATTTTCGGCAAGACTTTCTGCAAGATGTTATCACATAAAAAAGAAGAAGAACAAAATAACCTGCCGCCTTCTTAACCCGTCAGCACGGCCAATCTGTCTGCCGGAACCGTCATAGATGCGATCCCCGTCAATTCTGCCAATCTGCCTGCCGGTACCATCATAAAGGCGTTCGCCGTCGATCCGCCCGATTTGCCGGCCGGATCCGTCATAGATGCGTTCGCCGTCAATCCGGCCGATCTGCCGGCCGGAACCATCATAGATGCGTACTCCGTCAACACGCCCGATCTGCCTGCCGGAACCGTCATAATATCGTTCGCCGTCAATACGACCGATCTGTCGTCCGGAACCATCATACATCCGTTGCGCACCGGCAAATCCGAACGCAAACAACAATACTGCCGTAAATAACAACTGCTTCATTTTCGCTGCCTTTACCTGTAAATGTACCAAGGTATAACTGTTTACTTTTTCTTTTTCTTTTTCCGTCAATTCACATACCCGGCAATCCCGGGGATAATTCCGGTATGGGTCGCATTATCTTGATTTGAGCAGATGCATCAGATAAAAGTAGCAGGAGAAATATGAAATATAAACCGGCTGCCGGTTTTTTAGTCGGGCAGTTGAATTGCATGTCAACATTCATTTTATAAGGTAATAATAACCCGTTGACCGGATTTCCGGTTGTCATTACGGCCAAACGGAATCAGCTTTCTTTTTTTGTTCTGTTTAAATTTACAAGAAATGCAAAAAACAGGAGGCGTAAGTTACAGTAGCCGGTCCTGGCGATCCGCCGGATAGCGGGAACCGTACCGCCTGGTCTGGGGCCACGTCCGGGTGCCGGCATCCGGGGAAGGGGCGGCTCAGCTATTCAGGGTTCACAATTTTTTCAGGTGAATTTGATGGCGATGTTGGTGTTGTAAAACTTGCTGTTCAATACTTTCCGGACGTTTGCAAACAAATACGCCCCCCTTTTTGACAGAGCTTTTGGAAAAGTAATTACAATGTAATAACTTTGAAACATGAAAGTGAAAGTAATCGATATCGGAAACTCCAAAGGTATTCGGCTGCCACAGACCCTATTACGCCAATATCATATTTCAAATGACCTGGAGATAGAATTAAAAAAGGAGGGCATTCTGTTAAAGCCCCTGAGCAAAGCGAGAGTCGGATGGGAAGATCAATTTAAACAAGGGATCAGGAAATTAACGTCAGCGGAAAAGAAATTGATGCAACTCAGAAATAAGTTTGATGAGGAGGAATGGACATGGTAATAAGACGTGCGGAAGTATGGATGGTATCGCTGGACCCCGCTGTTGGCCGGGAAATAAAAAAAATGCGTCCCTGTATGATTATCTCGCCCGACGAGGCCAATAAATACCTGGATACCGTTATTATCGCTCCGCTTACTTCTACTATCCGACACTATCCCTCCCGGGTAAATTGCACGTTCAAAAACAAAAAAGGCCAAATTGTTATTGACCAGATCCGAGCCGTTGACAAAAGCAGATTCGTTAAAAAACTTGGTATAATTGATGAAAAAAAAGCCCTTGAGGTATTCAACCTTTTACAAGCATACTTTGACTATTAAAGCTTCCATCAATAAAATTCAGTCAGTTTCGAAACCGATTTAAATACATCGTTTACAGCCCCCTGATTTTTTAGTGTGTGGGTGCACCCCATCGTATAACTCTTTCCTTTTCCTCTTTCCGTCAATTCAAATACCCCACCAGCATATACCGGTCCAGCAAATAATTGCGGGCGCTCTTTAAATCAACCAGCTGCACCTTCACCGGCATCCGCGCCTTTTCCGTTTCGTACATGACTTCGAATGAGTTTTGGTACGCCAGCCAGATGCTCACGGGGTGCAGGGGAAGATCCTCGTGCATGTCCAGCAGGAGCCAGTAGTAAGCCACATGCGGACCGGGGATCTGCCGGCCGTTGGACAGGTACAGGATGCGGGTGTTCCAGCCGGGTTCCGTGCTCCCCGTCGCCGGGGACGGAAGCGGAACCGGCAATTTTTTGGGTTGCGGCGGTTTCTGTTGCGTCCCGCTTAACCAGGCCATGTATCCCAGGACCAGCGCACCAGCGACAATCAGTTCATATAGATAATCTTCCATAAAAGTTGATTCCGGTTACCAACGGGAGGCGGTTCTGATGGACGAAATCGCTTTATAAATACTGCATTCTTTCACTTGTTAATACAACGGGCTTCACATTCATCCTTACGCCTGTCTTCTGCTACCCGGCATGCAGCCCATTACCGGAGCGCCGCTTCAATACGCCTTTTCCTTCAGCAAAACGTTGTACACATCCGTTTCGTTCCGCGGCACGGGGTCGGTATAAAATCCAAGCGACTCCGGGATGTCTTCATCGAGGTGAAAACTGCGGCAGTCCTTCCCCAGGCCTTCAAATACCAGCGTAAAGCGGACATAGGTCCTGAACGCGAAGCAGGGCATCCAGGCCGGGGCCAGCACAACACCCAGTGCCTGCAGCAGGCTGCGCCGCCCGCCGCCGTCTTCCACCAGGCAGGTCTGCGGCCAGATGCGGTAATACCCGGGCTCGGGCATCAAGAGGCGGCAATGCACAATCGTCACCCGTTCTTCGGTTGTTTCCAGCAGCTGCCGCACTGCTTCATCCAGTTCCACGTCCGTGGTGCGTATGGTGGTGGTTTCGTTCATCCGGGTTGTTTATCAGCATCATCGCCTTGCCCCGGCACATACCCTGCCGGTGGCTGGGCTGCGCTTTGCAAAGCAAACGCACGGCAAATTACCGGTACAGGTTGCAGTCTATTTGCGGGGCGGAGCCCTTCTTAAATATTCCGGAATTTCCCGCCTCTTCCAAAGTTGCCACAAAAAGGCAAATCAACCCCGTTTCCGGGTGCGCAACACATAACGCATTGAAAGTCTGATAAATACAAAATGGCTGATGGCGAAAGTCATTTTAATTTTTCCATAAATGTTTACTAAATGCAAAATTGGTATAAATCTGTGGCTACATGTTTACTAAATCAAGATAAATGGGAAGAGAAGCACTGGAACTACTTCAAAAGTTTAAAAGGGGAGCATTATTTTGTTATCCACCGCTGGCAAGCATCCCACTTATTTTTTACAAACCAGTTTTTCAAAATGTACTTCATCCCTGTTAATTCCGGACACAGACCCGCTGATTCAATCGGCATCAAGTGGTTCTGCTGAATGCTTACCCCTGCAGCAGTCTTAGGCATTAGCCCCTACCTAAAAGATACTCATGATATACTTAGTCATTTCTGGAGCCCAAAATCTAAGCGCCTGAAAAACAATGTTTTACAACAAAAAAGCTCTTTCGTAAACCTACTTTCACTTTTACTGACGATTGAAAGAAGGTATCAGTAGTCTACTTTCAACGGTGATTTAATGCCATAGTTTTTACCAAAATTTAAAAGTATGACTGCCATGAAAAAATTTTTTAGATTAAAAGTCAAGCTGCTTCTAATCGGTATTCTTGTTCAATTGGGGGGAATCGGCAACGCCTTCGCCCAAGAGATTATCCAAGTGAAGGGTTCTGTAACAGACAAAATGACGGGACTCCCTGTGCGGGGCGCAAATGTGCTGGTTAAAGGACGGAAGGATGGCACCGCCACAGACTCTTCCGGAAATTTTCAAATACGCTTGGCCAGGAACAGCGTTTTGATTATTTCAAGTATTGGATATAACAGTATTGAAGTCACAGCAGAACAGGAATATATTAGGGTAGTTTTAGAAACAAAGAGCGAAAGTTTGAGTGATGTGGTGGTAATTGGTTACGGACAGGTGAAGAAGGGGGACGCCACAGGGGCAGTCACTACCATTAAGCCCGACCCCTTAAACAAGGGTCTCATTTTAACACCGCAGGATGCCCTTGTTGGGAAGGTGGCAGGTGTTAACGTAGTACCCGGTACAGGCAATCCCGGTAGCGAAGGTATCATAAGAATTCGTATGGGCGCTTCGCTTTCGGCTTCAAATGACCCACTTGTTGTCATTGATGGCGTACCTATTAGCAGCGGGGCTCCTTTGAGTACTATTAACCCTAATGACATTGAATCTTATACCGTTTTGAAAGACGCATCGGCAACAGCCATTTATGGTTCACGGGCATCAAATGGGGTTGTGATCATTACTACAAAAAAAGGCAGTTCCAGGTCATTGAAACCTCAGGTTAGTTATAACACGAATGTTATGATCAGCAAACCGTTTAGCCGTTATGATGTATTGAATGCAGATGAATACAGAAAAGTATTTGCAGAAAAAGCGAACGCACCGGCAAGTTTTCAACTAGGCACCGCCTCAACGGATTGGCAAAATGAAATATACAGGACAGGCCTGGGAAATGAGCATAACATTTCTATGACTGGAAACCCCGGAAACTTACCCTATAGGCTTTCATTAGGATATATAAACCAAAATGGGATTATTAAGGAGAATAATTTTGAGCGGAGTAATGTTGGATTAGGGCTGTCGCCAAAGTTCTTAAACAAGCACCTTTCGCTGGACTTTAATTTTAAAGGAATCTGGGAAAATGACAGGCCTATTTCTACAGGCGTTATTGGCAACTCTTTATCATTTGACCCTACAAGGCCGGTTTTTGAAAGCGATCCAAACAATGTTGGGCTTGGCTATTTCGTTTGGAAGAATGCGGGAAATCCTATTTCATTGGCCCCAACAAATCCGGTGGCTAACCTGGTGTTAACAGATAGGCTAAACCAAGAGTTTCGTACGTTAGGTAATCTGGCACTCGATTATAAGGTACATGGGTTGGAAAATTTGCGTTTTAACATAAATCTTGGTTACGACATACGGAACAGAAACTATTCTGAAACAATTCCGGATAAGGCGCCGGCAACCTATACAGGCATCAGAAACGATGGGCGGGGCAGGATATATACAGAAGAAAATAAGAATACAAATTATATACTTACGGCATATGGCAACTATAATAAAAGGTTAGGGACTAAGCATTCTATAGATGCAATGGCGGGCTATGAGTGGCAACGGTTTTGGTATAGCAGCAAGCCGCAAAGTATAGTAAGGGATGTGGTAGATGCATCTGTGCCCGATGAGGACGCCTTGTACCTGTTGTCATTTTTTGGGCGATTGAATTATTCGTTTGGTCAAAAGATATTATTGACAGGAACTTTAAGAGCTGATGCTTCATCAAGATTTGCACCGGATAACAGATGGGGTTATTTTCCTTCAGCTGCATTAGCATACCGCCTTTCAGAAGAAAATTTTATTAAAAACATTAAAGCAATTTCTGACCTTAAGTTGCGGATTAGTTATGGCAAAACAGGTCAACAGGATATCGGGGGTTATCATCCTTCTTTGGCTACTTATTCCATTTCTACCAATGTGCAACGATATTTGTTTGGAAACGAATGGATCAATTTGGCAAGGCCAAATGGATACGACCCTAATATTAAATGGGAAACCACGTCAACTTATAACTTAGGATTGGATTTTGGGTTGCTCAAAAACAGGTTATATGGAAGTATTGATGCTTTCCGACGCACAACCACAGACCTGTTGAACCGAATAGCCGTTCCTGCAGGAAGCAATTTTACCAATATCATCGAAACAAATATTGGAAGTATGCGCGGTTATGGAATAGAGTTGGCATTGGGTGGTTCTCCAATAAAGAAGAATAATTTTGAGTGGAATATAAGTGGAAACTTCACATATAATAATGCAACTATTACTAAGTTAAATACTATTGATACCGACAATAACTTTGTGAAAACCGGTACAATAAGCCGCAGGGATTTTCAGATCCACAAAGTTGGCGAAACGCCAAACACCTTCTTTTTATTAAAGCAGGCGTATGATGAAAAAGGGAAACCTCTTGAAGGCAGATATATTGCACCCAATGGTTCAGTTGTTACAAGTGAACAAGACGGAAATAAGCATGTAACAGGAAAAAGTTCCCTGGTGCCTTATTACTATGGTGCCAGTACCAGGGTCACTTATAAAGCTTGGGATTTTGGAATAAATGGTCATGGAAGTTTCGGAAACTATGTATTTAATCACCAACAGGCCGGTCAAACAATGTTGTCACTTTTTAGCGCTCAGGGAGTATCCAGCAATATTTCACGAGATGCCCTGAACCGCGGGTTCATTCAGGAGAGATATTTTTCGGATATCTTTTTAGAATCAGGGGCATTTTTTCGGTTTGATAACATAACCTTAGGTTATACCTTAAATAAATTATGGAATGAGACCAGCAGGCTTAGACTGGCAATAAGCGCACAGAACATGATAGTACTAACCAAATATTCAGGCGTTGATCCTGAAATATTTTCAGGGTTAGATAATAATTTTTATCAGCGCCCAAGGATTCTAACCTTTACCATGAATGTTAATTTCTAAAAATTCCGGAGGATATTATATGAAAAATAATTTCGTTAAAATGTTGAGTTTGATCGTTTTGATCAGTTCTTCGCTTAGTTCCTGCATAAAAGATTTGGATACGATGCCGCTAAATGACCGGGTACTAACCGCTGATCAGGTTTATAAAACCGAAGGCGGATATACAAGCGTATTGGCAAAAATATATGGCTCTCTTATTTTGAATGGCCAGGATGGGCCGGACAGGGATGGTGATTTAGGTGGCCTTGATGTAGGATATAGCGGGTACACAAGAGCGATTTTTTATCTGCAGGAGTGTGCTACCGACCATATTGCGCTTCATGCCGGAAGTTCGCAGGGTTCAAGGGATTATTTATTTATGAATTGGAACCCGTCTACCATAATCACCAAATATGCCTATTACAGATTGTACATGACCATTGGCTATTGCAATGAATTTTTAAGGGAGTCTACTGATGAAAAATTAAAGAGCAGAGGGCTTTATGACAAAATGAAGAATGATATTGAATTTTACAAAGCAGAAGTAAGATTCGTTCGTGCATATTGTTACAGCATGATATGCGATTTGTTTGGCTCTGGGCCTTTTATTGATGAAACAATGCCCGTTGGAATAATTCCAACACAGAGATCACGTGAAGAAATATATAATTATACGGTTAACGAGTTAGAAGATGCAAAGCTGAAAATGAAACTTCCGGGTACAAATGTGTACGGCAGGGTAGACCAGGCGTCTGCATGGTTCTTACTTGCCAGGATTTACCTCAATGCTCAGTCCTGGGTTGGAAAAAATGAATACCAGAAGGCGTATGATTATTCAAAAATGATTATAACCAGTGGACAATATCCGTTGGCTTCAGACTACAGGCATATATTTTTGGCAGATAATCATACCTGTAAAGAAATTATTTGGCCATTGCCACAAGATGGGGAATATACAATCAACAGCGCCGGTACCAGTTGGTTGATAAAAGCCCTCATCAATGGCAGAATGAGTAACTTTTATCTCACAGGTGTTGGTTCACGTGGTTTTGGTAATGCAAGGGCAAAAACAAATTTGATTGATAAATTTGCTGCCGCCGACCAATTGTTTGTATTAAATGATACGTGGGGTGATAATAAATCAGACAAAAGGGCGCAGTTTTTTACAAATGGACATACAAAGGAAACATGGAGGCCTAATACTGCTTTTCAAAATGACTTTACAAATGGGTATGCAGTAATAAAATGGCGAAACGTAAACAAAAACCGGCAGGACCTGGCTCCGGGGGGTACCACTTACAGTTATGTAGATTACCCTATGTTCCGAACGGCAGATGCATATTTGATGGCTGCCGAGGCAATTCTGCGTGGAGCAAGCGGAAGCCGTTCAGAAGCACTCGGATATGTAAATGAAATAAGGGACAGGGCTTATCTTTCAGGTGCTTATGGAGCCGCGCCTTCTGGTCGTATTACGGACAGCCAACTTACGCTTGATTTTATTCTGGATGAACGGTCAAGGGAATTATATACGGAATGTGTACGAAGAACCGACTTGATAAGATTCAACAAATATACTAAGGGCTACAATTGGGACTGGAAGGGCAGCGATGGGACTGCCAACAACTTCATGGGAAGAGATGTGAATGATAAGTACAAACTGTTTCCTATTCCTGAAGACGAATTTACTGTAAACCCCAACTTAAAGCAAAATCCGGATTTTTAATCCAATATAACCGGGAAGTCAGATTTACCCCAACGCTCAAAGACGGCGGACTATGACCATCATAGCTGTCAGTTGGAACTAACATCCAGAGGAAGTTGTTGTTAAAGGCAGATTAAATTTAAACCATAAACGTCATGGCCCGACAAAGCCGGTTTCTGGCTTTGTCGGGCAAATGGCCATACATGTCCATCCTCGAAAAGAAACATCAAAAATGACCTTTTACAAAGCGTAATGCGGAACAATGTGCTTTGAACTTTTGGACTGCTCCTTCGCTTGCCGGCCGGCATTATACCTGCACGTATTCACCGGTTGGAGGATTGGCTGTGAATAACAAAATTTGATATGAATGAAAGCAAATGGCGGGTGAAAGGAATTTTTCAAATCATTATTCTATCATTATGATGAGATCATTAGTAGTTGCCTGTATCCTGTTTATTAGTACCGGCATACAGGTGTTTTCACAGAATGTGAGAAAAGAAATATTTACTTCTCCCGAAAAGTCGGGCGGGGTGAATTATGCATATCCGTTTAGTCCGGATAATGCAACATTTTCTCCACCTTCCGGGTACAGACCATTTTATATCAGCCACTTTGGAAGGCATGGTTCACGCTATTTGGTCAGCGATAATGACTACTCGAAAGTATTGGAAGTGTTTGAATCGGCTGAACGGGAAGGCAATTTAACTGAGTTAGGCAAAGATGTACACCAACGACTGATTCGTATCTGGAAATCTGTTGAAGGGAAAGGCGGAACGCTGACTCCTTTGGGGATGGCTCAAATGGAAGAAATTGCGGGGAGAATTGTTCAGGAATACCCTGAAGTCTTTAGTAATAACGGAACATATACAGCGGTATCTACTACGGTGGGTCGTTGTATCCACAGTATGAAACTTTTTAGTGAAAAGATAATGAATATGAATAAAGGTTTGTATATTAAACAAGATGCAGATGAGAAGCATATGCAATACCTTAATTTTCATACACAGCAAGCAGTTAATTTCCGGTATGCTGCAGATACCTGGAAAGAAGAGTATAAGCTGTTTGAAAAGGAGCATGTTAAGCCGCAAAGGATTTTGAAATCGTTGTTTTTAGAAGCTGATTCGGCTACCAAAAATCTGGAACCTGCAGCTTTTATGTTCGGGCTTTTTGCAATTGCCGGTAATTTACAAAATACCGATTTGAATATATCACTATATGATATTTTTGAAAAGAAAGAATTATTTAATTTATGGCAATGTAAAAATTATAGTTTGTATGTTCAATATGCCAATGCAGCCATTAATAAAGGTATTATGATGGAGAATGCCATGCCTTTGCTGGAAGATATATTGAAAAAAGCGGATGAAGCCATAAACAGTAAGTCAAAGGGAGCTTCATTCAGATTTGGCCATGATGGCAATATCATTCCCCTGGCAATGCTATTGCATGTTGAGAATACATATGAAAGTGTTTCAAATCCTAATAGATATTTTAAGTATTGGAATGATTATAGGGTTGCGCCAATGGCAGCAAATATTCAAATGATATTTTATCGCAATGAAGAATTAGATGACATACGGGTGAAGTTTCTGTATAATGAAAAAGTTGTAAGCATTCCTGTTATTGCAGGAAAGGAATTTCCTTTTTACAAATGGGATGATGTAAAGAGATTTTATTCTTCACTCCTAAAGAACCGTAAATTTGAGCCTTCAAAAAGTGATAAGCAATGACACTTTCCTATATATATTACAAGAGCTTTACTAAATCAGGATCCTTCATCCTGATTTTTGTTTTTTTATGTTTTGCGCAGCCCAAAGCACAGAATAATTCTGATTCGCTTTTGAACTATTTAGACAAAGTAATTATGAATAAGCAGGTGTATTCCACTCTGAAGGAGCATAGACTTGACAGCATTAAGTCGCTCATCTTATTGAGTAATTCGCCATACCAGAAGGCCGGGTATTACAGGCAATTGTTTTTAGAATATGAGCATTTCAATTTGGACGGAGCGCTCAGGGCTGCAAAGGAAAAAAGGGCCATTGCGCTCCAGATTGACAGCAAAGACCTGTTAGTTGAGGCAGACATGAATATGGCCCAAATTTTGGGAAAATTAGGTATGTATAAAGAGGCATTTGAGATACTTGAAAAAATTAATCGAAATGAAATTAACCCTGACGCATTACAACATTACTATCATATTTATCATTCCACTTATTTGCTGCTGTATGAAAGCGCATTTTCTGAAGAAGAGCGATTTAAGTATAATTCAATGATACGGGCTTATAAGGACACCTTATTATCAACATTTGATACAACCTCATCGGGTTTCAAGCTTGTATTAGCGGGAAAGTATTTACAGGACGAAAAGGCAGACTTAGCATTAGCTATAACATTGGAGGCGTATAATAAGGCTGTTAACCTTAAAGAAAAATCTAACTTATTTTATTCATTATCGATTGCCTATGAAGGAGTAAGAGATGTTGAAAAACAAAAATTATATCTCATTAAGGCATCTGTACGGGATATTGAATATGCCAATAAAAGCTATATCGCACTCAGGAAATTGGCGGTGATATTGTATCAGCAAGGTGATCTCGAAAGGGCATATACCTATATCCGGTGTGCAATGGAAGATGCGCATTTTGCAAAGGCAAGATTCAGGATGCTGGAAATTTCGGAAACTCTTCCCATCATCACTGCGAGTTATGATAAAAAAATGCAATCGGATAAAAGAAAGCTTTCTTTTTATCTTATTTCAATTTCTGTTTTAACAGGCCTGCTTTTCATTTTGATTATATTCATTTTCAGGCAATTAAAGAAAATATCGGCTGCTGAAGCTTTCGTAAAAATCAAGAATGAAGAGCTGGGTCAAATGAATCAGAAACTTATAGCATTAAATGAAAAACTATCGGAGGCTGATAATGTTAAGCAGGTTTACATTGGATATGTTTTCAGGCTTTATTCCTCTTTTATAGACAAACTTGAAGAGTACCGTTTAAACCTGCATAAAAAAATACGGAATCAACAATTTGATGATGCACTAAAAATAACCAGCTCTGCCAACCTGTTTAATTTAGAGCTAAAGGAATTTTTTCAAAATTTTGATGCAATATTTCTCGGTATTTTTCCAAAGTTTCTAGAAGATTTTAATGAAATGCTGAAACCCGAAGAACAAATTATTCCCAAAGCCGGAGACATACTTACTCCTGAATTAAGGGTCTTTGCATTGATTCGGTTGGGTATTTCTGATAGTGGAAAAATTGCAGAATTACTTCATTATTCACCACAAACCATTTATAATTATAAGCTAAAAATTAAGAACAAATTGAAAGTGCCCAAAGAAGAGTTCTATACTCTTTTACAGCAAATTGGCCGCTGATTATAGGCTCATATAGCCTTTTCATATTAAAGTGCCATATCTGAATTTGGTTTTTCAACAAGTAAAGCCTTTCCCTGAAGTGCTGGGTGCGCAAATATATCGCCCGAACGTATCAATTGCTTCCGCCCAAATCCATCCGATTGCATCGGGATTCGATTCTAAAGATGCTATTTAGAAAGACCCCACTGCATCCCTCTTACAAACCCATCACCGAAATCCCCCACTCCGCAAATACACTGCTACCTCGTCCCCCATCTTTACGGAAACAAACCGTATGCGACCCGACCGTCCCGCCTGGCGCAAGCGTCCCGCTTGTGCCCCATTCAACACGCCCTGGCGCAATCCTCCTGCTTGTGCCGCCATTCCCAACTCCCCCCACTCCGCAAATACACTGCTACCTCGTCCCCCATCTTTACGGAAACAAACCCCGTATGCACCCCGACCGCCCCGCCTGGCGCAATCCTCCCGCTTGTGCCCCGTTCAAACTCCCCCCGGATTCCCATTTTTCAACACCCTTCATTATCTTGTTATGGCTATGACCCTTCCGCCCCGGCACCTGCTTTCCAAATCCACCTTCCTGTACGGCTGCCAGTGCCCCAAACGGCTATGGCTGCACAAAAAGCGGCCCGACCTGCGGGATGAAGAAGACGAGGCGCAAACGGCCGTCTTCCAGGCCGGTACCGACGTGGGGCTGCTGGCCCGCCGGCGTTTTCCCGGCGGGGTGGACGCCAGTCCGCCCGACCCGTTCAGCTACCCGCAATCGGTGGCCGACACCCAGCGCTACCTGCAGGAAGGCGTCCCAGTGATCTACGAGGCGGCCTTTCAGTACGAGGGCGTGCTGGCGGCGGTGGACATCCTGGTGCAGCAGGGCGACCGGTGGATCGCCTACGAAGTGAAAAGCACCAACTCGGTAAAGGAACCGCACAAGCTGGACGCGGCCCTGCAGTATTACGTACTCACGCATGCCGGCCTGGCGCTGGCTGATTTTTGCATCCTGCATCTCAACCGGGGTTATATCCGCTCCGGCGCGCTGGACCTCCGGGAATTGTTTACCCCCACCTCCGTGCTGGAGGAGGTAAGGGCGCAGCAAACCTTTGTGGAGCAGAAAATCCCGCAGTTGAAGCGGGTGCTGCAACAGAAAACCGAGCCGGCCATTGATCCGGGGGATCATTGTATGAAACCCTATGCCTGCGACTTTTACGGCTACTGCACCACCGGCCTGGAAGAAGAGGAGCCCGATTACGGCGAGCCCTTCATCCACCGCGAGGCCATCCGCTCCTTTGTGGAGCAACTCCAGTACCCCCTGCATTTCATGGACTTTGAAACCTGGGCCACCCCCGTGCCCGAGCAGGACGGTCTCTGGCCCTTCCGCCCGGTGCCCTTCCAGTTTTCGCTGCATGTGCAGCCGGAGCCGGGTGCAGATTATGCGCACCGGCACTACCTGGCCGAAGGGCCGCACATACACCACCGGTCCTTTGCCGAACGGCTGGCGGAAGCGGTGGGAACCACCGGCTCGGTGCTGGTGTACAACAAAACCTTTGAGAACGGCATCTTAAACCACCTCAAGGCCGAGTTTGCCGACCTGGCGGAAACCATTGCCTCCATCCAGGACCGCATCGTGGACCTGATGGCCCCCTTCCGCAAACACTACCGCCTGCCCGCCATGCAGGGATCCTATTCCATCAAGTCTGTACTCCCCGCCCTGGTGCCGGAATTACGTTACGACGAACTGGCAATCGGCAACGGTGCGGATGCCAGCACGGCGTTTTACAACCTGCGGTTGTTGGAAGATTCGGCGGAGGTCCAAAAAACACGGGAGGCCTTGCTGAAGTATTGTGAGAGGGATACGTGGGGGATGGTGCGGATATTGGAGCACCTGGCTACAACCTGAATGCATTCTTTTGTTAGATTTGACTGTTTAACAACTAGCCGAATAAAGAAAAATGCCGCCTGAAAAACCGTGAGGTAACAGAAAGCCAAAAGATTGGTGCAACGCCAGGTGGCTGCTGAACAGGAGGCAGATACTGCCTGTATCAGCAAAATGGAGAACAACGAGAAACCGGTGAGCCGCCAGCATCTGAAAAAGCTGTCGGTACTGCTGGGTATTGCGGAAGATGAATTACTTACTCTTTGGCTGGCCGATAAGTTGTATGATCTTGCAAAGGATGAAGCAGTTGGACTCAAAGCGATGGAAGCGGCAGAAGAAGAATTAAAAACACATAAGAAAAAAGGAAGTGAGAAAAGTAAAAACCATACATACAAGCAGAACAATCATGTACGCTGAGTTGGAAAAGGTGATGGCTTTTTCTCTCGATGGGGATAATTTTTTGGAATCCCTGGGGCAGAATGTTACAGGTAAAAAATCAAACTCAGGAGTTGAAAAGACAGCGAACTATTTGAAAAGACTCTACGGTTTTGATAAAGAATATCATCCATTTATTGCCTTTAAATATTTCTGGAAAATTGCGGAGGGTCATGAAAAGCCACTGATGGCTTTTTTGTATGCTATAAACCAGGATGATTTATTGGCTGAAAGTTTTGAGGTATTGCAGCAAGTAAAGCCAGGCGAAAAAGCAACCATTGAACGATTTGAAGAAGAGATTGAAAAGTACCATCCCAATCAATATTCCGCCAACACCCGCCGGTCAATGGCTCAGAATATTGCAAGTTCATGGAAACAGGCTGGCTTTATTGAAGGTAAAGTGAAAAACATCAGAATTGAACCGCACATCACCTATCGGGTGGCCTGCTTTGCTTTTTTATTGGCCTACCTGAATGGAGACAGGGGTGATTTTATCTGGAGCAGTATAGGTGTTAAGGCCTTATGCCTGCCGGAAAGCAAACTCCGTGAATTAGCCGTTGAATGTGCAAGGAAAGATGTTATGCAGTATCAGTATGCAGGCAGCGTAACGGCAATCAGTTTTACCAAACTCCTAAACCAAATAGGAATACATGGCGACAAGGATTGAATTATTAATAGAAGCCTACACCAAGGTGGTAAAAGAGCCCTGGTCGTCTGCTTTATCCGGCCAGGAACGGATCTGGTTCCTCGTATATGATCCGGCAGAGCAACGGAAAGTTGACTTGCATGTAGGTGAATTTGAAACAGCCGCAATCAGGTCTGGTAAAAAATGGAGGAGCATTTCATTAAAGCAGTGCTTCCCTTCCTGGATGGCGAATCATGAATACAAGGAAGATTATTTCACCAGCCCTGAATACATCGTTGACCAGTTAGAGGCCGAGTTTATCCCATACGCCATTCAGTTTTTAAAAGATGAGTTGGCGAAGATTGACCAGGACGAGCATACTTTGATTGCCTTAAAAGATGTATCTGCATTGTTTGGTTTTGCCCGCTTATCTGAAATACTGAAAAGATGCGATAAGGATTTCAAAGGAAGGTTACTTATTTTCTTTCCGGGGGAATTTGAACAGAATCATTACCGCTTACTCGATGCCAGAGATGGTTGGGACTATTTAGCCAGGCCTATCACCTTATAAAAAGACTTCAATGAAGAATAAAGAACTATTTACACTGAATCCGGAGCAGGTAAACCTCAAAAACGAAGGGGTTGCCAAGATCAGAGCCATCAATGAAAAAGAAGACCTCAGCATAGTTGAGTACGAATTAAAAACATTCGTTTGCGAAGGTGAATATCATGATGGGTTAAAAAGGATGCTTGAAAATTATGCGAATTGGCAAAATGAAGGCCGATCGGATGTTCCTGCATTCTGGGTTAGTGGATTTTACGGGAGTGGTAAGTCTCATTTGGTAAAAATGGCCAGTTACCTGTGGAACGATTTCGAGTTTCCCAACGGCAAAACGGCAAGAAGCATTAAGCCGCTTCCTCGCGACATTCAGGACCTGTTTGTTGAAATAGACCGCAAACAAAAAAATCAAGGCAAACTATCCATTGCGGGTACACTCAGGGATTTTCCGTCAAAAGACATACATTACTCTTTTCTGCAGATCTTCCTGAACAGTTTAGGTTTGCCGCAGCAATACCATCATTTCAAGTTTGTACACTGGTTGAAGAAGGAGGGTATTTACGACGGGGTACATGCCATTTTAGAGACGGGAGGTAAGAACCTTAAAACAGAAATCGAACGCATTTTTGTTTCCACTGCGTTGGCAAAAGCAGTACTGGAGTTAAAGCCTGAAATGGCAGATAGTGAGGCGAAATTATTGGAACTTTTCAGAGCCCAGTTTGCCAGGCTTGAAAAGATTGGCCGTGAAGATTTTGTAGAAACGATCAGAGAAGAAATTCTGCCTCTTTTTTTTGGAAATAAAATTCCATGTACGATTATTATTTTGGATGAGGTGCAGCAATTCATAGGGCAGGACAGCAAACTTGCTTTCGATGTGCAATTGTTGGCAGAGGATCTTTGCTCCCGGTTCGATGGCAAATTTCTTTTGGTTGGCACAGGTCAAAACGCATTAACAGATACTCCAATCCTGCAAAAGCTTATGGCCCGTTTCAGAATTCCGGTTGGCCTTCAGGACACCGATGTACAAACGGTAATCCGGAAGACTATCCTGGATAAGAAACCTACTTCTGTCGCTCCATTGAATAAAAAACTCGATGCTTCATCCGGTGAAATTTCACGCAACCTGGAAGGAACTGTGTTTGGTTATTTAACGGAGGACAAAAACACCTTAGTGGCAGATTATCCGTTGCTGCCATCTACCCGTAAATTCTGGTACAAGGTTTTGCAGGTGGTGGACGTGGCAGGAACATCTGGTCAGCTGCGCAATCAGTTGCGGTTGATTGACGATAGCCTGAAGACGATAGCAGAAATGGAGATTGGCCAAATTGTTCCCGCTGATTTTATTTTCACGCAAACCCGGGCAGACCTTATTCAGGCAGGCTTGTTATTGAACGACACCAGCAATTTGATTCAGGGTAAAAAAGCCCGGGGAGGTGATGCGGAAATTGAAGGGAGAATACTCAGCGCTGTTTTCCTGCTGGATCAAATTACTTCCAATATTTCTGAAACCGGCTTGAAATCCAATGAGAATACGATTGCTGATTTGCTCATTGATAACCTGAATACCAACTCCGATGCATTCCGGTCAAAAGTAAAAGGGCTAATCAAAAAGCTGGTGGATGAAAAGGTACTCATGCCCATTAATGATGAGTTCAAATTGCAAACCAAGATTGGTGCAGAATGGGAACAGGAATTTACCAAGCAATACATCAAACTCAACAATTCCGGTGATGATCAGATTCAGTCATTACGGAGGGAGAAAATTATTGCACACTTTAAACAAAAGACAGGAGGCATCAGCGTTACACAAGGCACCTCTCGTATGGTGCGTAACTTTGAATTGTGGGATAAGGATACCATGCCCAATACCGAACATAAATTGAATTTATGGATACGGGATGGGTGGTTTGAAAATGAAACAAGTGTTGAAAATGAAATCCGTGCTGCCGGCAATAATGCCCCTTTGGCCTATGCCTTTGTGAAAAAATTCAGAGACCCCGAACTGCGTACAGAGATTATCAAATTTCTGGCAGCCGGCTTAGCTATTAATGCCATGGGCTTGCCATCCACACCGGAAGGTGAACAGGCCAAAAAGAGCATGGAAACCCGTCAATCGCAGGCAAAGACTGCTATTCAGGATCTGATAGAAAAGATTTGTGATGAAGCAATCGTTTTCCTTGCCGGTGGCAATAAAGTACAGGCGGGAACATTAAAGGAAAATATTCAGGAAGCGCTGAATAGCATTGCAGACCGCCAGTTTCCGGACTTTAAAAATAAAGCTGACTTCCTGAACTGGGGGCAAGCCTTGACCAGGGCTTTAGCTGGTAATCCGGATGCATTGAACGCGATCAATTACACCGGTGATGTGGACAAACATCCTGTTGCTTCCGAGATTCTCCGCTTTATGGGCAACAGCTCCAAAACCGGAAAGGACATCCGCAACCAGTTTATGAAAGCGCCTTATGGTTGGCCTCAGGATGCAGTGGATACCATGCTGATTATGCTGAAAAACATGCAGCATATTTCTGCCAGCGAAACCGATTTAAAAGTGGCCAGGATCAACCAGGCTACCTTCAAAAAGGAAGTACATATTTTGGGTGCCAAGGATAAGATTGCCATTCGTAAATTATTTCAGGATGCAGGAATCACCTGCCCGCCCAATCATGAAATTTTCCCTTACTCCAATGATTACCTGGATAAGCTGAAGACCCTTGCCACACAGGTAGGTGGTGATGCTCCAAGACCCGAGCCCATACATATCGAATTTATCAAGGATATTGAGAACAAGGAAGGCAATGAAAGGCTGCTGGAAATTCTACAGCAGAAAGCTGTGCTGCAGGCCAGATTTTCAGATTGGAGTGCAAAATCGAAACTGGTGAGTCAAAGGGAGCCACAATGGACCTTGCTGGTTGAGTTGATGAGCCACGCCCCTGAAAACGCTGAAATGGAGCAACTCAAAACGCAGGTGGATGCTATCAGCGATAATCGGCTGCTGCTGCAGGAGCCTGATTTGATACAGCCGATTCTCACAGCGGTTACAGATAAACTGCTCACCATACTCAACCAGCGTAAGGAACAATACAACGTCATCTATGATATACGCATGGGCGACTTGCAAGCCAATACATATTTCAAAAAACTGACGCCGGAGCAAAAGCATGGTATCCTGGCCAGACATCAGTTGCTGGTAAAACCTGAAATTAAAATATTGGATTCCCATAGCTTGCTCAACCAGCTGAACAAGGCATCCTTATATACATGGGATACCAAAATTGCCGCTTTGCCCGGCCAGTTTCAATCGGCATTGGAAGATGCAGTTTTGCTGTCAGCACCTCAGGCAAAAACATACAGTCTCCCACGCATAACCATCACCAGCCAGGCTGAGATAGACAGCTACGTCGCAGAACTGAAAGCAGAATTGGAAGCACTATTGAACGAATCGAGTTCTATCATTTTGAAATAACGTGTTGTGCTATTGAATATAATTGATTTTCGAATGGAGAACACTCCACAACGCTGTGCAAAATTCAGTAAGCTCTGTTGTTTTATTTTTTACCACAGGGTTCACAAAGGATTACACAGAGGAACACAAAGGGATTTGAGTAATTTAACAGCACAACACGTTTTGAAATAAACGCACTGCATGAGCAAAGAAGTATCCACCGGACAATCCTACAAACAACTGCTGGTATCCATCAAGCAGCAGGTGCAGTCTGCCCAGGCCAAAGCGGCCCTGGCAGTAAACAGTTCGTTGATACAACTTTACTGGAACATGGGTAAAATGATTGCCGAAAACCAGTCCCTGTTTGAAGGCCGGAGCAATTACGTGGAGCAATTAGCCAAAGACCTGAGAGCGGAGTTTCCGGAGATGACAGGCTTTTCCCGCTCCAACCTGTTTTACATCCGAAAGTTTTACCGGTTCTATTCGTCTGATTCAGTCCAACAAGCTGTTGGACTGAACGAAGCCCTGCCAGAAAACAGTACAGTGCAACAGCCTGCTGCACCCAATATCGAGCACTCAGTCCAACAGGCTGTTGGACCCGGTTTCGACCTTTTTGTTGTTCCCTGGGGGCAGCACGTTGTTTTGTTAGACAAGACCAAATCAGTTGAAGAGGCCTTTTTTTATTTAAAACAAACCATCGAAAACAACTGGAGCCGGGCCATTCTGACATTGCAAATAGAACAGGACCTGTACAGCCGCCAGGGCAAAGCCATCACTAATTTTCATCAAACCCTGCCCGAAAAGCAGGCCCTGATGGCGGGACAAATACTCAAAGACCCCTACAACTTCAGTTTCCTCACCCTGGAAGCGCAGGCGCAGGAACTGGATGTGGAGCGCCAATTGACCGAACATATCACCAAGTTTCTGCTGGAACTGGGCAAAGGATTTGCCTTTATTGGCAGGCAATATCCCCTGCAGGTGGGCGATAAAGACTACCGCCTCGACCTGCTTTTCTACCACATCCGCCTGCGCTGCTTTGTGGTGATTGACCTGAAAGTGGTGGAGTTTGAACCGGAGTTTGCCGGGAAAATGAACTTCTACCTGTCGGCTGTGGATGATCTGATAAAAACCAATGACGACCAGCCCAGCATCGGCATTATTCTGTGCAAGAATAAAAACAAGCTGGAAGTGGAATACGCCCTGCGGGGCATGAGTAAACCCATTGGGGTAAGCGAGTTTACCGTAACGCAGGCTTTGCCGGCCGAACTGAAAAGCACCCTGCCTACGGTGGAAGAATTTGAAAACGAATTAAACAAAGACCAGGAGTAATGGCAGTACTTAGCACACAACAACGGAATTCGCTGGAGGCAGCCGTAAAACAAGCCCGCAAACTGGCAGAGCAAGGGGCCTTCAATGCCCTGCAGGCCATGGCGGTGAACCATCCGGAGCCTTTTGCGCACATGGATGCCACTGAACGCAGCCTGCGCAACAGCCTGCGCAGCAAAGCCCGCTTGTTGGGCGATGAATTGAAAGCCAATGGCGCACAGGAGATCAACCACCTCAGCTACGAACTGGCCTACGAAACCTGGCACAAGATGCTCTTTGCCAAATTTCTGGAAGCCAACCACCTGCTGATGCACCCCGATGGGGTGGCCGTAACCATGGAAGACTGTGAGGAACTGGCCAAAGACGAGGGTTATGCTGATAAATGGGATGCGGCCGCCAACTATGCCAGCCGCATGTTGCCCGCCATTTTCAGGGTGGATGATCCCTTGATGAAAGTGGGCTATGCCAGTAACGACCGCATTAAGCTGGAAAGCATTATTGAAGGATTGGAGAACAGCATTTTTACGGCTGATGATGCTTTGGGCTGGGTGTACCAGTTTTGGCAAAGCGAGGCCAAGGCCAATATTAATGCCAGTGGCGATAAAATTGATGGAGAAAAGCTACCGGCCGTAACCCAGCTATTCACCGAACCCTACATGGTTCATTTTCTGATCGACAATACCCTGGGTGCCTGGTGGGTCAGCCGCAACCCGGGTGTAAAACCACCGGTGAAATTTGAATATTTAAGAGTAGCACCGGCTTCTAATGTAGCTCCGGCTTCTAATGTAGCTCCGGCTTCCAGCCGGAGTAGTTATAATTTAGACAATGCAGCATCTGCTTCCAACCGAAGTAGTAATAATCTCCGCCAGGATGGCGGAGCCACTTTAGGCTTTGACTTTTACAACCCCTACGAAGAAACAGAAAACATAAAAGGCAACCTCCCGCACTGGCGCCAGGAGGGTAAACTTTACTTTGTTACCTTTCGTACGGCCGATTCCATGCCACAGGAAAAATTGAAGCAATGGCAGGAAGAACTTGATGCATGGAATAAGCAAAATCCTGAACCGCACACCTACGAACAGAAGAAGGAATACTATAAAAAATTCCCTGCCAAAATACAGGAATACCTGGATGCCGGGCATGGGGCATGTGAATTGGCGAAGCCCGAAATAAAGGCAGTTGTTGAAAATGCTTTACGGCATTTTGATGGGGTGCGGTATAAACTGGATGAATTGGTAGTGGCTGCCAATCATGTGCACGTGTTGGTTGAGCCCTTGGGCAACAATCAACTATCTGATATTCTCCACTCCTGGAAATCATTTACCGCCAATGAGATTAATAAATTAACCGGGAAAAAGGGTGCTTTTTGGCAGAAAGAATATTTTGATCATTTGGTGCGGAGTGAGGCTTCGTTGGAAAAGTTCAGGGAGTATATCAGGGGGCACAGTGTAGCTCCGGCTTCCAGCCGGAGTAGTAATGATATACTCCGCCAGGATGGCGGAGCTACTTTAGAACCCGCAGCAGGAACATTTGAAGGCTGGCCTAACCGCACCGCTGAACTTACCGCCCTGGACCCCTGCATGGGCTCCGGGCATTTTGTAGCCTCCCTGTTTCCGGTGTTTGCCGCCCTGCGCATGCACGAAGAAGGCCTGAGCAAAGAAGAAGCCACCGACAAAGTAATTGCCGAAAACCTGCACGGCCTGGAACTGGACCCCCGCTGTACCCAGATAGCCGCTTTTAACCTGGCCCTCACCGCCTGGAAATTTTGCGGGCATTACAAAGAGCTGCCCGAAATGAACTTGGCCTGCAGTGGCATTGCACCTAAAGGTAAAGTGGAAGACTGGGTTAAGTTGGTGAGTAAAGAACCGGATGCTGCTAAAAAGCAGCGGCTGGAAAATGGTATGGTGCAACTGTACCAACATTTTCAGTTAGCGCCCGAACTGGGTAGTTTGCTCGACCCTACCACCATTAAAGCCGATGCCTTTACCGCCAGTTTTGAAGAGCTGCAACCCGTATTGAAAAAAGCCCTGGAAAGCGAAGCGGATACCGAAGCTTTGGAACGGGGCGTAATGGCGGCCGGTATTGCCAAAGCGGGTCAACTGTTAGGCAAGAAATACACGTTACAAATTACCAATGTGCCATATCTGAGCCGTGGTAAACAAGACCAGATAATGGCTGATTATATTGAAAAGCACTACAAAGAAGCAAAAGGTGATTTAGCCACAGTGTTCTTGGAAAAAATGCTGAAAACAAACACACCGGGCGGAATATCTTGCAGCGTGATACCACAGAACTGGCTCTTTCTGACTTCCTATAAAAAATACAGAGAGAAACTGCTGAAAAATGAAACCTGGAGTATTGTTGCTCGTTTAGGTGCCAAAGGATTTCAAACACCCATGTGGGATTTTAATGTGATGTTGATTTCTTTGGCTCACACCAAACCCACCCCCGACCAGCCCCTCTTGGGCCTCGATGTAAGCGAAGCCCCCAACGCTGCCGCCAAAGATGAAGCCCTCAAAACCACCGAACTTAAAACGGTGAAGCAATTGGAGCAGTTGGGGAATCCGGATGCAAGGGTGGTTTTAGAGTCAGGGTCAGAATTCGATTTATTAGAAACATATGCAAGCGCTTTAAATGGAATGCATGGAGGTGATTCAAATAATTTTCGTTTTCAATTTTGGGAAATCACTGATTTTAAAAAATGGCATTTTTTTCAAGGTACAAGTGCAGAGACTACTCATTTTTCTGGAATGAGTAATGTTTTTTTATGGGAGGATAATGGTAAAAAACATCGAGACAACCCAAATGCTTTCGTTAAAGGAGAAAAAGTATGGGGAAAGAAAGGCGTTGTAATTAGCTTAATGCAAGCGCTTCCTGCCACATTGTATATGGGAGATAAGTTTGACATTAGTTGCTCACCAATCGTGCCTAAGGAAGAAAATCACCTTCCTGCAGTTTGGTGCTTCTGCTCTTCCCTTTTATTCAACGAAGAAGTTAGAAAAATTGACCAAAAACTAAATGTAACAAATGCCACCTTGGTAAAAGTCCCCTTCGACTTAGAATATTGGCAAAAAGTCGCAGCCGAAAAATATCCTAACGGGTTACCCAAACCCTACAGCGACGACCCAAACCAATGGTTGTTTCATGGTCATCCCATCAAAACAGATCATCCGTTGCAAGTAGCTTTAGCGAGAATACTGGGCTACCGCTGGCCGGCTGAAGTAGAAGCCGCTTCCAGCGGCTTAAATAGTAATGCCGCTGGAAGCGGCATCTACGATACCCTCGCCGATGAAGCCAAACAATTAATTAATGCCGTTAAAGCCTTCGACCATGTAACAGATGAAGATGGCATCTTCTGTATTCCTTCGGTAAACGCCGAGCCGGCCGGTGCAGAACGGTTGCGGGATTTTTTGCAGCAGGTGTTTAACGAAGATTGGAACAACCAAACCATTACCCAACTGCTGCGAAAAGTAGAAGCTGCTTCCAGCAGCTTGGAAGACTACCTCCGCAATGAGTTTTTCATCCAGCACTGCAAACTGTTCCAAAACCGCCCCTTCATCTGGCATATCTGGGATGGCCGCAAAGATGGTTTTTCAGTTTTGGTCAATTACCACAAACTCACCAAAGACAATCTTTCCAAACTCATCTACACCTACCTGGGCGATTGGATACGCATGTGCGAAGCCAAAAAGAAAGCCGGTGAAAGCGGTGCCGAAGGATTGCTCAGTGCTGCCCTCCAACTCAAAGAAAAGCTCGAAGCCATCCTGGAGGGCGAAGCCCCTTACGACATCTTCGTCCGCTGGAAAACCCTGGCCCAACAACCCCTCGGCTGGGATCCGGATTTGAATGATGGAGTGCGCTTGAATATCCGCCCCTTTATGGAGGCCGATGTACTACGCAAGAAACCCAACATCAAGTGGGGTGTGGATAGAGGGAAGAATCCTCCGGGAAGCCCGTGGGGAGAGGTAAGGGATAATGACCGGCATTTGAGTTTGGAGGAAAAGCGGGAGGCAAGGAAAAAAAATGAAACTTTGTAATTATGATAAGCAGAGAAGAACTTGAGCAATTGCTTCCAAATCTGGAGCAGGACCGAATAGAGAAAACTATATCAGTAAATGATGCCAATAAATTTGGTGAAGCCATTTGTGCTTTTGCCAATGATTTGGCAAATCATAATCAACCAGGATACTTAATAGTTGGCGCACATGATAATGGTACTAAGGCAGGAATGACAATCACAGAGCAGAATCTGCAAACATTATTAAGTTTCAGAACGGATGGTAGAATTGTACCTCCTCCGAGTATGGTAGTCGCTAAATTTGAATATCCGGATGGTGAGCTCGCGGTTGTGGAGGTTCAACCACATTTTTTGCCTCCTGTCCGGTTTAATGGGCGTGTTTTTGTCAGGGCAGGTATTCGGAGGGGCATTGCTAACGAAGCTGATGAGAGGATATTAACGGAAAAAAGAACTGCTTTTGCACGATCGTTTGATGTTTTGCCTTGTAAAGGAAGCATACTTGAAGACATCAGTATAGAATTATTCAAACTCCGTTATCTCCCTTCTGCAATTGCAGCAGATATTTTAGCAGAAAATGGCAGAGATTTGAAGGAGCAGTTGGCTTCTTTAAAGTTTTATGACCTGAAAGAGGATTGCCCGACTTACGCCGGTATTTTGATGTTTGGAACAAATCCGAGGTTTTTTGTTCCCGGTGCATTCGTTCAGTACGTGAGATTTCAGGGAGAAGATGAAACGAGTGACTTTGATTTCGAACATCGTTTTGAAGGTGACCTTACTACCCAATTAGGCCAAATGGAAGAATTTATTAAGGCCAATATTGTGAAGACCGTTCTGACGGAAATTGGAGGTGAATATGTTTCAAGCTATCCACTTTCAGCGGTTAAAGAACTTCTTTTTAATGCAGTCATTCATAAAGACTACCAATCTAATGGACCGATTCGGTTTTATGAATTCTCAGATCGTATAGAAATTTCTAATGCCGGAGGATTATATGGTAAAGCAAGACCTGAAAATTTTCCCAATGAAAACGACTACAGGAACCCCGCACTTTCAGAGGCAATAAAGAATTTAGGCTACGTCAATCAATTTAATGTTGGAGTGAAGCGAGCAAAAGCAGCCTTACAAAAAAACGGAAGTCCTGAACCGGAATTCATCACTGATCAGGCGAGCTCTTTCCTGGTAAGAATATTTAAAAGGCAGTAACATGAAAAAAATCATCTTCTTCAACAATAAAGGTGGCGTTGGCAAAACAACCTTGGTATATCACTTTACTTACATGATGGCGGAACTTGGGCATAGATGTCTTGCCGCGGACCTTGATCCACAGGCTAACCTTAGCTCAATGTTTTTATCCGATGATGAACTTGAAAGGGTATATCAACAGGAAGCAGGCAGAGAAACAATTGTGTCGGGTATAAAGCCTTTGGATAGAGGTATAGGCGATATCGCACCTGTTAAAGTTCATCAGATTACAAATAACATCGGATTGTTGGCTGGAGATCTTGATTTGTCATTGTTCGAAGATAAACTAAGCACAAACTGGGGGAAATGCCTGGACAGTGATGAAGCAGCTTTTCGAATCATCTCTTCTTTCTCGAGAATTATAGAAAACGAAGCACAAAAGTTCAACGCTGATTTTTGCATTATTGATGTAGGGCCAAATTTTGGGGCTTTGAATAGAGCTACACTCATCGCGGCAGATTTTGTAGTGGTTCCAATGGCTGCCGATTTGTTTTCACTGCAGGGCCTTAGAAATCTTGGCGAAAGATTGAAAATTTGGAAAACTGAATGGAAAGATAGAACATCAAGAAACAAAGCACTTGATATTTCATTACCAAGTGGTAACATTAAGCCTCTTGGTTATGTTGTGATGCAACATGGAATAAAAGAGAGCAGACCTGTGCAATCATATTTAAAATGGGCCAACAGGATTCCAAGTTTCTTCAAAGAATATGTCCTTAATGAAGCACCTGATTCAAGCCTAAAAGTTAGTGAGGATCTAAATTGTCTTGCACTCCTGAAACATTACCACAGCCTAATACCGATGGCTATGGAGGCGAGGAAGCCAATATTTCTCCTAAAACCCGCAAATGGGGCTATAGGTGCTCACTATCAAGCTGTCCAGAGAGCTTACGTGGATTTTAAAGCATTAGCTGAGAACATCTTATCAAGGATGAATCCATGATTGAATCGATATACGATAAAGTACTTCAATCATTAAAACAGGCCGAAAACCACAACAGCCAGGTGATGGTGAAGCCGGAGGTAATCCTGTGGCCTGATCCAGAAAACCAATGGACGGATGTGATAGCTGTATTACAGGAGGAGCTACCACAGCTGCTCATTTATGGCCCATACGATCCGTCCAAAAAACAAGGTCCGGCCATTTGGCTCAAGTGTATGATTGCCCGTACACTTCCTGAAGCCAATTGGAAGGCTGAAGCCATCCCCATTATTTACCTGCCAGGCGTTTCAAAGTCTGATTTGCGTAACGTTGAAAATGCAGTATTCAATTTTCAACCCTTATTGGAATATCAATATACAGGTACCCTCTTCTTACAGGAAAACGGAAGGGAATGGAGCATCCTGGCGTTTGTAGAAAACCCCATCAATGGTTTGGGTATTAAAGTGGCCAAAGACAACGCCACCAAAGATGCACTAAAGAAAACCTTGCCTTCAATATTTCAAGACAAGGAGGTGCTGGCCAACAAGACCATCATTGATGCCGATTACCTGAATAATCAACTGTTCCCCGATATCATTCCTACCATCCTGAAATGGATGTGTAAGGGCGATGCTTTTCTGAAGGCCATGAATGTGGGCATGCAGGAAGTTTTTGTGAACCTCTGCAAATCACAATACGAGTTTGAACCCGATCATAAAAACATCAAAGCAATCGCCGAGAAACTGGGTGCCCGGAAAAATTCATGGAAGTATGTGTGGCAGTTGTATGCCACCGCACCCTATAAATATCCGGAAATAGAAGAGCTGCTTCGCCTGGCTAAGCCTGCAGACCTGGGCTCCGGTATGTTTGCTTTACCCGAAGAAAGTTGGCCCCAGGTAAATGAGCAAAAAGAAGAAGCGCTGGCGCAATCACTGGCTAAAACTGCAAAACTGGATGTGCCAAAGGCGCTGATAAGCTTGCGGGAATTAGAGAAGGAACACAGCCCAAGACGCAACTGGGTTTGGTTTGAGTTGGGTAAATCTCCGTTAGCGGATGCTTTACAGTTTTTGGTGGCCATGTCTGCCAGATCGCAGGAAGCATTTTCAACTTCCTCCATTGATGCCATAAAGGACTACTACATCACCCAAGGTTATACAGTTGACCAAAACATGCGGAAGGCATTGGCAGCTGTAAAATCGGAGAGGGATAAAGCCATTATTAAGTCCATCATCCAATTGTTTTATCAGCCCTGGCTCGAAAACATCACCTGTAAGTTTCAAAAACTGGTAGCACAGGATACCGCCATTTTCACGCAACAATCTGCTGCTTCCGAATCTGAAAGTTATGTGCTGTTTGTTGATGCGTTCAGATACGAGTTGGCTGTTGAGTTTTGCAGGCGCCTCGAAAAGCAAAAGCTGAAAGTGTCTTTACAGGCGGGCTGGTCTGCCATTCCTTCTTTGACAACCACGGCCAAGCCCAATGTATCACCTGTTGCCACAGCGGTTTCTACTACAAGTGATATTACGGAGTTCCGTCCCCAACTGAAAAATGGTAAAGACCTCCAAACCCAGGTATTTCGTGACGCACTCAAGGCAGCAGATTTCAAGTTCGTAACACATGCGAATGACATACAGGCTACAGGTAAGTATTGGCAGGAAATAGGCGATATAGATACTAAAGGCCACGATGAGCAGGCCGAGATGATAAAACGAATAGAGGAACTGTTTGAGCAGGTACAGGAAGCGTTGGATGTGGCGTTTGAAAGAGGAGTTAAGCGTATTAAGATAGTCACTGATCATGGCTGGTTATTGCTGCCGGGAGGCTTACCTAAAACGCCACTTAATGCAGGATTAACAGAAACCCGATGGGGTCGTTGTGCATTGATTAAAGAAGGAGCTGCTACCAATTTGTTGCACTTGCCCTGGCGCTGGAATCCTTCCATTTATATTGCCTATGCACCGGTTATTTCATTTTTCAAAGCCAATGAAGAATATGCCCATGGCGGCATTTCTGTACATGAGTGCCTGGTGCCGTCCATCATTGTTGAACATCCCAATATGCAGCACATTACTGCTGAAATTAAGGTTGTAAAATGGGTCAACCTGAAATGTACCATCAACACGGCCGATGTGCCTGATGGATACCAGGTAGATATCCGCACCAAATACAATGATCCGAAATCATCTATCGTGTTGTCAAAAGGAAAAGCTCTGCAGGGCAATTCAGTAATGCTGATGGTGGATGATGCAGCAGAGCATCAGGCTGCAACCATAGTATTAATGGATGAAAACGAACGGATTCTGGATAAAAAACCCACCACCGTAGGAGGTGATTAAAATACAGCATATGGAATTAGATAAAATAGACCAGATAGCGGCCAAGGCCTTTGAAAGTTACGTTGTACGCAAGGATTTGTTGGAACAGTTCCGCAAAACCTATCCGGTTCCAACCTATGTCATCGAGTTTTTGTTGGGCAGGTATTGTGCCACCACCAATGAAGCGGAGATACAGGAAGGTTTGGAAATTGTAAAGCGGCAATTGCAGGATCGGACGGTACGTCCTGGGGAGGAAGAGTATTTCAAATCAAGAGCCCGGGAGCAGGGATCCATTAAGCTGATAGACATTATTACAGCAAGGCTCGATGCGGCTTCTGATAGCTACATTGCCACGTTACCCAGTTTGCAGCTGAACAAAGTGCGCATTTCACCCGAAATGGTGAGCGCCAACGACCGGATGCTTACAGGTGGATTTTTTGCGGAAATTGAACTGGAGTATGATGCGGCCATTGCCATGGAAAACAATGGACGGCCATTTGGGGTTGCCGGTATTCGTCCCATTCAGTTATCGCAGCGGAACGTGCTGGATACCTTGTATAAAGGAAGAGAAAGTTTTACACTGGATGAATGGAAAGACCTCCTGATCCGGAGTGTGGGGTTTGAGCCCTCCGCTTTGTCGGAGAAAGCAAAGAATGTGCTCTTTGTTCGCATGATACCCTATGTTGAACGGAATTATAATATGGTGGAGTTGGGGCCCCGTGGCACCGGTAAATCACATTTATATCAGCAGATTTCTCCTTACTCGCATCTGGTATCGGGTGGTAAGGCTACGGTGGCCAAGATGTTTGTGAACATGGGCAGTGGCGAGAGAGGACTGGTGTGCAAGTATGATGTTGTATGTTTTGATGAGGTATCCGGTATATCCTTTGATCAGAAGGATGGAGTAAACATCATGAAAGGGTATATGGAGAGTGGCGAGTTCAGCCGGGGAAAAGAGCCCATCCGGGCCGATGGTGGTATTGTGATGGTGGGCAATTTTGATGTGGATGTGGAACACCAGCAGCGGGTGAGTCACTTGTTTGGGCCCATGCCAAAAGAGATGCGGGATGATACAGCCTTCATGGACCGGATTCATGCATATGTGCCGGGCTGGGATTTCCCCAAGTTGAGCAAAGCCTATTTCACCGAACATTTTGGATTAGTAAGCGATTTTCTTGCCGAATGCTGGACCCGGCTGCGGGATAACAGCAGGTTAACTTCTGTTTTGCCCAGGATAGATTATGGCGGTGCGCTTAGCGGTAGGGATACGACAGCGGTTAACAAGACGTTGAACGGCTTGCTGAAATTGATGCAGCCCAACCCTGCTGCACCTGTTTCAGATGAATTACTGGAGTGGGCGGTAAAAGTTGCGCTGGAGTATCGCCGCAGGGTAAAGGAACAACAGAAGCGGGTGGGCTCCGCAGAGTTCCGTAATACACATTTCAGCTATCGTATTGGCGAGGATGGCGTGGAGACTTTTGTCACCACTCCGGAGATTCACAGTGAGAACACCATTGGTGAGGATCCCCTGCCTCCCGGACAAATATGGACCCTGAATATTGGAGGAGCGGAGGATGAGGCAACGGGTCTTTACAAAATTGAGGTTAGTTCGGGTCCCGGCTCTGGTGTTCGTATTTTGAACAGGCCGGCGCCGCCTGCATTTCAGGAAAGCCTGCGGTTTGCTGAGCAGAATTTATACAGCAAATCAAAAGAGTTGGTCGGCGACCGGGACCCACGGGCGCACGAGTTTTCGGTACAGCTGCGTGCCTTTGATGCCTCAAAGAGCGGTTCCGGCGTGGGTATGGCGGTTCTCATTGCATTGTGCAGTTCCATCCTGGAGAAAAATACCAAGGGGGGGCTGATCATTGTCGGTCAACTGAACCTGGGCGGGTCTTTGGACATTGTTTATAATGCAGTGAATCTGGCTGAGTTAGCTGTGGAAAAAGGTGCCACTACCTTACTGGTTCCCCTCAATGCACGGAAGCAGTTGAATGAACTCTCGGATGATATGATTACAAAAATTAATATTCAGTACTATACAGACTTGAAAGATTGTTTGGTGAAGGCTTTGTTAGATTAATACAATATGCTATTGCCTGAAAGAATTTAATACCTAATCGCCAAAACGGTAAAATGGCTTCAGAAATTGAACGGAAATATCTTGTAAACCATCAGATCTGGTCAACTGTAAAACCGAAGAACGGCGTACTAATCGTGCAGGGTTATTTGGTAAATGATTCACAAAAATCAGTACGAATACGGATTGCGGGCGACCGGGGTTTTTTGACTATAAAAGGTGGATTGGAGGGTAACTTGCGCCAGGAATTCGAATACAATATACCTGTAGAAGATGCTAAAATACTTTTAGATCAATTTTCGGAATCAAGCATTTCTAAGATCAGATATAAGCTTTCTTACGGCGATAGGGTAATTGAAGTTGATGAATTTTTAGGTGATAACGAAGGTTTGATAATAGCAGAAATTGAGTTGTACGCCGTGGAGGAACAGCCGGAATTGCCTAATTGGATTACAGAGGAGGTTACATACGACAAAAGATATTATAACGTATACCTTACAAATTTTCCATATAAATCGTGGGAAATAAATAAGATACGTTCGACTAATTAGTGCAATTTTTTATAAAATAACAATATGTTTTGAGGTGTATTTGATGATTGCACCCACTAAAAAATCTGAAAGGATTTCCCGGTGAACATGAAATCCGTTTGTATTCATATGGTATCACATTTGAGTGCTACTTATTTAGTGTAAACCCGCGTCAGAATCCGGATATTCTGATTTATATAGATAGTAGACCTTGTGGGACGATATTGAAAAAACTGTTTGCGCAAGTATTAGTACGTGGTATTCAGTATGTGTTTTTTATGCCTATTCAAGATAAAAAGTTTTCTTGATCGCCCGGTATTTTGTATTTTCCGTCTGTTTATGCGTCCATAACAGATGAAGTTACTCGCATTCTTCGATATAGAAGTCAGTCCTAATAACCACAGCATTTCAGATATTGGCTGTATCCGCTCCGATCAGGCAACTTTTCATAAAAAAGATCTGCCTGCGTTTCTTCACTTCGTCAACCCGGTTGATTTTCTATGCGGCCATAATATTGTTGCATTTGATTTAGCCTTTCTGCAGAAACAAACCGGGCAACCCGGTTTCGGGCTGGATCGTGCAATCGATACATTGATGCTTTCGCCGCTGTTGTTTCCCAAGCAACCCTATCACCGCCTGCTGAAAGATGATAAGCTCCAGACCGATGAGAAGAACAATCCCCTCAATGACGCCATCAAGGCAAGAGACCTGATTTATGATGAGCTGAGTGCTTTTGCGGCTTTGGACGATGATTTTAAAAAGATCCTTTACTATTTAACAGGCAAGGTTCCCGGCTTTGCCGGCTTTTACCAATTCCTCCAATTTCAGCCACAACTCACTGTGCCAGAAGTGGAAAGCTTGATCAGGCAAAGTTTTCGTCAGTATATCTGTGAACAATCGGATTTATCCGCTTTCATGCAGCAAAGTCCGGTTGCTCTGGCTTATGCGCTGTCCATCATCCATTGCAATGATCGGTTTTCTATTACGCCCCCCTGGGTGTTGAAGAATTATCCGGACGTGGAGCGGATCATGCACCTGTTACGCAATGCACCCTGTATAAGCGGTTGCAGCTATTGCAACCAGGCTTTTGATGCACGTAAAACCCTGAAAGATTATTTCGGGTATGATGGTTTCCGCAGCTTTCAGGGCGTACCCCTGCAGGAGCAGGCAGTAACAGCGGCCATCCATCATCAATCGCTGTTGTGTATTTTCCCCACCGGTGGAGGAAAATCATTGACCTTTCAGGTGCCGGCATTGATCAGTGGTAATACAGCCAAGGCGCTCACGGTGGTGATCTCTCCATTGCAGTCGCTCATGAAAGACCAGGTAGATAACCTGGAGAAAAAAGGCATTACAGAAGCGGTTACCATCAATGGGCTGCTTGATCCGGTGGAAAGAAGCAAAGCCATTGAACGAGTGGAAAACGGAAGTGCCACCCTGCTGTACATTTCTCCTGAATCGCTGCGATCGGTCACTATAGAGCGGCTCTTACTGAAGCGGAAAATTGCACGCTTTGTGATTGATGAGGCCCACTGTTTTTCTGCATGGGGCCAGGATTTTCGGGTAGACTATCTCTATATCGGCGATTTTATCCGTCAGCTGCAGAAGCTTAAAGAGCTGGAAGATCCCATTCCGGTTTCCTGTTTTACCGCTACCGCCAAACAGAAAGTGATTGAAGATATCCGCAACTACTTTGCGGAAAAGCTGGGGATGCAACTCAGGTTGTTCAGAGCCAGTGGTGCCAGGACCAACCTGCATTACCGTGTGTATCATAAAGACAATGAAGATGATAAGTACCAGCAACTGCGGGATATCATAGAAGCAAAGCAATGTCCCACCATTGTATATGTATCCAGGACAAGGCGGGCTTATCAGCTGGCCAGCCGCTTGAGTGAAGACGGTCTGAAAGCAAAGCCCTACCACGGCAAGATGAGCAAAGAGGAGAAAACGGAGAATCAGAATGCCTTTATGGAGGGTGAAGTGGATATTATGGTAGCCACTTCAGCCTTTGGAATGGGGGTAGATAAAAGTGATGTGGGTGCTGTTATTCACTATGAAATATCGGATTCGCTGGAAAACTATATCCAGGAAGCGGGAAGGGCCGGCAGGGATGAAAACCTGGAAGCTGACTGCTATGTGTTGTTCAATGAAGAAGACCTGGACAAGCATTTTATTCTCCTGAACCAAACCAAGATCAGCAGCAAGGAGATTAACCAGATATGGAAAGCCATTAAAGAGCTTACCAGAACCAGGCAGCAGGTGTCCAATTCCGCTTTGGAAATTGCCCGCAAAGCCGGATGGGATGATAATATCCAGGAGGTGGAAACAAGAGTGGTAACGGCGATTGCCGCATTGGAAGATGCAGGCTACCTGAAACGGGGGCATAATATGCCGCGTGTATTTGCCAGCAGTATTATGACCAATACAGCGCAGGAAGCGATTTTCCGTATCCAGGCCTCCGGGAAAATACCTCCCGATTTAAAGCCGGCTGCAGAAAGGGTCATCAAAAAACTGTTCTCCAGCAAAAGCAAGCGTTATGCCACCGATGAACAGGCTGAATCCAGGGTGGATTATATATCGGATCAATTGGGTATGGCGCGGGAAAAGATTATCCGTGTGATTGAACTGCTGCGGGAAGAAAAGATATTGGCCAATGCCAATGATCTGACCGCCTTTATCCGGAAAAAAGATTCCTTCAACCGTTCGCTTGCCATTGCCGATGCACATTGTAAGCTGGAAATCCTGCTCTTGTCAAGATTGCAGGAGACGGAAGCCATCTATCATCTGAAAGAACTGAACGAAGAAGCTTTGTTGCAGGGCATCCAAGATGCCACCCCTGCAAAAATCAAAACGCTGATAAATTTCTGGTCCATCAAGAACTGGATCAAAAAGCATTTTGCGGAAGGTTCACGGCATCATGTACATGTAGCACCGGTAGTTGCTTTGGATGAACTGCGTGAGAAACTGGAAAAACGGCACCAACTTGTACGATTGGTTACGGAGTATCTCCATAAAAAAGCAAGTGAAACGGAGAGTGATCCTGCAAAAGAAGAGGTGCTGGTGGAGTTTTCAGTACTGGAGTTGAAACAGCTGGCCGATGCAGGGATGAGCTTGTTTAGCAGCCATGTTTCCCTTGACGATATTGAGGATACCTTGTTTTATCTGTCCCGCATTGAATCCATCAAAATTGAAGGGGGCTTCCTGGTGGCGTATAACCGGCTCTCCATTGACCGCCTGGAAATGAACAACCGGATTCAGTACAAGGAAAGTGATTACGAAAAGCTGGCCCGGTTCTATGCACAGAAAGTGCAGCAGATTCATATTGTAGGTGAGTATGCCAAAAAAATGATCCGAAACTACAACGAAGCGTTGCAGTTTGTGGATGATTATTTTGGTTTAAACTATGCCTCCTTTATCAATAAGTACTTTCCCGGTAGCAGGGAAACTGAAATCAGGCGCACCTTAACGCCGGAGAAATTCAAAAAGCTGTTTGGTGAGCTCTCTGTAAATCAGCTTGAAATCATCAATGATTTGCAACATCAATACATTGTGGTGGCAGCGGGTCCGGGTAGTGGCAAAACCAGGGTACTGGTTCACAAGCTGGCCTCTTTGCTTTTAACGGAAGATGTGAAGCATGAGCAGCTCTTGATGCTTACTTTTTCCCGTGCAGCCGCCTCGGAATTTAAGCAGCGTTTGATCAAACTCATTGGCAATGCGGCTGCTTATATTGAAATCAAAACCTTTCATTCTTATTGTTTTGACCTGCTGGGCAGGGTGGGCAACCTGGATGATTCCAACAACGTGGTATTGTCGGCCGTAGAAAAGATGAAAGCCGGTGAAATAGAAACAAACCGTGTTACTAAAACGGTACTTGTGATTGATGAGGCCCAGGATATGAACAGCAGCGAATATGCGCTGGTAAAGACGTTGATGGAAATGAATCCGGATATGCGGGTGATACTGGTGGGCGATGACGACCAGAATATTTATGGTTTTCGTGGTGCAAATGCTCAGCATATGCAGGAGCTGCTTACGCTCCCCAATGCGTACAAGTATGAGCTTACTGAAAATTACCGCAGCAAAGAAAACATTGTTGATTTTGCCAACCAGTGGGTGAATACGATCGGACAACGGATGAAATCGCAGCCCGGATTTGCCGTGAGCAAGGGGAATGGCGTAATAACCGTCAGTCAGTATCATCATGATCAGCTGCTGGTTCCTGTTGCGGAAGCCATTGGCCGTACGGATCTTTCCGGTACCACCTGTGTTTTAACCCGTACCAATGATGAAGCGATGTTACTCACCGGTTTGTTGAATAAGTCAGGAATCGCAGCAAGACTGATTCAATCGAATGAGGGCTTTAATCTGAAGAACCTCTATGAGCTAAGGATGTTAGATGAGTGGCTATTGAACGCCGATGGTACTCCTGTGATACAGCCGGAGACCTGGGCCGAAGCCATCAAAAAGGTAACGTTGACCCTGAGCCGCAGCAGCCTGCTGGAACTGGTGCTTGCGGTAGCCAAAAGATTTGATGAAACGAATCCTAAGCGCAAATACAAGAGCGACTGGACCGCTTTCATTAATGAATCGAAGCTGGAGGATTTCACCCATATCCGCACGGATATGATTTATGTGTCTACCATTCATAAGGCAAAGGGGAAGGAGTTTGACAATGTGTTTCTGATGTTGCCCGGCTATATACCCAAAGACGACGAGGATAAGCGGGCTGTGTATGTGGCGGTTACACGTGCAAAGAACAACCTCTATGTCCATTATAATCAACACTGGTTGAACAGCATCATTACGGAAAATCTGCAGCATTTACGTGATACGGTTCAGTATCCGCCGCCGCAGCACATGGCTGTTTCCCTTTCCTTGAAAGATGTGCAGCTGGGCTATTTTGAGTATGTGCAGCGGAGGATTGTAAAACTGAATAGCGGAGATACACTCTCACTATTGCCGGATGGATTGGGCAATAAACAGGAAGAGCTGGTGCTTAAATTTTCTGCTTCCTTGAAGCAAAAGCTGGATGGATTTGCTGCCCATGGGTACAAACTTTCAGCGGCAAGGGTGGCGTTCATGGTGTATTGGAACAATCCAAATACTCAAATTGAATCTGTAATTCTGTTGCCGGAATTATTGCTGGAGAAAATATTATTGCCCTAATCCCTGCTGGCTTTAAACCATCTGGTTGTTTCGAAAAAAGTATCCATTCTCGGTGGCTTCTCGTTTGTGCTGTAATGATATTCTTTTTTTCGGTGCCACTGTTCGTGTAGTATAGCCTGGATCCATGATCAAATAAAGTCACACTACCCGGCACTTCAAATAAGGATACCCGAACGGGTTTATTTTAGTTAATTATTGCTGTTTACATACCCGAAAGGGTATATTTCAGCCAATTATCTTAAAATCTATACCTTAAAGGGTGTAATTTCAAATTCAATCGCTACATTTGTACCCAAAAGGGTATAAAATGAGCCTGGCAGCATTTGTCAAACAGCGGCGGAAAATGGTTAGACTTACCCAGCCTGAATTGGCCGAAAAAGCCGGTGTGGGCCTGCGTTTCATCCGGGAACTGGAGCAGGGCAAGCAAACGCTGCGCCTCGATAAGGTGAACCAGGTATTACGGCTTTTTGGACATGAAGCGGGAGCTGTGCCCCAAAAGCCAACCGGCAACGAATGATGCAGGAACGACTGATTTAACGATTATTCTACGCAAACTTTTTACGTGCGAAAGGCAGCCATAAAAATTGAAGAGCAGGTAGCCGGATGGCTTACACAGGATGAGAAGGGCTATCATTTTGTGTACGACAAATCCTATGCCACGCAGCCCAACGCAAGGCCCGTGAGTTTAACCCTGCCGCTGCAGGAAGATCCGTACACTTCAAAGGTCTTATTCCCCTTTTTTGACGGCCTGATACCCGAAGGCTGGCTGCTGGAGATCGCCCAAAGGAACTGGAAACTTAATCCGCGGGACCGGATGGGCCTGCTGCTGGCTTGCTGTAAAGATTGCATTGGTGCCGTTAGTGTGGAGGAAATCAAAGTGGAGGATACGCCATGAGGAACTGTTTATGCTGTTACCGGCCATTGACAAAAAAGGAGCAGGATTTCCATGCCGCCTGTTCCCGCAAGCTATTTGGTCAGCCCACGCCTCCGGAATTGCCTTATGCCGAAACGGAACTGGAGCCATTGGCAAAAGAAGTGATTCAAAGCCAGACGGCCGTTACCGGTGTCCAGGCCAAACTGTCCTTACACATTACCGGAAGCAACAAAGAAGGGGCTCCACGCAGATTTACCATTGTGGGTTTATGGGGCGGGTATATCATGAAGCCACCCGCAGTTAATTATCCCCAACTTCCGGAAGTGGAAGACCTCTCCATGCACCTTGCCGCCGCCGCCGGAATTAAAACGGCGCCGCATTGTCTTATCCGTATGCAATCAGGCAACCTGGCGTACATCACCCAACGGATCGACCGTACCAAAAAAGGGAAACTGGCCATGGAAGATATGTGCCAGTTAACCGAACGGCTTACAGAAGACAAATACCATGGCAGTTACGAGCAGATTGCAAAGGCTGTTTTGAAATATTCCGCTACGCCGGTGCTGGATGTGGTTAATTTCTTTGAGCTGGTAGTCTTTTCTTTTATCACCGGTAATGCCGATATGCACCTGAAGAATTTCGCCTTACTGGAACAGCCGGGTCTGGGGATGGTGCTGTCGCCGGCCTATGACCTCGTGAACACTGCATTGGTGAACCCGGCCGACAACGAAGAAATGGCGCTTACGCTGAATGGCCGTAAGAATAAACTGAAGAAACAGGATTTTGTGACCGCCATGAGCAACCTGAAACTGGACGAAAGGCAGCAGCACAATATCTTCAGCAAAATGGAGAGGGCCTTACCCGAATGGTTGCAATGGGTGGATGCCTCCTTTTTGACTGCTGCCCATAAGGAGGAGTACAAATCCATTATTCAGGAACGGATGAGGCGTCTTCAATGATTCCCGGCTTGCTGACAGAAAAGAATTGAATTTTAAATACCCTTCGCTCATTAAGACGTTGATAAGTTAAGGGCGGATGGCCTTGTCTGGTGGTCATCTTACACCTGGTCCATTTACAGATTTGCCGGATGCGAAAGTATCGCTGCCTTTACGTTTCCGGCCAGTTGTAACGATAGCAATTACACAACCGGCCCGTGCATAAATCATGCTATGACTCATCTTCCTCCTCCTCATCAAAATCGGTTTTAAAAAACTCATCCAGCTTTTTTTCGAGTTCCTTACCCAATTTCCGGGTGTACTTATTCTTTTTTAATTTCTCGATAACTTCCTCCCAGTCATACTGGTCAAGCGTGTAATCCCAATGATAATCACCATCATACCGCGATGTGATATTTTCAATATTTTCATACAGTTCTTTTGCATTTTTTATTTCAATTTCATCATAGATGTACTCTCCTGATTCTGTAACGCCGGGCTCATCGAATTTTTCGATATTTGATTCAATGTCTTCAAAAGGGTATACGTCCACACAATATGTCAGGGTGGATACATCTTCCTGTGGATCAAGATATAACCGGTGCATACATCCGCCCCCAAATCCGCTTTGCTCCATTTCAAATAACAGGATACCGTAGCCCGAGTTGTCTGACTCGTCTGTGTTCGTATTGTACGCAGGAAAATTCTTATGTTTTAATGGATGTGCTTCTCTCAGACAAAGGCATCGTCGTTACCAGCGTCGGCAACTGGTCTTAATCCTTGTTTTAATGGATGTGCTTCTCTCAGGATTGGTGATTGGGATGCAATGCAGCAGGACCAACACAGTCATGATCCGGATGATTCAATTATGCAACCGTACATCCCTAATTTGTTATTCTGCCATATATGCCGCCTTTCCGGATGCGGGCACACTTGATCTGCTCAAAGGTGAAATTATCCAGGAAACCCGGAGAAATGCCGTTTTCTTCAAACAAAAAGAGCAGCCCTGAGGAACAGAAGCTTATCTGGAGTTTGTTACCGGCATGCTGTATCCGCTTGACCCTTTTATGCCTGTTAAATCCAACGAATTACTTTGAACAGTGAGAAATATCGGAATACGACGATCAGAAGTGCTGATGGCTGAAAAAGTCAAAATATCTCTTTTATTGAATAATACCTGCAAGTGTCAAAACCTGCTGAATGTATCCATTGATTTGACCAGATTCTTGTTAATCAAAGTAAGAATATCAGATAGCCTGTAATAAATTTTCCCTCCTGCTTTTGAATAGGTTGTCTGCCTGGCTGCCCGCAGGTTGGCCGCATGCCGCTTGCTGATTTTTAAAAAGTTAATGAAATCAGTCTCATCCAGAATCACTTCATTGGCCGGTCTTGTGCTCCGTAATTGGAGTTGGATAAGCTCCTGAACCAGGTCTTCTAATTTTTTAAAAGCGTGAAAATCTTCATGGGAAATCATATCACAGTTTTTTTACAGCTTTCAATGGATTGGTATAATTATTAGCCACAATGTATCCTAAGTTTTTTCATAGTCTTTGTACCCCAAAATGTTGTGCCAAAACTGAAAATCAGCTTTAGCTATGGGATCGGCAGGAAGGAGATGCCTCAGGTAATCCCCCTGGTACCGAATTTTTGACACCTGGTTCAAATTTAAGCTATCTTAGAGGCAGAAGTTCTTTCAAGGAAAATGCGAAACCCGAAGTGGGGAGGGGATCCCAAAAGGGGCTGAAAATCTGCTTGCAAATTGCTTGCAAATTTTTGGACACAAAAAAAGCGGACAAAACCCAAAGTTCTATCCGCTTGATTTTCAGCCACTTATCTGCTCCCCCTGCTGGACTTGAACCAGCGACCCTCTGATTAACAGTCAGATGCTCTAACCAACTGAGCTAAGGAGGAGTGTCCCGTACGTTTCCGTTTGGGGAGGGCAAAAATAAGGGGATTTCGCTTGTTATCCCCATCCCATTCACAAATTTTTTACCGGAACCAGCCAAAGAGGCCGGCTTCCTCCAACCCCACAAATACCCCCTCCTCCCGCAACTCCACCGGGTAGGTCCTGAGGTGATACCCTTCCCCGCTCACATTGCGGCCGGTGGCGGGATCGAAGCGGTAGCGGTGCAGGGGACAGACCAGGTGCCCCGCCGCACTGCAGAAACCCTGGGCAATGCGGCCACCGGCATGCGGACATTTCGCTGCACAGGCCCGTACCGTCTGCCCGTTCCGTACCAGGCAGATCGTTCGGCCGGCAACGGTTATTTCGCAGAGACTGTTGTCCTGCCACGGCAGCTCGTCCACCGACGCCGCCACGCAATGCCATTGAAGGGATTTACCCATGTTGCCGGATTAATAAAAAGCGGTTTTGTAGGGGTACCGTACCTGGTACATCTTTTTCACCTGGTCGAGGATGCGGAACCGCAGCTCGTCCACGTTCTGCCGCTCCAGCGCCGATACAAACACGCAATGCCCCTGGGTTTCGTTTTCCCAGCGTTCCTGCAGCTCCCGCAGGATCATCTCCTTCACGCCTACGTCCAGCCACTCGTCAAAATGATTTTTCTCGTAGCGGTCGAGCTTGTTAAACACCGTCAGCACGGGTTTGTCGGTACAGTTCATCTCCTGAAGCGTTTTCTGCACCACCCGCATCTGGTCTTCGTACTGCGCATGGGAGAGATCCACCACGTGCAGCAATACATCGCTTTCCCGCACTTCATCCAGCGTGCTTTTGAAGCTCTCCACCAGGTGGTGGGGTAGTTTGCGGATGAAGCCCACCGTATCGCTCAGCAGGAAGGGGGTGGTATCAAACACCACTTTGCGGGTGGTGGTGTCGAGGGTGGCAAAGAGTTTGTTTTCGGCAAAGACCTCGCTCTTGCTCAGCAGGTTCATGAGGGTGCTCTTGCCCACGTTGGTATAGCCCACCAGGGCTACGCGGATGAGCTCGCCCCGTTCCTTGCGCTGGGTGAGCGACTGTTTGTCAATTTCGGCCAGCCGTTTGCGTAAAAGCGAAATTTTATCCTTTACAATCCGGCGGTCGGTTTCTATTTCCGTTTCACCCGGTCCGCGGGTGCCGATGCCGCCGCCCTGCCGTTCGAGGTGTTTCCACATGCCTTTGAGGCGGGGCAGCAGGTACTGGTACTGCGCCAGCTCCACCTGGGCCTTGGCCTGGGCGGTTTTGGCGCGGCTGGCAAAGATGTCGAGGATGAGGTCGCTCCGGTCAATGGTATACACACCCAGGGCTTTTTCGATGTTCATGATCTGGGCGCCGGTGAGTTCATCGTCAAAGATCACCAGCCCGATGTTGCGGCCCTCAATGTACTGGCGGATCTCTTCCAGCTTGCCCTTGCCCACGAAGGTGCGGCTGTCGGGGTGCGCCAGCTTCTGGGTAAAGCGTTTCACGGCGCTGGCCCCGGCGGTCTCTGCCAGGAAGGCCAGCTCGTCGAGGTATTCCTGCACCAGGGGTTCTGCCTGGTTTTTGTGGACGAGTCCCACCAGCACCGCCCGTTCAAATTGTCCTACTGCCTGTTTACGATCAATCACGTGTGAAAGTGTTCAGGGGGCAAAGGTACGGGGAGACAATGAGTCAAGGATTGAAGGATTGAATGAATGAAGGATTGAATGGGGGCGTGGCAGGTGGGAGACGTTCCTTTTTGTTTGAAATGCTTCTTCGCCGCCCTGGGGTCTCCTGAA